>DATLFA010000080.1:0-4928 GCA_035525225.1 Acidimicrobiales bacterium
ATTCTCTGGTGAGGGTGCCCGCGTTTTGGGTTGGGATCGAAAAGAAGGGACTGTTGCGTTGGCTGCTCGCTAGGCGCGGGGGCGACGTTTGGGGCTCTGGCGCTAGGTCAGATGGCTTCGGCGAGTTCGTCGAACGCGGCCGCGACACGGAGATGGTTTCGGGCGTCGGCGCCGAGTTCGTAGTGGCCGCGGCGGAGGTTCTGGATGAGCGCGTGACCGCGTATCACCACTGACGCGGTGCGGTCGCGTTTGAGGCCGCGCATCGGTCGCAGCCGGGCCTTCAGCCGGCCGTGATCACACTCGACCCGATTGTTTGCGTATTGCTCGGTGTTGTGGAACGCGTCCGGTAGTACCTCATCGATGACGCGGATAAGGGTCGGGCCTTATCCGTCACGACTTCAGTGGGTCGGCCGTGAACCCTCAGCGCGGCCTCGAAGAACTTTCGAGCCGCAGCGGTGTCGCGTCGCGCGCAGACGTAGATGTCAATGACCTGGCCGTGCTGGTCGACCGCGCGGTAAACGTAGCGCCACACGCCGGCGACCTTGACGTAGTCTCATCAACAAACCAACGGTCACCGACCATATGACGACACGGTCGTGCCGCCTCGATCAACAGCGGCGTGCAGCGCTGCACCCACCGGTAGATCGTGACGTGGTCGACCTCGACGCCGCGCTCCGCGAGGAGTTCTTCGACATCACGGTACGACAGGCCGTAGCGCAGATTCCAACGCACCGCGAGCAAGACCACATCGGGCGGAAACCGGTAGCCAACAAACGAGGTGACCGAACTCGAACGACGAGAACAATGATCGTGCATGACGTCACCCTCGCTCACCCCAGCCCCGATCCGCCAACGCAACAGTGCCCCTCAAGCGCTTCAAGCGCGCCTCGCATGTAGGCGATCTGCACTGGTGAAGCATCATGGCGACCGGCCTCGATTTCTCCGAGGATCAGCCGCAACTGTTCAGCCGCGCTCACGTCAGCCTGGCTTCATCATGGGCGGACGCTACCAACTACAGCCGTTTCACCGCGGCGTCGAAACTGTGGAAGACCTGCACTATCGAAGTCGGCCGCTAGTGATGAGTACCGCTTCCCGTAGACGGGCACAGGCGGCCCCAACGTCGGTTCCTGGCTCGGCGACGAAGTTGATAACCAGCCGAGCGTCCGGCTCTCGCCACGAAGTGATTCCTTCTTCTCGGAATCCGGGTATCGAGAAGGATTGTGCGAAATCGCGAACCTTCGGTTGGACCGTTGCGATGTCCGGGCAGTTGAAGTCCTGACAGTCGACAACGCCGGGACAGGCCAGCAGTGTTCGGTGCCGAGTCATCGGCGCAGCCTGCGATAGCCGCTACAGCGGTAACAGCAAAGGCGCACAAAATTGACGCCATCCGGGTCCTAGGACGCCACCGACGCGGAGATGCTCTGATCATCTAGGTCGTCATTGGGCGCGACGCGATCGCGATCAAGTTCGCGACGACTTCATCGAGCGGTCGGCTGGCATCCAGCTCATGCGTGCAGCTCGCTCTGAGCAGCGGCTCGACCCTGGCAAGGTCATCCAAGATCATCGCTCGTTCGACTGGAGTCTTCCCGTAGTTGTTCGTCGTTCTGCGCGCGATCCGGTCAAGGATCACGTCGGCAGTGGCGCTGAGAAGGACGACCGCGTTGAAACGGTCGTAGAACTTCGACTGGTTCCTCACGCACCCTTGAACGAAGAGCGAGCGACCATCATCGAAGTCCAGCAGCCCGGTGATCCTTTCCTCGACCCAGAGCCACTCCCCGCGGCGCACCTCGTCGGAGGACTCAACATACTCGCGATACTCGCGCCAGCCCGGATCATCGGTGTCGACGACGCGATAGCCGCGTCGGCCGAGTTCGGCGAGCGCCGACGACTTGCCCGTTCCCGACATGCCGGTCACTAAGATCCTCGACATCGGGACGACGCTACCCCGAGTGTCAAGCGACGGCGTGGCCGTGTGGACGAGCGTGGTGGTCCCGTCGTTGAGACGATGCCTGTATAGCTCGCGCATCTGTGCGCCTTTGCGGAACGCGATCCACAGCGTCCGGCCGAGGTTGTCGGGCGTTACGTATGCGTCGTCGCGCCCCACCAATGGTGACACCGGCGACGAGGTGCGTCCGGTGGGGTCGATCACCGACACGCTGACGACGCCCGACGCTCGGAACCAGACGCGGTTGCGTCGTCAGAGTACGCATGGCGAAGTGGTGGCTCGATGAGTAGGTCCGGTTATGGTCGCCGACAACCGACACCACACAGATAATCTCAGTAAATCCGCTCGCACCATGCCAACGTAAGGCCATGACGCAAACGATCGACGCACCGGAGATGGTAGGGCACCTCGTGCGACTCGAACTCCTCGCTCACCATCACCTCGGTGGACTCGTTCACGCTGCGGCGGAGGACCGGACCAGCTACGGCTACACAACTGTCCCCACTGGACATGATGCGATGCATGAATACGCCACCGGTCTCATGGCGGCCCGAATCCGTGGCGAAACGATTCCGTTTGTTCAGGTCCGCGCGGTCGACGGCCAAGCAGTCGGTATCTCCCGATACCTCAGCTTCAGGATGACGGCAGGCAATACTCGGCTGTTCGCCGTCGAAATCGGCGGGACGTGGCTAGCTGCTTCAGCACAGCGAAGCGGTATCAACGTCGAGGCCAAGTACCTCCTGCTGACTCATGCGTTCGAGTCATGGAAGGTGAAGCGCGTCGGCTTCAAGACCGACGCCCGGAACCACGGATCACGCGCAGCAATCATTTCCCTTGGAGCGGTCTACGAGGGTGTGCTGCGGAATTGGCAACCATCGCACGTCCCTGGCGAAGACCACGAGCTACGCGACTCAGCGATGTACTCCATAATCGAGCCCGAGTGGCCCGCCGTGCGCAGCAAACTCCGGGTTCGACTCTCTGGAGGCGTTCGGTAGAAGGCGGCCACCGGGCCAGGCCCCTACGTTTACGAACGTACGCGACCCGAGTCATTGCCGGGTCCATGCCCGCACGCAAGCCAGCTATCACCACAGGCGCTCTAGACGTTGTTCGGCCTCTCGCCGTGTCAGATCACCGTCAGGATCAGCACCGCGCACGATGCGTTTCTTGGCGTTGAAGGTCCGCACCCACAGTCCCGCGAAGGGTACCGCGTGCGTCCGGCGCGCTCGCGCGGCTGCGATCGCGGCTTGGCACCGGCGAATCAACTCGATCGCTTTGTCCTTGGTGACGAACGCGGGGCCGATACGCCGTCTCCATGCTTCCAGAGCCGACTCCCAGTCCAACGCTGGTGACGAGGTCGACGAAGATCGCGTTCCACGCAGCAGAATAAGCCCGCGGTGAGACGCTCGGGGCTAAACGATCAGTTCGTGGCGGGCTTTGTATGGGTATGAGCGACAACGAGTTCCGGGTTCTGTTGGATGGCGTGTCGGGTGTACCCGCGCTCGCCGATCGCCGCGAGATTCTGCGGGCGCGTATCGAAAGGCGACGCGTGCGCCACCGCCGCCTGGTCGCTTCGGTAGCTGCGGCGGCGACTGTCGGGATGCTGGGAATGGTCGCGATCGAATTGGGGGGCACGCAACGAAACGACGTACCGATCTCCGCTTATCCGATCGTGAGCGATAGGGCAACGACGGGCGGAGATGCCGTCGTACTGCGCTCCCTGGGCGGTGGCCAGATCCTCGTCGAGGTCGCTGGTATCGATGCCATGGCATCAACAACGGATCGACCGGTCGCGGAGTATTCGGTGATCGACCCTCCGGCGACTTCTCGCTTCGCGGTGACTGGATCGACGATCACCAAGGATGAACACGACAAACCCATCATCATCGTCGTGGTTCACGTCGTCGGCGACGGGGTCCATCGCGTGCGTGTTTCGCTGGCCGACGGTGTCAGCGACGAGACGGCACCCGTGGGACCGGTCGCAGTGCTGGTCCTGCGACCGGCGCACGATGAGAACACCCCCCGCGTGAGCGTCGACGCGATCGAGCCGGATGGCACCACGGTGTCGACCCTCGATGTGGCCCCCTTTGCACAGCGGCCGTGGAGTTGTGCGACCAACACCGAGGTCTTTCAGGCCCAGAGGTCCGCTATCGCCGCGGAGTCGAGCGCGGCGCGCGAAGTATCAGCCCCGTTGGTATTGATCGCGTCGCCGCTGCGCGCCCGGTGCCCCGGTGACTGAGATGGCGCAGCCGCACGCGCTCGGCGCCGAGGTGGCGTCGATGCCGTCGTATGTAGTCGACGACTTCGCCGTTGTCTACGCGCGGCACTACCGCCGCCTAGTGGTCACCCTGTGTCTGTCGGGTGCATCACTCGAAACGGCCGAAGAGATCACACAAGAAGCCTTCCTGCGGGCATTCAGCTCATGGACACGGGTCCGTCTCGGCTCGAACCCTCCCGGCTACCTCTACCGCACCTCGTTTCGGCTCTGGCGGCGAAGACGACGTCGCGACGCTCGATCAAGCCTCGGGACGCAGTCGACCCCGCCGTTCAGCGACCCCGCATCAGAGGCGACCACCCGAGTCGCCCTGCAACGCGCATTCGCCGCACTGCCCCCCAAGACACGGACCTGCGCAGCCCTCGCCTTGCACAGCGGCCTCGATACCGTAGAAATCGCACGCATCCTTCACATCAAACCCGCAACCGTTCGCGTCCACGTCCACAACGCACGCAGCGCGCTACGCGCCGCGCTCGCAGAAGCACCCGATCCTCACGACGACACGGCGTAACGGCCCACACGTCGCCTGGCGCGTGAAATACCGGGGTGACCTACGTGCGAGACTTCCCGGATGGCGATATCAGTCCGAGTAGCGCAACGCATCGATGTTGGAGAGATCCTTCGACTGTACGGTCAACCCGACATTGATGACGGAACGACCCTCTCCGTCGGAGCCGCCAGCGAGATCTTCGATCGCATTGGTCGTTACCC
>DATLFA010000084.1:0-57052 GCA_035525225.1 Acidimicrobiales bacterium
AAAGAACTCGTCGCGTCGATCAGAACCTGGATCACCAACTGGAACGACCAGCCCAAGCCGTTCGTCTGGCACAAGACCGCCGACGAGATCCTTGAGTCCCTAGCCAACTACTGCAACCGAATCTCTGACTCAGGTCACTAGCCGGGGCTAGCCGAACTTGTCGTTCTGCCACGCGAGCGCCGCCTTGAGCCCCTGGTCGTTGGCGATGCGCCCGAATTCCTGTGCGTCGGGCGAGTGATGGCCCATGGCGTTTTGCTCGCGCGCGAGTTCTTGCACCAACGCCCGACCCATCGCCTCGATCACCTTGTTGCAGATCGACTTGTTGTGGGCGAGCAGGTCGGGCGGCACCGTGGCGATCTTTCGGGCGAGTTCGTGGGTGACCGTCGCGAGGTCCGCATGAGGAACTGCCTGCATGACGAAGCCCGCCCGTTCGGCGGTGCGGCCGTCGATCATGTCGCCGGTGAGGAGCATTCGTTTGGCCCACTGTGGCCCCGCGAGGTACGTCCACATGTGCGTCGGAGGCGAGCCCATGGAACGCACGATCGGGTAGCCGAACTGCGCGTCATCGGCACAGACGACGATGTCGCTGTGGAACGCGACGTCGGTCCCGACGCCCAGGCAATACCCGTGCACGCTGGCGATCACCGGTGTCGGCGAACGCCACAGGTCGTCGAGTCGGCGGAAGGGTTCGAGCAATCGCAACTCTTGTTGCAGTGTGCGGGTGTCGTACTGCATGTCCATCTGCGAGGGATCGATGTCGATACCGGCGCAGAATGCCTTTCCTTCGCCTCGGATCACCACGGCGCCTATCGATGGATCGTCGGCGGCACCGATTGCCGACTCGATCAGGCGCGCCAACTGATCGACTGTGATCGCGTTGCGTTTCTCGGGTCGATTGATGGTGAGGTATCGAACTCGTTCGCGGTCCTCGATCAGGATCACGTCGTCGGCCATGGTGTCCCCCTGCAACGTCGGTGCGGGCACGCTACTCAGCGTCGCCGACGCGCGTGCGATAGGCAGCCACCTGCGCCTGTTGCGCGTCGGCGGAGAGTCCTAGCTCCTCACCGAGCAGCATCGCGACATCGGGGGCGGCGGCAATGCTCGCGGCGCGCGCCAGAATGCGCGCCCGCGTGCGCCGGCTCAAGACGTCATCGACTGTCTGCGCCATTTCGTAGCGCGCCGCGAACACGACCTCGGCGCGCAGGTAGGGAAGACCGGGGATCAGAGGCCTCGCAAGCTCCGGTTGCCTGGCCAGCGCGACGACCGCACCGGCTTCACTGCCGTAGCGTTGCGCGAGATGAACGTCGGCGACGCCGCGAGCGAGGCGCTCGGCGCCGACGAGGGGCACCTTCTTGGTCAGGCAGCGATGGCCCCGCATGCCGAGCAGATGAATCGCTGGATCGATGGAGTGCTTCGCCATGCGCCGGTAGGTGGTGAGCTTGCCCCCGGTCACGGTGATGAGCCCGCTCGGCGCAGTGTGCACGAGGTGGCGCCGAGAGAGATCGCTGGTGCGACCGAGGCGGCGCGTCGCGGCGACGAGGGGACGCAGCCCGGCCCACGCGCCGACGATGTCGTCGGCCCCGATCGGCCGTGCGAGCGAGGCGTTGACGGTGCGCAGCAGGTATGCCACGTCGTCGTCGCTGCAGCGGGGATCGTCGAGGCTGCCGTCATGATCGGTGTCGGTCGTGCCGATGTAGGTGAAGTCGCCCCACGGCACGACGAAGACCGTGCGTTTGTCGCCGGGCACCGGAAGCACCGCGGCGATCTCGTTGCGGATCAGCGACCGGGGCACCGTGATGTGGATGCCCTTCGCCGGTCGGATCAACGGCTCTGCCGCGTCGCGGTCGAGCGCTCGAACGCGGTCGCTCCACACCCCGCAGGCGTTGATCACCACACGGGCGCGCACGGCAATCGTCGCGTCGTCGGCGACGACGGTCGCACCCGTGACGCGCCCGGCCTGATCGTGCGTGAGCGAGTGCACTGGCGCGTAGTTCGCGACCGCGGCGCCATGGAAGGCTGCGGTGCGAACGATCGCCAGGGTCAGCCGGGCATCGTCGGCCGTTGCGTCGAAGTACACGTATGCGTAGGCGAGGCGCGTTGCGTCGAGCGTCGGGAATCGAGCCAGCGCCTCGGTCTTCGACAGGCGTTCGTGCAGCTTGCCGTACCGGATGCCGCCGGTGAGGTCGTAGCCCCACATCGCCAGGCCGAGACCCCGTGCGAGTCGCCGGTCGATGAAGCCCCCGTCGCGAAAGATCGGCAGCAGGAACGGCAACATGTGCACGAGGTGCGGCGCATTGTGGGTGAGGATCTGCCGCTCGGCCAACGATTCGTACACGAGACCCAACTCGCCGTTCTGTAGATACCGCAGCCCGCCGTGCACGAGCTTGGACGACTTCGATGATGTGCCCGAGGCGAAGTCGTGCGCCTCGACGAGGGCCACCCGCAGCCCCCGCGTCGCGGCGTCGAGCGCGCACCCGGCGCCGGTGATCCCCCCGCCGATGACCAACACATCGAAGGTCTCGCCGGCCAAGCGACGCAGCGCCTCGCGGCGATCGAACGAACTCACCGCGCCATTGAAGTCGCGGGCGACGTTCACCCTTCGTCTCCTTGACAGGCGAGGAGAAGGCCGCGATGATCTTCATGTTCTTTCAGTCTATTTCAGTGTTCTGCATTTCCCGACACTGCGACAGCCACCCACAACCAAACCAAGGAACCTTCCATGCTCGGCGCCCAACTCGACGATCTCCACGCGCTCGCCGGTCAACTCGACCGCACCGGCGGCGCCATTGCTGATTGCCAAACCCGCTCGACGGCCGACACCAACCAGGTCGTCGAGTCGGTGCGCAGTGCGGCGACCACCGCGCTGCAACGGATCACCACCCAGATGGACACGCTGCGCGAGTCCGTGCGGGCAGCGAGCACGTCATCGACCTCGGCTCAGTGGACGGGCGGCAACGCCGAGCGCTTCCGAGCGGCGTACCAGCAGTTCGACGCGTCGATGCAACAGGCCGAAGCGACGACCAAAGAGACCTTTGCCGACTTCCATCGTGCGATCGACCAGATGGCGGCTTCGCTATCCGATTACGCACAGCAGCTATCCGGCTCGCTCGTCAACGCGCAGAGTTCGACGCAGACCATGAGCGGCGCGGTACAGGGCCAGCGAGCCAATCTCGACATGGTGATGAACACCGGTCTCTCGGTGGCCTGATCCTTCGATGCCGACGCAAACCGAATTCGAACGCGCTGCCGGCGAGTTCGATCGGTCGGCTGCACACGTCGACGAGCTGTTCGACGGGCCGCGCCGTCTGCTCGACGGCGGCGTGCTCGTCGGTGGACTGTTGGCGCTCGAGTTGCACCAGCTGTTCGAGCATGTGCACGGAGCGCTCGCTCGTCACGCCGACGAATTGCGCGATCTCGCGGCGACCTGCCGTAGCCGCGCCGCGGCGTGTGCCGCCCATCTAGCGGCGCTGCGCGCGTTCGATATTGCAACCGACGCGTACGAGGGCGACCGGCGGCAATGGATGCTGCGCTCCGACGCCCATGACCAAGAGCCCCAGCGTTTTCCTTCGCCCGGGCCTGCCCCGCGGCCGCCCGAGGCCCCGCTGGCGCCACCCGACTGGATTTCGGTGGGCTCGGACCGCTGAATGAACATCATGAAAATGGGACGAACGTGGCCTTCATCGGCATAGAACCCGAAGGTGTGCGCCTGCTCGCCGACCGACTCGTGGCGACCGCAGATCTCGCCGACGAGCTCGCGTTCGACATCGGTCGGGCGGTGTTCGACAGCGGCCTCGCCTCGGCGGCGCCCGAGATCATGCGTGGTCTTGCCGGTGAGCTCGTGGACACGGGAGCGCTATTGCACGGCCGCGCGGATAGCGCGCAACGGCTGGTTCTCGACCTGGCATTGCAGACCTCGTTGATGAGCGTCGCGCGCTCAGTGGTGATCGACGCGCCGTGCCGCCTTGGTCCGTCCACCGCGGTCGGGTTTGCTTCACCATGCGATCCGGTCGAGTCGATCAAGCTGTATACGGTCGCCGCGGGCGCGTACATCCCCCTGGCGGGGTTCGCAGGGGTGAAGCTCGACGCCGCGTACATGTTGCGGGTGGAGTACCTCCGTAGCGGGCGGCTGCGGGTAACACGCATCGAGGAGGGAGCGCTAGGCCTCGTTTCGGGCCCCGGGATGGATGGCGAGATCCATACCGGAAAGCTGACGACGACATCAGGAGCCTCGGCGAAAGCATGGATCCAGCTGCTCATGGCGCACGGCACGACGTACGAGATCGGGGGCTCCGAGCTCGACGAATTCATCGCGACCGACTTGCTCGATCTGGTCACCCGGCGCTTCTCGATGCCGGCCAGCCTCGGGTCGACGGGGTTCTACAAAAGCGTCGCAAAGAAAGTTGTCGGCTTCGCGGACCGCTTGCCGCTGTGGAAACTTCACGACGCGATCACCGCGCTGCGCAAGCGGCTCGACTGGACCATGCCCGAACCGCTGAGCCGGTTCACCGAAGGAGGAGTGACAGCCGGCGTGAGCGGGGGTGTGGGTTTCGACCCATCGGGGCCCCTGGGCCCGTTGGCGTCGTTGGCGAAGAAGGTCCCCACCAAGGGCAAGGTGGGTCTTTCGTTCAACGCGCGTGCAGTCGTGGGCGTCGAGTCACGGGACAACGAGCAGACCATCTACCTCGACATCAGGTCCGAGATCGCCACACCGATCTCGTACCGCCTGTTCGGAGTCGACCTTTCCAAGCTCGCCGGGTTCGAGACGAAGATCGGCTTGGTACGCGACGTGATGACCGGCGAGTTCTCTCGCATCGAGTTCACGATCGTCACGCAGTCCGGCAAGAACATCGAACGCCACACCGCGGTGATCGATCTCCGCGATCCAGCTACCCATCCGGCCGCGCAACGGCTCGTCGACGATCTCACCGACCCTTCACGATTGCCCGACGCGATCGATGCGATGGAGAAGTTGCTCGGTCACCGGGTGACGACCGAGCAAGCGACACTGCGCAACATGGGCAAGAGCACCTACGGAGTCGAGGGGATGGGCAACAGCGGCAAGTTCACCGTCGAGACACTCGACGTCCGCTGAAATTGCTCCGTCGCGTCGGGTCGGCTGTGCTGGAGCAGTGCCAGACACCCCGAACACCCACTCGCTGGTGCGTCTCGATGGCGGCGAGTTCACGATGGGAAGCGACACCGGCCCCGACTATCCGGGCGACGGCGAGGGGCCGCCGCGGCGAGTGACGATCCACGCGTTCTCGATCGATCGGTATGCGGTCTCGAACGCGCAGTTCGCGACGTTCGTCGATGCCACGGGACACGTGACCGAGGCCGAGACGTTCGGTTGGTCGTTCGTGTTCGCCGGCCTACTGCCCGACGACTTCGTCGAGACACGGGGCGTTGTCGGCGCCGAATGGTGGCGCCAGGTGTTCGGCGCGCAGTGGCGCCATCCCGAAGGACCGCAGTCCGATCTCGCGTCGCGTCCCGACCATCCCGTGTTGCACGTGTCGTGGCATGACGCGCAGGCGTACTGCGCGTGGTCGGGTCTGCGGTTGCCGACCGAAGCCGAGTGGGAGTTCGCAGCACGCGGTGGCCTCGAGGGCCGGCGCTACCCGTGGGGCGACGACTTGTTGGTCGACGGAGAGCACCGATGCAACGTGTGGCAGGGTACGTTCCCGGTGAAGAACACCCTCGAGGATGGTTACTACGGCACCGCGCCGGTGCACGCCTTCGCTCCCAATGGGTACGGGTTGTACAACGTCGTGGGCAATGCGTGGGAGTGGTGCCTCGACTGGTTCGATTCCGAGTTCCATCGCGACGGGCCACGAACCGATCCGATCGGGCCGCCCCACGGCACGCAGCGGGTGATGCGGGGCGGATCGTTCCTGTGCCACGAGTCGTATTGCTGGCGGTTTCGCGTGCCCGCCCGCAGTTCGAACAGTCCCGACAGCACCACCGGCAACTTGAGCTTCCGCTGCGCCGCTGACGCCTGACACAGGGCTTCAATCGGGCGGCCGCGGGGCAGGCGAAGTCTCAAATAGGCCGGCACATGCGCCGACGAGAACATCATGAAAGGGCACTTGCCGCGGTAATCGCACTCGTCTTCGTAACCGGCGCGTGCATCGACGACGAACGGATCCCGTATGTCATCCGGCGCACGGTCGATTTGACGACCTTTCGTTTCGTGGACGAGGCCATCGATATCGGCGGCACCAATCGACTGGTGAACGCCTGGGCATTGGACGATGGGTATCTGGTCGATCTACAAGGCCCGCAGAGCGAACGAACGGGAGTTTTCGTCCGGCTCGCAACAGGCGCCAGCGACCCGACGTTGCAGTTGACGATGAGAGAATCGCCCGCTCCCGACACGATCGACGGGTTTCGTATCGACGGCACTGCGAAGCCGCTCGCCCTCGTCGGCGCAACGGCAGCGAAGACGATGCTGCCGGCCGACTTCGCATCCGGTGTCCCGGCGATCTAAAGGGTGTGCGAGACGACGTTGACGCGGGCGGTCTCGCGTCGCTGCGGGAAGTGGTCGGCGACGGCAAAGTGTTGCGTGCAGCGCTCGTCCCACAACACGACGTCGCCGACCGTCCAGTTCCAGCGCACCTGGAAGTTGGGGTTCGTGGTGTGGTCGACCAAGCAGCGAAGGAGCGCGTCGCTCTCTTCTTTGTGCATGCCGCAGATGTGCCGCGTGAACCCGCGGTTGACGTAGAGGAATCGGCGGCCGGTCACGGGGTGCACCGCTACGACACGATGCTCGGCGCCCGGCTGAAGGGCAGCGGCCATATCGGTCATCGCGTCGCCCGACTTGCTGCGGAAGGCCTTGCCCTCGCCCATGTCGTGCCAGGCGGTGAGACCCTCGATGCACCGCTTCATCGTGTCCGACAGGTGGTCGTAGGCCGTGTACATGTTGGCGAAGATGGTGTCGCCGCCACGGACCGGACGGTCGATCATGCGCAATACTCCGAACGTCGGCGGCTCTGAATCCCAGCTCACATCGGTGTGGTATTGATCTTGGAACGGCGGATGATCGGCGTCGTCGACGATGTGGCCGGCACGGGGACCCTGCTGCGCGGCGCGGGCGATCGGGTGGGTGTAGTAGTCCCCGAAGCTCAATGCGAACTGCAGATGCTCGTCGTCGTCGAGATCCTGGCCCGGGAAGAACAGGACGAGGTGCTCGAGGAGCAACTGGTGCAGCCGGTCGACCTCGTCGGCGTGTAGCGGACGGCGCAGATCAACACCCTCGACGATGGCACCGAGGGCGCCAGCAGCGGGGCGAACAGTGAGGCTGGCGTTCGACATGCGACCAGAGTAGGCGAGAATTGTATGATGGTGACGTTCCGAACGATGGGGGACATGATGTCGTTCCAGCCCACCTCCGAGAAGCTGATGCCCGATCTCTCGCCGCGCGAAGAGATCGTGTTACTGGCCCGCACGCTCTGGCGTGAGGGCTACAGCGATCACCTTGCCGGCCATATCACCTTCAATCTCGGTGACGGCACCCTGTTGTGCAACCCCTGGCACTTGTTGTGGAACGAGTTCCGGGCGCACGACGTGATCCGCATCGATCTCGATGGCAATGTGGTCGAAGGTGATTGGCCGGTGCCGCCGGGAATCCCGCTGCACTTGCAGTTGCACAAGTTGCGGCCGGGGGTGCACTGGGCGATGCACAATCACCCCGTCTTCGGCACGGTCTGGGCCGATATGGGCGAGGTCCCGCTGGCGATGGATCAGAGCTCGTCGCTCGGCGGTGGTGAGCTGGTGCTCGTCGACGAGTACGACGGCGCGGTGAATGACGCGAACTCCGCCCGCAAAGCAGTCGAGAAGATGGGTAACGCGGAACTCGCGCTGCTGGCCGGCCACGGTGTGTTCGTGCTCGGTAACAGCGCGCGGGCGGTGCACCAACGTGCTGTTGCGCTCGAGCAGCGGTGCAAGCACGCATGGCACGTTCGCGCCGCGGGAAACCAGCTGGCCCCGGTACTGCCCCAGTCGTACCGCGAACGCATGGTCGCATCGCAGGGCGACAACTTCATCGGCTTCTGGGAAGCAATGGTTCGCCAAGAGCTACGCGACGATCCTCGTCTGCTCGACTGACGCGGCGGGGCCCGAGCGGCCCTTCAGGGCGGATAGCTCGGTGTCCACCCGGAGTTGACGGTGTGCGACCATGGGCTCATGGCGCTCATCGGACAACGCATCCGTCGTATCGAAGATCCTCAACTCGTGCGGGGTTCCGCGCGCTATGTAGGCGACATCGTCACCGACGAACCCGCGCTCGAGTTGGCGTTCGTGCGCTCGAGCGTCGCACATGCCCGTCTCGTATCGGTCGATGTCGAAAGTGCGCGATCGATGGCTGGCGTGCACGCGGTGCTCTTGTTCGACGACGTGTCGTTCATCCCTGGGTTTTCTCCGTGCCGGTGCCCGCGGCCGCGCTGCGTCCCCCGCTCGCGAACGGCTTCACCCGTTTCGTCGGCGAACCCATCGTGGTCGTCGCGGCAGAGTCGCAGGCGCTCGCGGTCGACGCGGTCGAGGCCGTGGTCGTCGACTACGAGCCGCTCGCCGCGGTCGTCGATGTCGAGCGCGCCATCGAAATCGACGCGCCGAGGCTCTATGCCGACATCGCCTCGAACGAGGTGTTGCGACTGGGTGACTTCGACCCGGCCGATCTCACTGCCGGCGCCGACATCGTCGTCGACGTGTGGTTCGACAACCAGAGGGTCGCCGTGGCACCGCTCGAATCGAACAACATTCTCGCCATCCCCGAGGGCGACAGACTCACCGTGTACGTGTCGACGCAATCACCGCACGCCCTACGAGATGGCCTTGCTTCGCTGCTCGGACTGACCACCGACGATGTGCACGTGATCGCACCCGCGGTAGGCGGGGGGTTCGGGGCAAAGTCGATTCCCGAAGCCGAATACGTCATCGCCTGTTCGTTGGCACGGCAGTTGCAACGCCCGGTGCGCTGGCGTCAGACGCGGACCGAGAACATGCTGGCGGTCCACGGCCGTGGGCAACGCCAGCGCGTTCGCATGGCGGCGACGCGTGACGGCACCTTGACGGCGATCCACGCTGATCTCCTCGGTGACGGCGGTGCGTACCCGGCGGTGAACGCGTATCTGGTCATGTTGACCGGCCGCATGCTCGCCGGTGTCTACGGTGTGCCCCGCGCGACGTCTTCGGCGATTGCGGTCGCGACGAATACCGCCCCACCGACCGCGTAACGAGGCGCAGGTCGGCCCGAAGCAGCGTGTCTCGTCGAACGAGCCATCGATGTGCTCGCCACGATTGGATCGCATTCAGGGCTTCGACACGACCACCGCGGTGTGGGACTTCCTCGCGCCAACTCGTTCGCGTAGGCCAACTCGTTCGCGTAGGCCCGGCCGTCAGCGGTAGTTGCCGGTGTGGCCGAGTGAGTAGCGGCCGGGTTGGGGGAAGAACGTGAGCCCGTGGGGCGTAGAACCGACGGGGATGCGGGCGAGCAGGTTCCATTCGAGCACATCGATCGCGTAGACGACGTTGTGGTAGCGACCCGAGAGCCACAGCACGCGACCATCGGCCGACACGCTGCCCATGTCGGGTGACCCGCCTCCCGGTATGCGATACGTGTAGGTGACCTGGCGGGTGGCTTGGTCGATGACGCTCACCGTGCCCGCCGCTCGATTCGAGACGTACATCGCCAGGGTGTTGCGACTCGGATAGATACCGTGCGCGCCCGCGCCGGTTGCGATGAAGCCGATGACTTCGAAGCGCTCGCCGTCGACGACGTGAACACCACCCAGGTTGTTGTCCGCTATGAGGAACGTGAGGCCGTCATTCATCACCCGGACGTCTTGTGGCATCGAGCCGGGAATAGTGCGATCGGCGACCACCTCGAGCGTGGCGATGTCGAACTTGATGAGCTGCGCCGAGAACTCACAACTGGCGATGAAGTACGAGCCGTCGATCGAATAGTCGGCGTGGTTCACCCCACGGCACGGTGTCCTGACCTTCTTGACGACGGCGAAAGTCTTGGCGTCGCGCACGGCAATGGTGTTGTTGCGCTCTTCCATCACGATGGCGTGCTTGCCATCGGGGGTGAAGTACAGGTTGTACGGATCGTCGACCGCGATGTTGGGGCCGGGCTTGCCCGTCTTCGGGTCGATCGGTGTCAGCGAGTTGCCGGAGTTGTTGTTGACGTAGAGCGTGGTCATGTCCCACGACGGAACGACGTGCTGTGGTACCTCGCCTGTCGGGTAGCGGTCGATCACCTGGAAGGTCTCGGGGTCGATGACGGTGACGTCGTTGCTGTTGTTGCTCGGCACATAGACAAGTGCCTTGATGCCGCGGTTGCTCTCGGCCATCTTGTCGACGACGGTCTCGGCGTAGACGTTCTTGGCGTCGGTCAACTGCGGCATGCCCGCCAACAGCGGGCGCCCGGTCGGAGATCCGATCGTCGTGGTCGTCGTCGTCGTGGTCGTGGTCGAAGTTGTCGTCGATGTGGTCGTCGACGTGGTGGTCGAGGTCGTCGACAGCGGCGGTGCACTCGTCGTCGAAGCAGGCGTGGCGCTGGGCGACGAAGAGCACCCGGCGGTCATGAGGAGTGACACGGCCAGGAGACCGATGGGAATGCGACGCATCGGACAAAACTTAACTGGCTCCCCTCTCCGGGGGCCGCTCGGGCTAGGTTCAAGTTGGTGGGGGAGATCGACACGACCGGCGCTTCGGTCGCCGACGGATTGCGAAGGCTCATTGCCGCGCGGGTCGACAACGCCCACGACATCGAGATCACCAACCTGACGCGAACATCGAGCGGCTACTCGCGCGAGAATTGGCCGTTCGATGTCTCGTGGCGCGTCGCTGGCGCGGACGAGCGGGCGCACTTCGAGCTGATCATGCGCCGCGATCCTTTGGGCAGCGTGCTCGTTACCGATCGTCGCGTGGAGTTCGCCGTGCTCAACGCGCTCGAAGGCACGGCGGTGCCCGCGCCCCGCGCACTGTGGCTCGACGCAGAGGGAGAGTTTCTCGGGCGGCCATCGGTCGTCATGCAGCGCGTTCAGGGCCTCTGCGATTGGTTCGTGCTCTCGGGAGGCGTGTCGCAGTTGTCGGCAGAGCGCCGACTGGGACTCGCGAAGCGGTTCTGTGAGTTGATGGCCACGATCCACGCTGTCGACTGGCGGGCCGCGCACCTCGACGACGTGTTCGTGGATCCCGGCAGCGACGGCGCGGGCGCCGCGATTGCCGAGTGGGAGACCTACCTGCACGATCAGCAACTCGAGGCTCAGCCCGAGCTCGAAGTCGTTTTGTCGTGGCTGCTCGAGCACAAGCCCGTCGCGCAGAAGACGGTGTTGGTCCACGGTGACTTCAAGCCCGGCAACGTGCTCATCGACGGCGACAAGGTGGTGGCCATGCTCGATTGGGAGACCGCGCATCTCGGCGATCCCCTCGAAGACATCGGTTGGGTCACCAATCCGTTGCGCGCCCGCGAGCACCAGATACCGGGTGTGTGGGAGCGCGATCAATTGTGCCGCTACTACGAATCGATCACCGGCTGCACTGTCGACGAAGCGGCGGTGCACTTCTGGAATGTGTTCGCGAACTTCAAACTCACGGCCATCATGCTCACCGGGGTGCGCACTGCCGTCGAAGGTCGTGGCGACCGGCTGTTCACCGGGCCGTCGCGTCTCCTCGACCTCCTGTTCCGGATGATCGAGGCAAAGGGCCCGAGCGGCCCCGCAGAGCGGAGTATCTAGAACCATGCGACCGACGATCGACGAACAACTCGGGGCGCTGCGCCGCATCCTCTCCGATGTGGTTGCGCCCGAGGTGACTGCCAAGTACCCGAGCGACATCCTGGCCGGCGTGATCGCGAACCTCGGTGAGCTCGAGGCGAACTGGTCGCGTTGGGTCGGTCACCTCGCGTGGGACAACGAACACTTGGCGGGCGTGCTCGCACAGGCGCGGCCAAAGGTGAGCGCATCGGTGTCCGCGCAGATCGGCGATGCACTCGCCGGCGCTCCCGACGACCCCTACGACCATGGCGCGGTGTGCGCGCACAACGAGGCCCTACGGGCGGCAGTCGTCGCGGTCATCCGCGATTCCCGCACCGACGTCTCGCTGGCTGACGACGCGACGCGCATTCACCGACATCTCGAAGAAGGTATTCGAAGGAGAATCTGATGCTCACGCCGCTCGACGATTCGCTATGGCATCAGATCGCAAGCCCATTCGAGAATGTGGGCACGAGCGATCACCGCTTTTTCGACCGTATGTGGTTCGCGGTCTACGACCCTGCGGGGTCTGGTTGCTTGCAGTTCACCATCGGTGTGTACAACAACATGAACGTCATCGACGGCGGGTTCGTCGTGATCCGTGACGCGACCCAGTACAACCTGCGCACGTCGCGATCATTGCGCCCCCGCTTCGAACCGGCGGTTGGTGCCATGCGCATCGATGTCGTAGAGCCCTTCGAACACATCCGCCTGATCGTCGAGCCGGGTGAGCACCACGTGCACGGCGAACTCCATTGGCGGGCGGTACTCCCACCCGAGCTGGAAAAGCCCCACGTCGCCCGCGTCCGCGGTCGTCTCAACGAGGACTATCAACGACTCGACCAGGTTGGCGTCGTCGATGGTGAGCTCTTCGTTCGCGGCGAACGTTGGCCGGTCGAGCAATGGTGGGGCTGTCGCGATCACTCATGGGGCGTTCGTCCGGGTGTCGGAGGCTGGGATCCCGTCACGGGTGCCGCTCCACCGGTGTCGGAGGTCGGCACGCTGTTCGCGTTTTTGTTCTTCTCGACCGACGACATCGCCGGGCATGTGCAGATCATGGAGCGCGGCACCGAGCGCGTCTACATGACGGGCCTGTTGCGCGACCGCACTGCGCCGGATCGACCGGACCTCCACGTCACGGCGGCCGAACTGTCGTTGCGATTCTTCGAGGGCACGAGGCGAATCGAGCAGGCCGGCTTTGCGGTGACCTGTGACGACGGGCGATCCTCGACATTCGTGACCCGTGCACTCGGTCCGTCGATCGCCATGCCGGGGCTCGGCTACAGCGGCGGATGGAACGACGGTCGTGCCCTCGGCGCGTGGCGCGGTGACCGCTACGACGAGATCGACGTCTGGGATGTGCGCCATCCCGTCGACGTGGTGCGCGAGGACGGCACCATCGACCAGCCCGTGCATCGCATCCAGCCGGTGACCGTGACCAGTGGTGCCGGTTCGGGCACGGGCAGCCTCACCCTCATCGCCAACGGATCCCTCCCCCAATACGCCCTCTGACCCTGTTCTCTTGGCGCTTTACACGTGTATACACCTGTAAAGCGCCAACAGAACGGGTGGGTGGGGCGGCTGTTTAGGAGGTGACGACGAGGTCGGGGCTGGCCTCGATCACGCGAAGCGCGTTCTTGTCGTGGGGGACGATGCGCCAGGTTTCGTCGTTGAGGCTGACGATGTCGGATCCGTCGGTTGCAGTCCAGATGTGGACCTCGCGAAACTCCGAGCGCTCGGGCTCGCCGGTGAGAAATTCGAAGCCCACGACCAACGTGGCCGGCGTCGTCGGCACGCGCAGCTCGATCGGCCCACCGGTACAGCCCGTGAGCTCGACACCGCCGGCGCGCATCTCCACCGTTGCGCGCACGGTCGAACCTGACGGCGCGATCGCGCAGGTCTGTCGATTCTCGTTGTTCGTCTGCACGTAGGCATTGACCTTCGTGAACTCGGCCGGCACCGGCGCTCTGATGGTGCGAGTCAACGCCGCGGCCTTCACCGCCACCACCTCGCGGACCGATGGCCGGAACGTCACGGGGCTCTGGGTGGCTTCGACCGCTTGCAGCCGGTAGAGGCGCCGATCGGTGAACCGACGGGAGAGCTCGATGTTGTCCGCCCCACGATCGGCCGCGTAGAGGATCGGATTGCGGAGGCCGAGGTCGTTGGTCAGCCAGCCTCGCGGATGCAACAGGTAGACGCCGTCCGGGGTGATCGGCAAGATGACGACCGCGCGGTCGTCGACAACCGAGTCGATCGCGGCTTGTTCGGCACGATAGGCCTCGGTGAAGTGATCGTTGCGGTCGATCTTGTCCGGCATTTCGATCATCGTCGCGCCGATCATCGACACGAAGAGGAGCGTCGCCAGCGACTTGCGCCGCACCGCGAGCCGGTCGAGCGCTGTCGCAGCGAAGACGACCGTCGGTATCAGCAGCGCCATGTAGTAGTGCGGGCCGATCATCTTGCGCCCGTTGACGATCAGCAGATTGCCCCAATAGAAGAGGTAGGCCAGCGGGAACAAGACGCCGATCGCGGCCAACAGCACCGTCGTCGGCTCACGCCGGCGCTGCCACAGACCGTAGAAGGCGAGAGGGACCACGAGGATCGATCCGAAGACCCAGTGCGGCAGCGAGCGCATGTTCTGGTGCAGCGCCTTGAGCCCATTGACGAAGGTGACGTCGATCAGCGGCGAACCGTCGACCACGTTGCGTTTGCCGAAACCGAACGAGTTGTTGCCACCGATCGCCCACAGTGGGAACCGCAATGGGTTGCCGGTCAACTGGGCGTTGTACACCAGCATCAACGCGACGATCGGCAATGCCCCGAGCAACGGCCAGGCCAGCTGCCGCAGCGCGCGGGCCAGGGTTCGCTCGCGCACGATGAGGTAGAGGCCCATCGCCGCCCCGAGCATCAGGCCTTCGAGAGGCCGCGTGAACACGAGGAGTCCGAACAGCAGCCCCGCGGCGGTCAATCGTCTCGCCCGTCGACCCGCGGCCGATCGCAGCCCGGCCAACAGGAGCGTCAGGACGGCCATCTCGAGAGCAACGGCGAACAGGTACTCCAGATAGAGCGCGCTCTGTATGACCGCGAAGGGCGACAGCGCAAAGAACGCGCACGCGATGACGCGGGCTCGCGTCGGGAGTCCGAGCTCGCGGGCCAGTGCGTAGACGAGCAACACGCTGCCCCCGGCGATCAGGCCGAGGACCATCCGCATGGACCCGAACATGAGGTCGGACAACGCCAACAGCGCAGGGAAGACGGGCTGGAAGACGAGTACGAGCTGTTGGTCGTGCTCCGATGACATCCATGGCCGGAAGAAGTCGCGGTAGCCGTCGGCCGGCAACGTGAGATGGCCCGATCGGTAGATGCGGGCCTGGAAGAGATAGACCGCCTCGTCGTTGTTGGCCGACAAGAAGGGGAACAGTTGATCGGCAACGACGAGCGCGAGGACGAACGAGGTGATGGCCAGCGCGATCACGATCGACATCGGCTGGCGCACCCGTAGGACTGCCAGCCGACCGCGCACGGCGGCAGATCCTAGGGCCCGAGCGGCCCACTGCAGAGCGGGATCCTGGGGCCCGAGCGGCCCACTGCAGAGCGGGATCCTAGGTGCGGTGGTGGTGCCAACTGATGTGCAGGTGCTTCAACCCTCGCTGTGACAGCGCGGCAGCTCCACCCCATTCGGGCTCGGGCCCAACCAACTCGAGACCGGGCAGGTCGACGAGCGCCTGCACCGCGACCGCCGTCTCGAGGCGGGCCAGTGACGCACCGAGGCAGTGATGGATGCCGTAACCGAAGGCCATGTGCTGCAGCTCACCTCGATCGATGTCGAGTTCGTCCGGCTCATCCCAACGATCCTCGTCGTGATTGGCCGACCCTAGACACAGGTAGATCGTCTGGCGCGGCGGGATCGTGACACCACGCACGACGATGGGCTGCGTCGCCGTACGCGACTGGAACTGCGCGGGTGACTCGAAGCGTAAGAATTCCTCGACTGCGTTTCGCATCAGTGCAGGGTTCTGCCGCAGCCGCGCGAGTTGATCGGGAAACTTGGTGAGTGAGTACAGCGCGCTGGCGATCAGGTTCATCGTCGTCTCGGATCCGCCGACGAGCAGATTGATCGACAAGGCGAACAGCTCATTCGTGCTCAGCCGGTCGCCCTCCTCCTCGGCGGCGATCAGCGCGGACATGAGGTCGTTCCGTGGTCGCCGGCGGTGGTCCTCGATGACATCGTGGAAGAGATCGGTGATACCGACCAGCGCGTCGCGCGCGTTGCGCATGTCGTCGTCGGTGACGAGGGTCGAGAGACCCCGCACGATCATCGTGATCCACTCGGGTTCGAGGCGCGGGTCGTCCCACGGCACCCCCAACATCTCGGAGATGATGCGATACGGAAGTGGCCGGGCGAGGTCTTCGACCACGTCGAGCCGACCCTGCCCGGCGTCGAGCAACTCACGGACGATCTGCTCGACCCGCGGTCGGTTGGCGTCGATCGCCATCGGCGTGAAAGCCTTCGAGACGAGCTTGCGTTGACGGGTGTGATTCGGCGGATCCATGAACTGGACCTGATCGATCACGAACTGGTCCCAGGCGGCGCCCGCGGCGGCGTGGCTCTGTTCGTAGGCTTCGGACCACTGATGCATCTCGCGGCTGCCCCGCGGATCACGCAGCAGCTCCATCACGTCGTCATAGCGCGAGATGATCCAAAAGCCGAGCGGGCTGTGGTGGACCGGGGCTTCGGCTCTCAGCCGGGCGTAGGTTGCATAGGGATTGCGAACGTGGTTCGGATCACGTGGGTCGAAATACGGATCGAACGTCACCAGACGATCCCCACACCACCGTTCACGCGGAAGATGGCGCCGGTGGCGAAGCGCGACGCGTCGCTCGCCAAGTAGTGCACGAGGTGCGCCTGGTCGATGGCTTCACCGAGCCGCCCGATCGGCGAGAGGCTGGTGCCGCGGCTCACGTAGCCGGCGTACTTCTCGGGGTCGATGTCGCCCTTGTCGTCCTCACGGAGATAACGCCCGAAGTTGGTCGCCGTCTGGCCGGGAGCAAGGCAGTTGACCCTGACCCCGTGGGGCCCGGCTTCGATCGCGAGTTCCATCGTCAACATGGCGACGGCGGCCTTGGTCATCGCATAGAGGGACACGTTGCTGTTCGGATAGTCGATCGCCGCCGATGAAATGTTGATGATGCTGCCCGAACCCTGAGGCATCATCACCCGCAAAGCTGCCTGGCAGCCCCAGAGCACTCCCTTCATGTTGATGGCGACGATGCGGTCGAACTCGGCCTCGGTGATGTTGATCACCAGGTCGGCGTTCATCACGCCGGCGATGTTGCCCATCGCGTCGACCCTGCCGAACTCGGAGACGCTACGATCGACGAGCGCGTCGACGTCGGACTTCTGCGCGACATTGCACCGTTGCGCGACCGCGCGTCCACCGTCGTCGCGGATGCGCTGCGCGACCTTCTCGGCACCACCTTCGTCGATGTCACCCAAGACGACCGCGCCACCGGCCGCCGCGATGAGCTCGGCCGAGGCCTCGCCGATACCGCTGGCGCCGCCCGTGAGCACCGCCACCCTTCCGGTCATGTCGTACGCGGCGAACGGATCGGTCATGAAAGCCCCCTCGAAGAATTGCGGTCATTCTGTCACGCCCGCGGCGCGGCCCGAGCGGCCGTCAGAGCGGGACACTCGGCCCGAGCGGCCGTCAGACACGATCGCGCCTCGGTACTGTTGCGGGGTGCCAAGGCCCCGCGTGTGTTCTCGTGTCGCGCTCATCGTGGCATGCGCGCTCACGTTTGCCGCGTGCGGCGGAGCTCCGGAGACGGCGCCCGACGACGATCCTCAGCCGCCGGCAACGACAACGGGCCAGGGCCAGACGACCGCCAGCACGGCTGCGCCCGCGACCACCCGATCGCCCGCGACGACCGCCCCCGTAGGCACCGTCGCCGGCGCGTCGACGACGACGGCGCCACTTCCGGGTGCGCCGGCGTTGCAGCTGCGCAAAGGAACCAACGGCCGCAAGGTCGTTGCACTCACCTTCGATGCGGGCTCGGACGTCGGCTTCACCGCGCAGATCCTCGACATCTTGAAGGCCGAGCAGATCACGGCGAGTTTCGGCATGACCGGCAGGTGGGCCGAACAAAATCCCGATGCGTTCCGACGCATCGTCGCCGAGGGTCACCACCTCGTCAACCATACCTACAGCCACAAATCGTGGACGGGTTTCTCGTCATCGACGGCACAGCTCAACCGCGAAGCGCGTATTGCCGAGCTCGACAAGGCCGAGCAGGTCTTCAAGAACCTCGCCGGTGTCAGCTCGAAGCCGTGGTTCCGACCGCCTTTCGGCGATGTCGACAACGAGACCGACAAGCTGCTCGGGCAGATGGGCTACAAGTACAACGCGCTGTGGACGGTCGACTCACTGGGATGGATGGGCAAGTCCGCGACCCAGATCGTCGAGATCTGCCGCAAGGGCTTCGTTCCCGGCGGCATCTTGTTGTTCCACGTGGGCGAGCAGTCGCAAGATGGAAATGCACTCGTGCAGATGATCAAGGAGATCCGCGCTGCCGGATTGCAGCCCGGTTCACTGCTCGACGTCGTCTGACCTCGTTCTCGCAGCACGAGGTGGCCGACGACCTGCACATATTCCGAATTTGTGCTGCGAGAACGGGTGCGACGCTAGTTGTAGGGCTGTGATCCGGTGTGCATGTGGTGGTTCAGGTCGTTCTTGAACTGCACGACGATGAAGCGGTCGGTCCACTGCCACTCACCGTCGATGACCGCCCACTCGTCTTCGTAGCGACCGGCCACCAACAAGGCGAAGGGATCACCGCTGTCGGGGATCTGTTGCGCAACGGTGTACATCGTCGTCGATCGGGCGGTGCCCGCGTCGAGGTCGATGTCGATGACGACGTTGGTGTACATCTCGCGCGTCGCGCGGCCCTTGCCCGGATACACGATGTTGGTGCGCTCGTACTGCCCGCGGATCTCGTCGCGACCGGTGAAGACCCGGCGGCCGATCATGTCGGCGCCGAACGTGGCGTGCTGCAGCAGCTCACCGACGAGCTCGAAGTCGCCGTCTTCGAGCGCGTAGCCCATGCGGTAGATCTGTTGTTCGATACTGCGATGTGCGCTGAGTAGGCGGATGTTTCGTTCGAGTTCTTCGGAGGTCATGCCTACGCAGTCAAGAGCTTGCGCACGAGCGGCGCAACATCTTGGGCGATCTGCACCGCCTCGTCGGCAGTCCACACCGCGGTTGGGATGTGCGGATAGCCGACCGTGACGAACTCGTAGTCCTCATGGCCACTGATGCGGGCGATGGCCTTCGCCGACCCGGTCATCTCGTAGTGGATGATGGCCACCGAGGGCACACCGGCCCATTCGAGCTCGACGGCGTCCCGCAAACTGCGGGCGCTGCAGCTGCCTCAACCACCGAAGCCGGTGATGGCGACGGTGGCTCCTTCGGTCAGGCGTTTCCAGTCTTCCGGGTAGGGCGCGATCGACACCGAGCCCTTGATGACCTTGACCTTGCCCTGGAGATCGTCGATCTTGTTCAGTTCGTCATAGAGCGCATCGAGGAACGCTTCGCCTTGCCCGAGGCCGTTGGCCACGAGGCCGACGACCTGACCGGCAAGCGTCACCGGCCGCGGTGCGAGCCGCTTGTCGTGCCCGCCTCCGATGGGACCACTTGTGGGGTCGAGCCCGATCAATGCCATCGCCACACCTTGTTTCCCGCTCTGGCGGGGGCCGCTCGGGCCCCGCTTCGGGTCATGATACCAGCATCGGTATTCATGCCTTCGGGGGCTCGATCTCGCGGGTGATCGCGTGCGCGAGGTGCGGCATCAGCATCCACGTCTCGCCCATGCCGGGCCCTCCGGCCGCCACGAGCAAAATGCCCTCGGGCTTGGCCACGTTCACCCGCCGGTCCGTGGGGCCGGTTGTCTCGGCGTAGAGCTTGGGCCACAGGTACTCCTGCATGCGCTCTTTCGAGTAGTCCTCTTCGATGAAGAATCGGTGATGCTCGGTGCCGAAGACGAACATCACATTGTGGTCGTCGCCGAGCCAGTGATCACCGCCCACGCCGGAGTAACGCGCATTCTTGATCAGTGAATCCAAGATGCCCTCGGCGGTGCGGCTGGTGAGGTCGCTCGCCGGTGCGAACTTCATGATCGACATCACCGTTGCCGTGCTCTGGTCGGGACGAAACCCGCGCAACACGTGCATTGGTGTCCAGTTGCTGGCCTCTTCGTTCTCACCGAAGCAGAAGGAGTAGCGCAATGGCCACGAGAACGACGCGCGATCGAGGAAGCCGGGGATGGCGCGGCACACGTTGCGGATGACGAGTCGCAAGGCGCGGCCGATGGTCGCGTTGGCGCGGAATCCGGGGCCGAAACAGCCGGAGTAGCTGTGCACGCCGATCTCGTTGCGGATGGGCCCGTTGATGATGACGGCATGCGCCGCGCCCGACAACGTGCCGGTGGTCGAGTGGCAATTGCCCATCGGGTCGAGATGTGCCCGCACTGCCGCGACGACCGCGGGAAAGTACTCAGGCTTGCACCCCGCCATCACCGCGTTGATCGCAGCCTGCTCCGCTGTGACCACCACCTCGCGCGTCGGCACCGCGCCGAGCACGGTGTCGGGCTCGAGGCCGGCGACGCGCAGGAAGCGCTCGACTTTTTCGGGAGTCGGAGGGACGACCGGCAACCCGTCGGTCCAACCCTTTTCGAAATAGTCCTCGAGCAGGGAGTCGTAGTCGTCGTACTCGTGACGTTCAGCGGCGAGAGTCATGGAACCACGGTACTCATTTCGAATAGGTTCGTCCCATGACGACCGCTCCTCCCGCGAAATCGACTGCGCTTTCGCACATCCGCATCTGCGATTTCACCGGGCAACTCGCGGGTGCCGGAGCGACGCGCTGGCTCGCCGCGCTCGGGGCGCAGGTGATCCGCATCGAAGACCCTGTCCGGCAAGGCAAGTGGGACATCTTGCGGGGCAGCGAGCCGTACAAGGACGATCGCCGGGGCATCGAGTTCGGCGGTGGTTTCCAGAACCACAACGTCGAGAAGCTCGGCATCACACTGAACCTGCGTACCGACCGGGGCAAAGAGCTGCTGCGCCAACTCGTCGAGATCAGCGATGTCGTCAGCGAGAACTTTGCCGCCGGAGTGCTCGAGCGCTGGGGCTTCGACTACCCCGCGTTGCGGGCGATCAAGGACGACATCATCTATGTGTCGAACTGTGGGTTCGGCCACACCGGGCCGTATCGCGGCTTTCGTACGTGGGGCCCGATCGTGCAGGCCGCGTGCGGGCTCACATTCTCGTCGGGCTTGCCCGGCCTACCTCCTGCGGGGTGGGGCTACAGCTACATGGATCATCACGGCGGCAACATCATGGCGATCGCGATCCTCTGTGCGTTGGTGCACCACCAACGCACCGGAGAAGGGCAGTGGGTCGACATGTCGTGCACCGAGGCGGGCGCGTCGCTGCTCGGCCCGGTGGTGCTCGACTACACGGTCAACGGCCGGCCGCTGCGCCGCGCCGGTATGCCGAACTCGAACCGCAGCCAGTTCCCTCCGATGGCACCCCACGGCATCTACGCGTGTAACGGCGACGACGATTGGGTCGCAGTGTCGTGTCGGGACGACCACGACTGGGTCCGCATGGGTGAGGTCATCGACCAACCGTGGTGTGGCGACGATCGTTACGCGACGCTCGTCGGCCGGCTCGAGCACGAGGACGAACTCGACCTCGCGATCGACGTCGTGACCCGTTCGTGGAACAAGTTCGATCTCGCCGCCCGCCTGCAGGCTGTTGGTGTTCCGGCGGCGGCGGTGCAAAAGCCGGCCGAACGCATCGACGCCGACGTCAATACCGCGGCATGGGGACTCTGGCCGACCGTGCACCATCGCGAGATGGGCGAGGTGCGCGTCGACGGCGAGCCGGTACACATGAGCGAAACCGACTGGGTGATCGCAAGAGGATCACCATGCCTCGGCGAGCACAACGACCAGGTCTTCGGCGAACTCCTCGGGATGACGTCGTCGCAGATCGACGACCTGCGCACCGAGGGGATCATCTGATGACGAAGGACGGTCGCAACAACGAACAGGGCGGGCCGCTCGCGGGACTACGCGTCGTCGAGTTGGCGTCGTCGCGAGCATGCTTCGCGGGCAAGCTGTTCGCGATCTACGGCGCGGAAGTGATCGTCGTCGAACCGCGCGGCGGTCACGAGACGCGGCGGTGGGCACCGTTCGCCGGCGACATCGAAGATCCCGAGCGCAGCTTGTGGTGGTGGCACTACAACACCAACAAGCAGAGCGTGACCCTTGATCTCGACGACGGTGCCGACGCCGACGCTCTGCGTACGCTCATGGCGTCGGCCGACATCGTGCTCGAAGCCGAGGTGCCCGGTGTGCTCGCCGCGAAGAAGCTCGACTATCCCGACCTGCGCCCGCAGAATCCCTCGCTGATCTGGGTGTCGGTCACGCCGTTCGGGCGCTCCGGGCCACGTGCCTCGGAATTGTCTACCGATCTCACCGTGCTCGCGTCGGGCGGTCCCGTATGGAGCTGCGGCTACGACGACCATTCGATACCCCCGGTGCGCGGCGGCGGCAACCAGGGCTATCAAACCGGTTCGATCTTCGCGACCATGGCCGCGCTCACGGCGGTGTTGCACCGCGGCGCGACCGGCTTCGGTCAATTCATCGACGTGAGCTTGCACGCGGCGGCCAATGTCACCACCGAGGCGGCGAGCTACGATTATCTGGTCGCGCAGCGCACGGTGCAACGACAGACTGGCCGCCACGCGTCGGTGCGCATGACGACGAGCTCGTTCGCGGAGTCCGCCGACGGACGCATGGTCCACAGCGGGGTGCCGCCCCGGAGCGGTGCGGAGTATCAACGCCTACTCGACTGGTTGAGCGACGAGGGTGCGCGCGATCAGTACGCCGAGGCGTTCTTCTTGGAGATGGGCGTGGCCCGCGGCGGTGTCCAACTGTCGGAGATCGCGAACGACCCCGAAGCGCAGGCGATCTTCAACGCCGGCCGCGAAGCGATTCGTTTCATGGCAGAACGCACCTCGGCGTACGAGTTCTTTATGGGAGCGCAATCCCACGGCATCGCGGCGACCGTGGTGTATGCGCCGGAAGAGGTGTTGAGCGATCCCCACTTCGTCGCACGAGGGTTCCCGGTCGAGGTCGAACACGATGAGATCGGCGCCTCCTACACCTACGCCGGGCTCCCGTTCATCTGCAACGGGTCAGCGAGCCAGCTCCGGCGCGCGCCCCGCATCGGGGAACACAACGACCTGCTCGGTTGACACGAAGCGCCGAACCAATGTCGTCGCGACGAGCACGAGCAGAAACACGCCGGCCGTGCTCAGTGTGATCGCCGCGCCGGCCGCCACCCGCCACTGCGCGGAGATCGTCAGGCCCACCACCCCCGAGAGCGCCCCGATCGCGGACGACGTGAACATCGCAGTACCGACGCGCCGGGTTACTAGGCGAGCCGTCATGGCGGGGATCGTGAGCAGCGCGACCGACAAGATCGTGCCCACCGCGGGCACCGTCGTCACCACCGCGGCCGCGACGATCAGGAGTGCGAGCAGGTCGATCGTCCGCGAGTTGCCTTGGGCTTGTGCCTCGGTGGGGTCGAACGCCGACAGCACCAGCTCTTTGTGCATCGCGACCATGATGGTGACCACGAGTAGCCCGATGATGGCGGTCGCGATCAGGTCGGCGCGCTGCACTGCGATGATCTGTCCCACCAAGATCGATGCAAGGTCCTTGGTGAAGCCGTCTTGCGTCGACTGCAGCATGGCTCCGATGCCGAACGAGCCGGCGAGCGCGACGCCCACGACCGTCGAGGTCGCCAACCGTTCTTCGACGCCGCTGAGCCATACGCCGAGGACCAACAACAACGCGAACACGATTGCCCCGCTGAGGACACTGGCGCCGAGTATCACGGCCAGCACGACCCCGGGGAACGTCGCGTGCGCGACGGCGATGGTGAAGAAGGGCAGGCGGCGCAACAGCACGTGGATACCGACCGCGCCGCAGAGGGCGCCGACGAGTGTTGCTTCGATCAGTGCGCGTTGCATGAACGTCGAGTCGTAGAGATCGAGGAGTTGGCTCACGACGCAACCGCCCGGCGGGTGCTGCGCCGTCGCCCTAGCGCGAACACGACCGCGACAACAGCGAACAAGGCCGTCAGCACCACCACCGTTGTCGCGCCCGCGGCCAACCGCACGTCGTGATGGATCGAAGCGTCGTAGCTGATGACGAGGCCCAGCCACCCACCGACGCCACCTATGACACACGACAGCACCAACATGGTCGTGATACGCGACGACATGATCCGGGCGGTGGCGGCCGGAGTGATCAAGAGGGCCACCACGAGGGCGGTTCCCACCGCTTTCACCGCGGCGACGACGACGAGTGCGATCAACAGGTTGAGCGCCATGTCGATGGCGACGGTGGGGTAGCCGAGGGCAGTTGCCCCCACGGGGTCGAACGAGCGGAGCCAGATCTCCTTGCGCAACGCGTAGAGAGCCGCCAACGAGACGACGCAGACGGCGGCGATCTCGATGACATCGCGTGTCGAGATCGTGAGCACCCGTCCGAAGAGCAACTGGTTGAGGTCCGCGGTGAAGGTGCGGTTTCGCGAGACGACGATGACGCCGACCGAGAAGAAGGTCGCCAGCACGAACGCCATCAACGCGTCTTCGTCGATACGCGGGTGACGTGCGAGCAAAGTGAGAACTACGGCCGAGGCCGCCGCCGCGATCAAGGCACCGACGAACAACGAGTCGCCTATGAAGTAGGCGATCGCAACGCCGGGGAACACGGTGTGCGTCATCGCGTCGGTCATGAACGCGAGGCGCCGCAACTGGACGACCACCCCCACCACGCCGGCCAGTAGGGCCAGCAACAAGATCGCGATGAGCGCCCTGCGCATGTACGCGGGCTCGAATGGTTCGGTTACGAGCCGTATCCCGGCGAACATGCGGATCGAATCAGTGGGCATGGATCATTGCGGTGCCCTCGGCGAGCACGACCGCCTGATGACCGTAGGCCGCGACGAGCGCGTCGGAGCCGAGCGTCGTGTCGATCGGGCCGAACGCGACAAGATGACGGTTGAGCACGCACGCGTGGCCGCACGCGAGATGCGCAACCGAGAGGTCATGCGTAGCCATCACCACCGCCGCGCCGGCGGACCGCAGCGACGACAAGACTTCGAGCAATACATCTTGTGTCGTGGTGTCGACACCGTTGAACGGCTCGTCGAGCAAGAGCAGCGTGGCCCCTTGCGCGATGGCGCGTGCGATCAGTACGCGCTGGCGCTGTCCGCCCGAGAGAGTACCGAACGAGTCGCCGGCACGGTCGGCGAGTCCGACTTGCCGTAGCGCATCGCGAGTTGCGTCGCGATCGTCGCGCTTGGGGCGGTGGAACCAACCGATTGAGCGATATCGCCCCATCATCACCACTTGTTGCACCGTGATCGGGAATTGCGGATCGAGATGATCGTGCTGAGGCACGTACGCGATGAGCCGGCGCATGTCGAGCGATGGGCGACCGAGTATCTCGACGGAGCCGCTGTGGATCGGGACGAGGCCGAGGACCGCCTTGATGAAGGTTGATTTGCCGGCGCCATTGGGCCCGATCAGGGCCACCGATTCTCCGGCGGCGACCTGCATGCTCATGTCGTGCACGACGACTTGACGGTCGTAGGCGACCGTCAAGTGGTCAACGTGCAGAAGGGGCTCGGTCATAGAGTTAGGTCATCCGAGGTTATCCACGATCGTCGCCGTGTTGTGCCGCATCATGCCGAGGTAGGTACCCCCGGGTGACTTGGCGGCTCCGAGACCATCACCGTAGAGCGCGCCTTCGCCATCGACCACTTTGATGCCGGCCTCGTCGGCGATCGTCTTTGCCACCTTCGACGGCAGCGAAGATTCGGCGAAGACGGCCTTGACGCCCTGCGTCTCGATTTCGTCGACGAGATCGTCGAGCTCCGCGGCGGACACCTCGGCCGAGGACTCGAAGCTGGGGATGATCGACCCGACGAACTCCAACCCGTAGCGCTCGACGTAGTAGCCGAACGCATCGTGATTGGTGACCAGTTTCTTGTTGGCGAGCGTGGCGATCTTCGCCTCGATCTCGGCATCGAGCGCGTCGAGCTCTGCGGTGTAGCGGGCGGCGTTGGCTTCATAGATCGCCGACCCGGCGGGGTCCGCGGCGACGAACGCGGCGAGCATCGTCGCGACCATCTGCTTCGCGTTGCGCGGATCGTGCCAGATGTGCGGGTCGCCCTCGTGTTCTTCGTGATCGTCGTCTCCGTGATCGTCGGCCGATCGGATTGTGATCCCCGTGCTCGCGTCGACAACGGTGGCCTTGGTGCCGCTTGCCGTGGCCGCGTCCTCGAACCACGCCTCGAGGTCTACTCCGTTTCTCACGATGACCTGTGCCGATCGCATCGCGTCGAGGTCCCTGGCCGACGGCTCGTAGTCGTGTGCGTCGACGTTGGGTTTCATCACCCCATAGACCCCGACCCGGTCCCCGCCTATCACCAGGGCGAAATCGGTGAGCACGGTGGTGGTGGTGACGACCTGCAAGGGAGCGTCGCGGGCGCTCGAACCAGCGCTGTCACCGCAGGCGACACCAAGCAGCGCGACGACGGATAGCAGGGTGAGCGGAAGCAACCGTGAGGTACTGCGTGAAGTGTGCATATGAGATCGATTCTCATTGTAGTCATACTGAGAATGATTCTCCAAACGCGAATCAACTAAGTTGGGCCAGGTGGCCGAACCCGATACTTCGCTGCTGCGCGATCCGCTGACCTTCCGCAATCCCTACCCCGTGTACGAGGCGTTGCGCCCCCACAGCCCGCTGCAGGTGAGCCGGTCCTCGTGGATCTTGCTGAGCTACGAGCACGTCCGCGCTGCCCTCGCCGACCCCGAGCGCTTCTCGTCCAATGTGCGCGGGTCGGACAACCCGGTATTTCGCGACTCGCCATTGATCTTCGACGATCCGCCGCGGCACACGCAGCTGCGCCGCATCATGACCAAGGCGTTCACGCCGAAGCGAGTGGCCGAGGCCGAGCCCTGGATCCGCGAGATCGCCGAAGGCTTGCTCGACGACATCGGGCGCGGGGTCGTCGACTTTCAACTGGGCTACTGCGATCCCTTGCCCGTGTTCGTCATCGCCCGCATGATGGGCATACCCACCGATCGAGTCCGCGACTTCAAGCAGTGGTCAGAGGATCGCGCCTTCGTCATCTACAACGCGCGCGGTGAGCGCACGCCCGAGTTGATCTCGGCCGAACTCGGAGCGCAGGCGATCAACGATTGGTTCGCCACATTGGTCAGCGCCAGAGCGAAGAGCCCGGGTGACGACTTGATCTCCGCGCTCGTGTCCGCCGAGGTCGAAGGTGACCACCTCGAACCCGCCGAAGTGGTGGGCGCCTGCTGCGTGTTGCTCTCCGCCGGCAATCTCACCACGACACGGCTCATCGGCAACATGTTGCGCATCTTCGCCGACGACCCTGCGCTGTGGTCGACAGTGCGCGCCGGAAGGTCGATGATCCCGTCGTTCGTCGAAGAGATCATGCGGCTCGAAGCGCCCGTGCAGACACCTATTCGCAAAACGACCTGTGATGTCGAAATGGCGGGCAAGGTGATCCCCGCGGGCTCGTTCGTCACGATCGGCATCGGTGCCGCGAACCACGACGGGTCGGCGTTCGACGATCCCGACGCCGTGGTACCGGGGCGCGACACGCCGCACCTCGCGTTCGGCCACGGCATCCACTTTTGCCTCGGCGCCGCCCTCGCACGACTCGAGGCCCGCGTGGCGTTCGAGGCCTTGGCCGATCGCCACGACCGCCTGCCCCTCGTGAGTGCCACCCGCGAGGACACGGGCCTCGGCCACCGCGGCCATACCCAGATCCTCATCGACATCGCGGGCCATGGCCCGGGCGGCCCGCGCTAGAGCGGAATCGGCACGGTGGCTCAGCCGAAAGCGCCACCGGCGCGCAACGCGTCGATCTCGCTCTTCTCATAGCCGAGCAGGTCGTGCAACACGGTCTCGGTGCTCGCGCCGAGCGGTTCGGCAGGCGTCGTCGAGATGTCGGCGCGCGAGAATCGGATGGGCAACGTCGTGCCGAGGTACCCGGTGGGCTCGTCGAGGTCAGGGTGACGCAGGCGCTCGAGTGAACCGCGGTGCGCGACATGGGGATCGCGGCGTCCCCACCACGGCGGGTTCACCGCCGACACCGGCACACCGAGTGCCTCGACCTCTTGCACGACTTGCTCTGAGGTCCGCGCGGTGGTGAAGGCGTTGACGATCTCGTTGAGCGTCACCTGCTCCCGGGCCCGCGTGTGATGGTCGCTCCACTTGTCGTCGAGAGCCGCGCCACCGAGCAACGGGGCCAACTTCACCCACTGTGAGTTCGCGGGAGCAGCCAGCGCGATCCATCCGTCGCTGGTGCGAAATGTGCCGAAGGGGGCGCCCCGCGGGTCGCCGTTGCCGAAGCGTTCGGGCATGCCCATGTCCTCGTACTGGTCGATCGGTTCGTCCCACAGCAACGCCAACATGGCGTCGATCATTGCGACATCGACGACTTGACCGCGCCCATCGAGATCTCGCTGGCGCAACGCAGCGAGGACGCCGAGCGCCGCCCACATGCCGGGCAATTGATCGCCGACGGTGGCCCCGACGCGCGTCGGTGGCCCGTCGGTGAAGCCGGTCTTGGCCATCAACCCGGACATTGCTTGCACGATGGGGTCCATCGAGGGCTTGTCGCGGTAGGGGCCGTCGTGCCCGTAGCCCGTGATCGTCGCGTAGATGAGACGAGGGTTGCGGGCCTCGAGCGCGGCGGCATCGAACCCGAGGCGGGCGAGGGTGCCCGGCTTGAAGTTCTCGATCAGCACGTCGCTGACGTCGATCAGCTTGGCCAGCACCTCGCGGCCGAGGGCGTTGCGCAGATCGAGCACGATGCTGCGCTTGCCCCTGGCCTTGCGCATCGGGCTCATCGCGATGTCACGCTCGGTGAGTTGCGTGTCGGACTCGCCGGCGGGCCCGATGAAGGGCCGCGTCAGCCAACTGACGTCACCTCCAGGCGCTTCGATGCGCAACACCTCGGCACCCAGCGCCGCCAGCCAGTAACAGCAGGTGGGTCCGGCCACAACCCGGCTCAGATCGAGGACGCGGACACCGGACAGAGGGCGCACGGGGCGGAGGCTACCCGCTGCGATCCGGCCCCGAATTTGTGACGATTACGTTGCGGAGTGGCGGACTTTGCGACGATCTGGTGCCTGCAGTGCCTGCTGCCACATCTCTTCGTAGACTTGGCCGCACTTTGCTCCGTCCGGGGCAGGGAGGGGAAATCCAAGTATGAGGAAGTCAACTACGACGAAGCTGCTGGCGGTCCTGTTCGCCATCGGTCTCGTTGCCGCCGCGTGCGGCGACAGCGATGAAGGCAGCCCGGACACCACTGGTGGCTCGAACGTCACGACGCCGGGTACCACCCTGGCACCCGTTGCCGGTGGCTCGGTGACGATCGGCCAGTTCAGCCGCGAGGGCGGTCTCGACCCGGCCAAGCTGGCGGGCGGAGGCACCGTCGGCGGCACCGAGGGCGCGGCGATGTTCGACGTGCTCATGAAGTACAACGCCGCGACGGGCGGCTACGAGGGTGGCACGGCCGAGTCGCTGACATCGAACGCCGACTTCACCGAGTGGACGATGAAGCTGCGTCCCAACATCAAGTTCGGTGACGGAACGCCCTACGACGCGGCCGCGGTCAAGTGGGTGCTCGAGCGCCAGATGCTGGCGGGCAACTCGGCTCCGCGCTCGCAGTTGACCGGCGCCATCGATGCGAAGATCAGCGGCACGCCTCCCGCGATCACCGACTCGGGTATCACCATCGTCGATCCGCTGACGCTGAAGTTCAAGGCCAAGAAGTCGTGGGCCGGGTTCCCCTACATCTTCGTCGGGGTCAATGGGCTCATCTATTCGAAGGCCGCTTTCGAGCGCATCGGCGCCGAGGGGTTCAACGTCAATCCCGGCAACGCCGGTGCGGGTCCGTTCATCCTCAAGTCGTACCGGCCCGGTGAAGTCATCGAGATGGAGAAGAACCCGAATTACTGGGGCGGCACGGTGTATCTCGACACGCTCAAGTTCGTGTACATCGCGGGGCCCTCGGCCACGTATGACGCCATCAAGACCGGCACGCTGCAGGGCGGCTTCATCCGTGACCCGGTGGTCTACGCCCAGGCCAAGGCGGACAAGTACAGCACCGTCGACATGCCGACAGTGGCCGGGAACATCATCAACATGAACTCCGGCATCCAGGTCACCTGCGCCGGGGCGGCGACGGCGAGCGTGCCTTCCTGCCAAGGCGTTGCCGATGGCACGAGGGTGACGACCAAGACGGCAACGTCCAACAAGAACGTGCGCCTGGCCGTCGCGCACGCGGTCGATCCCAAAGTGATCAACGACCGTGTGTACGAAGGCAAGGCCGTGGTCGACTCGGCGCCGTTCGCCAACTTCCAGTGGGATCCCAAGGTTGAAGGGCCCAAGGCCGATCAAGCCGAGGCCCGGCGCCTAGTCGCACTAGCGAAGACCGAGGGTTGGGACGGCAAGATCCGCGTCGCAGCCGGCAACGATCCGGTCGGTTTGGCTTGGGCCGAAGCGGTAGCGACGCAGTTGCAGGCGGTCGGCATGGAGGTCACCAAGCAGACCGAAGAAGACATCACCGGTGTCGTCAACCGCGTGCTGGTGCGTCGCGACTTCGACCTGACGACGTGGGCCTACGGCCTGCTCGACGAATCCGACAACAACTACAACCAGTTGGTGTCGACGTTCGCCAGCGCCAACCCGCGCTACGGCTACGGCAACGCAGAGATGGACGCCGCGATTGATCTCTTGCGCACCGCTGACACCGACGCCAAGAAGATAGAGGGTTACAAGAAGATCAGCGAGATCTGGGTCCGCGACATGCCGGCCCATACGATCGCGATCATCCCGCAGGCGATCGTCCATACGCCGAAGCTGCACGACATCGTGCGCACCGGGTCGTCGATCACGCTGTACGGCAAGGCCTGGCTCGAGAAGTAAGCCACGCTCAATACTCTGCGACACGGCCCGGTGGTTCGCCACCGGGCCGTGTCGCGCTTCAGCGCGCCAGAAAGCACGCGCGTCAAGGTGCCGATTGTCAGCGCGCGACGCGACGGGTGACGATGGTGATGCCGTGTTCATCGCGGATCACCCGGATCGAGGCACCGAAGACCACGCCGAGCGTGTGTTCGGTCAACACTTCGTCGGGCGGGCCGTCGGCGACCGCGCGCCCCCCGTCGAGTAGGACCACGCGATCGGCATATTGCGCGGCCAACGTGAGATCGTGCAGGGACGTGATCACGACGAGATTGCGTTCGCGCCGTAGATCGTCGATGAGCTCCAGCGCTTCTTGCTGGTGGCCGACATCGAGAGCAGTTGTCGGTTCGTCGAGCAGCAGCACGGGCGCGTCCTGGGCGAGGGCCCGGGCCAGCAGCACGCGTTGACGCTCGCCTCCAGAGAGGGTTTCGATGGCTCGATGAGCGAACTCGTCGAGACTGAGACGGCGCAACGACGCGGAAACCGCGGCGAGGTCGCCGGATGTCTCGACACCGAAGACCGGGACGTGTGGTGTGCGACCCAACGACACGTAGTCGGTCACGGTTGCGCCGGCGGGAACGAGCGGCGACTGCACCACCATCGCGATGAGCCGTGCTCGTTCGCGGGGACGCAACGAAGCGATGTCGCGCCCGTCGATGGTGATCGTGCCCTGCCGCGACGTGAGGGCTGCAATCGCCCGTAACAAGGTCGACTTACCGGCGCCGTTGGGGCCCACCACCGCCACCCACTCGCCCGGGGATACGGTCATCGACACGTCGCGCAACAAAGTGGCCCCATCGACGGCGACCGTCAGGTGGGAGACGACGACGCTCATGGACGGATCCTCGATGTGCGCAACACGAGCAAGAAGAACGGTGCGCCGAAGAACGCCGTGACCACGCCGATGGGCAACTCGGCGGGCGAGATGATGGTACGGGCGACCAGATCGGTGATCACGAGGAATGCCCCGCCGAACAGTATCGACAACGGCAACACCGTTCGATAGCTGCGGCCCGCCAGCAAGCGGATGGTGTGGGGCACGATGATGCCGACGAACGCGATCAACCCGCTGACCGACACGGCCGCCGCGGTACCGAGGGTTGCCGCGACGACGACGACGATGCGCGTGCGCTGTACGGAAACGCCGAGTGTCGCGGCTTCATCGTCGCCGACCGCGAGCACGTCGAGCTGTCGTCGGTGGAGCCACAACGTGATGCTCGAGACGACCACGTAAGGGGTGAGGATGGCGACGTCACGCCAATCCGATGTGACGAGTCGACCCAGTATCCATGAGTAGACCTCGCGGATGACATCGGAGTTGCGCAGCTGCACGTACGTCTGCACCGCCGTGAGGAAGCTGGTCACGGCGACGCCGGCAAGTACGAGTGACGCGGGGGAGCGTCCTCGATCGGCACTCGCGCCGAGTACATAGGTCATCGCAACCGCGGCCAGGGCACCGATGAATGCCGCGATCGGCAACGGCGCGCCCGTCGCGCCGGCCACGATGGCCAACGTCGCGCCGAGCCCTGCACCCGCGGCCGACCCGAGCAGATAGGGATCGACGAGCGGATTGCGGAACGCGCCCTGGTACGAGGCACCGCTGACCGCCAGCATCGCGCCGACCAACAATGCGAGCACCACCCGCGGAAATCGGATACGCCAGACGATCGCGGCCTCGCGCTCGGAGAGTCCGCTGTCGAGGTGGACTCCCGGAATGTGGTCGACGAGTTCGAGGAACACGCGCAGCGGCGGCAGGCTTACCGCTCCCAAGGCGACACCGAGGACGGTGGCGACGAGTACGGCGGTGAACCCACCGGCCAACCACGCACGCGACAGGCGCGTGTTCATCGAGAGTCGGCGCTTCTACTTCGCGCCGACTGTAGCGGGCAACGCGTTGATCGACTTCACAATGGCCTCGAACAAGTCGGGCGTGCGCGGACCCCACCGGGAGGCAAGGTCCTCGTCGATGGGAATGATCGCCCCCGTCTTCACCGCCTTGAGTGTCGACCAGCCCGCCCGCGCGCCGACTTTCTGAGCAGTCTCACCGCAGCACTTGGCATCGGCGAGGAAGATGATGTCGGGGTCTTGCTGGATGATGTATTCGGCCGACAACTGCGGGTAACCACTCTTGTCCTTGTCGGCAGCATCGGCGATATTGACGAGACCGGCGAGCTTGTAGATCTCACCGATGAAGGTCGACGACGTGGCGGTGTAGAACGTGTTGTCGACCTCGTGGTAGTAGCGCAGCGTCGCTGACGGCTTCTTCACCGTTTTCGCCGCGGCCTCGATGCGTGTCTGCATCCGCCCAACAGTCTCGGCGGCACCGCCGATGTTGCCGGTCGCCGCGCCCAACTGTTCGATCTGCGAATACGTGTCGCTGAGCGTCTGCGCCGGCGCCTGGCTGAGCACCGGGATGTCGAGCGCCTCGAGCCCGGCCACCAGATTGGCGGTGTCGAATTGGATGACGACGAGGTCGGGGTTCTTCTGCGCGATCGCCTCCACGTTCGGCTTGAATCCGGAGAGTTCGCTCTTCGGCGCTTCCGGCGGAAAGTTCGACTGATCGTCGACCGCGACCACCTGTTTGCCGGCGCCGATGGCGAAGAGGATCTCTGTCGCCGTCGGCGACAGAGAGACGATCTTCTCGGGCTTCGCTTTGATGGTCACTGCGTTTGCGCCGCTGCCCACCGTGACCGGGAACGACGACGCCAAAGTGGTCGCCGTGGAACTCACAGTGGTCGACGGCGTCGTAGACGCGCCGCCGTTGTCATCGCCGCATGCCGCGCCCAAAAGGCACACGATCACTGCGGCTGCTATGGATATGAACCGTCTCATTCGTTGGTCTCCTTTCGCTCGAGGAACGATCGAGCGACTGAGACCGCGCGAGGCGAGGGCAGCCGCGCAATCGGCTCTTCCTCGAGAGCCGTTTCGCTGTAGTTGCCTCAGATGGCTGGCGACCTGGCTCGGTTGGTGCGAAACCAACTCCACAGTTGCGGGACAGCGCCGGACTCTCACCGGACTTCGCAGCCTCAGCGGCGGGGTTGAGACTAGCGTGATCTCGCGATGTCCGACAGTCCGCTACCGCCCTACCTCGGTTTCGAAGGCCGTATCGCGACCACCGTTGCCGCCTCTGAGCCTTGGTGGCCGCCGCGTCCGACTGCTCCTGACGGCGCGCCCAACGTCGTGATCATGTTGTGCGACGACCTCGGGTTCTCCGACATAGGTTGCTTCGGCAGCGAGATCGACACGAGGAACCTCGATCGTTTGGCGAGCGAGGCCCTGAGGCTCACCAACTTTCACGTCGCTCCGATGTGCTCACCGACGCGCGCCGCGTTGTTGACCGGGCTCAACCACCATCTCGCCGGTGTGGCGACGGTGGCGCATGTCGACACCGGCTTCCCGAACTTGGCGTCAGAGCTCACGCAACATGCCTCGACGATTGCCGAGATCTTCCGCGACAACGGCTACCACACGATGATGGTGGGCAAGTGGCATCTCACGAAGGACAGTGAGTGCAACGATGCAGGCCCCAAGCACACATGGCCGTGCCAACGGGGCTTCGACTCTTTCTACGGCATCATCGATGCGTTCACCAACTTCCATCAGCCCCATCGTCTGGTGCGCGACAACACTGTGGTCCCGGTCGATCGGTATCCCGATGGGTACTTCTTCACCGACGATCTCACCGATGAAGCGATCACGATGATCAAGGCGCACCGTGCGGCGAATCCGCGTCGGCCGTTCTTGCTCTACTTTGCGCACGGCGCGGTGCACGCACCGCTTCAGGCCAAGCCCGACGACATCGAGAAGTACAAAGACGTCTACCACGCCGGCTGGGATCGCGTGCGCGAACAGCGGTTCCGTCGTCAACTCGACCTCGGCGTAATACCGGCGAACACGACGTTGCCTCCTCGCAACAGTGAGGAACTGAACGACGTCAAGGCCTGGGACGAGCTGTCGTCCAAGCAGAAGGAGTTGTTCGCCCGCTATCAAGCCGTGTTCGCGGGCATGGTCGACAACATCGATCAGAATTTCGGTCGCTTACGCGACACTCTCGAAACGATGGGCGAGTGGGACAACACCATCGTGCTCTTCACGAGCGACAACGGCGGTTCACGCGAAGGCGAAGCCAATGGCACCTCCCAATACTTCCGCAGCCTCGTGGCGACGGCCCGTGGTGGCGCGGGTCAGGAAGATCCCGACACCGACATCGACTTTGCTCGCCTCGACCTGATCGGCGGGCCGCAGACACTGCCGCACTATCCACGAGGCTGGGGCATGGTGTCGAGCACGCCATTTCGCCTCTACAAGATCAACACACATCTGGGCGGGCATTCGGTTCCCTGCATCTTCTCGTGGCCCGCGCGCCTCGGTCGTCCCGGCGCGTTGCGCACCCAGTACGCGCACGTCACCGACATTCTCCCTACATTGCTCGACCTCGTCGGCCTCGAGCGGCCGCCCACCCGAAACGGGTTGCCGGTCTATGCCCTCGCAGGTTCGAGTTTCGCGCCGCTGCTCACCGACGCGGAGGCCGCGCCGCACCATCGCGAGCAGTACCAAGAGCTCAGTGGCCACCGCGGCTACTACCGCGATGGTTGGCATGCCGTGACCCTGCATCTACCGCGTCAGCGCTATGACGACAGTGAGTGGCAGCTCTACTACCTACCCGACGACCCGGCCGAGACGCGCGACCTCGCGCTCGAACGCGCCGACAAGGTGCGCGAACTGGCCGACGCGTGGCAGCACGCGGCGCAAGCGAACCAAGTCTTCCCGATGTACGACGGCCCGCTCCTGCATGTGCAGCGCCCGCCCACCGAGGCCGTCTACACCGAGCCGACGACGATTCATCGCGGCACGCCGACGCTAGAGCGGTATCGCTGCGCCAAGATGATCCATGGTCGATCTTTTTCGTTTGCCGCACATCTCGACTACCGCGAAGGCGACAACGGCATCGTGCTCGCCCATGGCGATCAAGGTGGCGGTTACGCGCTCTACGTCGAGGACGGCCAACTTCGATTCGTGCAGAACCTCTACGGCGAGATGATCGAACTGATGGCCGGTGCAGTGCCTGTCGGCGCAAAGCAGTTCGCCGTGTCGGTCACCAATCACGGTCAAGGACGGTGTTCGGTCGCGATCTCGATCGATGGTGCCGCGCGCGCAAACGCCGATGGCTTCGGTGCATTCCTCGGCATGGCGCCGTTCGAAGGAATCGACATCGGCATCGACCGCCGGTCGCCCGTTTCCTGGCGGCTCTACGAGCGTTACGGTCCGTTCGCCTACCCGGGCGTTCTGCACAAGGTCGACTTCGTTCCCGGTGAACTCGCGCCCGATGCCGGCGAGCGGTTCCTCGACGCCTTGCGCCAAATGGCGCTGAAGTACGACTAGGCCGACGCAGTGTTGGATGCGAGATGACGCACATGTCACGTCAGGCGACCTTCACTGCGCAAAAGAGACGACGCCGTGGTCGAGTTCACTCGGACGGAGTTGCAGACGGCAGGGTAGCGGCGCGCTCGGGTTCGGATTCGGAATCGGATTCGGGCTCGGCGTCGACATCGGTCCTCGAGTACGCCCGAAACAGCGTGAACTCGGGGATCGCGACCGCGATGACGCCGATACCGAACACGGACGCCAACCCCCCGAGGAATACCGACGTGTTGATCGAGGTGAGCGCGGCGAGGCCACTCGCCTCGACGTCGCCGAGTGCCGGCCCGGTCGTCCATACGGCCATGCCGACCCCCTGCATGCGCCCCTGCAGTTCGGGAGTCGCCGACAGTTGCAGCATCGCGTTGCGCGACACACCGCTGATCATGTCCGCGGCGCCGGCAATGGCGAGGCACAGGCACGACAGGATCATGCCGTCGGCCAAGCCGAAGAGTGCGATGGCGATCCCCCAGACGGCGATCGACACCACGACGACGGCGCCGTGCCGCGTCACGTTGCGCGTCCAGCCGGAAAAGATCGTCGCCACGAACATTCCGAACGGGATCGCCGAGACCATCAAGCCGTAGTAGGTGGGGTGCTCGGGGAAGCGCTGCCGAGCGATCGCAGGGAACAGCGCTTGCGGCATGGCAAAGACCATGGCGTTGACGTCCGCGAGAAACGAGCCGACGATCGGCTTGTGGCCGCGCAACGCGCGGAATCCGTCGAAGATCACGGCAGCACTCACTCGCGCTCCCTTCGCCAACGGCGGAATGGGTTTGATGAGCGTCCAACACGCGAACGAGAACGCGAAGGTGATTGCGTCGATGATGAATGCCCAACGCACGCCGAGCGACGCGATGATGAAGCCGCCCGCCGCGGGACCGACGACCGCCGACGTCGTGTACGTCGTGGACTGCAACATCAGCGCCGAGGTCAATCGTGACCTGTCGACCACGAAGGGGAGGGCCGATCGAGCAGCCGGTGCACCACCCATCAACAAGCTGGTGCCCACCGCATGCAACGCGTAGACGGCCCACAGCTGTGTATCGAAGAAAACGACGTTGACCACGTGCAGCAACGAGGTGACGCCACCGACGGCGGCGGACACCCGTGCCACCAAGCGGCGATCGAAGATGTCGGCCACCGCGCCGCCGATGATGGAGCACACGAGCATGGGTAGCAGCGTGATGGCGCTGATGATCCCGAGCGCGATCACCGAGCCGGTGCGTTCGTATACGAGGAACGGGACCGTTACCCGCGTGAACTGGGTGCCGATGGCGGAGATGGTGCCACCCAACCACAGGTATCTGAAGTCGCGCGACGCACGGAGCGGCTCGAGATCGAGCGTCAACGCGCGTAGGTTCGGCACCTATCGACCAAGCTGCTCAATAACCGCCGCTGAGATCGACGACATTGTCGAGCGGTTCGCCTTTGACGTAGTGCTCGAAGTTTCGTACGAACAGATCGAACGCGCGCTCCATGTAGCCCTCGCCGGAGGCGGAGCTGTGAGGCGAGATGAGTACATTTGGCGCATCCCAGAGCGGGTCGTCGGTGGCCATCGGCTCGTGGCGCATGACGTCGAGAGCCGCCGCCTTCAAGTGGCCTGACTGCAGTGCGTCGATGAGCGCAGGCTCGTCGACGAGCGTGCCCCGCGCAACGTTGACAAACACCGAACCCGGCTTCATGGCTGCGAACGTCGCGGCGTCGAACATGCTCTCGTTCTCTGCGGTACCCGGTGCCGCGAGCACCACTACATCGGATCGTCCGAGAACCTCGGTGAGCGAATCGGGACCGAACAACTCGTCGACATAGGGCGAAGACATGCCGGCGCGAAAGCTGCGGCGGATGCCGAGCAGCTTGACGCCGAATGGCCGCGCGCGCAGTGCGACCTCATTGCCGATCGCGCCGAGGCCGATGATCGAAATCGTCTTGCCCATGACCATCGAGCCGAGCGCCATCTCCCAGCGATGCTCGCGCGCTCGCGCATCGTGCAATGGGAACGCCTTGTAGATCTGGAGGATGCGACCGATGACCCACTCTGCGATCGGCGGCGCGCCGATGCCCGCACCGTTGGTCAATGTCACCGACGACGGCAGTCCGCACGCCTGGAACTGCCCGACGCCGGAACCGATCGCTTGGATCCAGCGCAGCTTCGGCGCGACTGTCGTGACATCGAGCGGCGCGTCGAGCGACAAGATCACTTCGCAGCGGGCGAATGCCTCGGCCTGCTCGGCGGTCAACGGCTCTTCGCCCGCCCTTGTCGCCGCGCCTCGTGGATCCTGCTCTCGGCGTACCCGCTGGTCGTGGCTGATCTCGAACGGGACGGTGACGAGCTCGATCTGCGGATGGACGGCCCGCAGCCGCGCGAGTTCGGCGACCGCAGCCACCGCTGGATACGGAATGTGAACGACGAGCGGCTCGGCCACAACGCTCCCCTCGGCAAGCCGCGGATCAGCGCGGCGATGTGTGGAGCGTGGATTATCGCGGCAATGGACCGGGGGGCGATCATCGGGGGCAAATGCCCCCGATCGACCCGATCGACCTCGCCCGTATGGCGTGACCTGCGGTCTGTGCGTGACCTTGAACACAGGCGCCCTGATCGCCTAACTTGTCGCCACTACTCGACCAACAGGGGGGAAGCTGTGACGCGGACGGTGGGCATCAGACTGTTGCTGATCGTCCCTGTGCTTTTCCTGGTGAGTTTGGGCACGTTTCAGTTGGTCACGTTGGTGCCGGGCAACCCCGAAGTCGAGATCCTGGGTTCCAACGCCTCCGCCGAAGACTACGTGCGCGTCCGCACCGAACTGGGCCTCGACAAGCCGTGGCTCGAGCGCTATGGCTCATGGCTCGGCAAGGTCATGCGGGGCGACCTGGGCAAGAACGTGCTGCCGCCGGTCGAAGAGGTCAAGACCAAGCTGATGCGGGCCTTCCCCGTCAGCCTGCAGCTCGCGGGGATGGCGACCGCGTTGGCGCTGGTCATCTCGATTCCGGCGGCAATGATGGCCTCCTACCGGCCGGGGGCAGGGTTCGACCGCGTCGTCAGTAGTACCGCGTTCGCATTCATCTCCGTGCCCTCGTTTTTGTTGGGGATCCTGCTGAAATTGGCGTTCGCCCTCAATTGGCGATGGCTACCCGACAGTCTTTGGGTGAGACCTAGCGAGGGGGGCTGGGTGGACAACCTCCGCCACGCCACGCTCCCCGTGTTGACCATCGCCCTCTCCGAAATCGCGGTGTTCACCCGGCTGCTGCGCAACGACATGATGGCGACACTGCAGGACGACTTCATCCTCGCCGCCCGGGCCAAAGGAATGACCCCTCGCCACATCATGGTCCGCGAAGCGTTGCGCCCTTCGTCGTTCTCGTTGATCACGCTCGCCGGAGTGAGCCTCGGCCGATTGATCGGCGGGACGGTGATCGTCGAGAGTCTCTTCGGCCTGCCGGGAGTCGGATCAGTGGTCGTCGCGGCTGCGGGCAAGAAGGACTTTCCTCTTGTGCAGGGGGGCGTGCTCATCATCGCCTGTGCCTATGTGCTGATAAACGTGCTCATCGACATCTCGTACGCAATTCTCGACCCAAGGATTCGCCGTGGCCGGATCTGAAACTCCTGTTGCAGCCGGCGCCAACGTCCCCCTCGTCGATGCGGTCGAGGTCCATGGTGGTGGCCGTCGCAAGCGCGTGGTCAAAGCCAAGGGCAGCATTCCGATCGGCGTGGGCGCGTTCGTGGCCGGCATCGTGTTGTTGTGGATCGGACTCGACCTCAACGACGCCGTCGAAGGTGTCGCACGCGCCGTCGTAGGTCTGTTGGCGGTCCTCACGGCGCTCCGCGCGGCCGAGCGTTTCCGGCGCCAGCAGGTGATCGGGGCGGCGATCCTCGCGGTCGTGGCGGTCGGGTTGGCGCTCTTCGCCGTGATCGGCCCTCTCGATCGCATCGACAAGATCGTCGTGGTGCTGGCCGCGCTGACGATGATGTTCATCGCCATCGACCGAATCGCGAAGGTCGTGAAAGGTGAGCAGTTCGACACCGGCCTCAACCTCTGTTTCCTGTGGATCTTCCTCGTCCTCTTCGGTGCGATTTTCGCCGGTCTCCTGCCGTTGGCCGAACACCAGGACACGACGAAGACGATTTCCATTCCCGGCAATGCGCGGCCCGATCTCTTCTCCAATAACCCGCTCGGCACGAACAACTTCAGCCTCGACCTGCTCGCCCGCAGCATCTACGGCGCTCGCGTGTCGTTGTTGACGGCGACGTTCGCGGTGATGCTGAGCTTGGTCATCGGCGGGTCCATCGGCATGTTGGCGGGCTACTTCCGAGGCAAGCTCGACGTCGTGGTGGGTTTGCTCACCGACACCGTGCTGGCATTCCCGGCGCTGATCCTGCTCATCGCCATCATCACCGTGCTCGGTCGTCCCGAAGAGATGAGTGAAGCCATCGTCAAGGTCGGTATCGGCTTGGCCATCGTCGGCCTTCCGACGATGACCCGATTATCGCGGGCCAACACGTTGGTATTCGCGCAACGCGAGTTCGTGCTTTCGGCGCGCTCCATGGGCGCCAAGAACTTCCGTATCATCTTCCGCGAGATCGCGCCCAACGTGGCCCTGCCGCTCTTGTCCTACGCCTTCATCGTGATCGCCGTGCTCATCGTGGCCGAAGGTTCGCTGAGTTTCCTCGGCCTCGGCCTCAAGCCGCCCAAGCCGACGTGGGGCAACATGATCGCAGAGGGCCAACAGGCCAACGTCTTGAAGGAGTATCCCCACATCCCCATGGTGCCTGGCTTGGTCATGTTCTTGACGGTGTACAGCTTCAACCGTGTCGGCGAATGGGCCCGCTCCAAGTGGGATCCGCGCGAGGCCAAGGTCTAAGCCCACGCTCGTTCGGGAATGGAACTGTGCGGTACCGACGGGTCGGGCGCATCTCGGCGCTGATCGCCGGGTCGCTCATCGCTGCCGCATGCTCCGGTAGCGGTGGCGGTGAGCCGCCCCAGAACAGCGATTTCCCACCGGCCAGCACGACGGTGTCGGACACGGCGGGCACGGCGACCACGACGACATCGCCGAAGGTCGGTGGCAGCGTCAAGATGGGCATGTTCAGCGAAACCGTCGGCCTCGACCCGGTGCTGCTGCACGGCGGGGGCACCTCCGGTGGTACCGAGGGTGCAGCGATCTATGACGCGATCATGCGCTACGACACGGCCACGAAGAAGTTCGAGCCCCGGACCGCGGCGTCGTTGACGCCCAACGGCGAGTACTCGGAATGGACACTGAGACTGCGACCGGGCATCAAGTTCAGCGACGGTACCGACTACGACGCAGACGCAGTCGTATTCGGCATGAAACGCCACACGACGTTCAGTTCACGCGCTGCCGGGCTGGTCGCCACCATCAAGACCTACACAGTGGTCGACAAGTTGACGCTCGAGTTCACATTGCACTCCCCGTGGGCGAACTTCCCCTATGTGCTCGCTTCCTCGCCGGGCATGGTCCCATCGCCCACTGCGGTGAAGGCGGCGTGCGGCGCCAATCAAGTGATCCACCCGCGCGCCTGTGTCTTCAACGGCAAGCCCGTCGGCGCCGGTCCCTTCAAGGTCGACTCGTACAAACCGAAAGAGGCGATCGAGCTCGCCCGCAGCGACACCTACTGGGGCGGTAAGGCGCATCTCGACGCAGTGTCGTTCGTCGTGCTCGCTGGCGCACCGGCCAGTTACGACGCGCTCACCACCGACACATTGCAGTTGGCTTTTCTGCGTGAGCCCGGCGTCGTCAAGAAGGCGCAGGACGAGAGGAGAGTCGAGACCTACATCAACACGCAGTGGCTCGGTGGCGTGGCGATGATGAACAACGGCAGGATCAACTGCAGGGGTGGGTTACCTGCGCCGCATTGCACGGCCAAGGCCGACGGCGTGACGACCCTCGACACCGTCACCGCCGACAGCCGTGTTCGTCAGGCGGTGGGGTTCGCGCTCGATCCTCAGGTGATCAACCAACGTGCGAACGCCGGTGCCGGCTATCCGGGTGGCGAGTTCTTTCAGAAGAGTTCGAAGTGGGCGTCGGTCGCGCCGGTCAACGCGTACAACCTCGACTCGGCGACGACGCTCGTCGACGCGGTGAAGAAGGAAGGCAAGTGGGACGGAACGATCCGGGTCAACTGCCACAACGCCCCGAGTCGCCAGAGCTGGGCGCAGGCAGTGAGCAACCAACTCAGCGCCGCGGGATTCAACGTGAAGCTGAAGAACGACTACGACAGAACCGCCTTCGAGACCGACGTGCTCGTCAACAAGGCCTATGACCTTGCCTGCTGGGGCATCAACGTCGCCGAGGAGGCGCCCGAGATCGCGCTGCAGCAGACAGTCCTTTCGACGGCCGCAGGCAACGTTATGAACTACGTCAGTGCCGACGTCGACGCACAGATCGAGATCTTGCGTGAAAGCACCACCGACGCCGAACGCGCGGCTGCGCTCGAGAAGATCCAGGACATCTGGCGCATCGACATGCCGGCGGCTGTCCACGAAGCGATCCCCGAGATGATCGCCTGGCAGAAGAAGGTGTACGGCCTCGAGATGACCCTCGGCACCGTCGTGCTCTTCGACAAGGCGTGGATCGGCTGACCCGATCCGCACGCGAAGGCCCGGTGGCGAACAAGGGCCCCACTAGGGTTGAACGACCGTTCGGTTGTGCTTCTGGAGGCGGACCATGCACGTCGGGTACACGGGGGGCTTCCAGAACCCCGGCAACAGACGCTCCGACGCCGAGGTGTACGCCGACGAGTTGCGGCTGTCCGACCTCGCCGTGGACCTCGGCTTCGATTCCCTGTGGACCGTCGAGCATCACTTCACGGACTATTTCTTGTCGCCCGATCCGGTGCAGTACTTGACGTGGATGGGGGCCCGCCACCCGCACGTGCGCCTCGGCACCAGCGTGATCGTATTGCCCTGGCACGAGCCGGTGCGCTGCGCGGAGCAGATCGTTCTCCTCGACAACCTTTCGGGCGGACGCCTCATTCTCGGATTGGGGCGGGGTCTCGGCCGCATCGAGTACGACGGCTTCCGTATGCCCATGGACCGGTCGCGAGAACGATTCATCGCCTACAGCACCATGATCCTCCGCGGTATCGAGACAGGCATTCTCGAGGCGGACAACGAGTTCCTGGTACAGCCGGCCGTGGAGATCCGGCCGCGGCCGATGTACTCGATGCGGGGCAGGGTGTATGCGGCGGCGATGTCGCCCGACGCAATGCCGATCATCGCCCGACTGGGCATCGGTCTGCTCATCGTTCCCCAGAAGCCTTGGCCGATCGTCGCGCAGGAGCTCGCCGGATATCGCGATGCGTGGCACGCCGAGCACGGTGCGTCGAGCGAACCGCCGGCGCCGTTGTGTTCGGGCAACATCGTCATCGACACCGATCCTGAACGTGTGGAGGAACTCGCCCATCGCTACATCGGCGGCTACTACGAGACCGTGATTGCGCACTACGGCTTTGCCGAGGGGGCACACGAGGGGTTGCGGGGCTACGAGTTCTATGCCGGCATCTCGAAGTACATCGACAAGCGGGGCACCGACGGCGCCGTCGCGGACTACGTGAACCTGATGCCGTGGGGTACACCCGACCAGGCCATCGAAAAGCTGCGCACGCTTCACACCGCGCTCGGTGTCGCGGCGTTCAACCCCAGCTTCAGTTTCGCAGGGATGCCGCCGGACCTGGCGGAAAAGAGCGTCCGGCTCTTCGCCACCGAGGTGCTACCGGAGCTCGAGCGATGGGACGCGGCCCCCATCCCCGACGGACCCGGTTGCGTCGCGTGATCACGCCCCCTCCGTTCTCGCAGCACAACGTCGAATCCAAGTCGACGTTGTGCTGCGAGTTCGGGGTTAGCCGTGGGTTAGCCGTGGGTTAGCCGTGGCTAGTTGCGGTTAGTTGTCGTTGGGCCCGCCGCACGGCAAAGATCACGTCCGTGCACGTCGTCATCGTGGGAGCCGGCGAGATCGGAGCCTTCCTGGCCAAACGACTCCGTTCGGAGGCCCACGACATCGTCGTGATCGAAGTCGATCCCTCTCGGGCTCAATCCCTGGGCGTTGACCTCGACGTGCAGCTGATCCTCGGCAGCGGTACCAGCCCCGCAGTCCTGGCCGATGCCGGCGTCGCGCGCGCCGACCTCGTCGCCGCGGTCACCGATCGCGACGAGACGAACCTACTCGTGTGTCAACTCGCCAAGCAGCTCGGGGCGAAATCTGTACTGGTGCGGCTCCAATCGGCAGAGCTGCGCGGTGAGGCCGGCCAGAAGCTTCGCACGGCGATGGGCGCGGACATGGTGATCGATCCGGACGCGGACACCGCCGACGAGATTCTCGAGCTGATCGGCACGGTGGGCGTCGACGAGCTCTACCCACTTGCGGGCGGGGAGCTGATCCTGCTCGGCGCGACCGTCGCGGCCGGGGCACCAATCGAGGGTCGCCACCTCGCCGAGATCGCCGCCGCTTACGAACCCGATTGGCGGTTCCTTTTCGGCGCGGTGACGCGCAAGGGCACGACGATCATCCCCCGTGGGAACCAGCAGCTGCTCGTCGGCGACCACGTGCGAGTGATCACCCAGCGCGACGGGCTCGACGAGCTGCGCCGTCTGTTGGGCCTGCGCCGCGGGCGGGCGCGGCGCGTGATGGTGCTCGGTGGCGGAGCCATAGGGGCCCGGGTCGCCGAACGCCTACAGGAGATCAAGGCCAAGGTCGTGCTGATCGAGCGCGACCCCGCCCGTGCCCGGGCGCTGGCCGAACGCCTCCCTCGCGTGTCGGTCATCGAAGGTGACATCACCGACACCGAATTGCTCGCCGAGGAGTTGGTGGGCTCCGTCGACGCCGTGGTCGCAACCACGGGCGAAGACCCGTCGAACGTACTGGCCTGTGCGTACGCCGCCGCGGAAGGGGCCCGATTCACCGTGGTCGTGCTGCACCGCCTGGCGCTGTTGCCTCTGGTCGCCCGTTTCGGCATCGACGCGTCGGTCAGCCCCCGCACGGCATCGGCCAATGCGGTGCTGCGCTACTTCCGCGGCGGGCTGAGCACAGTGACCTTTCTCGAAAGCGACACCGAGGTCGACGAGATCGAGGTGCAAGCGGGGAGCCCGGCCGTGGGGGTGCGGCTAGCCGACCTCCACCTGCCCGTGGACTTCCTCGTCGGCGCCGTCATCCGCGACGGTGGATCGACCGAGATCGCACGCGGGCGCACCGTCATCCAGGCCGGCGACCACCTCGTGGTGTTCGCTCGGCCGGCCGCTCTGGCCCGCGTCAGAAAGGTCTTCGCCCCATGACTGCCACGGTGTGGTTCGAGCGACCACGCCGGCCGGCACTCGCAACGCACGTCGCCGGCCTGACCGCGTCGATTGCAGGTCTGGGCATCGTCATTTCGGGTATCGTCGAACTCATCGACGGCGGCTCCGACGCCGCGGTGCTGCTCGTCTTCGGCGTTGTGCAGGGCATCATTGGGTTGGTCGGATGGGCCTCGACCACTGTGCCGGCCCGTATTCGGCGAGCCGATGTCTTCCTCGTCGTCACCGCCGCTTGGGTCACGCTCGCGGTGGTCGGCGCCGCGCCATACCTTCTGACCGGCACGCTGACACAGGTCGACGACGCGCTTTTCGAGGCGGTCTCGGGTTTCACGACGACCGGCGCCACGGTGTTGCGCCCGATCGAGGCGCAGTCGGCGGGCATCTTGTTCTGGCGGTCGATCACGCAGTGGCTCGGCGGTATGGGTGTGATCGTGCTCGTGGTCGCGGTGCTGCCCACGGTGAGTGCAGGGGGCATGGAGCTTCTCGACGCCGAGTCGCCCGGGCCGACCGGTGACCGGCTCACGCCGAAGGTGCGCGAAACGGCCCAACGGTTGTGGGCGGTGTACGTCGGGCTCACCGTCGCCACCGCCGTAGGGTACGCGATTGCCGGGATGAGCGCCTTCGACGCGGTTTCCCACAGCTTCACCACGGTGTCGACCGGCGGGTTCTCGAGTTACAGCCGCAGCATCGCCCACTTCGAGTCCGCGGCAATCGAGTGGGTAGCGATCGCGGGCATGTTCCTCGCCGGCGGGAGCTTCGCCTCGTATTACCGGTTGCTGCGCGGTCGCGCCGGGCCGCTGCTGCGCTCGGTGGAATTCCGCGCCTACTGCGTCGTGGTGTTCGGCGCGTCGTTGTTCTTCTTCGTTTCCGAAGGCGACGCGATGGGTCACGGCCACGACGGGGCGCGCGGAGCCATGTTCAGCGTCGTGTCGATCGTGACGACGACCGGCTTTGCCACCGTCGACTTCGCCAGTTGGAGTGAAGTGGCCCAGGTGATCGTGCTATTGCTGCTGCCCGTCGGCGCGATGGCCGGCTCGACAGCCGGAGGTGTCAAGCTCGTACGGGTACTGGCGGTGGGCAGCGTGGCCCGGCGAGAACTCGCCCGGCAGCTTCACCCCCGGGTCGTTCGGCCGGTACGCGTCGGCGCTTCGGTGCTCGATGAGATGGTGACGAGCAGGGTGCTCGGCTTCCTTGTGCTCGCCCTCGCCATCTTCGGCACCGGCATGTTCGCGGTGTCGCTCACCGGCGAAGATCTCGTGACCTCGTTCTCCGCGTCGGCCAGCGCGTTCGGCAATGTCGGGCCCGGCCTCGGCGACGTCGGCCCGACGGCGGATTTCTTGGAACTGAGCGCGCCCGCTCGAGGAGTGCTCCAAGCAGTCATGTTGCTCGGCCGTCTCGAGATCTATCCCGTGCTGGTGGCTCTCTATGCGATCGCGGGCCGTGTCCCGGTTCCGCGGCGCCGCTGAAGTGAGATCCCATTTCACAACCCTAGGCCTTCCGTTTCAACCGTTGGGGAGTACTACGGCGCGGCCGCGCATCGGCGAGGGGGCCGGCGTGGTGGGGTCGAGCGTGGTGGGGCCGACGATCGACCGGCGGTGCGTGAGGACGTAGTTGGCCAGGCCCCCGTCGCGCCCAAAGCCGAGATTCCATGTCGACCTCGTGCAGTAGTTGTCATACCCGCTCCTGCAGTACCGGCAGGCGCCGCACGAGAAATGCGACGAGACCACCACCGCGTCGCCCTCCACCAGACCACTGACGCCTGCGCCCAACTCATCGACCCAGCCGGCGATCTCGTGGCCGAGGGTGAAGGGGAGGGTGTAGCCAAAACGATCGGGCTCGGCGTCGAGGAACAGGAGGTCGCTGTGGCAGAGCCCCACGCCGGCCACGCGGACGCGCACCTCGCCCGGCCCGGGGATGGGTACGGGTACGTCCGCGAACTCCGCGCGGTGCCAGTCGATCATCCGGTACGCGGTCATCGTCGCCATGGGCGCTCCTTGTCGTTCTGGGTCGTTCTGGCCAGCGTGGTCTCGGTCAGCGGAAAGAGGGAAGAACGTGGCGCCCGAACAACTCGAGGGCGGCGAGTTCGGTCGCGTAGTTGCCCCGGTGCCCATACCCCGGTCCCGCGCCCAGGTTCATCAGTTGGAGGTACTCGCAACCGATCACGTCGCGCGCGTGTGCGATCGTCGCGATGCAGTCGTCGGGGTCGCCCGCAACCGCGCATCCCGCGGCGATCGCCGCGAGCCCGTCGCTTTCGCTTGCACCGTCGGGGAAGTCGGGAAGGCTGGCTCCTTGGCTGCGGTAGTACTGCAGCAGCGGAAGGTTGCGCTGCATCCACGCGTCGCGTGCCGCGCCGCCGTCGGTTGCGACGACGACGTCGCGCTCGAGACAGATGACCGGCGTCCTGCCCGCGCCGAGCGCCTCGCCGCGATAGAGGGCCGCACGCGTGGTCAATGTGTCGAGAGTCTGCAGCGAGGGAGCGATCCAGCCATCGGCGATGCGACCTGCCCGCGCGACGGGTTTCGGTTCGAGCGCACCGATCCAGATGGGAGGGTGCGGCTGCCGGCGTGGTTTGGGCACCACGGTGACGTCGTCGAAGTCGAAGTGCTTACCGTGGAAACTGATCGTGTCCTGTGTCCAGGCGGCCCGCAGGATCTCGATCGACTCGGTCATGCGCGAGACGCGTTGATGGAATGGCACGCCGACCGCGTCGGCCTCGTACTGCCGATAGCCCGCGCCGACACCGAGCACCACACGACCACCCGAGATGTGGTCGAGTTGCGCCACTGCCTCGGCGACATCGAGTGGGTGATACAGCGGTAACACGAACACTGTCGTGACGAGTTGCAGCGTCGCCGTGCGGGCCGCGATCGCGCTCATCATCACGAACGGCGAGGAGAGGTAGGGACGCTCGGGGCTGAAGCGGTGATGGGTGAAGGTACAGAAGTCGAACCCGAGCTCTTCCGCGCGATCGCAATACGCGTAGATACGCGAGTACGGGTCATCCTCGTCGGCGAAGTCCGACTCACGCGGCACCATGATCCCGAACTTCATGACACACTCGCGGCGTTCATCGGTCGTCAGAACGCTTCGCCGGTCTCACGCCAGCGGATGATCTGTGGCCATCGTTCGGCCGCTCGTGGTGCGTCGGGCAGCGGACCGTAATCGGCGTACTGTACGAGCTCGAGCCAGTTGCCGCTCGGGGTACGCACCCATGAGAACGCACACCGATCGGCCAGCCGCAGAGGCGGCGCCGAATGCTCGGCACCGTTGTCGACCAAGTGCCGATGCGCGCTCGCGATGTCGTTCACGAATACGACGTAGTAGTTGAAACCGCGACGCCAGGTGGGTGTTGGCCGGGCTACTCCGCCGGTGCGCAGAAAGAACGCCGTTTCGCCGATGCGCAGCACGCCATCGTCCTCGCGGGCCCCGACGCCGTTGACCAAGAAGTCGTGCTCGGTGGCGACGTCCGGCACATCGCACACGATGCCCATCTGGTGCACCCCGTCGTGACCGGGAGGCACGATCATGACCGTGAGGCCATCGGGGTCGACGAATCGTTGCGGAGCACTGACACCCTCGCGAGCGATGATCAGCTCCCGGTAGCCACTGGTGCCGGGCTCCATTGGTTCAGTGCTGGCGTTGATCTTGAGTGATCCTCCGTTGGCGGCGTAGAAGTTCTCGCTGTAGGTGTCGCTGTGCGCGAGAGCTTCGATGAACGGCAACCCCAGTTCGTTCACGTAGAAACCCGCCATGGTGGGGTTGTCCGAGAACAGGCCGATATCGAGTGTCGTGCGCGACAGCGAGAGCGCAGGCATCGCCATCACGCAACCGGAACATCGCCGGTATCGAAGGGACGCTCGGGCGTCAGTTCGCGCCGTTGCCCGTGAGCGAGACCGCGGTTTCGAGCGGGAAATGGCAGGCGACATAGTGGTCGGGTGAGACCTGGCGGATCTCGGGTTCGACCCGCGCGCACACGTCTTGCACCCTCGGGCAACGGGTACGAAACCGGCATCCCGAAGGAGGGGCCATCGGTGACGGCAACTCGCCGGAGATGCGCTCGTCGGTGATCGGCCGCAGCGGATCGGGCTCGGGGATCGACGCCAAGAGAATCTTCGTGTAGGGATGCGCAGGGTTGGAGTAGAGCGTGTCCGGTTCGGCCACCTCGCAGATCTTGCCCAGGTACATGACGATCACTCGATCGCTCACATTCTTCACGACGGCGAGGTCGTGGGCGATGAAGATCAGCGTCAAGCCGTAGCGGCTCTTCATGTCCTCGAGGAGATTGAGGATCTGCGCCTGGACCGACACGTCGAGCGCGGAGACCGGCTCGTCGCAGATGATCACCTTGGGGTCGAGCACGAGAGCACGAGCGATGCAGATGCGCTGGCACTGACCACCGGAGAACTGGTGCGGACGCCGGTCGGCGACGATCTCGGGGTCGAGTCCGACCGCGTCGAGTACTTCGTTGACCCGGTCCTTGCTGAATGTACCGATCGTCGAACCCCAGATCGACAAGCCCTCGGCCACGATGTCTTTGACCTTGCGTCGCGGGTTCAGCGACGAAATCGGATCTTGGAAGATCATCTGCATGCGGGTGCGCGTGCGGCGCAGGTCTTCGCTCGAGAGCCGGGTCATCTCGACGCCGTCGAATTTGACCGAACCCGACGTCGGGTGGGGCAACTGCATGATCGCCCGACCCGTGGTCGACTTGCCGCAGCCCGACTCGCCGACGAGACCCAGGGTTTCGCCGGGCTTCACGTCGAAGCTGACGCCCGAGACCGCGTGGACCTTGCGATTGCGGCCGGCGGGGAACTCGACGACGAGGTCTTCGACCCGCAGGAGGATGTCTTCGTCTTCGCGCAGATGGGCTTTGCCGGTACCAGCCATTAGGACACCACCTGGACGGTCAGATCGAGGCCGGCTCCGGTGTGGCCGGCTTCACGATTGCGGTCGCGAGCGGCCATGCCTTCGGCAGTGCCCACGGGGAAGTAACACGCGAAGCGGTGGCCGGGCTCGTTCGACGGCACCAGCGGCGGCAGTTCGGTTGTACATTTCTCTTGCGCGTAGAGGCACCGGGGAGCGAAACGACAGCCGGGCGGCGGGTTGACCATGTCGGGTGGGCGCCCGGAGATCGCTTGTAGCCGGGTGTGGCTGGGGTGCTCGATGCGGGGAATCGAATCGAGCAAGGCCTCGGTATAGGGGTGCTTCATGTTGCGGAAGAGCACCGGGGTATCCGCGGTCTCGGCCACGCTACCGCCGTACATCACCGCGATGCGGTCGGCGCGGCCGGCGACGACCCCGAGGTCGTGGGTGATGAGGATCATCGCCATGTGCAGTTCGCGCTGCAGACCTTTGAGGAGGTCGAGTATCTGTTTTTGCACTGTCACGTCGAGCGCGGTGGTCGGCTCGTCGGCGATGAGCAGCTTGGGGTTGCAGGCGAGCGCAATCGCGATGCCGATGCGCTGGCGCATGCCGCCCGACAGCTCGTGAGGGAACTGACGCAGGCGCCGTTCGGGCTCGGGGATGCCGACGAGGCGCAACAACTCGAGCGCCCGGGAGTTTGCCTGCTCCCGGCTGATCTTCAGATGGAAGCGCAATGGATCGGTGATCTGGCGACCGACCCGCTTCACCGGGTTGAGTGACGTCATCGGGTCTTGGAACACCATCGCCATCTGAGTGCCCCAGAAGTGGCGTTGCTCGGCCTTGGGGAGCGTGCCCACGTTGCGGCCTTCGAACTTGACCGAGCCGGTGATGTTGGCGGTGCGGGGCAAGATGTTCATGATCGAACGAACGAGCACCGACTTGCCCGAGCCCGATTCGCCGACGATACCCAGGGTTTCGCCCCGGTCGAGCGTGAACGACACGTCGTCGACCGCCCGCAGTAGTCCTCGAGACGTGCGGAACTCGGTCGTGAGGTGCTCGACGTCGAGAATCGGTCCCCCAGCCCCACTACCGGCGCTGGTATTCGCAATCGATGCCACCCTATTTCTCCCCGCGTGTGACGTGAGCTACAGCAATAGTGGGCGCGAGCATAAGCCGAGCGCAAGCTCACGAACCACCGGGCCCCCGAAGAACCGGCAAATTTCGTCGAGCCACAGGCGGGCGATGGGCGATTCGACCCTTACCCCTTCGCATATGCGGTCGTACGCTTGCGTGGACCCGAAGGGAGCACGCCGACATGCGCATATTGGTCACCGGCACCGAGGGGTACCTCGGGCACGTGTTCGCGCCCACCCTCCTCGCCGCCGGGCATGACGTGATCGGCGTCGATACCGGTTTCTACCGCGAGGCGCAGCTGTACCGGGGCGTCGACACCCAGGCGCACACCCTGTTCAAGGACATCCGCAGTGTCACCGTCGCCGACCTCGAAGGCGTCGATGCCATCGTGCACATGGCCGAGCTCTCCAATGACCCGGTGGGCGAGCTTTCGCCGACGATCACCTATGAGATCAACCACCAGGGCTCTGTGCACCTGGCTCGGCTCGCCAAGCAGGCCGGCGTTCGCCGATTCGTCTACATGTCCTCGTGTTCGGTCTACGGCGTGGCCTCCGGTTCGGACATGACCGAAACCGACCCGACCAATCCCCAGACGGCCTATGCGGAGTGCAAAGTCATGGTCGAGCGCGACCTGGCGCCGATGGCCGACGACAACTTCTCCCCGACTTTCATGCGCAATGCGACCGCTTTCGGTGCGTCGCCGCGAATGCGCTTCGACATCGTGGTCAACAACCTCTCCGGGCTGGCGTGGACGACGAAAACGATCGCCATGAACAGCGACGGCAGCCCTTGGCGGCCGCTCGTGCATGCGCTCGACATCTCCAAGGCGCTGCGCATGGTGCTCGACGCGCCGATCGAAAAAGTGCACAACCAGATCTTCAACGTCGGCAGCACCGAGAACAACTATCAGGTCAAAGAGGTCGCCGAGATCGTGGCCGACGTCTTTCCCGGATGCCAGCTGAGCTTCGGCTCGCTCGACAGCGACAACCGCAGCTACCGCGTCAACTTCGACAAGATCAACTCGGTGCTCGGCTACACGACCGACTGGCACGTGCGGGCCGGAGCGATGCAGTTGCGATCGGTGTTCGAGCAGATCCAGATGCCTGACGACATCTTCAACCATCGCGCCTTCACCCGGCTGAAGATGCTCAAACACCTTATCGAAACCAGCCAGATTGACGCATCGTTCTTCTGGAGATAGGGAATGCCGATGAAATTCAGCAGTTGCGAGCTTCCCGGAGTCGTGGTCGTCGACGTCGAGTACTTCGCCGACGCCCGCGGGGGTTTCGCCCGCACCTTTTGCCGAAGCGAGTTCGAGGCAGCCGGGTTGCCAGCCACGATCGAACAATCGGCGATTTCGTTCAACGCGAAGGCGGGCACGTTGCGAGGCCTGCACTTCCAGCAGCCGCCGAACTCGCAGGCGAAGCTGGTGCGGGTCACGGCCGGGGCGATCTTCGACGTGATCGTCGACCTACGGCCCGAGTCGGCCACCTATGGTCACCACCTCGCGATCGAGCTCAGCATCACCAACCGACGCATGTTGTTCATCCCCAAGCGGTTCGCCCACGGTTTCTTGACGCTCGTCGATGCCACCGAGATCGAGTACCAATTCGACCAGGCCTACGAGCCCGGCAGTGAAGGCGGAATCCACTACGGCGACCCCGATCTCGGCATCAGGTGGCCGCGACGCGTCGACGTGATCGCCGACCGCGACGCTGCGCTGCCGCAACTGCGCGAACTGACGGCACTTCGTTAGCTCAGCCGTCGGCTCTTCGCGCAAGCGCTCATCGCGCGGCCAACAGTCGAGCCCCTAGTCGAGATCCAGCCAGTTCGGTTCGCGCTTTTCGGTGAATGCGCGCGGACCTTCGTCTTGGTCGGGGTGGCCCCATAGACCGGCGAGATGCTGCGCGCCGACACGGCAGGCGTCGGTGAGGCCGTGTTCGAGTGCGGCCCACAACGCCTTCTTCGTCGCTCGCATGGCGGCGGGCGAATTCTTCGCGATCTTTTCGGCGAGGGCCTGCGCTTCGTCGCGCAAGCGCTCGGGCGGGTCGACGATCTGGCTGATCATGCCCAATTCGTAGGCCCGCTCTGCACCCATGCGTTCGTACTTACCCATGAATGCCATGCGCATGACGGCCTCGACGGGCATCTTGCGGATCAGGCCGATCGCTTCGACCGCGACGACTTGCCCGATGGAGACGTGGGGATCGAAGAATTGTGCGTCGCTGGCCGCGATGACGATGTCGGCGTCGGCGACCCAGTGGAATCCCCCGCCACAGCAGATGCCGTTGACCGCGGTGATCACCGGTTTCCACACTTGTTGGTGCCACGCGGTGAAGTGCAGATCGAAGTTGACGACGCTGTCCTGATAACGCTGCATTCCTTTGCCGTCGGTCGCGATCTCGGTCACGTCGACACCGGTCTGGAACGCGCGGCCGTTGCCGGTGTGCACGATGACGCGAACCTTGGGATCGCGATCCAACTCGATCCATGCGTCGGCGAACTCGTCGCGCATCAGCGCGCTCATCGCGTTGAGTTGGTCGGGCCGGTTGTTGATCAACCAACCGACATGACCGTGACGCTCGACGATCAGGGTTTCGTAGCTCATTGGTCGGCCTCGTCTCGTGTGGTGGCGTTCGGTTCGATTGTCACGTCGGCCTCGTGTTCATTGGTCGCTCCACATCGGATCGCGTCGTTCGGCGAAGGCTCGGGGTCCTTCGTCTTGGTCGGGATGGCCCCAGAGACCGGCCAGGTGTTGCCCGCCCGCCCGGCAGGCGTCGGTGAGGCCCTGTTCGAGCGCGCCCCACAGAGCTTGCTTGGTGGCCCGCATCGCCGCGGGCGAGTTCTTCGCGATCTTTTCGGCGAGGCTCTGTGCTTCGTCGCGCAAGCGCTCGGGCGGGTCGACGATCTGGCTCGAGATGCCCAGCTGATACGCCCTGCGGGCGGTGAGCCGTTCGTGCCGGCCGACGAGGGCCATGCGTGAGATGGCTTCCATCGGAGCCTTGCGGGCGAGCGTGATGCCCTCGTAGGCGACGACTTGCCCGATGGACACGTGTGGGTCGAGGAATTGCGCGTCGCTCGTTGTGATGACGATGTCGGCGTCGGCGACGAAGTGCAGACCCCCGCCTACGCAGAGACCATGGACCGCGGCAATGACGGGTTTGTTGATCTGTAGATGCCACGCCGTGAAGGCCAGCGCGGCGTCGCGTGTCTGTCGTGAGAACTTGCGCATCGCTTCTTTGTCCCGGGCGATCTGCACCACATCGACGCCGGTTTGAAACGCCGTACCTTCGCCGGCGTTGACGATCACGCGAACTGCGGGGTCGGCATCGAGTTCGCGCCACGCGACTTCGAGCTCGCCCATCATGGTGGCGTTCATCGCGTTGAGAGCCTTTGGCCGATTGAAGATCAACCAGCCCACATGGCCGTGTCGCTCGACGATGAGCGTTTCATAACTCACGACCGCGGTACCTCACGCCAGGGCTTGTCGTGCCAGGGATCGGGTTCGCGAGGCAGACCCAACACGCGCTCGCCGAGGATGTTCTTGTTGACTTCAGTCGTGCCGCCTTCGATGGTGTTCGCCCGCGACCGCAAGAAGCCGTGGACACCAAAGGGGAGCGCGTCGTCAGCGTTCCTCGGCCACGCCATGGCGGCGGGACCCATGAGGTCGATCGCCGCCTCTTGCAGCTGCTGGTTGAGGTGGCCTTGGTGCACTTTGCCGATCGAGCTCTCTGGGCCGGGGGAGCGACCGGCGCGCATCGTCGCCCGCACTCGTTGGTTGGTCAAGTCACGGATGCGGTCCTCGGTGTAGAGGCGCATCAATCGTTGACGCACGTTGGCATCGGCCCATGCACCGGATTCGCGAGCGGTACGCATGAGCGCCTGAATGCCCCCGCCGCCGATACGACCGACGCCGCCTGATCCGCTGCCCGAGACCATCTGCCGCTCGCCCGACAACGTGGCGTTGGCAACCTTCCATCCATCGCCAATGGCACCGACTCGTTGGCTGTCGGGCACCCGGGCACCTTCGAGAAAGACTTCGTTGAACTCGCCGACGTCGCCGGTCATCTGTTTGAGAGGTCGTATGTCGACACCCGGCTGGTGAAGGTGCAACAAGAAGTAGGTGATGCCCTGTCGCTTGGGGCTGTCGGCATCGGTGCGAGCGAGTATCACGCCATAGTCGGATTCCAGCGCCCACGTGGTCCACACCTTCTGACCCGTGAGCATCCATTCGTCACCGTCGCGTTGCGCTCGTGTCGCGAGCGATGCGAGGTCGGAACCGGCCCCGGGCTCGCTGAAGAGCTGACACCATTTCTCTTCGTTGCGCACGATGGGCGGCAAGAACCGGAGGCGTTGCTCCTCGGTACCGTGGGCGAAAAGCGCGGGTGCTGCGAGGTTGAGACCGAGCGCGTTGAGGCGGCCGAGGTTGTAGGGCCGGAGTTCGGCTTCGATGACGCGAACCATGCGGTTGGGGAGACCGAGACCGCAGTACTCGCGAGGCCAGCTTGGCACGACGAGGCCCGAAGCGCCGAAGACCGGATACCACTCGATGTAGTCGTCCCGGCTGCGGACCTTGCGTATCTCGGCCGGGCCCCCGCGGTCGGCCGCGTCGCGCCACGCCTGCGGCACGTGGTCGGTGATCCATTGCCGCACCGCGGCCTCGACCTTGCCTTGAGAGGCGGTCGGTTCGATCGGCAGGAGGCCCGTCATCGTGCGTACTTTGTCATGTTCCTCGTAGTTGTGCGCTGTCATGGCGGCCCGCGGGTGATGTGGTCGAAGCGCGTGCCGTCGGGTCGGTGGACGTCGAAGTCGAAGGCGGTGCCGTCGAGTCGCCAGTGGCCTTCGTGGACCAACCGGTGGTGCACGTCGCACAACAACAGCAGGTTGTCGAGATCGGTGCGTCCGCCGTTGGCGGAGCCGGGTTTGAAGGCCACGATGTGATGGACGTCGGTCCACTTGGCCGGTCGGCGACACCCCGGGGAACGCGCAGTGCCGGTCGCGGATGGCCACGGCGTGGCGTTGCGCCGTCGTCGGCGCATAGATCCGCCGGCCTTGGTTCAATACTTCGCCGCGGCTGCCCAACACCATCGGGATGATCGCCGCGTCGCACGCCAGGCGGCGCACCGTGTCCGGCGAGATGGGGGTGCCGTCGAACAGTTCGCAGATGCCGTTGGCGGCCAGCACCCCGGTGAGGGTCTGGAAGTCGATCAACACCGACAGCGACACCACCGCCGGCCGAGGCTTCGCCGCGGTCACCCGCTTGGACGTGATCGGCGCCTTCGCTGCCGCGTCCGCGTCCGCGACATCGGCAGCGATCGCGGGACCATCGGGTTCGGGCACCAATTCGGGTTCGGGGGTTTCGGTGCCGGACAGGACGCGGCGGGCGATCTCGCTCACGGCCTCGGCGCGGCGATACTTCAACGTTCG
>DATLFA010000014.1:0-33026 GCA_035525225.1 Acidimicrobiales bacterium
AACGAAGCGTGCACGCGAACGGGTTCTCCAACGTCCGGCTGCGCAACCTCTGCGTGGGCGAGCACACCGCGGCGGCTGTGTTCTGGATGAACTGGAACGAGCCGATCGACTTCAGCTTGAACCGACTCGACGATGTCGCCGGGCCGTTCTCGGTGCTCACGGTCTCGATCGACTTAAGGCCCGCTATCAATAACAGGGCGATCGCGGCGACAAACTCGGTCTTGCCCCTACCCTTCGCGCGACCCAACAGTGCGCGACGGATCAACATGCGGCCGTTCACGTGCACGAGCAACTGGTCCAAGAACTGCCGTTGGTCAGCCGTCAGCACGAACGGCTCACCGAAGCGGTCGCCCTCACCATGCACGATGTTCGCCTCGATCCACGCCGCCGCTAACAGAGTGCTGAAAATCGGCTGAGGGTGCTCGCGCCACCTACTGCCAGCACATGACGTGAGGTAGTCGACCAGCGGGTTTGTCAGTCGGTGGCACGCCCGGACAGTGTCATGGTTGACAATCTGTCAAGTGCAGGCACACGATGGGCAGATGACGGATACGTCCACCCGCATCGATGTCGAGCGGGTGTTAGGGCGCCTGGAAGACCTGGCAACGATCGGTGCGATCGCCGAAACGACCGGAGTAGCCCGGCTCGCGTTGAGCGATGACGATCGAGAAGGCCGCAATCTCGTTGTGTCGTGGATGCGCGATCTCGGTCTCGACATTCGCGTCGACGCCATCGGCAACGTCGCGGGCGTGTGGGAGGGTCGCGAGCCGAACGCGCGACCGGTGATGTGCGGCAGCCACATCGACACCGTCAAGACGGGAGGTCGCTACGACGGCGCCTACGGGGTGCTCGCCGGCCTCGAGGTGATCGAGAGCTTGATCGAGCGCGGCATTCGCCCACGGCGTCCGATCGCCGTCGCCTTCTTCACCGACGAAGAGGGATCTCGCTATGCGCCCGACATGCTCGGGTCGCTCGTCTACGTCGGCGGCATGACCGTCGAAGCCGCGCGCGATGTTGTCGGTATCGACGGCACGGTGTTAGGCGTCGAACTCGATCGCATCGGTTACGCCGGACCACTTCCGTGCCCGATGGTCGTACCCCATGCCTTCGTCGAACTCCACATCGAGCAGGGCCCGGCGCTCGAGGCCGGGGGATACACCATCGGCGCGGTCACCGGCGTGCAAGGCATCTCGTGGCAGGAGCTCACCTTCGTCGGGCAATCCAACCACGCGGGAACGACGCCGATGGCAATGCGGCGCGACGCAGGTTATGTGGCCGCGCTCGTCGCTTCCCATGTGCGCGAGATGGTCACAGATATCGGCGGCGTCCAGGTCGGAACCGTCGGTGCCATCGACCTGCACCCGAATCTGGTCAACGTCGTCGCCGCGCGTGCCACCATGACTGTCGACTTGCGCAACACGGACGACGAAGTGTTGCGCGAGGCAGAAAAGGCATTGGACCGTTTCGTCGAGCGCGCCGCGCGCGACGAGGGCGTCGCCGTCGAGTCGCGCCAGTTGGCCCGATTCGAGCCCGTGCGATTCGACGAACGCCTGGTCGAACTCGTCGAGGCCAGCGCACGCGCATTCGGCTACCGGGTGCGGCGGCTGCCGTCGGGTGCCGGCCACGATGCGCAGATGCTGGCGCGCCTGTGCCCTGCCGCGATGATCTTCGTGCCGTCGCACGACGGGCTCTCGCACAACGTGGCCGAGCACACCGATCCTGACGACCTCGCCGCCGGCATCAATGTCTTGTTCGAAGTCTTGCTGCAACTGGCCGAGGAGGACTGAATGTCACGGGTCCTCGAGATAGCGGCAGCGCAGATGGGCCCGATCCAGCGCGACCATTCACGTCGCGATGTCGTCGAGCGTCTCGTCGCGCTGCTGCGCACCGCGCATCGACGCGGCGCGCAACTCGTGGTGTTTCCCGAACTGGCGCTGACGACGTTCTTCCCCCGCTGGTGGGACGACGATCTGCACGACGCCGACCACTACTACGAGACCGAGTTGCCCTCGACCGAGACCCGACCTCTCTTCGACGAAGCCGCCCACCTGGGTGTCGGTTTCTGTCTCGGCTACGCCGAACTGACACCGCAGGGCCACCGCTACAACACCGCCGTCCTCGTAGAGCGCGACGGGCGCTTCGTCGCCAAGTACCGCAAGGTGCACATACCGGGTCACGACAAGCACGAGCCGTGGCGTCCCTTCCAACATCTCGAGCGGTATTACTTCGAACCAGGCCCCGATGGGTTCGGCGTGTGGCGCGCCTTCGGCGGCCTGGTGGGCATGATGATCTGCAACGACCGGCGATGGCCCGAGACCTACCGTGTGATGGGGCTACAAGGTGTCGAACTGATCTTGTGTGGCTACAACACGCCGATCCACTACGCGCCCGACCCTTCGCAGGATATTTTGCAAGGTTTCCACAATGCGCTCGTCATGCAAGCCGGCGCGTATCAGAACGGTACGTGGGTCGTGGGTGTCGCCAAGGGCGGCGTCGAAGAAGGTGTCGACTCGCTCGCGCAGTCGATGATCGTGGCGCCCTCGGGTCAGATCGTCGCGCAAACACTCACAACGGGTGACGAGGTCATCACTGCGACCTGTGATCTCGATTGGTGCGAACGGTACAAGGGGACATTGTTCGACTTTGCCCGCTACCGCGAGCCCGAGCATTACGCGATAATCACTGCACAGCGCGGCGTCGTCCCGCCGCCGGAGGTCGTCGATGAGTGACGCGGTGAACGACACCCGGGTGGGCTTCACCGTCAACGGACGCGAAGCGCACGTGCGAGCCGACCACCCCCACCTTTTGGCCGCGTTGCGCGAAGAGCTCGATATCACCTCCCCCAAGGACGGGTGTTCGCCGTCGGGTCAATGTGGGTGTTGCACGGTGCTCCTCGATGGCAAGGCGGTGGTCGCCTGCCAGTTGCCGCTGACGCGAGCGGCCGGCAAGTCGATCGTGACCCTCGAAGGGGTCGCGCAGGAAGAACGTGATCGCTACGCGAACGCATTCGCCGCGGTCGGCGGTCTCCAATGCGGCTTTTGCATCCCGGGCATCGTGATCCGCGCGAAGGCGCAGATCGACAAGAAGGGTGCCGACCTGGCGCCGCACGACATGGCGCGGCACCTCGGCGCGCACTTGTGTCGTTGCACCGGCTACGTCAAGATCCTCGAGGCCATCGACGCGGTCGCGAAAGGCAAGCAGCTTCCGGCAGAGCTCGGCGCGACCATCGGCGCCAGCGGCGTCAAGTACGAGGCGCGCGAGTTGGCGCTGGGCGACCGCGGCTACGTGGACGACATCCGCGTGCCCGGCATGTTGCATGCAGCCCTGCACCTCACCGCGCACACTCGAGCGCGGGTTCGCGCCATCCACACTTCGCGGGCCCGAGCCGCGGTCGGTGTGGTCGCGGTGTACACCGCGGCCGATGTCCCCGGCGAGCTGCGCGTCGGCCTCATCCACAAGGACTGGCCGATCCTGATCCCGATCGACGGGCAGACGTCATGTTCGGGCGACGTGCTCGCCGTCGTCGTCGCCGACGCCCGCCAGAACGCGCGCGCCGCGGCCGAACTCGTCGACGTCGACTACGAGGTCTTGCGCCCGCTCGTCGATGCCGTTGCCGCCGTCGACGACCCCGAGATCGCCGTCTGGGGCACCGACTCCAACGTGCTGTCGGTGTCGGAGTATCAGCGGGGCGACGTCGACGCGGCGCTCGCGAGCGCGGCGCATGTCGTCCATGAGGTCTTCCAGACGCAGCGCATCGAGCACGCGTTCCTCGAGCCCGAGTCGACGCTTGCGGTACCGGCACTCGACGGCGCCGGCGCGACCGAGACGATGCACGTCTACTCCGGCGGGCAAGGCGTGTGGGACGACCGCAACGACATCGCGCGCGTACTCGGTGTCGACGAGTCGCGGATCACCATCGAGTTGGTCTCCAACGGCGGCGCGTTCGGCGGCAAGGAGGACATGGCCAACCAGGCGCAGACCGCGCTGGCGGCATGGCTGCTGGGTAGACCCGTCAAGTGCACGCTGTCGCGTGAAGAGTCGTTGTTGATCCACCCAAAACGCCATCCGGTGCGGCTCGAGTACTGGGCCGGTTGCGACGCCGACGGCGCGCTCACTGCCGTGCGGGTTCGCGCGGTCGGAGACTCAGGTGCCTATGCGTCGGTCGGGATGAAGGTGCTCGAGCGCGCCGCCGGCCATGCATCGGGCCCCTATCGAGTCGGCGCCATCGACGTGCGCTCGGTCGCGGCACGCACCAACAACCCGTCGTGCGGTGCATTCCGCGGGTTCGGCGCCAACCAGGCCCAGTTCGCGATGGAGGGTGTCATCGACCGACTCGCCGAAGCCGTCGGCATCAGTGGCTGGGAGATGCGCAAGCGCAATGTCATTCACCCCGGCGAGCTGTGGGGCCCCGGTCAGATCATGGACGACGGCTGCGCCGGCGCGGAGCGTTGCCTCGACGCGGTGCGCCCGGCGTACGAGCGGGCACGCGCGAACGGCAAGGCAGTCGGCGTAGGCCTTGGCCTCAAGAACAGCGGGCTCGGCAACGGGTTCAAGGAGATTGCCCGCGCGGTCTTGCGTTTCTCCCCGGATGGCACGGTCGAAGTGCGCCACTGTTGGACGGAGATGGGCCAGGGCGTCCACACCATCGCGTTGCAGGTCGCCGCGCAAGAGCTCGCGATCGATCCCGCACGGATCAAAGTTCTTGTCGACACCACCCGCGAGCTCGGAGCCGGACAGACGACCGGCTCCAGAGGCACATTGATGGGTGCTGGTTCGGTCGCCGACGCATGCCGCAGTGCACTCGCCGACGGCTGCAAGGTGGATGTCGACTACGAAGGCGAGTTCCGCGTCGACTGGACCAACAAGCTGACCGACGGCGTCAAGCATCCGGTCATCCATTCGGCCTTCGGTTACGCCGCGCAATTGGCCGTGTTCGACCGCGCAAGCGGCAAGATCGAACGTGTCATCGCCGCGCACGATGTCGGCCGGGCGGTGAACCCGATCTTGTGCGAGGGTCAGATCGAAGGGTCGGTGCACATGGGGCTCGGCTACGCGCTGACCGAGGGCTTCCCCACCGACGACCGCGGCTTTCCCACCAACATGACACTTCGCTCACTCGGTATCTTGCGAGCGAAGGATGTGCCGCCGATCGACGTAATGCTGATCGAGGTGCCACAGCCGCGTGCCCCCTATGGCATCAAGGGCGTCGGCGAGATCGGTCTCGTACCCACCGCCGGCGCGGTTGCCGCGGCGTTGCACGACCTCGACGGCACCTGGCGCGCGACGCTGCCCATGCGCGCCGCGGACACCGGCGATGACTGATACGACCGCTGGACTGGTCTGCGGCCACCACCACCTCTATTCGGCACTCGCACGGGGCATGCCGGCGACGCCCACGACACCAACCAACTTCAGCGAAATCCTTCAACAGGTGTGGTGGCGCCTCGACGCCGCGCTCGATCTCGACATGTTGCATTGGTCCGCCACATTGGGTGCGGTCGAGGCACTGATGTGCGGCACCACCGCGATCATCGACCATCACGAATCGCCGAACGCCATCGAGGGCTCGCTGTCGGTCATCGAGGACGCGTGTGCCGCAGTCGGCGTGCGCGTCGTCGCCGCATACGGCGTCACCGATCGTTGGAACGACGACGGCACGCCCTACCACGGATCGTGGCCGCCCCCCGCGTCCACACTCGCAGCGCAGCGCGGGCTCGCCGAATGCGAGCGATTCATCCGTGACGGGGGCCGCGGCATGGTCGGCGTGCATGCGGCGTTCACATGTGCCGACGACACGCTCGAGGCCAGTGCCGATCTCGCTCGGCAACTCGAGGTCGGTGTGCACATCCATGTCAGCGAAGACCGCGTCGACGCCGACGCAGGTTCGCGGCTTCAGTGGCTGGCCCGCGACGATTGGCTGCTGGTGCACTGCGTGCACCTCGATCGGCCGCTGCCCGGCACCATCGCGCACAACTGTCGCAGCAATATGAACAACGCGGTCGGCTACGCGCGGCCGGCGGCACGGACCAACCCGATCGTCCTGGGCACCGACGGTATTGGCGCAGACATGTTCGCGGAGCTACGGCTCACCTACGCGCGTTTGCGCGAAGACGACGTGACCTCGACACCCGACACCGTGTCGTCGTGGCTCGAACAAGGCTACGTATTGGTGCCCGAGGCCCGCGACGACACGGTGCGCTGGAACTACGACCATGCCGACTCACCATGGCACGTCGCGTTCACGCCCGGTATGCGCGCCCTCGACGTCACGATCGACGGTGAATCCGTGCTACTAGATGGTTCACCCACACGTGTCGACTTGGCCGAGGTACGGGCGAAGGCGGCCGAGCAGGCGGCGCGCCTCTTCGCGGCAATGGATGATCATTGATGCTGGACTCACGGCGAGAAGGTGTGCAATGAACAACGACGGCGCGCGCAGCGGTGGCGTGGCTCTGTACCTGCAGGATGCGCATCCGATACGCGAGGCGATGGAGTACGTCCGTTACGCCGAAGCACAGGGCTTCGACGCGGTGTGGCAAGCCGATAGCCGGCTCGTGCGCGAGTGCTGCGTACCGATGGCTGCGTTCGCTTCGGTGACCGACCGCATCAAGATCGGCTCGGGAGTCGTCGACTGCTGGACGCGCAACCCGGCGCGGCTCGCGGCGACCTTTTCGACGCTCGACGATCTCGCGCCGGGCCGTATGATCCTCGGAATCGGTGCATGGTGGGATCCACTCGCCCAGAAGGTCGGCATCGATCGTCGCCGCCCGCTCACGGTGATGCGCGAGGTCGTCACGGCGGTGCGCGCGTTGCTCGCCAACGAGACCGTGACCTTCGACGGTGAGTACGTGCATCTCGACGGCGTCGAACTCGACTACGTCTACCAGGAGCGCCGACCGAAGGACGTGCCCATCTACATCGGCGCGACCGGCATGCAGATGATGGAGCTCACCGGCGAGATCGCCGACGGCGCGGTGCTCAACTATCTCGTGTCGCCCGCGTACAACGCGACCGCCATGGAACACCTCGCCCGCGGTGCGGCGAAGGCCGGCCGCAGCATCGACGACATCGACCGGCCCCAGCTCGTCGTGTGCTCGGTCGACGACGACCGTGCCCGGGCCCTCGACAACGCCCGCTTGCTGGTCACGCAATACCTCGGGCAGCAGCCACACATCATGAAGGCATCGGGCGTACCCGCCTCCCTGCTCGACGCCATCGGCGAGGTGCTTACCTGGCCCGCGACGCACGACCAGGTGGTCGCCGCCTCGAAGCTCGTGCCCGATGATGTCGTCCAGATGATCACCGCTTCGGGCACGCCCGACGAGTGCCGGGCGAAGGTGGCCGAGTACGTCGCCGCCGGCTGCACGTGCCCCACCTTGTACCCCCTCGGTGACGACGTACGATTGATGATCGACACGTTTGCCAACGGGCACACCTGAGACAGATCGGAGTCGCAATGTCGAGAACCGTGCGAGCCGCGTTGCTGCAAACCGAGTGGACCGGCGACAAGGAGTCGATGATCGACCGCCACGAAGAGGCCGCCCGCGACGCTGCCGCGCAGGGAACGCAGGTGATGTGCTTCCAGGAGCTCTTCTACGGTCCGTACTTCTGCCAGGTGCAAGACCCTGCGTACTACGACTACACCGAGGAGATCCCTGCCGGGCCCACGACGCAGCGTTTCCAGTCCGTCGCAAAAGAGCTCGGCATGGTGCTCGTGTTGCCCATGTACGAGCGGGTGCGTGAGGGCTTGTACTACAACACGGCAGCGGTGGTCGACGCCGACGGCACCTACCTCGGCAAGTACCGCAAGCAGCACATCCCCCACGTGCAGGGTTTCTGGGAGAAGTTCTATTTCCGGCCGGGCGACGGTGGTTATCCGGTGTTCGAGACAGCGGTCGGCAAGGTCGGGGTGTACATCTGCTACGACCGGCACTTTCCAGAGGGGTGGCGCGCACTGGGCGTCAACGGTGCCGAGATCGTGTTCAATCCCTCGGCGACGAGCCGCGGTTTGTCCTCGTATCTGTGGAAGCTCGAGCAGCCCGCCGCGGCGGTGGCCAACGAGTACTACATTGGGGCGATCAACCGCGTCGGCATCGAGCCCCTTGGTGACGACGACTTCTACGGCACCAGTTACTTCGTCGATCCCGAAGGCAAGTTCGTGGGCGATACGGGCGATGCGCACAAGCCAGAGCTGATCGTGCGCGACCTCGACATGGATCTCATCAAGGTCGTGCGCGACCGGTGGGCCTTCTACCGCGATCGCCGCCCCGATGCGTACGGCGACCTGACCAAAGACTGAGGAGAAATCAGATGGCCCGCATCCTCATCACCAACGGCACGGTGGTCAGCGCGACCGGAGCGTCGTTCGCCGACGTGCTCGTCGACGGCGAAACGATCGCCGCGCTACTCGAACCAGGTCAGGCGGCGACCTTGGCCATCACGGCCGACCGCGTCATCGACGCCACCGGCAAATATGTGATTCCCGGAGGCGTCGATGCGCATACGCACATGGAACTGCCCTTCGGGGGCACCTTCGCGTCCGACACATTCGAAACCGGATCTCGCGCCGCTGCGTGGGGCGGCACCACGACGATCATCGATTTCGCGGTGCAAACGTTCGGTGAGAATGTGCAAGACGGATTGGCCAATTGGCACCGCAAGGCCGAAGGCAACTGCGCGATCGACTACGGCTTCCATCAGATCATCGGCGGGGTCGACGACGAGAGCCTGAAGGCCATGCGCTATCTCTCCGACCACGAGGGCATCACCAGCTTCAAACTGTTCATGGCATATCCCGGTGTCTTCTACAGCGACGATGGCCAGATCTTGCGGGCGATGCAGGTTGCGGCCGAAAACGGTTCGATGTTGATGATGCACGCCGAGAACGGCACCGCCATCGATGTATTGATCGCGCAGGCGATCGCGCGGGGTGAGACCGATCCGCGGTTTCACACCGACACCAGACCCATCGAGATGGAGGCAGAAGCCACGCATCGCGCCATCATGTTGGCGAAGGTCGCCAAGTGCCCGCTCTACGTCGTGCACATGTCGGCCAAGGAAGCAGTCGAGACCGTCGCTCGTGCTCGTGGCATGGGCGCCAACGTGTTCGGCGAGACGTGTCCGCAGTACCTCTTCTTCAGCTACGAAGAGCACATGTCACTGCCCGGATTCGATGGCGCCAAGTACGTGTGCTCGACGCCGATCCGCCGTCGCTCCGAAGGCCATCAAGCCGCGTTGTGGACCTATCTGCGCACGAACGACCTGTCCGTGGTCGCCACCGACCACTGCCCCTTTTGTTTCAAAGAGCAGAAGGAACTGGGTGTGGGCAACTTTTCCAGGATTCCCAATGGCATCGGCGGTGTCGAACACCGCATGGACACCATCTACCAAGGTGTCGTCAACGGCTATATCGGGCTCTCGCGCTGGGTCGAACTCTGTGCGACGACTCCGGCGCGCATGTTCGGCCTCTATCCGAAGAAGGGCGTGCTCGCCCCCGGGTCCGATGCCGACATCGTGATCTACGACCCCAACGCAAAGACGCGCATCAGCGTCGACACGCACCACATGAACATGGATTATTCGGCGTACGAAGGCACCATCATCGACGGCAAGGTCGGTACTGTGGTCAGCCGCGGCGTCGTCGTGATCGACAACGACAAGTACGTCGGACGCAAGGGTCACGGGCGATACGTGCCGCGCGGATTGAGCCAGTACCTCATCTGAGCCCGACGACGAGAAGGCGATCATGAACAGAATCCATCATTGGATCGGTGGCGCCGAAGTCGTCGGTGCGTCGGGTCGCACTGGTCGCGTCTACGACCCGGCGACCGGCGAGCAGTCAGGTGAGGTCGATTTCGCGTCGGTCGACGAGGTCGACTTGGCCGTTGCCACGGCCGCCGCCGCGTTTCCCGAATGGCGAGCCACCTCGCTGGCGCGTCGTTCCGAGGTCATGTTCAAGCTGCGCGAGCTCATCGACCGATACCGCGTCGATATCGCGCGCGTGCTGACATCCGAGCACGGCAAAGTACAGACTGACGCGCTCGGCGAAGTGGCCCGTGGGCTCGAAAATGTGGAGTTCGCCTGCGGCGTATCGCACCTCCTCAAAGGCGGTTACAGCGAGCAGGCTTCGGGGGGCGTCGACGTCTACTCGATCCGCCAGCCCCTCGGCGTGGTCGCCGGCATCACACCGTTCAACTTCCCGGCGATGGTCCCGATGTGGATGTTCGCCAACGCCATCGCCTGTGGCAATACGTTCTTGCTCAAGCCGAGCGAGAAGGACCCGTCAGTGACCAACTTCATCGCGGAGCTCGTGGCGCAGGCGGGCGTTCCCGCGGGTGTGTACAACGTCGTGCACGGCGACAAGGTGGCGGTCGACCGCTTGCTCGAGCACCCTGATATCGCGGCCGTGAGCTTCGTCGGATCGACGCCGATCGCTCATTACGTCTACGAGCGCGGCACGCATCACGGCAAGCGCGTGCAAGCGCTCGGTGGAGCGAAGAATCACATGGTCGTTCTGCCCGACGCCGACCTCCACATGGCGGCCGACGCCGCCGTGTCGGCTGCGTTCGGTTCGGCCGGCGAGCGCTGCATGGCCATAAGCGTGGTGGTCGCCGTCGGTGGCATCGGAGATCTGCTCGTCGACGCCATCCAGAGTCGCATGACCGAGATCAAGGTCGGGCCGGGCGACGAACCCGACAGCGAGATGGGGCCTCTCATCACCCGTGAACACCGCGACCGTGTTGCCGGCCACGTTGCTACCGCAGAGAACGCCGGCGCGAAGGTCGTCGTCGACGGGAGTGCCCTCGCAGAGCGCCCGGGGTTCTTCTTCGGTGTCACGCTGCTCGACCACGTCACCACCGACATGGCGTGTTATCGCGACGAGATCTTCGGTCCGGTCCTGTCAGTGGTGCGCGTCGACACCTACGACGAAGCAGTCGAGCTCGTCCACAGCAACCCTTATGGCAACGGCACGGCGATCTTCACCCGCGACGGCGGCGCGGCGCGCCGGTTCCAGTTCGACATCGATGTCGGCATGGTCGGCATCAACGTGCCGGTGCCGGTGCCGGTGAGCTATTACAGCTTCGGCGGATGGAAGGCATCGCTGTTCGGCGACAAGCACATGTACGGTCCTGAAGGTATCGACTTCTACACGAGGAGCAAGGTCGTGACGAGTCGCTGGCCCGACCCCGCGACATCGAAGGTCGACCTCGGCTTCCCCCAAAACAGATAAGCCGTCACAGGCACCACGAAAGGACAGGTTCTCACCATGGAGTTCGGGGTCGTCCTGCAGACGAATCCACCAGCCTCGAAGACCATCGAATTGGCGCGTCTCGCCGAGCTCGAAGGGTTCGAGTACGTGTGGACGTTCGACTCTCACATCTTGTGGGAGGAGCCGTTCGTGATCTATTCCATGATCCTCGCGAATACCCGCAACGTCATGGTCGGACCGATGGTGACCAACCCCGCGACGCGCGATTGGACCGTTACCGCGTCGTTGTTTGCGACGCTCAACGAGATGTTCGGCAATCGCACGATCTGTGGCATCGGGCGGGGTGACTCTGCGGTGCGCGTCGCCAACGGCAAGCCGACGACGCTCGCCACTCTGCGCGATTCCATCGGAATCATCCGGGGACTCGCGAACGGCAGAGAGGTCGATTACAAGGGCAACCGGCTGCGTTTTCCATGGGGCGCAACGAGCGCCCTCGATGTCTACGTCGCGGCGTACGGGCCCAAGGCGCTCGCGCTCGCCGGCGAGGTGGGCGACGGCTTCATCCTGCAGCTCGCGGATCCCGACATCACCGCTTGGAGCATCAAGGCCGTCAAACAGGCCGCTGCCGCAGCCGGACGCGATCCCGACAGCGTGAAAATCTGCGTCGCCGCGCCGGCGTATGTCGGCGACGACCTCGCCCACATGCGCGATCAGGTGCGCTGGTTCGGTGGCATGGTCGGCAACCATGTCGCCGACATCGTGTCTCGGTATGGCGAGGGCGGTGGGGCCGTGCCCCAGGCACTCACCAACTACATCGCGGGTCGGTCCGACTACGACTACAACGAGCACGGTCGCGCCGGCAACACGCACACGCAGTTCGTCCCCGACGAGGTCATCGATCGGTTCTGCATCTTGGGTCCCGTCGACCACCACGTTGCCCGCCTCAAAGAGCTCGAAGCCCAGGGCGTCGATCAATTCGCGGTCTACCTGCAACATGACGGCAAGGAACAGACTCTGCTGGCCTACGGGAACCATGTGATGCCCGCGGTGCGCGAGCATGTCGCCGCCAAGACCTGACGGCCCGGGCGAACCCGCGGAATGCCGGGGCCCACACCCCAAACCCCCCAAGCCGCCGCGAGCGCCTCCGATTCGGCGATAATGGCAGGCACGCAATAGTTGGGGGTCACGCAATGGCGACAGCAGCGAGAGAGCGGCTGGTCTCGGCCGATTCACACGTCACGGTCACACACGACGCAGTGAAGGCCAATCTGGCGAGCAAGTTCCACGAGGACTACGACGCAGCCGTTGCCGCCGTCGGCGGAGGCGTCGCCATCCGACAAGGAATGAATTCGATGCCCCGCGGCTTCGAAGGTGTACGCCACGCCATCGGCCGCGCCGGCAACCACGATCCGATCGAACGCCTGAAGGACATGGACCAAGACGGCGTCGATGTCGAGGTCTGTTATTGCGAGTTCAGCGCGTTTCGCTACCTCTATTTGATCAAGAGCGGATGGCGCGAAGCGACGCAGGCCTTCAACGACACGCTGGTGCAGTTCGCGTCGGCCGACCCCAAGCGTTTGATCGCGTCCTATCAGATCCCTATCCACGACATCGCAGTGGCCGTCGACGAGGTCGCCCGTGTCGCCGACCTCGGAGGCAAGTCGCTGCAACTTCCCGTATATCCGATCGAACTGGGCGCACCCGACTACTTCGAGCACGTCTATGACCCGTTGTGGGCTGCGATCGAAGAGAGCGAACTCCCCGCCTGCTTCCACATCGGGCTCGCACCGCTCACCTACTACCAGGGCGAGATGCCGCAGTTCGCGCAGGGCACCATCCAGCCGATGTCGGGCATGTTCACGTCGGTGCAGTACGGCAACTTCATCTTGAGCGGCGTGTTCGAACGATTCCCGCGGCTCAAGACCGTGTGGGTCGAGCCGGGTGTCGGGTGGATCCCGTGGTGGCTCTTCCATCTCGACGAGATGGCCACCAAGCGCAACTATCCCTTCGACGAGATCCGTGAAGCGCCCAGCTACTACTACCGCCGCAACATGTTCACCACGTTCATCCACGAGCCGTTCGCCGTGCACAACCTGCGCTACGAGATCGGTGTCGAGAACATGATGTGGTCGACGGACTATCCCCACCCCGCCTGCACCTGGCCCGATTCGCGGGCGCTCGTCGACCAGGAGTTCGAGGGGATCCCCGGCGACGAGCGTGAACTCATCGTCTGCGGCAACGCCACCCGGGTGTGGGGTCTCTGAACCTCCGAGATGATATCTGTCAACGGTTGGCAGGAAGCCTGCCTCGCGGTAGAGTCCCCCCATGTCTGTCACCGACCATTTCGACTGGCACGTCCGCCTCGACGATCCCAACGAGCCACTCTTCACGCTGTCGGTCGTCTCTGACCTCTTCGGCGTCGACCCGCAAGTGATCCGGCGCATGGACCAGGCCGGTGTCTGCTCCGCGCAACGTACCGAGGGCAACCACCGTCGCTATTCGCGCAACGACATCGAGGCCATCGGGCAGGCCTTTTCCATGCGACGCGACGGCGTGCCCCACAATGCAATGGCACAGATCATCGCCCTCCAACAGCAGGTGGCCGCACTGCGCGCCGAGATCGCACGACTGGGCGACGGCGAAGGCTGATCCGGCACTCGACACGCTCGACCTTGCGGGGCGAAGCGCGGGAAAACGTACGTGGGGACGACGCTTCGGTCGTCCCCACGTGTGTGTACGGATTCGTGTGATTTCAGACGCTGATTGCTCGCTTGCTCTCGCCGGATGCGACCTGCACCTTGCGGGGCTTGGCCGACTCTGCGACAGGGATCGTGAGCGTGAGCACTCCCCTGTCGTAGTTGGCCTCGAGTCGATCGAGATCGAGGTTCTCGCCGAGGAACAGTTGACGAGAGACCTTGCCCTGCGGGCGCTCGCTGGCCAGCACGTCGATCGCGTCGGAGTAGAACCAGCTGCGCTCGGCCGAGACGTGGAGAGCGTTGCGCTCGACGGTCAACTCGATCGAGTCGGGATCGACACCCGGCAGGTCGAAGTGCACGTAGACGCGATCGTCTTTGCGGTACGCGTCCATCGGCATCCACTGCCGAGGGCCGGCCAGCTGTTGCGTGAGGCGGTCGAGGTCACGGAACGGGTCGAAGCGCATCAACATGCGCATCACCTCCTGAGTTAGGGGGTACTGAACGCCTATATCGTACCGGTGCGATAGATAACCTGTCAACCAGTCGTGGGGTTTCTCTCTCAGTCTCAGTGTCGACTGGAGTGAATGGCCGTCCCCAGGATCGCGATCCCCTCCTCGAGGTCGTCGAACGGCATCGAGGGGAACGCCAACCGCAGGTACTGGCGCCCACTGTCGCGGTCGCCGAAGAACCGTTCGCCGGCGCGACACAGCACCCCTTCGGTCAGCGCGCGTTGCATCACGTGGCCCGCATCGATGGCGTCGTCGATGCCGACCCACAAGAAGAAGCCACCCTCCGGGGTACGCCATCGAACCCACGGATCACAATGCTCGTGCAACGCCCGCTCGGCGACTTCGCGCTTGGCCCGATAGCGCGCGTTGAGCGCGACGACGTGCGGCTCGAGAAGGCCTTCTGCCAGATAGTGGGTCATCGTGCGGGCAACCCATTGGCCGACACCGAGGTCACCCCGCACGCTGCTGAGCGCGCGGATGACGTCGGGCTCGGCCGTAACCCACCCGAGCCGTAGTCCCGGAGCGACCACCTTGCTGAAGCTGTCGATCTTCACGACGAGACCAGTGTCATCGAGCGAGAACATGGTGGGGATGGCCACGCCGTCGTAACGCAATGGCTCGTACACGTTGTCCTCGATTATCAAGAATCCCCATCGCCGGGCCAATTCGATCAAGTGCCGGCGACGGTCGAGCGACAGGCACACGCCGGTGGGCGTGTTGAACGTCGCGATCGTGTACACGAGCTTGAGGCGTCGCCCCGCGCTCGCCAGCCGCTCTAGATGCTGCTCGAGCCCGTCGAGGTTGGCGCCGTCGTCGTCGATCGGTAACGCGATCGTCTCCGCGCCGTGGCGAGCACACATGGCCAGCGCAGAGTTCCACGTCGGTGCTTCGATGGCGACGGCATCGCCGGGGTCGACGAACGCCTCGAACATCAAGGCCAGAGCCTGCGCCGCGCCGCACGTCACCATCACTCCCTGACGATCGACGGCGCGGTCCGTCGCGACCCGCGTCCGCTCGGCGAGCACGTCGCGTAACCCGATGTAACCGGCAGCAATGCCGTCATCGCGGGCCCCGCCGTATTGCAGTGCCTCGGCGGACTCTTCGCGTAGGACCTTCTCACTCAGGCGAACGAGGTCATCGATCGGAAACAGCTCTGGATCGGGAAGTCCCGCTTCGAACAGAAACCGCACGCCTTCGGGGGGTGTCTGATAGCCGGCCTGTGCGTGCGCCGCGGGAAACGCCAACAGCTGCTTCAGCTCACTGCGGATCACAGCCGCGCCGTACACTTGATCTCGACGAGGAGGTCCGCTCCCCCGAGGCGCTGCACCCCGATGAGCGTGCTCGCGACATCGAACACGCCGCCGTAGACCTCGCGCCGGATGGCGACCGCAGCGGGGATAGCTGCGTCCATGTCGGTGACGAACAGGGTCTCGTCGACGACGTTGGCCATGTTCGCGCCGAACATCGCCAGCAGGTCACCGATGCGCCGGTACGCGGTGCGCATCTGCGCGTACACATCTCCGGCGGGACCGGTGGCTCCGTCGACGGCCGAAGCGGTCTGGCCCGAGATGTAGATCGTCTTGCCCACCCGCACTGCCTGTGCGAAGCCATAGCTTTCTTCGGCCGCCGTACCGAAGCGGCGGACCTCTCGTTTGCCGTTCGCGGACACGTCAGAGACCCGCCATGACCGTTTCGCACGAGCTGACATCGATGCCGCCCGTCTCCTCGACGTTGAGTCGCGTGATCACGCCGTCTTCGATGACTGCGGCGTAGCGCCTCGAACGAAAGCCGAGGCCGAAGCCGGTGCCGTCCATGACGAGGTCCATCGCGCGGGTGAAGTCGCCACTGCCATCCGCGAGCATGACGATCTTGTCGCCGACGTCATGGGCCTTGCCCCACGCGTCCATGACCCATGCGTCGTTGACCGCAATGCAGGCGATGGTGTCGACGCCTTTGGCTTTCAACTCGTCAGCCTGAGTGACGAAGCGCGGCAGGTGCACCCGAGAGCAGCCGGGAGTGAATGCTCCGGGCACAGCGAACAACACGACCTTGCCTTTGCCCAGTACGTCACTGGTGCGCACCGACACGGGTGAACCCTCGGCGCCCATCGTTTTCAACTCGATATCCGGAATTTGATCACCAATCGCGAGAACCACACCAATGCCTCCTATGTGTGAATATCGGACGGATCCTAGGAGATCTGCGGCGTGCTCACGTTGGCGCTCGTGGCGCTTCTCGGTCGCCCTCTCGACTTGCGCACGAACGCGCCGAAACCCGCAACCAAGGCCAGAACCAGGATCAATGCCGCGGCCAATAAGATCGTCCCACCGCGGGAACTGTGCTCGACACGGCTCGGCAAGTTTTCGGCACCGAGCGCGAGCTGTTCGGTCAACGATGCGACGTCGGCCTTCAACTGATTCGGGTCGCCGCCGAATGCACTGACGATGATCGCGCGGTCGTTGCGAATGAACGCCACGTCGAGTGACGTCTGCTTGCCGTCATCAGTGATGCCGGTGAATGCCGACGAATCCGGGATGGTCAGGTCCGCTTCCTTCTTACCGGCCTCTCGACGGTCGCTCGCGAAGACCGCAACGAGTTCTCTCGGCTCCGCGCCCGATTTCGACGACAACCCGACGATAGTGATGACGCGACGACTGCCCGCGGGTTCGGCAGTGCTGGTCCAATGCCATCCATAGAAGCCAATCTCGTGCTCCACGAAGTCCTGCGGCGTATACACGACGCCGTCGGGGTTGAACGCTGCGAGCGCATCGGCGCCGAGCAAACCGACATTCGGAGACTGCGGAGTCGCGACATACCCGGCCGGCTGAGTGGATTCGATCAGCCTCTGCAGCGGAGCATCGGGACCTGACTGCGCCTCCGCAATCGATGGCGACGACGTGATCAACAGGACGACCGCGACCGCGAAGCGGTGCCGCTGCTTCATTGCGATCGCCGACCCCCTCGACAGACGTTGGCCCGGACTCTAGATGCCAGAGGACCGACCGCCTCTCTCACCTGCCCGCGGCGCTACAGGCGGGCGACCACACAGGGCTGTTCGTACAGGCGTGGTCGTTGCTAGTTGTCGGCCCCGGGCGAAGACTGCGATAGGAAGCGCTCGAGCACGCCGTTGTACACGGCCGTCTGTTCCGCGTACGGAGAATGGCCGGCGCCCTCGATCTCGACCAACGTCGAGCCGCCCACGGCCGCCGCGGTGGCGCGCATCAGCCAGGGCAACGTGAGCCCGTCCTCTGTACCGACGATGAAGAGCGTCGATACGGCGAACTCGCGGTAATCGCCGACCGGTTGATCGCGCCACGCCTCGTAGGCCTCGAGCCCACGCGGACCGTCGCGCACCGGGTTGAGGCGGCTGAGCGCACGATAGAGATACGACAGGTCGGGGCAACGGCGATCGAAGTCGGGCGCGAACAGATGGTCGAGCACGTCGAAGCCGTTGGTGATCTTTTCCATCATCATGACCGACCACTCCGCGAGCGCGGTAGTCGCGAAGTTGAACGGTGTATCGGACATGACGAGGCGATCGACGCGCTCCGGCGCGGCGATGGCGACTCCGGAGACGGCCAGGCCCCCCATCGACTGACCCACGAGATGCGCACGATCGATCTCGAGGTGGTCCATCAACGCCAGCAGATCGTCGCGATGGAGGTTGTCGGTTTGCGGCGCTTCGCCGAAGGTGCTCTGGCCGAACCCGCGAGCGTCATAGGTGACACAACGGAATCGATCCTGCAGCGCGGCGACCTGTGCCCACCAGTGCAGACGCGTGCCTTCGCCACCGTGTGCGAAGACGAGCCAAGGACCTGTCCCCGTCACTTCGTGATAGAGGCCGGCTCCGTTCAGTTCGTGCATCGCCACGACGGCAACCTGTTCTACTCGCCGGGCTCGGCGATGAAGGCGGTCGTCACGTTGAACTGCACCGAAGTGAAGAGTTCGATGAGCACGTCGGTGTGGTACGGATGGTCGCGGTAGACGTCGATGGCGGCCTGATCGACGAAGACGGTCTCCCACACGAAGGTGCACGGCGAGTTGTTGATCGGAAGGGCGTCGTGAACGACGCTCGCGACCACACCTTCGACATTCGCCGCCGTGTCGGCCAAGCGACTGCGCATGCGCTCGAGGTGGGCGTCGGTGGGGCTCTCGATCGATATCAACATCAAGCGTCGGATCATGCGCCAACCGTACCCTGCCGCATCGAGGTATCGCTGAGGGGCGGCCCCCGTCAGCGGAGGCTGAGAATCGCCTCTGCAAACTCGCGGGGAGCTTCTTGCGGCACGTTGTGACCCACGCCGGGAAGCACGAAACGATCGAACTCCCCCGTGAACAAGTGCCGGTGCCGTTCCGGTGTGGCCACGGGCGAGACACCGTTGTCGCCACCGTGAAGTGCAATCGTGGGCACACTGATCGGCGGTCGCATCGAAAGTTGTTGCTCGGTCTCCTCGACCGCCGGATCACCGGGCACGAGGGCGAAGCGATGCCGGTACGAATGAATGACGACATCGACGAAGTCGGGATTGTCGAACGACGCCGCGGTCTGCGCGTAGGTTGCGTCATCGAAGCGCCATTGCGGCGACCAGAGGCCCCACAGAAGTTTGCAGAACTCGTGGCGATGTTGTTCGAGACCCGCTCGACCGCGCTCGGTGTGGAAGTAGTACTGGTACCACAGCGCGTGCTCGACCGCGGGCGCTTGCGGACGCGACGATCCCGCGACGTCGAGCACGTTGTAACCGCCACACGTCACGAGGCCACGCACCCGTTCGGGCCACAAGGCGGACACGATGCACGCCGCGCGACCACCCCAGTCGAAGCCAGCCAGGACCGCACGATCCAGATCGAGTGCTTCGATGAGCGCGAGCAGATCGTGCGCCAGCGCGGCCTGCTGTCCCGAGCGAGGCGTCCCTGCAGAAAGGAACGTCGTAGGGCCGTAACCGCGTAGGTACGGGACGATCACACGCCGCCCGGCGGCGACCAACAACGGCACCACCTCGTCATAGCAGTGCGTGTCGTACGGGAACCCGTGCAGCAGCACCACTGGTCGGCCGGTTGCCGGCCCGGCTTCTTCGAATGCGACGTCGAGAGCCCCCGCTTCGATGTGCTGCACCACGACGCGGACACTACTGCGTGCATCTCACATCCCGGCCGCGTTTGCGCGCTGCTGCCGCGTGCGCGTCGCCGTCGTTCCGTTTCGCCCACTGTTGACGAAGTTGACCACTGTTGAGGAGACGAAGAATCAACAACCTGGGGTTGTCGGAGCTGATCTGACTCCCGAGTTGCCCGCTGCGCACGTTTCGCTGGAAACTGCAGCGCTGGACACCACATAGTGAGGTCCAACGCTGCGAGATGCGAAGTGCAGCAAAGAGGTCAGCGTAAGAACTGACGAGGTTTATGGCAGTGTTTTGTCCTGGACGACCCGAAGGGGGCGGTGGTGGCGCGACCGCCGATACGTGTCTCGGCAGCCACGATCTCGTCACCGAACGCTCACGCGCTCGCAAGCTTCTATGAGCAGCTTCTCGGGTGGACAAGGGTCGACGATAGCGAAGGCTGGGTGCGGATCCGTCCCCCGTGCGGTGGGGTGGGATTGTCGTTTCACCATGAAGCCCACTACGTCGCCCCCACATGGCCGAGCGAGCCGAGCGGCCAGTTGACGATGGTGCACCTCGACATCGCCGTCGAGAATCTGGAGGCCGCGGTGGCCTGGGCAGTCGAAGTTGGCGCAACCCTCTCGGGTTTTCAACCCCAGGCCCACGTCTGCGTCATGCTTGATCCTGACGGGCACCCCTTCTGCCTGTTCCAAGGATCTGCGCGTGGTGAATTCGACGCCGTGGACTGGAACGGGGCCGCCATCGCTGAGGAGTCCGGACGCTGAACCGCAGCGTCTCTGCCTGAGCCTGAACCGTGGCAGTGGTGGGGCGCCCAACGTGCGCCCCACCCGTGTGGCACCCGTCATATATAACTAGTGGGGTCATCCGTCATACGCGGACAGTACAGAGGCGGCGCGGTTCGCCTCTCCCGGGGGGGGGTTCATGAAGTCTTACAAGCGAGCGCACGATGGGCTGAGCACACGAAAGGGCTCTTCTCGATGGACCCGCGTGGTCGCCGTGGTAGCTGGGTTGGCTGTCGTCGCCGCAGCGTGCGGTGACAGCGACGACGACAGCGGGGGCGTAACCGGCCCGACCACGACTTCTGCCGGGGCTTCCGCGACGACGACCTTGCAGCCTCGGTCCGGTGGCACGTTGACCTTTGCCGCCTACTCGAACATACCGGGCCTCGATCCGAACGTCGCTCTCGGTAGCGGTACATCGGGCGCGATCCAGATGGCAACGATCTACGGCTCACTGGCGCGTTACGACGTCGATAAGAAGATTTACACACCGGACATGCTCGAGTCGTTCACCGCCAACGCAACTTCGACGGAATGGACCCTCAAGATCCGCCCGGGCATCAAGTTCACCGATGGTACCGACTTCAACGCCGAGGCGGTTCGTTTCGGCTTGAATCGCCATCGCGTCGGCAACAGCCTTCCCCTCACCAGTTGCGGGGAGTACATCGCTTGCCCGCGCAACACGCAGTCATCGGCTGCCTACATGACCTTGGTCAGCGACATCGTGGCCGTCGACGCCTTGACCGTGAAGGTCACGCTGAGCGAACCGTGGACGTCGTTCCCCTACGCGTTGGCCTCCGAGCCCGGCTTCATTCCGTCGCCGACAGCGCTGAAGAAGTGCGACCCCACCAAGAATCCGAATACCTGCGAGTTCAATTTGAAGCCGGTGGGTGCGGGCCCGTACATGATCTCCGCATTCAAGGTCGGCGAGTCCATCGAGATGGTAAAGAATCCCGGGTACTTCAATGGTCCCGTCTATCTCGACGGCATCAAGTTCGTGGCTCTCGGTGATCTCGGTGGCGACAGGACCTACGACGCCCTCAAGACCGGCACCGTGCAAGGTGCGTATCTTCGCGTTGCCAGCGCAGTCGCGCAGGCCAAGGCCGACAACGCGACGGGCATCCCGGGTATCGACCAGGCCGGCGAGACCATGCTGATCAACATGGGCGTGTCGGTGAACTGTGTGGGCGGCGCGCCGGCACCGCTGTGCGTCGGCAAGCCCGATGGGGCAACGCCAACGACGCCCGCGACGACCAATCTCAAGTTGCGTCAAGCGATTGTCGCCGCATTCGACCCCAAGGCCTGGAACGAGCGCGTGTACCAAGGCAAGGGCCTCACGGGCACCGAGTTGTTCCAGAAGAGCTTCCCGTGGGATCCGGGCGTTGCGGGCCCGGCGTACGACCTCGAAAGAGCGAAGACGCTCGTCACCCAAGCGAAAGCCGAAGGCTGGAACGGCACCGTCCGGGTGCTCTTCACGAACTCGGCCGTCGATGCGAATGCCGCCGTCGCCCTCGACGGAATGCTGAGGGCCGCCGGTATCAACCCGGTCGTAGACACGTCGAAGGATTCGACGGCCGAGCAAGCCATCGTGGTCGGCTCGAAAGACTTCGACCTCGCCCGTTGGGGCACCGCGATCGGCCCGGACGACAGCGCGCTGTGGTCATTGGCCCAGGCGCTCGGGTCAACCGCCGCGAGCAACCGCGTCGGCTTCAAGAGCACTGCGGTCGACCAGGCACTGAAGGACCTGCGGGCCGCGAAGGACGACAACGCGAAGAGGGCGGCCTACAAGATCATCGCCGAGGAGTTCAACGCGCAGGTGCCGTGGATCAACTACTCCGCCGTCGAGACGCTCAAGGCCTTCTCGCCCAAGGTCCAGGGAGTCACCGGGAGTCACCGGCAGTACCTGTACTTCGACAAGGCCTGGATGCAGCCGTAATCGTCTGTTCCTGACGGCGACGCCGCGAGCGCGAACAACGCGCTCGCGGCGTCGCGTTTCGCGGGCGGTGGTGCTCAGACTCCGTTGACCAATGCGACGGTGGCGGCGAGCGAGCGCGGGGTGATGAGCGGGTCCGCGTGACGGTGCAGTCGCATCCACCCGTCGCCGGTCTTGCGAAAAATCGTGATTCCACAGCCATCACGGTGAGCTCACCCAGGCTGAAGCCATCGCGCTCGCCGGTGTGCTGGCCGGTGTCTACGTGGATGTGAAGATCGAGGATGACGGCGAGCCAGCCGCAGTTGACGCGTCATCGACGAAGGCGCCAGCCCGTCTGACTTCGCGAGTCATGAACTTTCACACAACAGCGCGTTCGTGTTTCGTCCGCCGAATCGTGGGTACTCAAACGGCGGCGAAGCTACAAGAACGGTAGGAGCCCTGTCGGCGAAGGTCGGTCCTCGTGGCAGGGCTCCTCCGCGTCACCCACCCAGCGCGTCACCTGGATCGTGAGTGATGTCCCCCGCCCGATACCGCTCGAGCATGCCGGTAATCTCGAGCACACGTTGCGTGGCGCCGCTCGCTCCCTCGATCAACAGCTGACCGTCTCTGCCGGACAGGAGATTTCCCGCCTGGATGATCGACCGCAGCCCAGAGGAATCGAGGAATGAAACTCCACCGAGGTCGAGGATGATCAACTTGACGCCCGCGTCGGCCAGCGTCGACACCCGGTCGACGATGACGGGCCCGACGTCCATGTCCAACTCTCCCTTGGCGACAAGACGCATGGCATGGGTACCGAGATCGGAGGCTTCGCTGGTCACCTCGAAGTTCGGCTTCACGTCGACAGTCTGATCTGTTGATTGCTTCGACGGCCACTTGAACGGGGCAAAGGGCCGAGGTTCGAGGGGTGTCGCACAGTGCACGCCGCGTGGGTGCAACGATGCTGGCCCATGGGAACCGGTCACAGTCACAGTCATGGCCATGGCCACGGCCACGGGGATCTCGCGGTCGCGGAGTCACGCGAGCGAGCGTTGTTCGTCGCTGCCATCGTGTGTGGCATCGCGACGATCGTCGGCATGGCGTTGCTGCGTCCCACGGGCGACATCCACGGCAGCGCCGCGGAGTCCGGGATTCAGAGCGAGCGCTTCAAGGGCACGGTCACCGAGGCCACGCGTGAGCTGTGTTCGTACGCGACGACTGACAACCCACGTACGTGCCTCGGGGTCAAGGTGTTGATGAAGCAGGGGCCGGACAAGGGCTCGATCATCGATCTCGGCGAATCGGGGCAGATACCCGCCGAGGATCCTTTCGCGCCGAAGCTCGAGAAGGGCGATGCGATCATCCTCGGCTACGAGCCCGCCAACGATGTGTATTTTTACACCGACCGCGACCGCAGGAACACGCTGTTCATACTCGGCGCGCTCTTCGCGGCAGTCGTGATCGCGCTCGGGCGCTGGCGTGGCGTGACCGCCTTGATCGCGCTCGGCGCGTCAGTCGCGGTGTTGCTGCAGTTCATCGTGCCGTCGGTCCTCGATGGGCACAGCCCGTTGCTCGTGGCGATCGTCGGGTCATCTGCGGTCGCGTTCATCGCGTTGTACATGTCGACGGGATTCAACACGATGACCACCGTCGCACTGCTCGGCACCTTGGCCACGCTCGCGCTCATCGCCATTCTGGGATGGGCGTTCATCGCCGCGTCGAAGTTCACCGGGCTGAGCGAAGAGGCGTCGTATCTGCGCATCGTCACCGATGTCGTCGACGTGCGAGGGCTTCTACTCGGCGGCGTGGTCATCGGCGCGCTCGGCGCGCTCGACGACATGACCGTCACCCAGGCGTCGGCTGTGTGGGAACTACGCCGGGCCAACCCAGCACTGACTCGCCGCGATCTCTACCGCTCCGCGCTGCGCATCGGTCGAGACCATGTCGGCGCCACCGTGAACACACTCTTGCTGGCCTACGCCGGCGCGAGCCTGCCACTGATGTTGCTGTTCGTGCTGTCGGATCAGTCCCTCGGCACTGTGGCCAATTCGGAGGTCGTCGCCGTCGAGATCGTGCGCACACTGGTGGGTAGCATCGGATTGGTCGCTGCGGTGCCCGCGACGACATTGCTGGCATCATGGGTGGTGGACGCGCCCGCGTCTTCGTGATCTTCACGTAGACACGAAGACCGTGCGTTGAAAGACCGTGCGTTGATAGCCGCGGCTGGCGACCACTACCGGGCGAACCGGTAACTGTCCTGCGCTCTCACCGGCCGTTCTGTCCCGCCGTCTCCGGGCAGAACCGCCTGAGGTGGGTCGCAGACGAGCGCCGTGCCAACGAAGGATTGGACCCGTTCGCGGGCGGTCACCGGATCAGTGCCGGTCGCCGCGCGCACGACATCGATCAATTCGAGTTCTGTCATCGTGTGATCGCCGAAGAATTGCCTCAGGCGCTTTACGAGCTCTTCATCTGTCATGCGAAGTCCCCCCGCCCGGTGGCCATAGGTCACGATTTGCGGAAGATCTTGACCCGGTTTTCTTGTTCCAACGCGTAGCCGCCGTCGACCGGGGTGGCAAGCGTTTCGAAGAGTTCGACGAATTGGGCGCGGTGTTGGTCCATGCGTCGTGCTCGGCGCGGATCCACTCCGACGACGCGCTCGATCAACGCGTCGGCTCCGGCCAACACCATGCGGCTGTTGTAGCGGTGCTCGGTCACCAGTTCGAGGCCGACGTCTGCCGCGTGCTCGAGTGCCGCTTGCGCAAGCGCACGGGCCTCTGTCTCGTCGTCGATGAGCCTGACCACTTCATGGCCAGGACCCGCGGCGATCGGTTCGACGACATACAACGTGCCGCGCGGGCATAGCACGCGGCTCGCCTCGCGCAACGCGTCGACCATGTGGGTCGCGGGGACGTGATGCAGCGAGTACGAGTAGACGACGACGTCGAACTCTGCGTCACCGAGCGGGAGGGCTTGGCCCACGCCCTCGAGGTACGCCTCGAGATGGTCGGGATCAGATGCGCGTGCCATGCCCAGCATCACCTCCCCACACTCGACCCCCACGACATCGGCGCCTTGGCCGCGCAGCCAGCGGACGAGCCCGCCGGATCGGCAGCCGACATCCACCACGCGCTTGCCTGCGACATCCACCAACTGGGCCAGTACGTCTTCGTGCGAATGGTGCTCGGTGTTGCCGGGCATGTGATGGCTCGCTATCCCCGGGCGCACGAAGCGCCCAGATGTCGGCCTGGGCTCGACCACGCCGGGTTGCTCGTCTGCGGCCAGTAGTCACCGGTGTGCGGGTCCTGTTCGTATGGCACTGGCGGTGGGTCGCCCGCAGCGATGCCCCTCAGCGCGTCGAGGAAGCGGTCGACGTCTTCGTCGGTAGTCGATATGCCGGCGCTGGCGCGAACGGCACCGGGGATCTGGCGGCGGTCGCCGCGAACCACGGCAGCGCGGTATTCGGCGACCTCGGCAGGACGGAGATCGAGCAGCCGCAGGAGGTAGGGGTGGGCGCAGAAACAGCCATGGCGAACACCGATACCGTGCTCCGCGCTGAGGCGCGCCGACACGAGCCCATACGGCACGCGATCGACGACAAACGCGACAACGGGCAGCGAATCAGTAGGAACCACGCCCAAGACGCGGACGCCGTCGATCGTCGATAGACCCCTGCGCAGACGCACTGCGATGGCCTCGTCATGCGCCACGAGTGGGTCCCAACCGATCGTCTCGAACTCTGTGATCGCAGCGTGAAGCGCGACCGCACCGAGAAGGTTGGGAGAGCCCGCTTCCTCGCGCTCGGGCGGGTCCGTCCATATGACCTCGTCGAGGTCGACGAGATCGACCGCGCCACCGCCCGCGAGAAAGGGGTCGCCCGTAGCAAAAACCTGGCGGGGGCCAACGAGCACACCCGCTCCGAAGGGTGCGTACATCTTGTGGCCGCTCCACGCGAGGAAATCGGCGTTGCGGGGAAGCGGTCGATGCGGTGCGAGTTGCGCGGCATCGACAAGAACGGGCACGTCCCGATGGTGGGCAGCCTCGATGATCGGATCGAGACGCGGCATCCATCCCGAGACATTGGACGCGCCGGTCAACGCGAGAAGTCTTGGGCGCGGTTCGAGGTCGAGCGCCGCGATGACGTCGTCGGTGCCGAACGTGCCATCGTGACCGCACTCGATGTAGCGCAGCGTCGCCAGCCGAGCCCAGGGCAGCAGGTTGGCGTGATGTTCGACGACCGTGGTGACGACCACATCCCGCGGCTCGAGCCGCAATCGGTAGGCCAAGTGGTTGATGGCTTCGGTTGTGTTGCGACAGATGATGGCGACATCGTGATCATCTGTTCGCCCTGCAAATGCGAGCGCCGCGGCGCGGGCGTCTTCGTATTCGGCGGTCGCCAACTGCGACTTCCAACCGGCTCCACGATGCACGCTCGAATACCACGGCAAGAAGGCGCTAACCCGATCGGCGACGGCGGGAAATGCGGGGGTCGACGCGGCCGCGTCCAGACAGAGATAGGGCCGTTGCGTGCCGTCGACACAAGGGACCGTCAAACCGTCGCCGACAAGGCGAATAGGAAGCCGGCGACCACTCATCGCCTCGCCCCTCTCATCAGCGAGTGCGCGGCGCACGTTGGCAGCCGCGTCGCTCTCGCATCGCATCCTCCACACGACGAAATCGTTGCGGCCAGTATATTCACACATGCGATAGCAACAGAGGCTGAGCGCGCGTTCTCGCCATCGCTGAATACGCTCAGATCTGGCCGCCCCGATGATCGCGGCAACGCGTGTCCTAGGATTGACGCCTTATATCTTGGGATGAGGAATTTTGATCATGACGCCCGGATCTCCGGACGCCACGAAGGTGTCCGCCGGCTTCGGCGACCTTGCGCTGCGGACCGAGCTCTTGCAGTCCCTCTCGGAGTTGGGCTACGAGGAACCGACGCCCATTCAGCGCGAAGCAGTACCGGTTCTGCTCGACGGACGAGACCTGCTCGGGCAGGCTGCCACCGGGACGGGAAAGACCGCCGCGTTCGCACTTCCCCTGCTGCAACGCGTTCGTCGCGACGGTGAGGATCGCGGCGTCCAAGCGCTGGTACTCGTTCCGACGCGCGAGCTTGCGGTTCAAGTGTCAGAGGCGATCCATCGATACGGCATTCGTATGGGCGTTCGCATGTTGCCGATCTACGGAGGACAGCCGATCGGTAGACAGCTGCGGGCACTGGAACGCGGTGTCGACATCGTCGTGTCCACCCCGGGGCGGGCGCTCGACCATCTCGCGCGTGGCACACTGCAGCTTGCGAGCGTCGCGACCGTTGTGCTCGACGAGGCCGACGAGATGCTGGACATGGGCTTCGCCGACGACATCGAAGCGATTCTCGAGTCGACCCCCGCCAATCGCCAGACCGTCCTGTTCTCCGCGACTGCGCCGCCGCGGATCGACGCGCTGGTCCGTCGGTACCTGCGCGATCCGGTCCGGATCCAGCTGGGCGGCCGCGCATCAGCAGCTGCTCCCGAGGCGCTCATCCGCCAAAGCGCGTATGTCGTGGCGCGGTCGCACAAATCAGCGGCGCTCGGACGCGTGCTCGACGTCGAGTCACCGGCGGCAACGATCGTCTTCTGCCGTACCCGCGACGAGGTCGACCAGCTCACGCAAACCCTCAATGGCCGCGGGTACCGAGCCGAGGCGTTGCACGGCGGGTTGGACCAAACGCAACGCGATCGAGTGATGGCTCGGCTGCGTCAGGGCACCACCGAGCTTCTCGTGGCGACGGACGTCGCTGCTCGCGGTTTGGACATCGATCATCTCACGCACGTCATCAACTACGACATTCATTCGGCGCCCGATGCATACGTGCACCGAATCGGCCGTGTGGGAAGAGCCGGCCGCGAGGGAGTCGCCATCTCACTGGTCGAGCCGCGTGAGCACCGGATGCTCACGACGATCGAGCGGGTGACAAAACAGAAGATCATCGTCGAGAAGCTGCCGACGTTCGCCGACCTCCGTACACGCCGGCTGGAGCTCACACGCGCGGCCCTTCGCGAGATTTTGCTCACCGACGACATGGAGCATTTCCGCGTGATCGTCGAGTCGCTTGCCGACGAGTTCGACGTGATGAACGTCGCCCTGGCGGCCGTCAAGCTCGCGCACGAGGCGACCGGCGGAGATGACGACGACGAGATACCGGAGGTGAAGGCTCCGTCGGGCGCAGGCCGTCGGCGTCAGGAAGACGACGCACGCGGCACACGAGGCCGCCGCTCGCCGGCCGGGCAAATGACTCGCGTGTTCATCGGCGCCGGGCGCATCGCGGGCATGCGCCCCCAGGACCTCGTCGGCGCAATTGCCGGGGAATCGGCACTCAGCGGCCGGGACATCGGAGCGATCGAGATCGCAGACCGCTTCTCCCTCGGGGAGATCCCTGAGCGTGCAGTCGACGACGTGATCACCGCGCTGCGCGCCACGAGGATCAAAGGCAAGAAGCCGACGATACGTCGAGAGCGCGAGAACAGACGGTAGGCGACGTCGCGGAGTGTGCTGCTCAGCCCGGAACCGTGGTCGTGCTCGACGCGACGGCCTGCCGAGCCGCCTCGAACGCGTCACGTCCTTCTTTGGTCTTGCGGGCGTATTCGACGGGGTCACCGGCACGAAGGGCGGCGTCTGCCTCTGCGAAGGCTCGAGCGGCATCGTCGAATAGCCGGCGGGCCTCCTCGGACAATCCGCCCGAACCCGACGGCGTCCCCGGGCCAGTGTCAGGGTCCGGGCCCTCTTCGAGCGTCTCCGGAGCCGCACCGAACACCGTGGTGAGCGCTTCACGGAGGGTGTCGCCGATCGCGATACGACTGCCGAACGCGACGACGACCTTCTTCAGTTCAGGCACCGCGTTGGCCCCCGTTGCCTGCACATACAGGGGGCGGATGTAGATGAGTGATTGTTCGAGCGGAATGATGACCAGATTGCCGAGCACAACCTCGGACCCGGCCCTGCTGAGCAGAGTGATGAGCTGAGACACCTCGGGCTCTTGGTTGATGCGCGCATTCACGATTGCGGGGCCGTCGACTTGACGGTCGCGCGGCATCACGAACACTTCGAGTTTGCCGTAGGACTCCGGGTCGGACTTCGCGACCATGAACGCGGACAACTCTCGGCGGGTGTCGTCTTCGGAGAAGGGAACCAGGGGCTGCAGGATGAGGAATTCGGTACGCGGACTGCCGGGCAGCCGTGTGAGGAGGTAGTAGGGATCCATTCGCCCTTCGCGCGGCGGGCCTGGATCCTCCGCGTCGGGGTCCGGCGCGAGGGTCACGAGCGGCCCGGATGTGCCCGGGTCCTGCGCGATGTTCCAGCGATCGGACTGAGAGTAGAACTCGCCGGCGTCGCCGATGTGGTACCTGCCCCACATGTTGGTCTGCACCCGGAACAGGTCTTCGGGATAGCGGAAGTGCGCCCGGAGCGCGTCGGGGACCTCTGCGGCGGGCGTGAACAACTTGGGGAACGCCTTTGCATATGCGGCAGCGATGGGGTCACTGGGGTCGACCAGGTAGAAGGTGGCGTCGCCGTCGTAGGCGTCGATGGCCACCTTCACCGAGTTGCGCACATAGTTGAAGTCGTGGCCGAGGTCGCTGCCCGGGCGGAGACGGTCGGTGTCGGCCTCCTGCGCGTAGGGGTAGCGGTCGGTGGTTGTATAGGCGTCGATGATCCAGATGATGCGACCGTCGAGCACGACAGGGTACGGGTCGCTGTCGTAGTGGAGGAACGGGGCGATCGTACGCGCGCGCTCGCGAACGTCGCGGATGTACAAGATCCGCGACTCGCCCGTCATGAACCCCGAGATCACGGGGTTGACATCGCCGAACCTCAGCGCAAACGCGAGGCGCCGCGGCAACGAGCCGATCCCCACTCCGCCTTCACCGTCGTAGCGGTTGGCGATCGGGGTGCCGTCCTCGCGCAAATAGTCGATCTCGTCGCGACCGCTGTTGACGATCGCGAAGCCGCCGATTCCCTCCCCGTGGTAGAGGCGGGGCTGGTCGATCGCCACGTCGCCGCGGGGCGGGATGTCTCTCACGAGAAAGTCGGGTTGGCCGTCGGACGTCACCGCGTTGGCGGGCGAAAGGACGGCTCCATAACCGTGCGTGAACGCGAGATGACGGTTCTCCCACGTGTCCGACGGCAGGCTGTCGGGGTTCAGCTCGCGGGCTGACAACACGATCTGTGTCAGCTCGTCGTCGATCGTGTAGCGGTCGACGTCGACATCGGTGAATCGATAGAACGTGCGGACCTCTTGCAAGCGCTGGTAGGTGCCGCGCAGGACCTCGGGGTCCCAGAGCCGGACGTTACGGATCGTCTCTGCGTTGTTTTCCAGATCCTGGGCGTTGAGCTCCTCGTCGTACGCGAACGGGCGAACCTCGACCTCGTCGAGACCCATCGCGGCGCGGGTGGCAGCGATGTTGCGCTCGATGTAGCGGGCCTCTCTCACCGACTCCGCCGGCTCGACCCGGAATCGCTGGATGAACGCCGGGAATATCGCCCCCGCGATTACGGCCACCAACGCCCATAGCCCAACGGCGATCACCGGGAGCGTGAAGCCCCGGAGGCGGATGTTGTAGAAGAAGAGTGCGGCCGCGACGATCGCCACGATGATGAGCAAGTTGGTCGCCGGCAACTTGACGTTGACGTCGGTGTAGCCCGCGCCGCGGACTACACCCCGATTCGACGAGACCAACTCGAAGCGGTCGAAGTAATACCCGATTGCGCGCACGAGGGCCATGACACCCAACAGTGACGACAAATGCGCCTTGACACCCCTCGTGACATGCAGCGTCGGTGCCGAGGCGCGCAGACCGCCGTTCACGTAGTGGGCCAACGCCACCAGGATCGTCAAGACCAGCAAGGCCCCGAACAGCCAGTCGACGACAAAAGTGAGAAACGGCAGGCGGAAAACGTAGAAGCCGACGTCACGATCGAACAACGGATCGTCCACCCCGAACGGCACGTGATTGCGGAACAGGAGCCAGTCGTTCCAGTGACCCGCCGCCACCGCGCCGACCAAGAGACTTGAAACCACCGCGATCGCGGCCCAGACCGCGACGGGCCTGCGGTCCATCACCGCGTGCACGCCGGCGAGCGCTTCCTCTTCGGGACCCGCGGGCCGCGACTCGGGAGCGAGGCGGCGAGCGAGCACGAGGTTGATCCCGAGCATCGCGGCGAACAGCGCGGCGAAGCCGAGCGCCAGGGTGATCTTGGTGCCGAGGATGCCGGTCATCACGCTCGAGAAGCCGAGCGAGTCGAACCACAGGTAATCCGTGTACACACCGGCCACACCGCGGGCAGAGAACAACGCGACGAACAGCAACCCGATCGCGAACGCAAGCACGATCCTGGCCGACCGCCGGCCTCTCTCACGCCGCCGGCGCACGGGCAGTCTTGGTCGCATGGGTCTCATCCCCCGGCAGTTTGTCATCAGTGGGGTGGATTCGCACGGCAATCGGGCGGTCGGGCCGAATCCATCAGGCGACGAGAAGTTCAGACGTCGATACTCAAGCGGTTTAGATGATCCCGTAACAGGGAAAAGCCGCAGCATGATTGTTGTCGGACTTGTTCTTCTGTTGCTCGGTCTCTTGCTCGCCGTCCCCATTTTGTGGACGCTCGGTGTCATCGTGCTCATCGTCGGTCTCGTGCTCATGCTCCTGGGCTCGACCGGCCGAGCAGTTGGAGGACGCCGCCACTACTGGTGACGTCCTAGGCGAGTGCTCCGCCGACGAAATGCTCGCGTTCGCCCGAGGTCAAGAGCTGTCCGATCGGCCGTCCCTCGAGGAGTTGATGACCCGCCAACGGTGGCAGCAGCGCGCAGCGTGTCGCCTCGCTACGTGGTGTCATCACGTCGAGCGGTCGCGCGTAGCAGCCCTTGCCGAAACAAGGGCCGACTACGTCCCCCGGAGGGAGGTCGGCTCCCATGCTGTGTTCTCAACCACGGGCGTCTCACGCATCGACGGTCGCAGCGCCGAGGCGATGCGCTGGTCAGTTTCCTACCCGGCTGCGATTTGCGTAAACGTGGAAGAATCCTGTCATGTTGGAGGAATCGCAAAGCCTGCGCGAAGTGATCGAACGCCTTTTCGCCGCTTCGCGGCAGTCAGATCTGAACCATGTCGCCGCGCTGGCGGCCATGAGAGACCTCCACGCCGCGGAGATGCTCGCGTTGGCCGACGTCATCGATGTCGACGCCGCCAAGCTGCGGGAAGCAGCCGCCGAGGTTGAGACTCTGAAGCAGGCGATGGCGACCAGGGACGTGATCGGTCAGGCCAAAGGGATTCTCATGGCGACGCTGAGATGCCCCGCAGACGAAGCGTTCGCCCTGTTAGTGAGGCAGTCGCAACACGAGAACCGCAAGGTGCACGACATCTCCGCCGAGATCGCAGCGCACGCCGCCCGCCAGCAAGGCCCCAGCGCCGGAGCGGCCCCCACCGACGAGCAGTGAGGGCTTACCTTCATCTGTTCGAGTAGGTCTTCGGCATCGTCGTACGGAAAGCGCGGCGCCGTGCACCACGCCGGGCCCGACGACTCGAGCATCTCGAGCACGCGGCGACGATCCCGGTACGGCAATTGTGTGCAGTCGATACCGTCGAACCACAACACGTCGAACACCGCGACGAGTTCGCCGCTAAAGGCAATACCGTTCAATTAAGGTTACATGAGTGTAGTTTGGTGGTGTGCCTCGTTCTGGTTGGAAGAAGCCTGTGTCGGATCGCCGGTTGGCCGATGTGGTGTCGGTCGGGTTGTTGGCGAAGGTGTTCCCGCCGGGGGTGGTCGATGAGGTGAT
>DATLFA010000015.1:0-134689 GCA_035525225.1 Acidimicrobiales bacterium
AACGAAGCGTGCACGCGAACGGGTTCTCCAACGTCCGGCTGCGCAACCTCTGCGTGGGCGAGCACACCGCGGCGGCTGTGTTCTGGATGAACTGGAACGAGCCGATCGACTTCAGCTTGAACCGACTCGACGATGTCGCCGCGTCGTTCTCGGTGCTCACGGTCTCGATCGACGACCTCTTCGCGTGGGAAGGTCTCGACCGCCTCGACTACCTCAAACTCGATGCGATTGGCTCCGAAGAGTTGGTACTGCGCGGCGGACGTCAGACGATCGAGAAGTACCGGCCCATCATTCAGCTGTTGGCATCGATCGATCACAGTGTCTCGGTGCGGCTCGACGACTACGCGTGTTTCCGTTCGTCGCACAGCCCGTTCAAGTTCTACATCCCGCACCAACACGACAAGGTCGACGTGCCGAAACAACTGGGGTGGGAAGCCCTCTCCTGATGCGCGACGGCGCGGCAGCCGGCCCGCGCGATCACCGGCGCGCCGACTTCGCGAGCACGCGCCGCTAGTGTCCACTGATTAGCCACGCCGACGTTCTCCCAAAAATGTCGGTTGGCGCGCTCGTGCCGCGAGCGAGAACGTGGACGGTGCCGTTTTTTGACGTAGACCCCAGGGTCGCTCCAAACTCCCCGGGTTATCACAGTGGGCCATCTAACCCGTACCGCTGTGAGCAGGGTCTTTTAGCTGGCGGGGCAGGTTTCGAACCTGCGACCTCTGATCCAAAGAACGCTCTCAGACGGTCCGGTGAGTTGGGTGCGCGTCGCGTTCGTGCTGGCTGATCTGCGACAACGCGCGAACTCGCGCGAGCCGAGGTTGGCGAGTATCGCCCGTTCTGGCGGCGTCCGTTAGCAAACCGTTAGCAAAGACGCGCGCGGCGAACCCGCGAATGACAGCGGAAGTACGCAGGTACCTGTCGCTCAATCTGGCGTGTTAGTCGGAGCTGAAATTTGCGGTGTACGACGTCCGTGGGGCTGGAGCACGGAATATCGGTGCCGAGCGTATGGCGTTGAGGAACGCATCGCGGGAGACGACATAGCTCCCGTCCTCGTAGATCACCTCGACGGTGACCATCGGGCCATCGCTCGACGGCCAGCGCGGCACGAGCTCAACGCTCGTCGAAGCTTTTTCATGCTTGATGCGAGTGATCGCGAAATCGAACCGCGGAAGGTAGTCCAGCGGCAAAGGATCGCCGCCCGCTTCGATTGCCTGCTGCCGATCGGCCACAGCAACGTGAGGCGCGAACGCGCCGTGAACCGTTGCGATGACCGCGTCGGTGGCACCATCACGCGGCTCGCGGCCAATCATGAGCGGCGAGATCGGAAACGACCCGCGACCGCCCACCTTCTTCGCCGCGCCGGTCACTCGCGATGCTCGACGGGTACAGCTGGCGCAGATAGCGCCGCGATAGCCGGTGACAATCGGGCCCGCGTCGAGCAGCCTCCGCCCACAGAAACAACACGTGTTCAGATCGACTCGAGGTTGAAGCGCCGGCTCGGACACCCAGCCCCTCTCACGCGGCGCCGGTTCTGACCGGGCCCCGGCAACGCTGGTGCCCGTGAGCAACATGATCACGTTTTGCCTCACGTGGTGAAGCTCTAGGCCTCGCCCGATGAGCACGTGTGCCGCGATACCTTCGCCCTCGCGAATCAAACCCAACAAAACGTGCTCGGTTCCGATGTAGTTGTGACCGAGTTGCAGCGCCTCACGCAACGAAAGCTCGAGCACAGTCTTCGCTCGCGGCGTAAACGGAATATGGCCAACCGGCGTCCCGCCGCCATCGCCGATGATCTCTTTGACTTCGCCTCGCACGTCCTGCAATTCGACGCCGAGCGCGGAAAGCGCCTTTGCCCCTACACCGTCACGCTCGCTCAACAGCCCCAGCAGCAGATGCTCAGTCCCGATGTAGTTGTGGCCCAGCAATCGCGCTTCTTCTTGCGCGAGCACCACCACCCGACGGGCGCGATCCGTGAAACGTTCGAACACCGCTGCCAACAATAGCTATCCGGCCTCGTCGACGCATGCGGTGCCGCGGCACCCAGGGACCGCAGTGAGCAGTCCGAACTAATGGCGCAAAGCGAATACCGCCGCGAAGCGAACACCAACCCCCGACTGGCCATGATCACTTGATGACAATCGCTCCGTGCGAGCGACGATGACGGGCGTCGAGATCGCCACCTCGGCATCACCGCAAGGCGCGTGGACGAGAAGCGCTGTGGCGCCGACCTCGCGATCGACGTCATCTGATGGCTGGGCTCGTGCTTCGTTCGAGCGATCGCGTCGAGTGGTCATCTCCGTGGCGACGTTTAGCGTTCCGCGGCTTCCAACCGAGATAGGTGCTTCGCGAAGGCGACGCCGCCGCCGAAGTACGGCCCGGCAAACGTTGCTGCGAAAGCGCCGGCGCCTAGCACCAAGGGCCACCCAGCGGACCGCTCGCTGATGTAGATGATGCTCGAGATGACGACGAAGGCGATGAGCCAACCAAGCATGGCTCCGATGGCGAGCTGGCCCGGCAGCGACTTGTCGAGTCCGTCCGAAAGTCCTTTTGTCTCCTTCCTCGACACAGGGTGCATCGAGGCATTGAACGTTGTGTCGCAGGATCGGCCGCGGCGAGTGGCAATCATCCGGCCAAACGCTTTTCCAGCGCGTCGAGTTGTTCGCGCAGTTCGACAGGGAGGCGGTCGCCAAAGGTCGCGTAGTGGGTCTCGATCAAGTCAGCCTCTACACGCCACATGTCGGCGTCGACGGTGAAGAGGTGCGCGAGCTGGCTGTCGCTGAGGCCAAGGCCACGTGTGTCGATCGCTCCGGGTAGCGGGAGTCGCCCAATGGCGGTGTCAACCGCCTCCGCGCGGCCTGCGCAACGCTCGAAGATCCACGCGAGAACGCGGCTGTTGTCGCCATAGCCGGGCCACAAGTACATGCCGTCGGCGTTCTTTCGGAACCAGTTGACGTAGAAGATCTTCGGGAGGTTCTCCGGCGCGGAGGACTCTCCTATCGTGAGCCAGAGATCGAAGTAGTCGCCCATGTGGTAGCCACAGAATGGGAGCATGGCGAAGGGATCCCGGCGAAGTCTGCCGATTGCGCCAGTTGCGGCAGCGGTGGTTTCCGACGCCATCACAGAGCCCAGGAACACACCGTGGTGCCAATCGAACGCTTCGGTAACGAGCGGCACCACGCGAGAACGCCGACCACCGAAGATGATCGCGGAAATCGGTACACCGCCAGGGTCTTCCCAGTCGGGAGCGATCGACGGCACCTGTGAGAGCGGAGCGGTGAACCGGCTATTGGGATGCGCGGCGGGCGAAGTGCTCGCGGGCGTCCAGTCGTTGCCTCGCCAATCGATTGCGTGCGCTGGCGGAGCGTCGGTGAGTCCTTCCCACCAGACATCGCCGTCGTCGGTGAGAGCCACGTTGGTGAACACGGTGTTTCGTGAAAGGGCGCGCACTGCGTTCGGGTTGGTGTCCATGCCCGTGCCCGGAGCGACGCCGAACATTCCGTATTCGGGGTTGATTGCGTAGAGACGGCCGTCGTCGCCGAATTTCATCCAGCAGATGTCGTCGCCAATGGTCTCGGCGGCCCATCCCGGCAATGTGGGGACCAGCATCGCGAGGTTCGTCTTTCCGCAGCCCGACGGGAATGCCCCGGCGATGAAGCGGTACTCACCATCGGGGTTCGTGAGCTTCACGATCAGCATGTGCTCGGCCAGCCACCCGTCGTCGCGCGCCATCGTCGACGCGATCCGCAACGCGAAGCACTTCTTACCCAACAATGCGTTGCCGCCATAGCCGGACCCGTAGGACCAGATCTCCCGGGTCTCGGGGAACTGCACGATGTACTTGCGGTTCGGATCGCACGGCCATGCCACGTCGACCTGACCGTTGGTCAACGGCGCACCAACCGAATGAACGCACGGAACAAAGGCGCCATCGTCTCCAAGGACATCGAGCGCGTCGCGGCCCATGCGCGTCATGATGCGCATCGAAGCTGCGACATATGCGGAGTCGGTGAGCTCGACACCGATGTGGGCAAAAGGTGACCCGAGGGGACCCAGCGAGAACGGCACCACATACATCGTGCGGCCCCGCATGGCGCCTCGGTAGACATCGAGCATCTCGGTCCGCATCTCCGCGGGATCGCGCCAGTTGTTCGTCGGGCCGGCGTCTTCGGCGTGTTGCGAGCAGATGAAGGTGCGATCCTCGACTCGGGCAACGTCGCCCGGGTCCGAACGCGCGAGGAAACTGTTTGGCCTCTTCGTTGGGTCGAGACAGATGAAGGTTCCGGTTTCAACCAGGCGCTGACACAGCTTGTCGTACTCGGAGTCCGAACCATCACACCACTCGACGGTGTCTGGTTGAAGGATCTCGGTCCAGTGCTCGACCCAATCGAGAAGGTGACGGTGCTTGGTCGGCGGCACGGTTGTGGTCATTGGTGCGGTCCAAACTGAGCGATCAAGGCGGACTAAACGGTTTGACGCCGACGGCGTCGACGCGCGGCGGGTGCGGCTTCCTCTTCGGCGCCTGGACTGCCGGGCGCCTTGGGATCGTGGGGCGCGCGGGCGACGTGTTGGTGGGCGTGTGCAATAGCGTCGTCGAGGTTGGTGAAGAGGTGGTTTTCGTGCGCGAGCCGCTCCAGCGCGCCGACAGTGCGCAGCAGCTTCAGGTGCTCGGGGCGGGGGCCTTTGATCAGCACAGTGATACGCCGGCGTTCCAGTTCCGCGACGATGTCGCCGAGGGCCTGTGCACCGGTCGCGTCGAGCATCTGTAGCTGCGGCAGCCGCAGAATCACCACGCTCACATCGCCCACCGAGGTGATCTCGGTCAAGAACCGCTGCGCGGCTCCAAAAAACAGCGCTCCATCGAGTCGATAGGTGAGGATGCGCTGCGACAACAACACGGCTTCGGTGTCGGTCGTCACTTCCGGGCCGTTGCCGTTCGTTGGTACCGGCTCGGCCACCGCCGCGGTCGTGCGGGCGACGAGACGCAATGCCAAGATCACCGCAACGGCCACACCGATTTCGACTGCAAGGATCAGATCGAAGACCACCGTCGCGGCAGCGGTGAGTACGAGCACGAGCGCATCGGATCGCGTCGACCGCAACACGATGCGGACGTTGTGTATCTCGACCATCCGTATCGCAGTCACCATCAACACACCGGCGAGCGCGGCGAGGGGGATCTTCGCGACGAGCGGCCCGCCCAAGTACACGACGAGCACCAAGACGATCGAATGGACGATCGCCGAGACCCGTGTGCGGGCGCCGGCGCGCACGTTGACCGCGGTGCGGGCAATCGCGCCCGTTGCCGGCATGCCACCGAACAGAGGCGACGCCAGGTTTGCGAGGCCTTGACCGAACAGTTCGCGGTCGGGGTCATGTCGGCCGGTGTCCGCCATGCCGTCGGCGACTTTGGCCGACAGCAAGCTCTCCAAAGCAGCAAGTAGCGCGATCGCGAATGCGGCCGAGAACAGCTCACTGATGCGGCCCGACGACACCGCCGGAAACGTTGGTGCCGGCAGGGAGCCTGGCAGCTTTCCGATGCGCGACACCGACAGATCGGCGCTTTGCGCGACGACGGTGGCGATCGCGACGGCGAGGAGCGAAGCGGGCAGAGCGCGGTGCAGCCTCGGCGCGATCATCATGACCGCAGCAACGAGCACTACGAGGCCGAGCGCGGCGAGCGTGCCGTCGCTGAAGGCATCGCGCACCGCCTTGGCCGCCACGACCGCCGTGTTCTCGCCTTCGGGTTTCGCAACGCCGAGCGCCGAGGGCACTTGCTGCAAGAAGATGATCACCGCGATGCCGACGGTGAACCCTTCGATTACCGGCCACGGGATGTAGGCGAGATAGCGACCGACGCGAAAGAACGCGGCGATCACCACCATGACGCCGGCCATGAGACCGACTAGGTACACCGCATCGACCCCGTAACGGTGAACCAACGGCACCAGTACAACGGTCATCGCACCGGTCGGGCCCGAGACCTGCACGTTGGAACCGCCGAAGACGGCCGCCACAAGCCCCGCGACGATCGCCGTCATCAAGCCGGCCTCGGCGCCGAGTCCGGTGGTGATCCCGAACGCCAACGCCAGCGGCAGCGCGACCACTCCGACCGTCATGCCGGCGACGATGTCACCGCGCCATGACCGCGAAAGTCCGGAGTAGTCCGAGCGGCGAGGCAACAGTCGGATGAGCGACGCCGACGCGACCCGGAGCCATCGCGTCACCTGTGATTGAGGAGCCAGGGAGGGGTCGTCGATGCGGTTGTCGTTCGCCGCGGTCACTCGGCTTCCGCCAGTTCCGCGCGGAGATTGGCGAGTAACCCCTCGGTGTTGGACAACGATCTGATCAACACACGCTTGGCGGCCCCGAGCAATTCGACGAGCTGAGGATCGGCCACGGAATAGAACACCTGCGATCCGTCCTTCCTTGCCGTGACCAGCCCCGAACGGCGCAAGATCCCGAGTTGTTGCGACAGGTACGAGGATTCGATCCCCACCAACGGCTGTATCTCGCCCACGGAGAGCTCGCCTTCGGTCAGCAACTCGAGTGTCCGGATACGCGCCGGGTGCGCGAGCGCCCGGAACAAGTCGGCCTTCGCCTCAGAGATCGGACGGCCGATCGTCAAGTCCGCAGGTTCCATCATCGTGACTTCCCAAATGATAACATCGTGTTTATATCATATCATCACGTGGTCATAGTGTTACCTGCAGGCGCGTTGAGACTTGAGGACGAGGAAAGGCGGGGGTCGGTATGCGCTGCGGGCGGACAGTCAGCCCGATGGCTCAACCAAAGCGGGTGCAGCTGGTCGGCCGAACGAATTGCTCAGGGCTCAATGGGGATGCCCGGCAGACACGGCCAAAGGTCGCGTAGGCCGCCGTACTTCTGGTCGGGAAGGCGTTCGAGCGCCTCCACCACCGCGTCGCGAGCGCCGAGGGCGCGCGCGGTCTCGAGTAGTTCGGCTTTGCTCCGTAGCGGCCCATCGAGCCTGCCGCGCAATACGTCTGCGATCTCGACCCGTGTTGTCATGAGGCCACCTCGCCCCTTGGCAGATGATATATTCATCATATAAGCATGTTGTTATGAAATCATGGCCGTGGGAGATCAACATGGATTCCTCCTCGAACAGCGCCTCGAAGATCACGTCGCTTCTCAACGTGACGTTTCGGCCCATTGCCGAAATCGACGGCGTTCGTCTGATCGCAGCGCTCGTAGCAGATGGTCACGGAGCTGCGATCTTGCCGGCCACTGCGGTACACGGGTGGCCAGGCGATCTGTGCTACCTACGCAGCATCCGTGGCTTGCCGCCGCGCACGATCGGGGTCGCCCGACCGACACTCACCGCCGGTCACGCAGCCATCCGTGCCATTGACGCGTTACTCGGCGAACTGATTGCTCGGGAACTTCCAACGATGAATGGCCTCAAACCGTTGTCCGCCAATCGCGTCGCGTCATCAATGGCGTCACAGCCAGCACATCACACCACAGACCACGAATTGGGCGGGGCGCGGTTGCAAACGACCTGGGTGTAGTCGTCGTGGTGGTAGATGGTGGCTGATTGTAGTTCGGTGCCCAAGTGCTGGCGGAGCGCGTCCACTATGCGATAGCCGTCAGCCTCGTCGAGAAGATCGATCGTAACGCCGGCGCCGCCGTGCCTCGCGAGCAGGTCATGATAGTCGACGCCGACGTCTTCGAGGACGAGATCGAGGCAAAGCACCGCGTCGGGACCGACCACGATGTCCAGCCGTGATCCCGTTAGCTGGTCTTCAATGGCGGTCATTGGACACCCGGGGAGCGTCAACCCGCACCCCCACGGAAGGACGGAAATCGACTAACGCCAACTCGGCCAGCAGATCATCACTCTCGGCCAGTGATGCCGAGATGATCGCCTTAGCGGTTTCGAGCAACTGAAAGATACGTGGGTCGACGACCGTATATAGGACCCGAGCGCCGTCCTTGTGCGACCGAATCACATTGGCCCGCCGTAGCACCGCGAGCTGTTGCGACAGATGCGACTGTTCGAGGCCGATGTCGCCGAGCAACTCGCCAACGGTGCGCTCACCGTCGCGGAGCAGCTCGAGTACGCGAATGCGTGCGGGATGACCCAACGTCTTGAAGAATTCAGCCTTGACTTGATAGATGGGACGACTCACGGCACCTCCTCGGTCAGCGATTGCGTCGCACTCGACGCGACGACGGAACCACTAGCGGGCGCGTCCGTGCAGCCTGCCTCGCCGCGCGCCCCGCCATCCACGCCACAACAGCCAACACGCCTGAGGCCAACAGCGACAACCAAACCGCATGGTTCATCACGCCGATCTCCTCCTCGGAGCACGAAAATCTGTCTCGAATCTGACCTGACGAGCCCGATTTGCGCATCGTCGCTTCATGATCACATTATCATATAGCCATGCGAATGTGGTGCCGTGCTCGATGTGGACGCTGCCTTGATAGGACGTCGCGTGGCGCGAAGAGAGACCGCCCTTAACCCAACCTCCGAACGCCGCTCCCCCGCCTCTGGTGCGGGACGCGACGCGAACGCTTACAAGACACCAGCGAGCCGAGCGACACGGCGGCGTCGCCGAACCACACACCGCGGGGTTCGCCGGCATCGAGGTAATACGACGGCAACTGCTCCGTGTAATACACACCCGCGTTGAGGCCCTTGAGCGTTGTCACACGCGCCGTCATCGACTCACGCCCAACTCACGCAGCAAACAGCACTCGTCTGTAGTTGAAATCGAGCGAAGCGAGCATCGAGCACAAGAAGGCGCGGGCGCGAGAGAAGCGCGTGATTCGAGCAAGAAGGACATGCGTGCACGATGACGCGAACTCGAGACATTGTGAAGATCAATCCGAGACAAAGGGACACGCGTGAGCGTCAGAAATATCGGACACCACACGCGATCGCTTGTCGCGTCACCGCCGTCCGAAGAATGCGGACGGTAACGTGCGGAGGTGAGTGACCGTCGACCGCGCATCCGTGCCACCGGCCTGCCCACAGCGCACAGAGCCGATCATCGCTCACGTGCTCCAGGAACTGCCGCGCCGGCTCTGCCGTCCACACCGACATCTCCGACTTCGGCGCCTTCGGACGCTTGACCATGCGCGACGGATTGCGGGCGATTAGCCCCCACCGCAACGCGTCTTGCAGCGCACGACCCAGCACCGCGTGTGCGTAAACCACCGACCGCGGCGCGAGTGGCTTGCCGTTGCGGCCGCCGCCTTTGAGCAAGTCATTGTCGAACTTCGAGATATGCGCAGGCGTCAGCGCGCCCAGCCGGATCTTGCCGAGCCGCGGAATGATCATCTGCTGGATGATCCGCCGGTAGTCAGACACGGTGCTCGGCGCCAGCGACGACGCCACGCTCTCGATCCACTGTTCGCAGAACTCGCGGACGGTCTGGCGGCCGGCGTCACTATAGGTGCCAGATTGCACGCGACCCAGTGCTTCGGCGAGCGCACCTTCGGCTTCCTTCTTGGTGCGAAAGCCTCCGACCCACTTCTGGCGCCGCTTGCCCTCGGGTTCCGACCCGAGCTCGAGCACGTAGCTGTAGGTCTTGCCTCGCTTGACGATGCTGCCGCGCAACTGGATGCCGCTTTGCTAACGGACCGGTGGCGGTGGGTGAGCAAGACGTTAGCAAACCCGGGTTATCCACAGCGGGCACCCCAGACTGCACCGCTGTGACCAGGGTCTTTTGGCTGGCGGGACAGGGATCGAACCTGTGACCTCCTGATCCAAAGTCACCTTTTGATATGCGTAGCGCTCACCTGGGAGTTCCCTGATCGGTCGCAAGCGAAAGCCGCCGAATCAGGCGTTACCGACAGGAGCAACAAATGACCATCCAAGTACCGAAATGGCTGAACCTCGACGAGGTCGTGCCGCCCGAGATGCAAGCGGAGATCCCCGACATCGCGCAGTCGGCCCGCAACCTCGTCGACGCGGTCGAAGCGTTCATGCACAACGCATGGCCGAAATACCACGCGATCGCGACGCAGATCGAAACCCCCGACAGCAGCGAGGACCTCGACGGCTGGCCGCAGTTCATCTACAACCTGACCGGCCTCGCCGAAATCGAGGACTGCATCGCACTCTCGGAGTGGGTGCTGTCGACGATGATGGGCGGCGGGACGGCGGACGACCACGCGCACACGATCATCGCGAAGCGGATCTCGGGGCCGAGCCAGTCGACGTTCGAAGCGTTCTGGCAACGCGAGCACGACCGCCAGATCCGCGTGTTCGGCATGACGCGAGACTCGTTTGCCGCGGAGAGGGAGGCGGCCCGATGAGCACCAAACACTCCACTGTTACCGAGGCGCCAGCGCCGCTGCCGGAATGGCTCAACCTTGACGCGCTCATCTCGCCAGCAGACCGAGCACGGATCGAGGAATGCGGCCAAGCGGCACACAAGGCACTCGACGCCCTCCTCGAGTTCGTCGACGAGTGGGGCCGCTTCTACACGAAGGTCGACCGGGCGACGTGGGACACGCCGTTCAACGAGATCGAAGGCGTGTATGACTCCATCCGCGCTCACGTCGGCCTCCCGATGGTCGACGGGCCGCTAAAGCTCATCGGGGCCGTCATCGCGCTCGTGTCCGGTGAGAAACCAGGGGACGATTTCGGCTACTTGGTCGACTCATCGACGACGCCTTCGCAGGAACGAATCCTCCGGGCGCTGTACCAACTGCGGTACAACGCGGAGGTGCCCTACGGTGGCGGCGACGGTCGGGGCGCGGCTCCCGAGGAAGGCGGCTTCTGATGGGCGCCGTCGTGGATCTGCGGCCCTTGCTGCCGTCCGAGGTCGCCCGCTGCGCCTACTGCCGCCGCGACATCGAACCGGGCGAACACCACTGGTACGACGCCACCGACGGGGATCTGTGGTGCGTCGACTGCGACCGGCCCGACTGGCACGACAACTGAACTTCATTCACTCGCGAGTAAATGAAGCGGCCCCCGTCTATTCGGCGGGGGCCGCTCCGCGTCCCGGACAATCCGTTACGCGCGTAACGAATCCTGTAGGCGCCTACAAGATTCGACTCGCTCAGATCCGTTAGGCGCCTAACGGATTCGACGCGCTGGAACGCGACTGCTCATCGGTTCCGTCTCGCGCGTGGCAGGCGCCGGACCAGCCATCCGATAACAATGCCGGCAACCGCTGCCACGAGAATCACGATCCAGATCGGCGCCTGAGCGTCACCGAAGACGTATCCGATACGAACATCACTTCGGTTGTCCAACGCGACCGCGACGATCGCGACCACGATCGCAGCTAAAAACAGCCAACGGAGGAGCAGGCCGGCATCGCGTCTGTGCACAGCACCGGCATGCTCGCCTACATCATCACTCATCGTTCGTACCCCCCCATGCGCTTCTCGCGAATGCTATACCCCAGGCCGCAATGGTGGCGAAGTACCTCGGGATGCGCGCGCCGACGCTGTACCGGTTGATCGACGAGGGCCACTTGCCCGCGTACAAGATGGGCCGCGTCATCCGGATCAAGGTCAGTGATCTCGACGCGTTCATCGTCGGCGCGAGGATCGAAGCGGGCACGCTCACGCAGTTGCATCCGCCGCGCGATCTCGACGACGTCGGCTAAGCAGTCGGGGGCCCTTTCACTGCTCAGGCGGTGGGGGCCGCTCAGCGTCCACGACTCAAAGTCGAGAGGTGCTCTACAGTCGGTTCTTGTGCTGTTGGCCTATGTCGATGAGTCCTACGACAAGACCTATTACTGGATCGGCGGATTGATCTGCCCGGAGTCACAAGCGGTATCACTGATGCACCAGCTCGACGAAGTGGTCGCCGACGCCGCAATGAGCTACAGGGGCATCGGCACTAACGCAGAACTCCACGGTTACGCGCTGCTGCAGGGTAAGGACGACTGGGAGCCAATTCAGTCAATGATCCGGGCTCGGATCGGTGTGTACAGCGCAGCTTTGAAAGCGATCGCGCGACACGACGTCACGATCATGTTGAGGGGTGTTCACAAGCCCGGGCTTGACCGCCGTTACAAGTTTCCCGACCATCCTCACAGCGTCGCATTGGCCCACCTCCTTGAGCGCGTGGACGAACTCGCCGCCGCCCGCGATGAATGGGCGTTAGTGATCGCGGACGAGGTAGGCGAAGAATCAACCCACCGGAAGAATCTCTGGCATTTCCAGCGATGCTCCACCGGCGGTTATCGCTCCAGGCAACTGTCTCGCATTGTCGACACGATCCATTTCGCTCCGTCTTCTGCGAGCCGGCTTGTGCAAAGTGCCGACCTTGTCACCTACTTGCATACTCGGATCAGAACTGATGTCGCCAGGGATCTTCGCGCGCAGCAGGCCAACCGGGATCTGTGGGCGCTTATCGAGTCCAGGGTAAAGCACCAAGAATGCTGGTACCCGTAACGCACGAGAGCCCGACCGATAGGCCGGGCTCAAGGCTCACGGGACGGTCTTTACGACCACTCCTGAGACGACTATAGAGCGCCAGTCAACCCCGCACCGGCACCGCGCCCATTTTTGCACGTCAAAGGTCTGCCACGCCGCTTGAGACGAATTTGCCGAGATGTCGCCGCTCCAATTTCGAGGTGCCGGCCCAGATGCCCTCGCACGACGGCCCGAGCGACAACGCGGAATCTAAACACTCGCTTGAAACTCGGCACTGGCGGCAGATCGCCCGGGCCGGCTCGAGCGACTCGCCCGGAGCGGGGAACCAGGACACGTCGTTGTCTCGGCCGACGCAGAGCCCGTGACGCTGCCACGCCGGCCGCCATGCCTCGACGTCCGGCTTATCGCTCGACCAGGGAAGCGCAGCGAGAACCATTCCCAGAAACGATAGCCCAACCCCCGATTATCGCTGCGCACTACGACAGCCAGTTATTCCCAGCGAGATTTTCTCAGGGGGGGAACGGAAGGAGCGGGGTTTCCGGGGGTCTGTGGCGGCCATGATTGCGGATGCCCCTGGGGTCTGTTCGCCTGACGGCTGAGCGGGGCACGCAATTCGATTCTGCGCGGTTGCGATCGCGGCCCAAGCTGGCATGCACTTGCTAGTAGCTGATCGTTCCGTTCGAAATCTCGCGCACAGCGACTAACTCGCCTGCATCCTGGCGAGGTGTGACAATAAGGCTTGGCCGCAGCGCCCCGGGGGTCAAGTTCGGTGACGGCTTCATTTGACCTCAAGCTGGATCGGGCCGAAAAGCACCTCGTCGATCTCGAAGCAGCAGTCCGGGCCTACTGTGACAGCCGCAATCACGCCAACCTGACACCCACGGAAACCCGGCACCTTCCACATTTTTTACTCGGGCCGTTTCCAATTCCGGGCGCCGTTGTCGATGCCCCCCCTTTTTTCCAGAGAGAGAAATGGAAGGAGCGGGGTTTCCGGGGGTCTGTGGCTGTGGTGATTGGAACCACCCCGGGGGTCACCATTGGCGTGATGGCCTTCGTGTGGGGCCTTTGCCCTTGCGTAGGTTGCATAACCGGTGGCTGACTCGCCAGTTGGTGATGTCGTCTGTTCCGCCTCGGTAGAGCGGTATGAGGTGGTCGACTTGGAAGGCGGCCGGGTGGTTGGGTCCTACGTCGAGTCTCACGTCGTCGCCGCAGAGGTGGCACACGGGGCCGTAGGTGGCGAGGACGACGGCGCGTCGGCGTTGCAGGATGCGGCCGGCTATCCGCTTGGTGGTCACGGCCGCTTCTTCGGTCGGAGGGTCACCAGCTGGACGCCTACGAGGTGGCTGCATTTGCCTGTGGCTGGGCATGAGCACGTCCAGCCGAATCGGTCGCCCTTGACGACGTACACCGTGTCGGAGCCGCGCACGCGGGCCCATACGAGCCCTCGTGACACTTCCTTGACGAAGATGCGGCCCTCGCACAAATACCTGCGGCCCTTGGCTTCGATCGACTCACGCATCGCTTGATTCGCTTACTGCGACCGAGCAGACGCGCGAGCGCCCGTTCGTGTTATGGCTCTTGGTCTTGATGAGACCGCGACGTTCGAGGTCGGCTCGGATGCTCGCGAGTTGCGTTGCCTTGAGGTGGTTGCTGAACACGGCCATCTGCTGCGTCGAGTCGAGTCCGGCTTCGCCCGCCTTGCGGATGGCCTTTAGGAGTCGGTCGGCGGGTTGGTTGCCGGTCGTGTCACCGAAGATGCGTTCAGCGGAGCCACGGCAGTATCGCCACAGTGCCCATGCCGCGCCGACGTGTTCGATGCCGATTTCCTTCGCGCCGTCAGCCAATGCGTAGACAAGCGAAAGGCGGAGCACCTGGGGTTCCGCTCGAGCAGTGACCGCGCCGAGCAGTCCGCCCGGTTCGTCGTCGCCCATGCTGTCGTAGATGCCGTGCCACATCAGGTTCGCTGCGGTCGTGCGTTGCATCCGCCCGAGCCGGTAGGCGTCGCGCAGATTGCGTCTCAGCGGCTCCGCGTACTGTCGGAACACCTCGTCGGGAATGTTGCCACCATCGGGTAGACGCTGCGTCCGCTTCGCGCACACCCACAAGAACCGATTCGCGGTGCCGCCGTAGATCTCGATCGCGGTCAACACCGAGCGCAGCTCCTCGGTCGTGATATGGCCGACGATGCCCGCGTGGTACTGGTCCGCGACGACAATCCCGCCGGCGCGCGACCGGGCCTCGAGTTTTGAGCCGTCCCACATCATCCGCACGACCGAACCGAGCGTCGATCCCTCGCGGCCGATGACACGCAACGCGCGAGCCAATTCGGACTCCACGACCCACAGCCGCGTATCGCGCTCCTCCGGCTCATCGTCCTTCTTACCGGCCAACGCGTCGATCAACGCTTCGCCGCTGCCGAATCCCGCGGCAGCTGCGACGACATCAGCGCAGGGTCGACAAGCGCCATCAGACCGAACGCGGCGCTCTTCGAGGTGCCCTTGCCGGCCTTCGCTGTCTCGCCGACAATCGCTGCGTTCAGCGCGGCCGGGTGGCGATCGTTCCCCGCGAGCATGTACGCGCCGCTATTCGCGGCGACTCCGAATCCGACGAGGCACTGAGCGAGTATCGCGATCGGGTCCGCTTCGGTGAACGGTGCCGCCGCGAGCGCGAATTCACCGATCGGACCTTGGAACGCTTCGCACCGTATCAACGGCCATCCGCTAGGCGAAAAAAGCGAATCAAGCGAAATAAGGGGTGCTCCCTCGTCCTCGACGGGACTTAATTCGCCTAATTCGCTTAATTCTCTATGCAACCGCGTCGCCTCGGGGTCAACGTTGGCCTTGATGCGCGCGAGGTCGTCGGCGTAGCTCGGCTCGCCACGCGCGATGCGTTCGGCTTCCATGCGTTGCGCATCCCTGGTGTAAGTCCTGTCGTCGGCGAACATCAGGCCACCATCCGCAACAAGCGCGTGCACTGCTCGAGCACAACGATCGACGACTCAACGGTTGACACCATCGGCAACTCGCCCAGGAGCGCGCGAGCGAGATTCGACGCCACTGCGTCAATCCGTGGCCGTACTTCATCGATGGGACCGAACGCGATAAACTGGCGGGTAAGACCTTCAGCGGTGTCGGTCGGGAGAGGCGCCTTCGGGCGCCTTCTCTCATTCATGACCCACCGGCCTTCGCTCGACCGCGGACCTTCGCCGACTTGAATGCCAATCGGGAGAAGTGCGCTTTCTTGGCGTGCTCGGCACGGCGCAAGCGTTCCGAGAGATCGAGAACGCCGTCAGGGTCGACAGCGCGTTCCCAATATTCGATACGGCCAGGGCCAGCTTTACGGGCCGCCTCGGTCATCTCGACGGGATCTGATGACGCCAGACGGACGTGCGCGGCGATGCGCGCACGGATTGCTCGCTCACTGGGGGTCAGCGAGGACATGGAAACCTCCGAGGTTTCTCAATGCCCTCCGCTGAGAGGGCTCCTATTCCTGGAGGACGTGAGCGGCAAGCTCCAGGTTCACCGGCCAGTTACGGCTATTGGGAGCACAGCGTATACGAGCGCAACGCTCAGGGCGTGGTAATCGTTGCCTTATATTCGGTCGGATTGTTCTCGAGGTCGTCCAGCATGCGCGCCAGGCGAGCCCAGGAGATCTGCGGATTCGACTTGTTCCCGGCGGCGCGACAGGTGGCGCACACGGCGCGGACCTTCATTTCGCCGTTGGGTCCTTCGATGAGTTCGAGTTCCATCATGTCTTGCCCGAGCTGGCGGACGACGCGGCCGACGTGGTGTCCCTCGGGACAGTTGATCTGCACCATCACATAGGCGTGGTGCGTTTCCGTCTTCGGCTTGCGTCGGCGGCTCACAGCGAATCCCCTGGAGCGACTTTGCGTGCTTGATCGCGCGCACGCGCGCCGACGGCTGAGCGGCCGTACTTCTGCAACATCGCCGATGATTTCCAGCCGCCGAGTTCCATCATCTCGGAATCGCCCATGCCGGCCACGCGCATCAAGTGGCTCCATGTATGTCTCAGTTGGTGCGGGTTGACGTTGCCGATGCCGGCCTGTCGCGCGAGGCGTTTCAAGATCTGGCGGACACCTTCGTCGGACAAGGGGCCGCGATCGCCGAGCCACACTGCGTCGTGCGGCGACGCGAGTTTGCGGCGCGCACGTAGCCACCGGTCCAACGCCGCGACCGACGCGGTGCCGAGCGCGACGCGTCGGGTGCCGGTCTTGCCGGTGATGAGCGCTTCGCCTCGATCGAGATCAAGGTCGCGCATCTGTAGGCCGGTGACTTCACCGCGTCGAGCGCCCGAGTCGAGCATGAACATGAGCAGCGCCTTGTCGCGTTTGTCGCGCCAGTCGTTGCCGGACGTCTGCGCGATCAGCTTGCGGAGGTCGTCGAGCTCGAGCACCCGGACCGGCCCGTCGGCTTGTTTCGGGTGCGGGATCGATTCGAGCGGCGAGCGGTCGAGTTCCCCTTCCTTGACGAGCCACCGCAGAAACGCCCGGGCGGACCGGTAGCGGACCCCGACACTGCCGGGTGACGTCTGCTCCTGCTCATGGGTGAGCCACCGACGCATTAGGTCCGGCGTCAGATCGGCGATCGTGGCGACCTTCGTGTAGGCGATCACGCGGGCGAAGGACTCTTCGTAGGATTCGATCGTGCGCGGCGACCGGCCGAGGGCGCGCAGGTGACGAGCGAAGGAGGCGAACAGTTCGCCGGGTTCACCAGGGATTTCAACGGCCATTCGCCGTGGACTGTAGCAATTAATCAAGCGTTGTGCTACCGTTGCGCTTGATCAGTCAGCGGAATACCCCCTGGTGGCTGGCGGGACAGGGATCGAACCTGTGACCTCCTGATCCAAAGTCAGGCGTTCTGCCAACTGAACTACCCGCCAAAGACCCGCTCACCCTACCGCGGACAGGAGCTATACCGGTGGCCCTTATCGCGGCAGATCGACCTGCACGGCGCGGCTCGAGCCTATGACCTTGGCGGACGCGTCGAGCGCGACGACGCGATAGCGCGCCGCCGTGATGAGGACGCCTTCGACGAGTTCCGCGACATCGTTGTGCACTCGTGCGGTCGTTTGCGCGACGACCTTCGACGGGGCGACGGGCGGATACACCGGCTCGGCGGGAATCGCGCCGCCGACCGCGACGGTACGCACGACCACATACTTCGCCGCGCCCTCGACCGCGGTCCACGACAGCGCTACCTGGCTCGACAGTTCGATGTGCTGCGCGGCGATCTCCATCGACACGACGGTCCGGGTAGTGGTCGGCACCGTGGTCTTCGGAGCGCGGGTGGTCTCGGGGACTTCGATCCGAGTGACGGGAGCCGGCTCGACAGTCGGGGAAACCGTTGGTTCGGGTCGCGTGGCGGCTGGCTCCTCTGTGGTCGCCGGTCGCTCGACTCGCGTCGTCGGTGCGGGCTCTGCACGCGTCGAGGGCGCCGCGACGTCGAGCCGATCGGTCACCCCGGGGCCATCCTCGCCGATGACGATCACGTCGCCCTCGCGGTAGACGCGATCACGAATGCGCACCGAACCGCCGGCGCCGACGACGACCGTGGCTCCTCGGGACACTTTGAGCCCGTCGGTGCCATCAACGAGTCGACCGTCGGCAAGTTGCACTTGTACGTTGAACGGGTCGTGCAGCGCGTAAGCGGATGATCCGTTGTCGATACTGAAGACGATCAAGCCGACAACGATCACGAGCGCAGCGAATGCGGGAGCGAAGATCACGCGCTTGGGGCGCGATCGCCGCGGCGGGATGAGATGCGATGCGTACTCGGGCTGGGTCGACGCGATCGCGTCGAGGCGTTGGCCCAGCGAATCGACGAACTCGCGCGATGGACCCACGACATCGGCCGCTCCCATCTCGAGGAGCTGCCGGTTCACCTCATACTTGGTCACCATCTCGCCCTCCCCTCTCTTCGATGGCTTTGCGGAGCGCCGCGACCGCTCGGTGCAAGGTCACGGCCATGACCGGCTTCGACAAACCCATCGCCTTCGCGGCATCGTCGTGGCTCAGCCCCGACAGGAGTCGCAGCGTGATGACCTGTTGATACCGATCGTTCAGCGTGGTCATCGCCTCTCGGATCAAGTCAGCCGAGCCCATCGTTTCGACTCGATCGAACTCGCCGCCGATGACCGCGTCCGACACGTACATGCGGAACGCGCGCTGTGCTTTGTCCGACGAAGTCCGACCTTGCCGTCGGTAGTGATTCGCCAACTCGTTGGCAGCGATGCGAAACAGCCATGCGCCGAACCCACCGCTGCGCCATTCGAACGTCGACATGCTACGCAACGCTCGCTCGAAGGTGGTCGAGGTGACGTCCTCCGCTACTTGTGTCGAACCGCTGCGCCTGTAGGCAAACGCGTACACGCGATTCACATACCTTCGATAGAGCTCGGCGAACGCTCGGCTGTCATGCCGCGCTCGCTCGGCCAGTGCACGTTCGTCGGCTTCGGACGCGGGTGATGTGGCAGCCTTCGCAGGGAAGACCACCGCATCATCCGACTCCGTGATCGGCACCGAACCAGCAGACGCCTCGAGCATCAGTCCCCGACTGTGGACTTCGGCTCCGAGTCGGCCGGACGAGTCGTCTCGACTGGTTTGACTATGGTCGTCAGCGTCTCGATGGAGATCACGACCCGAACGGCGGCGCTGCCGATGATCACCGTACCGTCGACGTCGACGGCGACGACCGTGTAGACGAAGTGTTGACCGCGCTGCACGTTGGTATCGAAGAAGCGGCGCGGGCCATCCGCAGGGACGGTCGTCAGCAATTCTCGAGCGCCATCGCCGACCTTGCGCCACAGTTGATAGGCCCGCGCGCCATCGCGTTTCACCGGCGTCCACTCGCAGACGACTCCGAGCTGGGTCTCGACCACCTTGGAAACGCAGTTCAACCGCGGTGCCAATGGCGTTTCGTGCGCGGCGACCACCGCCTTGTTGCTGTAGCCCAGCGATGTCCCGCCCTCACCGACGGCCTCGACCGCGTAGGCGTAACGCACGCCGGCCTTGACATTGCGCTCTGACCATTCGTGACCCTCGGTGCGCCCGATGACCTCACGGGCGCCGTCGCCGATAGCGCGCCAGACCTTGTATCCCTTGACGCCCCCGACATTGGGTTCTCCCCAATGGCACACGTTCATGACCGCGTTGTCGACCATTCGGGTGCCACATTCCAGGCGAAGCACGAAATCCACCGGCTTCGGCTCGACCGGCCTCACGGGCTTGGGTTCGGGCGCGGCTTCGGTGGTCGTCGGCCGGGTCGGCTCGGTCTTCGGTGGCTCGGTCGCCTCCGGGCGAGTCGTCGCCGTTTCGCTCGTGGTCGTCGGCAGATCCACCAGAGCGGCGGCCTCGACCTGCGCCTCGACGCGAGGGCGGCTGACCTGGTTCTGGATCACGGCGCCGGCGGGGATGGTGACGGCGAGCACGGCGATACCGATGCCACCGGAGAGTAGAGATCGCTTCATCGAGCGGTCCTTTCGTGTCGGAATGGTGTTTGCCCTGACACTGACAACGCTTGCCGCAAGGTCCGATTTCACCTTCCGCCTGAGTCGAACGGCTCAATTCACACGGGCTCGAAGTTTGGAACCGACCTATTGACCCGCTACCGTGTCGCCCGCGATGGGTTCTCTGGTCAAAAAGCGGCGCAAGCGAATGCGCAAGAAGAAGCACAAGAAGATGCTTCGTAAGACGCGCTTCCAACGCCGCGCTCGCGGCAAGTAAGTCGCTTCCGTTCTTGTCTCTTCAGCGCAGTTCCACGCGCCTCGGCGCGGGTACGGTGCGCGCCACCACGCGACCTTCGCCCGGATATGAGCCTTCGACGAACCACGTGCTGCCACTGCCGGCGAGCCGCGGGGTCCTACCGCTCACCGCGGCCAGCGCGTCGCGATAGTCCTCCAGCCGCGGCTCGACCTCGAGGGCGGCGGGTTCGAGATCGTTGCCATGCGCGCCGTGTGGACCACCAAGCGCGTCCCATCGCGCGTACACCGCAGGGGTCGAGCAGCCGAACGGCGGAGTGAGCAACGTGTAGGTACGCACCGCGAACGGCAACGGTTCGACGATCTCTCCGATGCCGCGCACGCGGGCCCGTCCGCCGACCAGACAGAACGCGACATCGGCGCCGATCGTCGTCGCGTTGATCAGGTCGTCATAGCCGGCCCAGCGCAGAATCGCCGCGGCATCGGCCGAGCCCCCACCGAGGCCGGCTCCTGCGCGAATGCGTTTGTGTACTCGCACGTGCGCCTGCCGGTTGCACAGTCGCAGCGCGCGCCGCACGAGGTTGTCGTCGTCCGCGTCGATCGGCAGGCCTTCACTGCTGGCTTCGTCGACGATCTCGAGCCCGTCACCGGCGCCGATCAACAAGGTGTCGACGATGTCGAGCGTCACCATCTCGGCATCGATGAGGTGATAGCCGTCGTCACGCACACCGACGATGCGCAACGACACCGTCAGCTTCGCGGGAGCGACGACGACGGTCACGGCAACCGCAGCGCGGACCGGACATCGTCGGGCGTCGCCGGCTCACGCCCGACGGCGCGGCACATGCGCACGACCTCGGCGACGACCTCCGCGTTCGTCGGCGAGCCGAGCTCGAGATAGGGATAGTCACCCAATCCGATCGAGATATGGCCGCCCATCTCGGCCGCCGGTGTCACGAGCTTCAACAAGTTGCCACCGAAGAGCCCGACCGACCACACCACTCGACGCTCGGGCAGGAACTCGACCATCGCTTGCAGCCCCCGCAGCGTGCCGGGGTGCGTCGAGAGCCAACCGTCGGACAGCGTGATCTCCGCCAACGCTGGTTCCGGCAAGACGCCCATGTCCATGAACGCACCGAGCAAACGCGCGCTACCAACGGTCCACAGCACCGCTTGCACGGCGACACCCGCGCCTCGAATGCGATCGATCTCGTGGCGCAAGCCCTTGACCGACGTGCGGTAGACGAGCTCCTCGTTGCGGAACGACTGCGACGCGCGGTCATACGGATCGATGTTGAAGCTGCCCAGATCGACCGGGGCGATGTCGGGACGCGTGATCGCGTCGGCGGCGAGCTCGGGGATGTGCGCGACGCGGACCTCGGGATCGGGGATCGTCGAGGCCCCGAGTGTCGGGTTGATCAAGACGTCGCACGCGGCGCGTATCTCTTTGATCACCGCGGCATAGTCGACGACATCCCACGATGCCGCGCCCGTCTCGGCGTTGCGAGCGTGGTAGTGCACCACGGCCGCGCCGGCCTCACGACAGCGCGCCGCGTCTTCCGCGATCTCGGCCGCCGACCACGGCACGTGGGGATTGCGGTCCCGCATCGTGTACTCGTTGCAGCGCACCTCGATCATGACCTTGCCATCGAGCACATCTGTTGTCATGAGCCCTCCCCTCTCACGGATTCCTGCGAGGCGACGATACGCGCAAGACGGCACCAACCGGCAACGTCGATCTCTTCGGCCCGCTGCTCGGGGCGGATGCCGGCGGCAACGAGCTGATCCACGGTCACCACGCCCGCCAACGATCGGCGCAACATCTTGCGCCGTTGGCCGAAACCTGCCCGTACCAACGCGAACACCTCGGCCACGTCGATATCGGTAGCCGGCTCGGGCCGCCGCGTGATGCGAACGATCGCGGAGTCGACATTCGGGCGCGGCACGAAGACATCAGGAGGCACCGTCGCGACGATCTTGGCGTCGGCCCAGAACGCCACCTTCACCGACGGTATGCCGTACTCGTCGTCGCCGACGCGCGCCACGAGTCGCTTTGCTACTTCGCGTTGCACCATCACGATCATGCGATCGATCGCGGGCACCTGATCGAGCAGATCGGCGATCAGTGGCGTCGCGATGTTGTAGGGAAGGTTCGCCACCAACACGACGTGATCGTGCGAAGGCAACACCGATGACCACTCGATACGCATCGCGTCGGCTTCGATCACCTCGACGCGTTCATGGTCGACGTTGGAACGCAGTTTGTTCGCCAACAACGAGTCGATCTCGATCGCGGTTACGAATGCGCCGGCTTCGACGAGTGCGAGTGTCAACGACCCCAAGCCGGCGCCGATCTCGATGACGCGATCACCGGGTGTGATCGCTGCAAGACGCGCGATGCGGCGCACCAAATTGGGATCGGCGACAAAGTTCTGACCGAGAGATTTTCGCGGTCGTACGCCGATCTCGGCGAGCATGCTCTGGATCTCGCGGCGCGTGTACGTCATCTCCGGCGGGCGTCCGCCGTCACGGCAGTGGCGCGCCGCAAACAGGCCAGGGCGACTTCCCTCGTTGCTCGTAGAGCGTGTACGCCATCGCGTCTTGATCGACGGGCGCGGCGGTCGCAGGGTCTACACCGACGAGGCGGGTCAGCGACGCGACCGATGCGGCAAGGCCGTTCCAGGTGGCTTGCGCGAACTGGTAGGCACCACGGTAGGCGCCGCCGGGAGAAAGCACTTGGTAGTTGTTGCCCGACTCGCACATGCGGAGCTGGTGCCACATCTCGGCGGTGGTTCCTGCCGGCATCGCCCGAGCTTGGCCTGCCGGCGGAGCGGGCACCGCGGTCGTGGTCGGCGCCTTCGTCGTCGCCACCGTCGTCGTCGGCTTGGCGGTCGTGGTCGGCGGCCGCGTCGTCGTCGGGGCCTTCGTCGTCGCCACCGTCGTCGGCGGTCTGGTCGTCGCCGCGGTCGTCGTCGGCGGTCTGGTCGTCGCCGCGGTCGTCGTCGGCGGCCGCGTGGTCGTCGCCGCGGTCGTCGTCGGCGCGAGCGTGGTGGTCGTGGTCGCTGCTGCGGCCGCGGCGGCCGCCAGCTCCGCTTGATACTGCTCTTCTTCTACAACGGCCGTACGGAGGTCGTTCCACGCACTGGCGCGGTCCGCGAGCAACGCGTACCCAGTCGCGTCCGGGTCTCCGGGCGCGTCGACCTTCTCGGTGCCGGCTGCTGCGTCCGGCTCATCGGCTTGAATCCATAGCGGGATGGCCACGATCGTCAATGTGATCGCAAGTCCAAGCCGCCACCGACTCAGCCGCGGTGGTGCTTCGTCCGGCTGCGTGTACGCAGCGAACTCAGGCTGTCCCTCCAGAGTCGCCCCTCCGGTTCATGTGCACCGACTCGCCCTAGTCAGCCGCGCCGGACAGCTCGGGGAGCGAACCGCCAGGTCGAGCCGCAACCCTAGGTCGTCGTCGCGCCGTAACGCAACCGCAACGTTGGCGCCTTGAGCCAACTACGGGTCGAGGCCATAGAACGAGCAGGCATTCGCCCAGGTCACGGCCTCGACTTCGGCAACGGTGCAGGCCTTGACGGTGGCGATTGACGAACCCACCAGGGGCACCCACGCGGGGCGGTTCGCCTTCCCGCGGTGAGGGACGGGCGCCAGGTAGGGCGAGTCGGTTTCGACGAAGAGGTGCTCGAGAGGGGTCTGCGCCACGGCGGCGCGCAGGTCGTCGGCAGTCTTGAACGTGACGATGCCACTGATGGACAAGCACGCACCGCGCTCGACTGCCGCGGCCGCTTCGAGGGGCCCGCCGGTGAAGCAGTGAAACACTGTGCGCCGCGGCGTGCCCTCGCGATCGAGGATGCGAAACGTGTCGTCCCACGCGTCGCGCGTGTGGATGACCAGCGGAAGATCGTGCGCGTGCGCGAGTGCGATCTGCGCCGCGAAGACCGATTGCTGCACGTCGCGGGGCGAATGGTCGTAGTAATAGTCGAGTCCCGCCTCCCCGACCGCGACCACCTTGGGGTGATCGAGCAGCGCGGCGATGCCGTCGATGCCCTGCGTGGCGTCGTGCGGATGCACACCCGCGGTGGCCCACACATTGTCGTGGGCCTTGGCCACCCGTATCGCAGTCAGCGAACGCTCGAGATCGGTGCCGACCGTGATCAGCCGGACGACGCCCGCCTCGCGCGCCTCGGAGATCGCGGCCTCATCGTCCGCGCGCAGATGGCAGTGGTTGTCGATCCACGCCACGCGGTGCTCAGGCCTTGAGCCGCGGGAACAGTGGCTCGGCTGCCACGACCGGCAGCCCGCCCGGGTAGCTACCCCACTGCGCGGCGGCGGGTAGGCGCTGGTCGAGCACCGAACCGGAGAGCCCGATGCGGCGCCAGATCGCGTCGCAGGCAGCGGGCATGGCCGGGCTGGCGAGGACGGCGACGATACGCATCGCTTCGAGCGCATCACCCATCACCGCGTCACAGGCCGGGCCGGGGTCCATCTTCCACGGTTCGTTCGTTTGGAGGTAGTCGTTGGTGGCGCGGATGATGCGCCAGGTCGCTTCGAGCGCGACCGACGGTTGCGTGTCGCGCCAGGCATCGACGACATCGCCATAGACCTCGGCCACCATCGGGCCCAGTACGGAATCGGCGCGCGGCGCCGGTCCGACGCCGCCGCACTTCGTCTGCACGACGGTGCTCACCCGCTGCAACAGGTTGCCGAGTTGGTTGGCGAGGTCGGCGTTGTAGCGAGCGATCATGCCCTCGTAGGAGAAATCGCCGTCGGGTCCGAACGGGGTGTCGCGCAAGAAGTGATAGCGCACTCCGTCGACACCGAAGGTCTCGATGAGCTCGCCCGGCGCGATCTGGTTGAGGCGGGTCTTGGACATCTTCTCGCCGCCGACCAGCAAGTAGCCGTGTACGCGCAGGCGGGGCAATGGCTCGATGCCGGCAGCCATCAGCATGGCCGGCCAATAGACACCGTGAAATCGCAGGATGTCCTTGGCCAAGAGGTGGGTCGTGGCCGGCCACCAACGGGCGAAGCGTTCGTCCTCCGATGCGTAGCCGACCGCAGTCGCGTAGTTGATGAGCGCGTCGTACCAGACGTAGAAGACATGGCCGTCGTCCCACGGTACGGGTACGCCCCACTTGAGCGAGCTACGGGTGATCGACACGTCTTCGAGGCCCTGCTTGACGATGCCGATCGCTTCGCGGCGCTTGCCGTCGGGCTGGATACCGTCGGGGTCGTTCTCGTACCACTCGAGTAGGCGGTCGGCGAACGCCGACAGGCGAAAGAAGTAGTTGTCTTCTTCGAGGTACTCGACCGGCGTGCCGTGCACGGGACACATTCCCTCGACGAGGTCGCTGTCGGTGTAGTACGCCTCACACGCGACGCAGTACAGGCCCGAATAGGTGCTCTTGTAGATGTAGCCGTTGTCGTAGCACCGTTGCAGCAACGCCTGCACGGCGACGTAGTGCCGAGGTTCGGTGGTGCGGATGAAGTCGTCGTTGGAGATGTTGAGCTGTTTCCAGGTATCGCGGAAGCGCTCGCTCGTGCGGTCGGCCTGTTCGAGCGGCGTGAGCCCGTGGGCCTCGGCGGCGCGCTGGATCTTGAGCCCGTGCTCGTCGGTGCCGGTCAGGAAATATGTCTCGTCGCCCTGCAGGCGATGCCACCGCGCAAGCGCGTCGGCGACGACCGTCGTGTAGGCGTGACCGATGTGGGGCGCGTCGTTGACGTAGTAGATGGGGGTGGTCACGTAATAGCGGGACACGTTGCCAGCCTACCGACCCTCGAACCCGGGGCAGGACGAGATTCGTGCCGGGCCCAGCCCCCCGCCGCTACATCGCCCGCAGCGTGCGCACGGGGAAGTCGGCGTCGCGGTCGCCGTCGTCGGACTCGAGGCCGACCGCGGACTGCAGAGCGTCGATGCGATCGAGCTCTCGCTCGAACTGGCGGCGGCGGGTGCCGTCGAGATCGTCGAAGGCCCGCTGCGATGCCGTCAGCGACTTGCCCACCCTGTCGACCTGTTCGGAGAACTTGTCCCACTGCTTGCGGAACCGGGTGAGGCAGGTGAGGATCTCACCGCTGGTGCGCTCGAGCTGGAAATTGTCGACGGCCTGGCGCACGACGGCGAGCACCGCGAACAACGTCGTCGGTGAACACATGACGACCTTTTCGGCCATGGCGCGGTCGAGCAGCTCGGCATCGTTCTCGTGGATGAACGAGTAGACGCTCTCGTTGGGGATGAACAACAACACGTGGTCGACCGTGCGTTCGGGGTCGATGTAGTCACGCGTGGTGATCTCTTTGACGCGGCTGCGCACGTCTCGCTGGAACGCACTGAGCGCGCTCGATCGGTCGCCGTCGCTCACCGCGTCGAGGTACCGCAGGTAGTTGTCGATCGGGAACTTGACGTCCATGTTCATCTCGAGGCCCTTGGGCAACAGGAAGGTGAAATCGGGAACCCGGCCACCGGCCATCGCCACCTGCCGTCGGTAGTTGACGCCCTCGACCATGCCCGCCGCTCGCAAGACGTCGGCGGCCATCCGCTCGCCCCATTGCCCGCGAGCGCGGGAGTTCGCGAGTGCTTCGCGCAGGCCACTGGTCGTGCGCGACAATTCACTCGTCACCTTGGTCGCCTGCTCGAGCTTGCTCACGACCTCGCCGTGCTGGCGCGACCGCTCGCTCTGGAGATCGGTGACGAGCGTGCGCAGTTGCACGAGCTCGGCGTTGATGCCGCTGGCGCGCTCTTCGAAGGACTGGCTGCGCAGCTCGATCTCTTTGGAACCGAGCTGCATGCGGTCGTCGAGGCGGGCCCCGGCGACCTTGACCGCGGTGTCGACGGCGGCCCGGACCGTGAGGTCGCGATCGGCCGTCACGGCGGCGGCGGTCGCGCCCCGCTCGGCAAGGACCGCATTGACCGCCGACGACACCGCGGCCTCGAGCACCTCGTCGGACTCGCCGCGCACCCCGCGACCGAGCCACCACCCGACCGCGACGCCGACCGAGGCGGCGCACAGGGCAACGAGGATGAGCAGGATCGAAAGCGTGTTCGTGGACATGGCCCCAGTATGAGACGGGGGTGTGACACTGACGGGGATACTCGACCCGCCGCCACCGCTACCAGCGAACGAATGCCCTGGTCGCCTGGGGTGCGTGCGGTACGAACAGCAACCGCACACGCGCGTCGGGACGCGGCAAGGGATCGGGGCTGACCTCGACGATCTGCGGTGTCAGCGCGGGCGGATCGAGTACCTCGCGCACGCCCGAGATGGCGGCATGCAACGCGCCGGCCACCATTGCGCCCCTCCATCCGCCGACGGAGCCGACCGAGCGACGCGGTTGCTCACGGTCGATCGCCCACAGCGTGGGGTCGTCGTAGACGTCTTCGAGCGCCATTCCCGCCCCAGCCTACGCCCGCCGCTACCACGCGTCGATGGGGCGGGCGGGCCGCGCCGCGTCGATCGACTCCGGCGGCACCAACTCGAGTGAACGGATCAACAACCCACGCGTATCGGCAGGATCGATGACGTCGTCGATCGCGAACTTGCCGGCGAACGACAACGGAGAGTGATCGTCGCGGATCTGCGCGAGGTGCTCGTCGATCGACGCCGCGTCGTCTCCTCGTTGCTGTTGCTGCTGCATGATCGTCGCCGCGCCTTGATGGCCCATCGACCCGAACTCGGCGGTCGGCCACGCGGCGAAGACGACCGGGTCGAACGGCCGTGTCCCCATAGCGAAGTAACCGAGCCCCACCGCTTTGCGCACCACGATCGTCATGATCGGGACGGTCGCATGCGCCAGCGCGAGGATCGGCCGGCTTGCGTGGCGCACGAGGCCGCTTCGTTCGGCGTCGCGCCCGACCAGGAACCCGGGCGTATCCACGAAGAAGACGATCGGCAGCCGGTGCGAATCGCACAGTTGGATGAAGCGCGCCATCTTGTCGGATGCTGCTGCATCGAGCGCGCCGGCGAGCCAACGCGGTTGGCTGGCGACGATGCCGACGGAACGCCCGCCGATGCGAGCCAGCACCGTCAGCACATTCGGCGCAAATGTCGGCCGCAACGCGAGGGCGACATCCGCGTCGACGACGGCTGCGAGCACATCGCGCATGTCGTACGCGACGCGCGAGTTCGCGGGGACGACGTCACGCAACGACGCGGGATCGCGCGCCGGAACGATGGCCTCGGTCAGCGGCACGCTGACGAGATCGAGATACAACCTCGTCAGGTCGATGGCCTGTTCGTCTCGGTCGACCACGACATCGATCGCTCCGACCTCTTCGTGCAACGACGCGGGACCGATGTCGTCGGCGGTGACGTCTTCACCCGTCGACGCCTTGACGAAGGGTGGGCCGGCGATACCCATCGCCGCGTCGCGTGTCGCGATGATGACATCGCACAAACCGGCGAGCGCGGCGTGCCCGGCAAAGCTTCGCCCCGGCACGATCGCGACGAGCGGCATACGGCCCGACAATTTCGCGACCGCGGCGAACGACATCACCCGCCGGCCGTAGTTGCCGATCGACATCTCCTGCGGCCGGGCTCCGGCGCCCTCGGCCACGATGACGAGCGGCCACTCGTGCTTGTCGCACAACTCGAGGATGTGGTCGAGCTTTGCGTGGCTCACGACCCCCTGGCTGCCGCCGAGCAACGTGTAGTCGTAGGACACGACCGCGGTCGGGCGGCCGTCGATCGTGCCCGCCCCGGTGACGATCCCGTCGGCCGGAGCGTCGAGGTCGGCGGCGGCAGGTCGGGCAAGCTGCCCGTGCTCGACGAAACTGCCGGCGTCGAAGAGCGCGGTGACGCGCTCACGCGCCGTCAGGTGTCCCCGCCGGCGCTGCTTGGCCACCGCTTCGGGACGAGCTTCGTCGAGTGCCCGGGCCCGCCACCGATCGACGTCGCGATGATCCACGATGATCAGCCGAGCCTGTTCGCGAGGTCGTACACGCGTCGCTTGCCCACGGCGAGCTCGTCGACGACGGCAATCACGGCGTCACGCTTGGTGGAGCCGCTGTCGATGTGCCCGCGCAGCGCCGCGACAAGATCATCATCGGACGGTCCGTCGATGCGCGAGGCCCCTTCGATGACGATCACGAACTCGCCCGGCGGCTCACTTTCGGCCCACACCACTGCGTCGGGCAACGTCCCCCTCCACACCTCTTCGTGCAACTTCGTCAGCTCACGCGCGATCGCGACACGTCGAGTGCCTCCGAGCGCTGCCGCGAGATCGCGAAGGGTGGCGAGGACGCGATGCGGCGCCTCATAGACGATCGCCGTGCGCTCTTCTCTGAGCAGCGCGTCGAGGCGCGCCGCTCGTGCCGCACCCTTGCGGGGCAGGAATCCCTCGAAGACGAAACGCCCCGTGGGCAATCCGCTCAGCACGAGCGCGGCGATCGCGGCGGACGGGCCGGGCGCGATCTCGACACGGTGACCCGCATTCGATGCCGCACGCACGAGGCGCTCGCCGGGGTCGGAGATGCCGGGGGTGCCCGCGTCGCTCACGACGACGACGCGCTGGCCTTCGTCGAGGCGGCGCAGCACGTCGCGCACCGACGCGGCCTCTGTGTGGTCGTTCACGACGATCAGGGGAGGACAGCGCACACCGGAGTGCGACAACAGTGCGCGCGTGCGCCGGGTGTCCTCGCAGGCAATGGCGTCGGCCGCGCGCAGCTCCGCGACGGCGCGCGAGGAGAGATCGCCGAGGTTGCCGATCGGCGTGGCGACGAGCACGAGGGCGGGGCGCCCGGTCATGCCCGAATCTCGACTTGGTCACCGACACGGACGTCCCATCGATCGAAGGCGCCGGCCTCGGCCTCGATCACCGCACGCGCCCGCCACCGTGGCCGCGTCACGCGGTGAGGTCGCAGGGCCACGATGTCGAGCACGTAGAGGTCCGCGTCGCAGAACGCAACATCGATCGAGAAGCGCATCCCGAACGAGTGGACCGACCGGGCCGGGCGCAACAACAAGGCACCCTCGATGCCTTCTCGACCCAGCAACCCTTTGGCCCGCGAGCGATAGGCCTCGGCGATCTCGACGCTGGCGAGCACCCGTCCGTCGGCCACCAACCAGGGCATGGGCGGATCGTACCGCGGCGTTCGATCGTTGCCGATATCACGACAGCATGTGCTGGCTGAGGTTGCCGACCTGATCGCACACGATGCGGCGCGCCCGGAAGCGCCACTGCGCGGCGATCACCTCGAAGCGATCGTGATAACCTCCGCAGGCGACGAGTTGCAACGGCAGGGCGGCCGTCTGCTGGGTGACGGCGAAGTACGAACGGGCGATCGCGTTGCGTCCGGCCCCGTCGATCTCGATGAAGATGTTGGTGATGAAATGGCGGGTGCCCGTCAACCCGAGATCGGGATCGAGCGCCACGATCGAGCGATAGAGGTCGGCGACTTCGTGAGCACCGCTTGCTTGGCGGCCGCTGTGCGGGCCACCCTCGATCGTCACGCTGCCGTGCTCGAACAGTTCACCCAGCGTCTCGAACGCTCCGCCGTCGAGGGCCTCGGTGTAGAGGACCATGGCGTTTTCGATCGCGCCGCGTTCGCTCATGTCGGTCACTGCCATCCTGTCGGTCGTAGCGAATGCATCAGCCCGTCGTCGTAACGTTCGCGGAGCGCGATCGCGACCGACATCCACGCGGCGATGCCCTCCTGCTCCATCAGCGAGAACCACGGTGCCTCGTAGTTCTCGGGCATCGTGTCGTAGCCCTTCTCGAGCGCCCAGATGCTGATGCACTCATGGTTCTTCCAGTTGGTGGTGTAGGTGCCGATCCACCGGCGGCCGTGATTGATGGCGTACGGCGCCCAGAGCCGGCCGATGTTCTCGGCGTAGTCGTGCTCCTTGTCGGGCTGCGCGGTGACCCATTCGTGCACGCAGACATCGAGCGAGAAGCCGTCGGCCTCGATGTCGGCGAGCGTTGGTGTCTTCTTCGACGGCGTGAGGATGCGGCCTTCACCTTTCGTCGCGAACCCCGCGGTCGCGTTGCGCCACTCACGGAACTTGGGGGTCCGCGCCCGGTCTCGATACTGCGCGTTGGCGACCTTGGCGTAGTGCGCGATGTCGTCGACCTCCCACATCCAGATCGCCATCGGCCAGGGCAACGAGATGGCCACGGTCTCCCAGACGTGCACGAGCCGCGCGCCGAGATCGACCATCAACGGTTCGTAGTCGTTCTCGAATCGATCGAGGAAGTCGTCGGTCTTGCCTGGCAGCAACTCGAGTTGTTCGTGGATGTAGATCACCGTGCCACAGTAGTTGGCGGCCGCGATTTCGGTAGCCTGCGCTGGGCTCGCCGTGGAGGTACCGATGCGCCGTCGGACATTCGGATGCTCGCTGCTGATCGCCTCGGCGCTCGTCGCGGTGTCGGCGTGCGGCGACGACGGCGGACCCTCGGGGTCGGGAGGGGCCTCGGCAGTCGAGATCGTCGACAACGCGTTCGCGCCGGGCACGGTGCGAGTGAAGGCCGGCACGACCGTGTCGTGGACGTGGGTCGGCCAGAACACCCACTCGGTCGTCGGCACCTTCGACGGACAGGACTTCAATTCGGGTGACCATACGCGCGCCGACGGAATCACCGCGTCGCACCCGTTCACCACCCCCGGGACCTACGAATACGTCTGTGGCTTCCACGGCGGATCGATGAAGGGCACCGTGATCGTCGAGTAGCGACAGCTAAGAGTGGCGCCGTCGCTGCCGATTGTCGGTGTAGAGACCGGCCGGCTCTCGCCACTCGACGACTACCGCGTCGCAGTACACGGTGCGCTCGGCCTCGCAAGGAGGCCTGATGACACAGCACAAGGACGACACGGCCGAGTCGACCTGGGTCGAACGACTACAGCAACTGCAAGAACTTCGTGACCCGCTGTTCCGTCGCATCGGCGCGGCGCACGACGAGGGCGACTACGAGACGCGGGACCGGCTCTGGCGCGAAGCAGAAAGCCTGCACCAGGAGCGCGGGCTTCGCTGACCGGCCGCGTCGATCCCCCGCTCGATCCTCGCCCGATCGTCCGATAAAGATCAGGTTTCACCGGGCGCCAATGCGGTTACCCATTACCCGCCCCCGCTACGGGGCGACCGAGAAGCCCTGCAGTGGTCCCCACCCCAGCAGGGCTTCTTGACGTTCACACCTCTGTTCGTCACGAGAGCGTCACCCCGTCGACGAGGCACCTGTAGGCGCCGGTCACCGTGAGCACGCGGCACACGGTGGCGCTGGGCTGGACGATCCGCATGTTTGGATTTCGTTCCCACGCCGAGAGAAAGGCCCGCAATGCCGCGGCGTCGAAGAACGTGACGCCGCGGAGGTCGACATCGATCGCCGACTTGCCGAAACTCGAGAGCCACGACTCGATCGCAGGCGCGTTCGTATTGTCGCACTCGCCCCGAATCGTCGGCTGACCTTCGATGATCAACAGACCGCACGTCATCTCGTCAGCGCGTCGCATCGCAGCCCCCAATCGCCGAAGTACGCCGATGCTGTTGCTGCTTCCCAACAAAGCGCGATCAAGTACTACCGCCGCGTCGATCAAAGGTCAATAGCACGTTCGACCCGGCCCACCCCGCGGCTACAACGGATCGAAACGTCGCGCCGAATATGCGGCCAGCCGCGCTCGCTCACGAGCGGTGTTCGCGCCGGGCGAGGCACGCGTCGGGCGCTGATCGGACAGGCCGGGCGCCATCGACGCGGTCCGTATCGCCCACCGCGTCAAGTAGACACTCCCCGCCACCGCGACGGCGAGCAGCCACGCCCCGAGCCTTCCCATCGCCGGCCTCCCACTCGCAACAAACGCACCCGTCCCCGACTCCAGCCGATGTCAAACATCAATTCTCAAAATGACGTGTTTCGACTGACGGTGTCGGGGATACACCTGCGTCATGCGATCGTTGTTCAGACGTCTCTTCCGCTCGAGTCTCGTGGGGTTCGCGGCCGCGTACTTCCTGGATCGCAAGCGAGGCGCTGCCCGGCGGGCCAGGGCCATGCAAATGGGCCGATCGCTGAAGGCCAAGGCAATCAGCCGACTCGACGCCCGCCGCGCCGCCCGCCACTCGCCCGAGGGCAACGTTGTCGAGGGCCGCGTCGTCGAGGACCTTGCACTACGAACAGGTGTTCGCTAACGTCCGGCCATGGCAGGAGACATCGAATTCCTGCGGAGCGAACTAGAGATCGAGCGGAGGTCGCTGGCGATGCTGCCTACGTCCTCACCGGTCACGCGGGAAAAGGCGATCGCGCTGATCGAACGCTGTCAGCGCGCCATCGACGCGGTTCGAGGCCGCATCGGCTGACTGCGCAGATCATTCGATTCGATTGCGCCAGCCGAGTGACCACTCCACCGCCGGGCGGGTCGACACGGGCACAGCGCGGACCGCCCCGTTCGTCGGTGAGCAGGACATGCGCGACGAGCGGCCGTTGGCCCGACGCAGCAGCCTCGACCAGTGCCGGATCGATGCGGTTCAACATGAGTTTGGCTCGGCGAAACATCGCGAATGTGCCCCCGGCGGCGAGGTTGCCCCACGTCAGATACAAGAACCGCTCGCCTCTCTTACCGTGGACCGCCGGGCCTTTGAAATCAACGGACCCGTCGTCGTCCGTCGAATGCTTCACCTCGAGCACCCAGCGCGCCGACGGCGCGTCGCCGGCCACCAGTTGCTCGGCCTCCGCGCGGATCTGCACACCGACGTGCACCTCATCGAGTGGCTTGCCATCTGCGGAATGAAACGAGCGACCGGGCAGATCGCGACCGACGATGACTATCTGCAGGCGATCGAGTGAATCGACGTCGATGACGGCGTCCCCGGCCAACTCCACCGCGTCGGTGAAGCGACCGACAACCATGTCTGCGACCGCGACCGATACGCCCAGTAGCTTCGACGTGAATACCAAGAGCGTCGCTGCTTGCTCCAACGGGTCGTCGGCATGCATCGCAGTCTCGAGAACTGAGCCAGGCAAGGATCCGTCGTCGGTCATCATCTCGGACAGCGCGGCGGAGAGAGTCTCCACCATCGCGTCGATGTCATCCACGATTCACCTCACAGCTCAGTAGCGACGATCAGACGTTGCATTTTGGTCGAATCGGCAAATGCTGCTGCGACAACCGCTTCGCGTCACCCGTGCGCCGACCGGGCCTGCGCGACAATCTCCGATGCGATCTCGCTGACTTTGCGGTTTTCGTGCTGCGACTGGTGCACCAGCAGCCCGAACGCTTTGTCGGGCGAACAGCCCAGCGTCGCAACAAGGACTCCCTTTGCCTGACCGATCGTATCTCTCGTAGTCAGTGCGTTCTTGAGTGTTTCGACCTCCGCAAGAGCGTCCCGCAACCTGGAGGCCCCCAAATCAGCAACGTCCGCCATCGCTAACAGCTCGGAAGCGTGAACTTTCCTTGCGACAGCCATCGCGTTCACGTGGTCCAGATCCGAACGTAAGGCGTCCGCGAGGAGTCGTTCGATCTGATCGCGGAGGCTTCGGAGCTCCCCAGCCATGCTTGCGATCCTGACACGTTTCGGCGTCCGATGCGGTGGGCAGGATCAATCCAGCACTTTGTGTCGGGCGACACGATGTGCAGGCTCCTTGGGTTGGGAACACAGCCCTCGGAGCCGAATCCTGCTTGCCGCTGCTCACCCGTTGGGCTTTGGGTCCATGACGACAGTGTCGCCGCGATCGGCGCACTCGTGTGCGCGTTGAAGATAGTGAGGCAACGACCGGGCAGCCCGTCGCCGGCGATACAAGCCGCATCTGGTGACAACGAGGTTTCGACGCGCACAGCTGCTGCTGACGATCCCGGCCAAGCCCTAGCGAGCCCGACAACGCCGCAAAGTCGTAGGGTTTCGCCGACCGGCGCGCCGCGCCGACTCCCCCGCGTAACTAGCAGTGTTACACGATGAAGGCATTTCGCCGTGCTGCGTTTCAAACCATGCCCGCTCGGCTAACGCAGCGAGATGGATCTAGTTGAGCAACGACGCCGTGCCGCACATGCGCAATGCGCCGCCGTGCATGACCACAGCGCCGAATTTCAATCGGCCATCTCAGAGTTCTTTCAGTCGCTGGGCGACGACTTGCAAGCCGTCCGCGCCCGTCAGCTTGCGGAGGAACACCGAGAGCGGGCATCGCAAGAGCGGGAATACGCCACCGCGGTTCGCACAACGGGCGGCATCGCCGCATGACACTGGTCTTGGATCGTCGAGCCTCACGCGGCCGGCGCACACGGCGAGGGTCGCGCCGATCGCGCAGCGCGCCCTCGCAGACCTGGGTCGTGCGCGTCGATGCGGCAACGGTCCATTCCCCCAGGTACCCACCTGGGGGACGGACGATCTCAACTGCTACAACGACCAGGTCGAGACGTCTGGCTCGCCGGGTTGGCGACGACCTTCGAGCGGATTCGAGATCACCTGCCCCAAAAGAACGTGCCCGTCAAAGCGACTCGGCCCGTATACACCTGAGGGCGAAGAACAGACAACGCATCAAAGCAGGTCTCCCTGGACGTTTCAACACCGCCCTCGTCGCCACAACGAGATTGCACCCGAAGTCGCGGACACAACAGACGGTGGGTATATCGGATCGTTGTCACTCGCGCGTAACAGCCGTGGGGCGTCGGACGATTGATAGAGCGCCGACACACTCGGACGACAAGGAGTCCGCGAACGTCTCTGCGTGGAGACCCCAGGAAGGTTCTCCAATGCTTCAAGGACAGTCACCGTCTGAACCTGCCGCTCCGATTCACGCCGCGCACGTCTTCCTACTCGACTTGCAGAACAACGCGCTACGGCCCATCGGTAAATCCGAACTCGTCGACTTCCAACAGCTCGCGCACCTACCCACCACCGACGAATAAACACCGACACGGCGGCCTGTTGACGATCCATCGCTGCAACCGGCACTGACTCGGCTCGGAGTGGCGGAAATTCTTGGCGTTCGCTGCCTTGACGATCCAGTGAGTACGTGCGCGGCGTCATCGCTTGGGAAACGCGAGGGTTGGGTCTGTGGGACTGCGCTGGAGAAGCCGACGGTCTGGTCGCAGATCAGACGCGCGCTCGCCTAGAACGTGACGATGACGCGTACGCTGGCGGTGCTGCATGCACCTGAGCGATCACAGACCTCGTAGGCGAACGTAAATTCGCCCGTGACAAGTGGCGCACGGTAGTCGACTTCGTTGCGTCCGTTGCGCGTCTTTACCGATGATTCTCCGTATTCGGACAGCCCAGTATTGCGACTTGAGTCCTTAACAAGGGACACACTGAGAGGGTCGATGTCACCGTCTATGTCGAAGTCGTTGCTGAGCACGTCGATATGAATTGTTGTGCCTCGCCTCGCAAATGCGGTGTCGTCCACGGCCACCGGTGGGTGATTGGGCGGCGGCGGCAAGGTCGATGAAGTCGCCGCCGTGGTCGGGGTCGGAGCATTCGCGGGGGCCGTCGAAGTCGACGCGCTCGTCGGTAATGATCCGGCAGTGGTGCGCGGCGCAAGTTCAGTGGACAAATTTACGATGGTGGTGACGGCAGTGGAGTTGTCATCGCTTGGCTCTGGCGACCGAGTGCTGCTGGAAACCGCCGCCGAGCCGCGGCTCGTTGGGACGTCTTCACCTGGGGCGGCAGCGACGTGGTCACCTTGGAGATCGGCGGGATCGACCGCTGGCAGCCACTGCAGGTGACGCGCCGTCACCAACGTAACAGCAAGGCCAACGAAGAGCGGCGCCGTCCACACGACGGCACGGAGAATTGAAGCGCACAGTTGTTGCCTGCACCACCGCAGAATTGGCTCATGCATCGTTTGACCTATATCGGCGCGCACGACTTCGCACTGAAGGCAGAGACAACGTTGGGGGAGAGTCCCCCTAGCCAACGTATGGGAGAGTCGTAGCGTTCCCCGCTCCGAGGAGGCTCCACCCTCCTCATCGAAGGTATGCAGAGACCGGGGAAGGTCACAGAGACACCTCGCCAGCGCACCGCTACGCACTCGTTTCCACGCGACCGCGTACTGTGCTGCGACGATGCCTGCATTGCGTGGACGCCGACCCCTTCATCCGGCGAGGTTCGCCGCCCTCATGGTCGTCTTCGGGTTCATGACGGCGGCGACGTTGGGAACGCTGATGTTGACCTTGCCCTTCGCGACCGCGTCGGGCAGATCGACTTCGCTCCTCGACGCGGCGTTCACCGCAACGTCGGCGGTGTGCGTGACGGGCTTGATCGTGGTCGACACCCCGTCGCACTGGACACCGTTCGGGGAAGGCGTGATCTTGGCGCTGATACAAATCGGCGGGTTCGGGATCATGACCATGACATCGCTCGTCGTGGTACTTCTCTCGAAGCGCTTGGGGCTGCGGCACCGACTCGTAGCACGAGCGGAGACGGGCACGCTCGAAGTCGGAGATGTCCGCCAGGTGCTGTTCGGTGTCGCCCGATTCAGCATCTCGGTTGAGCTTGTAATGGCCACCCTGCTGTTCGCTCGCTTCTGGATCGCGTACGACGAATCCCCGGGTCGGGCCGCATACCTGGGCCTTTTCCACTCGATCTCGGCGTTCAACAACGCCGGCTTCTCACTCTTCAGCGACAGCCTTGCCAGCTTCACCAATGACCCGTTCGTGCTGCTATCCGTCGCGATGACAGTCATCGTAGGTGGCCTCGGCTACCCGGTTTGGGTCGACATCGCTCGCAGGCCCCGCTACCCCAGCAGCTGGAGCCTGCACAGCAAGATCACCGTGTCCACGACCGTCGGGTTGCTCAGCGCCGGCACCATCTTGCTCGCGTGGTTCGAGTGGACGAACACGGGCACCCTCGGGGAGATGTCAGTCCGCGATTCAACCGTCAATGCGTTCTTCCACAGCGCGATGCCGAGAACAGCCGGGTTCAACTCGCTCGATATCGCTTCAATGAACGAGCCGGGCCGGTTCCTGACCGAGATACTGATGTTCATCGGCGGCGGCAGTGCGTCGACCGCAGGTGGCATCAAAGTAACGACGTTTGCGGTACTCGGGTGGGTGATGTGGGCGGAGGTGCGCGGCGATCCCGACGTCGTCGCGTTCGGCCGTCGAATTCCCGAGGCCGCCCAACGCCAGGCATTGACGGTCGGCCTGATGGCCGTCGGCGGTGTTGTGGTGTCGACCATGCTCATGATGGCGTGGACTCCGCTGCCCCGCTCCGATCTGTTCTTCGAGGTAGTCTCGGCGCTGGGCACAGTCGGGCTGTCCACCGGTGTCACACCGCTTCTGAGCACTCAAAGTCAGGTGTTGACGATGGCGCTCATGCTGGTCGGTCGCATCGGACCCATCACCTTGCTGATTGGCCTCGTACTGCGAGAACGCGCCCGCCGGTACCGCCATGCGACCGAGCGACCAATCATTGGATGACCCCACGTGACGACGAGGACACATGACTGACCGGCCCCGATCGCCCAACCTGAAACGACGTGCCGCGCTGCCCGGAGGGAGAGACCGCGTCCTGATCGTTGGGCTCGGACGTTTCGGCAGCGCCGTCGCGCACGAACTCATGGCACTCGGAAGCGAGGTCCTCGGCATCGACGCCAGCGCGCGTGCTGTGCAGGACCATTCGGCGCTTCTCACCCATGTGCTCGAAGCCGACACCACCGACCCAGCCGTCCTCGAACAGATCGGAGTCAGCGACTTCGATGTCGCAGTAGTCGGCATCGGCACCGACATCGAAGCGAGCGTGCTCACCACCGCCGCACTGATCGACACCGGAATTCCCAATATCTGGGCCAAAGCCGTTACCGAGGCTCACGGCCGAATCCTCGAACGCGTTGGAGCCCACCACGTCATCTACCCGGAACGTGATATGGGCCGCCGCGTCGCGCACCTCGTCAACGGCCGCGTCCTCGACTGGTTCCAGCTCGACGAAAACTTCGCGATGGTTGAAACAACGGTGCCGGAGACACTCGTAGGGCAGAGCCTCGCCGACTCCGGCATCCGAGCGCGTTACGGTGTCACCGTTGTCAGCATCAAGCCTGCAAACGGCCAGTTCACCTACGCCACTCCGGATACCGTGCTCGCGGCCGGGGATATTCTCGTCGTTGCAGGGGAACGGTCAGCGTCGGAAAGGTTCGCCTACCTCAGTCGATAGTCAGCGCCGCCCGGGCACGGATGGACCATCGCCCGAGGGTCGTTGCGGATGCCCCTGGGGTGCTGCCCCATGGCGGCTGAGGGGCTGGCGCACGATCGTCACCGTCGACCCTTCGTTGCCCCTGCGGTATCGAAGTGCGTGCTCGCACCGGGCGATTCCTCACCTCGCAAGTTCCAGAACTGCATGGCTTGCCGATATCGGCCTTCGGATGGTGCTCGACGGCGAACTCGTCTCCGTTGGCGATGACAACATCGACTTCTACGCCCTCGGTCGACGAATGTTGACTGCACGCGCCGCACGCACGGTGACGCTGTGCGCGCTCGACGTGTTGTGGCTCGACGGTATCGACTGCACACAGTTGCCCTACCGTGATCGTCGTCGGGTCCCCGAGATGCTGGAGTTGTCGGGGCCGGCGTGGTGCACGGTGCCGCAGTTCCCGTTCGATGATGTCGAGGATCTACTCGACGCGTGCGCTCGACTGCGCCAGGAAGGAATCGTGTTGAAGCGCCTCGACGCGCGATACGTGCCGGGTGTCCGCACACCCCCGACATGGCGGCTGCGGCCATGCCGATACATGACCGGCAGTAGTACAGCGGGTAGTCCAGCGGGTCGTGGTCCGAGAGTGCGGTGATGATCAGTGCTTCGGCCTCGCATGCGTCGTGCTTGGCGCCGCAGCTGCAACAGTTCCAGTTGGTCGGCTCGCCGTCGGTGTCGACGGGGAGGTTGATCTCGATGGAATATTCGTGCTTTTCCTCGTACACGCGCCGGCGCAAGTCGTCTGCTGCGCCCGGTGGAAGGGCCGCCTCTACGGGTGGCATGAGGTCTGGGTTGTCGACTATCTCAAGCACCCACAGAAGATCGGATCGGCTCTTCGTTCGAGGCAGTCCTAGCCAGATGACGCGACAGTCTGTCTCTAAGAGCCTTCGGCGCCATCGTCTCGATGTAGACGAGCTTCCACGAACGACTCGATCGAGATGTGCTTCGTGAGGCCTTCGCCACGGTCCAGCACCTCGCGCAACGTCGGCGGTTGGTGGGCGTGGATGTGGTCATTCATTGTCGTTGCCTCCTGATACAGGGTTGGTGGTCGCGGGCGCGATGCAACATGGTTGATGCCTCTGGATGAGAGGACCCTGTGACACAACGTGACACAGGATGCTGCGCAACCGTGCAATACGTTGCGAGTTACCAAGTGCTCGTATTCCCAGGTCAGCGCCACTTTATGCGGGGAAGCGCAAGTCGCGAATCGCCTGTTACACGTTGAAGCGGAACTCCATCACGTCGCCGTCGGCAACCACGTAGTCCTTGCCCTCACTGCGCACCTTGCCCTGCTCGCGCGCGACATTCCACGAGCCGATGGCGAGTAGCTCGTCCCATTGAATGGTCTCGGCCCGGATGAATCCACGTTGGAAGTCGGTGTGGATCACGCCGGCGCACTCGGGTGCGCGCATGCCCGCATGAAATGTCCACGCCCGCGACTCTTTCTCGCCGGTGGTGAGATACGTGCGCAAGCCGAGCACGCGATACGCAGCGCGTACGAAGCGCGGCAACGCGCCTTCGCCAAGGCCGAGGGCATCGAGCATCTCGGCGCGGTCGGTCTCGTCGAGTTGCGCGGATTCGGCTTCGAGTTGCACACACATGCCGATCACGATCTCGTCGTCGTCGCTGGCACCGATCGCGCCCACTAGCTCGCGTCGCACCGGACCGATGACCGACTCGACGTCGGCGAGTTGATCTTCGCCGATGTTGACGACGGCCATCACCGGTTTGTTGGTGAGGAAGAAGTACGGCTTGAGCAACACGCGCTCGTCTTCGGTGAGACTGCCGCGGTAGATCGGCGTGCCGGCAGCGAGTAGCTCGACGGCGCGCTCGAGCGCCGCGACTTCGTCGGCGATCGACTTGTCGCCCTTTGCCGCCTTGCGCCGCTTGTCGAGTTGCCGTTCGGCCGAATCGAGATCGGCGAGCGATAGCTCTACCTCGAGCACCGCCAGCGCGTCGAGGGGGTCGGTGGGTCCGGGCACGTCGGGGTCGGTGTGGGCGCGCAGCACGTAGACGATCGCATCGGACTCTCGAATGCCGGCGAGAAAGCGATTGCCGAGTCCCTCACCCTTGTGCGCCCCTTCGACGAGTCCCCCGATATCGGTGAACTGGACCGTGGCGGGTACGACATTGCGAGACTTGGACATCGCCGCGAGCTGATCGAGGCGGTGATCGGGCACTCGAGCCACACCGACATTGGGGCCGACGGTGGCGAACGCGTAAGGCGCGGCCAGCGCGCTGCCGCCCGACAACGCGTTGTACAGCGACGACTTGCCTGCATTGGGCAGGCCGACGAATCCGAAGCGTTCCACGAAGGAGCGAGGCTACCGGCAGCTACGCTGAACGCCGTGCAAGAACCACGTGCGCGCGCCAACGCGGCGCTGCTGCAGGCCGTCTACTACCTCGATCGTGAGCTGGCCCCGTCCACCAAGGTCCGCGCGTTCATTCGCGCACTGGGCACGGTCGATGCACTGTCCGAGGACGAGCTGGTCGAGCGCACCAACAGCCAGACGCTGACCGAGCTCGAGGGCATCGGTCCGAGCACCGGCGAAGTGATCGCCGACGCGGTGCTGCAACGCCCGTCGTCGTACCTCGCGAAGCTCGAAGCGCGCAGCCGCGTACCGATCGCTGCCGGCGAAGAGATCCGTTCCGCGATCCGGGGTGACTGTCACCTGCATTCGATGTGGAGCGATGGCGCGGCGCCGGTAGCGGCAATGGCCGAAGCGGCGCAGGCGCTGGGGCACGACTACATGGTGCTCACCGATCATTCCGCGCGCCTGACCGTCGCCCACGGCCTCGACGAGGCCCGCGTGCGCCGGCAACTCGACGAGATCGCCGCGGTCAATGCCCAGATGGCGCCGTTCCGGGTGCTGAGCGGGCTCGAAGTCGACATCCTCGAGGACGGGTCGCTCGATCTCGCCGACGATCTTCTCGCCGAGCTCGATGTCGTGGTCGGCAGCGTGCACAGCAAGTTCCGCATGCCCCGCGAAGACATGACGCGCCGCCTGGTGATGGCGATCGCCAGCCCCCATGTCGACATGATCGGCCACATCACCAACCGCAAGGTCGCCGGCGGCGGCCGCGACGGGTCGGTCTTCGACGCCGAGATCGTGTTCGCGGCATGTGCCCGATTCGGCACCGCGATCGAGATCAACTGCCGGCCCGAGCGCCAAGATCCCCCCGAAGACCTCGTCGCGCTGGCCCGCCAGTGGGATCTCAAGTTCTGCATCAATACCGACGCCCACGCGCCCGGCCAGCTCGAATGGCAGCCTTACGGGTGCGACAAGCTGGCACAACTCGACATCGGCCCCGAATCCGTCATCAACACGTGGTCCGCCGACGAGCTCGTCGGCTGGGCCGGCTCGCGATGAGCCGAACCAGGCCGTAGATTGGGCGCCATGTCCAAACACACGCAGAAGCGCAAGAACAAGGCCCGCAAGTCCAAAGCCAACCACGGCACCAAGCCCAACGCGGGCAGGGGCTGAGGCGCTCCGCAGAGCCCGAGCGGCCCTCGCTAGAGCGGAACATCGGGACGACCACCCGTGGGCATCAACTGGGATCCGTGCTCGAACGCCGAGTTCGCACCGCCCGAACGCGATGCCGTGGTCGTCGAAACCGATCGCAGGGTCGAGGTTCAGAGCACGCAGATCGCTCGCTCGCTCAACATCGATCGTCGCCGATTCGTTGCGTCACTGTCGGGCACCGCGCTCGCACTGTTGACCCTCGACGCCTGTAGCAGGGAGAAACACGCGGCCGAGCGCGCCGTCGACCCGACCCTGCCGGCGCAGCCGGGCGGCACGTTCGCCGTCCCCTCGACCGCGGTGACCGAGCTCGAGGTCGCCACGACGGTGCTCAGCGGCGAAGAGTTCGTCTTCGACGTGCAGACGCACCTACTGCCCTACGACCTCACGCGGAGTACGCCGAATTTCGGCGGCGGCTTCCCCCAGAACAACTGTGGCGAACGCGACACCCGTAAGTGCTTCGATCTCGATCACTTCCTCGACGCGATGTTTCTACAGAGCGACACGTCGGCGATCGTGTTGTCGGCACTACCTATCTATGGGGTCGACAATCCGCTGACGACCGAGGCGATGGCAGAGACGCGGCGTATTGCCGAAGAGCTCTGCGGCGACAACCGCATCTATATCCAAGGGCAAGCTGCACCCAACATCGGCGCGACGCAAGCGGCATTCGACGCGATGTCGGCAACGGCGGCGCAGCACAAGATCGTCGCGTGGAAGACGTACACCCACACGGGCCAGAACTTTCGCCTCGACGACGGAAACCGATCGCTGCTGCAGGTCGGCCAACGACTGGTGCGCCACGCGGTCACGACGGGTGTCCCGGTGATCGCGGTGCACAAGGGTTTCGGCGCGGATCCCGCCGACATCGGTCCGGCAGCCGCCGCGAACCGCGACGTGAACTTCCTCGTGTACCACTCCGGCTACGAAGGTGGCGTCACCGAGCGCGCGTATGACGCGTCGCGTCCCAACGCCGGCATCGACCGGTTGATCCAGTCACTCGAGCGGGCCGGCATCGGCAAGAACGACAATGTGTATGTCGAACTGGGATCGACGTGGCACTACGTCATGAGCGATCTCACACAGGCAGCCCATGTGCTCGGCAAGTTGCTGAATGCCGTCGGCCCCGACCGCGTGCTGTGGGGCACCGACTCCATCTGGTACGGGAGCCCGCAAGACCAGATCCAGGCGTTCCGGGCCTTCCAGTTCACCGCCGAGTTCCAGGAGCGCTACGGGTACCCCGCCCTCACGACCGAGCTGAAGCGCATGGTGCTCGGGTTGAACGCGGCGCACTTGTTCAACATCGACCCCGCGAAGGTGCCGTGCCGGTACTCCCGCCAGGACCTCGAGGCACTCCGCCATGAACGGCGGCTGACCTCGGTGCTCCACGGCCCGACCACCCGGCGTGAACTTGCGGCCCTGATCCGCGCACCGTTTGCTGCATTGTTGTGACGGATCGGTTACCCCTTGTGCACTTTGGGGTGGCCGCGCGGTAGGTTCGCGGTCATCGCGGGGCACCCGTACAACCGTGGAGGGACCCACATGCGCAAGACGCGCCTTGCTTTCGTCGCCTTGGTGGCGATGTTCGCCGTCGTCGCCGGAGCATGCGGAGATGACGGCGACACGACAACCACGCCCGGCGGCGACGCATCGTCGTGTCCGACAACCCCAGAACCGGGCGACCCGGCGGGCAAGAAGGTCGGCCTCCTCTTCGATATCACCGGTCGCGGCGATCAATCGTTCAACGACTCCGCTGCCTGCGGCCTCGACCGGGCAGCCAAAGACTTCAAGATCGCGCCGAAGGAGTACCCACCGTCAACCGGTGAGTCCGACCGCGGGCCGCGCATCAACCTCGCCTCCACCACCGACAAGAATGAACTCGTCATCGGCAACGGCTTCTTGTGGGCGACTCCGCTCGAGGCGGCGGCCAAGGCCAATCCGACGATCCAATACGCCATCGTAGACTCGGTGGTCGAGTTGCCGAACGTCACTTCCCTCGTGTTCGCGGAAGAACAAGGATCGTATCTCGTCGGTGCCGCCGCTGCCCTGAAGACCAAGACCAAGAAGGTCGGCTTCATCGGCGGCGTCGAGAACGCGCTCATCAAGAAGTTCGAAGCGGGCTTCGTCGCCGGCGTCAAAGCAGCCGACAGCGCAGTGACCGTCGACGTCAAGTACATCACGCCTGACGGCGACTTCAGCGGGTTCAACGCGCCGGACAAGGGCCAAGAGATTGCCCGAGGCATGTTTGACAGCGACATCGACATCATCTACGCCGCCGCCGGCTCGTCGGGCACCGGCATGTTCAAAGCCGCCAAAGAGCACACCGACCGCGTCGGCCAGTCCAACAAGGTGTGGGGCATCGGCGTCGACTCGGACCAGGCATTGACCGTTGGCGCAGACCTCGCGCCCTACGTACTCACCTCGATGCTCAAGCGCGTCGAGGTCGCGGTGTACGAGACGATCAAGGCATTTGACGCCGGCACCCTCGACGGCGGGACGACCGAGGTGTTCGACGCCAAACGCGACGGTGTCGGCTATGCCACCACGGGCGGCTACGTCGACGACATCGCGAGCGAACTCGACGACTACAAACAGGACATCGTCGACGGCAAGATCACGGTGCCCGACACTCCCTGATCTGTAGCTCACGCGCAAAATGGACGCCGACTCCGGGAGCACCTTCGCCGACCGAGGTGCTCCCGGGTCGCGCTCCGACGCCGCGATCGCGATCGAGTTGCGCGGCATCACCAAACGGTTCCCCGGTGTCGTTGCCAACGACCAAGTCGACCTCGTCGTGCGGCGCGGCGACATCCACGCGATCGTCGGTGAAAACGGGTCGGGCAAATCCACGTTGATGAAGACCCTCTACGGTCAGCACCGGCCGGACGAAGGAACGATCGTCGTGGATGGCGAGGAGCGGCAGTTCCGGTCGCCACGCGACGCGATCGCGGTCGGCATCGGCATGGTGCACCAGCACTTCATGCTCGCCGACAACCTCACTGTCTGGGAGAACATCGCCCTCGGCGACGAGCCCGGCTCGTGGTGGCACATCAATGCCTCCGAGGCGCGCACTCGCATCACCGCCCTCGCCGACAAATACGGTCTCGACGTCGACCCCGATGATCGGGTCGCCGACATCGGCGTCGGCGAGCGCCAACGAGTCGAGATCCTCAAGGTGCTGTTCCGCGGCGCGAAGATCCTCATCCTCGACGAGCCGTCCGCGGTGCTCGTCCCGCAAGAAGTCGATCGGCTGTTCAGCTCGCTGCGAGAGCTCACCGACGAGGGCGTGACGGTGATCTTCATCTCGCACAAGCTCGACGAGGTCCTCGCGATCTCCGATTCGATCACGGTGATTCGCGCCGGACGCACCGTCGCCACCGTCGACGCGAAGAGCGTGAACGCGAGGCAACTCGCCGAGTTGATGATCGGCAGCGAGCTGCCGACACCCGAGACTACGGGTTCGACGATCCATCCCACGGTCGAACTCGAGCTGTCGCACGTCACGGTGCGTACCGCGGAAGGGCGCGCACTTCTCGACGACGTATCTCTATCGGTGCGTCGAGGCGAGGTCGTTGGCGTGGCCGGCGTCGAAGGCAACGGCCAATCCGAGCTACTCGAAGTCGTGATGGGTTTGATCCCGCTGACGTCCGGCTCGATCACGTTCGCCGCGCAGGACATCACGTCGATGCCTACCCGGGAGCGTCGAGAGGCGGGCATCGGCTACATCCCCGAAGACCGGCAGACCGACGGCCTCGTACTCGCCGAGCCGTTGTGGGCGAACGTGATGTTGGGACATCAGACCCAAGCGCCGTTCGTCAAGGGGCCGTGGATCGATCGCGCCGGCGCGATGCATCGCACAACCGCGATCATCGCCGGATACCAGGTGCGCGCGCCGGGGCCAGAGGTGCCGGCGCTCGCCCTCTCCGGCGGTAACCAGCAGAAGTTGGTCATCGGCCGCGAGATGTTCGCGTCGCCGTCGGTGCTCGTGGCCGCGCATCCCACGCGTGGTATCGATGTTGGCGCGCAAGCCGCCGTCTGGGAACTCATGCTAGAGGCTCGGCGCGATGGGTTGGCCATCCTGCTGGTGTCCGCCGACCTCGACGAACTCATCGGGCTCTCCGACACGCTGCTGGTCTTGCTGCGCGGGAAGGTCGTCGCCAAGCTGAACCCCGCCACGACTTCGCCGACCGAGCTGGGTTCGTACATGACCGGCGCAGCCGAGGCCGGTACACCTTGAAGAGCCGACTGATCCAGACCCTGCTGCCGATCGGCGTCGCCGTAGTGCTGTCGATGGCGATCGGCTCGCTCGTCTTCCTCCTCATCGGCACCAACCCGATCGACCCGGCGCGGGCGGCGCTCACCTATCTCGACTCGGCCGACTCGGTCGTTGCCGTACTCAACCGCTCGAGTTGGTACTACGTGTCCGGGCTCGCCGCCGCGATCGGCTTTCGCATGGGTCTGTTCAACATCGGTGTCGACGGTCAATACCGGATCGCGGCACTGCTGACGGCCGCGCTCGGTGCCGAAGTCAGCCTCCCCGCGGTGTTGCACGTGCCGTTCATGTTCATCGTGGCGATGGCCATCGGCGGCGCCTTCGCCGCGATCGCCGGCGTGTTGAAGGTGAAGCGCGGGGTCAACGAAGTGATCTCGACGATCATGCTCAACTACGTCGCCACCGGCATCATTGCCTATCTCTTGATCAACTACTTCTGGCAGCGCGACGCCAGCGGCCGCGATCTGATCCCCAAGACGGATCTTCTCCCGAGGTCCGCGTGGATGCCCGATCTCAATGCCCTCATCGCCAAGTTCGGGCTCGATCTCGCCCCCACGGTACGCGTTCACGGGTTCCTCGTTGTCGCCGCGCTCGCGGGGATCATCTTCTACGTCGTCGTATGGCGTACGCGATTCGGCTTCGACCTGAGGATGTCGGGACTCAACCCCTTGGCCGCACGTACGTCGGGCGTGAACCCGAACGCGATGATCATCCGCACGATGTTCATCAGCGGCGCGTTGGGCGGTGTGCTCGCCATGGGACCACTTCTCTCCGACGGCCACGTGTACGGCGATCAGTTCCCCACGCAGCTCGGCTTCACCGGCATCGCCGTCGCGTTGCTGGGGCGCAACCACCCCGCAGGCATCGCCTTTGCGGCGATCACGTGGGCGAGCCTCGAACGTGGCTCGCAAGCGCTCAGCAGCGAGGGCATACCGACCGAGACCAGCCGCATTCTCCAGGGAACGCTGTTGCTGTCGGCGGTCATCACCTACGAGCTCGTCAACCGCCGCTCACTCGCCGCGGCGACGCGCCGAGCCTCGGAGCTCACTTCGAACGTGCTGCCCCCGGGCACCGCGCAGGCCAAGGTGACCGGATGACCGCGACCGCTACCGTCCCTCCCGAAAGTTTCCGCGTGCGGAGATCGTGGTGGGCCACGCGACGCAATCGGCTCGTCGTCATCGCCATCGCGTCGTGGGTGGGTGTCTCACTCGTGCGCGTACTCATGGACGCCGACGATCTCACCAGCTCGACCGCGGTGCGGGCAGCGATCCGCACCGGCATCCCGGTGTTCCTCGCCGGCATGGGCGGGCTCTTCGCGGAACGCTGTGGCGTCGTCAACATCGGCCTCGAAGGCATGATGGTGCTCGGCACCTGGTTCGCCGGTTGGGGCGGCTGGCACTGGGGTCCGTGGGTGGGCATCGTGCTCGGCATCCTCGGCGGTGCCCTGGGGGGCTTGCTCCACGCACTGGCCACCGTCACCTTCGGCATCGATCACATCGTGTCCGGCGTCGCGCTCAACATCATCGCTGCGGGCACGACCAGATTCCTCGCTGATCAGTTCTTCACCGGCAGGCCGGGCGGGTCGATCTCGCAGAGCCCCAGCGTGAAGGGCGGCATCGAAGAGCAGAGCCTGCCGTTCCTGTCGGGCGGCGAGCTGTTCGGCTGGAGAACGCCCAACCCGCTGCAATGGCTCGAGTTCAAACATTGGTTCTTGATCTCCGACACCGCAGGTTTGTTGCACGGCTTGACGAGTCGTCACAACTGGCTGACGATCATCGTCATCCTCATCATCCCGATCGCGACGTATGTCCTGTGGCGGACGCCCTTCGGGTTGCGACTGCGCTCGGCGGGCGAGAAGCCATCGGCGGCCGACTCGCTCGGTGTCGATGTGTACCGCATGCGCTACATCGGCCTGGCGATCTCCGGCGGCTTCGCCGGACTCGGCGGCTCATATCTCGCGATAAACGGTGCGGGTCGCTATAGCGAGGGCCAGGTTTCGGGTCGGGGCTTCATCGGTCTCGCCATGCTCATCTTCGGCAATTGGCGCCCGGTCGGCATCGCCATCGGCTCGACCCTTTACGGCTTCGTCGAGGGCGTGCGCCTGTGCTGCAGCGGCGACACCATCGTCGCGCTGGTGTTGCTGGTCAGTGTGGCGCTGGCGGCGCTGGCAATCTCACAGCTGGTGCGGGGCAACCGCCGCGCGTTTGTCGCAACGCTCTTCGTCAGCGCACTGTTCGCGGCGTATTTCATCCAAGGCAAGGTGAACGAAAACGGCGACAAGGAGTTCGAGGTGCCGCGTGAGTTCACCTACATGGCTCCCTACGTGCTCACGCTGCTCTTCTTGGCCTTCGCCTCACAGCGGTTGAGACCACCGGCAGCAGCCGGAAAGCTTTGGCGCAAGGGCGATACGGGCTGATCGCAATCAAACAAACAATTCCGCGGGCAGCTCGTCCGCGCGCGGGTACGACGGTTGCGCGCCTCGGTGTTGCACGCTGATCGACGCGACGCGACCCGCTCGCTCCATCGCATCGCGGACAGCGTGCCCACTGGCGAGGAAGAACGCGAAGCTGCCGACGAACGCGTCGCCGGCGCCGGTGGTGTCGACCGCCTGCGCCTTCGGGGCCGGCGCCAAGGCGAGGGGTCCGTCGTCGACGAGCATCGACCCGCGCTCGCCCAGGGTCACCAGCACCGCTCGCGCGCCCCGTTCACGCAAAACGCGCGCTGCGCGCTCGATCTCGTCGATCGTCGTGACCGGCATGGCAGTGAGGCGCTCGGTCTCGGATTCGTTCGGACAGATGAAGTCGCATAGCGCGTAGATCTCATCGGGCAACGGACCGCGCGCCGGTGCCGGGTTGAAGATCGTCGTCACACCGGCGTCACGTGCGATCCGCATCGCCGCCATCGTGGTCGGTAGCGGGCATTCCCACTGACACACGAGCACGGCGCTGCTCGTGATCGAGTCGCGAGCGGCGACGACGTCGTCGGCAGAGAGCAACTCGTTGGCGCCCAGCACCACGATGATCTGGTTGTTGCCCGACTCTTCTTCCACCCAGATCGGCGCCACGCCCGTCGACGCCTCGGCGGTGATCCGCACATGGCTGGTATCGAGACCGAGCCGGCGAAAGTTGTCGAGATAGTCCCGCCCGAAGCTGTCGTCGCCGAGCCTCGTCACCATCGTGACCTCGGCGCCGAGCTTGGCCGCCATGACCGCTTGGTTGGCGCCCTTGCCGCCGAAATGCTGCTCGAAGCGAGAGCCGGGCAGCGTCTCGCCCAGTGCGGGCAGCTTCGGCGCGTAGGTGATCAGATCGACGTTGGCCGAGCCGACGACACACACCCTCGCCTTCTGCGCACTCATGCGCTGAACAATACGATGGCCCGATGGACGAGATCGATTGGGCAAAGCTCCGCACCGCGGCGACCCTCGCGACCACGCACTCCTACGCGCCCTACTCCAAGCTTCGCGTCGGCGCGGCAGCCGTGACCGACGACGGCCGCATCGTGTCGGGTTGCAACGTGGAGAACGCGTCGTACGGCCTGACGCTGTGCGCCGAGTGCGGCGTGGTGTCGGCCTTGCACATGAGCGGCGGCGGGCGCTTGCGCGCGGTCGTCTGCGTCGACGGCGACGGGGCACTGCTGGCGCCGTGCGGGCGTTGCCGACAGCTGCTCTACGAGGCCGGCGGTGGGTCACTGCTCGTGTTACGCGACAGCGGTCCGGTCGCGATGTCCGCGCTGCTACCCGAAGCGTTCGGCCCGGACGACCTGCCGTGAACGCGCTCGACGTCATCCGCACCAAGCGCGACGGCCGCGAATTGTCGGACGAACAGATCCGCTGGTTCATCGAGCAATACACCGACGGCACGGTGCCCGACGAGCAAGCCGCCGCGCTGTTGATGGCCATCGTCTTTCGCGGCATGACCCCACGCGAGCTCGCCACATGGACGGCGGCAATGATCGACTCGGGCGAACGACTCGACCTCTCGTCTCTCACGCGCCCGACTGCCGACAAGCATTCGACCGGCGGCGTGGGCGACAAGGTGTCGTTGGTGCTCGCGCCGGTGATCGCGGCGTGTGGCGTGGCGATGCCGCACCTGTCGGGACGCGGGCTCGGTCACACGGGCGGCACGCTCGACAAGCTCGAGTCGATCCCGGGCTGGCGAGCACGACTCTCGAACGACGAGATACTCGCCATCCTGCGCGATGTCGGCGCGGTGATCTGCGCCCCCGGCGATGCGCTGTGCCCCGCAGATCGCAAGCTCTACGCGTTGCGCGACATCACGGGCACGGTCGAGTCGATCCCACTCATCTCGTCGTCGATCATGTCCAAGAAGATTGCCGAGGGCACGGGGGCCCTGGTGCTCGACGTCAAGATCGGATCCGGCTCGTTTCTCGCCGACGACGATCTCACACGTGAACTCGCCCGCACGATGGTCGGCATCGGCAACGACAACGGCGTCAAAACGGTCGCGCTGCTCACCGACATGGAGTGGCCGCTCGGCCGCACTGCAGGCAACGCGGTCGAAGTCACCGAGTCGGTCGAGACGCTCGCGGGTGGTGGGCCTGCCGATCTCGTAGAAGTGACCCTGGCGCTGGCACGCGAGATGCTGGCGCTCGTGGCCGTCGACGCCGACCCCGAGGAGGTTCTCCGCAACGGCAAGGCGATGGACCACTGGCGCCGCATGATCCGGGCGCAGGGGGGCGATCCCGACGCCGCGCTGCCGGTCGCCCGCGAACGCCATGTCGTGACCGCCGATCGGGACGGCTACCTGCGGCGCCTCGACTGTCGCGCCGTCGGCAACGCGGTCTGGCGCCTCGGCGCGGGACGGGCTCGCAAACAAGACGGCGTCAGCGCCACCGCGGGTGCGATCTGCCACGCCAAGCCCGGTGAGCCCATTCGCAAAGGACAACCGGTGCTCGAACTGTGTACCGACGACCCCGCCCGCATCGCCGACGCGCTGTCGGCGCTCGAGGGAGCAATCGAGATCGGTGACACCGGGCCACCGCCGCGCCCGTTGATCGCTGACCGTATCGCGCCGGTCTGACAGCCATGAGCACCACCCTCACCGCCGACCAGCGAGCGACGTTCGAGCGCGACGGCTTTCTGGTGTTGCCCGACTTCGTCAGCGCGGACGCCTGCGCGCGCCTGCGCCGTCAGGCCGACAAGCTCGTCGCCGAATTCGATCCCGACGAGCATCGCACGGTGTTCTCATCTTCTGACCAGGGCCATGCGCGCGACGACTACTTCTTGAACTCGGGCGACAAGATCCGCTTCTTCTTCGAAGATGGCGCGTTCGACAACGACGGCCGGCTGCGCCAGGCCAAAGAACTGTCACTCAACAAGCTCGGCCATGCGATGCACGACCTCGACCCCGAGTTCGAGCGGTTCTCGCATACCGACGACTTGGCCGCCGTGGCCCACGGTCTCGGCTTGGCCGATCCGCGGGCGCTGCAATCGATGTACATCTTCAAGCAACCCCACATCGGTGGCGAGGTGCACCCGCACATCGACCACACGTTCTTGTGGACCGACCCACAGTCGGTGATCGGCTTCTGGTTCGCGCTCGAAGACGCCACGCTCGACAATGGTTGCATGTGGGCTGTACCGGGCAGCCACCGACTGCCGATCCGGTCACGATTCCGCCGCGATGGGCACGGTGGCACGACGATGGACATCTACGACCCGACCCCGTACCCACGCGACGGCGAGGTGCCTCTCGAAGCAGCGGCCGGCACCATGATCGTGTTGCACGGCTCGCTCCCCCATCGCAGTGGACCCAACCGCAGCGAGAAGTCGCGCCACGCCTACACGCTGCACATCATCGACGGCACCGCGGACTATCCCGACGACAACTGGCTGCAGCGCGATCCATCGATCCCCCTGCGCGGCCTGCGGTAGCGGCGCCCCAGGCCCGAGCGGCCGGCATGATCATAAACACCGTACGCTGCGGTGATGCCTACTCCGCAAGAGATTCTCCAGGCACCCAAGGTGGTGCTTCACGATCACCTCGACGGAGGGCTGCGACCGTCGTCGGTGATCGAGCTCGCGCGTGAGCAGGGCTACACCAAGCTGCCCACCACCGACGAAGGCGACCTGCGCGGGTGGTTCAAGCGGGGCGCCAATCGCCACGACCTGACCTTGTATCTCGAGACGTTCGCGCACACGGTCGGCGTGATGCAGACCAAGGATGCGCTCGAGCGGGTCGCCGCCGAATGCGCAGAGGACCTCGCGGCCGACGGCGTGGTCTATGCCGAGGTGCGTTTCGCTCCCGAACTCCACACCGAGGCCGGATTGACGCTCGACGAAATCGTCGATGCCGTCGCCTCGGGGTTTGCCCGCGGCTCGGCGACGAGCCCGATCCGCGTCGGTATCCTGTGCACGGCGATGCGCACCGCGGCGCGGTCACTCGAGATCGCGGAGCTCGCGGTGCGTCATCGCGATCATGGCGTCGTCGGTTTCGACATCGCCGGCGCCGAAAAGGGCTACCCGCCTTCGCAGCACCTCGACGCGTTCCAGTTCGTGCAGCGGGAGAACTTCCACGTCACCATTCACGCCGGCGAGGCCTTCGGCCCGAAGTCGATCTGGGAGGCGATCCAATACTGCGGCGCCGAGCGCCTGGGCCATGGTGTACGCATCGTCGATGACATGTGGTTCGACGAGGACGGCAAGGCCACGCTCGGCCGGCTCGCGGCCTATGTCCGCGACACACGCATCCCTCTCGAGATGTGTCCGAGCTCCAACGTCCATACCGGCGTGTGTGCTTCGATCGCCGACCATCCCATCAAGCAGCTCAGCGATCTTCGCTTTCGCGTCACCGTCAATACCGACAACCGCTTGATGAGCGACTGCACGATGACGTCGGAGATGCAGGCACTCACCGACGCCTTCGGATGGGGCCTCGCCGATATGCAATGGCTCACGATCAACGCGATGAAGAGCGCGTTCATCCCCTTCGATGAACGATTGCGCATCATCAACGACATCAAGGCCACGTACGCCACGATGATGGGGATCTGACGCCGATGGGTTTGCGCGAGTTGCTCGGCTTGTCGCGGGCGTCGAGCAACACTCGAGACGAGGGGCGCCCGCCGTCGGGCAACGGCGCGTCATCGTTCCACCTGTTCTGGCAGATGCCTTCGCACGCACCGCTCTGTGAGGTGTCGGCGACGTTCGAGCTACTCGACGAACCGGCCCAGGATCGCCTGTATTTCTGGGCGCTGCAAGCCGGCTTTGCCGACGCCGGTGGCGCCGCCCACGGGGGCGCGCATTTCGGCTTTCAGTGGCATCCCCAGTATCCGGACAAGCGGGCCGTGTGCTGGGGCGGCTACGCCAACGTCGGCGGCGAGCTCGATGGCGGGCCGACCACGTTCCCCAGCATCGACGGCAACGCCAACGTGTGCGCGTATCGATGGACCACAGGGCAACGCTGGACGTGGCGCATCCGCCGAATCGGAGATGAGGGCGGAGTGTGGCGCGCTGAGCTCGACGACCCGAATACGGGTCAGACGCTGCCCATCCGCGACCTGTGGTGCCGCGGTGACCGCCTGGTCGACCCGATGGTGTGGTCCGAAGTATTCGCGCATTGCGACGACCAGAGTGTGCGCGTTCGGTGGAGCGACTTCGCGGCGCGGACTGCGACCGAATCGGTCGTTCCGTTCGCCGTTTCGGTCAACTACCAGAGCTATGCCGACGGGGGCTGCACGAACACCAACTCGTTCGTCGACGACATCGGGTTCGTGCAGGCGACCAACACCGGGCGCGTGACCGAGCAAGGCTCGACTCTCACGCGTTGAGCGCGCTCACGATCGGCGTTGTAGGTAGCGCGAGTAGCGGTAGAGGTGGCCGAGCGCAGTGACGGCGCGGTTGGCCGTGGCGTAGCAGAGCTTGCCCGTCTGCTTCACCGCGACAGGACCGGGGTTCGCGGGGTCGGCCACGCTCAGTTCGGTAGCGGTGAGGATCGGCTTGCCGGTCGCCGCGGAGACCTCCGCGGCTGCTTGTGCGTAGCGGGCGTCTTGCCGTTCGTGAAACGCAACGATGCGCTCGAGTCCGTGGTCGGGGTAGAAGCGCCCGGCCTTGATGAGCTTGGCTTGGTTGGATTGGATGCCGAGGCCGAGCCACACGATGGCGTGCACCATCGGATGCTGCGCCACCAACTGCATGACGTCGGGGACCGTCTCGCGTGTTTCCCCACCCGCCATGTCGACGGGATTGTTGTGGCTCCAACGCGGCGGCAACTTGGTATCGATCACGGCCTGGAGGTCGGCCGGTAGCGGCATCAGCACGAGATCGCGGTCACGGGTGATGGCGTCGGCGGTGACGACTCCCCACCCGCCGGCAGTCGTCAGCACGACCACGTTGGGCCCAGCGGGCAGCGGCTGCGTCGCGAATGTGGCCGCGGCCTCGAATGCCTCTTCGATCGTCGCCGCCCGCACCACGCCGGCCTGCTTGCACGCACCGTCGAATACCTTGTCGTCGGCGGCCAACGCCCCGGTGTGGCTGGCCGCCGCCCGCGCGCCACCTTCGGTGGCACCGCCCTTTACGAGCACCAGCGGCATGCGCTGCGAGATCGCCCGCGCGCGCTCGTAGAAGGCCCGGCCATCCACGATGCCTTCGACATAGGCGAGACCGACCCCGGTCGCGTCGTCGGTCGCATAGAAGTCGAGGTAGTCGGCAACGGTAACCGCCGCCGCGTTGCCCGCCGACACCGCACGCGAGATACCGACGCCGGTCGCGCACGACCAGTTGAGGAAGCTCGACACGAAGTTGCCCGACTGGCTCACGACGCCGATGCGACCTCGCGGTGGATACGGCGCCACGATCTGCGCGCACAGCTGGGCCGGCGTCGACACCACGCCTTGACCGTTCGGCCCGGCCAGCAAGATACCGAGCTCGCTCGCCAGCGCGACGAGTTCGCGTTCGGCCCGCACACCGTCGGGTCCCGCTTCGCCGTAACCGGCGGTCGTCACGAACGCGGCGCGCACCCCTTTCGCCGCGCACGCGCGGAGCAACTCGAGGTTTGCCGCCGGAGGTGTGCATACGAACACGAGATCCACGGCCGCCTGCGGGAGTTCGTCGATCGAACGCACGGTGTCGATGCCGAGCACGGATTCGCCTGCCGGATTGGTGGCGAAAACGCGGCCCTTGTAGCCGCCGACGAGCAGATTGTGCAGCGCCACGAAACCGAACTTGCCGGGGTGACTCGACGCGCCCGCGACCACAACCCCGCGCGGATCGAACAGCGCCGCAAACTGCTCGGCGGTGAAACCACTCACGGTGTCGCGGCAATCTCGACGAGAGCATCGACCGCAGTCGGTACTCCATCGACGACGATCAGCGGGTTCACGTCGACCGCCATGACATAGTCGTTGTCGAGCGCGAGCTGCGACAGGCCGAGCAACACCGCGACGAGCGCGCCGCGATCGACGGCCGGCTCACCGCGAAACGGCCCGAGCAGCCGTTGCGTCGCGAGATCGTCGATGAGTTCCTCTGCATCGAGCGCGCTCAACGGGACGAGACGAAACGCAACATCAGCGACAGCCTCGGCGATGACGCCACCGATACCGAGCATCACCACCGGGCCGAACTGTGCATCGCGCAGCACACCGGCGATGAGCTCTCGGTTGCCCCGCACCTGCTGCGCGATCAGCAACGACACCGAACCATCCTCGGGACGCGCCGCCGCGAGTAGCTCGGCCGACGCTTGCTCCACCGCGTCGGCCGACGTCAAGTTGAGCTTGACCAGCCCTCGCTCGGTCTTGTGCGCGATGCCCTCACCGTTGAGCTTGGCCACGACCGGATAACCGATCGCCTCCGCTGCATATACAGCATCTAGGGGCGTGGTAACGATCTGCTCGCGGGCCAACGGCACGCCATAGCGAGCCAACAATTCCTTCGACTCGACCTCGCTCAACGTGGACGAATTCGTCATCCCGACACCTTGTACGTCAACACCGCCCGGGCAACGCGGCGGCCCGACTGCGCGCCGATCGCCTCGGCCTCGCAAAAGACCATCGACTTGCCCCGCTGAGTGATCCAACCCTCGGCGACCGCATCTTCGTCTTTGAGCGCACCCAGGAACTGCACCGTCATGTCGACAGTGGCGAAGCTGACGGCGGTCTCGTAACCCGAGCCGATTGCGGGCACCACCGACGAGTCGAGCAGGCTCGACAACGCGCCACCATGCGCGACACCGAAGGGCTGGCTGATCTCGGTTCGCCACGGCAGCCGCATGCGGCAATAGTCGACTCGCACGTCCTCGACCACCAAACCGAGCAGCGCGGCGAAGTGGGTTGCGTCGGCAGTGCGGCCGTACCGTGACCATCGCCGGTACAGGTGATCAGGCAGCGCGGCCGCAGCCTCGGCGCGGGGATACACGCGATCTGGAGTTGTCACACACGCCTCTCGGCTCATGCACCCTTGGGGTGCCAGACGGTCTTGTACTCGCAGAAACCGGCAATGAGGTACGGGCTCTCGGCGCGATCGTCGAACCACCGGCGTTCGGTCGCTGACGCCGCGACGACGCGCGCGACCGCGTCGGAGGCGCGCCGCTCGGCGTCGGCGCGCAGCTCACCACTGACGCCGCTGAGATCGACCACGTTGACGTCGGCGTGACCTGCCATCCACGGCACCAGCTCTGCTGCTTTACCGGTGAGGATGTTGACGACACCACCGGGCACGTCGCTCGTCGCCAGTGCTTCCGCGAGGTTTACCGCCACGAGAGGCCACCGTTCGCTGGCCAACGCCACGATCGTGTTGCCGGCCACGATGGCCGGTGCCATCCGCGACACGAGCGCTAGCAACGGCGCGTCGTTGGGAGCGACGAGGGCGACCACCCCGGCCGCCTCGGGCGTCGTGAAGTTGAAGTAGGGCCCGTCGACCGGGTTGGCCGAGCCGAGTATCTGCGCGTACTTGTCGGCCCATCCGGCATACCAGACCCAGCGATCGATGGCGGCGTCGGTCTCCCGCTCGGGATCACGCGACCCGCCGACGGAGAGTTCGTCGACGAACTGCCCGCGCCGGCCCTGCATGATCTCTGCCACTCGATACAAGATCTGGCCCCGGTTGTACGCGCTGCGATTGGCCCATGATCCCTGCGCATCGCGCGCCACCTTGACGGCATCGCGTACGTCTTTGCGCGATGCAAGCACCGCGTTGGCGACGAAACGACGATCGGTCGTGAACACCGGATACGACCGACCAGACTCCGATCGCGGGAATGCTCCGCCGATGTAGAGCTTGTACGTCTTGCGCACGTCGAGCTCGAGAACGGCCGGTCGTTTGGACGATCGCTTGGCAACGGCCTTCATCGCGGCCTTCTTGGCCGGGCTCATCGCCGCGCTCCTTCGACGAGCTCGCCATAGCCGGCGAGACCATGGCGCCCGCCCTCGCGACCGAATCCGCTCTCTTTGTATCCACCGAACGGGCTCGTCGGGTCGAACCGGTTGAAGGTGTTGGCCCACACCACCCCGGCGCGCATGCGCTCGGCCATCCACAAGATGCGGCTGCCCTTCTCGGTCCAGATGCCGGCCGACAAACCGTAGGGCGTGTTGTTGGCCTTCTGGACCGCCTCTTCCGGCGTGCGGAAGGTGAGCACCGACAGCACCGGCCCGAAGATCTCCTCGCGTGCGATGCGATGCGATTGCGACACACCGGTGAAGACCGTCGGCGGAAAGAAGAACCCACGGTCGGGCAGCGGGCACGACGACTGGTAGATGGTGGCGCCTTCGTCGCGACCCGACTGTACCAGCGACTCGATTTTGTCGAGCTGTGCTCGCGAGTTGATGGCGCCGATATCGGTGTTCTTGTCGAGCGGGTCACCGACGCGCAACGTCTCGATGCGGCGCATGAGCTTGTCGATCACCAACTCGGCGACGGGCTCGTGCACGAGCAACCGCGAACCGGCACAACACACGTGGCCTTGGTTGAAGTAGATGCCGTTGACGATGCCTTCGACTGCCTGGTCGATAGCCGCGTCCTCGAAGATGATGTTGGCCGCTTTGCCGCCGAGCTCGAGGGTCAGCTTCTTGCCCGTGCCGGCGATCGTGCGCTGGATCGACTTGCCGATCGCGGTCGAGCCGGTGAACGCGACCTTGTCGACATCCTTGTGCGCGACGAGCGCCGCGCCGGTCGCACCGGCGCCCGTGATGATGTTGACCACGCCGGGAGGCAGATCGACTTGCTGGAACACCTCGGCGAGCAGCAGCGCGGTCAACGGCGTCGTCTCGGCCGGCTTTAGCACGACTGTGTTGCCGGTCGCGAGGGCAGGTGCGATCTTCCATGCCGCCATCAACAGTGGGAAGTTCCACGGGATGACCTGTGCCGCCACACCCAGAGGGCGCAACGCGCGCCCGGGGAATGCGTAGTCGAGCTTGTCGGCCCAGCCCGCGTGGTAGAAGTAATGCGCCGCGGCGAGCGGCACGTCGATGTCACGCGACTCCTTGATCGGCTTGCCGCCGTTGAGCGACTCGAGCACGGCGAACTCACGCGCCCGCTCTTGCAATACACGCGCGATGCGATAGAGGCATTTCGCGCGGTGCTTGCCGGGCATGTCGCGCCAGATGTCCTCGTACGCGCGGCGCGCTGCGCGCACTGCGGCCTCGACATCGGCGTCGCCCGCTTCGGCGACCATCGCCAGCTTGGCTTCGGTGGCCGGATTGATCGTCGCGAAGTGTTTGCCCGACTTCGGCTCGACGAAGCGCCCGCCGATGAACAGCTCGTAGCGATCGGAGAGGTGGACGACTGCCGTCGATTCGAGCGCCGTTACGTAGTCGAGCGTGACCGGCGGGACCTCGAGATGCTTGACTGCGGAGGGAGCGGCGACAACCGCGACGTCGGGGGGATGTTCGGTCATGGCATCACTAGTCGTTCGTGAAGTCGTCGGGTCGTTGGTATCGGCCTTCGCGTTGCATGCGTATCTGCATAAGGACGTCGTTGAGCAACGACGAGGCGCCGATGCGAAACCACGTCGGTGTCATCCATGGCGAACCCAGCGTCTCGTTGATGATCACGAGGTACTGCCACGACTGCTTGGCATTGCGTACGCCACCGGCCACCTTGAGGCCGACCATGCGACCCGTTTGCTCGTGGTAGTCGCGGATGGCCTCGGCCATGCACAGAGCGACGGGAAGGGTCGCAGCAGTGCCGATCTTGCCGGTCGACGTCTTAATGAAATCCGCGCCCGCAGCCATCGCCAAAACCGACGCCCGTCGCACCGCGTCGTAGCTGCCCAACTCGCCGGTCTCGAGGATGACCTTGAGATGCGCCGGGCCGCAGGCACGTTTGGAGGCCGCGATCTCGTCGAAGGCGCGGGTGTAGTCCCCCGCGAAGAACGCGCTGCGATTCAACACGATGTCGATCTCGTCGGCGCCGTGTTCGACCGCCCACGCGATCTCGCGCACGCGCACTTCGAGCGGGCCGAGCCCGGCCGGGAACGAACCGGCGACGCTGGCGACGGCAACCGTCGTGTCGCGCAGTGCTCGCGCCGCGATGGGCACGAGCTCGGGGTAGACGCACACCGCAGCCACCGACGGAATCGACGGGTCGAGCGGATCGGGCCGTATCGCCTTTGCACAGAGGGCGAGCGCTTTGCCCGGCGTGTCGACACCCTCGAGGGTCGTCAGGTCCATGCACCGGATCGCCAGATCGAGCGCGACCATCTTCGACTGCTTCTTTATCGAACGTCCCGCCAACGCGGCCGCACGTGCTTCGAGCCCGACCGCATCGACGGCCGAAATGCGCAAATCACTCCACGCCGGCTGGTCTACCGGGTGCCGTTCGACGAGTGCCACCCCAACACATTAGCGGCCGGATCATCGCCGCCAATGTGGGTAGCGGCGCGACGGGAGATCGGGCATGCTTGGCCCGGTGGCCGTCGTCGTCGATCATCCCCTCGTTGCCGAACGTCTGACGCGCTTGCGGGACAAGACGACGAAGCGGGCCGAGTTCCGGCGAAATCTAGCCGAGCTCACCACCTTCTTGGTCTATGAATCACTCCGCGACCAGCCGGTGGTGGTGATCGAGATCGACACCCCTATGGCACCGACGAAGGGAGTCTCTGTCGCCGGCCCGCCGATCGTCGTGCCGGTGATGCGGGCCGGCTTGGGCATGCTCGACGCGACCCTCACACTGATCCCCAATGCGCGCGTCGGTTTCGTTGGAGTGCGCCGCGACGAAGAGACGTTCATGCCGCACGCGTACGTCAACACGGTGCCAGAGCACCTCGCCGGTCGACGCGTGCTCGTGCTCGACCCGATGCTGGCGACAGGGGGCTCGCTCATTCACACTTGCCAGCTGCTGCGTCATGCCGCAGCCGGCCACATGACCGTCGTGTGTGTCCTCGCGTCGCTGCAAGGCATAGCCGCGTTCGAGGAAGAGGGATTCGACGCGACGGTCTACACCGCATCGATCGACAGCCGGCTCAACGAGAACGCGTTCATCGTGCCGGGCCTCGGCGACGCAGGTGATCGGCAATTCGGCTTGGCATGATCGACCGACGCACATTCCTGGCCGCCGCGGCCGCAGCGTTCGCGAGTGCCTGTTCTGGCGGTGGCGAAGGCGAACGAACGTCCGCTTCGTCAGACTCGGCTACTCCGCAGTCGCCGACGGCCACGGGCGCTTCCACCGCTCCTGTCATTGCTCCACCGACGACCATCCGCGCGCCAGGTGGACCCTCTCTCTTCGTCGCACGCGCCACGACGGCGCGCAACGAAGTTGCGTTGACGTTCCACACCGACGGTGACGTCCGCATCGCCCAACGATTGCTCGATGGTCTCGCGGGCCGGGCGCAGATCACTTGCTTCATCGTCGGCTCGTGGCTCGACGCCAATCCGACATGGGCGCGCAAGCTGCTCGACGCCGGCCACGAGCTCGCGAACCATACGTACACGCACCCGACCTTCGCCACGCTGTCGCGCCCGGCGATGGCGGCCGAGATCACCCGCTGTCGTGACCTGCTGGTGAAACTGACCGGCAACGGCGGTCGCTTCTTTCGACCGTCGGGCACCGACGACGGTCTTGCCCGACCTGCGGCGCCGATCCTCGAAGAAGCCGGTGCAGCCGGCTACGACTATGTGCTCGGCTGGGACGTCGAACCGTTCGACTACAAAGATCCCGGTGGAGTAGCCGTGCGCACGCGTGTGCTCGAGGCAGCAAAGCCGGGCTCGATCGTGAGCCTGCATTTCGGCCACAGCGGCACCGCGGACGCGATCGGCGCGATGCTCGACGGGTTCGACCGCCAGGGCATCGAGGCGGTGACCGTGAGCGCGCTCATGGGTGTGCAGTAAGGGTCGCAGCCACTACGGTCACGTCTCATGATCGAAAACGAGTCCCGCGCTGTGGTCGGCCGCTATGTCGACGAATCGGTTCCCCACTGGCCCGCCCCCGCCACCGCACCTGCCGGTGCGCCGAATGTCGTGTTCATCGTGCTCGACGATGTCGGCTTCAGCGACTTCGGTTGCTATGGCGGCGAGATACAGACACCCAACATCGACCGGCTCGCGGCGCGAGGCCTTCGCTACAACAACTTCCACACCACCGCGCTGTGCTCACCGACGCGGGCGTGCCTGTTGACCGGACGAAACCACCATTCGGTCGGCATGGGTGTCGTGTCGAACTGGGACACCGGGTTCCCCGGATTTCGCGGCCGCATCACCAAACGCGCCGGCACACTCGCCGAGATGCTGCGGCCGCACGGGTACAACGCATACGCCGTCGGCAAGTGGCACCTTGTCCCTACCGATGAGATGACCCCCGTCGGCCCGTACGACCATTGGCCGCTGCAGCGCGGATTCGACCGCTTCTACGGCTTCCTCGACGGCGCTACCGATCAGTGGACGCCCGATCTCGTCGAAGACAACCACCCGGTCGATCCGCCGCGACACGACGGGTATCACCTCGGCGAAGATCTCGCGGCACAGTCGATCGCCATGTTGCGCGACCACCGGTCGGTCTATCCGGAGAAGCCGTTCTTCATGTACCTGTGCTGGGGCGCCGCTCACTATCCACTGCACGCGCCGCGAGACTTCATCGACCACTACCGCGGGCGCTACGACAAGGGATGGGACGCGCTTCGCGACGAGCGCCTGTTGCGGCAGAAGTTGCTGGGGATAGTGCCGGACGATTGTGAGCTGGCGCCACGCAACGCGGACGTGCGGGCGTGGGTGGACATGTCGGCGGCCGAGCAACAAATCGCGGCCCGATTGATGGAGGCCTACGCGGGCTTCTTGAGCCACGCCGATGCCCAGATCGGGCGGGTACTCGACGAGATCGACCGGATCGGCGCGGCCGACGAGACGGTCGTCGTACTCATCTCCGACAACGGGGCATCGGGCGAGGGCGGGCAGCACGGTTCGCTCAACTACATGCAGTACGCGAACGGCATCGCACCTCCGCCCGCCGAGGAACTGGTCGCCCGCCTCGACGAGATCGGTGGCCCGACGACGAGCCCGATGTACGCGACGGGTTGGGCGATGGCGTCCAACACGCCGCTCAAGCGGTACAAGCAGAACACGCACGCCGGCGGCATCCGTGACCCGTTCGTCATTTCGTGGCCGGCGCGCTACGCAACGGTCGCGGGTGAGATCCGCACGCAATATCACCACGTGAGCGACATCGTTCCGACGGTCCTCGAACTGATCGGCATCGACGCGCCGACCGACCTCGACGGCGTGGAACAACTAGCTGTCGAAGGCACGAGCATGGTGCCGTCGTTCGCCGCGCCGGGGCCGACGACCAAGCAGGCGCAGTACTACGAAATGCTCGGCCATCGCGCGATCTGGCACGACGGTTGGAAGGCCGTGACGTGGCATCGTCCCGGCAGTTCGTTCGATGACGACGTGTGGGAGCTCTACCACGCGGATGTCGACTTCGCGGAGCGTACCGATCTCGCGTCGTCCAACCCGGCAAAGGTCGCAGAGCTCGACGCGCTGTGGTGGTCCGAAGCACGTCGCTACAACGCGCTACCGCTCGACGACCGCATCATGGAGCGATTCCTCGTTCCCAAGCCGCGACCGATCACCAGTCGCGACCGCTTCGTCTACTACTCCGGCATCAGAATCCCGTCGTATGGCGCGCCTGATGTGAAGAACGTTTCGTTCACCATCACGGCCACTGTCGATTGCAGTGGCCTCGATGTTCGTGCGGGCGATGCCGACGGCACCATCCTCAGCTCGGGCGATCGCTTTTGTGGCTATGCCCTTTTCATCAAGGACGGCCACCTCATCCACGACTACAACGCGGCGGGTACGCACTATGTAGCCCGTTCGAGCGTTGTCGTCCCGTCGGGCCCGACGACGCTGCGCTATCGCTTCAACAAGACCGGCGAGCTGCGCGGCCTGGGCGTCTGTTCGGTGGACGGCATCGACGGGGACGAGATCGAGCTCGTGCGCACGCTCGGGGTGCACATTTCGCCAGCAGGTTTGAGCATTGGCTGGAGCGCGCTCTCACCGGTCAGCGACCTGTTCGAATCGCCCTTTCGATTCGCCGGCCGAATCGACGACGTGGTTTTCGAGCTCGGTTCCGATCGCAGCGGCGACCCGCCGAATGCAATCGTCGACTGATCGCCGCGCTCGCGCTACGACAGCAAGCCCTTGACGGCTTCCGCCAAACTGCCGATCAATGTGTCACTCGGTGGGTCGATCACTTCGATGTAGACCTTGAGCTTCGGCTCGGTGCCGCTCGCGCGCAGCATCACGCGACCTCCGCCGGCGAGGTCGTAGCGCAAGATGTCCGACCGTAGCCGGCCTTCGTGTGCGAGATAGTCGATGGTCGCAACCACCACTTGCCCCGCGAGCTCGGTGATCTGCATCGATCGCAGCGATTGCATGCGTTCGGCCATCCGCTCTCGGGCCTCGACGCCGTCGAAACGAATCGACACCTGCCGGCTTACGTGGCGCCCGAATTGTGCGGCCAACTGGTCGAGACGATCCCACGGCGACAGACCGTCGGCACGCAGCACGGCCATCAACTTCAGGAATGCGATAGCCGCGGTGATGCCGTCCTTGTCGCGCACGATGTCGTTGACTGCGTAACCCAACGCCTCTTCGTAACCGAAAATGAACTGCGCGTCGGGGTTTTCGATCGCCGGTCGCACCACCCACTTGAAGCCGGTCAACGTCTCTTCATACCGAGTACCGGCGTCGGCGGCCATCTTGGACAGCAGCGATGACGACACGACGGTGGTGACGACAAGACGCTGAGGCCCAGACGTCTCCGCAAGGCGAGCCGACGCCAGCAACCATCCGATCTCGTTGCCCGTGAGCGCGCGCCACGATCCGTCGTACGGCAGCGCCACCGCCAGGCGGTCGCCGTCGGGATCGCTGGCGATCACCACATCGGCATCGAGATCGATCGCGAGTGCGAGCGCGGCATCGAGCGCGCCGGGCTCTTCGGGGTTGGGGAACGACACGGTGGGGAACAATGGGTCGGGATCAGCTTGACTCGGCACGACGGTCGGCGAGATGCCGACCCGAACGGCAGCGCGTACGAATGCGTCGCGCCCCACGCCATGCAACGGCGTGTACACGACCTTCAACTGCGACGCACCCTCGTCGGGGAGCAACCCGCGCAGCACTGCTTCGAGATACTCGGCGATGATGTCGCCGCGGTAGGTCTCGACGCGCCCTCCGGTCGAGGGAGGCGCCAGCTCGACCTCGGGCAGCGACGCGTTGGCCATCAACTCCTCGATCTCGGCGTCATGCGGCGGAGTGAGCTGTGCCCCGTCCGAGAGATACACCTTGTACCCGTTGTCCTGCGCCGGATTGTGCGAGGCCGTGACCATGACGCCGGCGTCGGCTGCGAGGTGGCGCACTGCGAAGGCGAGTACTGGTGTCGGCAACGGACCTTCGAGCGCGATGGCGTACCCGCCCTGCGAGGCGATGACCGCGGCAGTATCCCTTGCGAAGACACGTGAATTCCGGCGAGCGTCGAAACCGATGACGATCGTCGGCCGCAGCGTGCCGAGATTCTGCAGGTGGCGTACCAGCGCGGCGGCCGCCATGCGCACGACCACCCGGTTCATACGATGGGGACCGGCGCCAAGCTCGCCGCGCAGGCCCGCGGTGCCGAACACCAGCCGCTCGTCGAAGCGGGCGTGCAATCCGTCGAGGTCTTTGGTCGCGAGCAACGACTCGATCTCTGCTCTCGTCACAGGGTCGGGGTCGTGCGCCAGCCATCCGTGAACGGCCGGTTTGAGGTCGTCGGGCAGGTCCATGCCCCTAGCCTTACCCGAATGACGGCCGATGTGCTCGCGCGGATCCGCACGGCCTGCGCTCAGGTCACCGAACAAGCCACCGAGGTGCACATCGACCACCAGCAACTCGGCGAGTACGCGCGGACCTTGCGGCGACAACACGGTCAGGTCGCAGAGGACCCAGGGCGCCAACGGCTGGGCGACGACGAGTCCTCGGCGGCCTTCGTGATCACGCTCGATTCGATCAACTTCGGGTCGGGATACTTTCCCTACCTGCGCAAGCGCGCGGGGATGTCGGGGTATCACACGATCGCCAGCGCGCTTCGAGATCGGGTGGCCGAGTACGGTCCGATATCCGCCCGGTGGCTGCGGACGGTCGACGTCTCGGCCTGCAACGAGATCTTCGACCAACCCGACACCGAGCCCGCACAGGAGTTGATGGGGCTCTTTGCCGACGCGCTGCGTGACCTCGGCACGTTCATCGCCGACTTCGACGACTCGTTCGTGACGTTCGTGCGCGCGTCCGATCACTCCGCGGCGCACATCGTCGATCAACTCGACCGCATGGCCTACTTCCACGACGTCGCGACCTATCGCGGCTTGCCGGTGCCGCTCTACAAGAGGGCGCAGATCACCGCGTACGACCTCGCCCAAACGTTCGCCGGCCGTGATCTCGGGCGATTCGACGATCTCCACCGGCTGACGATGTTCGCGGACAATCTCGTCCCCCACGTATTGCGAGTCGACGGTGTACTGCGGTTCTCCGAAGACCTCGTTGCGCGCATCGACCGGGTCGACGAAATCGCGGCCGGCTCTGAGCCCGAAGTCGAGATCCGCTCGGTCGCTCTGCACGCGGTCGAGTTGTTGCAACGCGCGGTCACCGCGCTCGGCGCGCCGATGACGTCCGGTGAGATCGACTCCGTACTGTGGAATCGCGGCGCCGGTGCGCGGTACAAGGCGATCCCCCGCCACCGCACCCGCACGGTTTTCTACTGAGCGCGTCAGGTGCGGGGCGGCGAAGCGGCGGCGTGATCGTTGCTCGGCAACGGAAACTTGCCCGCGCCGATGAGCATCACTTCGCATCCCTCGGGACCGGCTGCTTCGGGGCCATAGGGCGTACCCGCCTTCACCCACCGGATGTCGCCTTCGACGAAGCTCCCTTCGCCTTCGACGATGAACTCACCGCGACGGATCACATAGACGGTGTCCGTCGGGTGCGAGTGCACCCTGCCCACATAGTTCGGTGGGAATGTGAAGATCAATACGGCGAGGTCACAGTCCGGACCGGTCAGCGGCTGCAAGGTGATGGCCGAATCGCCGTCGCGCTCGGCCGGCAAAGCCTCGTCGATGTGGATCACGGTGCGAGGCGCCAACGAGGGTCCTCCATCGGGACGACGCCATACGACACTGCTCATGTTGTCTCACTTCCTGTGACGATCGATGTATGTGTAGTCGACTCGACGCCGCGAGCGAGGGTCTCTGCTCGACTCTTGACGCCGTGAAGCATGTCACGCGACATCACGAAGTCTGCGGGGACGACAACGAGACGACCACCGAGAGTGAACCACCACGGCGCTGTGGTCCATCGAGAGCGGAAGATGAACCGCGTGCGCCGGCCGTCGTCGAGTGGAACGAGCACGAACGCCCACGACCAGTCGAGCGCCGCGTTGTGCCGTTTGCGCCAACTCGCCGGAAGATGACTGTTCGAATGCAAGACGAGCGAACGCTCGGGATCGAGACCCACGACGATCAGACCGCACTCGGTCTCGGGCGGCCCGTCGGGAATGAACGATCCGATGTGGATGTCCTGCAGTTCGGCGACGATCCGGTTCGCGCTCGGCCAGTTGGCCGGGAACAACAACCGGTCGACCCATCGCGCCGTATACCAGCCGCCGCGGTGCCATCCCATCTGCACGAGCCACGGCCACACGCATGCGGCCGGCGCGTCGATGTCGATGGCGTGGTTCGTGACCACCTTCGGGCGCGCAACGACGTCGTCACCAGGAAGGCTGGTCTCGCGCTCCTGCGCCGTCGAGCCGTAGGTCAGGCCAAGCCGTATGAGCGCGACTTCTGCAATCGCAACGATGCCGAGCACCGACGCGATCGATCGCCCGCGGCGCCGCCGACTCGTCATGCCTGTATCGCAGGCCCTATGCGCGGTCGACGACGCCGCGGACGAGCCGTCCGACCCGATCGCCGGCGGCGGCACCGGCTTCGACGACCTCGGCATGATCGAGGTTGGCCGCGCCGAGGCCGGCCGCCAGGTTGGTCACGAGCGACACGCCCAACACCTCGGCGCCGAGGTGGCGAGCGGCGATGCACTCGAGCGCGGTCGACATGCCGACGAGATCGGCACCCAACAACCGCAACATGTGGATCTCCGCCGGCGTTTCGTAGTTCGGGCCATGTAGCGCGGCATAGACACCTTCGCCGACACCGGGGTCGACCTCGCGTGCGATCGCGCGCAGTCGCAACGAGTAGGCCTCGGTGAGGTCGACGAAGCGGATGCCGTACGGCGGTGGTGGCGGCGGGCCGAACAGGGGCGAGCGGCCGGACAAGTTGATGTGATCGCTCAACGTAACCGGCGTGCCGACGCGGAACTCGGCGTTGATCGAACCCGCGGCGTTGGTGAGCAACACGATGCGACAACCGGCGATGATCGCGGTGCGCACACCATGCACGACGACCGACGGATCGTGTCCTTCGTAGAGATGCACACGGCCCTTGAACAGCAACACGTCGCGCTTGCCCGCGCGCGCGACGCGCACTGTTCCGCCGTGGCCGGGCACCGTCGACGGCAAGAACCCCGGCAACTCTTCGGCCGCGAACTCGGCCCACGGATCGCCCAGTAGGTCAGCCGCGGGGCCCCAGCCCGACCCGAGCACCACGGCTACGTCGGGCCGTGCACCGTTGAAACGACCGCGCAGCGCTGCTGCGGCCTCCTCGGCTAGCCGAAAAGGATCTGTTCCCATTCGCGCATCGTGGCACAGCCAGCACCGGTAACCTCAATGCGGCATGCTCGACCACGTATTCACCGATGCCATAGGCGCGCTCCGCGAGGCACTCGAAAACGCCCTCCTCGAACGCCAGGCATTCGAAGAGCGGTTTCAGACCGACATCTTGCTCGGCGACACGACGTGGGAGACCACCTACGGGCTACCCGGCGAGGGGCTGCCGCCGCGTGTTCGCGCCGACATCAGCCTGTTGTGGCCGACGTGGTCGCAGACGTCGTATCGCAACTGGTACATCGGCGAGTCGGTCGACGAGCCGCCCCGCATCGACATCGAGATCGTGCTGCGCATCCAGCGCTTGGCCGAGCCCGTCGACCCCCAGCAAGTGCTCTCGGTGCTGCCCGAGGCCAGCCCTCCGATCGGCACCGAGTCGCTGTCGCGCATCGGCCACACACTCGAGACCATCTTCACCGGCGACGAGACCGATCCCGAATACGCCATCGAGGTGTCCTACGAAGGCACCTACGAACTCGAAGAAGAAGGGCTCTCCGACGGCACGACGCTCGACAAGGACTTCTCCGCGATGGGCGGATGGATCAGCTCGACACTCGTTCGCCTCGGCGACCTGAAGTTCACCTATCGCCCGCCCGACCAAACCGACGAAGACTGACGCTCACTCGAGCCCGCGTCGCACGGCGTGCAGATCGTCGTACAACGGATCACGCTTCTCCGAGCGGGCGACGAACGCCTCGGTCATATCGGCCGGCTGGAACATGCCCGTCTGCCACGTCGCGATGTAGTTGAGACCATCGGCGACGGAGTGGTCGCGCGCGTAGGTGATCATCTCTTTCGATCCCCAGACCGCCAGCGGCGAGCGTGCCGCTATATCGGAGGCGACCGCCATCACGCCCGCGATCATCTCGTCGTGCGTGGCGTACACGCCGTTGACGAACCCGAGCTCGTAGGCCCGGGCGGCGGGCATCCGGCGACCGGTGTACGCATACTCACGGGCGATTGCCTCGGGGATCAGTTTGGGCAGGCGCTGGAGCGTGCCGACATCGGCGGTCATGCCGATGTTGATCTCTTGGATGCAGAAGAACGCGTCTGCCGTCGCGTAGCGCATGTCGCACGCGCACACCATGTCGACACCACCGCCGATGCAGCCGCCCTGTATGGCGGCGATCACCGGCACGCGGGCCCGTTCGAACGCCGTGAACGCATCTTGCAGATGCAGCACATTGAGCCGGAGGTTGGCGCGCACACGACCGACCTCGCCCGTCCCCGCGAGATGGTCACCGCCGAACACCGCGAGGTCCATACCCGCGGTGAAGTGCTTGCCACTCGACGACACCACGATCACGCGTACCTCGCCGGAATCGCTCAGCGCGGTCACGATTGCGGGGAGCTCGCGCCAGAACGCGGGGATCATCGTGTTGAGTTCGTTCGGTCGGGCAAGAGTGATGTGGCCGACTCGATCGACCACTTCGACGGTGAAGCATCGATCACTCATGCGGCCGTGACCGCCTCGTACGTCTCGTACTCTTCCTCGGTGTCGGCGTGATGTTCGTACTGGATCACACCTATTTCGGTGAACTTCTGACGCAGCCACCCGTCGCCGGCATCGAGCAGGCCCAGCTTGCGGCAATTGGGAACGATCTTGGCGAAGAGCATCTGTTGGAAGATCAGGTCGTCGGGCGGCACGTTGAGCATGCCGTGGACGACGCTCCGGACATCGACGCCCATTCGCTCCCACACCTCCTGCTGAAGGAATCGGTTGCGCATGCGCACCGCGGCGTCGAACGCGAACTCTTGCCGCTCTCGGATCTCTGCCGCGCTCAGCTGCTCGTAGAGCTCTTTGAGCGTGATCACGCCGAACGCGACGTGGCGGGCCTCGTCGCTCATCACGTACTTCAAGATCTGTTTGATCAACGGATCGTCGGCGAAGTTGTACATGAACCCGAAGGCCGCCAACGCCAAACCCTCGACCATGATCTGCATGCCCAGGTAGGTCACGTCCCAACGGCTGTCGGAGATGATGTCGTCGAGCAGTGAACGCAAGTGTGGGTTCACCGGATACGAACCGGTCAGCTTGTCTCTCTGGTACTTCGCGAAGACCTCGACGTGACGAGCTTCGTCCATGACCTGCGTCGCGGCGTAGAACTTCGCATCGATCCACGGGCACGTCTCGACGATCTTGGCGGTACACATCAGCGCGCCTTGCTCGCCGTGCAAGAACTGCGAAATCCGCCAGTTCAGCGATTCGATACCGAATTCGACCCACTCGGCGTCGTTCCACAACCGCATCGGCAGGTCAGGGCTCTCGCGAATGGACCGGGGTATCGCCTCGCCCTTGCCGTCGGTCAAGAAAGCTAGGACGTGGGCGGGATCGACGTCGATCGACCAGTCGATATCGGTCTCGACATTCCATTGGCTGCGCTTGGCTTTTTCGTAGAGCTTCTGCAGCGCCGGGCGCGCGCCCTTCGCGTAGTCCCAAGTGAAGATGGCTTCGGCGTGATCGGCAACCGAGTGCTCGACTGCATCGACATCGGTGTTCACGACCGCGATGATGGCTTCGACATCGTTGACGTCACGGTCTACGAACTGCTCGGACATGTCATGTCTCCATCTGTGTCGAATTGGTGGCCGCGGCGACGACCAGGCGATCGATGACACCGCGCCACGCGAGCGGCGAGGGCAGCTCACGTTCGATCGAGCGAAACAGCAAGAATCCCAACGCAATCGAATGACACAGCGTCACGATCGCTGCGGTGTCGAGCGCGGCATCGACGGTGCCATCGGCCTTCGCCTCGTCGACGAGCTTCGCCAGCCAGCCGTCCTGATCTCCGATGCGTTGACGCAACATCGCCGCCAGTTCGGGGTCGCGTCGTGCGGCCACGAAGGCCTCGAGCAACAACGATTGACCACCCTCATCGACGGGTTCGACGAGATGACTACCGATCGTCGCCAAGATGTCGGTCGCGCGGTCGCGCGGTGGCCGCGTACCTTGCAATACGGCGCGCACCTCGTGCGTGGACACCGCGTCGATGGCCTCGAGCAACAGGCCCGACTTGTCGGCGAACTGGCTGTAGATGGCCCCGGTGGTCAGCCCGGCGCGGCGGGCGATCTCGGCTACACCGGCACCGGCGTAGCCCCGCTCGGCGAATACGGAGGCGGCGGCGCGCAACAGGCGGGCGCGGGTGTCGTCACCGGAGGACTCTTGCTCGGCGGGTCGATCGGCCATCGCGCGATGATAACGATTATTATCTTGTTCTTCCCGCTCAAAGCGCCGCTCGGGCTCCAGTCCGTCAGCCCACCTGCGGGACGAGCCGTTGCGCCGCTCGGCGCTCGCGTTCTCAGCCGACGAGAGCGGTGAGCGGCCGGGCCGGGCGAGCGCCCAGGTGGCCAATGATCTCGGCCGCTGCGAGGCCGGCCAACTCCGCGCAGCGGTGCATGTCGAATCCGCGGGTATAGCCGTAGAGGAAGCCCGCCGCGTAGAGGTCGCCGGCGCCGGTGGTGTCGACGACGCGCGCAGGGTGCGCGTCGACATCGACGCGCTCGGTGCCGAAGACGATGGTCGAACCGCGTGCGCTGCGGGTGAGGCAGCCGATCTCGACCTCGCTGGTGATGTTGCGCGCGGCCATCGTCCAGTCGCATTCGTACAGAGCGCACAGCTCGGCCTCGTTGGCGAACACGATGTCGACCTTGTCACGGATGAGCTCGCGCCACTCGTCCCGATGGCGATCGACGCAGAACGAATCGGACAGCGTGAGCGCGACCTTGCGTCCGGCCTGATGGGCGATATCCATGGCCTTGCGGATGGCCTCTTTGGCGATGTCGACGTCCCACAGGTAGCCCTCGCAGTAGACCACGCTCGCCGAAGCCACGAGGTCACCGTCGACGTCGTCCGGGCTCAGCAGCGCGGAGATGCCGAGGAACGTGTTCATCGTGCGCTGCGCGTCGGGCGTGACCTGGATCAGGCAGCGCGCCGTCGACGGGCCGGTCGTCCCAAGGGCCACGTCATAGGAGACACCAGTGGCGCGAATGTCGTGGCGAAAGACGTCGCCGAGCTGGTCGTCGCGGCACTTGCCGATATATGCCGCCCGCCCGCCGAACGACGCCAGACCGGCCATGGTGTTGGCCGCCGACCCTCCCGAGGCCTCGATCCCGGCGGGCATCGACGCGTAGAGCTCGATGGCGCGGTCTTGGTCGATCAGGGTCATCGCGCCCTTGTTGAGACCATGGCGACGCACGAAATCGTCGTCGACGTTGGCAATGACATCGACAATCGCGTTGCCGACGCCGACCACGTCGAATCTGTTCTGTTGCACGGGCTCGATCTCCGCTCTCGGTCGTCAGGCGACGAGGGTAGACGGCGACGGGCCCTCAAGCGATCTTTTGACCGCCGTATGTCTCGGGATCGCGGGCCCGCCCTTCGGCGATGGCGCGGGCAAAAGCGTCGTCGTCGAAGTCGTCGGGGGCCTCAGCCGGACCGCCGGACGCGCTACGCGCTTCGGGGTCGGTTTCGATCGAGGGTTCGCGCTTGCGGGGGAAGAGCTTCACCGGTGCCTCGCTCTGTCCGGGAAGATGGCGGAGCCTGAAACAGGCCTTATCTCGTCATATTCGATCACAAACGACCCTCGAATGGGTGACTATCCGATGACAGTTCGCAACCGGGCCCCGAGGAGCCGAACGCTAGCCTTGGCTCTCCTATGACCAACGCCTACCGCCTGCCCCGCACGGTCGTCCCCTCGCACTACTCGCTCGTCCTCACCCCCGATCTGACCCGCGGGCTGTTCGAAGGCACCGTCGACATCGATGCCACGGCTCATGCCGGCACCACGACGATCTCGCTCAATGCGCTCGATCTCGAGGTACGAGACGCGTGCCTCGACGTCGACGGAACGCGCGTCGAGCTTCGCCCCGAGATCGACGCAGACAACGAACGCCTCCACCTCCACGCGCCACAGACGCTCGCCCCCGGCCCGCTCCGCATCCATCTCGCGTTCGCCGGCAGTCTCAACGACAGGCTGCGTGGCTTCTATCGCAGCACATTCGTCGACGACAGCGGCAGCGAACAGGTGCTCGCCACGACACAGTTCGAGGCCACCGACGCTCGGCGCGCCTTTCCGTGCTGGGACGAACCAGACTTCAAGGCCACGTTCGCGATCACGATGATCGTCGACGACTCGTCGGTCGTGGTCTCCAACGCGCTCGAGGTTCGCTCGACTCCCACCGGGGACGGCCGGCGTCGGGTCGAATTCGCGACCACCATGGCCATGTCGACCTACCTGGTCGCCTTCGTCGTCGGGCCCCTTTCGATGACGCCACCGATCGACGTCGACGGCACGCCGTTGCGGGTCGTCGCCCGGCCCGACCGCGCGCACCTGTCCCCCTTCGCCCTCGACGTCGCGCAGTTCTGTTTGCGTTATTTCGCCGAGTATTTCGATCGGCCGTATCCCGGCGACAAGGTCGACCTCGTGGCCATTCCCGACTTCGCGTTCGGTGCCATGGAGAATCTCGGATGTGTCACGTTTCGTGAGACGGCGCTGCTCGTCGACCCGCAGACGGCCACACAGCCAGAGTTGCAGCGTGTGGTCGACGTCATCGCCCACGAGCTCGCGCACATGTGGTTCGGCGACCTCGTGACGATGCGATGGTGGAACGGCATCTGGCTCAACGAGGCGTTTGCCACGTTCATGGAGATGAAGGCCACCGACGCCTATCGACCCGATTGGCAACGATGGACCGATTTCGGTCTCTCGCGCACGGCGGCATTCGACATCGACAGCCTCGAATCGACTCGGCCGATCGAGTTCGAAGTCCTCTCGCCCACCGACGCCGAGGCGATGTTCGACGTGCTCACCTACGAAAAGGGCGCCGCCGTCGTACGCATGCTCGAGCAATACCTGGGCGAGTCGCGCTTTCGTGAAGGAATACGCCATTACATACGTGAACACGCCTACGGCAACACCGAGACGAGCGACCTGTGGGATGCGCTCGAGACCGCGAGCGGCGAACCGGTGCGGCGCACGATGGAGAGCTGGATCTTCCAGGGCGGTTATCCCGTCGTGGCGATGACCGATCTCGATGGTGGCGCGATCACCGTCGAACAAGAGCGTTTCGCGTACGGCAGCGCGCACGGCGATTCGCGATGGTCGATACCTCTACGCGTCCGCGTCGCAACTCCCCACGGCCCGCACGAGACCCGCGCGCTGCTCGAAGACCGCTCGATGACGATCACGCTGCCCGAGGGGGCCCGAGCGCTCGGCGACGCCGTCGTCAACCTCAATGTCGACAGTTCGGGCTTCTACCGGGCGCAGTTGCCCGCAACGGTGCTCGGCGACGTGATCGCCGGCGGGCCCAGAGGTCTCTCGCCGATCGAGCGCTACAGCCTCATCGACGACGCATGGGCGTTGACGGTCGCGGGACGCCTCGAGGCGGCGCGGTTCATCGACCTGCTCGCCGGCTTCCGTGATGACGACGACTTGTCGGTATGGCAGCGCGTGGTCGGTGCGCTCGACACGTTGTGGCGGGTGTTTTCGCCGGACGATCGACCGCGGTTTCAACTGCGCATCGACTCCATCGTGCGGCCGGCGTACGAGTCGATGGCCGGACGGCCGCTCGACGACGATCGTTCTCGACAGCTGCGCGCAACGTTGTTCGGCGCGCTCGGTCGCCTCGCCGATGATCCCGCGACGATCGAGCGGGCCCGCCTCGTCGCCGGGCACGGTGATGACGATGCCGCGCTGCTGGCGGCATCGATCGGTGTCGTCGCGAGGCACGCCACGCTCGATGAGTACACCGACTTCGTCCGCCGCATGGAGACGGCCACGTCGCCGCAAGAAGAAGAGCGATACCGCAGCGCACTCGCGGACATTGCCGATCCGATCGCGTTCGCGACGACGTTGAAGATGTGCGCGGATGGCCGTATTCGCACGCAAGATGCGCCATATCTCCTCACGCGGGCGATGCAAAACCGGTTCTGCGGGTTCGACGCATGGCTGTTCGCCGCCGCCAACTGGGACGACGTCGTCGCGAAGTTCCCGAGCAACAGCATTGCTCGCATGCTCGCCGGCATCGTGATGCTCGCCGAGCCAGAACAGGTGGCCGCCATCGAGAGCTTCCTCGACGCGCACCCCACCAAGCAGGGACAGCTGCAAGTACGTCAACATCGTGAGCGCCTGCGGGTGCAAGCGGCGCTGCGCACGCGCGAACGGGCGCGCCTCGGAGCAACCCTCGTTCGCTGAATCTGTCCTCATCCCGCCGCGTCGGAGGTCGATAGACAACCTATGCGTTTCAGTGCCGATGTGTTCGCAATCGAAGACACGACTGCGCAGATCACCTGGCGCGGCGCACCGGCGGGCCCGGTGGCGATCACCGTGAGCGACGGTCGGACGACGCGGCGCGTCGAGGCCATCGGTGAATCAGGACCGGGCGCGGTGATCGTCGACGAACTCGAAGCCGACACGGAGTATCGCATCGCGATCGCGCCGAAGGGAGCGGAGCCCGGCCGGCCGCGCCGGATCCGCACGCTGCCCCCGTTGCCCGGCGCCGAGCTCACGCGTCTGTCGACCATCAGCGACATCCATATCGGCGAGAGCGGGTTCGGTCAGTGGCCGCGCATGGTCGAAGTGCCCGAACCGTCGGTGCCGCACACGCTGCGCTGCGCCTCTGCGGCGATCGACGAGTGGACGCGTTGGGGCTCGCAACACGTCGTGTTCAAAGGTGATCTCGTGGACCATGGCCGGCGGGACGAATGGGACACCCTCGCCACGCTACTCACAACCGTGCCTCAGCCCTGGACGCTCATGCTCGGCAATCACGAGACGATGAAGCGCAATCGCGAGCCGGCCGAAGACATGTTGAAGGAGTTCGGCCTGCCGACGGACCCGGTGCGCACCACCGATCTCCCGGGCCTGCGAATCGTGCACGTCGAGACGGCCATCGACGATCACGGCCACGGACGTGTGCGCGATGTCGCGGCAGCCACCGATGCGGTCGGCGAAACCGAACTTCCCTGCCTCGTCGTGATCCATCACCACATCCAGCGCCTGCCCTTTCCGACGTTTTGGCCGCCTGGCATCACCTCGACGAGCGGCAAGGGGTTCGTGCACGAGTTGCAGCGGGCCAACCCCTCGCTGCTGGTGACCTCGGGTCACTCGCACCGGCATCGCACGCGCCTCATTCACGGCGTCCCCCACGTCGAGGTCGGCTCGGTGAAGGACTATCCCGGAGTGTGGGCCGGCTACGTCGTCCACGAGGGCGGCCTTCGTCAGGTCGTGCGTCGCGTCTCTCCCGGCGACTGCCTCCAATGGACCGACAAGACGCGCGGCGTGATGCTCGGCACATGGCAGATCTTCTCGCCCGGTTCACTCGCCGAGCGCTGTTTCGTACACCGCTGGGTCTAGTTGTCGCGTGCGAACGCCAGCGCATCGTCGAAGCTAGCGCCGTCGACGATGAGTTGACGAAACTGCGCGACATGGCGCGGTCGGTTGATGCCGAGTACGGCCACCAACTTGCCCGCTCGCCCGTAGAGCGCGGCGAAACGCCGTTCGGCAAGCGAACCCGTCGCGACATGCAGCTCGTCGTCGGGGCGCGGGCGTCCCGCGAGTTGAATCTTGCGGTCGTACTGGTCACTCCAGAAGAACGGCACGGGCGTGAACGGCACGGCCTCGCGGTCGCTCTGCAGCAGCCGGCGCGCCGCGTGCGCGCCCATGTCGATCGCGTGGTCCCAGTGTTCGACGCGCGCCACCTCGTCGAAGCGATGGTTGGGCCAGCGGGCGACGTCGCCGGCGGCGGTGACGCGAGGCGCGGCGAGACACGTCGCGTCGCACACTACGCCGTTGTCGATGGCCAGCCCCGAACCCCCGAGCCATGCGGTGTTCGGCACCACACCGACACCGACGATCACGACATCGGCATCGACCGCGCTGCCATCGGACAGTCGGACGCGTTCGACCCGTTGGTGTCCCTCGAACCCGTCGACACCCACCCCCAGCCGCAGATCGACACCGTGATCCCGATGAATCGCGCCGCACAGTGCGCCCATTTCCTCGCCGAGGACCCGGCCGAGGGGCACCGGCAGCGCTTCGATCATGGTGACGTCGAGCCCGAGTTCGCGAGCGGTCGCCGCGACCTCCGCACCGATGAAGCCTGCCCCGACGACGACCACCCGCGGATTGCGCTCGAATTCGCGCCGGATCGCGAGTGAGTCTTGCAGCGTGCGCAACGTGTACAGGCCATCGAGCGACGGCGTGTCGGGAAGAGTCCTCGGCGACGAGCCAGTCGCTATGAGTAGACCGTCGAACGGCACACGCCGGTGACCGTCGAGCTCGAGCGATCGGTCCCGCAGATCGAGCGCGGTGGCACGAACGCCGAGTCGAAGATCGAGGTCGAGCTCGGCCATCCGCTCCGGCCGGTAGAGCACCGTGCGATCGACCTCCCATTTACCCGCCAGCAACTGCTTGGACAGCGGCGGTCGGTCGTACGGCGCCTCGGTCTCGTCACCGAACACCGTGATACGCCCGTCGTAGCCCTCGTTGCGCAATGTCTCCGCGCCACGGAGCCCGGCGAGCGACGCACCGACGATGGTGATCGAGTCAGGCATCATTTCCCGCTCGGGTGTGTCGCTCACGGACGTACGGCAAAACGACGGCGAACGTGTCGTCGCACAGGCGATGCGTCGTCGTCCACGCATCGAGTTCGGGCAGCGGCACCCAACAGTGATCGACGACCTCGCCGTCCGCGAACTCGAACGGGCCGTCGTGGGTGGCTTCGTAGAACCGCCCCACGACGCGCGTCTCGTCACTGTCGAAGACGACGTTGGACACTTCGCGCAGCGGCGCCACGATGCCGGCTTCTTCGGTGAGCTCCCGCGCTGCGGCGTCGGTCCACGGTTCGCCGACTCCACACACGCCGCCGAACGCCAGATCCCAACGGCTGGGCCAGATGTCCTTCCACGACGCCCGCTGATGCGCGAGCAGCGATCCGTGCGAGTCGAACACCATCACATACGTCGCGCGGTGAACGAGGTTGCGCCGGCGCATCTCGGCCCGGGAAACGATCTCGACGACTCGCTCGTCGAGATCGACGACCTCGACGAGTTCGCCAGAGATCACTCTTCGACGACTTTGATGGCCTGTTTCGGGCAACGTTGCACGGCTTCGATCACTCGGGCGCGCGCGTCTTCGGGCGGCGTCTCGTTGAGTACGTACAGGAAGTCATCGTCGCGTACCTCGAAGATGTCCGGCGCGACCTGCATGCAGATCGCATTGGACTCACAAAGGTCGTAGTCGACCACGATTCGCATTCCCACGGCCGTTCTCCTCAGAATTCGATCACTGTGTTAGCCGGGCGATCTCAAAATTCGATCACTTGGCGCACGACGTTACCTTTTTCCATCTCACGCATGGCGTCGTTGACCTCGCCGATCTTGATGCGTCTCGAGATCATGCGATCGAGGTCGAGCTTGCCCGACCGGTAGAGGCGCAGCAGTCGATGGAAATCGACCCGCACATCGGTGCCGCCATAGTAGGAACCGACAAGCGTCTTCTCGTTGAAGAACAGCTCGAAGGCCGAGAAGTTGACCATCTCTTCCATGCGTCCGACGCCCACGATGCAACAGGTGCCACCCCGCCGGGTCGCGTCGTAGGCCGCTCGCATGGTGACGGGCTTGCCGATGCACTCGAGCGAGTAGTCGAACCCGTCGCCGCCGGTGATCTGCACCTTGAGGTCGTTGACCTCCTCGGGCAGGCACGCGTGCGTCGCACCGAACGCCTTGGCCTCTTCAAGCTTAGACACGTTTACGTCGACCGCCAAGATCTCGGCGGCACCCGCGATGCGCGCACCCTGGATCGCGCTGATGCCGACGCCGCCGGCACCGAACACGATCACGGATGACCCCGGACGGACCTTGGCGGTGTTGATCGCGGCCCCCGCGCCCGTCATGACGCCACAACCGATCAGGGCGGCAACCTCGAGCGGGATGTCGTTGTCGATCTTGATCGATGCCTGGTGCGGAACGATCGTGTACTCGGCGAAGGTGCCCGCGCCGGCCATTGCGCTGATGGTGTCGCCGCGATGGCGGAACTGCGGGTTGCCGCCCATCACGAACATCATGTTGAGGCAGAGGTTGGGCTGCTTGAAATCGACGCAGTACTTGCACGAGCCGCACGGCGGTGACCACGCGATGATGACATGGTCGCCGGGCGCAACGGTGGTGACGCCTTCACCGATTTCTTCGACAATCCCGGCGCCCTCGTGGCCGAGTACCGCCGGCGGGGGCATGGGGATCGTCCCGTTCATCGCCGACAGGTCGGAGTGGCACACGCCCGAGTGTGTGATGCGCACCTTGACGTCACCCGGGCCAATGTCCCGTAGCTCGCAGTCGTCGACGATGTCGAGGTCGGTGTCACCGGTCTTGCGCAGGATCGCAGCGTGCATGGGCCCCTCATTTGCTCTCGCGGCGCTGGGAGCGTAGCCCGACCGCGCAGAGAGCGGGGGGCTAACTGCGAGCGGTCACCGGCGCGTCGGATCCGCCGCCGGCCGACGGGTGCCCCACGCGTCGTGCCCGCAGCGCGGCGAGCGAGACCACCTGGGCCAGCTCGGGCTCGGCGGGCACAGGCTGCGCCGGCGTCGGGGGTGGTGCGACGACGGTGGCGAGCGCTCGGAGGCGGCGTTGATGCTCTACGAGCTGGCGCAGATCATCGTTCTTTCGAAAGATCTTCACCGGTATCCATCGACCGCCCCCTGATCGGGTTGAGCCGAACGGCCCACTTTCTTCACCTCTTCTTCCTCCGGCGGTCGTTCAGCGCGCCGCAAGCTCGGCCAAGACGGCCAATGCGTCGGGGCCGGGAGCCGGCGCGACCCGCGACAAGCTGACCGAACCCGTCAACAACGTTGCGAACGCTTCGGCGAAGTCACCGGCGAGCGTGTCGAAGTCGGACACCGCGTTGTCCGGCCACCACCTCACCGACGGTGAGACGCCGCGAACGGCCCGCCATCGCTCGCGATCCCCCGGCGAGTTCAACTCGACGTCGATGGCGTGGCCCAATTCGTGGGCGACCACACGCGCCAGCGACGCCGCGCTGTCGCTGTCTCGTACGTAGATCTCGATGCGCCGGTCATCGACCCTGGTGAGCCCCCGAAGCCCGGCTTTGGCCGGCAGGAAGGCAATCGACCATCCGGGCAACGTCTCGCGCCAAGCGAACGCGATCAACGCCATCGCCTCGGCTCCGCGCGGGTCACCGAGCACCGCTTCGGCCACCGCTTCGGCTTCGGCCACGCCGATGGTCGTGCTCGGCGAAACCTCGACCGGTTTCGTCGTGGCCACGGTGCTCGCAGGGGCCGGGGCGGTCGTGGCATCGGGCCATTCGAACGCGGGGAGCAGGTCGTGAACCGCCAACTCGGATGCGGCCGTCTCCGAGGCCGCCGATATCCGCGGCGCGGCGACCGGTGCCGACGCCGCGCACCCGGCGGCGAACGCCAGCGCCGCGATCACCACGACCGAAGCCCGCGACCATGTCGCCCGGCGCGTCAACATGTCCGCAAACTAGCCTGTGGAACATACCGAGACACATCCAATTGCAGTGGAAGATGACGGGGGCGCCTCGTTCGCACAGACTCGGTGGCGATGAAGATCGACATGGTGCTCAGCGCCGACCTCGACGCAGTCGGTGACCAGGCACGGCAGCTGCACTCGATGGGTTTCGACGGGGTCTACACCCAAGAAGCCAACAGCGACGTGACCTTCCCGTTGCTGCTCGCCGCACAGGCCGCGCCGATCGACATCTACACCAACGTTGCCATCGCCTTCCCCCGCAGCCCGATGCACCTCGCCTACGCGGCCTTCGATCTCCAACGCGCCGCGAAGGGGCGGTTCGCGCTCGGCATCGGTAGCCAGATCCGCCCACACATCGAGAAGCGCTTCAGCGCTCGTTTCGGCAACCCCGTCGCGCACCTGTCGGAATTGGTGCAGGCGCTGCATACGATCTTCCGTTGCTTTCACGAAGGCGAGCGGCTCGACTTCCGGGGCGAGTACTACACGCATACACTGATTACGCCGACGTTCATTCCGCCTCGGCTCTCCTCTGGTCCGCCACCGATCTGGGTGGGCGCCCTCGGCCCGCGCATGACCCAGATGGCCGCCGAAGTCGCCGACGGCGTGCTCATCCATCCCTTCAACAGCGAACTGTTCCTTCGTTCGGTGACGTTGCCGCGCGTCGAGGCCGGTCTTGCCGCCAGTGGTCGCCCCCGTTCGGGCTTCACGCTCGGTGTCGACGTCATGGCCTGTGTCTATGGCGACGACTCCGAACGGGTCGTCGCCGAGAACGGCTGCCGATCGAACCTCGCGTTCTACGCGTCGACCCCTTCGTATCGCGTGACCCTCGACGCGCACGGTTGGGGCGATCTGCAGCCCGAACTCAACCGCATGACCAAGGCCGGCCAGTGGGCCGCGATGCCAGCGCTCATCGACGACGCCCTGCTCGATGCGCTGTGCATCCGGGGCACGCCGGCGGAGGCGGGCAGGGCCCTACGACAGCGCTACGCCGGTATCGCCGACCGGGTTTCGCTGTCGGTCCCCTACCGCATCGCACCGGCGACGCTGGCCGAACTCGTGGCCGCCTTCCGCGAGGTGTGAGCGGTAGCCTTCCCGCATCGACGGTGAGGGGACCACGATGGACATAGATCTGCTCGATCCTGATCGCTTCCAGCGGGGCGAACATCATGAGATGTTCAAGGTGTTGCGCAATACCGACCCTGGTATCCACTGGCACGACGAACCGGGCGGCACCGGCTTCTGGTCGGTCACCCGCATCGAGCACCTCCACGAGGTGAACCGCAACACCGACGTATTCTCTTCCAATGCCGGCGGCACCCAGATCGCCGATCCGCCACCGGGCGACGTGCGGGCCGCGGTCAACCGTGACTACCTCATGCTCGACATGGACCCTCCCAAGCACACGCGTTACCGCAAGCTCGTCAACCGCGGCTTCACCCCGCGGATGATCGGATTGCTCGACGACTATCTGCTCAATCGCACCCGGATCATCGTGGACGGGGTGTCCGAGAAGGGCCATTGCGACTTCGTCACCGACATCGCCGCGGAGCTACCGTTGCAGGCCATCGCCGAGATGATGGGTGTGCCCGTCGAGGATCGAATGAAGATCTTCGACTGGACCAACAAGATGATCGGCCGCAGCGACCCCGAGTTCGTAGGCTCTGACGAAGAGGTCGACCAAGCGTTTGTCGAGCTCTACCAGTACTCGCACGTGCTCCAGATGGATCGACGCGACAAGCCGGCGCAGGACATCGTCACGACGTTGCTCAATGCTTCGATCGACGACGACAAGCTCAGCGAGATCGAGTTCGACATGTTCTTCCTCTTGTTGTCGGTCGCCGGCAACGAGACGACGCGCAACTCGATGAGCCATGGCATGCACGCCTTCATCCAGCATCCTGACCAGTGGGAGAAGTTCAAGAACGACCCCGATCGCCACATGGCGGGCGCGCTCGAAGAGATCCTGCGGTGGGCGACGCCGGTGCTGCACTTCCGGCGCACGGCGCTACAGGACTACAAACTCGGCGGCGTCGAGATCAAAGCAGGCGACAAGCTCGTCATCTGGCACATCTCCGCGAATCGTGACGAGCGATACTTCGACGAGCCCTTCCGATTCGACATCGAGCGCCACCCCAACGAACACGTTGCGTTCGGCGGCGGTGGCCCCCACTTCTGTCTCGGCGCCAACCTCGCGCGCATGGAGCTGCGACTGATGTTCCGCGAGCTGGCCGAACGGCTACCCGACATGTCGCTGGCAGGCGAGCCGCAATACCTGAGATCGAACTTCATCGGTGGCGTCAAACACATGCCCGTGCGATACACACCCTCGCCGTCGACGAACACTCAACCGCTCGACCGCCTCGGGTCGGCCGCCACCGGCGATATCGGAGGCTATGGCCACCGGTGACCGCCGCTCGGCTCGCAGACGGCTTAACCTTAATTGGTGAGTTCAGCGGCCCCGGCGACGAGACGCGAACGACTCATCCTCTATCAGCTGAACGCGCTCGGGTATCTCGCCTGCGCAGCATTGCTGATCTTCGCGATTGTGCGGTCGGCCAACATCGAGTCGGCGGCCTTACTCGCGCTCTACGGCGTGACGCCGTGGTTGTATCTGCCGGTCTACGCAGTCGTCGGCTACGCGTTCAGCGCCCGTAAGTGGGTGCTGTTCGCCCTTGGCATCGGGGTGGTGATGGTCCACTTGGTGACGATCTGGCCCGACATCAAGCCGCCCGACCGTCTCGACGCGACCGAGAAAAGCGCGCCTCGCCTGCGGGTGTTCTCGGCCAACCTCTACTACAGCAACCGGGACCTGTCCGGGATCTTGGACGAGGTTCGCGCCAGTGATCCCGACATCGCAGTGTTCCAAGAAGTGACGAGCTCGCACCGTGCACGACTGCTGCGCGATCCCGGCTTGGCCGGGCTGCCCAATCGCGTCAACTCACCCAACAGCGACACCGTCCTGTTCTCACGACTACCGATCGAGTCCAGCGAGATCTGGTACGACACCTATCGGCCATTGGCTCGAGCGCGCCTGTCGACCGACATCGGCTCGGTCGAGATCGTCGTCGTGCACACGATCGCGCCCATCAACGATCGAGCCATCCAGGGTTGGCGCCAGATGCTCGACGCGCTGCAGGAACTCGCGAAGCAGAGGACGATGCCGATGCTGATGGTCGGTGATTTCAACGCGACGATGTATCACCCCCGCTTTGTCGACCTGCTCGAGACCGGGCTCACCGATGCGCATAGCGCGCGGGGCACCGGCTTCACCGGGACGTGGCCGCGCGACAGAGCCCTCCCGCCTTTCCTGCGCATCGACCACGCGTTGAGTTCGAAGGAGCTCGTCCCGGTCGAGGCCTCGTACGGAGACGGCAGGGGCAGCGACCACCGCCCGATCATCGTCGACTACGCGTTGGTCGCCATCGCGTCGAAGTGATCGCGTCGACATGATGCTCTCGACCGATCTACCGATACGTGCCGTACTCGACGAGATCGCGGCCGCGCTCAAGTCGCCCGGCTCGGCGGTAGTCGTCGTTGCCCCACCGGGTGCGGGCAAGAGCACGATCGTTCCGCTGCTGATCGAATCGCAGCCGTGGTGTGACGGCATAGTCCTCGTCGTCGAGCCCCGCCGTGTCGCCACCCGCGCCGCGGCGACACGGATGGCCGCGCTGCGAGGCGAGCGGGTGGGCGATCGCGTCGGATGGCGCATGCGCGACGACACGAACGTCTCAAAGGCGACCCGCATCGAAGTGGTGACCGAGGGCGTACTGACGCGCATGCTCCACTCCGATGCTGCGCTTACGAACGTGTCGGCTGTCGTCTTCGACGAGTTTCACGAACGCAGCCTCGACGCGGACGTCGGCTTGGCCTTCACCCTCGACGCGCGCTCCGCACTGCACCCAGAGCTTCGCATCGTCGTCATGTCGGCCACGCTCGACGGCGCGGCCGTCGCCCGGTTGCTCGACGATGCACCGGTCATCGAGTGCACGCACCGCCAACATCCGATCGAGACGACCTACCTCGCTTCGACATCGGCATCGTTCGACGCCGACCACGTTGCCCAGGCCACGCGCCGAGCACTGCACGACGGAGGCGGCAACGTGCTCGTCTTCGCACCGGGTGTCTACGAGATCGGACAGGTCGTGCGGTCGTTGCAGCGTGACCATCCCGACACCGACGCCGTCGAGATCCTCGCGCTGCATGGCTCGCTGCGACCGGCCGAACAGGACCGAGTGCTGGCGCCGTCGCCCTCGCGCCGCCGGGTGATCGTCGCGACCTCGATCGCCGAGACGAGTCTCACCATCGACGGCGTCGGTGCCGTCGTCGACAGCGGGTTCGCCCGTATCTCGCGTTTCGACCCGCGCCGCGGCATGGGCGGGTTGACCACGGTTCGGGTCTCTCGGGCCTCGGCCGACCAGCGCAGAGGTAGAGCAGGGCGCACTGCGCCGGGCCGCTGTTATCGACTGTGGTCCGAGCTCGAGCACGAGCGGCTGAGGGAACAGACGCCGCCCGAGATCGACCACGCGGACCTGGCGTCGCTCGCCCTCGACCTCGTCGTGTGGGGCGACGCCGAGGGCGCGCACTTGCGCTTCCTCGACCCTCCTCCGACAGAAGGCCTGCGCGAGGCGCAACGGCTGCTCCGCGAGCTCGGCATCATCGACGCCGACTCGAGGCTCACCGAACACGGCCGGCGTTGCGCGGAGTTGCCGCTGCATCCCCGTCTCGCGCATTGCGTGCTCGGCGCGTACGAGCGGGGGCATGGGCCGCTCGCCTGTTCGATCGTTGCGCTGTTGAGCGAACGGATGGGGACCAACCTCGCTTCGGTAGACCTTGCGGGCCACGTGGAAGCCGGCCGCCGGCGGGCGCCAATCGCGCGAAGAGCAGAGACCATCGCCCGTCGCGTGCGCTCGATCGTCGCGGTAGACGACGCCGCCCTCGATGTGAGCGCGACGGGTCTGGTGGTGGCGCTCGCGTATCCGGACCGGGTCGCCCGCCGCCGCGGCAAGGCGGGCACCAATCGCTATCTGCTGGTGAACGGCGTCGGCGCCGTGCTCCCCGCGCATGATCCGCTTGCAGCGTCCGAATGGATCGCCGTCGCCGACATCGAAGCACGCGCGCAGGACGCCCGCGTGTTCGTGGCGGCGGCGCTCGACCGCGCGGACGTCGAGGCGCTCTTCGCCGATCAGATGGCGACCGTCGACGAGGCGGTCTGGGATCAGCAGGCCCACGACGTCCGCGCCACCCGTGATCGCCGACTCGGTGCCATCGTCGTCTCGCGCCGGCCTCTGGACGACCCGTCCGCCGCGCAATCCGCCTTGCTCGACGGCATCGCCCGAGAGGGCCTGCGCCTGTTGCCGAGGTTCGGCGATGCCGACGCGCTGCGATCGCGCGTCGCGTTTTGCCGGCGCGTGATCGGGAGCGATGCGTGGCCCGATCTTTCCGACGCGGCCCTCTTGGCCTCACTCGACACCTGGCTCGCACCGCATCTGGGCAACGTCGATCGCCGCGCCGATCTCGATCGCGTCGACGTCGCGCGCGCCGTGCAGTCACTCGTGCCTCGCCCGCTGCTCGCACAGCTCGAATCGCTCGCGCCTCGCCATGTCACCGTGCCGACCGGGTCGAGCGTCGCGGTCGACTACGACGCCGACCAACCGGTGTTACGAGTGCGCCTGCAAGAAGTGTTCGGTTGGAGTGACACACCACGAGTGGCCGGCGGCCGGGTGCCGGTCGTGCTGCACCTGCTTTCGCCCGCGGGGCGGCCGATCCAGGTCACGGCCGATCTCGGCGGGTTCTGGCGGGGCTCGTATCCACAGGTGCGTGCCGAGATGCGGGGCCGCTATCCGAAGCACGATTGGCCCGAGGACCCGACGAAGGCCGCTCCCTCGCGTGGCGTCAACCGGCCACGACGAGCGCCGTAGGCTCCCCCGGGTGAAGACGTCCACGACTGCCGAACGCGACGTAGAGCGGGGTCGTCAACTGCGCCGCATGAAGTGGCGGGCGACCGGCATGTTGATCGTGGCTGCGGCCGTGTATGTCGTGACCCGCATCTCGGAGTCCGAGTACTCGTGGCTGGGCTACGTGCGGGCCACCGCAGAGGCGGCGATGGTCGGCGGTCTGGCCGACTGGTTTGCCGTCACCGCGCTGTTTCGCCATCCGCTGGGCTTGCGCATCCCCCACACCGCGGTCATCAAGACGCGCAAGGCGCAGTTGGGTCGCAGTCTCGGCGAGTTCGTACAAGAGAACTTCCTCGCCCGCGAAGTGGTCACCGAGAAACTGCGCCAGGCGCGTGTCGGTGAGCGCCTGGGGGTTTGGTTGCGCGACACGAAGCACGCGCAGACCGTGAGCCAACACACGAGCGCCGCCTTGGCGGGCGCACTCGACGTCCTGCACGACGACGACGTGCAGAGCGCCCTCGAACACAGCATCACGGCGCGGCTACGGCAGATCGAGGCATCACCCACGGCCGCGCGCGTACTCGCCATCGCGACGGCAGACGGCCGCCATCGCGAACTCGTCGATGCGATGGCCAAAGGCGCGGCCCGCTTCCTCGAAGAGCGCCGCGGTGACCTGCGATCACGCTTCTCCAGCGAGTCGCCCTGGTGGGTGCCCGAACCGATCGACGACCGCATCTTCGACAAGATCTACCGAGGATTGGCCACGTTCCTGCAACAGGTCATCGACGATCCGTCGCACGAGTTGCGCCAGCACCTCGACGCGCGACTCGCCGACCTGGTGAGTCGCCTGAGCACCGACCCCGCCCTCATCGCACGGGGCGAGAAGTTGAAAGAAGAGATCCTCGAACATCCGGCCGTACGCAATTGGATGGGCTCGCTGTGGGGCGACCTCAAACGCGCGTTGCTCGTTCAGAGCAACGACCCTGATTCCGAGCTTCGCCGGCGGATCGAACAGACCGCACTTGCCTTCGGCACCGCGCTGTCCAACGATGCCTCGCTCCGAGCGAAGGTCGATCGATGGGTCGAAGGCGCGGCCAGCTACATCATCGAGTCCTACCGGCACGAGGTGGCCGACCTGATCGAGACCACCGTCGCCAAGTGGGATGCCGACGAAGCATCGCAGCGCATCGAGCTACAGGTCGGCCGCGATCTGCAGTTCATCCGCATCAACGGCACCCTGGTCGGTGGCCTCGCTGGTCTCGCCATCTACTCCGTCGGCCAGCTCATCGGTTGACGCTCAGTCGCCCGCGTCGCCGCCATACATCTCGCGCACGCCGATGTACTTCTCGAGGTTGCGGTGCAGGTTGATGATGCGGCACTCCTCGCCCGAGATCGCAAGGTGGGTGAAGCCGGGCTGGTGCAGACCCCGCTGTGCGTGCTGCAGATTGCCGACGTCTTGATTGATCACGAGACCGAACACGGGTTGATCCGCACTCATGGTCAGCGCCGGCGGTTGGACGCGGGGAGCGGTCGATGACGCCGGCACACGGACGAACGCGAACGAATCCATGAAGCACTCGTCGGGGGTCGCGCCCGGACGGGCACGGATGACACTCAACAGGTCGGGGAACACGAGCACAGTGATGTTGGGGAAGAAGTTGTATTGATTGAGATCCATCAGCTCCGCGGTGTTGAACATCGTGAAGTCGAGCCCTTGTGCCGCGCCGACGTCGCGTACGCGCTGCGCGAGGACATCGCGCAGCGTCTGCCCCGCGGGGATGTCCGGTACCGAGCCGGCGGCTGACTTGTCGGCGATCCCGATGCGCCCCCCCATGACCTCGATGAACGCATCCCACACGTGTTGATCGTCGGGTGTCTGGCGAAGGCGCGGCGACGGCAGACCATAGGGCTGCACCAAGCGGCCGGAGTGTTCCCAGATCGCCTGGGGCGAATTGACGTCGTCGCACATCGGCAGCATCTCGCGATGGATGCCCTGCACGTGATACGTCTCGCTGAACGCTTCGATGCAGACCTTCCAGTTGGCCGGCAACGGCACGGTCACCACCGCGCGGCAGCGGAACTCGTCGATGCCGGCCCACGCGATGTCATCGGGCACCGGCGCCAGGTACTCGGACAACGGCATGGCATCGGTGTCGAGGTTGACGAAGACCATCGGCCCCCACGTATCGACGAGCACGCTGATGAGCGGGAACTCTTCGTTGCGCAGGACACCGAAACCCTTGCGTGACGGCACCTCGCGCAATCGACCTTGCAGATCCCACGACCACCGGTGGTAGCCGCAGCGGATCTCGGTGAGCCCGCTGCCCGCGCCGTGGCAGAGCTCGTTGCCGCGATGGAGGCACACGTTTTGGTAGGCCCGCAGTGCGCCGTCGTCGTCGCGCACGATGAGTACCGAGAACTTGCCGAGGCGGTACTCGTACCAGTCGCCCGGGTTGGCCAGGTGGTCGAGCGTGCATGCCAGCTGCCACGTCTTGGGCCACATCCGCTGCTGTTCGAGATCTGCCCACGCGGGGTCGGTATAGCGCACGGCAGGAATGCGCACGGGGGTGCGTCGGCGCGTAACGGTCGTGATGGTCGTACCGACCGGCGCGTCGTCGGTGTACTCGGTGATCGCCATGGTGCGTCCCTTCTACTTGGCTTTGAGGAACTTCTCGGCCTTGTCCTTCGGTCGTCCGATGATCGCCTTGTTGCCCTTGACGATGATCGGTCGCTGCATCAACTCTTTGTGCTGCAACAAGATGTCGACGACGGCCTTCGGCTTGCCGACGTACGCGGCCGGGTCGAGGCCGAGCTTCTCGAACTTCGCGTCCTTGCGGACCAGATCTTCCACCGGGTCTTCGAGCATGCCGATGATCTTCTCGAGCGTGGCCTTGTCGGGCGGGGTCTTCAGGTATTGCACGATGTCAGCGTCGATACCGACTTCCTTGGCGACCGCCAAGGCACTGTTCGACGAGTTTCAATTGCCGTTGTGGTAGATCGTCACCTTTGCCATTGGGGTGCTCCTCGCTGTTGACTTCGGGGTTGATCGTTGAATCGGTCGCGCAGCACGTTCTTGGTCATCTTGCCCGCCGCGTTGCGGGGAATGACGTCGACCAGTTCGAGTTGCTCGGGGACAGCCTGCTTGCGCAGTCCCCGCTCGTTCAAGAAATCACGCATCTCGGCAAAGGTCAAAGGGGCGGTGCCGTCGGCCGACGAGACCACCGCACACACGCGTTCACCGGTCTTGGCGTCGGCCAGCCCGACGACCGCCACGTCGTGCACTTTTGGGTGCGTATAGAGCAGGTCTTCGACTTCTTTGGCCGAGATGTTCTCGGCATTGCGGATGATGACATCCTTCGACCGGCCGGTGATGACGACGTAGCCATCGGCATCGAGCGTGCCGAGATCGCCGGTGCGAAAGTAGCCCTCGTCGTCGAACGCCTCTGCGTTGAGACGCTCGTCGAGGTAGCCCAACATCATCTGCGGTGCCTTCGCCCGCAGTTCGCCCTCTTCGCCCGGCGCGGCGCGAGTGCCGTCGAGCTTGACCACGATCAACTCGACGCCGGGCATCAGGAATCCTTCGGTCTGAGCCAGGCGTTCGAGTGAGTCCTTGGTCGACGCCATGGCGAGGATCGGCACCTCGGTGAGCCCCCATCCCGAAACGACGACTGCACCCAACTCGTCGTTGACCTCGTAGGTGAGCTGCGGCGGCTTGGGCGCGCCGCCCCCGGGGAAGCACTTGGCGCGCGGGAACAACGGCACGTCGGGTTGTTCTCGCTGCACGTCGAGATACGCGAGATGAAACGGAGTGCCCGAGCCCGGATGCGTGCACCCTTCGCGCGACAGGTAGCGCGGCGTGCGTTTGGCGTCGAACGCTTCTTCGAACAGCAAGGTTGCGCCGTACTGCAACGAGAGCACCATCCACATGATGCCGCCGATGTGGGGGAACGGGAACACGAGTGACGGCCGGTCACCTTGTCGGACGTCGAAGCGTTGACCGGTCGTGCGGGCCACGATGGCATTGGCGGCATCGGTGTGGCGCGCCCCCTTGGGGTCGCTCGTCGTGCCCGACGTGTACAGCAGCCACCGTACCGGCAGCTCACCCGAAGGCAGCGGCCGGGGCGCGGGCAGCAAGGTCCGCGGATCGCCGTCGGGAAACGCGCCACGCTCGACGGTCAGCACTTCGAGCCCGTGGATGGCCGCCGCCACCGCATTGGCCATCGCCGTGTAGTCGTATCCCCGCCATACTCCGGGCACGATCAACAGCTTGGCGCCGGCCTGTTTGGCACAAAAGCCGACCTCCCGTTCGCGGTAGATCGCGATGATCGGGTTCTGCACCGCGTCGAGGCGGTTGATCGCCGCGCTCAGCACCATCGAGTCGATCCAACTCGGCAGCTCCCAGGAGACGACGTCGTCCGCGCCGATGCCCATGGCCATGAGGCCTGCGGCCATGCGTTCGGCTCGCTCCTTGAACTGCAGGAAGGTGAGGCGCCCGCCCGATTCGTCGCAGGCCATCTCGAGGTCGGGCGTCGCGGCGACCCTCGCCTCGATCAGCTCCCACAGATTGCGACCGTCGCAGAGCGGCCATTCGGTGTGCGCCTTGATGAACGCGCCGGTCGGGTCGATCCACCCCATCTTCTGGGCGAAGCCGAGCATCTTGTCGAACCCTGCGTCCCAGTCTGTGCTGGTTTGCGGGGCGGCGAGCCGCCGCACAAGGTCGATGGCCACGTACACATGGCTCGGTTCCTCACACCGCCGGCCGCCCTCGCCCAGCGCGTCCGCGATGTCGTCGTCGAGACCCGGTCCGCTCGCCGCCACGTGGAACTGCTTGAAGTTCTCGGGCTCGGCGAGCTCGACCACGCCCGAGGTCAGGTCCACCCTCACGTACATGGAGCCTGACCCTAGCTCCGGCCCGGTCCTCGGCAACGTGTCAGACTCACGGGCTGTGGGTGTCTACGGTGACCAGGTCCTGCCTCGGCTGATGGACAAGGTGATGGACAACAACGACATCCGCGCCTTGCGTCGCCAGTCACTCGACGGCATCAGCGGCGTCGTGCTCGAGATCGGTTTCGGCTCGGGGCTCAACGTGCCGCTCTATCCGCCCGAAGTCACCAAGGTCTACGCGGTCGACCCTGCGACCGTCGGGCGCAAGCTCGCCGCCGAACGTATCGATCAGTCGAACATCGACGTGGAGTTCATCGGTCTCGACGGTGAAGACATACCGCTTGCCGACGAATCGGTCGACAACGCGGTGTCGAGCTTCACGCTGTGCACGATCCCCGACGAAGGGCGTGCGCTTCGCGAAGTGCACCGCGTGCTCAAACCGAGCGGCCTGCTCCACTTCGTCGAGCACGGATTGTCGCCCGACGACAATGTGAACAAGTGGCAACACCGCATCCAACCCTTCAGCAGTCGCATATTCGGCGGTTGCCAACTCACGCGGGCCCACGACCAAGCACTGCTGGCCGCCGGATTCACGATCGAACGGCTCGACCGCGAATACGGCAAGGGTCCCAAACCCTTCGTCTTCCACTACATCGGCACGGCGCGCAAAGCAGCGGTGATCCTATGAGCATCGCCGTCGCGATCGACCGACTCGGCGAAGAGATGGCACGCTTCGGCGACAGCGCGTTCGTTCTCACCACGAGCGACGACGGGCGACCACACATCAGCCATGTCGCCGTCACCCACGAAGACGGGTTGCTGCGCTGCACTGTCGGCGGTCGCAGTGCGGGCAATGCCCGAACACGCGCTCAGATCGCGGTGCTGTGGCCGCCGAGCTCGACCGACGGCTTCAGTCTGATCGTCGACGCCGATGCGACCGTCGACGGGTCCGAGTTACGACTGACGCCGACCAAAGCGGTGCTCCACCGGCCGGCCCCGGTTCAGTAATAGCCGCGGGCGCCGCCGGGACGCTGGTTCCACGCGCTGATCGCGTCGCGGTATTCGACGCCGGCCACAGTCGGGTACTCGTCGTAGACGAGTTGGTTGACCAACGGAAGCAACTCGCCCATCTTCGCCGCGAGGATCGGCAGCTCGCGGGGCTCACACATCTTGCCGTGACACAACACGTAGTTGCCGAATGTCTCGAAGGCGAAGTGACGCTCGAAGCCGAGGATGAAGTCGATCATCTGCGCATCGAGGAACAGCGAAGCAAACCGCTTGTCCGCGCACCGTACGTCATAGCCACGGTTGAACTCCTCGGACTCGAAGTCGATGTCCTCCGCGCCGACCATCTCGAACGCGCGCGTGATCAGGTTCGACGGAGCGATCATCATCGGAGGTAAGAACGCGTCGAGCTTGACGACCGCTGCCGATCTCGCCTTCGAGAACCGCTTCGTGGTTTTGCTCGAGGAGCGGTTGCTCTCTCCCCAACCGTCCATGCCCCACAGATAGTCGACGAATTCTGATTCGCGCTGACTCTCGCTCGCCGAGTATTCGACGTAGCTCGAGAAGTCGAAGGCGCGCACCACCGCGCCGGTGCTCGACCTGCCGGTGACGACATTGCTGATACGTGTGCCTTTGCCGTGGGCGAAGGATGCGAAACGCAGCTCGCCGAGACCGGCGGGATCAGTGTTGTGGTACTGGAAACCCGCCCCGAGTGCCGCCACCCTCACTTCTCGGTCGCGCAGACCGTGGCGCCGCACCGTCTCGATCATGATGACTGCGAACAGCAGCAAGAGCGCGAGGATGCCGTACTTGCCCCACGTCGGCATCCGATCGAACGCGGTCTCGGTTGGTTCGGCGCCCGACGCCTGTTGAAGAAGCAGTGCGAACCGCATCACCGCTATATCGGCCGGCGGGTGGCGCTCCTGAGGGGCTATCTGGCGTTAGAAACCGGTCCATTGTGGGGGGCGCTTTTCCCGGAAGCTGGCGACGCCTTCGGTCATGTCCTGAGTCTGCGTCACCGCCTCGACGGCCCATGCCTCCTCTTCCATGATCGTGCGCATATCGACATCGACGCTGCGATTGAGCAACCACTTCATCAACATGTACGCCCGCGTGGGGCCGCCGGCCAGTCGTTCCGCCCACTCGCGCGCCGTCGACTGGAGCTCGGCCTGGGGGACGACCTTGTTGCACAGGCCGATCTCGAGCGCCCGTTGTGCGGGCACGTCGTCGGCGAAGAAGCAGAGCTCTTTCGCCTTTTGCAGACCGATGAGCCGCGGCAGGATCCAGGTGCCGAGCCCATCGGGGATCAGGCCGCGCCGGGCGAAAACTTCTATGAACTTCGCGTTGTCGGCCATGATCACGAGGTCGCACACGAGCGCCAGGTGGGCACCGACACCGGCCGCCGTGCCGTTGACGGCGGCGATGATCGGCAACTCGGAGTTGATGATCGCCGGCATCAGCTGCAACTGGCCGTTGAGCATCATGCGCCGGTTCTGCCCGACGATTCGTTCGGGCGCGCCTTCGGGTCGCACGACGGCTCGATCGGTGGAGATGTCGGCGCCGGGACAGAACATCTTCTCGCCCGTCGCCGTGATGACGATCGCGCGCGCTTCGTAGGTCACGTTGAGGTCGTTGATGATGTCGCGCATGCGGTCGCGAACCTCGGGCGTCATCGCGTTGCCGACCTGCGGACGATTCATCGTCAACCAGGCAACACCGTTTTCGATGCGGTACAGCAGATCTTCTTCGACGCCCATCACACGACCTCCGTCTCGACAGCCGTCGCAGGCTAGTCTCCGGGCAATACGGAAATGACGTCTACGGGGGCCGTGATGACCGACAGTTCGATTCAGCGGTTACCTACGCCCGAGAGCAGAGTCTTCGCCCGCGGCCTGCGATTCCCCGAAGGTCCGGTGGCGATGGACGACGGTTCGGTACTCGTCGTCGAAGTGCGCGGCGGCACGCTGAGCCGGTGCGCGCCCGATGGTTCGGTCACGGTCGTGGCCACCGTCAACCCGGCGGGGTTCGGCGGGGCAAACGGTGCCGCGATCGGGCCCGACGGCGCGGTGTACATCACCAACAACGGCGGCTTCTACTGGTCCGAGCGCGACGGCTGGGAGGTGCCGATCAACATCGAGACCGGCGCCAACGTGCCGCCGATGTACGAGGGCGGTTGGATCAACCGGGTCGACCTCGCCACTGGTGAGGTGCAGGTCCTGTATCGCGAGTGCGACGGTCACCGATTCACGGGGCCGAACGACATCGTGTTCGATTCGCAGGGCGGCTTCTGGTTCACCGATCTCGGCAAGAACCAAGAGCGGACGATCGACAAGGGCGGCGTGTACTACGCGCAACCCGACGGATCGAAGGTCGAACGCAAGGTTTGGCCGATGTGGACACCGAACGGGGTCGGCCTCTCCCCCGACGAGTCGACGTTGTACGTCGCCGAGTCGATGACCGGCCGCTTGTGGGCGTTCGATCTTCCGAGCCCGGGCGTCATCGCTCCGGCCGCGCGCGGCCACGGGGGTCGCTGCCTGGCCAACACCTTGGGCCATTTCGATTCGCTCGCCGTCGAGGCCGACGGCAACATCGTCGTCGCCGCCATCGGCGATGGCCTGTGTGTGGTCGCGCCCGACGGATCCGACATGCACTACGTCACGATCCCCGACGCCGCGACGACCAACGTCTGTTTCGGCGGGCCCGATCGTCGCACGGCGTTCGTCACGTTGTCGGCGGGCGGCCAAGTACTCGAAGTCGAGTGGCCGCGTCCCGGCCTCGCCCTCAACTACTGAATGCAGAGATACCGATGACACGCAGCGAGTACGACACCGTCGATCAGATGATCCGAGCGCATCAGCACTCCGATCGTGCGGGGATCCTGTTCGAAGACGAGTCGTACACCTGGCGCGAGTGCGTGCAAGCCGCGGCTTCGCGCGCGGCATTCGCGATCGACACCAAGCGCCCGGGCCCGTTTCACATCGGGTTCCTCTTCGAGAACATTCCCGGGCTGTGCCTGTGGTTGGCTGCCGGCGCGGTGAGCGGCGCCACGATGGTTGGCATCAACCCGACACGACAGGGCGCCGAACTCGCGCGCGACATCACCTACACCGACTGTCAACTGATCGTCACCGAGCCACGGTTCGTCGAGATGCTGCATGACCTCGACCTCGGCCTGCCGGACGATCGCATACTGGTCGTCGACACGCAGCAGTATGACGACACGCTGAGGCCGTATGCGCGAGCGAGCCTGCCTGCGGCACCCGTCGACCCGAACGTCACCGCGTTGTTGCTCTTCACCTCGGGCACATCGGGCGCGCCCAAGGCGGTGATCACGTCGCAAGGCAAATGGGCCCGCACCGGACGAACCATCTCGATGACCCAGAATCTCACCGAACAAGACGTCGGCTACATGGCCATGCCGATGTTCCACTCGAACGCGTTGTTCGCCGGCTTCAGCCCCGTCGTCTACGTGGGCGGCACACTCGCGCTACGGCGCCGATTTTCTGCATCGGGCTTCTTGCCCGACATTCGCAAGTTCAAGGCCACGTACTTCAACTATGTCGGCAAGCCCCTCACCTACATCCTGGCCACCCCTCCATCGCCCGAGGACAAGGACCACACGCTGCGCAGTGTCTTCGGCAACGAGGGCGCGGAACGCGATCTGCGCCGGTTCAGCGATCGCTTCGGCGTCCCGGTTCAGGACAACTACGGTTCGACCGAATCCGGGGCGTCGGTGCAGCGCGTTCCCGAGCAACCCAAAGGTGCGCTCGGCCGCGGCCCCGAGGGCACGGTGGTGCTCGATCCCGAGACACTCGAAGAAAAGCCGCCGGCCGAGTTCGACGACAACGGCCGTCTACTCAACCCCGACGAGTGCATCGGCGAAATTGTCAACAAGAGCAACGCGACGAGCTTCGAGGGCTACTACAAGAACGAGGAGGCCAACGCGCAGCGCATCCGCAACGGGTGGTACTGGTCGGGCGACCTCGGCTACCGCGACAAGGACGGCTGGTTCTACTTCGCCGGGCGCGACTACGAGTGGCTGCGAGTCGACGGCGAGAACTTCTCGGCGGCTCCGATCGAGCGGATCGTCGCCAGCTATCCGGGTGTCATCCTCGACGCCGTCTACGCGGTGCCCGACGAGGAGGTCGGCGATCAGGTGATGGTCGCGCTACAGGTCGAGGATCCGTCGGCCTTCGATCCCGGCGCGTTCGACGAGTTCCTCCGCAACCAGAGCGACCTGGGCACGAAGTGGTCGCCCCGTTACGTGCGTGTCGCGACCGAATTGCCGTTGACCGAGACGTCGAAGATCATCAAGCGACAGTTGCGGGCGCAGCGCTGGCAGTGCAGCGATCCTGTCTATTTCCGTCCGAAGAGCGGCGAGCCGCTGCGCCGGATGACGCCCGACGACGTCGAGAGCATCCGCGCCGAGTTCGCCGCGCGCGATCGCCTCGGCGAACTCGACAAGGTGTGAGCTCATAGACACCAGCGACGCGCGCGCGGCGCCGATGTCCGATCCACCGACGCGTCTCGAGCGCCGCATCGGCACCGCCGACGCCATCGTCATCGGGCTCGGTTCGATGATCGGCGCCGGTGTGTTCGCCGCACTGGCACCGGCGGCGCAAAGCGCGGGAGGCGGTCTGCTCGTCGGGCTCGCAATCGCGGCAGCCGTCGCGTTCGCCAATGCGACATCGTCGGCCCAACTCGGCGCGATTCACCCTCAGGCGGGGGGCACCTACGTGTACGGGCGGGCACGACTCGGGCCCGGGTGGGGGTTCGCCGCAGGATGGGGGTTCGTGGCGGGCAAGACCGCGAGTTGTGCGGCGATGGCCCTGACGTTCGGGGCGTACGCCTGGCCGCAGCATCCGCGGGTGATGGCCGCGCTGGCGGTGGCAGCGTTGGTCGCGGTGAATCTGGCGGGGGTCACGAAGACGGTGTGGCTGACACGGCTCATCGTGGCGATCGTGCTGTGTGTGCTCACCATCGTCGTGATCGCCGGATTCACCGGCGGCACCGCCGACATCGATCGCGTGAGCCTCTCGGGGGCGTCGCCGTACGACTGCCTGCGCGCCGGCGCATTGTTGTTCTTCGCCTTCGCGGGCTACGCGCGGCTCGCCACGCTCGGCGAAGAAGTGCGTGATCCGGCACGGACGATCCCACGAGCCATCCCGGCGGCCCTCGGCATCACGTTGCTGGTCTACGCGTTAGTTGCCCTCTCGGCGCTCGTTGCCGTCGGGCCCGACGCTCTGGCCGCGAGCGACGCACCGCTCGCGAGGGTCGTCGACGCGGGCTCCTGGCACGACTTCGTACCGCTCGTGCGCTTCGGCGCGGCCACCGCGTCGCTGGGTGTCCTGCTCTCCTTGCTCGCGGGGGTGAGCCGGACGATCTTCGCGATGGCAGGCGAACGTGACCTTCCTCGGGTGTTCGCGCACGTCCAGCGCCGAACGAAAGTGCCCGACCTCGCCGAGACCGCAGTCGGGTGCATCGTGCTCGTGGCCGTGCTCACCAGTGACATTCGCGATGCAATCGGGTTCTCGAGTTTCTGCGTCCTCGGTTACTACGCGATCACCAACGCGGCTGCGTTGCGCTTGCCGCGCGAACAGCGCCGCTGGCCCGCCGCATTCGCCGCCTTCGGCCTCGCCGGGTGCGTGGTCCTCGCGGTGACACTCCCCACGGTGTCGATCGTCGGCGGCATCGCGGCCATCGGCGTCGGGTTGGTCGGGCGTTACGCCGTGGCGCAGTTCAAGCCGGTCGATCGCTCGTAGCCGACCCGGCGATGGAACGGCCGAGGCGAGCCAGGTGTTGCGGCGCGCTACCGAAGGTGTTCTCGAGTTGCTTCACCCAGAGGAAGTACCGGTGCACGGGATAGTCGATGTCGGCGCCCATCCCCCCGTGTAGGTGCTGCGTCGCGTGGACGACGCGCTGTCCACCCTCGGCGGCCCAGTACTTGGCGATGTCGATCTCGTCGCGCGCGGGCAAGCCGACACTCAGTCGCCACGCGGCCTGCCACATCGTCACCCTCATGCAGTCGATGTCGATGTAGGCATCGGCCGCGCGAATCGCCACGCCCTGGTTCGTCGACAACGGTCGCCCGAACTGCTCGCGTTCGGAGGTGTACTTCGCCGTGAGCGCCAGCGCCTGTTCGCAGCATCCCAATGCGACCGCGGCACCGGCGACGTCGGCGCGATCGATCGACCACGAGACGACGCCGGCACCGTCACCGACGCCACCGAGCACGTCGGCATCGCTGACGAACACCTGCGACAACTCGAGCGAGCACTGCACGTCGCGCGCCGTGGTCTCATATCGGGTGAGCCCGACGCCCTCTGCCTTCGGATCGACGATGAAGATGGTAAGTCCCCTATCGGTGGTCGCGGGCACGAGGACCGCATTCGCGACATGCGCCGCGGGCACGGCGATCTTCGTGCCCGACAGACTCCAGCCGCCGGCCACCGGCACGGCGGCAACCGACGAACGCAACACGTTGTTGGCACCACGCTCGGCGTATGCGCCGGTGAGCACGGTATGTCCTCGCACCACCGCGGGCAGCCATCGGTCCTTCTGCGCGGGCGTACCGTATTCGGCGATCGCGAGCGCGCCCAGCACCAGCGTCGGCATCAGCGGGACCGGCGCGACGAAATGCCCCTGTTGTTCGAGCACGAAGGTCAGTTCGAGCACGGTGAAACCCAAGCCGCCGAACTCTTCGGGGATGGCGACCCCCAGGAGTTGTGCATCAGCCAACGCTGACCACAGTTCGTGGTCGACGCGGTGGTCGGTGCGCCTCTCGATCTCGACGATGCGTTCGGTCGTCGCCTTGTCGGCGAAGATCTGCGCGGCCAGGTCGCGCAGCGCCTGCTGCTCTTCGGTGAGGAGGAAGTCCATCGTCGATCCTCCGTCAGCGCGAGACGCGCGTCATGCCGAGACCCACCCACGCGACGATCTCACGTTGCACCTCGTTGACGCCCCCACCGAAGGTGTTGATCTGCGCGGTGCGACCCATCGCTTCGACCTCGCCGTCGATCGGTGCCGGCCCCTTGCCGCTGCGCAGGTGCGCTTCGGGGCCGAGGATGTTGAGCAACCGGTGGTACACGTCCGCGGTCGCCTCGGTGCCGAACACTTTGACCGATGACGACGTCTGCGGCTTGAGCTGCCCCCGGCCGACGTCGAGTGTCATCCGCCAGTTCAACAGGTACATCGCTTCGAGCTTGGCCCGACACGTCGCCAGCTCTGCCTGCACCCACGGGAGGTCGATCATCAGCGCGTCCTCGCCCGAGTCGGTGGTGGCCGCCCATTCGACGACCGCGTCGTAGAGCTCGAACGCGCGGGCGCTCAGCGCGGCCAGCCCGACGCGCTCGTGGTTGAGCTGCGTGGTGATCAACTTCCAGCCACCGTTCTCGTCGCCGACGAGATTGCCCACCGGCACGCGCACCTCGTCGTAGTAGGTGGATGTGGTGGTCGGGTTGCCCACGGTAGTGATGGGCGTCGAGCTGAACCCGGGCGAAGCGGTGGGCACGATGATGATCGAGATGCCGCGGTGCTTCTTCACATCAGGGTTCGTGCGACAGGCCAGCCACACGTAATCCGCGCCGTCCGCGCCCGACGTGAAGATCTTCTGCCCGTTGATGACCCACTGTTCGCCGTCTCGCACCGCTCGTGTCGACAGCGAGGCGAGATCTGTTCCAGCAGACGGCTCGCTGTAGCCGATCGCGAAGACGATCTCCCCCGCGAGAATCCGGGGAAGGTACGACTGCTTCTGCTCGTCGGTGCCGTACTCGATCAGGGTCGGCCCGACGGTATTCAGGGTTACGAAAGGCAGTGGCGCCTGCGCGCGCTGGGCTTCGTCGAAGAAGATGAACTGGTCGGTGGCCGGACGTCCCTGCCCGCCGTATTCCTTCGGCCAGCCGATGCCGAGCATGCCGTCGGTACCCATCTGGCGCAGCACGCGTCGCCTCGCGGGGCCCGACTCACCGTCGTCGCGTAACGCGCGGATCACCTCGGGGGTCATAAGTGCGCGGAAGTAGTCGCGCAACGTCGTTCGCAGCGCGCGCTGCTCGGTCGTCTCTTGGAGGTACATCGGGGCCTCGGATCGCACACTCGACGCTGCGCGCACCGTACCCTCGACGAAGCGAGCCGCCAACTTCACAGGAATCACACATGCACGGAAAGACGGTGGTGATCACCGGCGCGAACGGCGGCATCGGCAAGGAGACAGCGATCGCGCTGGCTCGTCAAGGCGCTCGGGTGATCATCGCGGTACGAGATCCGGTGAGGGGAGCCTCGGCCGTCACCGACATCATCGGCCGCAGCGGTTCCACCAATGTCGAGCAACTCGCACTCGATCTCGCGTCGATCGCATCGATTCGCGCCTTCGCCACCACACTCGCGACGAAGACCGACCAGCTGTCGGTCCTGATCAACAACGCCGGTGTCATTCTGCGGCGACGCCAGACGACCGCCGACGGCTTCGAGATGACCTTCGGCGTGAACCATCTCGGCCACTTCCTGCTCACCGAGCTACTCCACGACCTTCTCGAGCGAGGCGCACCGTCGAGGATCGTCGTCGTGGCATCGGATGCCTACAAAGGCGCACGGCGGGGGCTCGACTTCGACGATCTCAATCTCGAGCACAGCCGCTACGGCCCGTTCAGGGCCTACTGTCGCTCGAAGCTCGCCAACATCTTGTTCACTCGTGAACTCGCTCGCCGCCTCGACGGCTCGGGCGTCACCGCCAATGCGGTCCATCCCGGCGTTGTCGCCACCCGCCTCGCCAGCGACGGCGACACGGGCAGACTCGGCGATCTGGCGATGACCCTCGCCCGGCCGTTCTTCAAGACGCCCGAGCAAGGGGCGCGGACATCGATCTACGTCGCGTCCGCGCCCGAGCTCGAATCGATCACCGGAGCGTACTTCGCAGAATCCCTGCCCATGCCCACCAAGAAGCAGGCGATCGACATGGTCGCCGCCCGTCGCTTGTGGGACGCCAGCAAGGAACTACTGCGCGACCGGTGAATCAGACGGCGTCGGCGCCGCGCTCGCCGGTGCGAATGCGGGCGATGGTTTCGACCGGAGTGACCCAGATCTTGCCGTCACCGATCTTGTCGGTGCGGGCACCGGTTTCGATCGCCGAGATGGCGGCGCTGACGATGTCGTCGTTGACGACCACTTCGATCTTGCTCTTCGGCGTGAAGAGGACCTTGTACTCGGTGCCGCGATAGGTCTCGCTGTGGCCGCCCTGGCGGCCGAAACCCTGTACTTCGGACACGGTCATGCCGGTCACGCCGACAGCGGCCAGCGCGTCTTTCACGTCATCGAGCTTGAACGGTTTGATCACTGCGGTGATGAGCTTCATGTTGTCTCCTGGGAGTGGCTACTTCGTTGTTGCAATACAGAACCCTATCAGCGGCTGATTGAATGAGCATCAACTGCGCAAATACACGCTGCATTGTGCTTTGTACCACTACAATAAACAATATGGTCAGAATGTCGTCACTTACGAACCCCGCCGCAGGCCCTGCCGTCGTCGCGTTCGTCGATTCTCGGGGCCGGTCGAGGCGAATGATCATCCGCCTCGACCTCGCCAGCCACATTCCTCCGTACGAACAACTTCGAGCACAGCTCGCCGTCATGATCACCGCGGGGTTGCTCGAACCCGCGACGCGCCTCCCGACCGTGCGCGACATGGCAGAGGTCCTCTCGGTCTCGCCCGGCACGGTCGCGCGCGCGTATCGAGAGCTGGCGGCCGACGAACTGGTCACCGGGCAAGGACGCAATGGCACCGTCGTGGTCGACGAACCACCCGGATCCGAACCAGTGATCGAGCGCGCCACCCGGCTCGCGGCAGCGGCGAACACGTTCGCTCTTGCGGTGCGTCAACTCGGCATTAGAAAGGCGGCGGCGATCGATGCCGCGCAGCGCGCACTCGACGACCTAGAGCAACGGGAGACATGAAATGAACCTCAACCTTTCGGCCGACGAAGTGCTCACGACCACGCGTGCCGTGCGCAAGCGGCTCGATCTCGATCGCCGCGTCGATGCCGCGGACATCCGCGAGTGCCTCGACATCGCGCTGCAGGCACCGACCGGCTCGAATCGACAGGTCTGGCATTTCGTGGTCGTCACCGATCCGGCGACGATTTCGCGGCTCGGCGAGATCTATCGGCGTGCGATGGCCCTCGCCAAGCAACAAGTGAGTGTGCTCGGTCGCATCGAGCCGAGCGATCCGAGTTTCTACGAAGCACAAACCGCGCGCGTCATGGATTCGGCGGGATATCTCGGCGAGATCATCGATCGGGTGCCGGGCATGTTGATCCCGTGCGTCGAGGGCGACTTCGCCGAACTCTCCGGTTCACCGCTGTTCAGTCTGGCGGGTTCGGTCATTCAGGCGGCGTGGAGTTTCATGCTGGCCGCGCGCAATCGGGGTATCGGCACCGTGTGGACGACAGTGCACCTCGCGCTCGAAGGAGAGATCGCCGAAGTACTCGGCATTCCGTACCCGTCCGTTTCACAAGTAGCGCTGATCCCGTTCGGCTACACGGTCGGCATCGACTTCAAGCAAGCGAAACGCGAACCACTCGACCGAGTCCTGCACTGGGACAACTGGTAGCGCTCAGTCCCCACACCGCGCTGTTCTGGCAGCACAACGTCGACCTGTGGTCGACGTTGTGCTGCGAGAACGATCGAGAGGAACGATGGTGAGCGGGGCTGCGAACGGCGTCAGCTGAGTTCGTCGCCCACTTTGTCGAGGGCGCCTTCGACCGAATCGGCGACTTTGGTCATCTGGTCGCGCGCGGCGACGAGCGCATCGTTGTCGAGCAGCGTGTCCTCGAGGCGAGCGTCGTCAACCGCGAGCCACACCAACACACCGACGACACCGCCGACGAGCGGGAACAGAATGAAGGCCCAGATCTGCTCGAGGGCGTCGCCCCGTTGGAAGACCGCGGTCGCAAGGCTGCGCACGGGGTTGACCGACGTGTTGTCGACCGGGATCGTGATCAAGTGGATGAGCGTCAGCGTGAGGCCGACCACGAGGCCACCCTGTGACGCAGTGAACTTGCGGGTCGTCGTCGACAACACCACGAACACCAGCAGTGCGGTGAAGACGATCTCGACCACGATCATGGAGCCCACGGGGTAGAAGCCGTTCTTGGCCCCCCACGCGTTGCCGGCAAAGTTGTCCTTGGAGCTGAAGCCGTCGATGCCGTTCGCGATCGCGAAGATCACTGCGGCACCGGCGAACGCACCGACGATCTGGCCGATGATGTACGCGGGAACATTCCGCGACTGGACCTTGCGGGTGATCCACATCGCCAACGTCACCGCGGGGTTGATGTGACATCCCGAGATCGGGCCGATCGTGTATGCCGCGATGAGCAGGGACAGGCCAAACGCAGCAGCGACGCCGGCGACACCGATCTTGTCGGCCGCGAGAATCGCACTGCCCGGTCCTCCCAGTATAAGGATCATGGTTCCGACCATCTCGGCAACGAGAATCTTCACGTCACGCATGCGATGCCTCTCTCTATCCGGTGAGTGCACTCAGCCCGGGATGTCGCGAAATGGTATTCCCTTGTCGACCCTGGGCTCGGGAGGCAACCGCAGGACCTTCTCGCCGATGGTGTTGCGTTGGATCTGATCGGTGCCTCCACCGATGCGGGCGCCGAATTGACCGAGGAATTCCATCTGCCAGCGACCGTCGTCGATTGCGCTCGCGCCGGACAACATGCCCGCCGACTGTTGCATGGCCATGACCAGGTTGCCGATCTCGTGGAGATGCAGCGACACCGCGAGCTTCATCACCGAGCTCTCGGGCCCGGGCTGCTCGCCTCGCAACGCGGCGGTGCGCACGCGGTAGCCGAGATAGGTCTGGATCTGCATACGGGTGTACGCCTTGGCCAACTCCTGGCGGATGACGGCATCGCCGTCGGTCCCCGTGTCGCGGGCGAGCGAGATCAGGTCTTCGATGCCGGTTCGACCCTGTCCGCCGCCGATGAGCGTTCGTTCGTTCGACAGCGTGGTCATCATGGGACCCCACCCTGCGTTGATCTCGCCGACGATGTTCTCGTGCGGGATGCGCACGTCGGAGAGGAACACCTCGTTGAAGTGTGCCGCGCCGGTGATCTGTCGCAGCGGTCGCACGTCGATGCCGGCCGTGCGCATGTCGACGAGGAAATAGGTGATGCCGCGATGCTTCGGTGCAGTCACATCGGTGCGTGTCAACAGGATGGCCCAGTCGCTGTAGTGCGCGCCCGACGTCCACACCTTTTGGCCGTTGACGATCCACTCGTCGCCGTCGCGCACCGCCATCGTCCGCAACCCACCGAGATCAGACCCGGCGCCCGGTTCGGAGAACAACTGGCACCACACTTCTTCGCCTCGCAGCATCGGGCGTAGGTGCCGCTCTTTCTGTTCGTCGGTGCCGTGCGCGATGAGCATCGGTCCCGCCATGCCGATGCCGACCGCGAACACACCCGACGCCGCGATCACCTTGGCTTCTTCCTGCTTGAAGATGCCGTCTTGAATCGACGTACCGCCCCGCCCGCCGTACGCCTTGGGCCACGTGATGCCGGCCCACCCGTGATCGAACTTGATGCGCTGCCAATCACGGCAACGCTGGACGTGCGCCCGTTCCTTGTCGTGATCGGTGATGAAGATGGAGTTCTGGTCTCGCTCGTTGGAGCGCAGCGCGGGCACGTGCTCGTCCAGAAACGCCTTCACCTCGGCGCGGAACGCTGCTTCGTCGGGTGTCTCGTCGAAGTCCATGGGCAGCAAGCTACGACCGTCATCGAACCGTGCCTATTTGGGCACGTCCTTGAAGGGGATGCCCTTGTCGACCCTCGGCTCGGGCGGCAACTGCAGCACCTTCTCGCCGATCGTGTTGCGCTGGATCTGGTCGGTGCCGCCCCCGATACGCGACATCCACTGGCCGAGGAACTGGTTCTGCCAGAAGCCCCCGAGGTATGCGCTCTCCTCCCACAACATGCCGGACGCGCCGGCGATGCTCATCACCAGGTTGCCCTGATGCTCGAGCCGGCGCGATGCGGCCAGCTTGATGACCGAGCTCTCGGGGCCAGGTAGTTGCCCGCGCGACGCGGCGCTCTGGGTGCGGTAGCCCAAGTACTTGATGGTCTCGGCGTACGAGAGCTGGCGAATCAGCTCTTGCCTGATCGTCGGATCGCCGGCGACGCCCGAGTGACGAGCGAACGTGACGATGTCGTCGAAAGTCACCATCGACTGCGACGACCCGATGAGGGTTCGCTCGTTGGCGAGGGTCGTCATCATCGGGCCCCAGCCGGCGTTGACCTGACCGATGATGTTCTCGTGCGGGATGCGCACATCGGTGAGGAAGACCTCGTTGAAGTGCGCTGCGCCGGTGATCTGGCGCAGGGGCCGCACGTCGATACCCGGGGCGCGCATGTCGACCACGAAATAGGTGATGCCTCGATGCTTGGGGACTTCGGGATCGGAACGCGTGAGCAGGATGCCCCAATCGCTGTAGTGCGCCCCCGAGTTCCAGACCTTCTGACCGTTGACGATCCATTCGTCGCCATCGCGCACCGCCGTGGTGCGCAACCCACCGAGATCAGAGCCGGCACCGGGCTCCGAGAACAGCTGGCACCACACCTCGTCGCCCGCCAGCATCGGCCGCAGGTAGCGCTGCTTCTGTTTCTCGGTGCCGTGCGCGATCAGCGTCGGTCCGGTCATGCCGATCCCCACCGAGAAGATGCCGGCCTGCACGTCGTAGCGCGCCTGCTCCTGGTTGAAGATGCCTTGATGGCGCGCCGTCTCGCCCCTGCCGCCGTAGGCCTTGGGCCATGCGATGCCCGCCCATCCGTTGTCGAACAGCACGCGCTGCCACTGTTTGCACAGCCGCACATGGTCGGATTCTTCGCCGGCCGATGGCGCCTTGGCGTAGTACGAGTCCGCGAGGCTCGAGCTCGTCTTGCGAGTCGCGTGCGCGTCGAGAAAGGCCCGCACTTGCGTGCGGTAGTCCATCTCTTCTGGTGAATCGTCGAAATCCATGCTCGGCTCTCCCCGCCGCGCGAAGCGGCTAAGTGCCGTAGACGGGTGCCGGCGACAGCGTCTTCGCGATCGACTCGTGCACTGCCGCCCCGACTTCGGACACGTCGTAACGGCGGCCGATGTCGACCACGTGGCCGTGCTGCCATCCGTCGCAGACATTGACGCGACCACCGACGATCTCGAAGACGCGCCCGGTGACATCACACTCCGGGGACCCGAGCCAGACGACGAGCGGTGACGCGTTGGCCGGATCCTTGATGTCGAACTCGCCTGCCGCGGGTTCGGCCATGTCGTCGAACACGCCCTCGGTCATACGCGTGCGGGCATCGGGGGCGATGGCGTTGGCGAGCACGCCGTAGCGGCCCCACTCGGCCGCCTGTTGCACTGTCAGCGCCGCGATGCCGGCCTTGGCCGCGACGTAGTTGCCTTGCCCGATCGAGCCCATGAGGCCCGCGCCCGAACTTGTGTTGACGATGCGGCCGTCGACCTTTTCGCCTGCCTTCGCGAGATCACGCCAGTGCGCGATCGCGTGGCGTGCCGGCACGAAATGACCGCGCAAGTGTACGCGCATGATCGCGTCCCACTCGTCGACCGACATGTTGGCCAACATGCGGTCACGCAGGAAGCCGGCGTTGCAGACGACAGTGTCGAGCCGACCGAATGTGTCGATCGTCTGGCGCACCATGGCGCCGACCTGATCCCAGTCGGCGACGTCGGCGCCGTTGGCGATGGCTTCGCCGCCCATGGCCTTGATCTCGGCCACCACCTCTTGCGCCGGCGCAGAGCCGGCCGCGGTGCCGTCGCGTTCGACCCCGAGATCGTTGACCATGACGCGCGCTCCCTCGGCTGCGAACGCGAGCGCATGAGCGCGCCCGAGCCCACGCCCGGCGCCGGTGATGATGACCACGCGACCGTCACAACTGCCCATGTGCACCCCGCTGTCGTCGGTTACTTGAACGTCGGCTGGAGGTCAGAGCTGACGACCCACATTGCGAAGTACTGCGCCGCGCCACCGTACGCGTGGCCGATGGCGACCTTGGCCCCGTCGACCTGATAGTCGCCCGCGGTGCCCCGTACCTGATTGGCCGCCTCGAGACAGCGGATGAGACCCGACGCGCCGATGGGATTGGACGACAAGACGCCACCGGACATGTTGACGGGGAACGCCCCGCCGATCTCGGTGTCGCCGCGGTCGGTCACCTTCCAACCCTCGCCTTCCTCGACGATGAGGTGACCTTCGAGCCACATCGGTTCGTACCACGAGAACGGCACGTACAGCTCGGCGCAGTCGACCTGCTTGAGCGGGTTGGTGATGCCGGCCTTCTTGTAGAGCTCTCGCGCGCAATCGACACCTGCTCGAGGCTTGACGGTGTCGCGTCCGGGGAATTGGCCGAACTCCGTTCGCTTCGCGTGGGCAATGACCCATGCGGGAGGACGGGGTGCCTTCCTGGCTGCGGCTTCGCCGCCGAGCACGACCGCCGCCGCACCGTCGGAGGACGGGCACGACTCGAGGTAGTGCAGCGGATCCCACAGCATCGGGGACTCCTTCACCTTCTCGATCGAAATGTCTTTGAGATGAAGATGCGCGTAGGGATTCTTGAGCGCGTTCTTGCGATCCTTGACGGCCACCATCCAACCGATGTGCTCGGGTGCCTTGGACCGCTGGATGTAGTTGCGGATCCACGGAGCGAACGTGCCGCCCGCACCTTGCCCACCTGACCGCCCACCCGAGAGCGCCCAGGTGGCGTTGCCTTCGGATTGCTTCTCGTAGCAGACGACCAGAACCCGTTCGTAACGGCCGGATTCCACCAGGGTCACTCCCGACACGGCGGTCGAGGCGCCCACCGAGCCCGCGGTGTGCACGCGGTGGATCGGCTTGCCGACGGCACCGATGGCGTCAGCCAGCGACAGCTCGGGCATCATCACACCTTCGAGCGCGTCAGGGGCTTTGCCGAGCACGATGGCGTCGATGTCCTTGAACGTCAGCTCCGCGTCGTCGAGTGCCCGCAGGACCGCTTCTCGAACGAGACCTTCGAGCGAAACGTCGGGACGGCGACTCTTGTATTTCGTTTGACCGATACCGATCACTGCACAAGGAACAGCCATCAGTTGCTCCCTTCCAACACGCAGACCAGATTTTGCTGAAGGCACGCACCGCTCGACGCATGGGCGACGCCTCGATTGGCGGCACCGGCCTTGATGCGCTGCGCGACCTCGATCACGCGGATGAGACCGGTCGCCATCACGGGGTGACCGCCCAACGGTCCGCCCGAAGGATTGACGTTCTCGTGACCGACCAGACCCAGCGCCTCGCGAAGAATGATCTCTTCGTGGCTGTAGTTGACCATGAGCTCGGCAACGTCGATCGGGCCGTCGTTGGCGCCCGTGTTGGCTGCCGCCGCCTTGGTGGACACCGAGGTCGTGAGATCGCGAAGGCCGGGGTAGTGCGACTCCATCCGATGATCGATGTTGCGGATGTAGACCGGCTTGTCGGTGAGCTCGCGTGCCCGGTCGCCCCGGGCGATGATCATTGCCGCGGCCCCATCGGAGATGGGCGGCAGATCATGGAGGCGCAGCGGCGCGGCGTAGTAGGGCCGCGTCAACAGCTCTTCGGGCGCAACGTTGTCCCTGACCTGCGCCATCGGATTGTCCATCGCGGCGCCGCGACTGCGTGACACGACATCGGCAAAATCACGTTCGGTGGCCTTCCCCGCATCGAGCAGCGCTCGTGCCTGGAGGCCCGCCAGCGACACGTAGTCGAGACCGAGCGGCGCCATCACGTAGGGGTCCGTCTGCAACGGGAACACGTGGCGCGGCGTGCCGGGCGACGATTTGCCCGAACCGCTGACGAACGCGATGTCGATGTCGCCCAGTTGCAAGCGAATCCACGCCTCGAACAGCGCCCACGCACCGTCCATCTCGACGTGGCTCTCATAGACAGGAGGCCAGGCGCCCACGCCGTCGATGTTCTGCACGAAGGCGAACGGCATGCCCGACAGGTAGTCGCAACTGCCGGCGATGGTGAAGCCGATGTCGTGGCGATCGAGGCCCGTCTGACCCAACAGGTCGTTGATGCAGTCCATGATCATGCGCGGTTCGCTGTCGTTGTAACGGCGGTACGACGGGGTCTGTGAGACCGCCACGATCGCGATGTCGGTGTTGTCGGATGCAGTCATCGGTCATTCACCACGTGTGTTCCTTGAACGTCTCGAAATCGACGTCGGGCTCGCCGGTGGGTGACCACCGTTCGATGACCTCATCCCAGGCGCCGCCGCGGTTGTCGAGCGCGGCGACCGACCGGTCCTCTGGCTTTTTCCACTCGGCGCCGAGCCGCATGCCCGCTCGGAAGTCCGCGAGCGGGATGTCGCGGACGTCGACACCCATGATCGGTTGGTCGCTGTTGTCGAGCAGGATCGAGCACCGGATGTAAGGCTCGGTCTCTTTCTGCCCGTAGTACTGCACCGGCGTAATGACGGTGAACGCGACGACCGTGCCCCGGTCGGCGACTTCGACCTCGTCGGCCTCGGTCAACGGCACGCGCTCGAGATTGTCGTAGCCGCGGCCCGGTACATAGACCTTGCCCGACACCGGGCTCTTCTGCCCGATGATCTTGCCGGCCAACAGCCCTGCAGCAAAGCGTTGGCGGTGCGGGTACAGCTGGTCGCGGACCTTGAGCGAGATCAAGTGCTCGGTGATTTCCACCGTGCCCTCGCCCGGCGTGATGGTCTGCGCCTGCGCCTTGGCCAATGGCACAAAGTACACGTCGGTGATCGCGCCGTGGCGCTCGTCGCGGTACTGCGCCGAGACCCGCATCAGCGTCGCCATGTCGTGGATCGTGCCGGCGTCGACGGCGTGCACCATCGGCACGTCGGTCCCGTCGATCTTGATCAACGCAAACGCGAACGGATGCGCAAACGGGTGCTTCTCGGACGGCTCGGCGATCCATGTCCACCCGACCACCGTGCCGCCCGGGCCGACCTCGACGAACTCTGCCGGCGCCGTCGCCCCCGTGTCGGGGTCGTACTCGAGCGGCGGGCAGAAGGTGCGGCCGCCGACCTTGTTGGCGATCAGCTTGCCGTCACGCAGTGCGGTGAGGAACGGTCCCATATATGGGCCGGTGGTGCGGGTATATGGGTACTCGAGCGTGTTGACGGTGTTGATTGTCTCGCTCACGGCGAAAGTAGACCACGTTTGCGCGGCGGGCGGCGAATGGGACGCGGCCCCACCAGGGTGACCCCCGGGTGGGTCGAACGGCCGGTGTCGAACTGCGACGGTGCGTGGCTACTCTGAGATGGCTATGAACGCGATGCCGCAGGACGCCCGGATCTTCGTGGCCGGCCACGCCGGTCTTGTCGGGTCGGCCATCGTGCGCCGCCTTCGTTCCGCCGGGTACGACAACCTGCTGCTCGTGCGGCGTAGCGAACTCGATCTTCGCGACCAGGCTGCGGTCAACGTCTGGTTCGAGGAGAACCGGCCCGAGTACGTCTTCCTCGTCGCCGGCAAAGTCGGTGGCATCCTCGCCAACGCGACCTTTCCGGCTGAGTTCCTCTACGACAACATGATGATCCACGCCACCGTTGTGCACGCGTCCTATCTCGTCGGTGTGCGCAAACTGTTGTACCTCGGCAGCTCGTGCATCTATCCCCGCCTCGCCCACCAACCGATCAGCGAGGACGAGTTGCTCAGCGGTCAGCTCGAGCCGACCAACGAGCCGTATGCGATCGCGAAGATCGCCGGCATCAAGCTGTGCCAGGCCTATGCCCACCAGTACGGCTGTGACTTCATCTCCGCGATGCCCACCAATCTCTACGGTCCGTATGACAACTTCGATCTCGAGTCGAGCCACGTCTTGCCCGCGATGATCCGCAAATTTCACGATGCGCGCGTCAGCGGCGCCGAGTCGGTCGTCATCTGGGGCACGGGCAGCCCGCGCCGCGAGTTCCTGCATGTCGATGATCTTGCTGATGCGTGCATGTTCCTCATGGATCACTACACCGGCGATACGCACATCAACGTGGGCACCGGCGAAGACGTGACCATCCTCGAGCTGGCCCACATGGTGCGCGATATCGTCTATCCGGCAGCGACGATCGAACACGACTTGTCCAAGCCCGACGGCACGCCACGCAAGCTTCTCGATGTCACAAAGCTCAAGGAGCTCGGCTGGGGGCCGAAGATTGGCCTAGGGCTAGGCATCGAGGAGACCTACCGGTGGTATCTCAGTCAGACCCAAGAGCAGCTGCGGGGCACGACCGGCGTGCAAGTCTGATCGGCCGCAGGGCGCTGATCACCGGCATCGGTGGCCAGGACGGCTCGTATCTCGCCGAACAGCTGATGCAAAAGGGCTACGAGGTCCACGGCATCGTTCGTCGGTCCTCGATGATCAACACCCATCGCCTAGACCACATCTACCAAGATCCGTACCACGAGGACCGTCGCCTGTACTTGCACTACGGCGACGTGACCGACTCGACCTTGTTGACGCGTCTGCTCGCACAGATCCAGCCCGACGAGGTGTACCACCTCGCGGCGCAGAGCCATGTACAGGTCAGCTTCGAGATGCCCGAGTACACCGCCGAAGCAACCGCAGTCGGTACCACGCGCGTGCTCGAAGCCATTCGTCAATACGGCGGTCCGGTGCGCTTCTACCAAGCGTCGTCGTCGGAGATGTTCGGATCATCGCCTCCGCCTCAGAACGAGGAGACGAAGTTCCATCCGCGCAGCCCGTATGGCGTCGCGAAGGTCTTCGCCTACTGGGCGACGATCAACTACCGCGAGGCCTATGGCATGTTCGCGGTCAACGGAATCCTCTTCAACCACGAGAGCCCGCGACGCGGAGAGACATTCGTGACGCGCAAGATCACGCGCGGTGTTGCTCGCATCATTCAGGGCAAGCAAGAGCACCTCTATCTCGGCAACCTCGACGCGGCGCGCGACTGGGGCTTCGCCGGCGACTACGTCGACGCCATGTGGCGCATGCTGCAGGTCGACACGCCCGACGACTATGTCATCGCGACCGGTGAGGCACATACGGTCCGCGAGTTCTGCGACGCCGCGTTCCGTCATGTCGGACTCGATTGGGAAAAGCATGTGCGCGTGCACCCGCGCTACCACCGCCCCTCCGAAGTCGAGATCTTGCTCGGCGATCCGTCGAAGGCACGGCGCGATCTCGGGTGGGAACCCACCGTCGGCTTCGAACAGCTCGTGGCGATGATGGTCGACGCCGACCTAGCTCTAGCCGATTGACGTCACCGTCCGACGATCGTGGCTGCTGCGCCGTTTCGTAGAAAACGCACATTCGGCGTGTGGTTTGGCTACGGAAGTATTGCCAAGCGTGGCGGCGGCCGCCGCGAAACCACTCAGCGTCCGCGTGCGTGCAGTACTGCGCCCACTGTGCGTAGCAAGATCTTGACGTCGCCGATGAAGGTGACACGAGTGACGTACTCAGTATCGATGTGAACGTTCTCGTGCAGCAACGAACTGCGCTCAGGCGAGACCTGCCACAGCCCGGTGATGCCGGGGCGCACGAGGTGCCGTGGATGGTCGACGAGGTTGTGAGCCTGCGCGACTCGCACCAACTCGGGACGGGGACCGACGAGGCTCATGTCGCCTTTGATGACGTTGAACAACTGCGGCAACTCGTCGAGGCTCCACTTGCGGATGAACCGGCCCACCGGAGTGTGGCGCGGATCGTTGAGGCTCTTGTGCGTTTGCCGGCGATCACTGCCATCGAAGTCCGCGTTGTCGGACCGACGGTCGTGCATCATCGAACGGAACTTGACCATGCGAAAGGTCTTGCCATTGCGGCCGACCCGCTCTTGGCAAAAGAAGATGTTGGGGCCGAGCATCAGACGTACTGCGAGCGCCACGCCGGCGATGACCGGCAAGAGGATCACGAGACAGAAGAGCGAACCGACAAGGTCGATGCACCGCTTGAAGAAGCGGTCGTACACACCGACGACTCGGATGACCGTCGGGGCAGTCGAGGCGGCCGGCGCGGAGCCATTGGCCGCGCCGTTGGCGGAGACGACAGTGGAAGCCAGATCGCGACGAACGGATACGACCCCGTCGGCCGTGGAAGCCTCTGGCACGTCTATCTCCTCCTTCGACCGTGTGGTGTATTGCCTGATGTCCTGGCGCAAGTTCACTGCCGCTCTACGTAATCCACCGAGAGTACTCGGCTCTGCCGCCATGTTCCAGGATCCTCGATGCGTTTGAAGTCACCTAGATGATGGCGCGTGGCCCGCCCCGCGGCATGAGTCATGCGACCAGTCGCCGGCCTCAGAACGGCACCCGCCGCCGCTGGCGATCGAGCCAGCCGAGTAGTACGGCCATCGCCCGAGGGTCCTGGCGCAAGTTGTGGCCGGCCCCCCGGATGACACGGAGGTCGGCGGTGCCGTGGGCATCGGCGATCGATCGGGCATCGGCTTCGGGCACGAGCTGATCCTCGCTGCCGTGCACCAGCAGCAACGCCCGGGGCGCGAGCTCACCCGCGTGCTCGGCGGCCCGCAGCTCACGGAGGCCGATCGCCCACTCGTCGATCGACGGGGGGAAATCCGCGTCGCGGATGATGCCGACGAGGCGGGAGTGCTCGACGAGGCGCTTCGGGTGGCGGGCCCAATCGTCGAAGTCGGCGGGCGCGCCGAGGGCGGCGACCCCTCGAACCCGCAGGTCGCGGGCGCCGGCGCAGATGCTGAGGGCCCCGCCGGTGCCGAAGCCGGCGAGCCAGACACCGTTCGCTCGCTCGTTGCGGTTGAGGTGCTCGGCCGCGGCCAGGACGTCGTCGAACCATCCGTCGAGGGAGAAATTGCCTTGTGAACCGCTCGTGCCCCGCGGATTGAGCGCGAGTGCGACCCATCCCATCTCCTGCGCGATGCGGTCGGCCAGCGCGGGGTGCGTCGCCGGCGCCGATGCGCCACGGTCGGCTCCAGAGGGATACCCGGGCACGAGCACGACACCCGGCAAGCCGGTGCGGGGACCGCCGGTCGGTCGAGCGACGTGCGCCGCGAGCCGCAGCCCGCCGACATCGACCGTAGCGACCGCCATCGCGTCAGACCCGGCGCAGGCGATAACCGCGGTTGCGCGCCTCGGCCAGCGTGTCGGGCCCGAAGGTCGCGACTTGCTCCGACGCCACGAGCTCGTCGACGACCGCTCGTTCGGCCACGTCATCGAGGTCGTAGACGACCTGGCGGCGCTTGTCGCCGAGGAACCGATTGTGTTCGTAGCGAATCGGTCGATCCACGACGGGTGCCTTTCTGGCAGCGGGCGGTGCGCTGCGTACTTAGCCGCAAACGTGCACGCGGGGGAGGGCAAGCCCTCCCCCGCGGCAACTCGTATCTGGTGAAACCATCGAAATGCCTCAGGTGTCGAGCGGGACGGTTCTCGACGGCTTTCGATAGCGGTGGTCTGGCAGGGATTCGCCAGCTGGACCAGCGGCCGACTAGCGGCCAGCCACCTCCAAGGTCCCAAATGAACTGCTACTACTGATTTGGACCACCTCCTCTCTCTTGGTCCCCATATTGTGTCATGCGTCGGGCTCGGCGGGCGGTCCGATTGCGCCAATTTCTTGCCAGTACTCCATCTGTTTGTCGAGCACCACGACGACGTGGAGCGACGTGATCTCGGAGTCATGGGCGATCGCCCGGGAGACGACGTAGTCGATCGATTCCTCGGTCGAACCGACGACGGGCGCATGCCCGAGGGGCACCGCCGCGCCACCGAGCTCTTGGCCGTGATCGGTCACGAGGCCCACGTCGGCGAAGTAGTCGAGATGCCAGTCGAGGATGCGGCGTACGTCGTCGTGGGAGATCTCGGCGGCGACCTCGAAGGGGAGGCGCTCTGCGATCCACGACACCGACTCGTCGACCCGCAGCACCGTGGGCCGGGGCGCGTCGGCGAGGCGGGCCACGACCGTGCCGACGGTCGCCGCGGCGATCGCGAACACGACGACGGCGGCAATGACGATGAAGACGATCGTCATCGTCGCAGCCCGTGCGCCAAGTCAGATACCGATGCGTTGCGCGAGGAGCTCGCGGTGATAGGTCGGGTCACCGAACAACAGCTCGGAGGACTTGGCCCGTTTGAAGTACAGATGCGCGGGGTGCTCCCATGTGAAGCCGATACCACCGTGAATCTGGATGTTTTCGGCAGACGCGTGGAAGTAGGCCTCTGAGCAGTAGGCCTTGGCCAGGGAGGCCACCGACGGCAATTCGTCGTTGAGCTCGGATGCGCACCAGCCCGCGTAGTACGCCGCCGACTTGGCCGACTCGACCTCGAGCAACATGTCGGCGCACTTGTGCTTGATGGCCTGGAAGCTGCCGATCGGGCGACCGAACTGCACGCGGACCTTGGCGTACTCGACGCTCATGTCGAGACACTTCTGGGCCCCCCCGACCTGTTCGGCCGCGAGCGCGACCGCCGCGAGGTCGAGCACGCGCTCGAGCACCTTCCACCCGTCGCCGTCTGCACCCAACAGCGTGGCCGGCGTGTTGTCGAACTCGAGCCGGGCCTGCTTGCGCGTCTGGTCCATGGTCTGCAGCGCAGTGCGGGACAATCCCGCCGCGTCGGCGTCGACGGTGAACAGCGAGACACCCTTGCCGGTGCGAGCGGCGACGATGATGAGGTTCGCGACGTGCCCGTCGAGCACGTACATCTTGTGGCCGTTGAGCGACCAACCGCCGCCGGCCGCTGTGGCGACCATCGTGATGCCGGACTCGTCCCACCGACCGTTGTCTTCGGTGAACGCGAGGGTGGCGATGGTGTCACCCGACGCGATGCCGGGCAGGTGCTGCTTCTTGGCCGCATCGTCGCCGCTGTGCATCAACGCGTTGGCGGCGAGCACCACCGTCGAGAAGTAGGGGGCGCACAGCAACGAACGACCCATCTCTTCGAGCACGACGATCAGTTCGACATAGGAGTAGCCGGAGCCACCAAAGTCCTCCGGCACGATGAGGCCCTGTAGACCCATCTGATCGGCCATCTGCCGCCAGACCGCGTCGTCGAAACCCTTCTCGGTCGCCATGAGGGCCCGCACTGCCTGTTCGTCCGACTTGTCGTCGAGGAACTGACGCACGATGCGCCGTAGCTCTTCTTGTTCTTCGCTGAACGCGAAATTCATGCGTGTCGGGCTCCTTGCGTCACCGGAACCACGCCGGCGTGCGCTCGTCTCGTGCGGCACTTTCTACTATGACGCCGAGGTGTACTCCACTCATCGCGCGGCAGACTGGGCCGGTGGATCGCGCCCTGCGCTACGACGAACGCCCCATCGACACCACACCGCGGCATACGGCCGAACTGCCCGATACGCCCACCCGCGACCGCAACATCCCGGCCACCGCATGGATCGAGGCTCCCGCCGCGCTGTTGGCGCTCGGTGACGATCTCGGGCACACCGACCCCCAATTCCAAGTCGCCATGTACAAGCGGCGCATCGGTCGTTGGTTGTTGTGGCGCGCCGGGCCCGCGGTCGAGGCCGACGCCCGCTACCTCGCGGTGGATGGCGACGACCTCACACACCACGTCACCTTCCGGCTCCACCCCGACGGGTCGGGCGAGGGTGAAGGGCCGAGCGGTGCCCGACACGACCGCTTTCGCGCGTGGAAACAAGACCTTTTGGCCTCGAGCTAGCTCGCACAGTAATTACCACTACCGACGTAGTGCAAATGCCGGACCGGTTGCCTAGACTCCGCCCCATGAGCCCGCTCTTCGAGGTGCGCAACCTGCATGCCAAGGCCGGTTCGACGCCGATCTTGCGGGGCGTCCACCTCAGCATCGCCCCGGGCGAGATCCACGCATTGTTGGGCCCCAACGGTTCGGGCAAATCGACGCTCGCCAACGTGTTGCTCGGCAACCCCGAATACGAGTTGACCGAGGGCGCGATCCTGTTCAAAGGCGACGACATCACGACCTGGCCCGCGGACGTGCGCGGCAAGTCGGGCATGTTCCTCGCCTTCCAGTACCCACAAGAGATCGCCGGCGTCTCGGTGATCAACTTCTTGCGCCAGGCGCTGTCGGCCCGCAAGGGCATCGACCTGTCGGTGCTCGAGTTGCGGCTCTCGATCATGGAATGGATGCAACGGCTCGGCATGGACTCGTCGTTCGCCGACCGCTACCTCAACGAAGGGTTTTCGGGCGGCGAGAAGAAGCGCAACGAGGTCCTGCAGCTTGCCATCCTCGAGCCCGAGCTGGCGATCCTCGACGAAACCGACTCCGGCCTCGACATCGACGCACTGCGCATCGTGGCCAAGGGCGTCAACGAAGTGCACCACGACCGTCCCTCGATGGGCGTGCTCGCGATCACGCACTATCAACGCTTGCTCGAAGAGCTCGTGCCCGACGTCGTTCACATCATGATCGATGGCCGCATCGTCGCGACCGGCGGTCTCGAGCTGGTCGAGCGGCTCGAGAGAGATGGCTACGAAAGCTGGCGGTGATGGCACTCGACGTCGGTCGCATCAAAAAGGACTTCCCGTTGCTCGACCAAAAGGTCGACGGCCACCCGATCGTCTACGTCGACTCTGCTGCGACGTCACAAAAACCGCGCGTGGTCATCGACGCGATGACTACGTACTACGAGACGATCAACGCCAACGTGCACCGCGGTGTGTATCGCATCGCCGAAGAAGCGACCAACCAGATGGAAGGCGCGCGTCGGGCTGTCGCCGACTTCATCGGCGGTGACTACGACGAGGTCGTGTTCACCAAGAACGCCACCGAGTCGCTCAACCTCGTTGCGCACTCGTGGGGCCGGGCCAATCTGCAAGCGGGCGACGCGGTCGTGCTCACCGAGATGGAACACCACGCCAACATCGTGCCGTGGCACATGCTCGCGGCCGAGCGGGACCTCGAATTGCGGTGGCTGCCCGTCCGCGACGACGGCATGCTCTGCCTCGACGAGCTCGATCGCTACGTCGATGGCGCCAAGCTGGTGTCGATCACCGCGATGTCCAATGTGCTCGGCACGTTGACGCCGGTGCGCCGCATTGCCGATGCGGCACACGCGGCGGGCGCCACCGTGTGCATCGACGCCTGCCAATACGTTCCCCACCTCGCGACCGACGTCCACCAACTCGGTGCCGACCTGTTGGCCTTCAGCGGTCACAAGATGTGTGGACCGACCGGTGTCGGTGTCCTCTGGGGCCGGCGCGACTTGCTCGACGCCATGCCGCCGTTCCTGGGGGGCGGCGAGATGATCAGAGACGTGCGCTTCGATGGTTTCACCACCAACGATGTCCCCTGGAAGTTCGAAGCGGGTACGCCCCCGATCGCCGAGATCATCGGGCTCGGCGCCGCCGTCGAGTACCTGCGTGGTCTCGGCATGGACGCCGTCCGTGAGCACGAAGTGACGCTCGCCGCATACACACTGCGCACGCTCACCGAGCGTTTCGGCGACGATTTGCACATCTACGGCCCGTCCGAGCCCGCGCAGCGCGGCGCGGTCTTCTCGTTCACCTACCGAGATCTGCACGCCCACGACATCAGTCAGGTACTCGACCAATACGGCATCTGCGTACGAGCCGGCCATCATTGCGCAAAGCCACTCATGAGAAAGCTGGGCATCACGGCAACGGCGCGCGCATCGCTCTACGTGTACAACGACGAGTCTGATGTCGATAGGCTCGCCGATGCGCTCGAAGCCGCTGGCCAATTCTTTGCCATCTGACGTCGCGAGGTTGACAATGCCTGGGCTCGAAGATCTCTATCGCGAGATCATCCTCGACCACTACCGCAATCCCCGTAACAACGGCACGCTCGAGTGTCCGCCCGCGCACCGCGCCGAGGGGTTCAACCCGTTGTGTGGCGACGAGGTCGCGGTCTACGTCGACGTCGAGGACGGGCGAGTCAAGGACGTACGCATCACCGGTCAAGGTTGCTCGATCAGCAAGGCGTCAGCGTCGATGATGAGCGTCGCGGTCAAGGGCAAGAGCGTCAACGAGGCGCGCTCGGTCACGCGTGCGTTCAAGGGCATGATGTCGATCCACGAGAACGAACTCGACGGCACCACGAGCGAGACCGACGACGACGGTGTCGAGATCAAGCTCGGCGACCTCGAAGCGCTTCGCGGCGTGGTCAAGTTCGCGTCGCGGATCAAGTGCGCCACGCTGGCGTGGAATACCCTCGCCATCGGCCTCGACGACGCGCAAGCTACCTAGTGCGCTATTGGTCGCGTACGACCGCGTAGATCACGAGGTCGTGGTACTCGCCCCGCCGGTGTTGCGCGCTGCGCAGGACTCCCTCGGCGATGAACCCCGCCTTCTCGAGCGCGCGTTGCTCGGATCGGTTGGTCACGTCGGTGACGGCCTGGATGCGTTGCACGTTGGTCTCTGCAAAGAGGTAGCGCACGAGCAGCCACTGTGCTTCGGTACCGAGGCCTCGTCCCCGTGCACTCGGGATCAGCGAGATCCCGATCTCGATACAACGCGAGAGCCACGACGGGCCCCAGGTGACGGTGCGCCATCCGACCGAGCCCAGCCGTTCGCGCGGTGCGATTTGTTCGACCAGCAGCAAGCCATTGTCCGCCGTGATGAGTTTGTCGGCGCGCCAGCGATCGACCGAGTTGTAGGGCCGCTGTTGGCCGAAGTCGTCGTATTCACTCGTGATGGGCAGGTTGTCGTACCACTGGACGTCGGCGAGCTCCATCGCGCGCAGACGGACGACCGTGCCCTCGATCTCGTGGAGCATGTCAATCCCGGGGCAGGATCGCGTCGACGCGCCGCACGAACTCGAAGTCGAGCGCAGTCAGGCCGCCGGCATCGTGTGTGGAAATGGCGATGTCGACGCGGTTGTAGACGTTGGACCAGTTCGGATGATGGTCGAGGCGCTCGGCGATGAGCGCCACCTGGGCCATGAATCCGAATGCCTGCACGAACGAGTCGAACACGAGCTGGCGTCGCAACGAGGCACCGTCGTGCTCCCAACTGTCGAGCGCGGCGACGAGGCTCGAGATCTCGTCCGGAGAGAGAGGGCGGCGATCGACCGGCATGGTTTCGAGCCTACGGCACGAAACGCGACGGCTTTGCAAACGTCGTCAGCGGAAGGGATCGGCGAAGGGATCGACGTCGTCCGCCTCGGCCGCTTGAGCCTCGGCGTCGGCCCACGCCGCGTAGCCGGTGCGTTCGAGCTCGGACGCCAGCTCGGGGCCGCCGCTGGCCTTGATGCGGCCATTGGCGAAGATGTGCACGTGATCGGCGTGGAGCACGTCGAGCAGGCGTTGGTAATGGGTGATGGCGAGCACGCCGAGATCGAACTCTTTGGTCGCGTCTTCGACGCGTCGGCTCACAAGGCGCAACGCATCGATGTCGAGGCCCGAGTCGAGCTCGTCGAGCACCGCGATCTTGGGCCGCAGCACGGCGAGCTGAAAGGTCTCGACCCGCTTCTTCTCGCCGCCGGAGAGGTCGACGTTGAGCGCCCTCGTGAAGAACATGTCGTCGAGACCGAGCCGGGGCGCCTCGGCGGCGATGCGCTCGTTGGCGGCGCGCGAGGTGACACCGGTGGCGGCGAGGGCCTCGACGAGGACTTCGCCGACGTGTACGCCGGGCACTTCGACGGGATACTGCAGGCCGAGGAACAGACCGGCCCGTGCTCGCTGCCACGGCGCGAGCCCGACGAGATCGACGCCGTCGAGGGTGATCGACCCGGCGGTGACTTCGTAGCCGGGCTTGCCCATCAACACGTGGGCCAACGTCGACTTGCCCGAACCGTTGGGGCCCATGACGGCGTGCACCTCACCGCTGCGCACGACGAGATCGACGCCGCGCAAGATGGGCGTGCCCCTCACGTTCGCATGGAGGTCGCTGATCATGAGCTCACTCATCGCCGACCTCTATCGAGACGTAGACCGAGCCCTCTTCGACGTGGACCTTGTAGACCGGCACCGGCCGAGTGGCGGGCAACGACACCGGATGACCGTCATCGACGCTGAACTGGCTGCCGTGCTTCCAGCATTCGAGGGTGCGCTCTTCGGTATTGACCTCGCCTTCGGACAGCGAGTAGTCGGCATGCGAGCACGTGTCGCCGATGGCGTAGAAGTCGTCGTCGAGGCGCACGAGCGCGATGCGGTGGTTGTCGATGTCGAATCGCCGCGCCGTCGCCGGTGCGATCTCGTCGACCGCGCACAACAAGAACTGCTTCACGGAGTCTCCTCACCGAGCTTGGCGGTGATCGCTGCGGCGACGAGCGGGCGGGCCGCCGCGACCGGCAGCGCATCGAGCACTTCGTCGAAGAAGCCGGCGACGATGAACCGTTCGGCACGCGACGGATGGAGTCCGCGGCTCTCGAGGTAGAAACGCTGGTCTTCGTCGACGGGGCCGACGGTCGAGGCGTGGCTGCACTTCACGTCGTTGTTCTCGATTTGCAGGTTGGGGACCGACTCGGCCCACGCGTCGTCGGAGAGCTTGATGTTGCGGTTGGTTTGAAAGGCGTTGGTGCCTCGCGCATCGGGCCGCACGTGGATGAGGCCGGTGTACACCGACTTCGCCCGGTCGTCGATCACACCTTTGAACAACAGGTTGCTCGTGGTGTCGCGCGCCGCGTGGTCTTGGAACGTGCGGAAGTCGAGCAACTGATCGCCACTGCCGAAGTACAACGCCTGCAACACGCCCGTGGCTCCGCGACCGATGAGCCGACAGTCGGTACGGTGACGCGCCGAATCACCCCCGAAAACCGCGGCCGATGCCGTCAACGTGGCGCCCGAGTCGACCGTCGACGAGTGCGACGCCAGCTGCCATGTGCTGGCCCCCAGTTGTTGCACGTTGAGATAGCCGAAGCGCGCGTCGCGCTCGACGATCATCTCGACCACCGGTGCCAGCATCAACGTGTCACCGGACGACAGGGCGTGCTCGACGACGACCGCATGGCTGTTGGCGCCAGCCCGCACGACCAGTCGGGGAAAAACCGCGGCATCGGCACCCTCGTTCCAATGCACGACCACGATCGGCGCGTCGATCTCGACGTTGGGGTCGACGACCACCACGAGGGGATCGGCCGAGAACGCATTGTTCATCTCGGCGAAGAGATCGGTGGCAGTCGGTGCCGCCTTGCCCAGCAGTGTCTCTCCGCCGGGATAGTCGTTGAGCGACCCGACGTGGAGCCCGCGCCCGACAGAACGATCGACGTGCACGACCCGGCCGTTGTGGACGACGACGACCGCGGCAGTGTCGGTATATGCCTCGAGGACGGCCTTGACCTGCGGCACATCGCGCGCATCGCCGGCGAGTCCGTCGCTCAGGTGAAAGCGGTCGATGGCGAGGTCGCCGATGCGGGTGTAACGCCAGACCTCTTCCTCCGCGGTCGGCAACGAGGCGGCGGCAACGCGCTCGGCGGCACCGCGGCGCCATTCGCGAAGCCATTCGGGCCCGTCGAGCGAGCGCGCTACATCGGGGGCGAAGACCGAAACCACGGAAATAATCCTATCCGCGTAGGGGAAATATCAGCGCCCGCCGCGCCCGAACGGCCACCACTTTCGCCGGCCGCTTGCCCTGCCTTGCTCGCGACTCACCTCGTCGATGATGCGCGGCCCGGCTGCGTAGAGGATGTCCTCGGCTTCGTCGAGCAAGCGAGCCACCGATTCGGGATCCTCGTGGAGGCTCTTCGGCTCGGCCGGCGTCGGCGGCGTCACGAGTGTGCCGTGCGCCCAATTGACGTCGGCCATCCGGGGCGTGAACGCAATGCAGTTCGAGGGGCAACGCCACGGCGCCTCGGGTGCGAGGTCGAGATCGCACTTGCGCACGGTTTCACCGTTGCGGTACGTCCGGCTCTCGAAGAACTTGCACTCTTCCCGCATGGGCACCACCCCATCTTGCCAAAGCTGCCGCGTACGCGGCACGCGGGCTACCCGCGGTGCCAGTCGGCGCTGCTTCACCAGCTCAGCCGACGCTGCCTTCCATCTGCAATTCGATGAGGCGCGACCACTCGACGGCGTATTCCATCGGCAAGGTGCGGGTCACCGGCTCGATGAAGCCGTTGACGATCATGCCCATGGCTTGTTCGTGCGAGAGCCCGCGGCTCATCAGATAGAAGAGTTGGTCGTCGGCGACCTTGGACACGGTGGCCTCGTGGCCGATGACGGCGTCTTTGGCACCGATCTCCATGTAAGGGAACGTGTCGGAGATCGAGTGATCGTCGAGGATGAGGGCGTCGCATTGCACATGACTCTTGCAGCCATACGCGTCGCCTTCGACCCGCACGAGACCGCGATAGCTGGTGCGGCCACCGTCCTTGGAGATCGACTTGGAGACGATCTTGGAGGTCGTCTCGGGCGCGGCGTGCACCATCTTGGCGCCGGCATCTTGATGCTGACCCTGCCCGGCGTAGGCCACCGAAAGCACTTCGCCGGATGCCTTGGGCCCGACCATGACGACGCCGGGGTACTTCATCGTCAGGCGCGAGCCGATGTTGCCGTCGATCCACTCCATGTGGCCCTCGGCTTCGACACGCGCCCTCTTGGTCACCAAGTTGAAGACGTTGTTCGACCAGTTCTGAATGGTCGTGTAGGTGACACGAGCGGACTTGCCGACGAGGATCTCGACGACGGCCGAATGCAATGAGTCAGTGGTGTAGACCGGTGCCGAGCAACCTTCGATGTAGTGCACCTCGGAGCCTTCGTCGGCGATGATCAACGTGCGCTCGAACTGGCCCATGTTCTCGGAGTTGATGCGGAAGTACGCCTGCAACGGCATCGGCACCTTGACACCCGGCGGCACGTAGATGAACGAGCCCCCGCTCCATGCCGCGGAGTTGAGCGCAGAGAACTTGTTGTCGTTGGGCGGGATGATCTTGCCCATGTGCTTCTTGACGACATCGGGGTACTCGCGCAACGCCGTGTCCATGTCACAGAAGATCACGCCGAGACCCGCGAGATCTTCGCGATTGCGGTGGAAGACGACTTCGCTCTCGTACTGCGCGGTCACGCCGGCGAGGTACTTGCGCTCGGCCTCGGGAATGCCGAGCTTTTCGTAGGTCTTCTTGACCGAGTCGGGCAGCGCGTCCCACGCGTCGACCTGATGGTCGGTCGGCTTGATGTAATAGAAGATGTTGTCGAAGTAGATCTCGGAGAGATCGCCGCCCCAATTGGGCATGGGCCGCTTCTCGAAGTGCCGCAGCGACTTCAACCGGAAGTCGAGCATCCATTGCGGCTCGTTCTTGATCCCGGAGATCTCTTTGACGATGTCCTCGTTGAGGCCCCGCTTGGGCTTGAAGACGTAGTCGACCTCGTCGTGCCATCCGAGGGCGTAGCGGCTCAGATCAACGCCAATGTCAGCCATGGGTCAGGCTCCTTCCGCGTAGCGTCCGAACTCCAGAATTTCCACTACGGCCATAGTAACAAATAGGGCCCGGATTTCCCCGACGACCACCGGGGTATCTCGTGGCCTACCCGGCCGTGCTGGTTGCCTAGCCGGCCGTGCTGGTTGCCTAGCCGGCCAAAATGTCGCCCAGCCGCAGCAGTTGCTGCGTCGCCCCCCCGAGGCTGAGCTCGAGGTGCTTGGCCCACAGGAAGTAGCGGTGGACCGGATAGTCGCGGTCGACACCCATGCCGCCGTGGAGGTGTTGCGCGGCGTGCACCACCCGCTGCCCGCCGTCGGCGGCCCAGAACTTGGCGATGGCCACCTCCGCTTCGGCGGGGAGGTCGGCGGTGATCCGCCACGCGGCCTGCAGTGCGGTGAGGCGCACCGCCTCGGTGTCGATATAGGCGTCGGCGGCCCGTTGGCCGACCGCTTGGAACGTGGCGATCGGGCGGCCGAACTGCTCGCGGGTCTTGGTGTAGTCCGCAGTGATGCGCAGGGCCGCGTCACATACGCCGACCGCGGTCGCGGCGAGGGCGGCAGTCGCCCGCAGTGTGATCCAGTCGACGATCGCGGCACCCGACGCGGTGTCACCCAGCAGTGTCGCCTTGGCGCCCGCGAGCACCACGCGGGCTTCGGGAATGCCGGTGGTGGTGTCTTGGCGCTCGACCAAAACCCCCGGAGCATCGGTCTCGACGACGAACACCGCGACCTTGCGGTTTCCGGTCATGGCCGGCACCAACAGGATCGAGGCGTCGAGCCCCGCGGGCACACAGGTCTTGGTGCCGTCGAGCACCCAGCTCGAACCCTTCTTGCGCGCGGTCGTGGTCGGCAAGTCGGCGGGTGCGCTCTCTTCGACGAGTGCGGTCGTCGCGACAGCTTCGCCTTCGACGAGCTTGGGGAGCCACGCGCGCTGCAGCGCATCGTCACCGAACTGCGCGATCGGCAGGATGCCCATCACGACCGACGCGAGATACGGGATCTTGGCCACGGTGCGACCGACTTCTTCGAGTACGAGCGCTACCTCGAGGAAGCCCAGACCAGACCCGCCATGGACCTCGGGAGCCGAGATGCCGATCAGACCGGCGTCGGCCAACGCGGACCACGCCTTACGGTCGAACCACTGACCGTCCGCCTCGAGCTCTTTGTGACGCTCGGGCGTCACCAGATCGGAAAGGATCTGGCGGGCCAGCGAACGGGTGGCTTCCTGTTCTTCGCTCAGTGAGAAATCCATCAGTGCCCCCTCATCGATCGGACCGTGGCATACCCAAGCCGAACATCGCGATCAGATCGCGTTGCAGTTCGTTGGTGCCACCGCCGAATGTCAAGATCAACAACCCGCGATACGCCTGCTCGAGACGGGACTGCATCACCGAGCCGGTGGCGCCCGCGGTGAGATACGACGCCTGACCGACGATCTCCATCAGCGTCTTCAGCGCCTCGAGGTAGAACTCGGTGCCGAAGGTCTTGGTCGCCGACGCGTCGGCCGGGTGCAGTGTGTTCTGCGTGGCGTTGTAGGCCACTTTCCAGTTGATGAGACGCAAGAACTCGAGGCGCGCATAGAGCCGCGCCAACGCGATGCGCACCCATTCGTCATCGATCACTCTGCGACCGTCGGCGCCCACGGTTGCCTTGGCCCATTCCTTCACCTCGTCGAGGTGATGCTCGATCATGCCCGGCGAGCAAAGGGTCACGCGTTCGTGATTGAGCTGGTTGGTGATGAGGTTCCAGCCGCCGTTCTCGTCACCCACGCGATTGGCGACGGGCACGCGCACGTCGTCGAAGAAGACTTCGCACACGTTGTGTCCCGGCAAGAGGTTGAGGGGACGCACCGTGATCCCGTCGGTGTTCTTCATGTCGACGATGATCATCGAGATGCCCTTGTGCTTCTTGGCTTCGGGGTTCGTGCGAACCGCCAGCCAGCAGTAGTCGGCATCGGACGCCAGGCTCGTCCAGAGCTTTTGACCGTTGATGATGTATTCGTCGCCGTCGCGAACCGCCCGGGTCTGGAGTGCGGCGAGATCAGTCCCCGCGACGGGCTCTGAGTATCCGATGCAGAAGTGGATCTCGCCCGCGACGATCTTGGGTAGGAAGAATTGTTTTTGCGCGGTTGTGCCGTACTGCATGATCGTCGGTCCGACCGTATTCACCGTCAGCATCGGCACCGGCGCCTGCGCCCGCATCGACTCGTCGAAGAAGACGAACTGCTCGATCGGCGTACGGCCTCGACCGCCGTACTCGGGCGGCCACCCGATGCCCAGCCATCCGTCGCTGCCCATCTGGCGCACCACGGCCCGCATGTCGGGGCCAATGCCCTGAGAATGCGAAAGCCGTTGACGCACGTCGGGGCTCAACAGCGCGCTGTAGTAGGAACGCAGCGTCTGCCGCAAGGCCTCACTGTCATCGCTGTAGCCGATGCGCATCGCTGCAGTCTCGCTCGCGGGGTCGACGCTGTCGAAGCGTCGAAGACCGCCTGGTTCCCCGCTCTGAAGGCCTCGGGCTCAGTTCTTGCCGAGGGGCACCGTGCGCTCGACGCCGAGCATCACGAGCAGGACGAACAGCGGCAGCGCGTAGGCGCTGAGCAGGCCCAGGCCGAGACCGACGTTGTCGAACACCCACACGACGCCGACGATGCCGGCGACGAAAGCGGTCACCGCCGCGAGTAACCCGACGACGCGCCGGGCGACCGATACTCGCTCGGTGGCAAGGAAAGCCAACTCGAGCGCTTCCTCGATCTGCCATCGCTCGATGACCTGATCGATGTCGTCCGGAATCAACGACGAACCGGGTGACGAGCGAAGGTCATCGGTTCGCACGGCGGGGTGTCGATCGCGGGTCACGGTAGGGTTTTCTAGCGGTTCGTAACACAAACGTCAAGATTCTTTGAACGAACCGCAACAAATGACGCGGCTCGAAAATTACGGCGTCGCCCCACCGGCGACCGATATGGCCTGGCCTGACGTGAACGAGGCGGCATCCGAGCACAAAAAGGCCACGACCGCCGCAGTTTCGTCCGCCGTTTGGAACCGACCGAACGGGATCATGTCCCTCATCCACTGCTCGACCGACCGTCCGGCCTTCTCGGCCGCTCGGGCGAGACCCGGGTTCTTGACACCGTCGCCGGCGTCGACCCCGAGAGGGTGGACCATGTTGACGCGAATCCGATGGGGCGCGAGTTCGCGCGCCAGCATCTTCGTGAACGCCTCGGCTCCGGCCTTGAGCGCAGAAAACGATGGCGGCCCGTCGGCGAGGCGCACACCGGCGAAGGAACCCAGGTTGACGATGGCCCCGCCGTCGCCTTGCGCAATCATCTGCCGCGCCGCGGCCCGGTTGAGAAGGAAGACCGACGTGAGGATCAACGCGACGGTGTCGTCCCACGCCTCGTCGGTGAGTTCCATGATGGGTCGATCGCGCTCGGGCGACGTGCCCCCGCCGAGATGGCACAAGATGTCGAGGCGCCCGAACTCCATGATTGCGCGGCGCACGGCATTGTCGATCGACTCCCGGTCGGCTTGGTCGAGGTTGACCGCGACGGCGCGACCGCCGGCTGCCTCGACCTCCGCGACGACGGCCCGCAGGTCGTTCGCGCTCACTTTGATCGTGTCGCCGCGCGGATCGATCTCGGTCTCGTCGGCCACCGAGTCGGCGCACACCACCGCGGCACCCATCTCGGCGAGGCGCAGTATCGTCGCGCGCCCGATGCCGGGCTTACGCACCGCCCCGGCCACCAGCGCGACCTTGCCGGTCAGGTCATCTCCCCGCATGCGATCCCCTTCTTAGAACGCCCTACCCTATGACGATCGCCGCCAGCGTGAACAGTTCGATACGTCGTGTAGTTGCGGCGTTGGTCATCACCGCATCTGCGATCGCGTGCGGTGACAGCACCACAACACCGGCCGCGGTCGCGCCGGTGACGACGACCCTGACGTCGACCGCTTCGACGCTCACGACGTTGTCGGCACCAACGGCAACGATCGACACAGTCGAGCAGTTGCGCGTCGAGGTGATCGAACGCCGGCCCCACGACAGACGTTCGTTCACGCAGGGGCTGGTGATGGCCGGAGGACGGCTGTACGAAGGCACCGGCGTGCGCGGCCAGTCGACGTTGCGAGAGGTCGATGCACGCACAGGCGCGGTGACTCGCAGCGTCTCGCTCGCCGCACCGTACTTCGGCGAAGGCATTGCAGTGGTCGACGACCGCGTCATCCAGCTCACATGGCAGGAGCGCACGGCGTTCGTCTACCGGCTGAGCGATTTCCAACAGGTCGCGACGTTCAGCTACGACACCGAGGGCTGGGGCCTGTGCGACGACGGTGCCCGGTTGGTGATGTCCGACGGCACGAACCAGCTGTACCTCCGCAACCGTTCGACATTTGCCCTGCTGAGCAAGGTGTCGGTGACTCAGGACGGCGTCCCGATCGACCATCTGAACGAACTCGAATGTGTCGACGGGCAGGTCTATGCCAACGTCTGGCGAACCGACAGGATCGTGCGTATCGACCCGGCGAGCGGCAAGGTCACGGCCGAGATCGATGCGTCCGGGTTGTTGAGCGCCGATGACGCGCGAGGAGTCGACGTGTTGAACGGCATTGCCTACGACCCGGCGACGAAAACGTTCTTGCTGACGGGAAAACTCTGGCCGGCGATGTTCGAGGTGCGTTTCGTCCCGCGATGAGCGATGGCCGTCAGGCGAGGCCCATGCGCTCGGCGATGCCGTAGGAATGGCCCGCCGTGTACCCACCGTCGACCGGCAGCGCCACACCGGTGACGAACGAGCTGTCGTCGGATGCGAGGAAGAATGCCGCGCCCGCGATCTCCTCGGCGCGACCGAAGCGACCCAGCTTGTGCTGTTGTCGCGTCGCCTCGCGCACTTCGGAAACGGCATCAGAGCTGTAGACCGAACGAAACAAGGGCGTGTCGATGAACCCCGGGCAGATCGCATTGGCGCGGATGCCGAGACGGCCGTAGTCGTTGGCGATGTTCTTGGTCAGCAAGACCACGCCGCCCTTGGATGCGTTGTACGTGCTCCCGCCTTCGCACCCTTCGAGGCCCTCGACGCTGGCGACGGTGATGATCGACCCGCCGCGCTGGCTGATCATGTGCGGCAGTACCGCACGCGCCGACAGGAACGTGCCGGTGAGGTTGATGTCCTGCACACGCTGCCACTCGGCCACCGCAATGAGATGCACCGGACCACCGCCCGCAACACCGGCGGCCGTGACGAGGATATCGACGCTGCCGTAGCGCGCCGCTGCGTCGTCCACGATCTTCTTTTGCGCGTCCGCGTCGCGCACGTCGAGCGAGTGGAACTCCGCGGCCTTCGCCGACTGCTCGACCGCTGCCCACGTGTCGGTGGTGTTGATGTCCGAACCGATGACGATCGCACCCTCGGCGGCGAGGCGCTCCGCGCACGCGAAGCCGATGCCCGACGCGGCGCCGGTGACGTATGCGACCTTGCCCTCTAGGCGACCCATGTGTTGCTCCTTCGTTGCCGGTGCGAACATTAGACACATATGTTGAAGGTGGCGGGGGTGGACGGATGCCGTGGGGGGTGGGTCGTCGTGACCGCGCCGATCACCGGCGGCCCCTCGACCGTCGAGCGCGTCGAGGTGCTCGATTCGTTGATCGAGCGCGTTCGGGCCGGCGCCGTGGCCGCGGCCGGCATCGACATGCCGATTGGTCTGCCGTCGCACACGCGGCGGGCCTCCGACGCAGCGTTGCGCGTGCACCTCGGAGCCCGGCGATCTTCGGTCTTTCCCACGCCGCCGCGCGCGGTGCTCGACGCCGTCGACTATCGCGATGCGCTGGCGCGAGCGCGAGATGCGACCGGTGTGGGGATGTCCAAGCAAGCGTGGAATCTCGTCGGCAAGATACGAGAGCTCGACGCGCTGATGACACCCGAGCTTCAACCTCGCGTGAGTGAAGCGCATCCCGAGTCGAGCTTCGCCGAACTCGCCGGCAATCCGCTTGCTACGCACAAGCGCACGCGTCGAGGACGCGAAGAACGAACACGGTGGCTGCTTCCCTCGTTCGCCGATGTCACCGAACATCTCGATCGACATGTCGCCATCGCCGCGGACGTGCTCGACGCGTTCGCCGCCGCATGGACGGCGAGACGCATCGCCGACGGCACCGCGCGATGGTTCGGCGACGACGAGCGCGATGCGCGCGGTCTCCGCATGACGGTCGCCGTTTGATCAGCTCGGAGAGAGCGCCCCTCGCAGCGCGTCCGCAACCTCGGCCATGTGCGACGCGTCTCGGTAGCGAAGCCGCGGCCAGAAGAAGCCCCGCAGCCCGTCCTTGCGATTGCGCGGCACCACGTGCGCGTGGAGGTGCGGCACACTCTGGCTCACCCGGTTGTTCATCGCGACGAACGAGCCCGCGGCGCCGAGGCCACGCTCGGCGGCGCCGCTGAGACGCTGCACCTCGGCGAAGAACGGCAGGAGGAGCTCACCCGGGAGGTCGATCAGCGTCTCGTGATGCTCGCGGGGTACGACGAGGGTGTGGCCGAAGAAGACCGGCGAGCGGTCGAGGAAGGCCAAGGTGTGCTCGGTGCTCGAGACGACCACCGCCGCCGTGCGCCCCTCGACGACCTCGCAGAACACGCAACCGGGCGCTCTCATGGCCACCGATCCTAGGGAGGACGCCCTTCGAGAGGCCTTCTGCCGGGCCCAGGTCCGCGTTCGAGCCCTACAGCTTGCGTACATTTCCGTTTCCGTCCTTGAATAGAGCGCTTTCCGCGCCAGACCCCGCTCCTTTGTTCTGGTCGCGGCGCGTAGGTCCTGAACCCGGAGGAATCCCCCCAAATGAGCGTCGTCAACATCCTCGCTGCAGAAGGCGGCTACCAGGAGTTCCATCTCCGAGGAGGTGAGTGGCTCATACTCTGGCTCTCGGCCGCCTCTGCGCTCCTCGCCATCGCGGTCGGGTTCGTCCTGATGAAGAGCGTCCTCGCCGAAGACGAGGGCACGCCGAAGATGAAGGAGATCGCGGTCGCCATCCAAGAGGGTGCGTGGGCCTACCTCAAGCGGCAATTCAAGACGATCGCCATCATCCTCATACCGCTCGCCGTGGTCGTGTTCGTGACGTCCACCAGGATCCTGAAGCCCGATGGCGAAGAAGCGCTGAGCTTCGGCATGTCGGGTCTGTGGCGCACGTTGGCGTTCATCCTCGGCTGCGTCGCCTCGGGTCTCACCGGCTACATCGGCATGACCCTCGCGACTCGAGGCAACGTGCGCACCGCGGCCGCAGCCAAGACCGGCTCGTTGCCCAAGGCGCTGTCGGTGGCGTTCCGCACCGGTGGCATCGCGGGCATGTTCACGGTCGGCCTCGGCTTGCTCGGCGCGACCGTCATCATCATGTTGTTCCAGAACACGAGCTCCGCGATGCTCATCGGGTTCGGCTTCGGCGGCTCGCTGTTGGCCCTGTTCCTCCGGGTCGGCGGCGGCATCTTCACCAAGGCCGCCGACGTCGGCGCCGATCTCGTGGGCAAGATCGAAGCCGGTATCCCCGAAGACGATCCCCGCAACCCGGCGACGATCGCCGACAACGTCGGTGACAACGTCGGCGACTGCGCGGGCATGGCCGCCGACTTGTTCGAGAGCTACGAGGTCACACTCGTGGCGTCGATCATCCTCGGCGTGGCCGCGTTCGAATCGATCGGCATGAACCCCGCCCTCGGCCTGGTGTTCCCGATCGCGGCTCGCGCCATCGGTGTGGTGGCCTCCATCTTCGGCGTGTACGCCGTGCGGGCCAAGGAGGGCGAGACCAACGCGCTCAAGCCGATCAACCGCGGCTTCCTCGTCGCCGGCCTGCTCACCGTCATCGGCACCTTCGCCGTCGCCATCGGCTACGTCGGCAACGAGACCGACGCCGGCGTGACGACCAACGCCGGTTGGAGATGCTTCGGTGCCGTCGTCGTCGGTCTCGTGCTGGCGCAGGTTGTGAGCCGCCTCACCGAGTACTTCACGGCCACTCACTACAGCCCGGTGAAAGAGATCGCCGAGTCGGCACGAACCGGCCCAGCGACAGTAGTGCTGTCGGGTACCGCGTCGGGTCTCGAGTCCACCGTGTACGCCATCATCGCCATCGCCATCGCCATCGGCACGGCCTTGTGGATGGGCGGCGGCAACATTCAGTTGTCCTTCTACCTCGTCTCACTTGCCGGTATGGGCATGCTCGCCACGACCGGCGTGATCGTTTCCGAGGACACGTTCGGCCCGGTTTCCGACAACGCTGCCGGAATTGCCGAGATGTCGGGCGAATTCCACGGTGAGCCGCAGCGCATCATGGTGGCCCTCGACGCCGTCGGCAACACCACGAAGGCCGTCACCAAGGGCTTCGCCATCGGTTCCGCGGTCATTGCGGCGGTGGCATTGTTCGCGGCCTACATCGAGACGATCGGGTCCGAACTCAACTTGCCCGATGAAGGCACCGCACTGTTCCGCAACATCGCGACACAGATCAACGTCGCCGATCCCAAGACGTTCATCGGCCTGCTCATCGGCGGTTCGATCCCGTTCCTGTTCTCGTCGCTCGCGATCCGTGCGGTCGGGCGCACTGCCGGCGTCGTCGTGCAAGAAGTCCGCAATCAGTTCGCCGACGGCAAGATCATGTCCGGCGAAAAGAAGCCCGACTACGGACCAGTCATCGACATCTGCACTGCGGCGTCGCTTCGCGAACTCGCAACACCAGCGCTGCTCGCCGTGCTGACCCCGGTGGTCATCGGCTTCGGTATCAACTACTTCGCGCTGGGCGCGTTCTTGGCTGCGGTCATCCTCACCGGTCAGCTCATGGCCAACTACCTGAGCAACGCCGGCGGCGCATGGGACAACGCCAAGAAGTACATCGAAGACGGCCACGAGGGTGGCAAGGGATCCGAAGCACACAAGGCCGCGGTCATCGGCGACACCGTCGGCGACCCGTTCAAGGACACCGCCGGCCCCGCG
>DATLFA010000006.1:0-40540 GCA_035525225.1 Acidimicrobiales bacterium
CCCGGAGGACGAGGCGGTCCGCCCAGCGGCCCAGGCGGCGCGCCCGGAGGACGCGGCGGTCCACCGGGCGGCCCCGGAGGACCCCCAGGCGCTCCCGGCATGCCGCCCGCAGGCCTCTCCATTGGCTCCCGTTCGCCCACGTCGAGATACGCCAACTTTTGGACGCGATCGAGGAAGCTCGGCTTCTTCACGTCGGGTTCGGCGGTGGCCGGGGCCGGCGGCGCAGCGGGAGGACCAGGTGCAGGGCCGGGCGCACCTGGCGGCGGACCACCGGTGGGCGCGCCGCCGCGTTGGCCGGTCCATTCGAGGAAGCTGCCGCACGAGCCGCAGAACGAGTCTGTGTCGTTGTTCCCGACACCGCAGTTCTTGCAGACGATCATGCGTCGTTCAGTCCGCGCGTACGAGGTCGATTCGATGCACGACGTGTGCCGGCTTGGCTGCGGCCACGATGGCTTCGAGGCCGGCCACACTCACACGATCGGGATCGGCGACGGCAACTCTCACGTACACACTCGGGGGCGCGCTGCCGGGAGGAGCCGTGTTGGGAGTCGAAGACCAGATACAGGCTCCGCTCTCGACCACTTGCACCGTCCCTTGTGTATAGATCTCGACTTCCGCTGAGAGGCCAGCGGCCGTGCCCCGAAGACGGTACACCTTCACCGCCTCCGAGACGAACGTCCGCTGACGCGCGAGGGGCCAATCCTCGTCGATGGCGAGACCAACCCAACCGGCGAGCCATTCGAGGAAATCGAAAGGACTCAGCGTCGGATCGACATACGCGTCGAGACAATCGAGTGTCATGAAAAGCGGCGCGAGCACGTTGTCGAACGCGGCCGTGAACTGCTGCGTGAACGCGTCTTCTTGGAAGATCGCGGGCATCTGCTCGACGACAGGAGCAGGCGAGACGAGGCCGTCGAGAGCACCGCGCATCAGGCACCGTCCACGCGTACTTGATGCTCGTACGACACGACTAGGCTGTCTGGCTCGAGCACGATGCGCGCCGTCGCCGGGCCGCGCTCCCCTGTCACCGGGTTGGCGCCGAAGAGTCGAACGTCTTCGACGACGTCCACGCCGGGCACGCCCTGCAGCACCGCGAACGCGTCGCCCGACTGCACCGGACGCCCCCATGGCCAACCGTTGCCGTCAGGGCCTCCGACGAGCGGGTTGAAATACTGTCCGAGGCGTTCGAGGGCCTCGCTGCGAATGCGTTCGACGTCGGCGCGCGGCCGCGCCCGCAACTGCGCCACGATCGTCACGCCGCGATAGAGCGGTGGTTCGATGATGACACGCGTGCCGATCAGCCGCGCGCTGTCCAATTCTTCGCGAATCGTCTCGAGTGACGAGGTCGGGGGAACGAGATCTTCGAAACGTACCTGTCCGCGGACCGTCTGCGCGGAGGGGACGACCAGCACACGGACGCCGCCCGCTTCGGCCTCGCTGTTCGCCGCGATGCAGCGCACTCGCGCGATCTCGGGGGCGGCGGCCCGAGCCAGTTGTTCGAAGTCTTCCGCGGTCACGGCACGGCTGCGGGTACGCAACAAGATCGGGCCACGTGCCTTTGCCTCGTCGAGCGTCTCACCTTCGACGCCCCCCGCTGCCGGGCGACGATTTTCGACGGACGACACGAACGGAATCGACGACTTCAACGTGCGGATGGCGCCCTTCGAAACGTTGCCCCGGCGCCCGCCACCCACCGCGTAGCTCGGGAGCTGAATCAACGCACCTTTCGGCGGGGTGCTGCCATAGCGCCGCAGGGCTCCATCCGGTTCTCGTACCGCTGGGCCGAAACAGATCTCCCCCGCGACGGCATCGACCACGAAATGACGGTCGTCAGAACCGCTCGCGGCGAAGTGCTCGACCTCGGTCCACTCCTCCCATCCCTGCTCGGTCGTCACGTGCACGCGCAGCGCCTCACCCGCACGAAGGATCGGCGAACGCTGCGCGGTGAATCGTTGCCCGGGCGTTCCCTCCGACGCGCCCAACGTCTCGTCTTGCACCAGCTCCGCGTGGACCGCACCGATCGTGCCACCGACTGTCGAGGCCTGCAACGCGCGGATCACCGGCGACGACGTGTACGACGGCTCTCCCGGCTCCGAATGGCGTACCCGCGCCCGCACCCAACCGGCCCTGCGATCGTTCAGCACCGCGCCACGATGTGACGGTGGCACGTGCAACACGACCGCGCCCGCACGGTTGAGACCACCGGTCTCGTCACGGTCCACCTCGCAGCGCTCCCATGCTTCGCCCGACCACGCTTCCCAGATGAGCGGTGGATTGGTGGGGTCTACACCGATACCTTCGACCGAGCAGTCGAACTGCAGCATCACGGCACCGCGCGGTACTCCGTCGCTGAGCGCGATCAAGAACGCATCACCGGCGACCGGCACGGGCGAAAAGGCGGCGAACGACGCTCGCAGGTGCAGACGATCGGTCTGATCGATCTGCTGACCCGTACCCATCCCCTCGGTCGCCACTGCTTGCAACGAGCACCCGACGACGCGTAGCTCTTCGTTCGTGGAGAACACCACCGGTTCTTCTTGCTCGCTGCGCAACGTTGCCACGTTCGTGCCGGCGGGAATGACGAGTGGCCCTTCGGCCGGGGCCGAGAGCCAGAACGTCACGTCGGTGCGCGCCGCGGTCGGCGGGAATAGCCGCAAACCGATCAACTCGAGGAACTTCACGTACAGACGGTCGGGTACACGATTGAGGCGGTACAGCAATAAGTCGGTCATGTACGCGAACGTCTCGATGAGCGTCACGCCCGGATCGGACACGTTGTGATCGGTCCACTCGGGGCACCGCTGGATCACCATGCGCTTGGCTTCGTCGACGAGTTCTTGGAATCGTCGGTCGTCGAGATTCGGTGCCGGCAACGCCATGTCAGTAGTCACTTCCGTCTTCGGGGATTGTGTAGAACGGGAACACGAGATTGCGGCGATCGTTCGTTGCCGTATCCGAGTAGTGGATGTCGAGAAACAGGATCGATCGGTCGCTGTCGTCGGGGATCACCCGCACGTCCTTCACTTCGACCCGTGGTTCCCACCGCCCGAGCGAAGTGCGCACCTCGTGCGCGAGGGCGGCAAACATCGCCGGGCTCGTCTCACGGAACACGAAGTCGCGTAACCGGCTGCCGAACTCGGGGCGCATCGGACGCTCACCGGGGTACGTGAGCAAGATGATGCGCATGGCTTCTTCGAGTTCGCGCTCGTGCCGTACGAGCGCGATACCGCCCGAACCGTTGACGCGCGGCGGGAAGGCCCAACCGGCACCTACGAAATCGCTCTCCATGCATTGCCTCCCCTCCGCTCAGAGGGCCGCTCGGGCCCTCGCTTAGTTCAGTTTGATGACGCTGCCCTTGATCTCGACCGTGCCCGGCGACCCGTCGATCGACACGCCCGCACCGCCCTTGATCGAGACCTTGCCCTGTGGGGATGCCTCCAAGGAGATGTTGCCGGTGGCCTTCACCGAGATGCTTCCACCGGGCCCGCTCTGTTCGATCACGATCTTCGAAGGCGGCGCCGTCGAGTCGCACAAGATCTTGATCTCGCCATTCTTCTTGTCGACGACGATCTGCACCTTGTTGTCCTTGTCGCCGATGGTGATCGACGACTTCGTAGGCACCGGACCTTGGTCTTCGTCCTCGAACACCAATCGGTTGCCGAGGCGGCTGACGAAGCCGCGCTTCGTGACCTGCGTCAGCGGCGGCGTGGTCTTGACTGCGTCGGCGACGAGATCGTGTTCGGTCTTGCCATTGATCATCCCGCCAAGCACATACGGACGGCGGACATCGCCGAATTCGAAACCGACCAACACCTCGTCGCCGACCTCAGGCAAGAACAGGCCGCCCCACTTCTTTCCCATGCCGTACTGCGCGACCCGCGCCCAGTCCGACTCGTAGTTCGGTGCCAGCCACGGAAACGCCACCTTGACGCGACCCATCTTGTCGGGGTCGTTGTTGTTGGTGACGACTGCGGGCACGAGGCCGTTGATCGTTCGCGCGGTGTCGGTGCCGTCGCCACTAGTGAGACTGTAGAGCGATCGGTCGTGGCGGCCGCTCACGACGAAGCGCGTGCGGTATCCACCTTCGTCGGGCACGAATGTGTGGCGAGCGTTCGTAACGACCCACGTTCCGTTGAACTCTTCGGGGACACCAGCAATCGTCACAGCCTTGCCCGGTTGGATTGAAGCGTCGCCGTAGGCCACGCCCTCGGCTTCGGCAAAGGTGCTGCCGATCTGTTCGGCGAGCCCAACCGCCGCTTCGTCCGCAGCGGTCTGCAGCGACGAACCCCGGTGTAGCGGCCGGTCGACGACGATGCGGGCGCTCGCGCTCGGCGCCAGGCCGAAGTCGGGAAGGCCGGGAATCTTGGGTGGTTGCGGCAACGGCAACGACGTGGCAGGAAACTTCTGCGCGAGCTTGGCTGGATCATCCTTGAGCTTCGCGGTCGCGGTCTTGACCGGTGCCGATCCCACCACGACGGCTGCCGCTTCGGGATCCCAAACGCGCACTTCGACATCGGTGACGAGCCCCGACGACGAGAGTCGCGGATAGAACGCGATGAGGTTCTTCTTGAACGTCAACGTGGTGCCGCCTCCACCAAGCGGTGACGGCAGCGAGACCCCGAGCGCACCGGCCCCGCCCGACCCGCTCGCACTCGATGGCTTGCGAAAGTAGAAGTTGCCGCCCGCGACGCCGATCTCATAGCCGATCTCGCGCGCGCGGTACGTCAGGAAGTCCCAATCCGTCTGCGCGATCTGCGACATGTGTTTGTGCGTCGTCCGGGAGTCCTCTACTTCGACGTCCTTCGGCGAGAACTTCGCGTCGAGCGCGATCTTCTTGGCGATGTCGGCGTCGGTCATGTCGACGAATGTGCGCGTGCGACACACGCGCTGGAGACGATGCGACTTGTCGTAGCCGCGGATGACTGTGCGCATCACGCTGTCCTCGTAGTCGCCTTCGATCGAGGTCACCTCGCCGACGACGAGCTTCTCCGCCATCGTCGTCGCCGGAGCGCCGCCATAGACCTCGACCGTGCTGCCGATGTGCACTGCGTCCAAGATGGCATTGGCGCCGTCCTCGAACGCGATTTCGAACATGTCCGGCAGATGCAGGTGGCTGTCGACGATGGTGTGGATCAGCTTGGCTTTGTTCTCCTCCGTCAGTTCTTTACCGTCGAAAACGACCGTCGGAACGACGTGGGGTGAAACATCGACGACATTGGCCACGGCGTCAGCCCCGCGGCCCTGACAGCTCGGTCACATTCGGCAACAACAACACGCGACCGGACGCCACCCGGAAGGGATCGTCGATGCCGTTGGCATCCGCGACGGCGCGCCACAGTCCGGGGTGACCATAGGTGCGTGCCGCGATGAGCGGAAGCGACTCACCTTGGCTCACCACATGTCGCTTGCGGCCCGGGAGCCCACCCGACGACGGATTAGTCGGCGTCGTCGCGGCCAGATTCGGCTCTTCTTTGACCGTGATCGAAACCTTGGCCCGTGTGGGCTCACCCGACACGTCGAATCGCTCGTAGCCGACCGTGACCGCGCTGAGCACACACTCCATGAGGAACGGTCCCCACGTGAAGATCAGTACCGGCAACTTGGACGCGAGGTTCGCACGCCCACCTTTGTCCGAGCCCATCGAGGCGCCCGCGGTTTTGCTTCCCTCACCCGGTTCGCACCACTTCATCAGCTGTTCCGCGCGGCCTTTGACGTCAGCCCCTTCGAGCCACGAGTCGACATTCAGGGTCGCCGGCTGCGCGCCGCGAAAGATGCTGGGGGTCGCGCCCTTCGTAGTGGACGGACTGGTGTTGCTGTTCGAACTCGCGCTGCGGCTCACGGTGAGCTGTTCGGGGTTGAAGTCGAACGTCACGGCCTCGGACTGCTTCGCCTTGTTACTGAACTGTGCCTTCGTCACAAGAAGCCTTCATGTACGAGTTCGAGTGTTTCAAGCGCGACATCTCTACTCGTCGCGCTCAGCGCAGGGCCTTTCCACGAGAATGGGAGCACGTTCTGCAACGACCAGCTGGCCACCTCGTCGTTGTGGGCATCGAACAGTGTGATCTTCGCGGTGCCGCCTCCGTGCTTGTCAACCATGCTCGACAGCCATTGGGTCACCTTCGCGGAGTCCGACGAGGTCATCGCTCGCGTCAGAGTGATCTTCGGATACGTGACTCGTCCCGGGAGCCAAACCGTGCGGTCGTTGACACCGCCCTCTTTACGTTCGACGAGGTTGAAGCTCACGGACAACCCTTGACACGACGCCCACCCGCCCAGATCGACGCCGTCGACGACAACAGCGAATCGCATGCTCAGCCCGAGCATCGCTGTATCGCTCAACATCGAACACCTCCATCACTTCGAGGGGACGGGGTCACTTCAGGTCGTCGGCGAGGAAGCCGAGATGGGTGAGCTCGAGGGTCTCGATCGCGACCTTGCTCTGCGTCGCGTCGAAACCACCGATCGACCACTTGACCGGCAACGCGTTGCGCAATTCCCACGTGAACACCCCCGTGTTCTGCGCGTCACGCAATTCCACTTGGATGTTGCCGACGGTGAATTTGGTGGCCACCTCGTCGAGCCACTTCTTCACTTCCTCGGTGTCCTTCGCGTTCGCCGCTCGGCTCAACTTCACATTGGTGTATTTGGTGAACCCGGGGAAGTACCAGCGTTGGTTCCACGAATCGCCGGCGCGATAGTCGGGCACCTCCCACGTCACGTCGAGCCCTTCTGCCTTGGCCCAGCTGCCGAGGCTGCGGTTGCTGGGTATGACGGTCACGAGAAAGCGGTTGGCTAGACCGAGTTTCACATCGTCTGCGATTGGCATGCGTCGCTCCTATCTCAGTGGTTCAGCCGGCCCGCACGTTCGCGGTCGACGATGAGTTCTTGGCGCAGGCTGCTCCGCAATCGGGGGAACAACCGCTTCGTCAGCTCCTCGAGATCGAGGCGATCGATATCGATCTTCTCGTGTCCCGATGGTCCGACGAGTTTCGTCTCCGAGCCGCCCGGCGCAGGCCCGGTCGCCGGAGGTGCGCTTGTCGACACGGGGGTCGCCGGCGAGGCGGAGCCGTCGGTGGTCTGGGCATTCGACGGAGCCGCAGGCTCGTAGATGCCCGGGCGTTCGTTCTCGGTCGAGGTGGTGTCGAGCTCGCCGACATCGAACACGACGAGGTGGGTCGCGGACGCACCTTCCGGCACACTCCACGAGTCGATCACCAACTCGGTTCCGGCGTCCGTTTCGCTACCCATGGGCAATGTCGGCTCGGTCGACATGGCTGCCGGAACGCCGGGTGTTGGCCCCTCTACGGGAACGCCCGGGGTCGGCTCCTCTGCGGGCGCACCCCGCAGCGAAGGTGCTATCGCCATGCCGTTGTTCAGCATCTGCTCGGCGTACGCGCTGACATCCGCCGGGGAATCATCGTCGGGAAGATCGCCTACGGGCTCGGCAAAGAGCTTGTTGAAGATGGCGTCGTAGCGATTCGGGTCGAGTTGCCTGAGCGATGGTCGACCGGCGCTCGCGAGTTTGTCGTTGACTTGATCGAGTTGGCTCCTCACCCGAAATTCGAGTGCGTCCGTGCGTCGCACGACCTCGATGTCGACCTCCTCCTTCAGCACCCTCTCCTGCGACTCGGACAGAGGCTGGTCAGGAGCCTCCTGACGCTTCGCGACACGGAGGTGCTCGAGTCGAAGCCGGCCGAACGCCTCCTTCGTCTGCTCGCGTCGGAACTCTCGATCGCGCGCCTCGTGCGCCGCCTTCAGGTCGTCGTCGATCCCGGTGATGAACGAGAACTCGCCGCCGATCATCTCTTCGAAGTCACCGGCGATGCTCTCCGCGACCGAATGACCGAGCGTCGCCGCAACATCCCAGTTGCTCTGTTGCGCCGCCGCGCCCGCGGGTTCGGTCGCGCGTTGCACCCTGCCGGCGGCCCCGCTGCCGTGCCCCCACAAAAAGCGGACGCCGCCGCTGCCGTCTGACTCGGCCACGCCACGGTGCACGAGGTCGTTCACGAATCGCTGCGTGTTTGCGAGCTCTTCGGTGCTGCGATCCGATGGTGCACGCATCGGGCCTGGCGCCGGCGCGCCGGGATCGCCGCGCACGAAGCGTTCCGCTCGCTGCGCTTCGGCTTCGAGCGCCAAACCTTCGGGCGATCCTTCGGCGGGCAACGGCGCCGTGCGGCGGCGCTGTTGCGCGAGATGCGTCAACTCATGAGCGAGCAGGCTCTTGCCCTTCGCTTCGTCGAGGGGCCCGGCCTCGGTCGGTACGAACACTTCGCCGTCGCGCGCGAACGCTTGCGCACCGAGCTGCGCTTCTTCGCTCACGTCGGATCCTCGATGCACCAACTGGTCGCCGACGTCGTAGCCGTAGGCCGCACGCATGACCGTGCGCAGATCGTCGGGCACGCGCTCGGCGTCGATCGTTGCTTCGTCGCCGCCCGTCGTACGTTCGAGTCGGTCCTGGCGAATCGCGTCGGGCAATGCACCGTGATAGCCGGGACCGAGGCCCAGCCGTCGCGACTGTGCGAGCGAAGAGCGCGACGCATTCACGCGGCCGGGCGAGTCGTGCGCGAGATCGGCCGCGGGCACGCGGTCGCGGGCGGGAGTGTCGTGCTGGTGTGGGGGGTCGACGGGCGGGCGGGCAGCCGGGACGCCGGCGCTGATCGTGAGGGCAGGGCCGGACGGCGCCGACGAAGCGATAGCGCGCAACGAGCGCGCCACGAGCGCCGGCAGATCCGAAGCCTCACCGAGTGGCACTTCGGGCAGGCCCGCTCGGCCGCTCGTCGTAGGCGGCGCGACCCGGGCCAGCCCGTCGACCACGCCCACCGCGGCGAACGCGGCGACGTCGCTGTGCTCGCGCAATCCGATCGGTCGTCGGATCGTGCTCGTGGAACCGGCGATCGTGCGGGGCGGCCCCGACGAGATGGCGATCGGAGCCGGGGGCAGCGAGGCCCATTCGTTGCCGGGCCGCGACGACGCGAACGCGGGCGCGGCGTCGTCATCGGACGACGCGTGAGCCTCACCCCCGGTCGAGGGGCTGCTCTTCGAACGAAAGGGCCAGCGCATGGAGCTGCCTGCTCATTCCTCGCGCTGCCGGTTGATCGAACCGATCTCTTCGATGAACCGGCGTCTCACCGGGTGCTCGAGATCGAGGATCGAGTCCATTCCCCAATGGAGGTAGTAGGCAACGTACGCGACCTCTTCGAATAGCCGGTCGGCCGCGTACGTCACGATTCCCCCTTGGCACCACCGGTGATGTCCACCGTGAACTCGTGAGCGCACGACGGGCAGGTCATCGACGCGTGGGTGTGGCCGTCCTGGTTGATGCGGCGATAGAGGTCTTGCAGGAACGCGAGATCCGAGGCGAACAAGCTCTCGACGATGTAGCTGTCGACCTCTGACAGTGTCCCGAGCCGGGTCACCGTCCTCGTCAACAGCAAAACGGTGAGATACGCCGGGTTGTCGCGCACCCGATAATCGGACTGCGGATAGATCTCGTCGCGCGCGGTGGCGAGTCGCATCGCGCCTTCGCGATGCACCACTCCTTGGGCATCGACGTACCCGCGCGGCAGCACGAACGAATACTCGGTCTGCAGTAGCGGTCGGGCGATGGTCGTCGTCACGGCGCGACCCGCTGGATGCGTTCACACACCATCGTGACAGTCTCCATCAACACTTCGCTGGCACCGGCTCTGAGTGCGCCGATCTCGATCTTGGAGGGCCATGCGTCCTCGAGGTGATAGCGCGCCACCGGCTTGCCCTCGACGTTGTACATCACCAAGGAACAACTCTTGCGGGCCGCCGCCATGTTGCCGGACAGCACTGCTTCGTGCCATCCCCAGAGCTCCATACCGGCGTTCTTGCCCCGCTTCAGCACCAGCGTCGGGGGATTCTTCCTGCCGGGAAGCTTCTTGATGATCACTTCCTTGTCGGACGATTCGATGAAGTCGACGACTTCGACCGATGTCGTGATGCCCTGTAGCTCCGAGAACGACGCGATCTCGTAACCATCGATCGTGATGGAGAATCGCGCCGCGGTGAGCGCATCTGATTGTGCTGGTGGCATTGGAACCTACCTGCCCTTCTACTCTTCGAGGCCGGCGCCGCCGGAGAACTGAGAGATTCTGAATACGACGAACTCGGCCGGCTTCACCGGTGCAATGCCGATCTCGACGGTGAGGATGCCCGCGTCGCGATTCTCCGGCGGGTTGTTCTCCGCGTCGCACTTGACGTAGAAGGCCTCGGCCGGCGTCGCTCCGAACAGCGCACCGTCGCGCCAGACGCGTCGCAGGAACATGGTGACGGTCCGCTTGACCGAGTCCCACAGCTTCGGATCGTTCGGTTCGAACACGACCCAGTTGGTGCCCTGCAAGATCGACTCTTCGACGTAGTTGAACAGCCGGCGCACGTTGAGGAAGCGCCACTCCGGGTCGCTCGACAGCGTGCGGGCACCCCAGATGCGGATGCCTTGGCCGGGGAACGATCGGATGCAGTTCACGGCAACCGGGTTGAGCTGATCGTGCTCACCTTTGGTGATCTGCAATTCGAGTGAGATCACGCCGCGGATGACTTCGTTCGCAGGCGCCTTGTGCACGCCACGGGTGTCGTCGTTGCGAGCCCAGATGCCGGCGATGTGACCGCTCGGTGGGATGAACGACGCCTTGCCCTGCAGCGGGTCCATCACCTTGATCCACGGCCAGTAGAGCGTCGCGTACTTCGAGTCGTAGCCCGCCAGATCGACGCGCCATTCCTTCACTTGTTGCGCGTTGAGACCCGGTGGCGGGTCGAGGATCGCGACGCGGTCGGCCATGAGTTCGCAATGCGCGATCATCGCCAGGTGCACCGCTTTCACGCCTTCACCGTCGATCAAGCCACGGCAATGCGCAGCCATCAGATCGGGCACGCAGAGCATCGTGACTTCGTCGATGGCTTCGAGGCCGGCAAAGCCGGTGCGATCCGCCGCGTTGCCGACATAGTCGTCGGCGTCGATACGCGTCGCCAGCGGGGCTGCCGCGCCGCCGAGCGTCACCGTGCCGTTCGCCAATGCCGGTGCCCCGCCGCCCTTGCTCTCTTCGAGCGCGATCAGCCGCGACTCGGCCCGCACGCGGGTGACGATGTTGTTCGCCGACCGCTTGGTGGTGACATTGTCGAATACCTCGTCCGGCTTCCCCGGCGCCCGCACGATCAACTTGAACGTGTCGTCGGCCGGCTCCGACGCGTCGGCGACCTCGACGGTGATCCCTTCGCCTTCGGCGCCCGCTTCGAGAGCGCGGGCGACGAGAGGCTTCTTCGATCCGTCGGCGACAGCGGGCAACTCGGCGCTCGCGGCGACCGCGGCCTCGTCATCGCCGCCGACGCGCACGACGTACGCCGCGCCACCACCGTTCAAGAAGTAGCCGTATACCGCGTGCGCGAGAAACGACCCTTCGATGAAGTCACCGAATGTCTGGGTGTATTGCGTCCAGTTGGTGACGAGCGTCGGTTCGTGGGCGGGGCCCTTCGCCGCGAACCCGACGAAGCCGGCGACTGCAGTGCCGACTCCCTCGATCGGCTTCGAACCGGAGGAAACCTCCTCCATATAGACGCCGGGTGACAGGTATGTCGGCACAGCTCCTCCTCGGGCGAGACGTTGCTCTCATCCTGTAGCCGCGAGGGCGATCACGCGTGACTTCGGGGGCCGACATGAGGGAAGCGTTCGTTGCCCGAAGGGGCAACGTCCATCCGATGTGCAGTGCCCGAACGGGCAACACATGTTGCTCGATGATCGCGTCGCCCGAGGCTGTTCCCCGCGCGATCCGCGAGGCATGCTGTTCTCGTGATCGATGAGATCGACAGCGCGCTTCGCGCGTGGCTGACTTCGGCGCTCGCGCCGACCCAGGTCGAGGTGTCGTTTCGCGCGCCGGCCGAGCAACAGAACCCGCAACAGAACCCGAAGCGTCCGCTCGTGTCGGTTGTGCTCTACGACATCGTCGAAGAGGCAACGGCACGCAGCAACCACGTCGAGGACATCCGCGACGGCACCGGTCGTGTCGTCGCCCGCCAGAGCGCGCCGCGCCGTTTCGTCCTCTCGTATCAGATCAGCGTGGTCGTTGCCGATGCTGCCATCGAGCACCAACTACTCGGCCGCATCATCAAGGGCGGCATCGACTCCGATTCACTGCCCCCCGACGAACTACCGGAGGCTTTGCGCGCCGCTGGTCTGTCGGTGCCCTTGCAAATCGCGAAGCCTCGGTCCGAGGGCGGGCACCCCGTCGATGCATTGCGGGTGGGCGACGCGGGTTGGCGCACCTCGCTCGATCTCACGCTGGTCGTGCCGTTCTTGCCCGAACCGATCACCGAGATCGCACCACCGGCAGAGATCCTCGACCTCGGCGTCAGCCGCGAGCGAGGCAACGGCACGCCCACCGCCGCTGCCGCGCCCGACCAAGACCACGCACCGCCCGCGCTCGAAAACCGCAAGTGGACCTCCGTCCGCCGCCGCGAACCCGGCTAACTGTGCGGCTCCGCTAGCGCCCACTCGTTCTCCGGGCCCAAAAGCACGCCCACCGTGCTTTCAGGCTACGAGATACTCCGAAGCCGTTGATTTCGAGCGGCGCTAACGTTTGCAACAACGCGGGCCGGGCCGTGACAAAGATGGCGCCACGTGAATACCAGCGGCAACCAGCCGTTGGCTACCAGCAGATTCTGCCGATCACGATCGTGTTCGAAGGCTTTGCGCGTCGAATGAGTTCCAAATCCGTCACCCTCGATGAAGATCTTCAGTTCCGGATAGGACACATCGAGATGAAACACCGCGCCGCCGACGTCGACCGTGAATTGCCTGACCGGCTCGGGTAGGCCGGCCCGTCGCAGTATTCGCAACAGGAGTATCTCGAGATCGCTTTCTGCCGGAGCCAACAACGGATCGCGATCAACGAGCAGCGCACGAAGAGGGGCGACGCCAGTGCGCCCGCGTCGAGCTATCTCGAAGAATCGACGCACGAGTCGGTCGAAGGTGGTCAATCGCGCGTGGAGGGCACGTTCGAGCGCGGCTTCGAGGATTGTCGCAGGAACCACGCCGCCAAGGTCGATAAGTGTGCGTGTGGCGTTGGTGGTGCGGATACCGTCGACCCGAACTATGTCGCGCGCCACGAGGTCCATCGATCGATGAACCACGGGCCCCGGGCGGGTGCCCTTTGTGGGTCCGACTGTCACTTCGGGCCGGCAAGGAGCGACGTCGACGAGACCATGGAGATGTGCGGCGCTGCGATGTGACGCCACGCCGCCCGTCGCCAGACACGCCGCGGCCAGCGCGACCTGGTCATTCGTCGGCGCGCCGCCGACGAGATACACGCCGCCGACGATCTCGACGAGACGACCGCTATCGATGAGGCGTGCGATCTGTCCGCGCGACAGTCCAATTTTGACGAGTTGCGGTCTGGTAATGAGGCCCAACTGTCTTGCTGCGCGTCGGGCGAGGCGCCGTTCGAGTACGACGTCCATGCCCACCATCAAAGTGGCGCCCTGTGACAGTCACCCGCTGCGCACCTCGGTTCCACGTTCTCCGGGCCCATAAGCACGCCCACCGTGCTTTTGGGCTACGAGAACGTGCGACAGCGCCCCGACACCTCAAATGATGCCGAGCTTCATGGCGTAGGCGACGGCGTGTGAACGGTTCTTCAGACACATACGCGTGATGACCTGGTGGATCACGTTCTTGATCGTGCGCTGCGAATAACAGAGCCGCTCGGCGATCTCTTCGGTGTCTAGGCCTTCGGCCAGCAGGCGCAGCACCATCACTTCGCGCTCGCTGAAGCCGGCGGGTCCCATGCCGCGCGGCGCCAGTATCTCTCGCTGCAGTCGCCCGACTTGGCGCATGAGCGAGCCGAGCAGGTCGGGCGCGAGCGTGCCCTCACCGCGTACCGCGTGGTCGATCGCACACACCAGCGCTTCGGGCGTTGCCTCCCGGCGCCGTAGCAGCCCCGCGGCCCCGACCTCGAGCGCGTGCATCAGACAGCGGTCGTCCACCGTGGAGACCACGAGCACAACCGCGGGTCCGCCGTCATGCCGGATCCGCCGCACGGATTGGGCCACCGCCTCGGTCACGTCGTCGACGACCACGATCGCCACCTCGGCCTCGTGTTCGTGGTCGACCATTGCCACCTCGGGGCGTCCCCGCAGCTGAGTGGCCACACCCGCTTCCGAGATCGGATCATCTCCCCGTACGAAGACGGCCAACCGTGGACCCATCGAGCACCCGCTTCCTCGCGACCCCCGCATGATGGACGATCACTCTCAACGAACGCTCCGCAAGCACTCAACGAACGCCCTACGCTTAGTGCGGGCCATCCGAAAGCTTCGGTGACACGAGATCAAAGGGGACGATTCGTGGAAGCTCCCAGATGCCAGACCTGCGGCCAAGAGAATCCTGTCGACGCAGAGTTCTGCGTGAACCGATCGTGCGGTGCATTCCTCGGATGGCAGAGCGCCAGGGCGGCCGCGCCGCCCATGCCGCCGGTGGCTCCCCCGTCGCACATCGCAGTTCCACCCCAACCGCCCGCGTACCGGCCCCCGCAGGCGCCCACCGCGCAGGTGCCGAGCGCGCCCGCGCCGCGCCCCCGCCCGACCAACCCGGGCGCACCGACACAACGGGTGCTCGCGCGACTCGAGACCGATCACGCGCGCGTCGAGCCCGGTGGTAAGTGCGATCTGAGCATGGTCGTGCGCAACGGCGGCACGGTCGTCGAGCAATTCGTGATCTCGGTGGGCGGCGTGCCTGCGTCGTGGGTGTCGATCGATCCGCCGCAAGTCAACCTCGATGTCGATTCCGAGCAACGCGTCCTCATCACCATCCGACCACCGCGTGTCTCGACGACACCCGCCGGTCGAACCCCGATCTCGGTCACCATCACGTCGTCCGTCGACCACTCGGTGATCGCCGCGTTGCAGGGTGCCGTCGACATCGACGGATTCACGGTGCTCAACTCGACGCTCTCACCATTCGAAAGCGAATCCAAGAAAGAGGGCGAACACCAGCTGATCGTCAGCAACGACGGCAACGTGCCCGCCAACGTGAACTTCACCGGCGCCGATCCCGCCGACAAGTTGAAGATCAGCTTCGATCCGCCCTACGCGGGGCTGCAGCCGGCACAGCAAGCATTCGTGCGCGTCGTCGCCGCGCCGCGGCGCCGGCTGTGGTTCGCCACGCCCAAGCGCCATCAGTTCTCGGTCAGCGTGACACCTCCCAACGGGGTACCGACACAACTGAACGCCAGCAACAACCAACTCGCGCTCTTCCCGCACTGGGTACCCAAAGTCGCGATCGCCGCACTCGTCGTGCTGCTCGCGGTCGGTGTGCCGTTCACCATCCGCGAGCTCAACAAGCAAGATCAAGAGTCCGCGGCCAACGCGATCATCCCTGTCCCCCAAGTGACGGGCCTCACGTTCGATCAGGCCGCGACGCAGTTGCTCACGAAGGGGTTTGTCGCGGAGCGGGCACCCGAAGCCGTGAGCGAAGGCGAAAAGGACAAGGTCTTCTCGCAAGAACCCGCGGCCAACACCCAAGCGCGCAAGCAGAGCGTCGTCAAGCTGACGATGAGCGCCGGCCCCGGGCGCACCGCGATCGCCGACGTGCAAGCGTTCTCGCCAGAGGACAGCAAGAAGACGCTCGAAGCGTTGAAGCTCACCGTGTCAACAGCCGCCCAGAAGGTGCAGAACCGTGACATCGCGGAGGGTCTCGTGGTGCGCACCAATCCACCGGCCGCGACACAGGTCGACGTGGGCTCGTCGGTCGAGCTCGTGCTCTCCGACGGTCCACCGCCCAAACCACTGCCGCCGCTCACCGGTGAGTACACCGAAGTCAGCAAGGACCTCGTCAGCGCGGGCTTCGCGGTGTTGTCGCCGCCCAAGAGCGCCAAAACCCAAGACGACAAACTGAAGGGCACCGTGTCGGGATGCACGGTCACCGACGACAATAGGCCATGCGCACCGAGAGAGAAAGAAGGCATCACGGTGCAACTCTCCGTCTTCGTGATGGATCAGGTCACGGGCGTGCCCGACATCCTCAAACTCGACCAGGTTGCCGCGGCCAAGAAACTGACAGAGAGCGGGCTCGTGGTGGGTTCGATCACAAAGCGACCGAGCTCGACCGCGTCGATCGGCACGGTGACCGCGGTGAACCCCGCCGTCGGCGCAAAGGCGAATCTCGGAAGTGTGATCGCGCTCACGGTGTCGGGCGGTCCCCCGGTGACCGTGCCGAATCTCTCCGGAATGACCATCTTGGCCGCCAAGTCCCGGCTCACGTCGCTCGGCCTCGGCGGCGGATCAGCGGTCTGCAAGGACACCGAAAGTGTCTCCACACAGTCACCGGCGGCGAACACCCTGGCGTCCAAAGGCGACGCAGTGAATCTCGGTTGCAGCCGATGCTCGCTGTCGTTCTGCGTCGACGTGAAGTCGGTACTACTGAACGAAGCCTTCTTGTTGAAGACCAATTGAGGCGTCGGTCATTCGACACTGACTCCTACGGCTGCGCCCGCAATAGGGTGCCGGGCCGCTCGGTCATCGTCGCCACCCGCGACTCTCCGTTGCGCGTGATCGCGACCCCGTTGACGAAGATGTGATCGATACCGCTCGGTTCGTCGGCGATGAGGCGCTCTTCGTCGCCGGGGAGGTCGCGGACGCGTCGTAGTGGGCCGGGCGCCAGCGAGTCCAGATCGAAGACCACGAGATCGGCGGCCGAACCCTTGCGTACGCGGCCGCGGTCGGCCAGCCCGAAGAGCTTTGCCGGCTCCCACGTGAGCTTGTGGATGGCTGCCTCGAGCGTGAAGACACCGCGATCGCGCACCCAATCCGCCAGCAGGTCGGTACCCATGTTGGCGTCGCACAGCTGCGCCACATGGGCGCCCGCGTCGGACTGACCGAAGACGGCGCCCGGCTGTTGCATCAACGCGGCAACGGGGCCCTGCTCGAAGTTGCCGAGCATCACCTTGTAGCGCGTGTTGAGGTTGTCCGCGAGTGCGATATCGCACAACACGTCGAGGTCTGTGACCCCTCGCTCTCGCGCGATCGACGCGAGGCTGCGGCCGATCAGCTGCGGATGCGACGAGGTTTCGGCCAGCTCGAAGTACTCCCACAGCACCGGTGGCTTCACATCGGGAAGCTGCGCCCAGGCCTTTGCCCGCCATTGCGGATCCGCGTACGCGGCGAGGCACGCGGTATCGGGAAGCCCGAGAAGATCACGAAAGGCCGGAGCGCTGCGGAAGTAGTACGGATTCGACATGTGGATCTGCACCTTGAGCGGCAGGCAGGTCACTTGCGCATAGCACGCGACGCCCACACCGAGTTCGCCGAGCACCGACGCGATGGACACGAACTCTTCCGCGGTGCCGTTACGCGACGGAACCGGCAATCCGCGATCGCCTCGATGGTTCGCCGAGTAGCTCGATGCGAAGCCGAGCGCGCCGGCGCGCAGCGCATCGGTGACGACGACGCGCATGCGGGCAATCTCGTCGGCACTCGCTTCGCGCTCGTAGCCCTCGTCGCCCATCACGTACAGCCGCACCGGGCTGTGGCCGACGTAGCAACCGAAGTTTGAGGATCATGCCGCTGCGCTCGACCGCGTCGAGGTATTCCGCAAACGTCTCGAAGTTCCAAGGGATGCCCGCGTCGAGCATCTTCTCGGACATGTCCTCGACGGCCTGCAGCGTGCGCACGATGGCTCCGCGGTGCTCAGGACGCGTCGGAGCGATCGAAAAGCCACAGTTCCCGGCAACGACCGATGTGACACCGTGCCAGCACGACGAGGTCAAGCCGGGGTCCCAGAAGACCTGCGCGTCATAGTGCGTGTGGATGTCGACGAATCCCGGAGCGACGACGCGGCCGCTCGCGTCGATCGACTCGCGACCGTCGAGACCGTCGCCGACCGCAACGATGCGCCCATCGTGCACCGCGACATCCGCGATGAACGGTTGCCCACCCGTACCGTCGACGACCGTGCCGCCCTTGATGACCAGATCGGCTTGCATGAACTCGTGTTGCCCCTCGGTCAGGCTTCGATGTGGGTAGGCCGCGGCACACCCGCGGCGTCACAGCGCTGGTAGTACTCCTCGAGGAGCGTCTCGGTATCGCTGACCGCCACGACGTTGTCGTTCTCGTCGAGGGTCATGTTGCCACCGCGCCCGATGAACACGACATCGGTGACGTCCACGTTGTCGGCAAAGACGACGAGGGTGTGGATCGACCCGGTCGGCTCGTAGATCAGCGACTGCGCCTCGTAGCGGCTGCCGTACTCCTCGTAGCCCCATGCGCCCGACAAGGTGAAGCCGATGGTGTCGGCAGTGTGGCGGTGACGCGGCGCCCGGAAACCGGCCGGCAGTTGCACCCGCAACACCCGCAGCCCACTGGCCCGTTCTGCCCGCAAGAGCTTGTAGCGGTGGTTGCCGCCGTCCATCCACGGCACCGTAGCGTCGTCGACGTGGCCGACGATCGCCGGGAGATGGGTCTTGGTCATGGTTTCCCCCTGCTTCCTCTCAAAGGGCCGCTCGGGCCCGCGTCCCGCGCGCCCCACTTACCCATGATCGCGCCCATTCGGCCTATGGGATGGGTCGGACAGCCCATCGGTCGGTCCGTCCCACGAGTCGCGGCGGCTCGCGACGCGGGCCGTCCGGATCATCGTGATAGGTCGCAAGGAGGCACCTGCTCAACGTTTTCCACAGGCACCCCGATATAGGTTTCATGACCAACGCAACGATCACCGCAACAGACCTCAAGTCCGCAGTACCGATCGACCGCACTGTCGACCACCTCATCCCGCTGGTGCAGCGCTCCGCTGCTCGGGCGGCTCTTCTCCGGGACAAGCGCCTCGAGATCCAGATGAGCGAAGACGGCACCGTCGCCGCTCGCTTCGTCACCGCCGGCAAGTAGACCCAGCCGGGGCCCTGCGTCGCTCAGCGGCGCATGACGTCTCGAGCCAGGCGACCCGTACGGATGAACGCACGGCGGCGATCGGGCACCGCGAGCTCGAAGCGCCGAACCAGGAATATCGCGATCACCACCCCCACCACCTCGAGGGCCAACGACGACCCGAGGTGATCGAACTCAGGGATACGTCCCTCGCCAAGCGGTCGGCCGCCGCCGAATGGCCACCAGAACAGCGAACTGCTCAGCCAGGTGCCGTCGAGCACCAGATGCAAGAGCAACCCGATCGGCAAGCCGACAGCGCGTCGGGCAGCCAACCGCCGGCCCCATGTCGCGACGACGACGATCGCGAACACGACGACACACCCGGCGAGCGTGTGCAGTACCCACGGCCCGCCCACTACACCTTCGACGACCGGCGCGACTGCGCCCAACATCACCATCCGATAGTCGACGGCCGGGCTGTCGAAGACCATCACGACGATCAAGAACGACGCGGCAGCGAACCAGATGAACATCGTTTGCGGCGCCGCGCTAGCGGATCAAGATTCGGCCGCAGTGCTCGCAGTGCACGACAGCGTCGATCGGCAGGTGCTTGACGCGATCGAACTCCACCGACGAGAGCTTGATGTGGCAGCCCCGGCACGAGCCCTGCTCCAGTCGAGCAACGGCCACGCCGCCGAAACTTGTGCGCAGCGTCTCGTATTGGGCGACAACGGCTGGCTCGAGTTCGGCGTCGATGACGGCGCGTTTTTCGAAAATCGACTCGAGCTCGGCGTCGATCTCGGCTTCGGCGATGGTCAGCTGATCGGTCACGGCCTCGATCTGCGCGTCACGTTCGCGCTGCTCACGCTCGGTGTCGGCGATGGTGGCGTCGAGCGGTTCGATTTGCACCATCAGGTCGAGCGCGTGATCTTCGAGTTCTCGCTGACGACGTTTGAGTGACTCGATCTCCTCGTGAATCGCCTGCAATTCGCGTGGCGAAGTGACCGTGCCCGAGTACAACCGCTTGTCCTCGGACGTGGCTTTGTCGTTGACGGTGGCCGCGTCGTCTTCGAGCCGTTTCTCCTGACGGGACAGCCCCGATCGTTCGTCGATGATCGGTTGGATCGCCTTGGCCGCGTCGACGCCGGCAGCCGCGAGCCGCTTGAGCTCGGCCCTCTGAGGGAGATTGGCCCGCCGGTGCCGCAACTGGTCGATCGCGATATCGAGCTCTTGAAGATCGAGTAGGCGGGCGAGCGAAGAGGACATCTGCTCTTTCTATCGTGATGTCGGCGGCGCGGCTGGTGTCGGCGTGCCCGGAACCGTGGTCGACGGGCTGGCGTCGGGCAGCGTCGTCGTCGTCGGCGGGGCGCACGTATCGAGGCGACCGTCGCCGTCGCTGTCGATCGTGAGCGGTTCCTCGCCGCACCCGCTGGCGCGGACCAGCTGCGCGTCGGTGCGGAGATCGCGGCGACCGCGCGCGGGCGGTTCTGGTGGGGCGAACGGTTTGACGGGTTTGCCTTCGTGATAGGCCTTGTTGAAGGCGCCCCACATCTGGGCTGGAAAGGTGCCGCCGGTGACCGACGAGAGCCCGCCGACGCCGCGCATCTCGATCGGCGCGCTCGCGTTTCCCATCCACACCGCAGTCGTGAGGTACGGCGTATAGCCGACGAACCACGCGTCGGTGAAGTCACTGGTGGTGCCCGTCTTGCCCGCAGCCGGTTGATCGCCGAGACGGGCTCGGGTTCCGGTGCCGGCCTGCACGTTGCCCGCGAGTATCTGCGTCACCTCGCGGGCGGCCTGCGTCGAGACACCGCGCGTGATCTGAGGCTTGTGTTGGAACAACACATTGCCGCTGCGATCCTCCACGCGATCCACGTAGTAGGGCTCGGCTCGTTTGCCGTCGTTGGCAAACGCGTTGTATGCGGCAGCCATGTCGAGCGGCGTGACGTCGACGACACCGAGGGGCAGCGACAACACGTTTTGCAGCGTCGCCTGCAGCCCCAGCGCCTTCGACGTCGCGATGACGTTGTCGATGCCGACGGCTTGTCCGAGGCGCAGATACCCGCAGTTGCTCGAGCTGAGGGTCAGTTGCTCGATGGAACCGAACCTGCCGGGGTCGCCGTTGAAGTTCTCGGCGACGTAGATCGGTTCGGGTGCGCCCTTGTTGTCGAAGACGCACGGACCGGTCCCGTCGAGCGTGTCCTGGGGAACGTAGCCCTGCTCCATCGCCGCCGCGAGCACGAACAGCTTGAACGACGATCCGGTCTGGCGGCCCTTCGACGTGGCGATGTTGAATTCCAAACGGTCGAAGCCCGGGCCGCCTACCATTGCCCGCACGGCACCGGTGCCCGGTTCGACCGCGGCCAACGCCGCCGTGAAATCGCGGGCGTCCGCAGGCAGGTTGTCGCGAATAGCGGCCTCGGCCGCGAACTGCGCGCTGGGGTCGATCGTCGTGTAGATGCGCAACCCGCCGGTGAACAACGCATCCCGGCGCTCATCGAACGTATTGCCGAGCGCCGAACCGTTGAACAGCGCCTGCTTCACTTCTTCGAGGAAGTAGCCATCTTCGAGCTTGTCGCGCGGCGCCACCGGCTCGTAGCGACGATCCGGCAGCTTCACCAACTCGAACTCGCGTTTCTGCTCTTCGGTGATGTAGTTGGTGTCGGCCAAGCGGCGCAGCGCCAACGAGCGCTGCTGGATGGCGCGTTCGGGGTTGATCGTCGGGTCGTTGCGGTTCGGGTTGTTGATCATCGAGGCCAGGAGCGCACTCTCGGGCCAATCGAGATCGCCGGCGAACTTGTTGAAGTACGTCTCGGCCGCGGCTTGTATGCCGTACGCGCCGCCTCCGAAGTACACCGTGTTGAGATACGCCTCGAGAATCTCGTCCTTCGTCATCTTCTCCTCGAGGCGTAATGCCAGCACCGCTTCGGGCACTTTGCGGTTGAGGAAGTCGCGACTGGCGTCGTCGAGCACCGAGAGCTTCACGAGTTGTTGGGTGATCGTCGAGCCACCCTGCTGCACACCACCGGCGGCCACGTTCCGCAGCAACGCCCTGGTAATCGCGCGGGCGTTGACCCCGTTGTGCTCGTAGAAGTCGTTGTCCTCGACAGCGAGGACGGCCTTGACCGCCTTGTCCGACACGTACTGCAACTCGACGGGCTTGCGGTTGATCTCTCCCTTCAGCTGGCCGAGGTAGCCGCCACCGGCGTCGAAGACCAGTGATGTCGCGGCGAGCTTGTCGAGGCTGATCTCCTTCGGTATCGAAGAGTTGGCAGTGAATACATCGGCCACGCGGGGGGCGATCACGACACCGCCTGCCGCCATGAAGACCGACCCGGCCACGACGATGGCAATGAAGCGGATCAGTAGGAGCAGGGGACGCACAGCGCCTGCCAAGGTATCTCGCGACAACACGCGAGCGGTGGCGCCCCGGCCTCGCACCAGGGAAAGGCCCCAAAACGGCACACGCCCCGCCCTGGGGGGAGAGCGGGGACGTGCCGTCCGCTTGCCGTGGCATCGATTGGGGGTTCGATACCTCCGGGAATGACCGGTGGGTGCCTTGGGGGGAAGTGCTTGCCCACCGTGTACTGACTATCGACGGTGCCCGCGCACCAATTGAGCCAAAGCACCTGGCAACGGCCACAGCGCGCCGCAAATGAACCGAACGGCCCAATGGGCACGGCCAGCGATACGGTTGTGCATGGGCAAATCGACCGCGCCAATTCTCGACCACACGTGGATCGTCGACAGCGACACCCACGTCACCGAACCCCCCGACGTGTGGAGTGCGCGCGTACCCCACCGCTATCGCGAATCGGTGCCGAAGTTCGAGCGCAACGCGGAGGGCCAAGACGTGTGGTCACTCGAAGGCGAACGCTTCTACACCGTCGGCGTCACCGCGATGGCGGGTTGGCACGACGTGTTCCCGAACTCGCCTTCGACCCTCGACGAATGCCATCGCGCGTCGTACGACGCCGCGGCGCGCATCGAGTACATGGACGCCAACGGCATCTGGGCACAGGTGATCTATCCCAACGTGGCGGGGTTCGGTAGCCAACGGTTCCTGCACATCAAAGACGACGACCTCAAGTTGATCTGTGTGCGGGCGTACAACGACTGGTTGCGCGATTGGGTGTCCGTCGATCCGCGGCGCTACGTCACGGTCATCTCGACGCCGTTCTGGGACATCGACGCAACAGTGGCCGAAGTCGAGCGCGGCATCGCGGCCGGGCACAAAGGCGTGTTGTTCACCGGCGAACCTTCGCGCTTCGGCCTGCCGCATCTCGGTGACCATCACTGGGATCCGTTGTGGTCGCTGGCGCAAGAGGCGCAGTTGCCGATCCACTTCCACATCGGGTCGGGTGACCCGGCCTCGACGTTCACACCCGACCGCATCGCCGCGCACGGCACGGCGTCGACCTACGCGTATTCCTCGGTCTCGCTCTTCCTCGGCAACGGCAAGCAAATTGCCGATCTGTTGACGAGCGGCGTGCTCCCGCGCTTTCCCGACCTCAAATTCGTCTCCGTCGAGTCGGGCATCGGCTTCATCCCCTTCGTGCTCGAGGCCGTCGACTACAGCTACCTCGAAGGACGCAAAGACCGCACCAGCCAGTGGGACCTCATGCCGTCGGAGTACTTCGCGCGCCAGGTGTACAGCTGCTTCTGGTTCGAGCAGTACGCACCGACGCACATGTTCGACACCATCCCCGTCGACAACGTGTTGTTCGAGACCGACTTCCCGCACCCGACGTGCCTGTACGGCAACATCCGCGAACGGATCGCCGAATCACTCGGCGCGCAGCCCGAAGAGACCCAACGCAAGATCCTCTGCGACAACGCGGCCAAGCTCTACCACCTCGACGTCCCCGCCCGTTGAGATTGCGGCATTTCCGTTCACGCCCTTCGCTCAATTACTGTGCGCGTGAACTTCGAGGAGGGTTACGCCGTGCGCCGGTCGCTCATTGCACTGTTCGTCGGCGCGCTCACCGCCATGGGCTTGGCCTTCACCGCGAATCCTGCGGGCACCGCGACGCCCGACGCGGTGCCCGCGGCCGAAGCGGTCAACTGCTATTCGATCCCGACGCCGGCCGGCGCTGCCCTCGAGCTGTGCGACCACGGCCCGGACAATCCGCCAGACCTCGTGCTCGGGCTACCGCTCGAGTCGTACCCGCCGCTCGTCCCCCAGTCGACCGCCGGGATCGAGTGCTACGGCGACGGTGTCTCCGGCATGCGCGTGCAGGTCGTGTACGTGCGTCCGCCGGGTTTGACCCCGCCCGGCGGCGTCGATGCGCGTCTCGCCGAGATCAAGACACTCGCGGCGCAGGTCGAGACCGAGGTATCGCTGAGTGCCCAGCAAACCGGCGGCGAGCGTCATGTGCGGTGGGTGACCAACGAGAGCTGCGACCTCGAGATCCTCCAGGTCGAACTGACGAGCGCGGCGGAGACCGACGACAAGAAGGCGTTTCCGATGAACCAAGCGGAGATGGTGGGGTTGGGCCACTACCGCTCGGACCGCATCTATCTCATGTTGGTCGAGTCGAGTGTGCTCTGCGGCATCGGCAACCTGAAAACCGTCGACACCCCGAGCTCGATGAACCCCAACAGCTATGGCGCCCGCTACAGCCGAGTGGACTATCCGTGCTGGGCCAGCTCCACGACCCATGAGCTCGGGCACAATGTGGGGGCGGTCCAACTTTCGGCGCCGCACAGCAACGGCGCCGGCCACTGCACCGACGAGTGGGACCTGATGTGCTACGTCGACGAGTCGGGCGTACCGACCACCGTGACCTGTGCGAGCGTTGGCAACAACCGGCGCTTCGACTGCAACAACGACGACTACTTCCACACCAACCCGGCGCCCGGCAGCTACCTGACGACCCACTGGAACACGGCGAACCACCCCGTCTTCGCCGTCAACGCCAGCACGGGCACGGCCGGCGCGGGCGCGTATCACTCGCTCACCCGACCGGTGCGCGTGGTCGACACGCGCGATTCGCCTCCCGGTTCGATCTGGGACATCGGCTCGATCACCGATGTGCCGACAACGCCGTCGAGAACCACCGTCCGACCGGGGCGCCTGGCACCGGGCCGCTCGTACGTCTCGAAGATCACCGGCTTCGAACCCGGTCCCACGGGCCTCACGTTCCCGCAAGAGCCCCTCGTCAGCGCAGCCGGCGTGCCCAATGTGGGAGTTGCGGCGGTGGTCCTCAACATCACCGTCGTCGGTGCACTGTCGGGCGGATTCCTGTCGATCCGCCCGTACGACCTCGATACCTTCGCCTCGCCGCAGATCAACTCGAACATCAACTACTCCGCCGGGCAGGTGATCCCGAATACCATCACCATCACCGTTCCCGTGCACGGGCTCGTCGAGGTCTTCGCGAGTGCGGGCTCGCCGTTCGTGATCTTCGACATCGCCGGATGGTTCGCCGATGCCAGCGGCACCTTCGTCGACAAAGGCGCGTACCACGCCCTCAGCCCGAGTCGGATCATGAACACCCGCGACGGCCTCGGAGGCTCGACCAAGCTCGGACCGAACACCACCGTCAACCTCGAGGTCACCGGCGGCGACGTCGACCCGACGCATGCCGCGGCGGTCGTGCTCAACGTCACCGCCGCCGAGACGACCGCCGCGAGCTACTTCACGGTGTGGCCCAAGGGCCAGGCACGACCCAACGCGTCGAACGTCAACTTCCCGCCGGGCGCGGCTGCGGCGAACCTCGTCGTGGTCGGCGTCGGCGACGATGGCAGCATCAGCATCTACCTCGAGGCGGGCACCGCCAACGTGATCGTCGACCTGCTCGGTTGGTTCGACGGCGGCGGTCCGGGCGCTCCCGCGGGCGCGGTCTATCGCGCCATCACACCGACGCGCCTCGTCGACACCCGCAGCGCGCAGCCGCCCATGCTCGGCCCGACCGAAACACGGTCATTTGTGTTGCGTGGGTTGGGGACCGTGCCCAACTCGGCGGAGGTCACCGCGGTGATCGCCAATGTGGCCGCCGTTGCCCCGACCGGTGGCGGCTACCTGACCACGTTCCCGTCCGGTACCCCGCAACCCGACACGTCCACGGTCAACTTCGTGCCCGCTCAGGACCGCGCCAATCTCTCGTTCCTCACGCTCGGTTCCAACGGGCAATCGAGCGTGTTCTCGTTCGGCGGATCGGCGCATGTCCTGATCGATGTCGCGGGCTACTTCACCACCAGCTGACGAAGTTTCCGCAGGCGCGCCGCTGCTTCGATGAGCACCTCGTCGCGTTTGCAGAACGCGAAGCGAACCGAGGACCCACCTCGCGCGGGGTTCTCGTAGAACACCACGTTCGGGATCGCCACGACACCGACGCGTTCGGGCAATGCCCGGCAGAACGCCATGCCGTCGGACTCGCCGAACGGCGCGATGTCGGTCGTGATGAAGTACGTGCCGTCGGGAACGTACGCAGTGAATCCGGCAGACCGTAAGCCGTCGAGCAGCAGATCTCGTTTGTTCTGCAAGCCTCGTGCGAAACCGACGTAGTAGGCATCGTCCATGGCCAACGCGGTGGCAACGGCGTGCTGGAACGGCGCGCCGTTCACATACGTCAAGAACTGCTTGACGGTCCGCACGGCCTGCACGAGCCCCGGCGGCGCGCAGACCCAGCCGATCTTCCATCCGGTGAACGAGAACGCTTTGCCCGACGACGACACGACAATTGTCCGCTCGCGCATGCCGGCAAGCGTGGCCAAGGGTACGTGCTCGACGCCGAAGGTGAGGTGCTCGTAGACCTCGTCGGTCATCACGATCAGATCGTGCTCGATGGCCAGATCTGCGATGGCGCGCAACTCGTCGACGGTGAAGACCTTGCCCGTCGGGTTGTGGGGCGTGTTGAGCAGTATCAGCTTCGTTCGCGGTGTGATGGCAGCCCGCAACTCGTCGAGGTCGAACGTGAAGCGAGCGTGCTCGCCGACACCGCCCGCGTCGATCGGTGGCCGCAACGTGACCGGACGGACGACCGCACCGGCCATCGCGATGCACGCGCTGTAAGAGTCGTACATCGGCTCGAACGCGATCACTTCGTCACCCGTCTCGCACAGGGCGAGCACCGTCGCCGCGATCGCTTCGGTCGCGCCGGCCGTCACCAGCACTTCGCTGTCCGCGTCGTAGGTCAGGCCGTAGAACCTTCGTTGATGGTTCGCGATGGCGCGCCGCAACGGCTCGATACCTGTTGCAGGCGGATACTGATTGTGGCCGGCGCGCATCGCCGCCACCGCCGCCTCGATGACCTCGGCCGGGCCATCGGTGTCGGGGAAACCTTGGCCGAGGTTGATCGAGTCGGTGGCGACGGCCAGCGCCGACATCTCTCCGAAGATGGTGTTGCCGAAGCGGCGCATCCGTTCGACGAGCATGAGACGGTCGGTCATCGCGACGTGAGCCGTACCGGCATCGACTTGAGTGCATTGTTGAGGTTCGAGCGCGTACGCACGGGGGGCGCCGTCATGTCGATCGTGGCGAACCGAGCCAGTAGCTCTTCGAAGAACACCCTGCCTTCGAGCCGTGCGAGATGTACTCCGAGGCAGAAATGCGTCGCGATGCCGAACGAGAGATGGGGGTTCGGTTGGCGTCGGATGTCGAAGCGGTGCGGATCGGCGAACACGTCTTCGTCGCGGTTGGCCGACGAGTAGTACATCGCGACCTTGTCGCCTGCCTTGATGTCGACACCGCGCAGCGTCACATCCGCGGTCGCGGTGCGCCGGAAGTAGTGCAACGGATTGGCATAGCGCAAGATCTCCTCGACGGCGCCGGCGATGAGTGCATGGTCGCGACGCAGCGCGTCGAGCTGGTCCGGATGATCGAGCAGCGCCTCGAGGCCCGACGAGAGCATCGTCTTGGTGGTGTCGTTGCCCGCGGTGACCAACTGCACGAAGAAGCTGCCGAAATCGGCGTCGGTCATGTAGCGCCCGTTGAACTCGCTACCGAGGATGAGCGACGTCAGATCTTCACGTGGTGCTTCCTGCCGCCTTGTTGCGGCCCATCCCGTTGCATAGATCGCCATGTCACGCGACGCGTTCTGCGGGTCGGCATAACTTTCGGCATTGAGATCGGGATCCTGCCCGCTCGTGTTCATCTCGGCCCACCGGTTGATCTGCGGCAGGTCCTCCTTCGGCAAGCCCATGAGTTCGCCGACGATCTGCGACGGCAGGAACGACGTGACGTCATGAACGAATTCGACTTCACCGGCTTGCTGTGCCTGATCGAGGATCGTGGTCACGATCGCCCGCACGCGGGTCTCGAGCTTGCCGATCACCCGCGCCTTGAAGCTCGCGGCCAGGGGCTGGCGATATCCCGTGTGCCGCGGTGGGTCCATCGCCAGCAACATGTTGCGCATCATGGCCAACTGTTCCGGCGCGAGGTCCTCGAGCACGACCCCACCCTCACTCGCGGAATACAAATTGGGCTGGCGGGCAACTTCGACCACGTCGGCATGCTTGAGCACCGCCCAGTACCCAGGGCCGTCGGGCATGTCCTGCCAGAAAACCGGCTGGTGAACGCGCAAGTAGTCGAACACGTCATGGGGCACACCCCCGACGTAGCGATCAGGGTCGTAGATGTCGAGGTTCTCCGGACGGCTGCGCAGGTCGGTCGCCATTTTCCGCTCTCCTCACCCGTCGCGAGTAATTCCCGTACATTTTGGGAACAGATCGCCGGAACGATACGTCCAACTGGCACTGGGGTTGCGATTCGCCGCTCGCAACCCCACACTCTCCCTGGTACTGCTTACCCCGCCCTGAGGTACTTGTGCGCAAAGCCACTTCGGTTGCCGTGATGCTCGTGTCCGGCGTGGCCCTGGGCGTCGGTCTGGTCAGTTGCGGGCCAAGCGATACCGGCGAGCTCACGTCGTTCGGGCCCACGTCGTTGTCGTCGCCGACGACAACGAGCATCGCCGGCGCGCCGACGACCACAGTGCGCAACTTCATCGTGCCCTCGACGACGACCCCGCTGATCGCGCCGACCACCACCGTGGCTCCGGTGCAAGAGACCAAGGTCCTGATAAAGCCGGGCGACAGGGGCCTGCTCGTCGAGCAGGTGCAACAACGCCTGAAGGACAGTGGCTATGACCCCGGCGAGATCGACGGCAAGTACGGGCCGGCGGTGCAGGCCGCGGTCCGAGCGTTCCAGCGGGTCAACGACCTCGAGGGCGACGGCGACGTCGGGCCACTCACGTTGGCCGCGTTCGAAAACCCCAAGAAGATCGAGCCGATGCGCCCCGAAGGTCCGCCCAACCGCGTCGAGGTGAGCATCAGTCGCAAGCTGCTCGTGCTGTACAGGGACGGCGCGCCGCTGCTGGTCACTCACATCTCGTCCGGGTCCGAGATCCCCTTCTGCGAGAACGGCGTCTGCGGCGACGCGAAGACCCCCGTCGGCGACTTCACCGCCATGATGAAGATCGATGGATGGGAAGAGGGGCCACTCGGCGCCATGTTCAACTCGGTGTACTTCTGGCCGGCATACGCGGTGCACGGCAGCCCCAACGTGCCCGATGTCGGCGCGTCCCACGGCTGCATCCGCATCCCGATGCACATCGCCGAGTACTTCCCCACGATGATCTCCTACGGCGATCCCTTCTACATCATGGCCTGAAGCTTGCGGAACGCCCCGAATGATGGCGTAGCTTGCCCGTTCTTCGCGCAAGCGCTCATCACACCGGCGCTCAGGTTTTTCCTACTGCGCGGTGTAGCCGCCGTCGACGGGGATCACCGCACCGATCATGAAGCTGGCGGCGTCGCTGCACAGCCAGATCGCCGCCTGCGCGATCTCGATGGGCTCGGCGATGCGTCCGATCGGATGCAAGGCAACCACCTGTGCTTCGAGCGCCGCGTCGTCGCCCATCCAGGCCTCGACCATGCCGGTACGAGCGGTGCCGGGACAGATGGCGTTGATGCGGATGCCCTGCGATCCGAATTCGAGGGCGGCCGTTTTCGTCAGGCCGATCACGCCGTGCTTCGACGCGACGTAGCCACACATGCCGGGGAAGCCAATCAGGCCCGCGCCCGACGCGGTGTTGACGATCGCCCCACCTGAGCCGTGCTCGAGGATGCGCGGGATCTCGTATTTCATTCCGAGGAACACGCCGGTGAGCATCACGTCGATCGCACGTCGCCAGTCGTCGATCGCCGTGTCGGGCACCGTCGCGCCTGCGCCGGGGATACCGGCGTTGTTGTGCGCGAAGTCGAGCCGACCGTAGTTGCGGATCGCGGCGGTCACCATCGCTTCGACCTGCTCGGGTGACGACACGTCGGTGTGCACGAACGTCGCCTCGCCGCCTGCGGCGCGCGCCTGCGCAACGGTCGCTTCACCGCCCGCGTCATCGACGTCACTCGCGATGACCGCGGCGCCGTGTTGTGCGAACAACTGCACCGACGCACGCCCGATGCCAGAGGACGCGCCGGTGACGATTGCAACCTTTCCGTCGAACTGTCCCATAGCCGGCTCCAGTCTCGTCAGCGCGTGCTGCGGTAGTTTGCGCGAAGTTCTTGTTTGAGGATCTTGCCCATTGCATTGCGCGGTAGCACGTCCACGAACTCGACCTGCTCGGGCACTTTCTGCTTCGCGAGGCCGTTGTCGGCGCAATGCTGCGCGAGGTCGACGATCGTGAGCGACGACACGCCCTCGGCGAGAACGATGACCGCGCAGCAGCGTTCGCCCGTCTTTGCATCGGGCAGCCCGATCACTGCGACGTCGGCGATGCCCGGGTGGGTGTAGAGCACGTTCTCGATCTCTTGCGCGGAGATGTTCTCGGCGTTACGGATGATGACGTCTTTCGACCTGCCGGTGATACGGACGTGGCCCGACGGCTCGACGACACCGAGATCGCCGGTGCGGAAGTAACCCTTCGAGTCGAACGCGTCGGCGTCGAGGCTGGCGTCGACGTAGCCCCGGATCATCTGGGGGCCTTTGACCCGCAGCTCACCTTCTTCCCCAGGCCCGCGTTCGCGTCCGTCGAAGTCCACGACGCGTATGTCGACGCCGGGAGAGGCGCGCCCCTCGGTCGTCGCCAGCATCTCGTCGCTGTCGTCGAACGTGCAGTACGTCGCGATGGGAAACTCGGTGAGACCCCAGCTCGAGACGATGCCCCTCCCGCCGAGCTCGCGCTGGATCTCGTAGTGCATCTCGGGCGGTTTGGGCGCGCCGCCGCTGATGCAGGCGCGGATGCGCGGGTACAGCTTTTCTGGGCCGTGCTTGCGCTGTGCCGCGAGGTAGGCGTGGAAGAACGGCACGGCCGACCCCAGCAACGACGCCCCATGTTCGGCGAACAAGAGTGGACTGCGCTCCGCGTCGAACGTTTCGACCAGCAACGCGGTGCAGCGCGACATCAGCGCCGTAGTGAGCATGCAGATGCCACCGATGTGGGCAATGGGGAACGGCATCGGCACGACGTCGTCGGCCCGCACACCCATGCTGCCGAGCACACCACTGGCCCCCGCCATGACGCTCTGGTCGGTGTGGCGACCACCTTTGGGGTCAGACGTCGTGCCCGACGAGTAGTAGATCCACCGTACGGGCAGGTCGGGCGGCGCGAGATGCGCCGGCGGCAGGGGCAGCGTGGTCGGGTCGCCCACGGGCAGCGCCAAACCGAACGAATTCGGCGGGTCGTCGCCGTGCACGGTCAGCACGGCGAAGCCGACCTCGGCCGCCACGTCGTCGGCCATCGCGGTGTAGTCGAAACCCCGCCAGACCCCGGGCACGATCAACATCTCGGCCTTGGTCTGCGTCGTGATGAACGCCACCTCGCGGCGGCGCAGGATCGGGATGATCGGGTTCTGTAGCGCCCCAAGGCGCGACAGCGCACCTTTGACGACCAGGGCCTCGAGCACGGTCGGCAATTGCCAGCTGACCGCCGAGCCCGGGCCGACGCCCATTGCGCTCAGCGCCGCGGCCGTTGCCTCGCAGGCGTTTTGGAAGTTGCGGTTGGTCAGCCGGCGGCCGCGGTCGTCGCAGAGGATGACCCCGTCGGGCTCGCTCGACGCGGCCTGCTCCACGAGGGCCCAAAACGTCGGCGGATAGACCAGCGCTGGCTTGTCGGGCACACGAGCTCCCCTCGAACGTCTGCGGAGCGTTGTTGTAGCACGGCCTGCGCTTTGTTGTCGGTTGGCGGAGGGCACCGGTATGGTCGGGCGGGCATGATCCTCGTGAGCTTCGATATCGACGGCACTCTCGAAGTCGGAGACCCACCGGGCCCCGTCACCTTCGCGATGGTGCATCGCGCCCGGGCGTTGGGTTACGTCATCGGCAGCGCGTCCGACCGCACCCGCCGCGACCAGCAGCAGCTGTGGGACAACAACAACATCACCGTCGACTTCGTCAGCCACAAGCATCATCTGCACGAGATCCGGGCCAAGTTCGAGTGTGAGCGCTATCACCACATCGGCGACACCATCGTCGATGAGCTCTATGCCAAGCGTGCCGGTTTCGAGTTCACCCTTGTCGACTACTTGCCGGCGATGGGCGCGCCCGGATGGATCTTGTGACGCGACCGCTCGTGTTCCAGTCGGCCGCCGAGCAATCGGCGCTGCTGCGCACCAAGCAGGCATCCAGTCGCGAGCTGCTCGACGGCTATCTCGAACGTATCGAACGGCTCAATCCGTCGATCAACGCAGTCGTCACCCTCGATGTCGACACCGCGCGCCGGCGCGCGCAGGCGGCCGATGACGCCACCGCACGCGGTGTGTCGTGGGGGCCGCTCCATGGTGTTCCGATCACCACGAAAGACGCGCTCGCGGTCGCCGGCATCCGCAGCACCGGTGGTGCGACCGAGTTGAGCGACTACGTACCCACGCGCTCCGCGCCAGTGGTGGCTCGGTTGCGCAACGCGGGCGCGATCGTGTTCGGCAAGACCAACGCGCCCAAGTGGTCACTCGACTACGTCACGACGAACGAAGTCTTCGGCACGACCGGTAACCCATGGCAACCGCACCACGTGCCGGGTGGTTCTTCCGGCGGCGCCGCGGCGGCGATCAGCGCCGGTTTCACCTCGCTCGAGATCGGCACCGACCTGGGCGGGTCGATCCGTCTTCCGGCGCACTTCTGTGGCGTCTACGGGTTCAAACCCACCTTCGGCGCGGTGTCGCAGCGCGGCTACATCGATCGCGTCGGCGAGGCACGATACGACATCGACGCCAATCACTTCGGTCCGCTCGCGCGCAGCGTCGACGACCTCGTGATGGCCTACCACGTGATCGCATTTCATCCGGGCCTCGGCGCGGAGCCCCGTTCGTCGCTGACGGACTATCGCATCGGGGCCTGGCTGGACGACGACGCGTGTCCCGTCGACGCGCAAGTGCTCGATCGCCTGCAACGCGCTGCGGATGCGACCACCGATGCCGGTGCGCGGATGAACTCATCGAGACCCGCGGCAAGTCTGCGCGACGCACGCGCGCTCGTCGGGTCCGTCATCGCGCACGGTCTCAGGGGCCCCGAAGCTTTCGGCAGTCCCGAACGCATCGCGCTGCGCGCCGCATGGGCTGCATGGTTCGAGCACCACGACGTCATGTTGTGGCCGGTTGCGCCGACCACCGCGCCGCGCCACGATCCACGACCCATCGCCCTTCGCCGCATCTCCGTCAACGGGGTCGACGTCGCCGGCACGGAGACCATCGGGTGGACCGGCCCGATCAACGTGCTCGGGTTGCCTTCGGTCGTGATCCCCGTCGGGCGCGCCGGCGACGGGCTGCCGGTGGGCATGCAGGTGATCGCCGCCTGGGGCAACGACCGCGTCGCGCTCGACGTGGCGTCGCGCATCGACACCGTGCTGATCGAGCGCGGTCTCGGCGGATTCGCCGTACCTCCGGGCTTTGCCAGTTAGCTGTTGTTCGCCGTAGGCCATCCCCTCTCGATTTCGTGGTTGTTCGCCGTCAGCGAGTTGCTCTCTCTTCTCGGAGTACGAACCACACCGACTGCACAACTGCTCGCACTCGTTGCCGCGGTTGCACTCCTTCTGTTCACTGGGTGGGCGCGGATCGGTCGGCAGGCGACCAGTTCGGGTCCAACCGTCGATGGGTCGGCCGACCGCATCGCGCCGCGCTGCTGTTCGTCGCCATCGCAATCGGATTGACGGACTTCGGTGACACTGGACAGAAAATGGAAAGGCCCGGGGTAGACGCCATCTAGCGGTCGGGCAGGAGCCAGTCGACGGGATCACGACCGGCTTCGATGAGCGCCGCGTTCGCGCGCGAGAACGGGCGGCTGCCGAAGAAGCCGTTGTGGGCCGACAGCGGTGAAGGGTGCGCGGATTCGATCACCACATGGCGCGCGGTGTCGATCAACGCCCGCTTCTTGCGGGCGTACGCACCCCACAGGATGAACACCACGGTGTCCGACTTGTCGTTGACGGTGCGGATGATCCCGTCGGTGAACTGTTCCCAACCCTTGCCCTGGTGCGAGTTGGCGGTGTTGGCCCGCACGGTGAGCACTGCGTTCAAGAGCAACACGCCCTGTTGCGCCCAGCCCTCGAGGCATCCGTGGTTCGGCGGCTTCAGTCCGAGATCCTCTTGCAGTTCCTTGAAGATGTTGACCAACGACGGTGGGCGTTCGATGCCGGGCCGCACCGAAAAGCACAGACCGTGGGCCTGGCGCGGACCGTGATAGGGATCTTGGCCCAAGATCAACACCTTCACATCGGCGAACGGCGTCAGATAGAGGGCCGAGAACACTTCGTCGACGGGCGGATAGACCGTGTGCTGAATCCGTTCCTCGGCGACGAACTTCTGCAATGGCTCCCAGTACGGCTTGGCCAGCTCGGCGCGCAGCACCGGGTTCCAGTCGGTCTTGGTCACCGCTCGAAGTCGATAACGGTACGGGTACCGATACCTCCGCGCATGGCGTCGTAGCCCTCGTTGATCTCGTCGAGCGGGCGGTGCGCGCTGACCATCTCGTCGAGCTTGAGTCGCCCGTCGAGATAGAGCTCGATGAACCACGGCATGTCGGTGCGGAACTGGTTGGATCCCATCAAAGAACCCTGGAGAGTCTTCTCGTTCATGAACAATTCGGCGCCGGGAATGTCGAGGGAGACGCCCATCGGCACCATGCCGATCACGGTGGCCGTGCCGCCGCGGGCCAGCATGGCGAACGCCTGCTCTGCCGTCTTCTTGGTGCCGATGGCTTCGAACGAGTAGTCGACGCCGCCGCCCGTCAGTTCTTTCACGGCCTGCACGGCGTCGACCTCGAGCGCGTTGACGACGTGGGTCGCACCGAGGCGTTGCGCGTTTGCGAGCTTCTCGGCGGACACGTCGACCGCCACGATCGGCGCCGCGCTCATCAGCCGCGCACCCTGCACCGCCGCGAGACCGATACCGCCGCAGCCGATGACCGCCACCGACGAACCGGGTTTGACCGCCGCGGTGCGGATGACCGCACCCAACCCGGTGGTCACACCGCAACCGATCAGCGCCGCGGTATCGAGCGGCATGTCCTCGCGGATCTTCACGACCGCATGCTCGTGCACCAACATCTGCTCGGCAAAGCATCCGAGCGACGCGAACGGCGACAGAGCCTGCCCTTTGCCGTCGCGCAACGCAGGCGTGTCGCGGGCGACGACGAGGTTGCGATTGGAGCACAGGTGGGGGCGACCGCTGAGGCAGAACTTGCACTGGCCGCAGAAAATAGACAGGCATGTGATCACATGGTCGCCCGGCTTGACATGCGTGACGTCGCTGCCCACTGCTTCGACGATGCCCGCGCCTTCGTGGCCCATCACCGATGCGCCACCGACCTGCCACACGCCGTCCATGAAGTGCAGGTCGCTGTGGCAGAGCCCGGCGTGCGCGGTGCGCACCAGCACTTCGCGCGACGCCGGCTTGTCGACCGCTACGTCTTCGATCTCGAGACGCCCGGGACTCGAACGCAGAACCGCTGCTTGCATGGATCCTCCCCTACTCGTCCCGGCGGATCGTAGGTCTACCCTGGCCCGATGACCCAAGCGAAGTTCAGCCAGCGCTCAACTCTTCGACTCCCGCTGTTCTTGTCTCATAGAACGATTCCGGCAACTTTGAGCTCGACGATGCGCTCCCAGTCATAGCCCCGTTCGAGCAACACGTCGTCGGTGTGTTCGCCCAACTGCGGGCAGGGTAGCGCGGGCTCGACCGTGCTGTGAGAGAAGTCGATCGGCGTGTTGAGCATCGTGACCACCCCATCGGCTGCCGGCGCCTGGATCCATGCCCCCGCGGCCGCAACCTGGGGATCCGCGACCACCTCGTGGGGTGACATCACCGGCTCCCACCACACGTCTTCGCGCGTGAAGATCTCGGCCCACTCGTCGCGTGTCTTCGTGGCGAAGATCTCGTCGAGCAACTGCACCAGTTCGCGTGCGTGCTGGCGACGCGACGGCAACGAGTTGAACCGATCGTCTTCGAGCCATTCGGGGCGATCCACAGCCCGCGCTGCGGAGGGCCACATGCGATCGGGCTGTAGTCCCAACAACCAGAACCACTTGCCATCGCGATCGCAATAGCTGTTCATCATCGGGTTGCCCGCATCTTCGCGGGCGCCGCCCATGGGCAACGAGCCGCCGAGGCGCAGCGACATCGTGATGTCCTGGCCGAGGATGTACATCCCGGTGCGCATCAGCGACGTGGTCACGTGCTGGCCCCTACCGGTGCGTTCGCGTTCGAAGAGCGCTGCGGCAACACCGGCGGTCAGCGTCATCCCCGTGGTGTGGTCACCGCACGCCCCGCGCAGGGTCGGCGGCGCCTGACCCTCGACGGTGTGTGCGAACGCCAATCCCGAACGAGCCCAGAATCCACCGATGTCGTAGCTCTGACGGTCGCGTTGCTCACCGCTGCTGCCGTACCCGGTGATCGAGGCGTAGATCAGCCGCGGGCACTGCGCCGACAGCGTGTCGTAGTCGATGCGACATTTCTCGAGCCACTGCGGCCGCATGTTCGTCAAGAAGACGTCGGCATCGTTGATCAACTCGACCAGCAATTCGCGGCCTTCGTCGCGGCTCACGTCGATCGCAAGGCTGCGCTTGCCGCGGTTGTCGAGCTCGAAGAGCACGTTGACGCTGTCCGAGGCGCCTGTCGTGAAGATCCACCGGAAGGGATCTCCGTTGATCGGCTCGACCTTCAGGATCTCCGCGCCCCAATCGGCGAGGATGGCCGCCGTTGCCGGAGCGGAGATCCATTGTGCGAGCTCGACCACGCGGACCCCGCGCATCGGTCCGTCCATAGTTCAGGCCGTGGCCACCGTGTCGGTGTCGCGGCCGGAGCGCAACACGATGCCGGGCAGGTTGCCGCTCGTGGCACCGGCGCGCACGGTCTCGACACCGTTCACGAACACCCGCTCGATGCCCGTGGCTTCGGCCTTCAACCGCAACGCGCCGGCCGGCAGGTCGTGCGCGAGATAGGCCTGCTGCGCACCGACGGTTGCGGGGTCGAGCAGCACGACGTCGGCTTGCCAGCCAAGGGCGATGCGGCCGCGGCCGCGAAGCCCGAAGAGCCGGGCCGGCGCGTCGGTGATGAGTTGCACGGCACGTTCGAGCGAGAGCAGCTTGCGGCCGCGCAACGTGTCCTCGAGAAACGCCGTCGTGTATTGCGAACCGCACATGCGGTCGAGGTGCGCGCCGGCGTCGGATCCGCCGATGAGCGTGCCGTCGGTTTCCCAGATCTGGCGGCGCAACTCCCAGCTCGCGGCATCGTTGTCGGTGGGCGTCGGCCACCACACCGTCTTGAGCTCGTCGTTGAGCGCGATCTCGACGAACATGTCGAAGGGATCCTTGCCCTGCTCGCGCGCGATGTCCGCGACGACGCGGCCCTTGCGTCCGGCGTTGGCCTCGGAGAACGTGTCGCCGACGACGTAGTTGCCGAAGTCGGCCAGCCGGGCGAACACGCCCGCTTCGGGCAGCTTGGACTGGGCCAGCAACCACGATCGCACCGACGGATCACGCAACTTTTCGATGCGCTCGGGGATCGGCAGGTTGAATACCGTCGACCACTGGGGCAGTTGGAACAGCGCGCAGAAGTTGCGCAAGCTCATGTTCATCGGCACGAGTGTCGGCATGGTCAGCGCGACGACCCGCGCGCCGTTGGCGGCACTGCGCCGTGACGGTTCGAGTTGGCGCATGGCCCGCTCGCGCGCCTTGGAGTCGACGGTCAACACGTTCCAGTTGACGGGCCGGCGTGCCGCGGCCGACATCGCGATCAGCGTGTCGATCTCGAGGTCGCTGAAGCCGTAGTTGCATCCTTCGACGATGGCTTCGAGGGTGGTGCCCGGATGCTCGCCCACGGCGCGGCACAACTCGATCACCTCGGAGTCGGGACCGACCCGCGACGCGACCGGACGGTTGTCGGTGTCGGAATGCGTAGGCGAGCGGGTGGTCGAGAACCCGAGACCGCCGGCCTCGATCGACTGCTTGAGCACCTTGACCATCGCTGCCATCTCGTCGGGCGTGGCGTCGCGCTCGAGCGCGGCGTCGCCCATCACGTAGTGGCGGACCGCGCAGTGGCCCACGAGGAACCCGGCGTTGACACCGAGGCCCCCGTCGAGACCGTCGAGGAACTCGCCGAAGGTCTCCCACTTCCAATCGATGCCGGCCTTGAGCGCGGCGAGCGACATGCCTTCGACCTTGGACAGCATCGAGCACATGTAGTCGATGTCGGCCGGCTTCGTCGGCGCGAGCGTGAAGCCACAGTTGCCGGCGAGCACCGTCGTGACGCCGTGCACGTTGGAGGGCGTCGCGTAGGGATCCCACCAGAGCTGCGCGTCATAGTGCGTGTGGGGGTCGATGAAGCCGGGCGTGAGAACGAGCCCGCCGGCGTCGATCGTCTCTCGCGCCGACTCGTCCACTTTGCCGACCGACGCGATCTTGCCGTCGCGAATGCCGACGTCGCCGGTAGTCGCGGGTGCGCCGGTGCCGTCGACGATCGATGCGCCACGGATGAGATGGTCGAGCATGTGACTTCTCCTCGTTTTGTCAGTGCGTGATGCCGAAGCGTTGCAAGCCGTAGCAGTCGATCGCGTTGCCCCGCACCAGGCGATAGCACTCGTGGGCGTTCATGCCGGCTTTGGCGAACAGATCAGAAGCGATCGCTCGCGAGTTGGGCCACGAGCCGTTGCTGTGCGGATAGTCGACTTCGAACAAGATGTTGTCGAGGCCGATCACGTCGCGACACTTCAACCCGTGTAGGTCGTCGAAGATGCAGCCGAACACTCGACCCTTGACATAAGTGCTGGGCGGATTCGCGAGCTCGACGCCCACATCGCCTTCGTGCCAGACCGTGTCCATGCGTTCGAGTTGGAACGGCATCCACCCGACCTGGCTCTCGGCATAGGCGATCTTGAGGGTTGGGAAGCGCTCGAGCGACTTGGACCAAACCCAGTCGTTGACCGAGCCTTGCGCATTTTGCGCATTGAGCGACATCGACACCGCGAGCGGAGCATCAGGCGACGTGGTCGGCATCGACGAGGACGAGCCGATATGCATGTTCACGATCGTGTCCGTCTCCTGGCATGCGTCCCACAGCACATCCCAATCGCCCGTGTACATCGAAGAGAAGCCGAGCTTGGACGGATTCTCGGTGAACGCGACCGCGTAGCTGCCCTTGGCGGCGCAGCGCCGTACCTCGTCTGCGGCCAGTTGCGGATCCCACAGCGGCACGAGTGTCAGCGGCACCAGCCGGCCCTTGGCATCGCCGCCGCACCATTCGTCGATCATCCAGTCGTTGTAGATCTGCAAGCACGCCAGCGCGAGCTCTTTGTCGGCGCGCTCGGCGAAACCCTGCCCGGCAAATCGGGGGAAGGTGTTCGGATAGTTGATCGACACCTCGACGTGGTTGAGGTCCATGTCGGCGAGGCGGGCCTTCTGGTCGTAGACGCCGATGCGGAAGTCTTCGTAGATCGCGGCGCGGTTGTCGTGTTGATCACGGGGCAGGCCCGCGGGCGCGTGCCGCAGACCGGTTGGCGAGATGAGATCGTCGAACAGCCAGAGATCGCACCAGTGACCGTCGTCGGCGTCGCGCTCGAGGTGAAGGCTGCCGCCCTTGAAACCGAGGCCGACCTTCTCGCGCACGACTTTGGGGCCCCGATCACGCATCGAAGCCGGTAGTTCGCGCTGCCACAGCTCACGCGGCTCGAGCACGTGATCGTCGACCGAGATGATCCACGGAAGCTCTTCTTCGGTCGGCGTGATCGACGCCATCGGCATACCCCCGTAATCGGCGTGTTCGCCCGACGATACACCGACGCTCCGCCGTTCCCCGCGGCGAGGACACTCCAACAAGTGGTCGCACCGAGCTTTCGGGACTCGCCCAGGTCGTCGGCCACCAGCGCTGACCCTCTTCGTAGAATCGGGCAGGTGGCACCGACTCGAGACCACCTTCGCAGTCACGTGCTCTACGCCACCCTCGTCTTTGGGGCCGGGGCCGACACCCGTGCACCCGGCGGCGCGATCACCATTGCGCTGTGCGGTTCGTGGCAGCACGACGGATCGTGCCGGTGGCCGCACCACACGGCGGTCGATGCCTCGGAGGCACCCGCCGCCGTGCGTGTCGTATACGTCGTCGCCGACTCCGCGCACCGGCCCATTCCGTTGATCAGTTCCATGGTAGGCCGGGTTGTCGGATTGGGGGTTTGGTGGTTTCGGTGGTGCCGTCGGGGTGGGTGATGTGCAGGGTGCCGTCGGGTTCCATGACGAGTCGGATCTTG
>DATLFA010000030.1:0-11285 GCA_035525225.1 Acidimicrobiales bacterium
AACAACTGCGACGTCGTCGTGCGGAACTCGATCACCTCCTCCCGGCGACCACCCACACCATCAGGTGTACGCGCACACGCCATCACGGTGTCGCGATGCACATCCAAGAACGCGCACCGCTCAACGATCACTTTCATCACATCCCCCTTCGTCCAGCCAACGCCGTGACAGCCGGATAGGGGCCTCGTCATGAAGAAACTGAGGTACGTGCTCGAAGCAACAAAACGGAGCGCCCGAGACCCCCGCGTCAAGCTAACAACGGGCTCCAAGCGCCATAGAAACACGACGTCTGCCCGACCGACACCACCCGATTCTCATCCAACGAGAGCGGCACCGCCAGGAGCCATGAAAGCTAAACCAGGAAACTAAGCCCACCCCGTCCTGAAAGCAGTACAACATGCAACGAACGATCGTACGGAATGCAACCATGCTCCCCTCGATCACCGGCGTGATACTCCTCGCCGTCGGGATCGCGACATCCGCAGATGGCGACGCGGGACAATTCGAATCGGCTTACTTCGCGGCGGGCGACTTTGTTACCGGCATCTTCGCCGCTGGCCAAATGGTCGCCGGCGTGTTCGCTGCCGGCTTCGCGGTCACCGGCTTTGCCTGCGCCGGCCTCTTCGCTGTCGGCTTCTACTCCGCCGGCGTGTTCTCAATCGGGATGTTCTCCGTCGGTATCTTCTCGTTCGGCGGATACTCAGTCGGCGTGTTCGCTGCCGGAAACAACGCCACCGGAGTCTTCGCTTGGGGCAAGAACGCGACCGGCCTTTTTGCGTACGGACCACAATCCGCGTCCCTGCGACCGCTCTTGGCTCTCGGCGCGCCACCTATGTCGGCGCCGGCGTTCGACCGCTGACGGACAGGTCGAATTCGTGTGATCCCGAGAGTCGTCGCGGCGCTCGAGGCATGGTGAGGGCAAGTGAACCGTGCCCGGACGGGAAACCCCCGCCCAAAGCACCGCGGCCGCGCTTTCGCAGATCGGTGAGGAGTGTCGCCGAGCTTCCCGCGACGCTCCGACCGGGCGGGCGCGTCGAGTGGTCGAGATGGACGTGAGCCCGAGTACGAGGAGTCCGGCGGCGACCTCGATCCGGGCAACCGTCTCGTCGGTCATGGGTCCGCCAGGTCTGGGTGCTTGGACGAGCGGGCCCGCCACAAGACGAGAATGGCGGGGCAACCGATGGCGAGCGAACTGCCGATGAGGCTGCCGGCAACGACGTCGGAGAGCCAGTGGGCGCCGAGATAGGTACGGCTCAGTGCCATCAATGAGGCGTACAGCGCGGCCCGGCGTTCCCAGACCCAGCGGGAGTGACCCGGCGGCAACATCACGATGACGATCCCGACCGCGGTCACCGCGCCGGCGATCGCGTGGCCAGAGGGGAACGATGGCGAAGAGGTTTCGACGAGGCTGCCGATCGGACGCGGCCGGTCGTACAACGCTTTGAGCGGGCCGATCAACGCCTCCGAGGTCACGACCGCGAGCACGAACGCGCTCAGATGGAGCCACTTGCGGCGCCAAGCGAGCAGTGCCAACACTGCGGCGCGGATGACCCATGTACATACCGCTCCTCCAATGAAGGCGAGCGCCTTGGCGGTGTCGATCAGAGGTTCCAATCGAAGACGCTCGACAAGGCGGAGGAAGCTGTCATCCACCCACTGAACCGCGGATCGTGTGTCGGTGGACCAGACCACGATGCACACGATCACCGCGGCGGCGGCCAGAAGCGCTGCCACACCGAGCGAGCGGCGGGGGTCGGCCAACATTGGACTCGCCGTGTCGCGAGATCCGGGCGAAGCAGCCCACGACGGCGAGCGCGCAGATTTTGGCTCACCCATCTCTGGCAGTTTACGTCGAGCTGCCCGGCACGCCGACCGCGAGGTTGCAGCATCCGGCGATGGCCAGACCGAGGCCTGCCCCGCACACGACGTCGAGCGGGTTGTGCGCTCCCACATAGATACGACCGAACATCACCACGGCGACGATCAGCCCGGGCACCATCTTCCACCGACCGCGGACGTACGGGGTCAAAATGCCGGCCAGCGCGGTGACGAGAATGGCGTGACCCGAGACGAAGCTCTCGCCCTCCGCATGAACGTCGCCGCGAATATGAATGTCCGGACCGATGGAGGTGCCCGGCCGTTCACGGGTAACCATCGCCTTCACCACGCGCTCCAACACGAGCTTCGCCACCGTGGCAAACAGCGCGGCGAACGCAAGGCGGAACCGTCGGGTGATCGCGACGACAATGACCACAAGCGGGCCCATCAACAGTGCACCCAATTGCTGGAATGGCCACAGCACTGGATAGAGCGCATCGGGCAGGTCGTTCACCGCTTCGAAGACACGCTCTTCTAGAGATGACACCGACTCGTCGCGCACGGCGAGCATCCCTGCCGCGAGGGTGAGGACACCAACCCCCGCGGCGACTGCATCGGCTGGGCGTCGCTCCCATCGAACTGTCCGAGTCTCATTCACTCGGCTCACGCGCTTCTCCCTCATGTCGGGATCGCTTCAGCCGGAGACACGCTACTCGGCTTGCATTCTCGGGCAACTGCTGCCCTGCTGGCCTTCGCAGGATGGGTGCCGTGAATGTGTTTTGTGGAAGACTCGACCCGTCCTCCCCGGGCCGACTCGGTCGAGAGGAGAGCGTCGGAGGATGGCGATTCATCGATCGATCCGGCTCCTCACTCTTGTGGCATTGGTGCTGGCCCTCTCTGCGTGCCAGACAGCGTCGAACGACCGCTCTGCGGGGAACTCCCTGCAGGACGACGCGATAACCGTCGGTTCGTTCGACTTCGTAGAGAGTGAGTTGCTGGCCGAGATCTACAGCCAGGCACTCGAAGCCGGCGGATACACGGTGCGGCGCGCGTTCAGGCTCGGGCCGCGAGAGTTCGTTGCCCCGGCCCTGCAGAGTGGATTGATCGAGTTCGTTCCAGAGTACGCGGGTACGGCGGTGCAGTTCTTGAGCCTCGGGGAGACTGTTGCGTCTTCGGACGCGGCGGAGGCACATGCTGCCCTCGAACGCACGCTTCACGGCTCTCGCATCACCGCCCTCGCACCTGCCCCCGCCCGCGATTCCAACGCCGTGGTCGTGACCCGTCAAACCGCGGACCGCCTCAAGCTCCAACGCATCAGCGACGTCATCGGCGTGGCGTCCACACTCACCTTCGGCGGGCCGCCCGAATGCCCGAGTCGTCCGCTGTGCCTGGTCGGCCTCGAGCGGGTCTACGGGTTGGAGTTCAAGGAGTTCGTGCCCCTCGATGTCGGCGGTCCGCTCACCCACCAGGCGCTGGCCAATGGCAACGTTGATATCGCCCTGCTGTTTACGACCGACCCGGCCATCGATCGTGAGCGTTTCGTCGAACTGGAGGACGATCGCCGCCTTCAGCCGGCGGAGAGCGTCACACCGCTCGTCAGGAGGGAGGTGGTCGACCGGTGGGGACCGCGTGTGGTCCAGGTGATCGATGCAGTGTCTCGGGAGTTGACCACGGATGATCTCCGCGACTTGAACGGACAGGTGACAAGCGGGACCATGAATGTGGTGGCCGCTGCCACTGCTTGGCTGAAGGCGAGCAGGTCGCGATGACGGCGGAGCGACAGACGTCCAGAGCAACGGACATCGTCGATGGTAGCCACGCGTTTTCGCTCGACTTACCGAACGTCGACCCGACACGAAAACGCCGACGTCCCTCAGGCGCGGCTCCGCCGCTGCCGAGGAGTATCGGCACGACCGGCATTGGCTGGCTGGTCGTGGCCAGTGCGGCCGTGATCTGGGCGCTCGTCGCCGACGGTTCAGAGGGGGCGAGCCGAGCAACCGACCGTGTCGATGCCGCGATCCTGCGACGCGTCGCCCGATTGCGGGCCGGCTGGCTCACCGATGTGTGCGACAGGATCGATCGCGTCGGCTCGGGTTGGACGCTCACTGTCGTCGCTCTCGGGCTGATCGTGTCGTTGATGATCTTCAAGCGGTGGCGGCACCTGTTCACATTCGTCGGCGGCGTCGCCGTGTTCGAGATCTTCGGCGTGTTCCTCCACCAGATGTTGGATCGGCCCCGTCCTTATGACGTGACGACGATTGGTCGGTGGGCGGGCTTCTCCTCGCCGTCGCCGCCCGTGGCGGTCCTCACCGCGGTCGTGGTCGGGATCGTGTATTCGCTCGTCGTGGCCGGTAGCGCTCGGACCATCGCGAAGGCCGTGGCGGCCGTGGTCGTCATCGTCTTCGCCGGGGCTCGGATCTATCTTGCCGTGGACCACCCGTTCGACGTTGTGCTCGGCGTCACCCTCCCGGTCGCGTTGCTCGTGAACGCATTCCGCTGGTTCACGCCGAACGAGGCCTTCCCCGTTACGTACCGGCGCGGCAAGACCGCGCACCTCAATGTCGGCGGCCGCCGCGGCGAAGCCATCCGGCGGGCGATGCGCGACCAGATGGGGCTGACGGTGCTGAACGTGAAGCCCGTTGGCCTCGAGAGTTCGGGCGGTTCGACGCCACTGCGACTGCAGATCGCCGACGACCCACCCGCCTATCTGTTCGGAAAGCTCTACGCGATGAGCCACGTTCGGGCGGACCGCTGGTACAAGCTCGGACGGACGATCGTCTACGGGCGCTTGGAGGACGAGGCGCCCTTCCAGTCGGTGCGCCGCCTGGTCGAGTACGAGGACTACACCCTGCGGTTGCTGCGCGACATGGGAATCCCGACAGCAACCCCTGGCGGAATCGTGGAGTTGACGCCCGAGCGGGAGTACATGCTCGTGACCGAGTTCATCGACGGAGCAAGCGAAATGGGTGAAGCCGTTGTCGACGACGGTGTCATCGATGAGGGCCTGCTCATCGTCCGGCGGCTCTGGGACGCGGGGCTCGCGCACCGTGACATCAAGCCCGCGAATCTTCTTGTTCGCGACGGCCAGGTACTTCTCATCGACGCGTTCTTCGTGCAGGTGCGCCCTTCGCCGTGGCGACAAGCGGTCGACCTCGCCAACATGATGCTCGTCCTCGCCGTGCGCACTGATGCCGAGCGCGTCTACCGGCGCGCAGTGGTGCACTTCACCCCCGACGACATCGCCGAGGCATTCGCCGCCGCGCGCGGCGTTGCGAGCCCAACCCAATTGCGGACACTGATGAAGCGCGACGGGCGTGATCTCGTTGCCCAGTTCCGGGCCATGGCGCCGGAGCGTCGTCCGATTTCGCTGCAGCGGTGGAGTGTCAAGCGGGTGTTGATCGCTCTGGGTGTCTTGGCGGGCGCATCGCTCGCCGCCGCCCAGACCACCTCCATGCTGACACCTGCGGATCTTCCAGTGACGGGCAGCCCTACCTGCGGGACCGACAACCTTATGATCCTGATCGCCCAGGCCGTACCGACGGCCACATCAGTCCCGTGCATTGCCAGCTTCCCGGCCGGTTGGCACCTCGGCGGGGTGCGTGTCCGCCACGACCAAGCGCGGTTCTGGCTCAACTCGGATCGCGGCGGCGAGCATGCCGTCGAAGCGACGTTGCTGCCGCCGGAGGACTGCACCGTCGACAACGCGACCGAGGTTCCGAGCGACGAACCAGGGACACGGCGCTACGAGCAACCGGACCAGCTGCCTCCGGGGCTTCGGAGCACCCGGTACTACGTGTTCCCCGGCGGCTGCGTGACCTACCGTTTCGCCTTCAGCGGTCGAGCGAGCGCGGCGCTGATCTTCGACGCCGACAGCGCCCTCAGCTTTCAGCCTCGTGCGATATTGGTCGATGCGGTGCAAGAGCGGAGCGGGCTGCGCCTGTGCGGTGCGGGGGCCGAGTGCCCGGGCGGCTCATGACGGACGGGTCAGGCCGGTACTCCCGATGGCAGCGCCACCTTCCGCCAGCTCTTGTTGCGACGCCAGTAGACGTAGCACAGCGCGCCGACGGGAATCGGCAAGAGAAATGTCAACCCGCGGTAGACGAGCACTGCGGCGACGACCTCCTCACGCACACCCCCGGCTGTCACCAAGCCCGTCGTCAAGGCGAGCTCTACGACGCCTAGTCCGCCGGGGGTCAACGGGATCGCGGTCACCAGCCGGGTGAACGCGAAGACCGCCATCACTTCGGCCCAGCCGACGTCGCTGTTCGAAACCCCGATATGACGCAGGGCCACCAGCAGCACAAGGTAAAGCGATAGGTGGCTCACCACAGTGGTGAGCGTTATCCAATGCCAGCGGGCTCGCAACAAGTCGATGGTCTTCTCTCGAAAACGTTTCACCGCGATGTCCCAGCCTTTGGCTTCAGGTCGTCGTGCGGCGCGTAGAAAGAACGAGACAAACCGGGCCGCCGTGTTGCCGAGACGGGCGGCGGCCTGCTCGGTGCGCAAGGCGAGCGCAAAGATCACGATCGCGGCGGCGAGCGTCGCAAAACCGGCAACCGCTGCCACCAGCCGCCCCACGGTCACGTTTCCCTGCAGGGCAAGGCATGCCAGAGCGAGCACCGGGATGGCGAGCTTGGCGAAGTTGTTCCATATCCCGGTAATCAACAGGGCCAGAGTGACAATCGAGCGTCGAAAGCCCCAGGAGTGCAACATCGAGTAGGTAAGCCCGATGGAGATGTAACTGCCTCCGGGAACCGTATTGGCCACCGCGGTCGGCGCCTGCGTTGCGACCATCGCCTGTCGAGTGGTGAGTCCGGGCAGACAGGACATCCAAACGAAGCTGTACGTGGCGAGATTCCAGACCGCCACGAGGCCAAGTGTGGTCATCTCCAGCCATGTCATGGCTCGTATGTGGGCCCATACCTTCGAGAAGTCCGCGACCTGAGGTAGGACAAAAACGAAGATCGCGACCACCAACACCGTGGAGAACACGCTCTGCAGTACGCGCCGGGTAGTGCTTCCATGGCGTGAGGACGGTGCAACTTCGTCACCGGCGCGCGGCGCGGTCATCGCGGAATCATGTCATGTTCGACGTAAGGGAAAGTGGTCTGTCTCGTCAGCGCCGGCTGCGTCGGACCGATCGTCGATTCGAGGAAACCGGCTCAGATCGAAGACGGCGCATGTCTGCAGATCGGTATCGGCGCGATGCCGAACGCAGTGTGCTCGCTTCTGATGGAAAGCGGCGCACGCGATCTCGGCGTGCACACCGAGATGCTCACCGACGGCATCATCGATCTCTACAAGGCAGGCGTCGTGACCGGCGCAAAGAATCGATGCATCCGGGCAAGATCGTGTGCAGCTTCGGGTTCGGCTCGAAGGCGATGTACGACACGACCCACGACAACCCCGACATCTCGAGCCAACCAGTCGACTTCACGAACCTGCCGCACCTGGTCATGCAATCGACTGCCTCACCACCATCAACAACACCACCCAGATGGATCTGCGGGGCCAGGCGGCGAGCGAGTCGGATGGCCACCGGCACAGCAGCCGCATCGTCGTGAACCTGACCCCCGGGAACGTCGTCACGGCACCGCGCAGCGACATGATGCTCACGGGAGCGCCCCTATCGTGATAGGGGGTTGGTGTTGCACTTGCGAGAGTGCTGCTTCCAACTGTTGGATGCGTTGCTGCAGCGGTTGGATCACGGCGCGTATGTCGCCGGCCGTGAAGCGAGGGGTGATGTACTTGGGGCAGTTCCAGTCGTAAGCGACCACCTCGACAGTGACGAGACCCTCGAGACGACCGTCGATCCCGATCCGTTCGAGGAGGCCGGGTGCGGGGTCAGGCTCGAAGCGGGCGTGTCCCAGCAGCTTCAGTCGCTGGCGGTTCGGGTAGTCGACGGCGATGATCGCGACGCGGTCGTCGTGATCGACGTGGCCGGCGGTGATGTACTGCCGGTTGCCGCTGCGCTCGGCCCAGGCGAGATGGGATGGGTCGACGACCTTGACGAAGCCGCTGGGCCCACCGCGGTGCTGGACATAGGGCCAGCCGTTCACCCCGACCGACGCGAGGTAGAAGCTGTCTCGCTGCGACAGAAACTCGATTTCTGAGTCACCGAGGCCTTCGGGAACGGGCTGCGCCCGAGCCGCTGCGTAGTTGTCGTAGGAACCGCGCCGCCGCTGATGCCCCTCCGCGTCGGCATCGACGGTGAGGTCGAGGAAGTGTTCCATGGTCAGAACGACAGGATCGAGTAGCCGTCTTCGATCAGGACCCGCAGACTGGCGAGCCCCGGCGTGCCCGGGACGGCGTTGTCCTCGATCAGGTTCAACCCGCTGGCCTTCACGCCTTCGGTCGCGCCGAACACATCAGCGCACCCTCGCGAAGCGCCGGCAACGGTGTGGCGTACTGCCTGGTAGAGGTCATAGGCAGGGTGGCTCGGCGAGTTCAGAACTTGTGGCCAACGAGTCCCCGCACCATGGAAGTGGAGCCGAACGGCGTGCCCGGCCTGGTCGAGGTCGTAGGCCGTGGCGAGGGCATTGAAGACACGCCCGAGGGGCTCGTCTCCTGCGACCGCGGGGTCGCTCATGACGAGTATGGCCGTCTTGACGGATGTTGCCATGCTGATTCTCCTTGTACGGAATGCCCGGTACAATCTGCACCGAGACATCGGGTGGTCATGGGGTTCGGGAGGGCTAGCGGACGAGTCCGCTGATGAGGACGTCGCCGAGCCGCTCGATGGCTCGGCTGAATGGTCGCTTGTCGCCGGTCACCCGGGCAACCACGAGCGCGCCTTCGATGGCTGCGACCGCGTCCTGGGCGCGAGCGATCGCCGTCGCCGTGTCGGCGCCGGCGTCCCGCGCGACCGTGGAAAAAGCGGCGATCCACCAGGACGCCGCGGCAGCGAGCTTGGCGGCTGCCTCGGCACCGGCCTCGCCGACGGACAGCATGTCAAGGAGGCAGTTGCGGGTACCGCCCTCGTAAAACGCGTCGAGATTGCGGCCCACGGCGACGACCCGCTCCGAGAGCGGTGAATCCGTGCTGAGCGGAGCAAGGATGCTCGTCGCGAACCGCTCACCCACGGCGGCGGCGACCTCGGTGGCCATCTGTTGCTTGCCGCCGGGGAACCGATGGTAGAGGCTCGACTTCTGCAACCCGGTGGCGACGGCAATGTCGCCGAGGCTCGCACCATCGAAGCCCGCCCGGCGGAACAGTTCGGTCAGCCGGTCGATCAGCTGTGAGTCGGTGACAAGCCGGGGCGCCATGCCGTGACTGTACCGAACGTTCGGATCATTGTCAAGGCCGGCACCGTCGCCATCGACGCCGCCCGCCAGATCGAGGTATGGGGCGGCGACCAGAGCGGTTCGGCGCACGTGATCATCGACGTCACCGGCTAACTACGCTCCGGCGGTGCCGTTCCCCAACATGGGCAACTGAACTGCGCGGCGTCGCTCCCAGCCGGAGATCACGCCGTCGTCACCGCAGTTGGCGCACTGCCATTCGATCGATGACAGGACGTCGACACGCCGCTGCACGAGCCGACCTTCCGAATCGACTTCACCGGTCCCGCACCCTGAACGGGAAGAAACAAGAACCATCGGCACGGAACCGCGCCATACCTCAGTGTCGACTCAGTAGATCCGCGGGATCCAGTTGAGCTGGTTGATCGGCGGCCGCTCGTAACCATGGTCGGGCGTCGACGGTGACAGCTTCACGTCGGGGTAGTCGACCGGCTCGTACGGCACGAGCGACAGCAGGTGGCTGATCGTGTTGAGTCGTGCGCGCTGCTTGTCGTCTCCATCGACCTCCCACCACTTGGCCTCGGGGATCGAGGTGTGCTCCATCATGATGTCCTTCGCTCGCGAGTACTCGTTCCATCGAGCGTGCGATCGCGCATCGACCTCGGAGAACTTCCATCGCTTCGCCGGATCAGTCAGCCGATCCTTGAAACGCTTGGTCTGGACGTCGTTGGAGACAGAGAACCAGTACTTCACTACTTGGATCCCGGATCGGACGAGCATTCGCTCGAATTCGGGAACCGACCGCATGAACTCCCAATACTCGGCGTCGGTGCAATATCCGAGCACACGTTCAACGCCGGCCCGGTTGTACCAAGACCTGTCGAACACCACCATCTCGCCGGCTGAAGGCAGGTGAGCGACGTAACGTTGGAAATACCACTGCGTTTTCTCCCGTTCGGTCGGTTTGGGCAGTGCCACCACCCGGCACGCCCGCGGGTTCAGCGGGTCGGTCAGTCGGCTGATCGTGCTGCCTTTTCCTGCAGCGTCACGCCCTTCGAAGACGACAATCAGCCGGTGACCGCTGTGACGGATCCACTCCAACATCCGTATCGATTCGAGCTGGAGGCGTTCCAGTTCCTGCTCGTAGGTCGAAAGCTTGAGCTTGCCGTTCGCGGACATCGTCGATCCCCCAACTGCTCGTCACTACATGGAGCCGCAAGTCGTTCACGCTTTATCGCTCGAACCCTGGGGCACGACTGGTCGATCACCGCGACGGTGTCGATGAGCGCGCCGCGTCCGGTGTTCACAAGCATCACACCCGGTTTCAGGGATTGGATGGTCGCGGCCGATACCAGGTGATGTATCTGGGCATTGAACGGACAGTTCAGGCTGATCAGATCTGCGGCATCGGCGTCCGCCGCGAGGTGGGCCGTTGAGGGTTGGAGGCGTTGCTCGACCATGCTGATCGCGTAGCCGAGTTGCGCGTTCGCGAACTCGAAACTCGCGCGGTCATGCGATTTCGCGCCAAACATCTCTATATGCACGGTCCCGACGTTACCTGTGAACCAGAACTCGCCAGGGATCAATCAGCCGGCAGATGTGGAGGACGGTCGACGAGGCCTGGGCACGGCGCGTGGTGAACGAGGCACCCTCTCGATGACGACTCTGCGTCAAGAACTCCGCCGCAGAGGCTGGAATGAAGCCGAACCCGAACTCGACAGCCAGTACGCCTCCCCAAAGAACTGGACGCTGTCGGTGAATGCAGCCCCCAGGGTTGCCTCGCCGCTTGGCGAAACACCAGAACGCTCAGTTGCGACGCGACGGCCTCGACGGACCCGCCCATCCCAGCGTCTGACTCGATCACTTTCGCTCGACGCCGACCTGCGCCTTCGCACGTAAGCACAGCGCTCAGTCCCAACTTGCTACGGATCAAGCGGTTGGGGGTTCGAGTCCCTCGAGCTCGCTGAGTTTGTCCAGGTCAGCGTGACTTATCAGTGCGTGCAATTCTCGGGACCGAAGGCGAGTCGGCCGCTGGCGATGTTCGGTCGCGGTGTTGTGCAACCCGGCTAACGGCAATACCGTTCAAATTAAGGTTACATGAGTGTAGTTTGGTGGTGTGCCTCGTTCTGGTTGGAAGAAGCCTGTGTCGGATCGCCGGTTGGCCGATGTGGTGTCGGTCGGGTTGTTGGCGAAGGTGTTCCCGCCGGGGGTGGTCGATGAGGTGAT
>DATLFA010000031.1:0-10815 GCA_035525225.1 Acidimicrobiales bacterium
AACAACTGCGACGTCGTCGTGCGGAACTCGATCACCTCCTCCCGGCGACCACCCACACCATCAGGTGTACGCGCACACGCCATCACGGTGTCGCGATGCACATCCAAGAACGCGCACCGCTCAACGATCACTTTCATCACAGCCCCCTTCGTCCAGCCAACGCCGTGACAGCCGGATAGGGGCCTCGTCATGAAGAAACTGAGGTACGTGCTCGAAGCAACAAAACGGAGCGCCCGAGACCCCGCGTCAAGCTAACAACGGGCTCCAAGCGCCATAGAAACACGACGTCTGCCCGACCGACACCACCCGATTCTCATCCAACGAGAGCGGCACCGCCAGGAGCCATGAAAGCTAACCTGGCACTCGCCCATGGCTTCTCCACCGATCGACACCGCAACCGATGCGCTGACTCATGTCACGTCGCTTCTCACCGACGGCGGCGAAGTGCGCGTCGGGCAACGACAGATGGCCGCGGCCGTCGAGTCGGCGGCGGCCGACCGCCACCACCTCTTGGTGCAGGCGGGCACCGGCACCGGCAAGTCACTCGCCTATCTCGTCCCGGCCCTGCTCTCGCGCCGGCGCACCGTCGTCGCCACCGCCACCAAGGCACTGCAAGACCAGCTCGCGCAAAAGGACCTTCCCTTTCTCACCGAGCACCTCGGGCTCGAGTTCTCGTTCGCGGTGTTGAAGGGGCGCAGCAACTACGTGTGTCGCCAGCGGCTCTCCGAGATCGCCTCGACCGTCACCGGCCAGACGAGCCTCGATGGGCTCGCCGAGAACGCCCGCGCCGATCAGCTCGTGCGCATCGAGCGATGGGCCACCGAGACCCGCACCGGCGACCGGGCCGAGCTCGACTTCGAGCCCTCGGTCGCCACGTGGTCGGCGGTCAGTGTCGGTGCCCGCGAATGCCCGGGCGCGGCGCGCTGCCCCAGCGGTGCGGTGTGCTTCGCCGAGCAAGCCCGCCACGACGCCAGCACCGCCGATCTGATCGTGGTCAACCAGCACCTACTGGCCCTCGACCTCGCGCTCGACGGGGGACTGCTGCCCGAGCACGACCTGGTCGTCATCGACGAGGCCCACCAACTCGAAGACATCACGTCGTCGGTCGCCGGCCTCGAGCTCAACGGTGGGCGCGTCGGCGCGTTCGGGCGCCTCGCTCGCAGCGTGCTGGCCAACGACGCCCTCATCGCCGACCTCGACCGCGCCGGCGACACGTTGGCCGACGCCATCACGGCGATGAGCGACACACGCTTGCAGACACCGATCGCGGACAAGCTCGAGGTCGCGCTCAACCAGGCGCGCAATCGCGTCGAGCGCGCATCCAACGCACTGCGCGACGTGCCCGACAATGCGCCCGGCGACGTCGGCGCGCGCAAGCAGCGAGCGTTGCAGGCATCGATCGCGCTGCTCGTCGACATCGACTCGGTGTTGACCTTCGACGCAGAGCGCTCGGTCGCCTGGATCGAGCGCGACTCCACCATCCACCTCGCGCCGATCGACATCTCCGATCTCATGCGGCGAGGGCTGTGGTCCAAGCGCATCGCCATCCTCACCAGTGCCACGATGCCCAACAACCTGAGTACGCGCCTCGGTCTCGCGGCCGACGAGCACACGATCCTCGACGTCGGTAGCCCGTTCGACTTCGAGCACAACGCGCTGCTCTATTGCGCGGCGTCGCTCCCCGACCCACGCGGTCCCGAATACAAGCCGGCGACGCATCGTGAGTTAGAGGCCCTCATCTCCGCCGCCGGTGGTCGTACGCTCGCGCTGTTCACGAGTTGGGCCTCGATGCGTGAGGCCGTCGAATACCTACGCCCGCGGCTGCCGTGGCCCCTGTTGGTGCAAGGCGAGCTACCCAAGTCCGCACTGCTCGAGCAGTTCAGCGATGACCACTCGACCTCGCTGTTCGCCACGATGGGGTTCTGGCAAGGCATCGACGTGCCCGGCCCGTCGCTGTCGCTCGTCGTCATCGACCGGCTGCCGTTCCCCCGCCCCGACGACCCGTTGCTCGCGGCGCGGCGGGCGTTGATCGGGCCCGACGCGTTCGCACAGATCGACGTGCCGCGCGCCGCCACATTGCTCGCGCAGGGTGCAGGCCGGCTGATCCGCACCGCGACCGACCGCGGCGTCGTCGCCGTGCTCGATCCCCGCCTCGCGCGCGGTCGTACCTATCGCTGGCAGATCATCGCGGCGCTGCCGCCGATGCCCCGCACCCGCGATCGCGAAGACGCAGAGTCCTTCCTGCGCCGCATCCGCGACGGCTAGCGCGCAACTCCGCGCGAAGGTCAGAAGCCGAGGCGGTCGAGTGAGTTGCCGCGCCGCTGCCAGTCTTTCTCGAGCTTGACGTGTAGCTCCAAGAACGCGCCGGGCGGCATTTTTTGGCGCACCGCGGTGCCGACCGCCTTGAGCATGGCCCCGTTCTTGCCGATGGCGATGCCCTTTTGTGAATCACGCTCGACGAGGATCTCGACTCGGATGCGGGGCCACTCCCATTCGGTGACCCTCGTGGTGATCGAATGCGGCAACTCGTCGTGAGTCAGGCGCAACAGTTGCTCGCGTACGAGCTCCGCGACCCACACGCTCTCGGCCATATCGGACGGCGAATCGATCGGATAATGCGCGGGTCCGGGGGGCATCGACGCCACGATGTGGTCGACCAAGGTCTTGACGCCCCGACCGGTGCGGGCAGAGATCGGGAAGTACTCCTCGAACCCGTACTCGCCGGCGCGCGCGAGTTGGCTCAACACCTTGTCCTCGCTGAGGCCGTCGATCTTGTTGAGCACGCACAGCGTGCTGCGCGGCAACATCTCGGAGACGAAGTTGTCGCCGCGCCCAATCGGCCCCGACGCGTCGAGCACGAACACCACGACATCGACCCCGCCGATGCTTTCCACTGCGCTGGCGTTGGTTCGTTCACCGAGCGCGGTGCGCGGCTTGTGCAATCCGGGAGTGTCGACGAACACGATCTGCGCGTCGGGCCGGTTGAGCACACCGCGCACTTGCATGCGCGTCGTCTGTGGTTTGTCGGACACGATGGACACCTTGGTGCCGACGATGCGATTGACGAGCGTCGACTTGCCGACGTTGGGACGACCCACGACGGTGACGAATCCCGAATGGATGAGCTCACTATCGTCGATCATGAGGACACCCTCTGCTCTTCTCTGTCGCCGAGCGGAGTCACCCGTACCCGCGTGATGCGCCGGCCTTGCAGGCGCTCGACCCTGAATCGGTAGCCGTCGACGTCTACACCCTCGCCGACATTGGGCACGTGGCCGAGCGTGTTGAAGATCAACCCACCGACGGTATCCCAGTCGTCGTCGGGCAGATCGGAGTCGAGCAGTTCGTTGAGGTCGCTGATCGACAGCCGGCCGTGCACGCGCACCGCGCCGTCGCCGAGCGTCTCGTGCAGCGGCTCTTCGCGGTCGAACTCGTCGCGGATGTCACCGACAAGCTCTTCGAGCAGATCCTCGAGGGTTATCAGACCGGCGGTGCCGCCGTATTCGTCGACGACGATCGCGAGGTGGAACTTGCCGGCCTGCATCAACTCGAGCAACTGGCCGGCCTTCTTCGTCTCGGGAACGAACTGTGGCGCGCGCATCACCGTGCTCACCAATTCGCTACCCCTCCCGGCTCGCTCGGCGCCCGTCATGTCCTTGATGTACGCCACGCCGATGATGTCGTCGATGTCGTCTCCCACGACCGGTAGCCGCGAAAATCCGCGCCCAATCGCCACGTCCATCGCCTCGGTGACCGTGTTCTGGCGTCCGACAGTCACCATGTCGGTGCGCGGCACCATCACCTCGCGCGCGATCGTGTCGCCGAACTCGATCACCGACTCGATCAGCTCTCGCTCCCCGGGCTCGATGACATCCTCGGACGCGGCGTGTTGCACGAAGCCCAGCAACTCCTGCTCCGATACGAAGGGGCCTTCGCGCAACCCTTTGCCGGGCACGATCACATTGGTCAGCCCGATGAGCGCGCGGCTGATGATCGCCAACGGCGGGAATCGCACGAGCGCGGATACGGGCCGCGCGGTGATCAGCGCACCTTGATCGCCGTGCAACACCGCCCACGTCTTCGGCAGCGATTCGGCAAACACGAAGAACAATATGACGTTGACGACGATGGAGACCAGTACGCCGGCTAGACCCCACAGGCGATCGGCAACGATGCCTGTGAGCACCGCCTGGACGGTCTGCAATATGTTGACCATGAGCAGCACCGGGTTGAGGAATCGCTCGGGCCGCTCGACGAGGCGCATCAACAGTCGCCCCGACCGACGACCTTGCTCCGCCAGCGCCTGTGCCTTGACGATGTTCATGCGGGTGATCGAGGTCTCGGCGACCGCCAGGAACGCCAACAGGACGAGGATCACGCCGATGGCCACCAACATCCAGAGGTCGGCCGTACTGAGCCCGGCGGCGATGATCACGACGCCACGCTTTGGTGATGCGCGGTCAACATCGCTCGCTCACGCGCCTGCATCGCGGTCTCGTCGGCGGGCTCCGCGTGGTCATAGCCGAGGATGTGCAACACACCGTGCACCACGAGCAGGGCGAGCTCGTCATCGAGTGTGCCGTGGTGGACCGACGCGTGCGTGCCGGGATGATCGGCCGCATTGCGAGCGGCCACCGTGGGGCAGATGAAGATGTCGCCGAGCAGCAACGGCATACCTTCCGCGAATGGTTCGTCATCGGACGCGTCGAGGGGGAACGACAACACGTCGGTCGGTCCGTTTTCGTCCATGTGTTGTTCGTTGAGGACCGCGATCTCGTCTTCGTCGACGAACCACAGCGCCAACTCGGCCGGGCCGGTGACGCCTTCGTCGCGTAGCACTGCGGTCGCGAGCGCGACCCAACGGGCCGCGTCGATGGTTACGGATTGCTCGTCGACGGCGGCGACCGACAGCGACCCGGGTTGCTCGGCGGTCATGGCTGGGATCGGCTGCGCCGCCCGCCGCGTGCTGTGGCCGCAGCGGCCTTCGCTTCGTCGAAGCGGGTGTAGGCGTCGACGATGTCCTGCACGATGCGGTGGCGCACGACGTCGCGACTGTTGAGATGGACGAACGCGAGGTCGTCGATGCCTTCGAGCAACGGTTCGATGCCTTCGAGGCCGCTGCGCCCGCCGGGCACGTCGGCCTGTGTGCGATCGCCGGTTATGACTGCTCTCGAACCGAAGCCGATGCGGGTCAAGAACATCTTCATCTGCTCGGGCGTCGTGTTCTGCGCTTCGTCGAGAATGATGAAACTGTTGTTGAGCGTGCGTCCGCGCATGAACGCGAGCGGCGCGACCTCTACCTTGCCGCTCTCGAGCAGTCGTTGCACGCCTTCGGCGTCGACCATGTCGTAGAGCGCGTCGTAGAGCGGGCGCAGATACGGATCGACCTTGGCCATCAAGTCACCGGGAAGGAAACCGAGACGTTCGCCGGCCTCGACCGCGGGCCGCGTGAGGATGATGCGCTCGACTTGTTTGGCTTGCAGCGCGCGCACTGCCATCGCAACCGCGAGCCAACTCTTGCCGGTGCCGGCCGGGCCGATGGCGAAGGTGACGACGTTGGCGGCGATGGTGTCGACGTAGCGCTTTTGCCCGCTCGACTTCGGTCGCACCGGCGCACCGCGCGTCGACTTGAGGATCTGTGTGCTCAGCACCTCTGACGGACGCTCGTCGTCGCGCACCATGTCGATAGCGCGTCCGACGGTGCGCGCGTCGAGGCCGTGACCTTGCTGTACGAGCACGACGAGTTCTTCGAAGACCTTGCCTACGAGCTCGGCGTCGGGCCCGTCGATGGTGACCTCGTTGCCCCGCACGTGGATGTCGGAGTTGTCGAAGGCTCCCTCGATCTGGCGCAGCAGCTCGTCACGGGGGCCGAGGAGCGCGGTCATGAGGTGGTTGCCCGGGACGCTTATCTTCACTGACGTTTGCGGCATGTTCGCTCGTAGCGTATTCCGTAATGAGAGCTGGCGGAGAAGACTCTTTCGATCCCGCCCAGCCCCGCGCCCGCCCGGGCGACCTTTCGGCGCCCCGATCGTCGGGCCGGCGCAACCCCGATCCGATGGCCGCGCTGACGCGCTTCGTCGGCGAAGGGGCCGTCGAGCACGCCGCCCGCTCCCGGTCTCGCGCCCGCTGGCAACATCAGCTCGCCATCGAAGAAGGCACCTGGCGGGGCCTCTTGTGCGATCTCGCCGAGACCGCGGCGGCCATCGTCATCGACACCAACCTCGGTCGCCGCCTGCAGGGCACCGTCGTCGCGGTGGGTAGCGACTTCGTCACGGTGACGACCACGGCCGGCGGCCGCGTCGTGCTGGCTACCAGGGCCATATCGGCGATCCACCTCGGCCCGGGACAATCCGGCCCCTTCGGGCGCGCGGTCGCGCCAAATCACACGACACTGAGCGAACTGCTGGCCGAGCTGGCCGGGGAGAAACCAACGCTGACCTGGCATTTGACCGAACGCACGTCGGTCATGGGCCAGCTGGTGGGCGTCGGGCGAGGCTTCGTACACCTGCGGGTCGAAGCGACGCCACCGACGACGAGTTACCTGCCGATCGGCGATCGGACGATGATCGGTCTCGGCGGCTGACGCCGCCGTAAAAGCCCGGCGAAAAACGCGGCGCTTATTCTTCTTCGGCGGCCGCTCGGACCATGGTCTCCGGGTAGAGATGTTCGAGGGTGCCGGGCTCGATGCGGCACGACTCGATGAAGCTGTCGACCTCGAGCCGCTTCAGACGGATCACCCGCCCGAACCGGTAGGCCGGCAACTGACCCTCGTCGATGAAGCGGTACAGCGTGCGCGGGGTGATCCCGAGCCGTCGAGCCGCCTCAGCCGTGCTCATCCACTGAACTTCGTCCACTGACATGAAAAGGAACTCTATAGCGCACCTTGCAAGGCAAGTGTGGGTTCTTAGGGAATTTATTGAAAATTGATCAAATTGGGTTGAAAGGGATGGAAAGATATTATCTAGACCTAAAGTCTGTGAAGCACACTCTTGATCGCTCGGAAGGCGGCAGGCTCCCTTATGGCCACCACGACGGCGACCAGCCGCACCCCTTTGGGATCGGCCGACTCCGTCGGCGCGCCGCCTCGCCGCAACCGCGAGCCCCGAAGTCGCACGATCAGGCCCCACCGTGCACTGCCATCAAGTCGCGCCGTCGTGGGTGCGCTGATGATCACACTCGCCGCGGTCGGCGCATTCGCGCTGAGCCGCCGCGGTGACGGAGAACCGGCCACCCGCTACGCGGTGCTCACCAAGGCGATAGCACCCGGGGCGCGCGTCGATGCGAGCGATGTCGCCGCCCGCGCCATGGACCTCGATGACGAGGTTGCCGCCCAGGCATTCCGCGACGTCGATCAGGTGGTCGGGGCAGTGGCGCTGGCCCCGATGAACGCCGGCCAACTCGTGCAAATCGCCGACGTCGCGCTCGCCACCAAGATCGACGGTCAATTCTTGGCTGGCCACGAACTGACCTTCCCTGTCGAGCGGGATCGCGTTCCCCAGAACCTACGCCGTGGCGAACGGGTGGCGGTGCTGGCAACGTACGGCACCGGCAGCGAGGCCCGCACCACGACGACCGCGCAGCAGGCGGTCGTGCTCAGCTTCGACACCGACGGCAACACCATCGGCACCAAACGCAGTGCGCGCCTCACCGTGCTGCTCAGCGATCCTTCGATGGTCATCGAAACCGCGCACGCCAGCCAAGCGGCCGACATCACCATCGTGCGCACCACGCAAACCGACGAGGCATTGCCGAGTGGGTTCCGCATCAGCGTCACGTCGACGATCGCGGCCAAGACCTGATGGCACGCGAACGGTTTGTCGTTCTCGGCCTCGCACATGTGCGATCGAAATGGTTCCCCGAGGTCGGCCGCTGGTCGACCAACGCCGCCGCGCCCGTCGACTTCGTGAAGTGCGTGTCGGTCGAGGAGCTGCGCACGATTCTCGACAGCGGTCGGGCCATCTCTGCCATCTTGATCGACTCCGGTCTCCCTGCCATCGATCGCGATCTCATCGACAGAGCCCGCACCATCGGCGCAGGCGTGATCGTCGTCGACGACGGGCGCGTGCGGCGCAACTGGCAAGAGCTCGGTGTCGAAGCCTTGCTGGACGCGGACTTCGATCGTGACGATCTGCTGAACGCACTCGAGTCACACAGCACGCCGATACGTGCGGCCGATCACGAGCTCATTTCGGATGCGCCGGGCGGCGACGTGTGGCGCGGCCACCTGGTGGCAGTCACGGGAGCAGGTGGCGTCGGCACCTCGACGGTTGCGATGGCCGTCGCCCAAGGCATCGCCAACGATCCGCGCAATCGTGGTCTCGTCGCGCTGGCCGATCTTGCCCTCGATGCCGATCAGGCGCTGCTCCACGACGCCGGCGATGTGGCGCCAGGACTGCAAGAGCTCGTCGAGGCGCACCGGGCGGGCACTCCCCCGGTGCATGATGTGCACGACTTCTTGTTCGACGTCGAACGTCGCGGCTATTCGTTGCTCGTGGGTCTGCGCCATCATCGCGATTGGACGGTCATACGACCGAGGGCGTTCGCCGCCGCTTTGTTCAACGTGCAACGGGCGTTTCGGTTCGTGGTCGCCGACATCGACGGAGACTTCGAAGGCGAAGACATCACCGGCTCGCTCGACGTCGAAGAACGCAACCTGCTCGCTCGTCACACCGCAGTCCAAGCCGACGCGCTCGTGATCGTCGGATCGTGCTCTGTCAAGGGACTCCGCGCCCTCGCAAGAACGACCCACGAGCTCCGCGCCCTCGGTGTCGAAACCGCGCGCATGGTCCTCGTCGTCAACCGCGCGCCACGCAACCCGCGGCTACGCGCCGACATCTCACGCGCGATCGCGGAGCTCGCCAACGAGCCCACGCTCGGCAATCCGATCTTCCTCGGCGAGCGCAAACGCATCGACCAATGCCTTCGCGACAGCACCCCACTGCCCGACGCCGCCTGCGCGCCCATCGCCCGAGCCGTCGCACACACGCTCGAAAACACTTCTCGCAACCGTGGTCTCGACGCCCAACCGACGTTGGTAACGCCAGGAAGCTTTGGCAACTGGATCACTGATGCCGGGCCCGCCGAAGGACTCACCGCGTGAGCAACGAACTGCTCCACTCCCCTCTCGAGCTCGTCGAGCAAGCCGTCCTGGCACGAGCCAAACACAGCGCGCTCGACGTCTCTTCCGGCGAAGGCGCACGCCGCATGCGATCGTTCATCGACGAAGAAGTCGAACAATGGAACGACGACCACCGCCGCGGCCTCCGACCATTCGACCTCACCGACCCAGAGCTCGTCGCCGAACGCGCCTATCGCAACCTCACGGGCTACGGACCGCTCGGGCCACTACTGGGATAGGAGATAGTGCGGTCGAGTATGTCGCCTCCTCGGTCGTTGGGCGAAAAGTGATGTACGACGCAATGTGCAAGGTCGTCATAGACCTCGGGTCTGGGCCCGAGTGCCGCGTGAAGAGGCGGATCTGCGTTGTCGTCAACGGGTGGCTCCGCCTCCACCCGAGGTGTCGATAGCCCAACTAGCCTCGGTACCGACCGCCCCCTCAGGAGAGACCGGCATCTGTGGACGATGAGGAATTTGCTGAGGAAGGGACTGCGGGTGCCGACGAGGACGTGGTCGAAGAGATCCCCGTCATAGTTGACCTTGGTTTCATTCGAGACTTCATCTCCGGCGTGCGGGTTAAAGCGACGCCGGAAGAAGTCGATGCGGTGCAAGTCTTCTCTCGACGTCTGGTCGAGGATTACCAGTACCCGAAGGGTCGGATCCAGACGCGACCGCAGTTCCGAGTGAGAAAGCGCCCTTCCGACGAGAAGAAGGCGTATCCCGTCGATATTGCGGTTTTCTCGGCCGACGAGAAGATCGAAGAGAATCTATTCCTGATTGTCGAATGTAAGAAGAAGAACCGAACTGAAGGCCGAGAGCAACTTCAGCTTTACCTAGACATGTCCCCGGCTCAGATCGGCGTGTGGTTCAACGGCGAAGAGCACCTGTACCTCCAGAAGCTGCACCACGCAGACGGGCAACGAACCTACCGCGAGCTGCCTAACATTCCGCGGTTCGGGCAGCGGATTGAAGACATTGGGCTCTACAGACGAAAGGATCTCATACCACCCTCGAATCTGAGGGCTGTCTTCAGAGATCTTCGGAATCATCTCGCCGGCATGACAACAGGGGTGACGCGGGACGAACCGCTCGCCCGTGAGATAATCAACATCCTCTTTTGCAAGATCTATGACGAGCAAGAAACTCGACCCAAAGATGTGGTTCGATTTCGCGCTGGTGTGGACGAATCCGACGAGACTGTACAGAAACGTGTCCTTGAGCTGTTTGACGACGTCAAGAGTCTCGGCTTCGGCGACGTCTTCACAGAGTCCGACACGATCGCTCTAGATGCACCGAGTCTGACCTACGTCGTCGGGGAACTTCAGAACTACGAGATCACCGCCGCCGAGCGTGATGCGATAGGCGACGCGTTTGAAACCTTCATCGGGCCAGCTCTGCGCGGTTCTGAGGGCCAGTTCTTCACCCCTCGCAACGTCGTCCGGCTCATCGTCGACGTCATAGATCCGCAACCGGGCGAGAAGATCCTTGATCCAGCTTGTGGCAGTGGCGGCTTTCTGATCCATGCACTTAGCCACGTCTGGGCAAAGCTACGAGAAGAAGGCCGCGAACGCGGATGGACCGAACGTGAACTCGCGAGGCGCGAGCAACGGGCGGCCACCGACTGCTTTCGCGGCGTCGACAAAGACTCGTTCCTTGCTCAGGTCACGAAGGCATACATGGCACTCGTTGGCGATGGAA
>DATLFA010000043.1:0-19737 GCA_035525225.1 Acidimicrobiales bacterium
TGCACGTCCATTGCCAGGACAGGCACCCCAGGAGGAACATGGATCAGCACGGCCGGCTCCTTCCGTATGTGGCTCGGTCCGCCTCATCGTGGACAACCCACGCAAGATGCGGAACGGCCGGCCGTTCCATACTCACTGACCCAAATTTTCCCACGGCGAAGCCGCCGATCCGTTGCGGCGGAGCCGCTCTAGAACGCGAGGCTGCGATCGACGATGCGGGCAATGGCCGCGCACCGGCGCCGTTCGCGCGAGCGAAACGCGTGACCCTCGCGACCGACCAACAAGACCAGTTCGCCGCGCACGAGCGGCGCCGCGACCGTGTCGTCGGGCCCCGATCGACCCGCGGAGACCATTGCCGAACTCTGACTGCCGTGCGCGAATGCGGCCAGCCACTCGTTGGACGGCGGTGTGCCGACGCGGGCGACGATGGCCGCGCTGCGATCGAGATCGCGGCTGGCATCGGATACATCGACGACCGCGCCCCACGACGCGTTGACCCCGCCGGCGACGACCTCACAGAGGCCTTGGATCATCACGTCGCGTTGTTCGAGCGGATCGAGATCGAGAAGACCGGCGACGCTTTCGAGCGCCGCGATGTCCGGGTCGACGCTGTCGGGGGTGACCGTGACGACCTCTTCGACATCCACACCGTCGACCTGTTGGATCTCCGCGACGAGCAAGTCGATCAACGACGGGTTGGGCAGCGCCACGACGAGGTCGTCGATCGCCCGCCCGGCACCCCGCTCGAGGATCTCGATGCCGATGACGTCGCCGCCGACGCTACCGATGCGGCTCGCCACCGAACCGAGAGCGCCCGGCCTGTCGGTGAGCCACACGCGCACCCGCACCACGACATTCGCGCCTGCCTGTTGATCATGTGCAGTCACCGCGAGGTCAGCCCAACTTCGTCAACACACGCCGCAGGTTGCGGACGGCTTGCGAGATGCGTTGCTCGTTCTCGATGAGCGCGAATCGCACGAATCCTTCGCCGCCGGGCCCGAACCCCATGCCCGGTGATACCGCGACGTGCGCTTCGCGAACCAAGAGCTTGGCGAACTCCAACGACCCCATGTCGGTGTACGGCTCGGGGACCGGTGCCCACGCGAACATCGTCCCCTTGGGCGGCTCCATGTGCCATCCGATGCGATCGAGGCCTTCGCACAGGGCGTCGCGGCGCCCCTGGTAGATCTCTCGGACGATCTTGGGATGATCGGGGGCCTCGTTCATCGTCACGGTGGCGGCGATCTGGATCGGCTGGAAGGTGCCGTAGTCGAGGTAGGACTTGATCTTGCCCAGTGCCGCGATGATTTCGGCGTTGCCGACCGCGAACGCCACGCGCCACCCGGCCATGGAGAACGTCTTGGTCATCGAGTAAAGCTCGACCGCGACGTCTTTGGCCCCGGGGACCTGCAAGATCGACGGCGGAAGGTAGCCGTCGAAGCCGATCTGCGCGTACGCGAAGTCGTTGACGACGAGGACCTCGTGCTGACGGGCGAAATCGACGACCCGCCGCCAGAACTCGACATCGACACACGTCGTCGTCGGATTGTGGGGGAACGACAGGATGATGACACGGGGTCGGGGCCACGAATACTCGAAGCGTTCTTGCAAGACGTCGAAGAAGTCCTGCCCGGTCCCGAGGGGCAGTTCGTTGACCTGCGCGCCGGCGAACAGCGGCCCGTACTTGTGGATCGGATACGACGGCACGGGGACCAATGCGGTGTCACCCGGCTCGAGCAGGGTCCACATCAGGTGCGACAGGCCCTCTTTGGCCCCGATCGTGTTGATGACCTCGGTTTCAGGATCGAGGTCGACGCCGAACTCGCGGGCGTAGAGGTCGGCCGCCGCTTGGCGCAGCTTGGGGATGCCGCGGCTGGCGGAATAGCGGTGGTTGCGGGGGTTGTTGGCGGCTTCGCACAGCTTGTCGACGGCGATATCGGGCGACGGCAGGTCGGGATTGCCGAAGCCGAGGTCGATGACGTCGGCACCGCTTCGTCGCATCTCGACCTTGAGGCTGTCGATGATCGTGAAAACGTACGGCGGGAGGTTGCTGATACGGCGGAACTCCATGACGCAAGGCTAATCGGCGCCGACGGGAGCTCCTGTTCAAATTGCGGGGTTCTCGCGCCCTGCCGAGACGTCGTGGGCGGCCAGCACCGCCCCCAGCGCGCCCGCACGTTCGCCGAGCTCGGCGAGCACGACGGGCACCGCGGGACGGTAAGCCGCGCCCACCACACGGCGCTGCGCCGCGGCCTCGACCCGCGATCGCAGCGGCTCGCCCAATTCACTGACGCCGCCACCGAGGATGACGCGCTGCGGATCGAGCACCATGATGAGGTTCGCGACGCCGATCGCGACCTGTTCGGCATACTCGTCGAGCACCAAGAGCACACCTGGGTCGCCCACAGCGAGCGCCTTCGCGACCGTCTCGCCGGTGACGGCATCGGCCTTGCCCGCGAGCGCGACCAACGTCGGCGCGCCGCCGTCGACGGCCATCCGCCGCGCCAACGCGCCGAGCCCGGTGCCCGATCCGTACATCTCCCACGACCCCGATACGCCGGTGACATGCGCCGCACCAAGACGATCGACCGTCATGTGACCGGCCTCACCGGCGAAGCCGTGGGCACCGCGCACCAATACACCGTCGATCAAGAACTTGGTGCCGATGCCGGTGCCGAGCCCCACCACGATCAGATCGGCGCAACCCCGCCCGGCCCCCAATCGCGCCTCGCCCAAGGTCGCCATCGTCAGGTCGTTCTCGACGACGACCGGTCGCTGCAAGGCGTCGGCCAACCGTTGCGCCAGCGGGTACTGCACCACGTCGGCGAGATGCGGCGAGTAGCACACGACTCCCCTGCGATCGATGAGACCGGCGATGCCCACCGCCACTGCCGTCGTGGCCATGTCGCATTCGTGTTCGAGGGTGCGAACGAGGGTGAGCAACGATGCGACGAGTTCGTCGCCCGCAGTCGGTGTGGGTACCCGGCAATCGGCGAGAACGTCGAGGCCGGCGCGGTCGTCGCTCGCCACCGGTGCGGCAGAACCAACGGATGCCGCGAGGCCGAGCATCTTGGTGCCGCCGATGTCGACACCGATCAACATCTTCGTGAGTCTACGCGGCCCGGCCTACTGAGTGAAGGCAGCGCCCGAAGGACTGAAGAAGCCGGTGCCCGTCACCACCATCGCATTCGGCGACAGGTTGAGCGCCACCCAGTCCGCGACATCGGCTTCGCTCGTGAGATACAGCAACTGCGTGCGTTCGGCGGTGCGGTTGATGCGGTGCAAAAGCGACACCCTCGTGTCGCTGTTCATTCCGGCGAAGCAGTCGTCGAGCAAAAGGGGCAGCGCACCGGCCAGCGAATGCGGTTGTGACTCGAAGGCTCGCTTCTCGATGTATTCGCCCAGCACCGTCGATTCGTCGTGCGCGCCACCCATCGATTGCCGACTGCTGCTCACGATCGGCGATTCGTCGCGCATCGCAGCCTCGATACGCGACACCCACGCCAACGCCGCCCGCTCCATTGTCGTAGCGAGGTCGATCAACTCGAGTTTCGCCGCGTACTCCGCAGACGTGTTGCGTTCGCTCGCCGCCGCCGCGGTCGATACCACCAGCAGGCGGGTGATCTCAGCCAGCGCCGCGCGGTGGCGAGCGACGCGGGCAGCGGCGTCGGCGATTGCGGCGCGAGCCGAGCGAACCTTCGCACTGTTCGACAGCCGCGAATCGTCGCGAGGGCCGAGAGTCTCGATGCGATCCAGGGTCGCCTGCGCTTCGGCCATCTCGAGCTCGACTTCTTCGACGTCGCGCTCGAGTTCTTGTCGATGCGCGTCGATCGCATGCGCGTCGGCAATCCACTGCTCGGCATAGCCGCACAACTCCTCGAGCTGTGCACCGTCGTCGTATTCGATTCCCACTGCCGCGAGCTCCGCGACGAGCCGAGCCTGAGCCTCTGCCGCCGTCGCCGTCGACTTCGCGGGATCGACGCGAAGATTACGAAGCGCCATCTCGAGGTCGTCGACATCGCCGACGAGAGCGAGGGCTTCGCCGTACACGATGTCGATCTGGTAAAGCGTCGCGACGAACTCGGCGTCGGCATCGAGGACGGCCGAGACCGCAGCCCATTGCCGCTCGAGCCGCGCCACCTCCGCGTGCAGCTGCTGAACGCGGACCTTCGCGTCCTTCGTCGAATCGAGCATCCGATCGCCCATCACGAAAGCCGACCACGTGGGAAATCCGAGTCGGTCGAGCACCGCCTGCTGGGTGGCGATCGCCAGTTCGAGCTGCTTCTTCGCCCGATTGCCACCGAGTCGACCGGTGGCCTTGCGCTCGGCCTCGAGCAATGCCTCGTGCGCGCTCTCCAACTCGCGGATGTCGTCGTTGGTGAGGGTGCGCGGTTTGGTGCCCACCTCGGCCTGCAGCAGCTCTTCGCGCGCCGCGTCGAGCCGTTCACTGATGGCGCTGACACTTCCGTCGGGGGTTGCGTAGCGCGTTTCGATCTCTGCGAGTTGTTCTCGCAGCTTCACCCACTGGTCGGCCAGATCGACCGCTCGACGCGACGCAACCGGCCCGGGTCGCACTGCTTGCAGCGCGTCCTCGAGCGCGCTGACGACGCCGGCGCTCGGTAGGTGCGGCAGGATCGCCACCGACTCGTGTGCGCTCGCGAGGTGCGCTTCGAGCAGTTCGATGCGTCGCTTCACCGTGTCGATCGTGTCGGCCCGTACGATTCCGAAATCGGCACCGAGCTCGAGCTCCACTTGGCGCGCGGCATCCAATGCTCCGTGCATCGCGGCGACACATCCAGGATCGGATGCCGCGCGCGCGTGCTCGAGCGCCGCCACGATCGACGCGCGCGCTTCGACGGCGGCAGACGCGTCTGCCTGCACTCGCTGGATCGAATCGGCCAGCGCGTGCAATGACGCGGTCGCTGCTTGGTGCTGGCGCTTCGCCTTCACCAACTGATCGGGAAGGTCGACCGCGCTCGCCGGCGCGTCACCGGAGTTGCGCCCCGTCGCGCCCATGCGCGGTTCGAGCAGATCCTGGGCATGGATGACCGAATTGACGGCTTGGATGGGCGCCGGGACTCGACGGTAGCCCGGGCCGACGTCGATCAGGGTGCCGTCCACATCGACCTGCGCGAAGACTCCGGCGCTCTGGCCGTTGACCATCAACGACAGTGCCTCGGCCAGGAATGACCGCGCTTCGGGCGTCAAGCCGAAGACCACCGTCAGGCGGGGGTGGAAGGTGAGGGTCGAGTTCGGATCCTCGACGAGGCAGAGGCTGACGAGACGCATGGCTGGCCGTACCATCGGCGTTCTCGCCACGAAAATAAAGGGGTTGCGCAGGAAGAGCGCTCGGGCCCCACTTCCCGCTTCGCCAAAGGCCGCTCGGGCCCTACTTCCCGCTTCGCCAAAGGCCGCTCGGGCCCTACTTCTTGCGTTGCTTCGAGCGCGGCGGCAAGGCCTTTCGCGCTTTGGCCGTCTTCTTCGTCGCTGCCTTCGCCGGCTTGGCTCGGGGTCGTGTCGAGGCCTTCGTCGCCGGGCGTTTGGTGACGCGAGGGGCGGCTGCCCGGGCCGCGGGCTTGGTCGGCGGCCGCTCCCGCGCCGCCGACGCCGGTTGAGCGGCAGCGGGCGCCGCCTCCGGTTTCGCTTCAGGCTCGAACCCGAACCCGGCGACCACCGTCGTGGCGAGCCGTGCGGCGTCGCCGAGCCAGGACTCGGCGAACGAGCGCCCCGAGGTCGCCAACCGCTCGACCCGCTCACGATCGGCCACCGCGGCCTCCACCAGATCTAGCACGGTGCGGGCCACGCTGATCGCGACCAACGCGCTGTGCTGTGCCCATTCGACCGGATCGCGGTCTGCGTCAGTCGTCACGCATCACTCCGAGGGGCTGCGACTGCGGATGCCGTTCGCGCCGGCTAGACACCGGCTCGCGCCTCGACGGCGGTCTTCAGTTCGTCGAGCGCGGTGTGCATGATGCGAGCCTCGGCCCGCCGCTTGACGAAGCCCGGCAACGGCACGACCAGATCGACCGACAAGTAATAGGTGACCTGCGTGCTGTGGGGGTCATCAGGGATTGCGGCGAACTCGTATTCGCCATCGAGGCGGGTCATGAGATCGCCGCGCATCAACCGCCACGACACGCGCAGCGGGTTGGAGCCGTAGTTGTAGCGCAGCGCGTACAGCGTGCTGCGCCCCATGGCCGCGGCACGGAACTCGACCTCGCTGCCGCGACCGTCGTCGGTCCGTGTCAACACGGTCGCCGACTTGATGTCGCTCGCCCACGCCGGATAGCGCTCGAAGTCGACCGCGACGTCGAAGCACCGCTCGGGACTCGCGTGAATGATGGCGCGCTGTGTTGCTTGATCCGACATCGTTGTCGAGGCTAGTACAGCTCGCGGCCTAAATCTCCCGCGCGTTCGCGACTCGGCCGGCCGAGTTAGAGTGCATCAGCCTGGTTCTTCGTCGTCGGACTCGACGACGGCGGCTTCGGTGGCACCGACCTCGGGCCGTCGGGGGAACGTGCCCCAGACTGCGCTCCACAGCCCGCACAGCGCGAGGCCGAGGAGAGGGACGAGCACGCCGAAAGCGAGCGACGTGTAGGGCCGCGCCGATGCGGTGGCCAACGCGACGACGATCTGCACCGCCAGCGCGCCATAGAACGAACGGCGCACCGGCGTCGGGGCGACACCACCGGTCATCAAATAGACACCAGCCACCGATATCACCTCGTAGCGGCTGCGCCCGATCGATCGCAGGTATGCGAGCAAGAAGATGACCATCCCCGCGGCGAAGAGCGCCAGCGCCACCGCCACGGCGACCACGCGAAGGAACAACGTCTGCGAAATTGCCGCGACGATCGCCGTCACCGAGAACAGCGCGGTCGCTTGCCATGCAAAGGCGATGATGCGTCGGCCCTCGACGTCGGCCGGCACGAGGAAGCTCATACGGCCGCATCCAATGCCGCCGAGAGTCGTTCGGTCAAGACGTCGTAGCGAAACTCTCGCACTGCCCGAGCGCGCGCCGCGGCGCCCATTCGATCTCGCAACGTGGCGTCTTGTAGCAGCTCTACGAGCGCGGTCGTCACTTGCTGCACATCGGTCGGTGGGTCGATGACGAAGCCGCTTACTCCTGTTTCGACTGCCTCTGCTGCACCGCCACTCGCCCCGGCGACCTGCGCGACGCCGGCGGCCGCGGCCTCGACGAAGACAATGCCGAAACCTTCTTGCTCGAGCCCGCCCCATCGGACGCGACACAACATCGCGAAGACGTCGGCGCAGCCGTACAACGACGGAAGCGCCTCGTCGGGGACACGACCGAGGAATACCGCAGGTACGTCGAGCTCGGCCGCCATGCGTTCCAGTCGAGCCCTGTCGCGCCCGGCACCGGCAATCGCGACCACGAGGTCGGGCACTGCCGGCCGCGCCCGCGACGCCGCTCGCAACATGGTGTCGAAGCCCTTGCGGGGCACGAGACGACTCACCGCGAGCACCAGCGGCCGACCCGTCGGCAGCGCGTGCTCGAGGCGGGCGCGGTCGATCTCGCCGGCCGAGAGGGGACGAAAGCGATCGACATCGACGCCCGGCGGCACGACCACGACCGGCAACGACACTCCGGCCGCACGGGTCGCTTCGTCGGCCGCGTACGAGCCGGCGGCCACGACGAGGCGCGCGCCGCGCAGTACGCGTCCGAGCACCTGGCGCAAGGCGGGCAACCGTGCCGGCACCGTGACCTCGGCGCCGTGCAAAACCACACCGTACGGATGCCGCAGCCGCGGGCCGATCGCGCCCAACGGGACCGCGGGGTCGAGCATGACCAACGACGCACCGAGCTCATCGGCCAACTCGTCGATGCGCCGCGCCAACCACGGGTACGGCAAAAGCACCGGCTCGGGCGAACGGATCACGCGAAAGGGCTGGGCGCGGTCGAAATCGGCGGCGCCCCGATGCGGCGTGCAGTACACCGCGAACGAATCGGCGGGAAGCCGCCGCCACAGCTCCCACAAGTACGACTGGATACCCCCGATCTTCGGGGGGAAGTCGTTGGTGACCAACAGGTGACGCGTCATCGCCCCGCCGAGTTCGCGGGCGACATCACGACTGGGTGCTCGCAGGGAGCTCGGCGCGTACCAACGGATCGGTATCGTCGCGCACGAGGGACAACAAGTCGTGGCAGCCGCCGCGCTCGGCCGCCCACGCCGCATGGGCGCGCAACAGCGGTCGATGATGCCCGAGATACCGCCGCAGTGCATCCCGGGCGCGCGGCGTGCGCTGCGCGGGATCGCCGGCGATCGCGTTGCCGAGGACGATCAACGCGTTGCGCCGCAGTGTGTCGACGTCGCGGTCGTGGATGTAAAGGCTGTCGAATCGGGCCGCGAGGTCGTCGTCGGACGCAGCGAGCACGTCGAGCGCCAACACGTAGGCCACCGATTGGCCGTCGGCAGGGGCCGCCGACTGATCGGCACGGCGATTGGGTGGACAGACCTCTTGGCAGTCGTCACACCCGTAGAAACGATCGGCCAACGCGACTCGGTATTCGCGCGGGAACACACCGGGAGCCTGGACGTGCCACGCCAAGCAGCGCCGGGCGTCGACGACGCCGGGAGCGACGATGGCCGCGGTCGGGCAGGCGTCGATACAGCGGTTGCACCCGCCGCAGCCGTCGGCGACGGGCACCGGGTCGTCCGCGACGAGCGGTGCATCGGTGATCACGGAGCCGAAGAGAAACCAGCTACCGGCGCCCGGCACCAAGACGTTGGCATTCTTGCCGTACCAGCCGAGGCCCGCGCGCACCGCCGCCGCGCGATCGACGAGGCAGTTCTCGTCGGCGGCCACGATCGCTCGGTGGCCGTCGTAGCGCAGGCGATCGACCACTGGCGCGAACGCCGACCGGATCATGTCGTAGTAGCCGCGCCACGCGAACGCGGCCACGCGCATCGACGGACCGTCGGCCGGTGCCGGTTGTTGTGGCGGTTGATACCGGTAGCACAGCGCGCCCACGATCAACGACCGCGCCCCTCGCACCGTCATCGACGGGTCGGTGGAACGTGCCGGATTGCGGTAGGTGAATTGCATGCCCGCGTCGAACCCGCTCGCCTTGCGCACTTCGAGCGCGTGGCGAGCGTGGACGAACACCGCGGCCCGACACACGCCTACCGCGTCGAGCCCTCCGGCACGAGCCACATCGATGAGCTCGTCGATGTAGTGGCGCGGCAGCACCCGCTCGCTCTCTACTCGCAGACCTTCGCTCACCTCCCCATCGTGGCACGGTGACGAAGGCGCGGAACGAGCCCGGCCTCGCCAAGGAGACGAATCGCCCGCATCTCGGCCAGGTCGACGACGAGCGCCTCGCCCGGATCGGTCGAGATGACGAACGAAACGACGCAATCGGCGCAGGTGTCGGTGTCGTGCATGGCACAGGTGTCGCAATCGATGACCATGCGAACACCATAAACAGGGGGTCTGACACGCAGGTGAGCCGGACCAAGTCCCGAGCGGATGTCAGCGGACGAGGGCGAGCAGCTGGTGCACGGAGATCACGTTGGCGCCACCTTCGCGGGCGGCGTCGCGCACACGCCGATCGTTCGACGCCACGATCACCACCTTGTCGACGGGCAACTCGTCGACCATGGCCAGCACGACATCGTCGGCCTCTACGTCGGCCGGTGAGAACTGCACGTGTACGAGGCTGCGGCGACGCCTGCTCGGCGATGCGACATGATCGACCCCGTCGAAGATCAGATGCGCCTCGAGGCCGACGATGCGGGCGGTGAGGTCGTTCACCAGAGCCAGCAGACGATCACGCTGGTGCTCGAGCGTCAACTCGGGCCACGACGACAGCGTGGCGTTGTAGCCGTCGACGAGCAGCACGGCGCCGGGCCTCGACACCAAGTGCTCCGCGCCGGCTACCGAATCGTCGAGGATCCCGCTCGGCATGCGCGCCGGTCGTCGACGCGCGAGTCGTCCCGCGGTTGCCGTCGGCTTCGGCTCGCGGCTCAGTCGCTCGCCGAGCTCACGATCGAGCGCATCAGCGTCGGCGGCCGCCGCGCGCGCCGACGCCGCAACCGCGCGGGCCAGCCGTTGGAGCTCGCGATTTTCTTTCGCGCTGATCGGGCCGAGGGCTTTCTCTTCGAGCTCACGCACTCGATCACGCAGACGGCGCCGATCGTCGTCGCGGCGAGCCATCGTCTGTTCGAGCTTCGTCTGCGCACCGCGCAATCCGTCGAGCTCGGCCCGCAAGGCCGCCGCTTGTTTGCGACTGGCGTCGCGCTCGCGCTGCATCGCCCGCAACTCGCCGCGCACCGAGTCGACCCGCTCGGTCTGGCGCGCGACTTCGGCTTTGAGCAATGCCGACTGCTCGTTTGCCCGCGCCGCGGCGCTCTCGGCGCCGGTCAACCTGCGTTGCAGCGCCTTCGTGTCCTCGGCGGCCGCCGGTCGCGGGTCGTCTTCGAGATAGGCGGCGAGCTGCTCGCGCCAACCGGGGTCTTGTTGCAACCAGAGCAAGGCCATGCGACCGATGTCGCGTTCGTCGACGACATCGATGACACGTCGACGAAAGTCGGCGTCGCCGTGCACGGCCATCGCGACGGTGCCGAGCGCTGTCCTCGGCAACTTGCGAAATTTGAGCAACGGCCGCAACGCGGTCGGCGGCGTCTCGTCCTCATCTCGGGCGACATCGAGTGAACGCTCGAGTGCCTTCGTCAACAAACCGCGTGTCACCGCTCGACGGACGAGTGCGAGCTCCTCGTCGACTGCGGACTCGACATCGCGGTCGCCGCTCAGCCCGCCACCTCAGCGGTCACTCGTATGACCGACGCACCGGTGCCACACCATCGACACGACACTTCGTCGGTGTGCTCTTCGAGAACTCGCTCCTCTTCGACACGCAACTCGCCACCAACCGTGTAGTGGTGAAAGGCCGACGTGCGACGCGTGGTGATGACGTCGAAGCGGGTGAGGTTGCCGCACGCGGTGCAGCGATACCGAGCAGGAGCCACGGCGTTCACCCTACTCACGAGGCACGCGCACGGGTGGAACAAATAATCGAACATTTGTGCGGTCCAACCGTTGACGGCGAACGTTCGTTCGACTATTGCTGTGGGCGTGCTACTGCAACGATCCTTCGACGACCTGGGTCCGGCCCTGTCCGAGGTCACGTTTTGCGTGCTCGACCTCGAAACAACCGGCGGTTCGCCGCACGACTGCGCCATCACCGAGGTCGGCGCCGTCAAAGTGTGCGGGGGCGAACCGCGGGGCACCTTCCAGACGCTGGTCGACCCGGGCTGCAGCATCCCGCCCGAGATCACGGTGCTCACGGGCATCACACAGTCGATGGTCACGCGTGCGCCCCGGATCGCCGCGGTGCTCCCCTCGGTGCTCGAGTTCATCGGCGATGCCGTCATAGTGGGCCACAACGTGCGCTTCGATCTCAGCTTCCTCAACGCCGCGCTGACCCGACACGACCGGCCGACGTTGACAAACCCGTCGGTCGACACGTGCTCGCTCGCACGGCGTCTCCTGCGCGACGACGTGCCCAACTGCAAGCTCGACACGTTGGCCACGCGTCTTCGCCTCGATCACCGGCCGTCGCACCGCGCGCTCGACGACGCGCTCGCGACCACCGACCTGCTGCACGTGCTCATCGAGCGGGCGAGTGGGCTGGGTGTCACGGGTCTCGACGATCTTCTCGCGTTGCCCACGCTTGCCGGCACGGCGCACGTCGCCAAGCTCAAACTCACCGACCGGCTGCCGCGATCGCCGGGCATCTATGTCTTTCGCGACGTGAGAGGCGAGGTCCTCTACGTCGGCAAGGCGTCCAACCTACGCTCGCGCGTGCGCTCCTACTTCTCGACCGATTCACGGCGCAAGGTCGGCAACCTCCTGCGCGAGCTTGCCCGCATCGATCACACCGTGTGTCGCGGCGCCCTAGAGGCGACTGTCCTCGAGTTGCGCCTCATCCAACAACACGCACCGCGCTACAACCGCGTGGGGCGCCGTCGCGCCGCGCCGGTGTTCGTGCGGCTCACCGACGAACGCTTTCCGCGTCTGTCGACCGTGCGCAAGCCGCCGCCCGCCAATGTCACCGCGCTCGGCCCGCTCACGACCGCGCATGCCGCCCTCGTCGTCGAGGCGATCGAGACCGTCGTCCCCTTGCGCCGCTGCTCCGCGCGGCCCGAACGCAACCAGCGCGAATCACCGTGCCCCGCCGCACAGCTCGGCGTCGCGTCGTGTCCCTGCGCCGGCGCCATCGACGAAGCCACCTACGGCACCCATGTCGAACGGGTGCGCCGCGGCCTCGGCCACGACCCGTCGCTGTTGCTCGAACCACTCGCAGCGCGCATGCAGAGCCTGGCCGCCGCCGAGCGTTTCGAAGAAGCGGCGTCGACCCGTGACCGGGCCGACGCCTTGGCATCGGCGATCACGCGGCAGCGGCGCGTCGCGGGATTACAGCAAGGGCAGCGCATGGTGTTCGACATCCGTGGCGAAGGTCGCGTCGAGCTACAGCACGGCTGTCTGGTCATGGGGGCCGGTGACGACGCGCCCACCCTCGACCTCCAACATCGCGATGACCGTGGCCCGATCGAGCGCTTCGACGAGCAACACTGCATCGCCGGATGGCTCGAGCGCTACGCGCCGCGCGTGATGTTGTTGCATTGCGATGGCGGCTACGCCGAGGCGTTGCCCCGCATTCCTTCGTTCACGCCGCGTTGACGATGCGCCGCACCGTGTCGAGCACCCGATGCGCCGCGCCGCTGTCTATCGACGCCGCCGCTCGCGCGACGCCGTCGCGCAGGTCGGCTGCGATCTCGGTGACGACCAGCGCGGCCGCCGTGTTGAGCAACACGATGTCGCGCAGCGGTCCGGTTTCGCCGGCGAGGACGGCGCCAAATATTTCGACGTTGCGCGCCGCGTCACCGCCGGCGAGCTCATCGGGCGCGACGCACGACAGCCCGACCATCTCGGGCGTGAGCTCGACGTGCCCGACCGTACCGTCGGCATCGAGTGTCTGCACCTGTGTCGGGCCGGTCAGCGACACCTCGTCGATGGGGCCGTCGCCGGTGACGACCCAGGCGCGCTGCGCGCCGTTGGCCGCCAGTACGCGCACCATCTTGGCCGCCATTGCGACGTCGCCGATGCCGATGAGATAGCGACCCACCCGCGCGGGGTTGGCCAGCGGGCCGAGGATGTTGAAGACCGTCTGGATGCCGATCTCGGCGCGTACCGGCGCGGCAAAGCGCATCGCCGGGTGGAACGTACGAGCGAACGCGAAGCCCACACCCGCCTCGTCGACGCAGCGCGCGACCACGTCGGGCGTCACCTCGACGGGGATGCCGAGCAACTCGAGGAAGTCGAACGCGCCCGAGGTGGACGACGCTCGTCGATTGCCGTGTTTGCAGACGCGCGCGCCGGCCCCGGCGGCCACGAAGCTGGCCATGGTCGAGACATTGAGCGCGTGCCGCTGCCTCGCCGGGGCACCGCCGGCACCCACGATGTCGATCGCCGTGGCCGCGTGCCCGCCGAGATCGAGTGGCGTCGCGGCGCCCAGCATCGCCCGCACCATGCCCGCCATCTCGGCGACCGACTCGCCTTTCATCCGCAAGGCGACGATGAAGGCCGCGATCTGGGCCGGTGTCGCGGCGCCCCGCAGGATCTCGGCCATTGCGGCCTCGGTCTGGTCGGCTGTCAGGTCGCTCCCCTGCGCGAGCGGACGCAAGATGCCCGGCCACCCGCCGAACTCATCGAGGGACATCGGGCCATCCAACGTGATCAGCTGTCGTCGCGCAAGTCGGTTGTCAGCTCCGCAATGGTCGCATCGCCCAGCGGCGACTCGTGGCGATAGTTGGCAAGGTCGATCCCGATCATCACCGGCGACGCGGTGAACCGCTCGATCTGCTCTGCGGTCAGCGAGAGATGGACATAGTGAACCGCCGAGGTGGTATCGCTACGAGTGAGCTGCTCGCCGTGTTCCGAGTCGGCGGTGAACGCCACCCGTTCGGCATCGGCGCCGTCGCCGATGGCTACATAGACGGCACGCTCGATGCCCACGAGCTTGGGCAGCCATTCCCGCAGCTGATCGTCGTTGGTGAGCTCGATGAACATCGTGGCCGAGAGATGCCCCGGCTCGGGGACGAGCGGGTTGTACACGCGCAACTCGTTCTCGATCTGCTCGTCGGAATAGAGCCGCTCGATGCGAGCCATCTCTTGGATCTGAAAGCGGATCGTGTCGCGGTTCTCGAACACGAGGGTGATGTGCGGCCCGACGCTCACGCGACGCCGCCTCTTGAGCTCGATCACATGTTGGCGGAATTGCGCGCGCTCACGCTCGTACGCGCGCATGTCGGCAATGTCGTCGAGGGTGAGTTTGCGGTTGCTCATGTCGAACCTCCCGGGCCCTCGTCGGGCGCGGCTGCTCGGGGACGCAGCCGCCCCGGCCGAACGACGCGTTCGGGCGCGGGGCGGACTGGATTTTCACTGGATTTTGTAAGGATCGAGCGCGGAGCTCAGCCCAGCGAAGCGAGACCGGCGAGGCCTTGGCTGAAGCGGCCGGCGTGGCTCTTTTCGGCGCGCGCGAGCGTCTCGAGCCATTCGGCGATCTCAGGGAAATTCTCTTCGCGAGCGGTCTTCGAGAACCCGGGGTACATCTCGGTGTACTCGTAGGTCTCGCCGGCGATTGCCGACTTGAGGTTGTCCTCGGTCGGGCCGACGGGCTCGCCGGTTGCGGGATCGCCAACCTCGGCGAGGAAGTCGAAGTGGCCGAACGCGTGACCCGTTTCGCCTTCGGCGACCGAGCGGAACAACGCGGACACATCGGGGTAGCCTTCGACGTCGGCCTTCTGCGCGAAGTAGAGGTATCGCCGGTTGGCCTGGCTCTCGCCCGCAAACGCTTCCTTCAAGTTGTGATGGGTCTTGCTGCCCTTCAGATCCGGCATTTTTTCGTTTCTCCTTGCTGCGAAGCAGCGGGTTGCTTATTTGGTTGAGCTACTGATTGCGATGCGGGGTGGCGTCGTGGGTGGACATGTCGTCGGCACACGTGCCGCACAGGCCCCTGACCACGAGATCACTGCTCGAGACGAGGAATCTGCCATCGAGCTCCTGTGGGAGTTGCGACGGCAGCTTCGACTCGATCCATTCCTCGGTGAGGTCGACGTAGACATCCCACACGCGACTGCACCGGTTGCACACGACGTGCTGATGACGATCGATGTTGGTGTCGAAGCGGGCCGAACCGGTGCCGATGTCGAGGTGCGACACCACGCCCATCGTCGAGAGATCGTTGAGGGTCTGATACACGGTCTTGAGAGAAACGGCCGGCATGTGACGCACCACTTCGGCCCAGATCGCCTCGGCAGTCGGATGCCCACCAGCGGTCGAGACCAACGCCTCGAAGATGCACTGCCGCTGGGGCGTGACCTTGAGGCCCTGTGCTCGAAAGTGCTCGATCAACTGGCCGGACGACTTCACGGAGGGCACCCTAGCCGCCCGCTCGCCAATTGACAACGATTGTTAGTGGAAAGTTGTTGTTGTTCTCGGGAAGCGGGTTTGCGGCCGTCTCGGGGCTATTTTCGGCAGCGATGGCCGACCTGACGTTGATTCCGGTGCTGAGCAACCCGTCGGCGCGAGGGGGCGGCGGTCGGCCCATGTCGTCGATCACTCGGGCGTTGCGCTTCGCCGGGCGCTCGCCCGCGCACGTCTCGGCGCGCTCCCCCGACGAAGTGACCGAACGACTGCGCGAACTGATTGTCGCCGGCGAGGAGCGTGTGTTGCTCATCGGCGGCGACGGCCTCGTGCACCACGCCGCGCAGGCCGCGGTGAACTCGCCGCTGACGCTCGGCATCGTGCCGACAGGAACGGGCAACGATGTCGCGCGCGGCTTGTCGATTCCGACGAATGTCGCCGGCGCGGTCGGCACCGCACTCATCGATCAGGTCGCGATCGATGTATTGCGTGTGCGCGAGTTGCCCAGCGGAGAGCCACGAATCGTCGTGTCGGTGTGCACACTCGGGTTCTCGGGCGACGTCAACGCGCGGGCGAATCGGTTGCGTCGGCCGCGCGGACGCTTCCGCTATAGCGCCGCGACCATGCTCGAGCTCAAGCAGCTCCGCGCGCTGTCGCTTTCCATCGAACTCGACGACGAGCCTGCAGTCGCGATCGAGTCGACGTTGATGGCGATCGCGAACACGCCGTTCTTCGGCGGCGGCATGATGATCGCTCCCAAGGCCGACCCCACCGACGGCATCCTCGACATCTGCTGTATCGGCAAAGTCGGTCGCTTCGAGTTGCTGCGCGTGTTCCCCCGCGTGTTCAGGGGTAAGCACCTCTCGCATCGAGCAGTCTCTACCCATCGAGCCGAGCGTGTCGTGATCCGCCAGCGCGACGGCGACGAGTCGGTGGCGGTGTGGGGCGACGGCGAACCCATCGGTAACCTGCCGGTCGAGATCACCGTGGTCGCAGCTTCGTTGCCGGTGGCCGGTGCACGCGTCTTCAAGCCCGGCGCGCCCATCGTCAAGCTCTGACGGACTCGAGTGTGGGTGCGCTTCGCGCCGAACGCGTGCATACTCATCGGCGGTGGTGAGTCGGCCAGGTGACCGCGGCGTGGCAACACGTCGAGGAAGGTCGGGGCTCCATAGGGCAGGGTGCTGACGTGAGTCAGTCGGGGCGACCCGCAGGAAAGTGCCACAGAAAACAGACCGCCGATGGCGTTCGGTCCGCCGAGCGCACAGGCAACGGTGAAACGGTGCGGTAAGAGCGCACCAGCGACCAGGGTGACCTGGCGGCTAGGTAAACCCCACCCGGAGCAAGGCCAAGCAGGGAGCGGGCGGCCCGCTCATCAATCCCAGGTAGGCCGCATAGATGGATGGTCACCGAACCGGTCCTCCGAAAGGAGCCGGGGAACAGAACCCCGCCTATCGGCCGGCTCATCACCATTACCCCCGTGACCAGCCACTATACTGCTCGCCCTCTTCGGCTTGACACAAGTCGGACACAGGCGACGCCCAAACCGAGTCGATCGCGGCTCGGGTCCGGTCCTCATCCGCCGGCCAAAGATGAGCGTAGGTGTCGAGCGTTTCCGTCGCCGTCGCGTGGCCCAATCGCGCTTGCACAACCTTGACGCTGATCCCGGCCTGGATGAGCACGGAGGCGTAGTGGTGGTGCAGATCGTGAAAGTGCGCACCGGGAGCGCCAGCGACCTTTACGGCCGGCCAGCAATGGCCGGCCGCTGGCCCGATCTCGGGCATTGCGCCGCCATCGGATTATCCGTGCCTCGAATGCTTGGAGAAGGAACGCGCCGGTCAGTGCGTCAGCCTGCCCGAGGCTGACCCACGCTCAGCCTTCTTCCCCCCGGAAGGCTCAGCGGGGCCGTTCGTCGTTTTCAGCACGCAAACGCGAGTCAACACCGATGAAAGCCCGACGGCAGCGAGCATGGCGAGCATCGGAGTGATCGGCACACGGAACCGCGAATACCCCACGGAGCTCGGCAGGAACGACAGGTAGAAGATCAACACTCCGAACAGAACCAACAGCGCGCGATCCCGCCGCCAGAGCACGGTCGCGCCGACTATCGCGTTGATCTGCATGAACCCGAGTGGAACGAGCAACAGCAGCTCGATGCCTCGTCGATCGAACACGGGGGCAAGCCTTCGCACCGCCCCGTCGCCGGGCCCGAATAGGACACCGACGATGCCCTGCGCGGTGCGCGCCACCGCACCCTTCGGATGATGCGCCAACGTCCTGACGGCCATCGCGGTTTCCTTCTGTGCGGTCTCGCCTCTGGTCAGGTCGGCGTCGTCATACTTCCGTTCGAACTCGTCGGAGAGCTGCTTCTGTGCGTCAGCTAGAGAGATGCCTTCGTCGAAGGCCACTGCGGACGCAGCCGAGTAGTAGAGCAACAGTCGGCCTTCCACCGAGCTGAACACCGGCGCATCACTCACCACATAGTTGCGCGTCGTCCATCCCGCGATCGGCGACACCGCGCACACCAGCAAAGTCGCCGCCACGACCGCAGTGTGTTTGGTCGCGCGGCGGAACAGTAGGAACGGAATGACTGCGAGCGGCATGTAGACCGCGATGGGCCGAACGAAGGCCGCGGCTGCGATCAGCCCGCCCGCCGCGGCCGCGTCACCGAAACGCTCCGTGTCCTTCGTTCGCAGCACCATCATGGTGGCCAACAGGACGAAGAACGTGAACACGGTCTCGGTCAGCAGGTACCCGCTGTGCGCGATCGATATCGGGTCGATCGCCACGAAGAGCCCGGCCAGGAGACCGATGAGAGGTTCCAGACGTTTCGCTGCGAGGAGGCATGTGAGTGCGGCCGTGACGCTTCCGAGGAGCGCTTGGAACACCATGACCGCACCAAGGTGCCGGCCGGCAAACGCGAATACGCCGGCGACGACCAGCGGATAGCCAGGCGTCCGATCGACGCCTACTTTCCCGATGTCGGTGTCGTCGCCCTCGAGGTAGCCGTCGTGCAAGTGGGTCGCCAACGCGACGTACTCGTGCGAGTCGGAAGTGAAGTACAGGTCGCTCGGACCCGTCACCAACTCGGTCGTGACGAGCGCCAGACGAAGAACGAACGCAACCGCGAAGACGACGACGGCGTACCGGGTGCGGGTGCTGGTAAAGCCCAATCGCCGCATGGCTCCGCCTCCGGTCGTGGGGAGCGGATCGGAATCTTTCTCCGAAACGTTGACCAGCGCAAATATCATCGGCTGGACATCACGAGTCCGGCCCCGGTGAGCGAGCCGAGCGTTGAGGCGCTCGATTACGCTCAGTTTCGTTACTCGTTACCCCGACCCGCGATAGCCGTTGGGCGAGCCGCCGCGGCAAGATGATCGCCGTGGCTGCGCCCGTCTATCTCCCGATGCTTGCCACGTCCGGCGCGGTCAAGCTGCAGCAAGGTGAGTGGGCCGCTGAGCCGAACGTCGACGGGTGGCGCGCCATCGTCACCGTAGACCCGTCGCTGCCCAGTGGTATCGAGGTGCGTTCGCGGACCGGCCGCTTCCTCACGACGCAAGTACCAGAACTACATGGCCTCGCCGATGTCGGTTTCCGGATGGTGCTCGACGGCGAGCTCGTCGCGGTGAGCGACGACGGCGATGTCGACCTCTACCGCCTCGGCGAACGCATGCTCACAAAGCGCGCACAACGGAGCGTGACCTTGTGCGCGTTCGATGTGTTGTGGCTCGACGGGATCGACTGCACGCAGTTGCCGTACCGTGAGCGTCGCCGGGTGCTTGAGATGCTTGATTTGTCGGGGCCGGCGTGGTGCACGGTGCCGCAGTTCCCGTTCGATGATGCCGAGGATCTACTTACGCCTGCGCGCGACTCCGCCAACAGGGCATCGTGTTGAAGCGTCTCGACGCGCGCTATGTGCCCGGTGTCCGTGCCGACGCCTGGCGCAAAGTCAAGACCGTCGAATGGCGCACCAATCACGGCCCGCGGCGGCGGCCGAAAGAACTGCGCGAACGCATCTACGGGTGAAGGCACGGCCCTCACTGCTCAGGCGGTAAGGGCTTCTACGCGTCCATCGCTTGTTCGTGAATCAGCGTCGAGTATGAGCCAGGACAGATCCGTGATATCCAGCACTCGCTGCACCTGCGGACGCACCGCGTCGACGCGCAGCGACAGGACATCTCGCATCCGTAGAAGTTCCTTGATGCCGCACGAACCCATAAAGGTGACCCCACTGAGATCGAGCGCAACTTGCCCCTCCGCGGCAGCCTCGAGTCGCAGAATCGACTCGGA
>DATLFA010000050.1:0-113301 GCA_035525225.1 Acidimicrobiales bacterium
GTCGCCATCGACGGCGAGATCGAGGCGCTTCGCGATGTCGATCAGCTCCACCACCGACGAACTCAACATGCAGATGATCGTACAGGTGTTCGACCGCCGACACAACCGAAAACCCAATAAAACCAAGGAAATCCGGCGCGCACCACCGCACAGAAACGGCGAGGCGGTCGACGTGGAACAATGACCGCATGACTGACACATCGCTGCGCACATTGGGCCGTACCGGACTCGAGGTGACCGCTCTGGGATTCGGCGCCATGGAGTTGCGGGGCCCGCCCAACGGACCGACGATCAGCGATGCCGATGCCGGCGTATTGCTGAACACCGTCCTCGACGAAGGCATCAAGTTCATCGACACCTCGATCGACTACGGCCGCAGTGAAGAGCTCATCGGCAAGTTCATCGCCCACCGCCGTTCCGAGTACGTGCTCGCGTCGAAATGCGGTTGTGTACCGGGCGCTGCGATGGGCACCGAGCACGTGCACACCGCGGCCAATATCCGCACCGGCGTCGAACACAGTTTGCGCACGATGCGCACCGACCATCTCGATCTCGTGCAGTTCCACCGCAGCCTGACTCGTGAGCAATTCGACGCCGATGGCGCGCTCGACGAGGTGCTCGCGTTGCGCGACGAAGGCAAGGTGCGGTTCATCGGAGTGTCTGCTGTCCTACCGACACTCAACGAGCAGATCGACATGGGCACCTTCGACGCGTTCCAGGTCCCCTACTCGGCGCTGCAACGCGAGCACGAGGACGTGATCACCCGTGCGTCCGACGCGGGGATGGGCATCATCATCCGGGGCGGCGTGGCGCGCGGCGCACCCGAGGATTGGGAGGGCCGCCGCTACTACATGGTGTCGAACGAGACCATGCGCGACTACTGGGAGCAAGGCAAGCTCGACGAGTTGCTCGACGGCATGAGCCGCACGGCGTTCATGTTGCGCTTCACCCTTTCGCACCCTGCACTCGACACCACGATCATCGGCACGAGCAGCGTCGCGCACCTCCGCGACAATTTGGCAACCGCGGCGCGGGGTCCGCTGCCCGATGATGTCTATGCGGAGGCCATCCGGCGGCTCACCGCGGCCGGCGCCCGGCCCGCCTGACCGTCGAAGCCACGGAAGAAAACCGACGGGTCGCGGCGTCTGATCGAGAGGGGCAACTGTAGGGACGCTCAATCGGCAACTCACGCCTCGTCTGATCAAAACCGCGCCGCCGATTCGGTCATCGCTGACGTGACGACTGCGAGGCTGTCGTCGTCGATGATGAAAGGCGGCATCGTGTAGAGCAGTCGCCCGAACGGTCGCAGCCAGACGCCTCGATCGACCAGTAGCGCCTGTACCGCGTCGATGTCGAGAGCATGACGGGTCTCGATCACGCCGATCGCGCCGAGCACGCGGACATCGACGACCCCGGGCAGCGATCGGGCCGGTGCCAATCCGTCGATCAGCCCTTGTTCGATACGGCGGATCTCGGTCTGCCAGGGCTGCGAAAGCAACAAGTCGATACTGGCGAGCGACACTGCAGCCGCGAGGGGGTTGCCCATGAACGTGGGTCCGTGCATCAACGCGCCCGGCTCGGCGCGGCTCACTCCTCCGGCCACCTCCGTCGTACACAGCGTCGCCGCCATCGAGAGGTAGCCACCCGTCATCGCCTTGCCCACACACATCACATCGGGGGCGATCACCGCATGATCGCTTGCGAAAATTTCACCGGTACGTCCGAATCCAGTGGCAATCTCGTCCACGATCAGCAGCACCTCATGCTCGTCGCACAGCGCTCGCAAGCGCCGCAGATAGTCCGGACTGTAGAAACGCATTCCACCCGCGCCCTGCACGATCGGCTCGATCACCACCGCCGCGACCTCATCGGCATGAGCGGCGAGCAAGGACACCACACTCGCGATATGCGTTTCGGCGAAGGGCTCGCTGAACGCCGGAGCCGGGTAGTCCGCGAATAGCTGTTCGGGCATAGCCGAACGAAACAGATGGTGCATGCCGGTAACCGGATCGCACACCGACATCGCGGCGAACGTGTCGCCGTGATAGCCCCCGCGAACCGTCAACAGCCGATGCTTACCCGGGCGCCCGACGCCCATCCAGTACTGCAACACCATCTTGATTGCGACTTCGATCGCGACCGAACCCGAATCCGCGAAGAACACATGCGCGAGCGGACGCGGCGCAATCGCGATCAAACGCTCCGCAAGCTCGATCGCACGCGGATGAGTGAGTCCCCCGAACATCACGTGCGCGACTTCGTCGAGTTGACGCCTGACTGCCTCATCGAGGACCGGGTGGCGGTACCCATGAATGGCTGCCCACCACGACGACATCCCATCGATCACATCGCGACCATCACCCAAACGCAGTCGCACGCCTTCGGCCGACACGACCGTGTACGCAGACGGTCCCGGCATCGCGGCATACGGATGCCAAACCACCTGCCGGTCGCGCTCCGACCAAGAAGTTGACGTCGCCATGGCCGTTGCTTAGCCCCCACCCGCGCGCTCCGCCGCATCGGAGAGCACGCACTAGCGCAATGCCCTGCCGCCGATAAATATCGCCCAGCCCCTGGTGAGAGACCTGAAGCTCACGCGCCGCCACCAATTCGCCGGTCGATCGTGCCAGTATGTCGAAACGTGTGGGCGCGAGTACGCGCACGAGCCCGGCGCGTATGTCTGCGCAATCGCGCGACACCGCCGATAGGCCGTACAGAGAGCCATCACCAACTCTCGATCGAAGGAAGACGCATTGACTACGTTCGCACAACTCATCGAGTCGCCAAATGAGGGCTGGCAAGAACACACGGTGGCGGCATTGTTCGTTGTCGCGGTCATTGCCGGCGCGTGGGCGCTCACTCGCCTATCGCGTGTCTTCTTTCGGGTATTGCTGGCGCGATTCGCTCGACACGCGATGCGTTCGAGCGGTGGTGGTCAACGGCGCGCCCGCATCAACCGCAAGCTCAACGAGACCCGCGACCTCACACAGATGCGCCAGCGGCACCGCATCGACGCAGTCGCCATCATGCTGGCCCGGCTCGCCGGCGTCGTCATCTGGCTGAGCGCGCTCGTGGTCGTTCTCCACTACTTCGCCGTGAACATCGCATTCGCAGTGTCGAGCGCGGGATTCGTCGGTCTCATCGTCGCGCTGGGCGCGCAACAGAGCGTGCAGGACTACATCACCGGTATCCATGTCCTGCTCGAGGACCGCTACAGCGAGGGCGACAACATCGAAGCAACCACGCCGAGCGGGCAACGCGTACGCGGCGCCGTTGCGAGACTCGGTGCCTTCAGCACCCAACTAGAGGCCGACGACGTCACTTGGCACCTCTCCAACCGCACCATGGTCGAGATCGCGAACTACTCGCAGCGTGGCGTCCCGTCGTCGTTCGAGTTCCCGATACCGGAGGGCGCCAGTTCCGCCGATATCGCGTCGGCCGCCCGCTCGGTCTTCTATCAGGATTGGCCCACGAGCTCGATCGCGGTCGTCGATCGCGTCGAAGTACTGCCCCGCGAAGAGGTCAGCCCTCGCGTCGCGCGAGTGCATGTCCGAGCATCCCGAGGCATCCCGACGGAAGAACAAGCCGTGCTCGCCGATCAGACCCGCCGTCGCGTCGAGGACTGACCCCGCGGGACCCGTCTGCAACGACGGCTAGCGCACCGCTAGCGCGGGACGAACGAGACTGTGGCCGTGCGCGCCTCGAGCGGTTCGTCCTCGGGTCGCACAAGGTCGCGGTCGAACACCCGGCTGATCGAGTTGCCGGCGAGATCCTCCAGCACGGGATCGACCGCGAGTTGATGCGGTGCGGCGGCCCATGTCGCCGTCGGCGCGAACGACCACGACCGCTCTTCCGCGCCGACGGTCGCCGTGCCATCGACGCGCCGGCCGTGGGCGTCGCGCACGTGGAGGCACCGCGTGAGCAAGCCATGGTCGAGCGGTAGGTCGAATGCGACAACGAGCGGTTCCAGGGTGTGACTCGGAGGAACGGTCAACGTCCAGTCGTCGGGGTCGACTCGCCGGCGCTCGTCGTCACCGACCTCGTAGCGGCGCTCGGCACGAGCGCGCAGGGGCAAGCCCCGCGCGTCGCGAAATCCTTCATCGATCACGAGGCGAAACGATGCGCCGGCGCGCAGCGGGTAGCCGACCTCACGATGGGGGGCGAGTCCGCGCTTGATACGCGCCGGGTCCAACAGCACCGTGAGGCGACTGTGGCCGGCGTCCCACAGTTCGTGCTCGGTCGGCAGTAACGCGCCGGCCAACGTCGTGCCGTCATCGTCGAGAAGGCGCACATGGTGCGCCGCATACCCTTCGCTCATCGCGGAGGAGAACCGCACGTAAAGCCGCAACAGGTTGCGCGGCACAAAGGTCGCCGTCGGGCGGATGTCGAGCACTTCGGTCGTCGCCGGGCCGTTCGGATGCGGCCGAACGATCACCGCGGCGTCGATTCCGTCGACAGCCACGCGGTAGGTCGTGCCATCGAGGAACGCGAAGCGCGGGATGAAGCAGGTGTCGTCACCGTCACGGACGAGGCGCCCGGCCATCGGCGGTAGCTCGCCGACTACGACGGTTGTCCCCGCGCGCACGCGTAAGTGCGCATCAGGGGCCACACCCCCGATGCGCAGACAGTCATCTTCGCCGTAGCGCGACCACGACACGCTGGCCACTGCGACGGCCGGTCGACTACAGCGAGGCGGTCTTCAGCGAACGCAGGTGCTGGCGACCGTCGTCGTCGGCTTGCAGGGCGAGCACATGGCTGCCGTTCAGGTTGGCCAACCGGTTGATGCCACGGAGGTCTTCGGTCTCGCGCGGAACGCCGATCGGCTCCTTGGGCTCGGTCAAAGGTTCTTGTCCGTCGATATCGCGGCACGCGATCTTGATGAGACCGTGAGCCGAGTTGGCCACCAGCAGATGCTCTTCGCCGCCTTGCACGAACGAGACCATGTCGAGCGGCTGGTTCATCGCGCCGAGTTCGGCGACGGTGCGGCCGACGGTCTTCGTGCCGGGCGTCAAGTCAGCGAGCGGGAAGTGCACGACGGGCGTACACGTGTAACTCGCCAAGATGCTGCGGCCGCCTTCGTAGGGAACGAACGTGCGGATGGGCGCCGCGGTCTCCCACTTGCCGTGCGACACGTGGAAGATCTCGAGGCTGTTGTCGGTCACTTCGTCGCGGAACGGGAACGGAATGCGGCGCAGCTTCGACGAGAACTCTTCGTTCGACAGACCCGCGACGAGTAGCGCACCGTCGACGTAGGCCATGTCCGTGATCGTCGACGTGCGGATCGGCCGGCGCAGCACGCGGAGAGTCTTGTCACCAAACGTGAGCACCTCGCCCTCATCGCCTTGCGGCAACGTGGTGTCGAGACGATCGTCGTCCTCGGACGGCGCGTCGGTGATGCTCACCGAAGAAACCGGCACGTCGACGAGCGCGATGTCGACGATCGAACCATCGAGTCGATCGATGCGCACCAACACCGGCTGGCCGGCGTCGCCTCGACCGCGCTGTACGGATAGATACACATTGTGCGATGTCGGGTGGACCGCCATGTCGCGGATGACGACGTCCGAGACATCGCAACCCAAGTAGGAAGCCAGCCGCGCATCGACGTTCTCCAGATCGAACGGCTCTGCCCCCGCCGCCGCACCGGGGTCCGCGACATCGACCGCGAACACCTTCGCCGACCCGTTGTCGGCGAGGAACAGAATCCCTGCCGGTCCGAATGTGATCGGGCCCGATGACCGCACATCCGCGGTACCGACCTTCAACCCATGCTCGCTCATGACGACCTCCTCGCGCCGGTGGGAACCGGCCGCGGACGGAGCTTAGGGCGGCCGTGTCATCGGGGCATCGGGACGCGTCGGCCGACCCCTTACGCCTGCCGTTCGGATCTCGCGATCTCCGAGCGCGCTATTTCCGAGCGCGTCGCCGCGAGCGCGTACACCAGGCGGTCGAATGTCGTGTCCATCGGATTGTCGCGGACAAGGGCGATTGCTCGCCGGGCCGAGCATCCGCTCAAGGCCATGACGAGCTCGGCCACCCGTATTTCGGCCAGCAGGTCGTCGGAAATCTCCTGCTCGTCGTAGTCGATCGGAATCTCTCGCACGAGGGTTGAGAACATGTTCGGTCCCTTCGGGGTTTGGCGATCCCTCGAAGTACCCACTCCTATCTAGTTCCTCACTAGGTCATTCGGCCTATTTTTCCGCCAGTTCAACGCAACGTCACGGCCAGCCCCACCCCGGCGAGGACCGTGCCGAGGACCACGTTGGCGGCGATATTGCGGCAGGCCGCATTGGTGGCGCCCTCCTCCGCGAGGCGGACCGTCTCGAACGAAAAGGTCGAGAACGTGGTGAACGCCCCACAAAAGCCGGTGCCCAGCACCACTTTCGTCGTCGGGCTCAGGCCGTGCTCGAGCGCGAGGCCGGTGAGTATCCCGAGGAGCAACGACCCGATGGCGTTGATGGCGAGTGTGCCCCAGGGGAACTCGCCCTCGGTGTTGGTATGGATGTAGCTGTCGAGGAGATAGCGCGACGGCGCACCGACCGCGCCGCCGGCGAGCATCGCGAGCCATGCGGCGAAACTCATCGCCGTCCGACCGTGATGCCGAGCCACGCGGCGAGCAGCCCCACGACGAGCGTCGCCGCCACGTACGCAGCGGCGATCATCACGTGACCGTCTCTGATCAAGAGATCGGCCTCGACCGAAAACGTCGAGAAGGTGGTGAACGAACCGACGAAGCCGGTGCCGATGAACGGTATGAGGTACTTCCTGGGGCCGAGACGTTCGAGCACGATCACGACGAAGAGGCCGAGCACGAAGCTGCCCGACACGTTGATCCAGAACGTCGCCCACGGGAAGCCGTCGGCCGGTGTCGGGATCGCGTTGGCCACGCCGTAGCGAGCGGCGACGCCGAGCACGCCGCCGGTAGCGATCACCCCGACGATGTCCGCGCGAGCGTGCCCGACACGGCGGCCTCCAGGTCGCGTCGTCGGGGGGAAATCGAGATCGGGATCCAACGGAAGGGGGTGGGGCTCGTCGACGTCCCAGACACTACCGCCGTCAGCGTCTTCGCTGATCCACGATTGGAGGTTGTTGCATACCCCTGGGGGTATCTGTATGATGCCCAAATGGAACTTCCCGACGACACCATCGCCGACATCGTCAAGCGTCTTCGCAGAGTGGAGGGACAGGTGCGGGGCCTGCAACAGATGATCAGCGAGCGCAGGGATTGCCGCGAGGTCGTGACGCAGATCTCTGCGGCAAACAAGGCGCTCGAGCAAGCCGGTTTCGTGCTCGTGGCCGCCGGTCTCACGTGGTGTCTCGAAGACCCGGAACGATCGGCGAGAGAGGGCTACGACGTGGCCGACGTCCAGAAGATGTTCATGAAGCTGGCCTGAGGCCGAGCGCCTGCCGGCTCGGCAGGCGTTGATCACGAGGTGCGACCGACGGTCTAGTTCGGCGCGCTCTCACGGAAGTGGAGACGAACTGTCATGAGACTGCTCGACGAACCGAACGACCTGACCGCGATCGACGAGATCTCGCCGCGCGAGGGACTGCTCTCGCGCATCGGTCGCGGCGCAGCGCGCCGGCCGCGCCGCGTGCTGTCGTTCTGGGTGGTCATCATCGTCGCCGCCGCTCCGCTGGCGTTGACGCTGACTTCGGCGCTGTCGGGCGCGGGGTGGGAAGCCCAAGGTTCGACTGCGCAAGCGGTGCGAGACGAACTGCGCCGCGACTTCCCTCAGCTGGGCGCGGAGGCAGCCATCGTCGTCTACCGGCAGAACGAACCCATCGCAGAGAGCTCCGTCGGCCTCGCGGCGTTGGTCGAAGCGCTGTCAGGTTCCACCGGCACCACCAGCGTCGTCGATCCCCGTCTCGCGCCCGCCGCGTCCGGCCTCATTGCACCAGACGGTCGCACCGCGCTGGTGCCGGTCGGGCTCGAGGCGTCTGCAGACGCCGATCTGCCGGAATCGGCTGGCCTGGTGATGGCGACCGTGGACAAGGTCCGACTCCCGGAGGGTGCCACTGCTGACACCACCGGCGAATGGGCGGTGTGGCATGACTTCAACGCAGAGAACGAGAAGGCGCTGCACCGGGCCGAACTGCTCGCTGCGCTTCCGACGATGCTCCTGCTGTTCGTGGCGTTCGGTTCCGCGCTCGCGGCCGGCGTGCCCTTGCTGCTCGCATTGTCCGGCATCGCGGTTGCCTTCGCCGCGCTGCACCTCGGCACGAACGTGACGCCGATGTCGGTGTGGTCGATGAACTTCTCGATGATGATCGGTCTCGCGGTCGGCATCGACTACAGCCTGTTCATCGTGTCGCGCTATCGCGAGGAACGAGCCGCGGGTCGTGAGCCACTCGATGCGGTGGCAAGCACTCTGGCTACTGCGGGCAAGGCGGTGTTCCTGTCGGCGTTGACCGTCGTGTTGTCACTTGCCGCGGTGCTCTTCGTGCCGGTGATGGTGTTCCGATCGATGGCGATCGGGATGATCCTGTCGGTTGTCGCAACTGCGGCGGCGTCGCTCACCTTGCTCCCCGCGATACTCGTCGCGATGGGAGACCGTGTCCTTCGCACGCGACAGTCCGTCAATCCCGACATCGCGGCCGAGGGGCGCTGGACCCGGTGGACTGCGAGAGCGATGCGCCGGCCCGGCATCACGCTGGCGACCGGCTTGGGGATCTTGTTCCTGCTGGCTGCACCGTCACTCGGCATGAGTCTCGGCATGCCAGGGGCCCGCGTGGTCGACGCCGGCGCGCAGAGCCGCGATGGATACGACATCGTCGTCGAAGCGTTCGGTCCCGGCGCCCCCGCTCCCCTCTACATCACCACGCCGGCCGCGGACGCGGCGCGTGTCCTCGAGCTCGTGCGCGCGGACGCGGGTGTCGTGGCAGCTTCGATCGTCTCCGACGAGGCGGCCAACGGACGCACCGTTGTGCGCGCTACACCGGCCACCGCAGTCGATGACCGGGCAACGGCCGACCTCGTATCTCGCCTTCGCGCCGTCATGCGGACCGAGGTGCCTACCGCGCTCGTGGGTGGGCCCGGCGCGCAGAACCACGACCTGACCAACGCGCTGACCGGAACCGCACCGCTCACCGTTGGCGCCATCATGCTCGTAGCGTTCCTGTTGCTGCTTGTCGTTTTCCGCAGCATCTTCATCGCGGTGGCGTCAGTGCTACTGAACCTCATCGGAGTCGCGGCCAGCTTCGGGTTCGCCACCCTCGTGTTCCAGCACGGGTACGGTGCGTCGTTGTTGGGTATCGAGAACCAGGGCTTTGTCGATGCGTGGGCTCCGCTGTTCTTCTTCGCGCTGCTCTTCGGTCTGTCGATGGACTACCAGCTCTTCCTTCTCGCCGCGATCAAGGAACGGCGCGATGCGACCGGAAACGCGCGCCTTGCCGTGACCGAGGGCGTTGCGCGCACCGGCCGGCCGATCACCAACGCCGCGCTGATCATGATCGTGGTCTTCGTCGCTTTCGGAGTGACCGGCCCCATTCCCCCGACCGAACTCGGCGTGACACTTGCTGTGGCGGTGTTGCTAGACGCCACCGTCATTCGCATGATGCTCGTACCGGCGCTGCTCGGCTTCCTCGGCGAACGTGCCTGGTGGCTGCCCGCGACACTCGACCGGCGGCTGCCGCACGTGACCTTTTCCCACTGACCCTGACCGAAACCAAAGAGGAGCACGTCATGTTCTTCCATCAATACCAACTCGGGTGCCTGTCGCTCTACAGCTACCTCATCGCCGACGAGACGACCGGCCGCGCGGTCGTCATCGATCCGCAGCGCGACATCGCGGGCTATCTCGCTGATGCAGAGCAGCACGGATTCACCATCGAGCGCGTCATCGAGACGCACTTCCATGCCGACTTCCTGTCGGGCCATCTCGAGCTCGCGGCGGCGACCGGAGCGGTGGTCTCGTACGGCGACATCGCGGTCGCCGACTTCCCGATCGAGCCCCTCGCGCACGGTCAACGGCTGTCACTCGGAGAGGTCACGCTCGAGATTCGCCACACTCCCGGCCACACACCCGAGTCGATCTCGATCGTGATTTTCGAGGCGCCCGACTCGCATCCGTGGGGAGTGCTCACCGGCGACACGCTCTTCATCGGCGATGTCGGTCGGCCCGATCTCCTGACGTCCGTCGGTCGCAGTGCCGACAGCCTCGCACGCGACCTGCATCGCTCCCTCTACGAACAGCTGCTCACGCTTCCCGACGCCACACGCGTGTTCCCTGCCCACGGCGCCGGATCCGCGTGCGGCAAACAACTCTCGACCGCCTCGGAATCGACGATCGGCCAACAGCGCGCCACCAACTACGCACTGCAACCGATGAGCGAAGACGGGTTTGTCACCGCGGTAACCGAAGGCCAGACGGTGGCACCGCTGTACTTCGCGTTCGCCGCAGACGCGAACCGTCGCGAGCGCGAATTGCTCGACGACCACGAGCCGCCCCGAATCCTCGGCGTCGCCGATGCGTTGGATCTCGCGGCGCGCGGCGCGGTGCTACTCGACACCCGCAGCCCCGAGTCGTTCGCTTCGGGTCACCTGCGCGGTTCGGTCAACGTGGGACTCGACGGGCGTTTCGCCGAATACGCCGGCGACGTCCTGCGCCCCGGACAAGAAGTCGTACTTCTCGGCCACGCCGGCACTGGCACCGAAGCAAAGGTTCGCCTTGCCCGCATCGGCTTCGATGCCGTCGTCGGCGAAGTGCCCAACATCGAAGGAGCGTTGTCCGAACATCCAGCGCTCGCGGACGCCGCGAGCAGACTCACCGCGGCCGATATCGCGGATTGGATGCGCGAGGACCCCACGTTGCAGATCGTCGATGTCCGCAATCCCGGTGAGACCGCGGCAGGCACAATTCCCGGCGCGCACAATCTCCCGCTCGCGTCGCTGATCAATCAACTCGACGCGCTCGACCCGCGCCGCCCGACCATCGTCTATTGCGCCGGCGGCTACCGTTCGTCGATCGGGGCATCGACGCTACGCGCCAACGGGTTCACCACCGTCGCGGACCTCGTCGGCGGCTACGGGGCGTGGAGCGGCGCCGGCGAAACGTGCGCCCTTCCCGTCAACCCCCGATAAGCGACCGACCAAGCTCCACCGAATCGACTCTCCGTGCGCGCGTTCCTTGCATCACCGATCGGGTTTCTCATCGGGCTGTCTCTCGGCGCGCTCGGCGGCGGCGGATCGATCCTCGCGGTCCCCGCGCTCGTGTATGCCGCGGGCCAAGACCCGAAGGGCGCCACCGCGACGAGCCTGTTCGTCGTCGGCTCGGCGTCACTCGTCGGTCTCGTTCCGCACTGGCGCGCGGGCCGCGTGCGCCTCGGGACGGGTGTGACCTTCGGGATCGTCGGGATCGGCGGCAGCCTGCTCGGCACTGCGCTCAATCGGCGCGTCGATCCCGACCTACTGCTGTTGGGCTTCAGTGGCCTCGTCGTCCTCGCGGCCTGGCGCATGATCGTCGGTTGCCCGACGTGTACCCAGGCCGGCGAACGGGCCGCCCTCGCTCGTCCGAGCGCCGCCGCCAATCGCACCGGCACCGTGACGTTGCACGGCGTCGCCGCGCTCGATCTGCGCACCGTACTCACCGTGCTCGCGGCGGGTACGGCCGTCGGTTTTCTCACCGGGCTCTTCGGTGTGGGCGGTGGGTTCGTGATCGTGCCCGCGCTCACGCTCGCCCTCAAGCTGCCGATGCCGCAGGCGATCGGCACCTCGCTCCTGGTGATCGCCATCAATTCCGCCGTCGCCCTCACGAGTCGGCTGGCCACCACCAGCATCGACTGGCAGATCACCGCGCCCTTCACCGTCTCCGCCATTGCCGGTGTGCTGGTGGGCGGTCGACTCAGCGCCGGCCTCGATCCGAAGCGCAGCTTGAGAGCGTTCGCCGGACTCCTCGTCGCGGTCGCCGTGTACACCGCGATCAGCGCCACCGTCGGCCTCGTCGATTGAACTGAAGGGGACCGCGACATCCCGGTCGGCCAGATGAGAGTTGTCTCATGAGTCTCTCATGGGGCTCTCACGCTGCTCCCATCGACGTGTCCGTGCGCTATCTACGGGTCGGGTTGGTGCCATCGCTGGGCGATTCGGCTGCCGAGTTCGAGGAGGGGCCAGGCGGCCACGACGAACGCCGCGGCCAATGCGTAGGCCCATGCGGCGGTCTTCGGTAGCTCGAATAGATCGCGGCTCCATGGCATCAGGAAGGCGAGTGCGAACAGCACCACCATGCCGCTCAGCAGTACGAGGCGAACATGGGTCATCGGGCGGGCGACGCGGTAGAGGTGCATCAGCGCGACCGAACCGGCGACGAGCACGGCCACGGTGCGGGCGCGGTCGCTGTCGATGCTGTCGTCGAGTTGGGCAATGGCGAACACGCTCATCGTGGCGCCGGCGATGACGATGCCGGCTGGAACCGCCTTGCCCAACACACGGCGAAGAAAGCCTTCGCTCACGCGTTGATCGTTGGGTTCGAGCGCGAGGAAGAAGGCCGGCACACCGATGGTGAACCAGCTGAGGATCGAGAGGTGAATGGGTCTCAGCGGGTACGCGAACGCAAACACCCCGGTGAGCACCGAGAGGATGATCGAGTAGGTGGTCTTGGCGATGAACAGGCTGGCAACCCGTTCGATGTTGTTGATGACTCGACGTCCCTCGGCCACAACCGCGGGCATGGCGGAGAAGTTGGAATCCATCAGCACCAACTGCGCCACACCCCGGCTGGCTTCGCTGCCCGAGGCCATAGCAACGCCACAGTCGCTGTCCTTCAGCGCGAGCACATCGTTCACACCGTCGCCGGTCATGGCGACGGTGTGCCCGTGTGCTTGCAACGCCTTGACCATGGCCCGTTTCTGGTGAGGAGTCACTCGACCGAACACAGTGCCGTTCTCGATGGCATCGGCGAAGGCCTCACTGTCGTCGGCGGGCAATGTGGTGGCGTTGACGTTGTTTTCCCAGCCGGCCAGACCGGCGCGACGAGCCACCGCTCCGACCGTGACGTTGTTGTCGCCGCTGATCACTTTCACCGTGACGCCTTGGTCAGCGAAGTACTGCAGCGTGGCAGGCGCGTCGCTGCGCACAATGTCTTCGAGCAGGACCAGCGCCACCGGCTTCACCGGCGGCAGATCTCCCCCTTGGCCATCGGTGAATGGCGTCGCGCTCGTTGCCAATACCAACACGCGCTGACCCTGCGCGGCGTGCGCCTCGACTTGTTCACTCAACGCGCCGGTGTAGGCCGTGGCGAGTACGTTCTCAGGTGCACCGAGCACCCAAGTCCCGTTGCCGGCGAAGGTCATTCCACTCCATTTGCGCGCCGACGAGAACGGCACGCGCCCGGTGACCGACCACGTGCTCGGTTCGACGAAGTAGTGGCTGAGCGCCCGCGATGTCGCATTCGGGTCGGGGTCGAGGTGCGCCAACGCCGCCAATGCGGCCTCGATCGTGCCGGGATCCGCACCATCGAGGGGCTCCACCTGTGACAGGGCCATCACGCCCTCCGTTATGGTGCCGGTCTTGTCGGCACACAGCACGTCCACACGGGCGAGCACCTCGATGGCCGGGAGTTCTTGCACCAGACAGCGCTGGCGGGCGAGGCGTACCACGCCGACAGCGAACGCCATGCTGGTGAGCAACACGAGGCCCTCGGGCACCATGCCCACCAAGCCGGCAACGGTGCTGATGACGCTTTGCCGCCACCCTTCGTCGCGGCGGAAGAACTGGCTGCTGGCGAGCAGCAGCCCCACAGGGATGATGAGGTAGCCCACCGTCGTGACGATTCGGTTGATGTCGTTACGCAACGGTGAGTTCACCAAGGTGAATCGACGGGCCTCCTCGGCCAGTTTCACCGCATAGTTCTCCGCGCCCACTTTCGTCACCAACATGCGGCCCGTGCCTGCAACGACTGCGCTGCCACTGAGCACACCGTCGCCTTCGACCTTCACCACCGGGTCGGCTTCGCCGGTGAGCAGCGACTCGTCGATCTCGAGGTTCTCGCAGGTGAGGATGGTCCCGTCGGCTACCACCTGTGCGCCCCCGCGCAACTCGGCCACATCGTCGAGCACCAGTTCATGCACCTGCAACTCGACCACCACGCCGTCGCGCACCGCGTGGGCCCGGGGGGCGTTCACCACACTGAGCTGGTCGAGCACCCGCTTCGCCCGCAGTTCCTGCACCACGCCGATAATGCTGTTGGCAATGATCACCCCACCGAACAACGCATCTTTCGGACTGCCCGCGGCAATGACCATCGCCGCGAGCACGCCGATGACCGCGTTGATCGGCGTGATCACGTTGGCCCTGATGATCTGGCCGATCGTTCGAGTGGGTGCCGACGGAATCGCGTTGTCGAGACCGCGAGCTACCCGGTCAGCCACCTCAGCAGCGGTGAGGCCAGTGGTGGGGTCGGTCATGCGCAGGGTCACGGCGGGGGGACCGTACCGCGAGAAGGGCTGCGCGCAGGACTCAGGGGCGTCGCGCACGTCGTTGGTCTGTGTCCACGCTGTTGGTACCGTTATTCATCTGAAAGCAGGCTGTCGGCTCCACACACAGCCCATTCCGATCGGACGTTCGAGTGATCGTAGCCGGGTTGTCAGACTTCATCGTCGGTGACCTGACCGACTGGGTCGTAGGTGTGATCGAAGCTCTCGACTACCTCGGCGTGGCGCTGCTGGTAGCCCTCGAGAGCTTCTTCCCTCCGATCCCCTCCGAAGTGGTATTGCCCGCTGCCGGCTTCGCCGCCGCCGAGGGTTCGGCGAACCTGTGGCTGATGGTGGCAGCCGCGACGGTCGGGTCGGTGGTCGGAGCCTGGGGGCTGTATCTCACCGCCGCGGCAATCGGCCATGCTCGGCTGCACGCCTTGACGGTGCGTTATGGCCGGTGGCTCGGCATCAAGCCTCGCGACCTCGCGAGGGCCGAAGCGTGGTTCGACGATCACTCATCGCTCGCAGTACTGGTGTGCCGGTGCATCCCGCTGATCCGATCCCTCGTGTCGATACCGGCCGGGTTCCGCCGCATGGCGCCGCTTCCATTCACGATCTACACGGCGATCGGGAGTCTGGTGTGGAACATTGCGCTGATCGGGGCCGGCTACCAACTCGGCGACAACTGGGACACCGTGGCCAACTACGTCGGCATACTGCAGTACGTGGTCGTCGCCGGCGTCGTCGGCTTCATCGCGTGGTGGGTATGGACGCGCTTCATCTCGGCGTCGCATAAGGCCCGCCGTGCAGCCGAGGCGAGCGAACTCGCCGCCGAAGAAAAAATCGCGGACCTCGTCCTCGATGCCACCGATTGAACGCCCTGGGCCGGATGGCAACTTCGCTTTCTGTGACCAATTCGGCCCGATTGGGCCTGGGCTCACCCCGTGACCAGCGTCTATGCGGTGCGCGGGCCTTACGTCGCATCCTGAGCGACCGCGTTGAGTGAGTGCCGCGTACCCTCCTCGTATGAAGAGTCGCACGGCGATCGTTCTGGCCGCGCTGGCGTTGCTCCTAGTCGCGATCCACGGACACGCCGATCCGCACAGAGGACTTCGGCCCGAAGAGGGCAGCCTCAACGCGGCCCGCCAACAGCTAACTGGTCAAGCTCGCTCAACGGATTTCTTGGTCGACTACGCGAGCGCGCACGCGCTCGTTCATGGCGGCGACCCTTACGGCCCCATCGCAGAGCTGACGGACGCCGCCGGGATGCGATGGGACCTCGAAGGCTCAAACACGCATCCGCCCACGGTGCTACCGCTGGTTGTGCCGTTGACCTTACTGAGCTACGACTGGGCAATCGTCGTGTGGTCCGCTGCGATGGTGATCGCGCTGATCGCGACGCTGCGCCTCGTGGGGATCCCCGCCCCGTGGGCCGTGGGCGCAGGGCTGCTACTGGCGTTCACGTTCCCCGGCGCTTACGGCATAGGAAACTTAGTGCCGTTGATCGGACTTGGCGTCGCGATCGCGTGGCGGCACCGAAACAACCCGATCTGGGCCGGCGTCGGGATCGTGTTGGCGGCAGTGCCGAAGACCTCGGGACTGCTTCTGTTCGTGCCGTTCCTCCTCGCTCAGCGGTACCGAACCGTAGTCTGGGGGGCGGTCATCTTCGCTGCGTTCGCGGTCGCACCCGCGCTCGTGGACCCGCAGATCTGGTTTCGATATTTCGACGCGGGTGCCACCGCTATGAAAGTTGTAATTGAGCGCCCAGACAACGCGTCGGTGCTACAACTCGCCGAACGTCACGGAATCGCCGCGCCGTTGACGATGACCATGCTGGGATCGGTCACATTGATGGTCGCGGCGCGGCGGAGAGACGCATTCTGGCCCGCCGTGTGGCTGATGGTCGCAGCGCTACCGATCGCATGGATGTACTCCGCGCTCACCTTGGTGCCACTAGCGGCGGTGCGCGTCCGCAGGCGCGATCCACTCGCCAGGCCCGCAGTCATCGGCGCCGCCGCAGTCATGATTCTCAGCCCACCCCTCGGGCAGACCCCCACAATCACCTACTCCATCGTAGTCCTCCTCGCACTAGCCGCGCTGACTGCTGGTTCCAATGACACTGACGGACTCTGGCTCCCAACGGCAGAGCGGTCGGACTCCGAACCACGTCGTCTTCGCCTTACGTCGCCGAGCACCACACCCGATCCGCTCACCAAACCAATCGGCTGATCGCGAGTACGCGGCCGAAGGCCCGATCGACGCGGATGTGGACGGACCACGAGTTGCCCCATCAGCGGGCGCCCAGGAGCTGCGAATGTCGTGCTTCGCGACTTTCATGTCGTCAGCCGATGCGCGCAGCCGCGCACGACGAGATGCGAGAGGGTGAGTCCGAGGCCCACGACATCGACGAGTTCACGGCGGCCGCCTTGCGATCGCCTCGTGCACGTCAGCGAGAACACGATTGCTCGTTGGCCGACTTGGCAGGATGGCGACTTCGTATTCGACATCGAGGGTGGGTTCATCCACCCTGAGGCAATCAGCAAGCGCTTCGATCGCCGCGTTCGGCACTATCGAGTGCCGATCATCTCTCTGCACGCGTTGCGTCATACCTGGGCGACACCTGCCCTGCGGGCGGGCGTACATCCGAAGGTGGTGCAAGAGCGTGTCGGTCACTCCACGGTCGCGATCACTCTCGAGATCTATAGCCACGTCACCGAAGGCCTCGGTCGCGACGCTGCGGATCGGGTCGCGTCACTCTTCAACTGACGTAACAACGGCGTTCGGCCCAAGTTCGGGACAAGCAGAAGTGCCACACTTGAATCGGTGACCACTCCCCGACCGCTTCCGACGCTAAAGACGGCGTCGAAAGCCCGCTGGCGTCACTTGCCGCCTCGCGGTGGCCATCTCATCGAGTTGTCCGTCCGAACGCTGCTCGGGCTCGCCTCGCTGGCCGCCCTGGGGTGGCTCGGCTATCGCACGGCGCGCTACCTCCCCATCGTCGGGTCGCCCGGCCTGTTCGTGGTGTTCTACGGCCTCAACGTCTTTGCCGCGTACACGCTCTCGCGTTCGAGGCTGACACTCGCCGCCATTTCCTCCGCGATCCTGCTGTATCAGGTGCGGACGCACATGAGCTTTCGTATCGACTTCGACTCGGTCACGACCGACGGCCTCTTCGGCCTGCCGACTGCTGCCCTCTCGTTGATGCACTTGATGGTGTTCGTCGTCGCATACCCAAAGGGCATTGCCGGTCATCGAAAGAAGCTCGTTTCTCGCGAGGCCTGAGACCTGAACCCGTCTAGCGCCGCAAGAAAACCACTCTGCGCGCGCAGAGACGAACAGTCGAGCCGGCGTCTCGAGCGCTCTGGCCGTCTCGTGCCGGCAAAGCGGCGCAAATCGCGCCTTGTCTAAAATTTCTGTGGCCATTCGGCCTTTTGGCCTGTGGATAACAGTTTGACCAGCGTCTTTGCGGTGCCCGGGGGGGGACTCGAACCCCCACGCCCGTGAAGGCAACGGATTTTGAGTCCGCCGCGTCTGCCATTCCGCCACCCGGGCACGCCCCACCCCGGCCATAAGCAACCGGTCGGGCGATCCGAGAGCCTAGCGTGAGGGCCGCCCGGCGCCGAACAGGTATGCCACACCAGCCCATGCATTCGCCTTTTGTCCGACCCTTCACAAGAATGAAACCGTTGCGACCCTCGACGGGTCCAAACTCCGATCCCGAATCTCTGTTGATGCCCCCACCGAGCAGGGAACCCCTCACCTCATGATCGTCTTCACCTATCCCGGCCAAGGCTCACAAAAGCCGGGCATGGGACAACTCTGGGCGGATCATCCGTCGTGGGAGCTGGTGTCGGAGGCATCCGAGGCTGCCGGTCGAGATGTCGAGGACCTGCTGCTGCGCGCCGATGCCGAAACCCTCAAGCAGACGCGCAACGCCCAGCTCTCCACCTTCGTGTTGTCGATGGTCGTGCTCGACGCCGTCTCGCGAGTCGGCGTCGAAGCCGCCGGCCATGCGGGGCACAGCCTGGGCGAGTACTCCGCGCTCACCGCGTCGGGCGCAATCGACTTCGCCGACGCCGTGCGACTCGTCACCGAACGGGGCGAGGCGATGCAGGTCGCGGCCGAAGAACGCGAAGGCACGATGGCCGCGATACTCGGCCTCGACGACGATGACGTCGAGATCGCGTGTCGACGCGTCGCCGATGACGTGTGGATCGCCAACTACAACGGCCCCGGGCAAGTGGTGATCGCGGGTTCGCCCGAAGCGGTCGACAAGGCAGGGGTCGTCGCCAAAGAGCTCGGCGCGAAACGAATGATGGCATTACCGGTGTCGGGCGCCTTCCATACGCCGTTCATGGCGGCCGCGCGCGACCGGTTGCGCAAGGCGATCGACCAGATCGAAATCCGCGAACCGCAGGGCACCGTCATCGCCAATGTCGACGCGCGGCCCCACAGCGATCCAACCGAATGGCAGAGTCTGCTCAACGCGCAACTCGTGAGCCCGGTGCGCTGGAAGCACACCGTCTTCGCACTCGCCGATCTCGGCTTCACCACCTTCATCGAGATCGGCCCGGGCACCGTGTTGACCGGGCTGGCGAAGCGCATCGTCACCAACGGCCGCATGTTGTCGGTCGCGAGTCCCGACGACCTCGATCACATGTTAGAGGTGCTCGCCGGTCCGCCGGCCGCGCAAGTCGGGCGACTCGAAGGTGAACACCTCTTCATGACCGAGCGCATCATCGTGTCCCCGGGCGCCGGTGTGTTCGCCAACGTCGGCATCACCCTCGGCACCATGATCCAAGCCGGGCACCTGATGGGCAAAGTCGGCAACCTCGAGGTGCGATCACCATTCGCCGGTCAGGTCATGGGCTTTCTGGCAGTCGAAGGAGAACGCGTCACATCGAGTCAGCCGATCGCCTGGCTGCGTACCGAACACTAAGGACCACGATGACAACAATCAGCGCGCGCGGCGCGCGTATCACCGGCTGGGGTCAAGCACTTCCCGAAAAGGTGCTCACCAACGACGAGCTCGCCACGATGATGGACACATCCAACGAATGGATCGTCGACCGCACCGGCATCCACGAACGGCGTGTCGGTGGCGTCACATCCGAACTCGCGATCGAATCCGGTCGTCTCGCCATCGAGAGGGCCGGCCTCACTGTCGATCAGATCGACTTCTTGATGCTCGCCACGACGACGCCCGATCAACAGGTCCCCGCGACCTCGTCGGTGGTGCAGCACGCGCTGGGGCTGAAGTGCGGCGCGATGGATGTCAACGCGGCCTGCTCCGGTTTCGTCTACGCGCTCGTCACCGCGTACGGCCTCATCAATCTCGGATTCGAACGCATCTTGGTGGTCGGCGCCGACACGTTGTCCAACGTCACCGACTGGACCGACCGCGGCACGGCCATTCTCTTCGCCGATGGTGGCGGGGCAGTGGTTCTCGAAGCGAGCGCCGAGCAGACGCTGCTCGGCTTCGACCTCGGCTCCGACGGCAGCGCGCGAGCCAGCCTCGACTGCGATCACGGTGGCAAGTTGCGCATGGAAGGACGCGAAGTTTTCAAGCGGGCCGTGCGCGCGGTCGTTTCGTCCGCAGAGATCGCGATGAAGAATGCCGGCGTCACCGCCGACGAGATCGCGTGGCTGGTCCCCCACCAAGCCAACATCCGCATCATCAAGTCGGCGGCCGACAAGCTGGGCATCCCGCCTGAGAAGTGCTGCACCGTGCTCCACAACACGGGCAACACGTCTGCGGGCTCGATCCCCCTCGCGCTCGTCGCCGCGATCGAGGACGGTCGCATCAAGCGCGACGACCTCGTGTTGATGTCGGGCTTCGGCGCGGGTATGACATGGGCGAGTGCCGTCGTGCGGTGGGCCGTGTGAAGACCCCTCGCACGGTGCTCGTCACCGGCGGCAACCGTGGCATCGGCCTCGCGACCGCGAAGCAGTTCGCAGCGCAAGGCCATCGTGTGGCAATCACCTATCGCAGTGAAGCGCCGGCCGACTGCGAAGGCTTGTTCGCGGTGCGTTGCGATGTCACCGACGCGCAGCAGGTCGACGACGCATTCGACCAGATCGACAAAGAGCTCGGGCCGGTCGAGATCGTGGTGTCCAACGCCGGCATAACACGCGACGGCCTCGTGTTGCGGATGAAGGACGAGGACTTCGCCGACGTCCTCGACGCCAACCTCACCGCCGGGTTTCGCGTCGCGCGCCGCGCGGTCAAGGGAATGATGAAGGGCCGTTGGGGGCGCATCGTCTTCGTGTCGTCGATCGTGGGCGCTGCGGGCCAGGCCGGGCAAGCGAACTACGCCGCGTCCAAGGCCGGTCTCGTCGGCCTCGCGCGTTCGCTGGCCAAAGAGTTCGCGTCGCGCAACATCACCGTCAACATCGTCGCGCCAGGGCCCATCGACACCGACATGCTCGACGCCCTGCCCGAGGAGCGCCGCCAGGCGATGGCCCAGGCCGTACCGCTCGGCCGTCTCGGGTCGCCCGACGAGGTGGCCGGTGTGATCTGCTTCCTCGCGTCGGACGCGGCGGCATTCGTAACCGGTGCGGTCATCCCCGTCGACGGCGGCATGGCGATGGGAATCTGACGGCCTAGATTGTCGCCCAGATGCGACCTGAAACCCCCAAGGAGAAACAGCGTGAGTGATCAAGATCTGTTCGAGCGCTTCAAGCGCCGCGCGGTCGAAGTCCTGTCCGTCGAAGACGCGCAGGTCAAGTTGGAGGCCAAGTTCGCCGACGACCTCGACGCCGACAGCCTCGACCTCGTCGAGTTCGTCATGGCCCTCGAAGAGGAGTTCGACATCAACGTCGAAGAGCAAGAGCTCGAAGGAGTCGACACCATCGGGCAAGCCTTCGATCTCGTGAAGTCGAAGGTCTGATGACCCGCCGGCGCGTCGCCGTCACTGGTATCGGGGTCGTCTCCGCCTGTGGCATCGGGCGCGATGCGTTCTGGCGCGGCCTGTTGTCCGCGCCACCCGAAGGCGAACGTCGGGTGCACGACTTCGATCCGTCGCGCTATTACGACAATCCCAAAGAAGCACGCCGCACCGATCGATTCGCACAGTTTGCGGTCGCAGCGGCACAAGAAGCCATCGACCAGGCCGGTGATCTCGTCGCCGACCCGACGCGGCGCGGCGTCTGGATCGGCACCGGCGTCGGTGGCATTGCCACCCTCGAGGAGCAGATCGTCATCAACCACGAAAAGGGCGCGCGACGGGTGTCGCCGTTCCTGGTGCCGATGATGATGGCCAACTCCGCATGCGCAAACGTGTCGATGCGGTTCGGATGGCAGGGGCCGTGCGAGAACACCGTCACCGCGTGTGCCGCAGGCACCCACGCGATCGGCAACGGCGCGCGCCTCATCATGGACGGTCGCTGCGACGCAGTCATGGCCGGTGGTACCGAGGCCGCAATGACGCCGACCTCCATCGCCGGCTTCAGCAACATGACCGCCATGTCGTCCAATGGCGTCTCGCGTCCGTTCGACCGCGACCGCGATGGCTTCGTCATCGCCGAAGGGGGCGCGGTGCTCGTTCTCGAAGAGCTCGAGATGGCGCGCTCGCGCAGTGCCACCATCTACGGCGAGATCCTCGGCTCGGCGTCGACGGCCGATGCGTTCCACATCACCGCACCGTCGCCCGGTGGCGCCGGCGCGATTCATTGCATGGAGCTGGCACTCGCCGACGCCGGCCTCAGTCCGAGCGACATCGTGCACATCAACGCGCACGGCACATCGACGCCGCTCAACGACGCGGCCGAGGCCGAGGCGATGGTCAAGGTGTTCGGATCACCGGGCCCCATCGTCACGTCGACCAAGGGCGTTACCGGTCACGCACTCGGCGGCGCAGGCGCGATCGAAGCCGTCGCCGTGTTGTTGTCGATGTTGCACCGCGTGATCCCGCCGACCGCGTGCTTCGAAAATGCCGACCCCGAGATGCCCCCGATCAACCTCGTCGTCGGCGAGCCCCGTACGTGGACCCCCGGCCCGTCGATCAGCAACTCGTTCGGCTTCGGCGGCCACAACGGCACGATCGTCATCACCCCTCCCCCCGCCTGACGCGTTTCCTCCTCGCTCGTTCTCGCAGCACAACGTCGGACTCTGTCCGACGTTGTGCTGCGAGTTCGGGTCAACTAGTGGGGCGCGGCGACCTTTTGTAGGAACTGGCGCAGCAGGTCGACGAACTCGGCGGGCGATGCGAGGTACGCGAGGTGCCCGGCGTTGGGCATCACGAGGTGGGCCGCGCCGGCGATGTTGGTCGACAGCGTCGTGGCCATGGCATGGAAGTCCGGCAGGTCGTGATCGCCGACGATCACCAGTGTGGGCACCGCGATCTCCGCCAGGCGCTCGACCGCGGGCGGGTGCAGGCGCGGGTGCGGGTCGTCGTGCAGCAGGTGAAAGCCTTCGTAGCGGGCGACGAGCGCGGGCAGGCGCGCGGCGAGGTCGGGCCGCGAACGTTCGAACGCAAAGATCTCGTCGTCGAGCCACAGCGCAATGGCCGCGTCGCGGCCGTGCTGTCGCCCGCAGCGGTAGACCGCGCCGATGTTCTTGTTCCAGCCGTAGGGGAACGGATGCTCACGCAGCATGGCGTCGACGAGCACCAACCCGCGCACTCGTGCCGGATACGTCAGCGTGAACTCGAGTGCGACCCATCCGCCCATGGACAGACCGACGATCACGACGTCGTCGATGCCGCACTCGTCGAGCAGCGCGACGAGGTCATCGGCATGGGTATACGGCGCGCCTTCGATCGGCGGCGGCGACTCACCGAAGCCGCGGAGGTCGGGGCACACCACTCTGATGTCGGCCGCGAGCGCGGGCACGACGTCATCCCACAGGTGGCGATCGAGCGTGAACCCGTGCACCAGCAGCAGTGCTGTGCGGCCCCCGCCCGTGTCGTCGAACGCCAACACCGTCATCGCGCGGCCGCGAACGGCGTGAGCACTCCCTCGTGCGTGAGCAACCATTGCTTCGTGTCGATGGCGTTGCGGGCACCGGCGAAACCGCCGATCGACCCCCCGCTGCGGACCACGCGATGGCACGGCACGATGACCGGCAACGGATTGGTCGCCATCGCACCGCCGACCGCGCGGGTGGCGGCGGGGCTACCGCTGCGCCGGGCGAGATCGCCATAGCTGACGGTGACGCCGAAGGGCACCTCGGCCAGCGCGTGCAGCACACGCAGGCGAAAGCCTTTGCTGCGCCGCCAGTCGATGGCGAGATCGAACACCTGACGCTCGCCCCGCAGATACTCCTCGACCTGGGCGCGGACGGGCGCCACGCGCGGCCCGTGCTCGACGAAGGTGGCGTCGCCGAGATCGCGGGCGAGGGCTGCGAGCGCTTCGTCGGCAGGACCGAACCACACCCCGACGACACCGGCATCGGTCGCGGCGAGATGCAAAGGACCGAACGGTGTAGCCAGCTCGCAACAGTCGACGTGCATGCTCATCACCCGTTCACGAGCACGAACAGCAGCTCGCACTCGCAGGCTAACTCGCCGCCGACGAGGGCCCTGCCGCTGCCGCGGCCGGCGCGCGACGACATGCGACCGAGCTCGACCTCGAGTTCGAGGGTGTCCCCCGGGCCGGCCTGGCGTCGAAAACGGGCGCGGTCGAGGCCACCGAACAACGGCAGCTTGCCGGCGAATCGCTCGTCGGTGAGCACGGCGAACGCGCCGAGTTGCGCGATCGATTCGCACATCAACACCCCCGGCAACGTCGGTCGCCCAGGGAAGTGGCCGGCAAAGAACGCCTCGTCGCCGGTGAGCTGCCAGTACCCCTTGGCCGACTGTCCCGCGACCAGCTCGGTCACCTCGTCGACGAACAAGAACGGCGGTCGGTGCGGCAACACGTCGATCGGACGGGGCAGTGCCATCGCGCCGGTCACGAACCGATCACTTGGCGGCGAGCGCGTTCAGCAGGTTCGTAGGCGTGTCCTTCGGGCTCACCTTGTACCAGACACCGCTGAGCTTGCCCGACTCGTCGACGAGGAACGCCGACCGCACGATGCCCATGTAGACCTTGCCGTAGTTCTTCTTCTCACCCCACACGCCGTAGGCCTCGGCCACCGCGTGATCGGTATCGGAGAGCAGCGGAAACCCGAGCGTGTACTTGGTGTCGAATTTCTGCTGCTTGGCCGGCAAGTCCGGGCTGATGCCGAGGATGGCGGTGTCGCCGACGTCACCGGCGATATCGCGCAGGCCGCATGCCTGCGCGGTGCAACCGGGCGTATCGGCTTTCGGGTAGAAGAAAATCAACACCTTGCGACCTTTGTAGGACGACAACTTCACCGTTGCGCCCGACTGGTCGTCGAGTGCGAAGGCTGGCGCCTTGTCGCCAGCCTTCAACACCACACTGTTGGCCATGTGTCCCGACTCCTAGCTGTTGGCCGCAGCTTTGAGCTTGGAACCCGCGCTCAGTTTGACCGTCTTCTTGGCCGGCACGTTGACCATCTCGGTGCTGCCCGGCTTCCGCACGACGCGGGCTGCGCTCGAGCGTTGTTCGACGATGAGCCAGCCGGGGATGGTCAGCTTCTCGGTGCCCTTTTGCGCGACATCGGCAACCACATCGAAAAAGGCGTCGAGACAATCCCCCGCCTGCTTCGCCGACACCCCTGCTTTGTCGGCCATTACAGCCACAAGCTCGGACTTGTTCACGGCCTTCTCCTTCCGACCCAGCGGACGCGGGGTCCGGACCAGGCCACTGGACAGCGCCCTCCAAGTCAAGCACCCCCCAGGAAATACCTGGTCACCCCACGCTGCGTGCGGTGGTGGGCACTAGCAGTGGGTACGCGAAACCATCGAGATCCCATGCGCAATCATGAATAGCCACGTTGGTAGGTGAGCGACGTCAGGTGTCGGAATTGAGCAAGTGAGTCGCCGCGTTGCCGAAATAGTCGTGGAAGATCTGCGCCAAGGCCGGCGGGTAGCCGTGGTTCTCGACCGTTTCGTCGACGACGGTGGTCATCTGCGCCAGCCACGCGTCGCGCTGAGCGGGGCCGATCACGAACGGGGCATGACGCATGCGCAACCGCGGGTGGCCCCGTGCCGCGCTGTAGTCGGCCGGACCGCCCCAGTACTGCACGAGGAACCCGCACAACCGGGCCTTGGCATCGGTGAAGTCCTGGCTCGGATACAGCGGTCGCAGCACGGCATCGCCGGCGACGCCTTCGTAGAAGCGCTCGACGAGCTCGGCGAAGAATTGTTCTCCGACGAGCGCGTAGACCGTTTCCGGCGACGAGTCGCTCACGGTGCGATCCCGTCGAGCGCACGGCGGAACTCGCGCACCAACGCGCCCACCCCTTCGGGCCCGGTGCCGTCGACCATGCGCTGTACGACGGCGGACCCTACGACCACACCGTCCGCGCTGCGGCAGACCTCGACCGCCTGCTGCGGCGTGCTCACGCCGACGCCGACGAGCACCGGCGTGTCGGTCACTGCTTTGAGTCGCTTCGCGATCAGCTCCGCGCTGGCTGCGAGTTGCTCGCGCACACCGGTCACGCCGAGCAGGCCGACGCCGTAGACGAAGCCGCGCGCGCGGGCGCAGATGCGGGGCAACCGTTCGTCGGGCGCAGTGGGCGCTGCGAGCAACACGGTTTCGATGCCGGCGCGGTCGGCGGCTTCGGCCCACGGACCGATTTCTTCGAGGGGGATGTCGGGCAGGATCGCCGCGCACACACCCGCTTCGCGCAGCCAATACGCGAAGCGCTCATAGCCCGCGTGATACGCGATGTTGACGTACGTCATGACGATGAGCGGCACGCCGATGTCGGCGCGGCGCACGTCGTCGAGCACCGACTGCGGGGTCGTGCCCCGTTTCAACGCGCGGTCGCTCGCGATCTGGATGGTGGGGCCATCCATCACGGGGTCACTGAACGGAATGCCGATCTCGATGGCATCGGCGCCGGCATCGGCGGCAGCGCGAAGATAGTCGACCCAACCCTCGTCGTATCCCCCGGTAATGTACGGCAGCAACGTCTTGCGGCCCGCGTCTCGCGCCGCCCGCAGATGGCTTTCGAGAGTGCTCACAGTTCGAGGATCTCCATCATCTGCGCGACATCTTTGTCACCGCGACCCGACAGGTTCACGAGCACCGTCTTGCCCGCCAGCGTCGCTCGATCACGGGAGATCCACGCGATGGCGTGTGCCGGCTCGAGCGCAGGGATGATGCCTTCGGTCCGCGACAGCAACTGGAACGCGTCGATCACCTCGGCATCGGTGACCGTCTCGTAGCGAGCCCGACCGATGGCGTGAAGGTGCGAGTGCTCTGGGCCCACACCGGGATAATCGAGCCCGGCCGAGATCGACTCGGCTTCGGTGACCTGGCCCCACTCGTCCTGCAACAGATACGAGAGCGAACCGTGCACGATGCCGGGCGCGCCATGGCCGATGGCCGCGCCGCCGGCGGGCTGCACGCCGACCAACTCGGCGTTGGTGTCAGCGAATCCGGAGAAGATGCCGATGGCGTTGGACCCACCACCGACGCACGCGGTGACGACGTCGGGCACCCGGCCCGCGCCCAACACCGCTTCGCACTGCACGCGCGCTTCGTCGCCGATGACGCGATGTAGCTCGCGCACCATCCACGGATACGGATGCGGGCCCATCGCGGAGCCGAGGCAATAGTGCGACGTCTCGACCGTGGCGACCCAATCACGCATCGCTTCGTTGACGGCATCTTTCAGCGTGCGGCTGCCGCTGAGCGCGGGACGCACCTCGGCGCCGAGCAGTTTCATGCGGAAAACGTTGAGTGCCTGGCGCGCGATGTCGACTTTGCCCATGTAGACGACGCACTCCATTCCGAACAACGCGGCCGCGGTCGCGGTCGCGACACCGTGTTGGCCGGCGCCTGTCTCGGCGACCAGCCGGCGTTTGCCCATGCGCCGCGCCAGCAGTGCTTGACCCAACACATTGTTGATCTTGTGCGAGCCCGTGTGATTGAGATCTTCTCGCTTGAGCAACACCCGCGCGCCGACCTCGCTCGACAACCGTTCGGCGATCGTCAATGGCGACGGCCGCCCTGCGTAGTCGCGCAGCAGCGCATCGAGTTCGGCGCGAAAGCCCGCGTCGGCCCACGCCTCGCGAAACGCGGCCTCGAGCTCGACACAAGCCGGTACCAACGTCTCGGGCACGAACCGCCCGCCGAACTCGCCGAAGCGGCCCGTCGAGCTCGGCTCGGCCATCACCGACGGGTCGGTCATTCGTCGTCCTCCCAGTCGTAGGGCTCTTCCTCGATGCCGCGGTACGGCTTCTTCTCGGCGGCCTTGGCCCGTTCGATGAACTCACGCAGCTTGATCGGATCTTTGCTGCCCGGCGCCCGTTCGACACCGGTCGACACGTCGACGCCCCACGGCCGCGCCCGGCGGACTGCGGCGCTCACATTGGCGGGCGTCAAGCCTCCGGCGAGCAGCACCCGCCGATGTTGGGGTGCTCCTTCGGCGAGTGACCAATCGAAGACGGTGCCCGAGCCCGGTGTCTGCGAGTCGATCAACGCGACATCGGCGCCATAGTCGTCGAACTGCTCGAGGCGGGGATCGCCGGCGACGAAGGCCTTGATGACGAACGGCACGTGTTCGCGCACCCACCGCGTGTCGGCCGCGGATTCGTGGCCGTGTAGCTGCGCGCACTTGAGGCCGACGTGATTGACGAGCTCGACGACGCGCTGGCGCGATTCGTCGCGGAACACACCGACGGTGAGCACCTCGGGCGGCAACCGGCGCACGATGTCGCGGGCCCGCACGGGCTGCAATTGCCGGACCGAAGGCGCGAAGACGAACCCGATGGCGTCCGCGCCGAGGGCGACCGCCAGCAGCGCGTCGTCCTCGTTGGTGAGGCCACAGATCTTCACGAACATCGGTTCTCGACCATCTCTACGTCGACCCTACCGCTGGCCCCGCGCGGCCAGGCGCAGAGTTTCCACCGCGGCCGCCGGATCTCCGGCCTTGACCAGGGTCTCGCCCACGAGCAGCGCGTGATAGCCCGCCGCGATGAGCGCCGCGGCGTCGTCCGCGCCCCGGATGCCGGACTCGGCGACACGCACGACGCCCGCCGGCATCAGCGGCGCCATGCGGCGGGCCCGCGCCTGGTCGACTTCGAAGGTGACGAGGTCGCGCTGGTTGACCCCGATAAGGCCCGGCCCGACCCGCAACGCCCGCTCGAGCTCGGCTTCGTCGTGGATCTCGACGAGGACGTCGAGACCGATCTCGCGGGACAGCTGATGAAAGTCGGCGAGCTCGGCATCGTCGAGCGCGGCCGCGATCAACAAGACGCAGTCGGCGCCCATGATGCGGGCGTCGCAGACGTCGCGGGCGTCGACGGTGAAGTCCTTGCGCAGCACCGGCCGGCCACTCGCGGTGCGCGCCGCGGCGAGGTCGGACGCGGAGCCACCGAAGAACTCGACGTCGGTGAGCACCGACAGGCACGCCGCGCCACCCGAGGCATAGGCGCGCGCCAATACTCGCGGATCGAGATCGGCGGCCAGCGCGCCCCTCGAAGGTGAACGGCGTTTGACCTCTGCGATCACGGCCGTGCCGTCGCGCTCTGCGTGTTCGACCAACGCGGCCCGAAAACCCCGCGCCGGCGCCAGCGCACCCGCCGCCTCGACGAGAGGAGCCAATCGCCGGTCGTCATCCGCGGCGCGGGCGCGGTGGGCGGCGAGGATACGGTCGAGGTAGGTGGCCACTCGCGTAACCTACCGGGCCAGCAACTTCATCAGATCCTCATATCTGGGTGCTATCCATCCGAAGGGGACCTGATGGACGAGCGACAAAGGTGAGTCGAATGGCACCCGAGCAAGTGGTGGTAGTGGTCGAGGACGATCCGAGCATCGCCGACCTCGTCGACACCTACCTGCGCCGGGACGGCTTTCGCGTCTACCAGGCGGCCGACGGCGAAACAGCACTCAAGACCATCAAGGATCGCCAACCGAAGCTGTTGATCCTCGATCTCGGCCTGCCCGGCCTCATCGACGGTATCGAAGTGTGCCGTCAGGTTCGGGCCTGTTCCGACATCCCGATCATCATGCTCACCGCGCGCGACGACGAGCTCGATCGCGTGCTCGGCCTCGAGCTCGGCGCCGACGACTACGTGACCAAGCCCTTCTCGCCGCGCGAGCTGGTGGCCCGGGTCAAAGCCATCTTGCGCCGCGCCGACCGTCCCGCAGTCGCTCCCGCGATCATCGCGGTCGGTGCGATCGAAGTCGACCTCGGACGACGCGAAGCGCGCCTCACCGGACAACCGGTGCCACTCGCGACACGCGAGTTCGACCTGTTGCAATACCTCTGCGAAAACCAGGGCCGCGCGCTCTCACGTCGACAGTTGCTCGACGGCGTGTGGGGTCTCGACTGGATCGGCGACGACCGCACCGTCGACGTACATGTCCGTCAGCTGCGCAAGAAGCTCGGTGACGCCCTGCCGCTCGACACCGTCTGGGGTGTCGGGTATCGCATGGGGTGATGGCCGACCCGTGCGCCGCCGCATCACCTTTGCCATCGTCGGCGCGGTCATCGCCGCTCTCGTCATCGCGGGAGCAGGCACGTTCGTGCTCGACCGGCTCAGCGCCCGCGAGACCACCCGGCGCGAGCTCGAGCGCCAAGCGCAGTCGATCATCGCCATCCTCGACGAAACCCCATTGTTCCGCGCCCCTGCCGCGCCGACGACCCTTGCCCGTCAGACCGAACTGCGCCGCATCGTCAACCGCATCAAAGGGCTGTCCAACCTGGGCGAAGAGGACATCGGCATCCTCGTCGGTACCACGCTCCAGAATCTCGACGGCACCACCCCACACAACATCACCCTCGACGCCGGCGACGTGGCGCAACTCGAGACGCCCAACTCGGTCGTGTCGGGCAACCGCGGCCGTGTCGTCTACGCGGCGGCGATCGGTGACGCACGCGTGCTCAAGTACGTGGTCGTGGTCGCTCGGCCCCCCGAGTCCGACGCGCGCCCGGCGCTCGGCTGGTTCCTGGTCGCGTCGGCGGGGACGATCGCGCTCGGCTTCGTCATCGCGTTGTGGCTGTCGCGGGGCCTCACGCAGCGACTGCGCGCCGCGCAGGCCACCACGCATTCGATCGCCTCTGGCGACTTGTCGGCGCGAGTTCCAGAGCCGAGTACGAACGACCAGGACGAAGTCGCGGACCTGTCGCGCTCCATCAACTCGATGGCCGTGCAACTCGAACGGGCACGCGGTCTCGAGCGCCAGTTCCTGATGTCGATCACCCATGACCTACGTACACCGCTCACATCGATCCAGGGGTACGCGGAGGCGTTGGCCGACGAAGCAATCGAACCGAAGAAGGCCGCCGAGACGATCCTCGCGCAGTCACAGCGGTTGAACCGGCTCGTCACCGATCTGCTCGACCTGTCCCGACTCGACGCGCGCTCGTTCTCCCTCGACGTGGTCTCCGGCGATGTCGTCGGCGTCGTCGCGGGAACGGCTCGCGCGTTCGTACCCAAAGCAGCCGACCACAACATCGCGCTCTCATTCCAGAGCGGAGGACAGGCCGCGGGGCCGATCTTCGCCTCGATCGATGCCATGCGTCTCGATCAAGCAGTGGCCAACCTGATCGACAACGCGCTGAAGTTCGCACGGACCCGCATCGACGTGTCCGTCTTCATGCACGAAGGTTGGGTGACGGTCAGCGTCGCCGACGACGGCGACGGCATCGCGGCCGACGACCTACCGCACGTGTTCGAACGGCTCTACGTGGCGAAGGCGCGGCCCACACCGAAAGAGTCGGGGTCGGGGCTCGGGTTGGCGATCGCGCGCGAGTTGGTCGCCGCGATGGGCGGTCACGTCGCGGCGCGCTCGCCCGTGCCCACCGCCGGCGCCGGCCCCGCGAGGGGCACGCAAATGCTCGTGTACCTGCGACCGGCCTGATCGACCACCAGCGCGGCGACCGGCGGCACCACGGCACGCGGCACGTACGCCAGCGCCACCGCGCCGCCGTCGGACGCGGCGACACTCGTCAGCTTGCCCACGACCTTGTCGTCGACGAGCAACTCGCTGCCGGCTTCGGGGACGCCGTCATCGACGCGCACCAGTCGCAGCCGCCGCGGCGTGTTGTTGCCGCGTGAATCGACCCGAGCCACCAGCTCTTGGCCGGTGTAGCAACCTTTGGTGAAGCTGACCGACTTGTCGATGATCACGTCGCCCGCCTCTGCGGGGATCGTGTTCAGGTCGAGCTCGTGGCCCATCGCAGGCAGACCCGCTTCGATGCGGCGACGTTCGTACTCTGGGTGATCGCCAACGGCGATGCCTCCGGGCACCTCGACATCTGCGCCCATGAGATCGACACCCTCGAGGCCCGGCCAATCGAAGCGGGCGACGATCGCCTCCACCGAGTCGAACGACTCGATGTCGCCCTTCAGCGCAACGACCCGCCATTCGAGGTGGTCGATGTCGGCTTTGGTGCGCAACTTGAATCGGGTCATCCGCGCGATCGTGGCATCGGCGAATCCGCGGTCGACGTCGAAGAGGATCGCATCGTCGGCGATTCGTGTGATGCGGCCCCACGCGCTGACCTTGCCCTGTGGTTCCAGCAAGAACGTGAATGCACTGGCGCCGACCGCGAGACTCGCGACGTCTTGGCTGAGCTGTCCCTGCAGGTACGAGATCGCGTCGGGCCCGGCGATGCGGATCACATCACGCTCGAGAACGTATGCGCGTGCGTCATCCATCAGCTCATCCTTTCGCCGCTTTGCTCATCCCCTGAGGGCCCGGCGTTGGCGTGTCATGCGCCGCGCCCCGGGGACCGCGGCGAGCAACGCTCTTGCCTTGTTCTCACACTCGAGGTGCTCTTGCTCGGGAACGCTGTCGGCGACGATGCCCGCACCGGCCTGCACCCATGCATAGTTGCCGTGCACGATCATCGTGCGGATGGCGATCGCCGTGTCGATGTTGCCCGAGAAATCGATGTAGCCGACGGTGCCCGCGTAGAGCCCGCGCTTGACCGGTTCGAGCTCGTCGATGATCTGCATCGCCCGCACTTTGGGAGCGCCCGACACGGTGCCCGCGGGCAACGTCGCCCGCAACACGTCGATGGGTGTCTTGCCGTCGGCGAGCTCTCCGGACACTTGCGAGGTCATGTGCATCACGTGGCTGTAACGCTCGAGCGTCATCATCTCATCCACGCGTTCGGTGCCGAACTTGACCACGCGCCCCACGTCATTGCGGGCGAGATCGACCAGCATCACATGCTCGGCGCGCTCTTTGGGATGCTCGGTGAGCTCACCGGCGAGGCGACGATCGTCCTCGTCGGTCTTACCGCGCCTGCGGGTGCCGGCAATCGGCCGCGAGATCACGCGGTTGCCGTTGAGACGCACCATCGGCTCGGGCGACGAACCCACGATCGTGAGCTCGGGTTGGCGCACGAAGTACATGTACGGGCTCGGGTTGATCTGACGCAACACTCGATACAGGTCGAACGGGTCGGCGTCGAGCGTGAGCCCGAATCGTTGCGCCAGCACGACCTGGAAGATGTCGCCGGCGAGGATGTACTCCTTCGCGACTTCGACCGCGCGGCAATAGAGGTCTTTGCCCATCGACGACGTGACTTCCGGCAAGGGGTCGTCCTGATGCGGCGGCTCGACGAGCGGCTCGTCGAGGGCACGGGTGCCGTCCCGCGCGATCGACTCGATCCGTTCGATCGCCTCGTCGTACAACGCGTCGATCTCGGCGTCGCTCGAATCGGGCGCCACCAACGCGTTGGCCACGAGCGTGACCCGCTGGCGCCAGTGGTCGTAGGCGGCCAACTCACCGATGATCGACATCACGGCATCGGGCGAGCCGATGGGATCGGGCGGTACGTCGGGCAGGTGCTCGACCTCGCGCACGATGTCGTAACCGAGATAGCCGATGAGGCCGCTGTGCAACGGCGGAAGCTCGTCGAAGTCGGGCGACCGATACGCGGCCAGCAACGCGTCGAGCGCCACGAGCATGCCCCGGTCGAGCGGGATCTCACAGTGGAGCTCGCCCTCGACGGTGACCACACCGTCACGCAAGGTGAGCGTGGCCAACGGATGGCGCCCGATGAACGACCAACGGCTCCACCGCTCGCCGTGTTCGACCGACTCGAGCAAGAACCCGTACCCGTCGCCGACGACGCGGGCGAACGCGGCGACAGGTGTCGTGAGATCGCCCAACACTTCGCGCCATACGGGCACGACGCGATGCCGGCGCGCCAATTCGACGAAGCGATCGCGCGATGGACTGATCATGAGAGGATCACGGCAAGCGCTAGGACGACGCGCCGAACGGACGGAAGAAGCACGACCATGCACCGGTGTGACAGGCACCCTTGCCCTCTTGCTCGACCACGAACAGCAACGTGTCGCCGTCACAGTCATAGAAGGCCTCGCGAATGAACTGACGATCGCCCGAAGTGTCGCCTTTGCGCCACACCTCGCGACGGCTACGGCTCCAGAACACGGTGCGCCCTTCGGTGAGCGACTGCTGCAAGGTCTCGGCGTTCATCCACGCCATCATCAACACGTCGCGGGTTGCGGCCTCTTGCACGATGGCTGCGACCAAGCCGTCTTCGTTGTACTTGACCGTGGCGAGTTCGGCGTCCGTAGCCGAGATCGGGGTAGTTGCAGGCATCGCCTCAGCCTACGGCTTCCCGGTTCTCCCGCATCCGAAATTACCGCGGCTACGGTGCGGCCATGGCGATCGCCCCCGACGACATCACCCCCGACGATAAGGACTGGACGTGGGTGGTGCACGAGCGCTGCCCCGAGTGCGGGTACGACGCGACGACCATCACCCACGAGCAAGTGGCACCGGTGATCCTCGCGAACGCGGCGGCCTGGCAGCGCGTGCTGGCACACGACAGCGACGTGCGCCGTCGTCCCTCCGCGGACCGCTGGTCGCCGCTCGAATACGCCTGCCACATCCGCGATGTGTTGCGCATCTACGACTACCGCCTCGGACTGATCCTGAGCGAAGACGACCCCACCTATCCCAACTGGGACCAGAACGAGACGGCCCTCGCCGAACGCTACGACGAGCAAGATCTCACAGTCGTCGCGGGCGAGCTTCAGGCGGCGGCCGCTCAGATCGCGTCGCGCTTCGCCTCGGTCCGCGGCGACCAGAGGTCGCGCACCGGTAACCGCAGCGACGGCGCCCGCTTCACCGTCGACACCTTCGCACGGTATTTCGTCCACGACATCATCCACCACATCTACGACGTCGGTGGCAAGTAGCTGGCGTTTCGAGCGTCGAGCGATCGACCTACAAGTAGAGACCAGTGCCGCTGCCGACATCGAGACGCTTGGCCGCGACAGCGTGGATGTCGCGTTCGCGCAGGATCAAGAAGTCGTCGCCCCGCACCTCGACCTCGTAGCGATCTTCGGGTGAGAACAGCACCCGGTCGCCGACCTCCATCGTGCGCACGTTCGGCCCGAGCGCCACGACCTCGGCCCATGTGAGCCGCTTGCCGAGTTGCGCCGTGGCGGGAATCAAGATGCCTCCACTCGAGCGCCGCTCGGCGTCACTCGCATCCATCTTGACGAGGATGCGATCGTTGAGCATCTTGATCGGCAGCTTTTCACCGTCGCGCCCGAACTCGCCCTTGCCCTCACTGGCTGTCGTCACACCGCCACGGTACTGTGCCCGACCGATGTCTGACGACTCGCCCTCGGGGCGCCGCTTCACCATCTCATCGTCGGGCGGCGTCACGCTCGACGCCGAGATGTGTTCGCCGCCGCAACCCCGCCTCACCGTCGTGGTGGCTCACCCGAGCCCGCAGTACGGCGGCGACATGCGCAACAACGTCGTGAGTGCGTTGTTCCGCAGTGGCCCCGACCTGGGCGTCGCGGTGCTGCGGTTCGACTTTCGCGGCGTGGGCGCCAGCACGGGCCACCACGATGGCGGTCCCGGCGAACGCGACGATCTACGCGCCGCGCTCGACCATTGCGCCGCGGAATCAGCGTCGTCGCCGTTGGCCATCGCCGGCTACTCCTTCGGCGCGGAGGTGGCGCTCGCCGTCGACCACCCCCGGTCCCTCGGTTGGTTCCTCGTCTCGCCGGTCTTTCGCATGTTCCCGGCGGATCAGACGGTCGCGTCGACCGATCCTCGCCCCAAGCGCCTCGTCATCGCCGAACACGACCAGTACGCGCCACCCTTGGGCGCGCGCGAGTCGACGCGCGGCTGGGCTGCGACCACCATCGAAGTGGCCGCGATGACCGATCACTTCTTCGGCGCCGGCACCCAGTCGGTGGTCGATGCATTTGGTCGATTCGTCGACGAGGTCATGGCCGCACCGTGATGCCCCGCGCCGCAAGGTGTTGTTTCGCTTCGTGCACCGTGTGTTCGCCGAAGTGGAAGATCGACGCCGCGAGCACCGCATCGGCCCTTCCTTCGAGCACGCCCTCGGCCAGGTGATCGAGCGTCCCGACGCCGCCGCTGGCGATTACGGGAATGTTCACACGCTCGCTGATGGCGCGGGTCAACTCGACGTCGAAGCCATCGCGCGTGCCGTCGCGGTCCATCGACGTGAGGAGGACCTCGCCTGCGCCCAACGCCTCGGCCCGTGCCGCCCACTCGATCGCGTCGAGACCGGTGCCCGTGCGGCCGCCGTGCGTGAAAACCTCGAAGCCAATCTCGCGGCGCCGTGCATCGATGGCGACCACGACGCACTGCGCGCCGAACTCCGCGGCGATCTCGCGGATCAACTCGGGGCGCTGCACCGCGGCGGTGTTCACACTGACCTTGTCGGCACCGGCGCGCAGCATACGGCGCGCGTCTTCCACACCGCGGATGCCGCCACCCACGGTGAACGGGATGAACACCTGCTCTGCGGTGCGGGTCACCACGTCGATCATCGTGTCGCGCGCATCGCTCGACGCGGTGATGTCGAGGAACACCAACTCGTCGGCGCCCTCCACGTCATAGCGCGCTGCGAGCTCGACCGGATCGCCCGCGTCGCGCAGCCCGACGAAGTTGACGCCCTTGACGACGCGCCCGCCGTCGACGTCGAGGCACGGGATGACGCGCGCGACGAACATCAATATCTCCGCTCTGCAACGGCAGCGAGCGCATCGGTGACCGTGAATTTGCCGTCGTAGATCGCGCGACCGACGATGGCTCCGGACAAGGTGCGATCCCTATTGCGGACCGCGGCCAGCATCCGCAAGTGATCGAGCGTGCCGACACCCCCTGACGCAATGAGCGGAATCGCGGTCTCGTCGAGCAACGCCGACAGGCCCTCGACATCAGGGCCTTCGAGGGTGCCGTCGCGGGAGATCTGGGTGACGATGAGCGCGTCGACGCCGGCGTCGGCCAACTCGGCGGCGACGTCGTGGAGATCGCGCCCCGAGCCTTCGGTCCAGCCGCGCACGGCAATCTCCCGGCCGCGGACATCGAGGCCCACCGCGACGCGATGATCGACCGCCAATTCGCGTACGAGCGACGGTGTCTCGAGCGCCGCCGTGCCGATCACGACCCGGGCCACCCCGGCGTCGAACAGCGTGTGCGCCGCGTCGCGCGTCCGCACTCCTCCCCCGACTTGCAGCGGCACGTCGACCGCGGCGGCGATTCTTGCGATCACTGCGCGATTCGATCCTTCGCCGGTACGAGCACCGTCGAGATCGACGACATGGATCCACGGCGCGCCGGCCGCGGCAAACGTGCGCGCTTGCGCGACAGGGTCGTCGCCGTACACGGTCTCCTTGGCGTAGTCGCCTTGGTAGAGCCGCACGCATTTGCCGTCGCGCAGGTCGATCGCCGGATACAGCTGCATCAGCTACTCGCCGCCGCAACATGGTCACGGGCGCGCTGCGCGATGGTCACGAAGTTGCGCAGCAGATGCAGCCCGTCGCGGCCTGACTTCTCGGGATGGAACTGTGTGGCCCACACGTTGAGACGCCCCACTGCCGCGACGACCGGGCCGCCGTAGTCGCACGTGGCGATGGCGTGGGACATGTCGTCGGTGGCGTACGAGTGGACGAAGTACATCCACGCGTTGCGCGTGAGGCCCTCGAGCAACGGGTCGAGCGCCCGTCGTGCGATGAGCCGGTTCCATTGCATCTGTGGGCGCTTGACGTCGCCTGCCAGCAGGCGCACGCGGCCGGGCAACAAGGCCAGCCCCGGCACATCAGGTGATTCGTCACTGCCTTCGTAGAGCATCTGCATACCGACGCAGATGCCGAGGAACGGTCGCCCCGACGCCGCGGCGCTGACCGCCACGTCGTCGAGGCGCGACGACCGCAACGCTTGCATGCAGGCGCCGAAGGCCCCGACGCCGGGCAAGACCACCGCGTCGGCGTCGTCGACGAAGCCGCGGTCGGTTGTGAGCCGCGCATCGGCGCCGACTTTCTCGAGAGCCTTTTGTGCGGAGCGGAGGTTGCCGATGCCGTAGTCGAGCACCGCAATGCGAACCGCGGTCACAAGGTACCCTTCGTCGACGGCACATCGGTCCCCTCGATGCGCACCGCGTCGTACAACGCACGTGCGACCGCCTTGAAGGACGCCTCGATGATGTGATGCGTGTTCTTGCCGCGCACGCACACGATGTGCAGCGTGCACATCGACGCCATGGTGAACCCGCGGAAGAACTCTTCGCACAGCTGCGGGTCGAACGGCGGGTCGCCGAGGATCTTCTCGCCGGGGAACGTCACGTCGTAGTGCAGGTACGGCCGGCCCGACAGATCGAGCGCGACCTCGATCAGCGCCTCGTCGAGCGGCACCGCCACCGACGCGAAACGGCGCACACCCGCCTTGTCGCCGAGCGCCTCGCGTACCAGTTCGCCGAACAGGATGCCGGTGTCCTCGACGGTGTGGTGGGCGTCGATCTCGAGATCCCCCTTGGCGTAGATCGAAAGATCGAACTTCGCGTGCTTGCCCAACTGCGCCAGCATGTGATCGAAGAACGGCAGGCCGGTCGATGCATTGCTGCGGCCTGCCCCGTCGACGTCGAGATCGATGGTGATCTCGGTCTCCTTGGTCGAGCGCATACGCGACGCCTTGCGAGTCATGTGAGGATCTCCTTCAACGCCGCGAGGAACCGATCGTCTTCTTGCCGGTTGCCGATCGTGACCCGCAGACAGCCGTCGAGGCGGGGCCACGAGGAGCAATTGCGCACGAGCACCGAGTGTTCTAGCAGCGCGTTCCACACCGCGGCACCGTCTTTGCCGGTCGGTCGGAACAAGATGAAGTTGGCCCCCGAAGGCCACACCTCGACGGGCAAGTCGCGAAGGGCCGTCTCGAGGCGGCCCCGCTCTTCGACGAGCGACGCGACACGGGCTTGCATCTGCGCGTCGAAGCGCAACGCCAATGTGCCGGCGATCTGCTTGACCACGTCGAGGTGATAGGGCAACGCGACCTTGTCGAGTTCGTCGATCACCCACGTCGGGCCGATGAGGTACCCGAGACGCGCCGCCGCCATCGACCACGTCTTGGAGAACGTACGGGTGACGACCAGTGGCACATCGTCGGCGACCATGCTCACTGCTGACGTCGGCGCGAACTGTCCGTAGGCCTCGTCGACGATGACCAGGCCGCCGTAGGGCGCGACCAGATCGAGCACCGTTTGCACGACCTCGGGCGGATCGACCATGGCCGTGGGGTTGTTGGGTGAACACAGGAACACGATCTCGGGGCGGTGGGTGCCGACCACCCGCCGCACCTCGTCGAGATCGAGCGCGAAGTCGTGGCCCCGTTCGCCTTCGACCACCTCGGTGCCGGCGAGGCGGGCGATGTGGCTGTGCAAGGCGTAGGTCGGCTCGAACACCGCGGCGCGCCGGCCCGGCCCTCCGTAGGCGAGCAACATGTTGAGCAGCACTTCGTTGGAGCCGTTGGCCGCGAATATCTGCTCGGCGGCGACGCCGTAGTGCTTGGCCAGCGCTCCCCGCAGTTCGCGCGCGGCGCGGTCCGGATAGCGATGCCATTCGACGCGGGTGATCTCGTCGGCGAGCAACGCGGTGAACTCGGCCGGCGGCGGCTCGGGTGATTCGTTCGTGTTGAGACGCACGTCCACCGCGATCTGCGGCGAGTGGTAGCCCTCCATCAATGCGATGTCGGGCCGCACTTCGGGGCGTGGTGGCGCGGTCGCTTCGCCGGCACCGCGAGCGAGGCGCAGGCGGATGGATTGCGCGTGCGCATCGAGGCCCTCCGCATCGGCGAGCGCGATCACATGGGGGGCGAGCGCGGAGAACGACGCCTGATCGAAGGTGATCGCGTGCATCTCTTTTTGGAAGTCGCGCAACGACAACACGCTCGAGAAGCGCGCGGTCGAGTTGGTGGGCAATACGTGCGAAGGGCCGGCGGCGTAGTCGCCCATCGCCGCCGGTGACCACGGGCCACAGAAGATCGCGCCCGCGTGGCGTACCAGTGGCAGCAACGAGACCGGATCGGCGCACATCAACTGGAGGTGCTCGGGCGCGACCGCGTTGGCGACCTCGACGGCACGCTCGAGCGACTCGACGAGCACGAGATAGCCGCCCTCGCGCAAAGTGGCCTCGATATCGGCCCGCCTCGGCGCTGCCGCGACGGCCCGGGCGATGGCGGCATCGATGGCGTCGGCCGCCGCGTCACTCGTGGTGATGAGCCACGCCAATCCGTGCGGGCCGTGCTCGGCTTGCACGACCACGTCGATGGCCGCGAGGTCGGGGTCGGTCGACTCGTCCGCGATGACGACCACCTCGCTCGGGCCGGCGAACGCGGAAGGCACACCGACGACGCCGGCGACCTCGCGTTTGGCGAGCGCGACATACACGTTGCCGGGGCCCACGATGACGTCGACGGGCGCAATGGCGTCGGTGCCGTAGGCCATCGCCGCGATCGCCTGCGCGCCGCCGACGGCGTAGACCTCGTCGACACCAGCGATGGAAGCAGCCGCGAGTGTTGCCGTCGGAACCGACCCGTCGGCTACCGGGGGTACGCACAACACGATCTCGGCGACACCCGCGACCCGCGCCGGCACCGCGGTCATCAACACCGTCGAGGGGTAGATGGCGCGCCCGCCGGGCACATAGCAACCGGCACGGCCGACGGCGGTCATCCACCCGTCGATCGTGAGGCCACTCTTGCGAAAGTGACGCGGGCCGTCGCGCTGGGTCTCGTGATAACGCCGGATGTTGTCGTGGGCCGCGACGAGCGCGTTGCGCAGCCCGTCGTCGATGGCGCCGAGCGCCGCCGCGATCGCCGCCGGGTCGACACGCGCCGTAGGCAGGTCGCAGCCATCGAAGCGCAACGTGAGCTGGCGCAGCGCGGCGTCGCCCTTGGCCCGGACGGCGTCGATGATCTCTCGAACGGCGGCGACCGGACCGTCACCGTCGACCACGGGACGGGGCAATATCCGGCGCAGGTCGCCGGATACGCCACGGAGATCGAGCCGGTGCAACACGGCCACTCACCGTATCGGCCCCGGTGCGGCGAACGTGCATCAATTGCCGGGCGAAGCGGCGGAGCGGGGAGCCCGCGCCCGAGCGGCGCCCGGCGGAGCGGGGAGATAGAACTGTCCCCATGGAATCCGTCGGATCGAGCGACCTGGCCGAACTCTCGTCGATCGCGACGACCCTCGACGACATCCTTCGTCGCATCGACGACATCTCGCGTCGCTACGAGGGCACCCCGCGCGAGGACTTCGCCGTGCGACTGCGCGACGTCGAGCGGGCGCTCGGCTCGGCGGGGCGCCGGCTCGAAGCGCTGCTGCGGGCACCGCGCTGACCGTCGCTCGGCCCCACCGGCGGCTCGCCCGAGCCGGCCGACGGGCAGAAGTCGGCCAGTACACACGCGCCACAATTGGGCTTGCGGGCGAAGCACGTGCGCCGTCCGTGCAGGATCAGGCGCAGGCTGAACTCACCCCGCTCGGGCGGCGGGATCATCGCATTCAACACGTATTCGACCTTGACCGGATCGGTCTCGGTGGTGATGCCGAGGCGCCGCGTCAGGCGCAACACGTGGGTGTCGACGGGGAGGCCGGGCAAGCCGAGTGCCACCGATCGCACCACGTTGGCGGTCTTGCGCCCGACGCCCGGGATCGTGACCAGGTCTCCCATCGCGCCCGGCACCTCGCCGTCGAACGCCTCGACGAGTCGCTGCGCCATGCCGACCAGGCTGCGAGCCTTGTTCGAATAGAACCCCGTCGAACGGATGATCTCCTCGACATCGGTCAGCGACGCGCCGGCCAGGGCCTCGGGCGTGGGGTAACGCGCGAACAATTGTGGTGTGACCATGTTGACGCGGGCATCGGTGCATTGCGCGGAGAGAATCGTCGCCGCCAACAGTTGGAACGGGCTGTTGTGGTCCAGTTCGCAGCGCGCAACGGGGAACTCGTCGGTGAGCCTGCGATGCGTTTCTCTCGCTCGACCTGACGGAGTACGGGGCCTGACCACGACGGGCGACGCTATCCCCCTCACAGTGCAACGGGCGCCACGCTGTCGGCATCGGGGCTTGCAAACGGCAGAATCACGGTCGGAAGCCATAGCCTTCCGATCGATGGCACCGACCCTCGCGCGCCGAACCGACAAGGACTGGATCATCGCCCCCGACGGCGGCCTCCCGCCTCGCGGCAGCAGGGCGGAATGGTTGCGCGACGCGGCCGGTCAGATCGCCCGCGAAGGCGGCGGCCGTGCCGAATTGTGGATCCCCGAGTCCGACGAGGCTGACGACGACGAACCGCTGGCCGCTGGTTTCACGCGCTGGCGCGAGCTGTGGCAGATGCGCTGCCCGTTGCCGGCGGCACCATCCACGTTGTGGGTGCGCGCGTTCACCGACGCCGACGCCGACGAGTTCCTCGCCGTCAACAACCGCGCCTTCGCGTGGCACCCCGAGCAGGGCAACATGACACGCGAGGGCCTCGCGGCTCGAATTGCCGAGCCGTGGTTCGACCCGCGCGGATTCCTGCTGCACATCCGGGAGCAACGGCTCGCCGGGTTCTGCTGGACCAAGGTGCACGAGGCCAACGCCACCGACCCGTCGATGGGCGAGATCTACGCCGTCGCCGTCGACCCCGACTTTCATGGCCAACGCATCGGCGTCCCTCTGACGTTGGCCGGGCTGCAGCGGCTCGCGGCGCGGGGGCCGCGCACCGGCATGCTGTACGTCGAGCACGACAACCACGCGGCGGTCGCGACCTATCGCCGCATCGGCTTCGACGTGCATCACGCCGACCGCGCATACGAACTCGTCGTGGCACCGTGACCGTGCCCCCCGCAACACCCACGCGCTATCTCGCGGACCGGGCGCACATCACCGATCTGCTGGCGGACACGCCGCGCTATCGCGTCGATCAACTGTGGAAGGGACTGTACGAACAATGCCTCCCGATCGAGGCGCTCACCGCGCTGCCCCGCGCGCTGCGCGAGTCACTCGCCGACACGCTGCCGCTCGCGCTCGACGAAGTGATCGAGTCGGTCAGCGACGACGGCGAGACGGTCAAGTTGCTGTGGCTGCTCGGCGACGGCGCGTTGATCGAAACGGTCCTCATGCACTACCGCGACCGCACCACCATCTGCGTCAGCACACAGGCCGGATGCGCGATGGCGTGCACCTTCTGCGCGACAGGGCAGGCCGGCTACCAACGCAGCCTCGACGTCGGCGAGATCGTCGAGCAGGTGATGCGAGCCCGGCACCGATCGCGGCTCAAGCCCGGCGAGCATCCCAACGTCGTGTTCATGGGCATGGGCGAGCCGTTCGCCAACTACGACAACATGTGGGCGGCCATCGAACGGCTACACGACGACGCCGGCCTGTCGGCCCGCAACTTCACCGTGTCGACCGTCGGCATCATCCCGGGCATCCGGCGGCTGTCGCACGCCCGACTGCCGGTCAACCTGGCGGTGTCGCTGCACGCGGCCAACGATGAACTGCGCAACAGCCTGGTGCCGATCAACCGCCGCTATCCGATCGCCGATCTCATGGAGGCCTGCCGCGACTACTTCGCGGCGAAAGGGCGGCGCGTCTCCTTCGAATGGGCGCTGATCGACGGCGTCAACGATCGAGCGCGAGATGCGGAAGAGTTCGCCGCCCTGGCGCGCGAACAGCGCGCCCACATCAACCTCATCCCCCTCAACCCGACACCCGGCTACGAGGTGCGCGGCACCCCCATGCCGCGCGTGCTCGCGTTTCGCGATCGGCTGCGCGCGCTCGGTGCCAACGCCACCGTGCGCCGCAATCGGGGCACCGATATCGACGCGGCCTGTGGTCAGTTGCGGGCAGCCGCGGTAGAGCAACCGGTGTCTCCCCCACGGCGAGTCGCCGAGCAACAGGCTGCGGAAAGCACGCGCTCATGACGCTGCCGCAAGGCGCCGAAAAGGCTCGCGCCGTGCGGTCGATGTTCGACGCCATTGCACCGCGCTACGACCTCGTCAACCGGGTCATGACGTTTCGCATGGATGTCGGGTGGCGACGCCGCACGATCCGCGAACTCGCACTTCCGCGAGGCGCGCGCGTGCTCGATCTGGCATGCGGCACCGGCGACTTCTGCCGTGAACTGTTACAGCGTGACCTCGTGCCGATCGGTGTCGACTTCTCCTGGGGCATGCTGGCGGCAGCGCGCACGGACGCTCCGCTCATACAAGGTGATGCACTGTGCCTACCTGTACCCCGACGCGCCGTCGACGGCGTCACCTGTGGTTTCGCCTTGCGCAACTTCGTCGAGCTCGAACCATTCTTCACCGAGCTGGCGCGGGTCGTGCGCCCCGAGGGCCGCATCGCCCTGCTCGAAGTCGCCGCGCCCGCCAACTCCATCCTGCGTACGGGACATCGCGTCTACTTCGGCAAGGTCGTGCCGCTGATCGGCAAGTTGCTCTCCGACGGCGCGGCGTATCGCTACTTGCCGAAGTCGGTGGCGTACCTTCCCGCGCCCGACGCGATGTTGCGCATGATCGAAGCCGCCGGCTTTCGTGATGTGCGGCGCATCTTGCTCTCCGGTGGTATCACGCAGTTGATCGTCGGGTCTCGCGCATGAGGGCGATCGTCCATCGCATCGACCACGACATCGACGCGCCCGGGTTGGCCGATTACGCGATGCTGTGGCTGCGCGACGGCTTGGCACTCGCCGCGCTCGGTCAGGCGCTGACGATCGAGGTGCCCGCGAACGAACGCTCCACCGCGGCCGACCGTACCGACACCGCGTTGTCGTCGATCGATTGTGACGGCGATATCGAGGCGTACGGCACCGGCCCTTTGGCGTTCGCCGCATTGCCGTTCGCCACCGAGCGGGCTGCGACGATCGTCGTGCCCGAGGTCATCTACGGGCGCGATCTCGGCGGCACGCGCTGGATCACGTGGATCGGCGACGGGCCCGCGCCCTCGCGCGACGAGTTGGTCGCCCGGCTGACGATGCCGGCCCGCCCACACGAGCACCCGCGCACGTTCACCGTGTCGTCGGCGCGCACCGAACACAGCTGGCGCGCGTCGGTGGCGGCGGTGCGAGACCGCTTGCGCGCCGGGCAGGCCCGCAAGGCGGTCATGGCCCGTGAACTCGACATCGCCTGCGACGCTCCGGTCGCGCGATGGCCCGTGGTCGAACGGCTGCGCAACGCGTACGCAAGCAGCTTCGTGTTCGCCGTACCGTGCGCGGCAGAGAGTGTGACCACACCGTGGCTCGTCGGCGCGACGCCGGAGCTGTTGGTACGGCGCATCGGTGACATCGTGCGATCCCAGCCGATGGCCGGCACTACGCGGCGCAGTGCCGACCCGCAAACGGACGCTCGCCTCGCTGCGCTGCTGCTGGCGTCGCACAAGGACCGCAGCGAGCACCAGATAACCATCGACACGGTGCACGAGACACTGCTGCCCTGGTGTTCGTATCTCGACAGTGAAACCGAGCCGTCGATCGTCAGTGTCGCCAACGTGCATCACCTCGCGACGTTCGTCGAAGGACGGCTTTCCAAGCCCCTGCCCTCGGTACTCGAGCTCGTCACCGCGCTGCATCCGACTCCAGCTGTTTGTGGGCACCCGCGCGACGCGGCCCGCGCACTCATCGACGAGCACGAACAGATGGACCGCGGTTCCTACGCCGGCGCGGTCGGCTGGGTCGACCGGGCGGGCCAGGGTGAATGGGCCGTGGCGCTGCGCTGCGCCGAGATCGCCGGCGCGCAGGCGCGCCTGTTCGCGGGTGGGGGCATCGTCGTCGATTCCGATCCTGACGCGGAACTCGAAGAGACCCGCGTCAAGTTCGAGACGATGCTCGGCGCGATCGTGCGACCGTGATCATTCTGCCCCTAGGTCGTGCTGGGTCGCGACAGCGCGGGCAACCGTGTCGTGGATGCGCCGGTGGACCGCTACATTCTCGTCACGGTCGGTGCGGGCCACGACCACGTGCACACCTGACGCGTCGGTCGCCTTCATGAACGCGACGGAGAACTCTTCGGCCGTATCGACGTCGACTGCGTCGATACGGTGCGCGCGCGCAACTGCCGCGATATCGGTGCCGTGCGGTGTGCCGAACAGCAATTCGAAACGCTCACGATCGAGCGCGTCGGCTTGGGCGAGAAACGAGAATATGCCGCCGCCATCGTTGTCGATCACCACGATGGTGAGATCGATCTGACGTCGGGCGAGCGCGATCATCGCCGAGGAGTCGTGCAGGAACGCGATATCACCCACGAGCGCGATGACACGCCGGCCGGTCAGCGCGACGCCGATCGCTGTCGACACGACACCGTCGATGCCGTTGGCCCCACGATTGGCGTAGTGCGTGATGCGGTCGCGCCGTCCGCCATACCATTCGATGTCGCGCACCGGCATCGACGATGCGGCGACCACCGCGGAATAGTCGAGCGAATGTTGGGCCACGATGGACGCGATCAACGGTTCGCTCAGCGGCGCGTCACCCCCTAGAGCGGCCGACACCGCTTGCTCCGCCATCTCTTCGGCGCGAATCCACGACTGCAGCCACTGCTCGCCGACAGGCGACACGAGCGGCGCCATCGTCGCCGCCAACATCGTCGCCGTTGTATGCATACGCAGCGTTGGCCGCCGATCGGGCTCGATCCACACCGCGTGGCGATCGACGATCACGAGCTCGGGTGTGGCGGCCAACCACTGAGTGACGACCTTCGAAGCCCACGGATCACCGACGCGCACCACGACTTCGGGTTGATGCGTCGCGGCCCATTCGTCGACGCGCAACAAGGCATCCGCATGGGCGATGGCCGGCGATCCCTCGAGGCGCGCGCCGCTGCGGGCATCGGCAAGCACCGGCCAACCCAGCACGGCCGCGAGCCGGTGGACCGCTACCGGGTCGTCGATGCCGTAGCCGGCGACGACCACACCGCGACGACCGCTGACCAACCGCACGAGCTGGTCGACCGTGTCGGGCGCGATCGGGAGATCCGTCGCATCGACGGCTCGACCGTGCAACTCGCCACCGACCGGCGGCAGCGCGCGGACATTCCCGAGCAGCGGTTCACGAAACGGCAGATTCAGCTGCACCGGGCCGGGCGCGGGCACGAGGCAACTGCCGAACGCGCGCGCCGCGGTCGATCGCCATTCGTCGCGCGACGTCGCCTCGGGGACGCCGGCATCGATGTACGCGCGCACCGCTCGCCCGTAGAGCTCACGCTGGTCGATCGTCTGGGGTGCACCGACGCCTTGCAGCTCGGGCGGGCGATCCGCGGTCAAGGCCAAAAGCGGCACGCGCGCGAGGTCGGCCTCGACGACCGCCGCGTGCAAGTGCACCGCCGCCGTGCCACTCGTGGTGAGCACGATCGCCGGTTGGCCACTGGCCAAACCAACCCCCAGCGCGGCGAACGCGGCCGACCGTTCGTCGTGGTGGATCGAAAGCGAGAGCTCGGACCGCGCCGCCAGCGCCAACGCCATGGGCGTCGAACGCGAGCCGGGCGCGATGCACGCGTGGGTCACGCCCAGCCGGATCCAGGTGTCGACAAAGGTCGCGCAGCAGGTGGCAGCCGCGTCTGCCGGGGTCATCTCCGCTTCGCCCTGGGTCATCTCCGCATCGCTCACCGGGCCAGCCTACGGTTGTCGCCATGGCGAGTCGGGTCGTTCTCGTGCACGGGTTCACGCAGACGAGCCGGTGCTGGTCGCCATTCGACGGCATGCTCGACGCGCGCTTCGACTACCGATTCCTCGATGCACCCGGCCACGGCGACGCCGCACACCTCGCACTCGACGCTCGCGCCGCGGCGGCGCACCTCGCCCGGCAAGGCGGCGACGGCGTATACGTCGGCTATTCGATGGGGGGACGGCTGTGCCTGCGTATCGCGCTCGATCACCCCACCCACGTGCAGGGTTTGGTCCTCGTCAGCGCATCTCCGGGTATCGCTGACGCGGCGGCGCGACGCGAGCGAGTGCAGCGCGACGAGCTGCTGGCGGATCGCATCGAAGTGCTGGGCGTCGCGGCGTTTCTCGACGAATGGTTGGCCCAACCATTGTTCGCGCACCTGACCACGGCCAACGCGCATCGCGAAGAGCGTTTGCACAACACCGCCGCCGGCCTGGCATCGAGCCTGCGCCTCGCCGGCACCGGCGCGCAAGAGCCGCTGTGGGATCGCCTCCGCGAGTTGTCGATGCCGGTGCTCGTCATCACCGGCTCTCTCGACCAGAAATACGTGTCGATCGGCCGGCAGATGGTGGCCGCTATAGGTCCCAACGCGACGTTCGCGGAGATCACGACGGCCGGGCACTCGGCGCCGCTCGAAGCACCCGGCGCCACCGCGCAAGTGGTCAACGACTGGCTTGCTTCTTTCGCCGCCACCAGAGGAACACGCTGAGCGCCGCCGCCAGCGCGCCCGCCGTGAGCGACCCGGTGGTCAGCCACGCGTGCGTCCCCGCCTCGCGAGCCTCGTCGTGAGCGCGACCGGGCTGGTCGGTCATGCGCTCACCGCGATGCCGATGGCCAACAACACACCGGTCACGAGTTGGGTACGTCCGGTCGCTCCCAAAACGGCGATCAGCTCTCGGCCGCTCGCGCCGGACAGCACGGCACGAACCGGCGCGACGACGAATACGGCGCCCATGAGCGCCAGCGCCGCGCATGGGCGGTCTGCCACGGCGATCGCGATGATCACGGCAAACACGGCGACGATCATCCCGACATACAGCAGCCGCGTCGCACGGTCGCCGATGCGTACGGCCAGCGTGTGCTTGCCGGCGGCTCGGTCAGTCGGGATGTCGCGCAGGTTGTTCGTGACGAGCAACGCAGTCGCGAGTAGCCCGACCGGGATCGCTGCCGCGACCGAGAGTCCGGTGATCTTCTCCAACTGAACGTACGTCGTGCCCACGGTGGCGACGAGGCCGAAGAACACGAAGACGAACAACTCGCCGAAGCCCGCATACCCGTACGGGCGCGGACCACCGGTATAGAACCATCCCGCGAGTAGCGCGGCCGCGCCGACCGCGATCAACCACCATCCGGCGGCCGCCGCGAGCGCGAGTCCAGCGACGGCGGCAACCCCGAACGACGCGAACGCGGCGCGTTTGACCGACGATGCCGACGCCAGGCCCGACGCGACGAGACGAACGGGGCCGACGCGCACCGCGTCGGTGCCACGGATGCCGTCGCTGTAATCGTTCGCGAAGTTCGTGCCCACCTGGATCGCGAGTGATACGACCATCGCGGCGAGCGCGCGCCACACGATGATGCCGTGATTCCAATCACCGGTGTCACGCACCGCGCACGCGGTGCCCACGAGCACGGGCACGATCGCGGCCGGCAACGTGCGCGGACGGGCGCCCGCAATCCAGTGTCTCACTCGCTAGCTCGTGAAGAACACGATCGCGGCGATCACCGGAACTGCCACCGCCGCCACCGCCATGATGACGAGCGACATCACCGCGAATGTCTTGGCATGATCCTTGGGTGGATCACCGGCGGCGCCGACGACCTCCCACAGATTCTCGAGCGGCCGGTCGAGCGCCATCTTGATGCGCCGACAGCCGATACCGGCGCCGCGAATCACACCGTAGGCAAACGCGACGAGCAGCCCGTAGAGCACAACCGCGAGGATCAGGAGGAGGACCTTGTTGCTCCCGCCCGACTCGCCGATGTTGGAGAGCAGGCCGGTCATCGACGATGCGAAGGCACCACCGACGAGGAACGTCGGCAGGCCGACCGGTCCCTTGCGATGACCGTTCCGGTAGAGCACCTCGAGCGCTCGCATCACGACGTGGTGCGACTGCTCGAAACGATCGGGTTTGTAGAGGGGCAGCCACGCGCCGAGTTGCAACAACATGTCTTCTTCGACTCTGCCCCGGCCGCCGAGCGACTCGAAGAGCTTGTTGGCTGCGTAGGTGTCGTTCGACCGGAATGCCCTGAACGCGTTGAGCTTTTCGTTGAACTCGTCGAGGGCATCGAGATCCGACACGCCTTTGCCGTCGGCCGCGGCCTGGTCGGTAGCGTTGGCGCTGGTCATCGCGGCCGCACCATAGTGCACGCCGCTCTAGGCTGCCCGCTCGCCGGGAGCCGCTCGGGCTCTAGCATTCCGCTCTGCCGGGAGCCGCTCGGGCTCTAGGCTGCGAAACGTGAATCGCCTCGAGCACGAGTCCAGTCCGTACCTCCGCCAACACGCCCACAATCCGGTCGATTGGTTCCCTTGGGGTGACGAAGCGTTTGCCCGTGCGCAGTCCGAGGACCGGCCGATCCTCCTGTCAGTCGGCTATTCATCGTGCCACTGGTGTCACGTGATGGCGCACGAGTCGTTCGAGGACGGTCCGACCGCCACGATCATGAACAAGCTCTTCGTCAACGTGAAGGTCGACCGCGAAGAGCGCCCTGACGTCGATGCGATCTACATGGATGCTGTGCAAGCACTGTCGGGTCGAGGCGGCTGGCCCATGACGGTGTTCCTCGCACCCGATGGCCGGCCCTTCTTCGCCGGTACCTACTTCCCGAACTCACCGCGCCACGGCATGCCGAGTTTCACCCAGATCCTCGAGTCGGTGCACGACCTCTGGTTGCATCGCCGCGACGACTTGCTCGATCAGGCGCAGCAACTCACCGACGCCATCGGCCGCGAAGCCCAGATGCAGCCGGCCTCCGCCGCGCCGGCGCACGACGTGCTCGACGGTGCGATGCCTGCGTTGCGCAAGCAGTACGACGCCGCGTGGGGCGGCTTCGGCCGCGCCCCCAAGTTTCCGCAAGCGATGACACTCGACGCCGTGCTGCGGTCATACCTCCACACCCACGACGCCGACACGCTGCACATGGTGACCAACTCGCTCGACGCAATGGCCTCGGGTGGCATCTACGACCACCTCGGTGGCGGGTTCTCCCGCTATTCCGTCGACGCGCACTGGATCGTGCCCCACTTCGAGAAGATGCTCTACGACAACGCGCTTCTCGCGCGGGTGTACCTCCACGCGTGGCAAGTGACGGGTAAGGCGCGGTTTCGTCAAGTGCTCGACGAGATCGTCACCTACGTGCTGCGCGACCTGTGTCACGAGGCCGGCGGCTTCTACTCGGCCGAGGACGCCGACTCCGAAGGTGAAGAAGGCAAGTTCTACGTGTTCTCGCTCGACGAAGTGATTCGCGTCTTGCGCGAGGGTGGCCTCTCCGACGACGAAGTCGCCGAGGTCGTCGATTGGTATGGCGTCACCGCGGAAGGCAACTTCGAAGGCCACAACATCCTGTGGCGTCCGCAGCGGGGCGACCTCGCACGGTCGCCCATCGTCGATCGGGCCCGGTCGATGCTTCTCGACTATCGCAACGCGCGCGTCCGTCCCGGTCTCGACGACAAAGTGCTCACCGAATGGAACGCGCTGATGCTTGCTGCGCTCGCCGAAGCCGCCGCGGCCACCGGCGACCTCGCGTGGCGCGACGCCGCGGTGCGCTCCGCCGAGTTCCTCACCACGCAACTGCGGCGTAGCGACGGGCGATGGTTGCGTTCGTGGCAAGCCGATATCGGTGCCCGCCATCTCGGCTACGCGGCCGACTATGCGGCCATGATCGACGCCCTCGTTCGCGTGTACGAACTCACCGGCGACGCCCGCTGGATCCAGACCGCGCGTGAAACGGCAGACGCCATGATCGAATTGTTTCGCGACGAGGTCAACGGCGGCTTCTTCACCACGGGCATCGACGGCGAGCGGCTGATCACGCGCCCGAAGGAACTCATGGACAACGCCGTGCCGTCGGCCAACAGCATGGCGGTCACGGCGTTGCTGCGCCTGGCCGCGCTCACCGGCGACAATCGCTACCGGGCCATTGCCGACGAGATCTTCCGGCTGCTCGGCGAACTCGCCGATCGTCACCCGACCGCCTTCGGGCAATTGCTGTGTGGGTTCGATCTGGCAACGCGCGGTGCCGACGAAATTGTCATCGCCGGCGATCGTCCTGACCTGCTCGCCGTCGTTCGCGAGACGTATCGCCCAAACGCCGTCGTGGCGTGGGGCGAGCGATTCGACTCGCCGCTGTGGACCGACCGCGACGAGGGTGCCGCGTACGTGTGTCGCAACTTCAGCTGTCAGCTACCTGCAAATGACGCAGACACACTCCGCCGGCAACTCGGCGGCTGACGGGGGACGCAAGCTGGTGAGGTCAGCCCGCCGCGAGCGCGCCCTCGGGCTGGCTGCCGTATGCGCGGGTACCGCGCTGTGGGGTTCCGCCGCGCCTCTGGGAAAGTCCATCGACGCTCCGCCTTTGGTGCTGCTGGTGTGGCGTCAGATCATCGCGCTCACGGTGCTCGTGGCGTTTCTCGCGTTGCGCCGACGGCCGATTCGCCGCGAAGACGTGCGGGCCTCTCGTTACGCGGCGTTGATGTTCGGCGTCCATCTCATCGGCTTCTTCGGCGCCGCCCGACTGACGAGCGTCGCCGTTGTGCTGTTGATCTATGCACTCGCCCCGGTGCTGATCATCCCTATCGCCGCGTTGCTCTTGCACGAACGACCGACACGCTTCGTCGTCGTGCTCGGCGTCGTGGCGATCGTCGGCGTTGCGCTAGTCGTAACCACTGGTTCGTCACAAGGGAGCAACCCGACGCTCGGCCTCGTCGTGTCCATCGGCAACCTCTTGTTGTGGGTCGTGTGGAGCCTCGTGATCAAAGGCGCGCGGATGGGCCGAGTCGATACCGCTACGTGGATGCTCTGTGCGAACATCGGCGCGTTCATCGTGGTGCTCACCGTCGCCTTGATCATGCGCGAGGACCTCGGCGCGATCCACGGTTATGACTGGCTGCGCGTCATCGCACTTGCGGTCGGGCCCGGCCTCATCGGTCACGGGCTGAATACTTGGGCGCTCGGCCACGTCGATGTCGGCCTGGCATCGGTGATCGGGCTCGGTGAGCCGGTACTCGCCGCGCTCGGTGCCGCGATCTTCCTCAGCGAGCCTTTGGGTGCGATACAGATCACGGGCATTGCCATCGTCATCGCCGCGGTCGCGCTTGTCGTCGCCCGCAGCACCCGCGCGGTCCCCGAACCGGTTGCCCTTCGACTTCGCGCATAGCGCTGTCCGGACCTCAGTTCATTACCACGCTCCGTGGGAACCACGCGCCCGCGGACGCGTGAATGCCACGCTCAGTAGGAACCACGCGCCCGCGGGCGCGTGAATGCCACGCACCGCGGGCAACCGACCACAACGTAATTCTCGTACATCCCGTCGACCGATCGTGTCACCGAAGCCGCCGCTATGGCGAGCCCTCGCGCTCGTCAGCATAACGAGGGGGGCAACGGACTCCCCACGACCCGTTGTCGAGCACCCGACCACGGGTACCTTGGCACAGTGAGCACGCGGATCGGCATCCTCTCCGACACGCACATGCCGGGCGAGCTGCGTTCCCTGTGGGACGAGGTCTGGGTCGCATTCGAGGGTGTAGATCTGATCCTGCACTCGGGCGACATCGTCCACCCGATCGTTCTCGATCAACTCGAGGCGCGTGCACCGGTCATCGCGGCGCTGGGCAACAACGATTTCTGCGCCAACGACGCGCGGGTCAAGATGACGCAGTGGCTCGACATCGAGGGATTTCGCCTTGCGATGGTCCACGACATGGAACCCGAGGACGAGCCCATCGACGACCTCTGCCGCAAGTACCTCAAAGGCGAACGACCGGACGTGATCGTGACGGGACACACTCACTACGAGCGGATGGATTTCCGTGACGGTGTGCTGCAGGTCAACTCCGGAAGCCCCACGCATCCGCACCTCTGGTCGACCCGCCTGGGGACTGTTGCCGTCCTCGATCTCGCCCCGGGTTCGCTGAAGGCCGGCATCGTTCGTCTCGGCGAGACCGAGGGTCGTCGCAACCCCGGCATCGAATTTGTCTTCGACGGCGCATCGGTGAGCTGTCTCGGCTGACGCCCGGGCAGAATAGGCGCATGGCAATCGTCGGTACCCACGCGCTGTTGTACACGTCCGAACCCGACGCGGTACGAGCGATCTTCCGCGATGTCTTCGGCTGGAAGCACGTCGACGACGGTCAGGGTTGGCTCATCTTCGCGTTGCCCCCGGCCGAGCTCGGCGTGCATCCCGGCGAAGGACCCACCTTCGAAGGCGGTGTGCGTCATCAGGTGACGCTGATGTGCGATGACATCAACGCCACCATCGACGAACTCCGCGGCAAGGGCCTCGAGATCCGGGGCGAGCCGCAGGACGAAGGCTGGGGCATCACGACGACGATCGTGTTACCGGGCGGCTTGGACCTGATGCTCTACCAGCCGCGGCACCGCACCGCGGTCTGACCCGGGCACGACCGCGACGCCCGCTGGCGACGCGCCGTTGCGAGCAACGTGACACCGGGAAACTCGAGACCATCGGCAGTCTCGTAAGCGCGCACGGATTGCCGGGCGTCGAGCCGGATCGCATCCGCGGCCTCGGCCGGCAGCGCCGCCAGCAACCTCGCCAGCGGTCCGGCGAGCGCCGACGTCCGCGCCCACCATTCGTCGAAGGAGCCGACGCGCATTGGCATAGGCACCTCGGCTACGACGACATCGGCGAGGTCGGCGGCGGCAAGGATGCCGGCGAGCCGGTCCGCGTCATCGAGCGAGAACGGCCGGCTACCCCGGGCGGACGAACAGGCGCACCGACATGCGCACTCACCGCATCGAGCACCACGCCCAGCCACGGATTGCGCGAACGGGGACCCAGACCGCCGCGGCGAGCCTGCCGCCGGGACGCAGGAGACGGCTCATCTCGCCCACGGCAACGGCGGGGTCGGATGCGAACATCAGGCCCTCACGGCACAAGACGACGTCGTACGACGCGCCGGGCTGTTCGATCGCCTCGAGGTCGAGCACCAGGGTCGACACGTTGGTAAGTCCGACCGCAGCCGCGCGCTGCGCCGCAATGGCGGTCATCTCGGGCGCCACGTCGGACAGCACCACCTCACTGGCCGAGCCTGTCAAGACCAAGCGGGCCTACAACTCCCCCCGCCGCCAACAACAGGCGGCCGCGACCCGCCGCGCCATCCTCGAGTCGGCGCGGCAGTTGTTCGAACAGCAGGGCTACGCGGCGACCACGATGGACGCCATCGCAGCAGAGACAGGGGTCGCGCTCAAGACCGTCTACAGCGCGTTCGTCACCAAGAGCCGCCTACTGCGAGCGTTGTGGGACTTCTTGTTGAAAGGCGACCAAGACGATGCGGGCGTCGCCGAGCGCCCTTGGTATCGCGAAGTGCTCGAGGAACGCGACCCAGAACGCAAGCTGCGGCTCAACGCCCACTACGCGTGCATCGCCAAGCGGCGCATCGCGGGCTTGCTCGAGGTGATCCGCTCTGCCGCAGCGGTCGATGCCGACAGTGCCGCTCTATGGGCCCTCATCCAGAGCGACTTCTACGCGAACCAGCGGGTCATCGTCGAAACGCTGCACGCGCAAGACGCGTTACGGCCCGAACTCGACGTCAACGCGCGCCACCGACATCCTCTGGACGTTCAATCATCCCGAGGTGTGGCTGCTACTCGTCGGCAAGCGCGGTTGGACGCCGGAACAGTTCGAGCAATGGTTCGCCGACACGACGTCCGCGCAGTTGTTGAAGCCGGGCCGCCGCACCGCAGCTGGCAAGCCGCTACGCGCTCGCCGTCCCGCGCCCGGGGCCGGGTGACGGCACTTCGGTCAGGGGAAGCTCCGGCGGCGGACCCCACGCGATCGCGGCCTTGGAAAAGGCCGACGCGAACGTGATCGTCGCGGTCAACTCGACCAGCTGCGGGCGCGTGAACTCGGCGGCCAGCGCGGCGCTTAGATCGTCGTCGATGCTGTGCGGATCGTTGACCAACGCGTCGGTGTAGCGAACGACCAGCGCGTAGCGGGCCGGCAGCTCCTGCTTCGGTGCCTGACCGCGCGTGCCGAGCGCGGCGCCGCTCGCGATGCCCGCGATGGTTTCCTCGTCGAGACCCTCCTGCTTCGCACCTGCGAAGCGAAGGTTCTTTCAAATGCCGCAGTCGACCAGGTTGGCGTTGCGCAACCGGCCGACCTCCTTCGTCGCCTGGTCGACGGCGCCGTCGGTCCAGAGCGTCCCGTAGAGCGTGTTGAACGCGGCGAACAACTCGGGGTCGTAGTCGAACAACGACATGCCGCCGTCGGGGGGAACGATGCGCACAATGATCTCCTATGCGTCCAGGGCGTGGGGAGGCCGTTCGGACCCCAAGGCGAGCGTGAATCTACAGATTGCATCGAAGGCACCGATCGCGACGGTGAACGCGGCGATCTGCGGTCCCGACAGCACCGTCGTCACGCCGGCGGCATCGGAATCGGTGACGCCCTGCGCGTCGATCACGTATTGCTCGGTGAATCGCAACAGCGCGCGTTCGACGTCGTCGAACAACGGCGATGTCGGCCATTGCGCGATCGCAGCGCGCTTGTCGCCGATGTCCGCGCGGTGAGATGCGAGTTCGGGCGCGCAGCGGTGGAGTGTCGCGATGCGCACCCGGCACACTTCGAGCAACGCGGGGTCGAAGCGGCCATCCCAGATCTGCGCGTCGAGATCGCGGTAGTGCTGATGCGCCTTGGGCAGCGGCGCGAACAGTTCGTCGACAACGAGCTCGCTCATGCGTGCCGCAACCCCACGCGCACCGCGTCGCGATCGGGAATCGCGCGGGCCAGCAGTCTCATCGCTTCTTCGATGCCGTCGAGCCCGAATACGTCGCCGACCACGAGGTCGCTCTTTACCTGACCCGACTCGAGCATCTCGACTGCTTTGGCCATCGACGCCGGCGTGAAACCACTGCCGCCGAACACGGCCAGTGACTTCATCACGATCCAGTCGGTGACCAAGTTGGGCACGGGCTGGAAGTGCTTGAGCCCGGCCAGCAACACGCGACCGCCGGCCCAGCGCGCCAGATCGATCGCCATCGGCACCGTCGACGCGACGGTCGCAATGTCCATCACGACATCGGCCATGGCACCCGACGTGAGATCAGCCACGACCTCGACCGGGTTGTCGACGTCGACCATGATCGTGTGCGTCGCGCCGATCTTCTTGGCAGTGTCGAGGCGCAGCTTGTCGCTCGACACGCCCGTCTGGATCACCATGCCCGGCTTCTTTGCCAGCACGGCTTCGAGCACGGCGAGGCCTTGATGACCCGGCCCTTCGATGACGACGACGTCACCTTCGTTCACACCGACGATGTCGGTCCAGTTCACCGCATTGGCCAACGGCTCGAAGAGAGTGAACTCCTCGGCGGGACGCCGGTCGCTCATCTTGTGGAGCTTGGTCCCGGCGAAGATCTCCATGTATTCGCCGTAACCACCCCACAACCCGACCTTGCCCTCGCCGGTCATGTCGGAGTAGCCGTAGATGCGAAATCGAGCGCCGACTTCGAGGATCTCGTCGACCGCGACCCGATCGCCCTCCCGCACGCCGAGTTGCGCATCGCGGGCCAGCTCGACCACCCGCCCGACCGTCTCGTGCCCGGGCACCACGGGGAACATCGATCCGCCGGGAACCAACTCGACGCCGTGGAACTGTGCCACGTCGCTCCCGCAGAGACCGACGGCCTCGACCTTGATGACGGCGCCACCCGCGGGCGGATCGGGCACGGGGAATTCACGCACCTGATAGGTGTCGTTGCCCAAGAACACCGCGGCATGACAGGTCTGCGCCATCGTTCCCCCTCCGCTACAGGCGACTGTTGTACCAGCTGTCGAGCATCTCGGCAGTAACGCCGGGGATGTCGGTGCCCGAGTAGAGCGTGACGCCACCATCGGCGGACAGCGTCTGCCCGGTGACCCACTTGAGTGCGAACAGCGCCAATACGGCATCCGCGATGTCGTCGGTCTCGCCGAGGCGACCGAGCGGCGTGCGCTCGCACAGCGAGTCGTGAAAGCCCGGCAGATCCTTCGTGCCCTCGGTCATCGGTGTGTTGGTGACACCGGGAGCGACGGCGTTGACGCGGATGCCATAGCGGCCGAGCTCACGCGCCGCGACGCGCACCATCTGGCGAATTCCCATCTTGGCCACGCTGTAGTGCACCATGCCGAGGTCGGCGAGCACACCAGCACTCGACGCGGTCGCGACGATCGAGCCGCCGTCGTCGGTGTCGCGGATGGCACGCCCGGCGCATTGCATCGTGAGGAACGCGCCGCGCAGGTTGACGCGCATCACGCGGTCCCATTCGTCGGCCGGCATGTTGAGGAACGATCCGACGCCAGAGATACCGGCATTGACGAAGCCATAGTGCAGGCCACCGAAACGCTCGTGCACTGCGGCAAACGCGGCCTTGATCGATGCCTCGTCGGTGACGTCGCACTCGATCTGCACTTCGGCTGGGCCACCGCGCTGCCGATCAAGCGATGCGACCCGCACCCCTTCTCGCTGCAGGCGTTCACTCACCGCAGCGCCGATGCCCGAGGCGCCGCCCGTGACGGCAGCAAATCGACCATCGAGCTCGAGCACAACCCCAAACTACGCGAAGAACCCTCGGTGCGCCGGGCACTGCGTCAATCCGCCGGGACCCGCAGTCCGACTTCGCGGCGCCATCGTCAGTAGTGGAGTGCGGCACACTCAGGGCCGTACTCGCCCATCAGCATCTGATCTCGAATGCGCCCGGTACGGGGGCCGATCCATCGTCTTTGGCCAGCTCGAATCCCGACGCTCGCAAGATCGAGCCCTCGACGCTGACCCGACCGATATCCAGGGCCTCTTCCAAATTCGTGGCGTCGCGCGAGGCGGGATTCCCGATCGTGACACTGATGCGGTCCCCCGCAAAGCGGCTGTCTTTCGCGTAACGGCTCACGTCGATCATGACTTCGGCACCCGAGGCGTTGGCCCCGAATGCTTGTGCGTTCCACTCGATGGTTTCTCCCGCTGCGATCTGCGACCTGAGGAAACAACGACTCCGGGTGAACGTGACTGTCTCGCTGCCCAAGGTGAGCGAACCCTTGGCCGTGCCGGACGCAGGGGTCGTGACCGCGACCGAACCTGTTGCCGCGGGCGCGCCCGACGGCGAGTCGGCACTGCCGGGCGAGCCCGTGGTAGGAGTAACGCCATTCGAAGTGGCCTGCCGCGCGCTCGTGTCGTCGCCACCGCAGGCGCCCACCAGGAACGCGCCAGTTGACACGGCTAGACCGAAAACAATCCTCGACAACGATCTCACAGCGACGCCACCGTCCCTAGAGCCCGTGTGGCGCCCCCGCCAAAGAGTAGGTAAGCCCAACGTAACACTGAACGACCAGAGGCTCAACGAAAGTTGGTCTCCGCCTCGACCATCGAGCTCGAGCACGAGGCCTCAGTGCTCTTCGGGTGCGACCCAGTTGGGGTCTTCGCGCGGGTCGTCGATGGCGACGGCCGAGACGCCATGGCCCGCACGGGTCAACATGTCGAGGACGATCTGCTCGAGGAACTCTTTCGGCATCACACACTCGACACACGATGCGCCTTCGAGGATGAGCTTGAGGCTGACGGTGCCGTCGTCGGTCGAGACCAGCTCCATGTCGCCGCCGTCGGCTTGTACGAGCTGGCGGGCCTCTTCGAGCGTCGGCGCGATCTCGGCGGCATTGATCATGATGCTCCTCGTGTCTTCCGCACAGCGGGGCCGCTCGGCCCCTAGTTGCCGATGCTTGGCTGGCTGGTGTGATCGGGCCGGTCGCCCAACTGTGTCTCTTCGTGACGCAGGTTAGAGGGTCTCGTGCGCGAGAGAAACGCCCCGGCATCGGCGAGAATGAGCTGGCCCGTGATGCAGCGAGCCAGATCCGACGCGAGGAAGACTGCGAGGCGGCCGAGCTCGTCGTGCTCGACCCTGCGCTTGAGCGCCGTCGACTGGTCGATGGCCGCGACGTGGGCATCCGTGAACGCGGCGCGCACGGTCTCGGTGAGGGTGGTGCCGGGCGCGATCGCGAGCACTCGGATGCCGTGCTCGCCGAGCTCCATCGCCAACGACGTGACGAGGTGGTTGAGCGCGGCCTTCGACGCGGCATAGGCGGAGTTGAACGGCGACGGCCGGGTCGTCTCCCCCGAGGTCACCAACAACATCACCCCACCGTCGCCGCCGGCGATCATGGCCCGCGCTTGGTGCTGGGCGCAGACCGCGGTGAGGATGAGATTCTGACCGACCACGTCGCGCCAATACGCGCCGTCGGTGTCGACGAAGGCCGACGCGCCGCGGCCGGCCAACATGCCGATGTTGTTGACGGCGATATCGAGGCCGCCGAGTTCGTCGACGGTGCGTTGCACCATCTGCTCGACCTGCGCGTCGTCTCGGCAGTCGGCGACGACGGCAATCGCCCGTCCCCCTTCGGCTTCGATCAACGCCACGGTCTCAGACGCCTTCTCGCCACGGGCGTCGTTGACCGCGACAGCGGCGCCGGCGCGGGCCAACCAGCGCGCGATCTCGCGGCCGATGCCTGCACCCGCTCCGGTCACGAGCGCGGCCTTGCCCGAATGATCGATGGTGATGCTCAACGTGGTCCTAACGGTCGGGATGGATGACGACTTTGATCACACCGCTCGCGCGATCGGCAGCAACTCGAAACGCTTCGGGCGCATCGTCGAGAGAGAAGCGGTGCGTGATCAATGCGCGAGCCATCTCGGGGTTCGCCGCGAGCACCGCGGCGGCGTTGGCGTACTCGCGACGTCCATCGACGTCTACGCCATAGGCCATCGACGGGATCATCGTCGTTTCCTTCACCAACATCGCCACGCCGGGGATGGGCACGAGGCCGTGATACACACCGAGCAACACCACGCGGCCACCGGGGCGCACCAGCTCGAATGCCCGCGCCAGACCGCTCTCGCTGCCGGCGGCGTCGATCACGACGTCGTACACGCTCTGCGCCGAGGCCGCGGCACTACCCGCGCCGAGCCGTTCGCCTACCGCACGCTGATGGGGATGGCGCGCCTCGAGGTCGACGTCGAGGCCCTGGTGATGCGCCACGCCGACCGCGGCCAGGCCGATGGCGCCGCCCCCGACGACACAGACCCGTTCACCCGGCTGCACGGCGGCCAGCCGCACGCCGCGGTAGGCGACCGCGGTCGTCTCGACGAGGCTGGCGTCGTCGACGGACAGGCCCGCCGGCAGTGGCGTCAGGCAGTAGCCGGCGACACGAACCCGATCGGCCAGTCCCCCGTCGGTGAAAATCCCGAAGTTCACGTGACTCGGGTCGGTACAGCGATTGTCGTTGCCCGCACGACAGGCCTCACAGGTGCCGCAGCGCGTCATCGGCTCGATGGCGTAGGCCGTGCCCTCGACGATCCCTGCGAACTCGTGGCCGAGTGTGAACGGCAGCGGGCCCATCGCGAGGAACCCGAGGTCGGTACCGCAGATCCCACACGAAGAGACCTCGACGAGCACACCGTCGCCTTCCGGCTCGGGCCGTTCGACCACATGGATACCCGACTCGTCGTTGCGTACCGCTCGCATCAGTCACTCCCCCGGACATAGAAGAACCGACTGATGCTACTGCCGGGTGAACAGCGCGATGATCTCGTCGACCGCGGCGTCGGCCCACGCGAGGATCGTTTCCTCGTCGGTGCCGCCGAGGGGATGGTCGACGGTGCAGATGCGCGCGTCGGGCAGACCGAAGTTCAGCGCCATCCGTTTGGTCAGCGCGAGGAACTTGGAGGTGGTCACCACGACCGTCGGCTTGCCCCGCTGCTCGAGTTGTACTTGGTCGTGGACACTCCACGACGTGCAACTCCCTCAATCGGCCGACCCGGTGATGACCAGGTCGACCTCCTTGTCGAGTAGGTCGAACACGGGATCACTGCACGCCGTCGCCGAGTTGTAGCCCGGTCCCTTGTCGGTGACCAACGCGACCTTGGCGCCGGTGCGCGCCGCAATCTGCTCGGCGGCGCGCTGCATCAACAGCTTGGCGTTCGGCTTGAGGTTGTCGAGCACGCCGATGCGCAATCCCGCGAGCACCGCCGGCGATGCCGCCAACGTGATGGGGGGCGGCGCGAGCGGCCCGTCGGGTGCGTAGATCTGGTTCATGGAACTTGCCTCGCTCATTCGATCGGCAGCGTGACGCTCGATGTCATGCCCCAACTCGGCACGACACAGGAGTGCTTGCCGGCACCGCCACACACGAAGACCTTGATGTTGTCGACCTCACCGGTCATGGGCAACAACTCGTCGTCGGCCGCGCCGTGCATCCACGGGAACCACGCCCGCAGGTCGAACTGCGCCCGGAACACACGTGCCGGTATCCGCGCCATCTGGAACAAGTAGCTCGACACGTCGCGGCGCGACCATCCGGCGGACGCGCACGTCGCCGCATGCTCGGGGCCCAGCGCCACGAAATATTCGCCTTGCGCGATGGTGGCGTTGTTCTGCCCGAGCGTCGCCATCGCCGAGGCACACTTGTCGAGGATGCGCGTCGGATGATCGGATTCCATGTCGTGGAAGTTGTGCGGCGCTTCCCCGCAGTGCACGGTGACCGCACTCACGGCGTCGACGCCCGCGCTGCGATGGAAGCTGCCCCACGGTGACGCCGCCGTATTCTCCGCAACGCAGTACGCGTACTTCGCCGGCCCCCCTTGCGTCGACGCATCACCCGGGCCGGGAGTGGCGCCCGAGATGTGCAACAAGATCAGCCGCAGTGCGCGCCCGGTCGTCGCGTTGGCGCGATTGCCCGGCCCGAATGCACCAAGGCCGCTGTTGTAGCCGGCGCGCTCCGCGATCTCACCGTGCACGATCAACAACGGCGCCACCGGGTGCGTCGTCGCGTTGACGCCGCGCAGGTTGAGCTTCTTTTCTCCCAGCGCGCGCGTGGCGGCGACGAGCACCGGCATGTACTCAGGCTTGCATCCGGCGAGCGCGGCGTTGACCGCCACCATCCGCCGAGTGGCCTTGCCGAATCGAGGGGGAAGCACGGCGAGCACTTCTTCGGGGTCGCCGCCGCAACCGTCGAGCAGCGCGTCGACACGTGCCGCGGTCGGTGGGATCAGCGGTAGCCCGTCGCCCCAGCCCCGCTCCTCGAACAACTCGTACATCGCCTCGGGTGAGGCGTCGACGAGATCGAGGAATTCGTACGTCTCTGCCACTTAGAGCGCGGCCTTCTCCAAGATGTGTACGCCACACGTGGAGCCGAGTCCGATGACGTGCGTCAGGCCGACCTTGGCCCCTTCGATCTGACGATCGCCGGCTTCGCCCCGCAAGTGCGTGGTGATCTCGAAGATGCCGGCCACACCGGTGGCCGCGATGGGATGGCCCTTTGATTCGAGGCCGCCCGACACGTTGACCGGCATGCGGCCGTCGCGCCACGGCGCGCCCGAGTCGAGGAAGTCGGCAGCGCCACCGGGCTCGCACAGGCCGAGGTTGTCGTAGTGCAAGAGTTCGGCCGTGGCGAAGCAGTCGTGCAACTCGACGAGGTCGAGGTCTTCGGGACCGATGCCGGCCATCTCGTAGGCCTTGCTGGCCGCGTTGCGGGTGCAGGTGTTGACATCGGGCAGGATGTGGCTTCCTTCGACGTATGGATCGGTGGTGAGCACCGATGCCGCCACCTTGACCGCGCGCTTTTGTACGTCGAGTGGCAGCGTGCGCAGCTTGGCTTCGCTGACCAACACGGCGGCGGCCGCGCCGTCGGTATTTGGTGAACACATCAAGACCGTGTTCGGGTAGGAGATCATCTGCGCGTTCTTGATCTCGTCGAAGGTGAAGCGCTTGTTGAATTGAGCGAGCGGATTGAGGGTCGAATGCGCGTGGTTCTTCTCAGCGATCTTGTAGAAGTGATCGACCGTGACACCTTCGTGCTTACCCGCGTACTCCATGCCGGCTTGCGCGAACACACCCGGCATCGTGCCGGTGCCGAGGATGCCTTCGACCGGCATCACGTTGCCGTAGCGACCCGTCGGCGTGTATTCGGTCTTTTCGCTCTTCGCCGATCCGGCGGCGCCGAGCAAACCCATCTTGCCCATCTGCTCGACACCGACCGCGAGTCCCATCTCGGCTTCGCCGGCCTTGATCGACAGATAGACCGTGCGAAACGCCGTGGCACCGGTCGCGCACGCGTTGGACACGTTGAAGACCGGAATGCCCGTCTGGCCGATCTGCTTTTGGATCTGCTGTCCCATGCCGGCGCTGGCATTGAAGAGGCTGCCGGCCGCCATGACGTCCATATCGTGGATCGTCTGGCCGGCGTCGGCGAGCGCGTTCATCGCCGCCTCACTGCCGAGATCGAGCGCGTCTTTGTCCTTGTGTTGCGCGAACTTGGTCATGTGCACACCGATGACCCAAACGTTGTCGGCCATGTGGACTCTCCCTCGTCAGACGTATGACTGAATACTACGACGCCCTGGCCACCGTCACTGGGGAGCGAAGCCGAAGGCCACCACTTCGGTGCCATTGTCGTCGGTGCCGGCGACGTAGGTCGTGAGCTTGACCGGCATACCGAGGGCAATGTGGTCGGGATCGGGTTCGGTGTCGACCACATTGGCCTGCACCGAGGCACCGTCGTCGAGCCCGATCACCGCCGACACGAACGGCACCTTCACGCCGGGGGCCGCCCGCTGCACGATGGTGAACGAAGTGACCTTGCCAGTGGTCGCGAGCGGCTTCACGGTGAACTCGCGGGATCCACAACGAGCACAGGCGTTGCGCCGGTCGAAGAACCGGGCGCCGCACTCGTTGCAGGTGTTGGCGACGAGATGGGGCGCGCCGTTGTCGATCGCCAAGTACGACACGAGCGGGATCTGGGTGGCCATGGCCTGACGCTACCGCCAGCCGCCGAAGCGCACGACATCGTCGCGACGCGGCCGCGCCGCCGACCGGCTGGGCCGGTCACGCTCCGGATCCGCCATGCCGAGCGCGACAGTGCCGACGAGGCGCACCTGATCGGGCACACCGAGCGCGTCGCGCAGGGCGGGCTCGTGGTCGAACACGCCGAAGAAGCACGCGCCCACGCCCGCATCGGCCGCCGCGTAGAGGATGGCCAGCACCGCCATTCCCCCGTCGACGAACCACATCGGTTGGGGCCACGCGCCGGCGCCCGCGCCGAGCCCCGACGCCCGCTTGTCGGGCTCGGCGTAGCGCTCGACATAGGCATCCGGATCCGCGGCCACCACCACGAGCACGGGCGCGTCGAGTAGGCCCGGCCACGGGAACTGCTCGCGCCTTTCGGGGGCGAGCGTGGTGTCCCAGTAGGCCCGCTGACGGCCCTCGTGGAGCACGATCAGTGAGACGCCTTGTGCGTGTCCGGCGCTGGGTCCGCGCGTCGCGGCGTCGAGAATGCCGGCGATGACCGGTGCCTCGAGGGGGTCGGGCAGGAACGCCCGCACCATCCGCCGCCGGCGTACGACGACCGAGAAGTCCACTGCGCCGCGCGGACGGTGTCGACGCGGCCCTAGGCGGGCGGCATCAACCGGTCGAGATCTTCGGCTTTGGCCCACCCGAACGCGATGAGCACGTCGCCCTTCTTCGGCTTCATCGTCTTGAAGAACGCGGCGAACGCGGGGTCGATCTTGTCGGGCTTGAGGCTCTCGTGGTCGAACACGACCGGCGGGTTGCCGTCGCCCTTGGCGATGAACGCCCGGTCGTCGTAGTTGCCGGCATCGATGCCGAAGCGCTTGCCCAGACGACGGCCCCACGCCCGTTCTTCGCCGCTGGCCTTGTGGTCGGGCCGGGGCACGATGTCGTGCAGCATGCGAAAGGCCTCGTAGCCGCCGGCGTTGGAGAAACGGGTGCCCACCAGCACGTCTTCGTCGGGGAAGGCGAGCACGGCGCGGCGGAAGAGGTCGGTCATCAGCGCCCGCAACACGGTGTCACGCTTGGTCGTGCGGGCGATCGAGGCCAGCCCGACGAGCACGCACGGCGTACCCCCGATGCGTTCGAGGGTGCAAAAGGCGAAGCCCTTGAGCTTGCTGCCGTCGCGGGCCATGGTGCAGAGCACCCAAGAATCCCGCTGCTTCGAAACGACCCCGATATCGAAGTGATAGGGGTGTTCCGCGCTGAGATTGGCCAACTCCTCTAGCTCACTATCAGAGAGAGCCGTGCAGTCCTTCGTCTCGACGTCGATCGCCATTTTTCCCAAGCCCCCGGAAGAACTACTGTTCGATTCGCGCCACCGTACCGGGCCGCGATTGCGCCCCTATAGTCCAGCGTTTCCGAAACCCATTCGCAACTCCGGGCCGGTGGTCGTCTACCACTCCCCGCGACGAGCCTGGCGAAGGCACCCGGGCCGGCGATGGCCACGGCTCAGATCAAGGGCTCAGATCAAGATGGCATCGGGCCCGAGAAGGACCCTCAGCTCCGCCACGAGGCCGTTGGTCGTATCGACGCAGAACTCGTCGGACAGCCGCAAGAGCTTGCCCGCCTGACCGGCGTCGCCCAGCTGGATCACCACCGGCGACGGTCCTTGATGCTCGCGCAGCAACCGCTTGAGCTCGTCGATGAGCTCCGGCCGGGCGGCGTTGGGCGACAACCGCAGGCGCAACGTGGTGGGACGGACGCTTTCGGTGACCTCGAAGATCTCGATCTCGAGCGGGATGAACTTGGCTTGGTCCTCCCGTTTGTCGACCCGACCCCGCAACAACACGACGGCGTCGTCGACGAGCTTGTGCCCGAATTCGGTCATGGTCTTGGGGAACACCATCACCTCGATCGACGACGTGAGGTCTTCGAGTTGGAACACCGCCATGAGGTCGCCGCGCTTGGTCCACTTGCGCTGCAGGCCGGCGATGACCCCACCGACGCGCTTCTGGGTGCCATCCTCGACATCGAGCAACTCGGCGACCGTGCAGTCGGTCTTGCGCCGCAAGATGGCTTCGGCGCCCATCAGCGGATGATCGGAGATGTAGACCCCGAGCATCTCCTTTTCGAAGGTGAGCTTGGTCGTGTTATCGAACTCGACGTCGGGGATCGGTGTGCGCTCGTCGAACGTCGGTCCTTCGCTCGTCGCACCGAACAGCGACATGACACCCATCTCGTGCTCGCGTCGACGGGCAACGGTCTGGTCGATGATCTGCTCGAAGGCCGACAGCAGCCCCTTGCGCGGATGACCGAGTGAATCGAAGCAACCGGCTTTGATCATCGATTCGATCGCGCGCTTGTTGAGTACGGACACGTCGACGCGCTGGCAGAAATCGTAGAAGTCGACGAACGGACCGCTCTTTCGTTCGACGAGAACCTGCTCGACGAGACCCTCGCCGACGTTGCGCACCGCAGACAGGCCGAACACGATCGCGCCCAGATGAAACGTTCCCTGCGGCGGCATGACGTCGCCGCCGAGAACGACCGCGGCGTGACTGTCACGGTCGGGCACCGGTCGGAAGTCGCTGTCGGACAAGTTGATGTCGGGCACCGCGACATCGATACCGAGGAGACGGCATTCGTTGAGGTACACCGCGGCCTTGTCGAGCGACGCTTTCACGCTCGTGAGCAACGCCGCGAGGTACTCGACCGGATGATGCGTCTTGAGATAGGCGATCTGATACGCGATGTAGCCGTATCCGTAGCTGTGGCTCTTGTTGAACGCGTAGTCGGCGAACTGTTCGATGACGTCGAAGAGATCGTTGCCGAGGACGCTGCCGTAGCCGGTGTTGTCACAACCGGCGACGAAGCTCTCGCGCTCTTGCGCCATCAATGAGCGGATCTTCTTGCCGCACGCCTTGCGAAGGTTGTCGGCTTCGGCCAACGAGTAGCCGGCGAACTTCTGCGCGACGCGCATCATCTGCTCTTGGAACACCATGAGCCCGTAGGTGTCGGAGAGGATCTCTTCCGCGTCGGGGTGGAAGTACGCGACCGGCTTGCGACCGTTCTTGCGATCGGCGTAGTCGTTGTGCATGTTGGCCGCCATCGGCCCCGGCCGGTAGAGCGCAACGAGCGCTGCGACGTCTTCGAAGGTGGTGGCCGCCAGCGAACGCATGAGTGCGCGCATCGGCGACGACTCGAGTTGGAACACGCCGATCGAATCACCCCGGGCCAGCAGCTTGTAGGTCGGCGTGTCGTAGAGATCGACGTTGTCGATGTCGAGGGTGATGCCCTGCGTCTGTTCGATCAACTCGAGCGCGTCGGTGATCACGTCGAGGTTGCGCAGACCCAGAAAGTCCATCTTCAAGAGGCCGAGATCTTCGACACCGTGCATCTCGTATTGCGTGACGACCGGTGAGAACTCGGGGTCCTGCCCACCCTCTGGTTTGCGCTGGATGGGTAGATACTCGGTCAGCGGTTCCTTGGTGATGACCACCGCCGCCGCGTGGATGCCGTCTTGGCGGCGCAAGCCCTCGAGCCCACGGGCGACGTCGACGACCTTCTTGACGTCGGGGTCGAGGTTGTACATGTCACGCAACTCGGTGGCCATCTTGTAGCCGTCTTCGTAGCGTTCCTGCGGCTCGAGACAGGCCCGCAACGGCGTGTCGCGTCCCATGATGAGCGGGGGCATGGCCTTGGCGATCTTGTCGCCCACCGCATACGGGTAGCCGAGCACCCGGGCGGCGTCGCGCACCGCGGCACGCGCCTTGATCTGGCTGAAGGTGACGATCTGCGCGACATGGTTGCGGCCATAGCGCTCGGCGGCATAGCGGATCATTTCGTCGCGGTAGCGCGAGTCGAAGTCCATGTCGATATCGGGCATCGACTTGCGGCTGGGGTTCAAGAATCGCTCGAAGAGCAAGTCGTACTTGATCGGATCGAGGTCGGTGATCTGCAAGCAGTAAGCGACCGCACAACCCGCCGCGCTGCCGCGGCCGGGGCCGACGCGAATGCCGCGCCGGCGGGCGTACGCGATGAGATCGCCGACGATGAGGAAATACGAGCTGAAACCCATATCCGCGATGACTTGCAACTCGAATGCCAACCGCTCGACCGCGGCGTCGGGTAGCGGATCGCCCCAACGCGCCCGCGCTCCGTCGAAGGTGAGGTGTTGGAGGTACTCGCGGCACTTGACGTCATAGGTCTCGCCCTCGACGGGCTGGAACTCGGGAGGCAACGGGAACTCGGGCAGTTGCGGCTTGCCGAACTCGATGTCGACCTTGCACCGCTCTGCGATCCACAAACTGGAGTCGCACGCCTCGGGCAGCTCGGCGAACAATTTGCGCATCTCGAGCGCCGACTTGAGATAGTGCTCGTCGCCGTGGAACTTGAATCGATCGGGGTCGCTCATGAGCGAGCCGGTCTGCACGCACAACAAAGCGTCGTGCGCAACGGCGTCACCGCGGTGCACGTAGTGGCTGTCGTTGGTGGCGAGCAACGGCGCGTGCAGCTTGCGGGCGATCTCGACGAGCATCGGATTGGTGCGCTTTTGCTCGGGGATTCCCTGGTCTTGGATCTCGATGAAGAGGTTGTCGCGGCCGAAGATCTCTTGCAGTCGCGCCGCCTTTTGCAGACCGAGATCGAAGTCGCCCTTCATCAACGCTTGCAACACATGGCCACCGAGACAGCCGGTGGTCGCGATGAGCCCTTCGCTGTGCTCGGCGAGAATCTCCCAGTCGACGCGCGGCTTGTAGTAGTAGCCCTCGAGGTACGCGCGACTGGCCAGTTGTATGAGGTTCTTGTAGCCGACGTTGTTCTCGGCGAGCAGTGTCAGGTGGTAGTAGAGCTTTGCGCCACCGTCGGTGTCACCGCCCGAGTCGTCGAGTCGGCCGCGCCGGCTCGGCCGCTCGAAGCGCGTGTCGTGCGCCATGTACGCCTCACTGCCGATGATCGGCGTGATGCCCGCATCGTTGGCCGCTTTGTAGAAGTCGAGGACGCCGTACATGTTGCCGTGATCGGTGATGCCGATCGCGGGCTGGCCGTCTTGCACCGCGGCGGCCACCAAGTCGCCCACGCGCGCCGCTCCGTCGAGCATCGAGTACTCGGTGTGAACGTGCAGGTGGGTGAACGAACTGGGCACGTGGCGGTCCTGGTCAAATTACAGGGGCGTAGTTCAGGAAAGGTAGTCGCCGAAGGCGAAGGGAGCAACTGATGAGCCACGCGAGCCCACTCGGCGTAGAGACGGTCTCCGACCGGGTCGCGCTCGTGACCCTACAGCGCCCCGAACGGCGCAACGCGCTGTCGATTGCCCTGCGAGACGCCCTGAGCGACACGCTCGATGCGCTGGCTGCCGACGAAGCCGTGTCGGTGGTGATCATCACCGGCGAGGGGCCCGTCTTTTGTTCCGGATTCGACCTGAAGGAGTTCGAGACGGCAGCCGCCGACCCCGCGTTCGATCGTGCCCTGTGGCCTCGTCGGATCGCTATCACGCCACGCTGTTGCGGTTCCCACTACCGCTCATCGCCGCGGTCAACGGGCCGGCGATCGCCGGCGGGTTCGATCTCGCGGTGTGTTGTGACCTCCGTGTCGCGTCGACGACGACCGTGTTCTCCCACCCGGAGTTCGCCTGGGGCGACGTCGTCTACTCGCCGCTGCACGAACTCGTCGGCGGGGCGATCGCGCGCGAGTTGGTGTTGACCGGTCGCGCGGTCAGCGCGCCCGAAGCGCTCGCGCTGCACCTCGTCTCGCGCGTCGTCACTCCCGAGACAGTGGTCGACGTCGCGGTCGGACACGCAAACATGATGACGCAATCCACCCGGGCGCTACTGCAGCGAGCCAAGGCCAAGATCCTCGCGCGCGCCGGCATCGCCGACGCCGCGACCCTCGACCTCTGAGCCTCTTTCCCCGAGCCCCTCTTTCCCGAACTGGCAGCACAACGTCGAACCCAAGCCGACGTTGTGCTGCGAGAACGGGTCAGAGGTAGGTGCCAGGGCGGGCTTCGCTCGAATCGGGCGAGGGTTCGCCGGGCCGACCGGGACCGCCGCCCGGGCCGATCTGGCCGCGCATGTTCGCGAGCTGTTGTTGGGCGGCCATCTGCTGCGCGAACAACGTCGCCTGGATCCCTTGGATGAGTCCTTCGAGCCAGCCGACCAACTGTGCTTGCGCGATCTGCAACTCAGCGGTGGTCGGTGGCGTGCCCCCGACTTCGGCAAAGGGCAGCGACAGGCGGGCGAGCTCGTCGCGCAGATCGGGAGAGATCGCGGAACCGAGTTCGCGCACCGACGTTTCGTAGATCTCGCGCAGTCGCTCGCGGCTCGGTTCATCGAGCGGCGTGGCGCGCACCTCCTCGAGCAACTGCTTCATCATCGTGCCGACGCGCATGACCTTGGCCGGCTGTTCGATGAACTCGTCGGGCCTCTGCGAGCGCGGATCGATGACTTCGGGATGCTCGATCTCGGCACGAGCGGGCGTTGCGGGATTTGTCATAAGCAGCGCAGCTTATGACACGAGCAACGGGACCAGAACCTCGGCCTCGGTCAGCGATCCGTGCCGGCCCACGAGGTGATAGGGGCCGGTGTCGGCGGGATCGTCGAATGCGAGTGTGCCCTTGGCCACAAGCGCCACATCACCCAGACGCTTGGACGCCGACGCGGTGATCGTGGGGCCGAACCACTGCTCGTCGATGATCTCACCCTTCGATCGAACCCAGGCTTGTTCGGAGAACGTGGAGCGCGCCACTTCGAGGAGCGCCGCTTGACGGCCCGGCCGGGCGTGCAGCCAACGAAACCGCGCTTCGCCCGACTGGCGGGCGACGTGTTCGAGCACATCGGATGGCAACCCGATGACGTTGTCACCGGTGTGTACCTGACCGTGGTCGGCGGTGACCACGAGCACCGCCCCCGGCGGCAACAGATCACAGATCTCTGCGACGAGGCGATCACACCAGGCGATCTCGGCATCGAAATGACCGGCCAGGCCGTACTCGTGCGAGACCTTGTCGAGACCGTCGTAGTACGCGAACACGAACGGCTCACCGGCATCGACGAGGGTGCGCACTTCATGCACCATCGTGGCCGCAGTGCGATAGCCGTGGAAGCGGACACCGTCGAGATGCGCCGCAGAGAAACCGCCACCGGAGAAGTCGGCGCGCGTCACGATGGGCGGGCGTTCACCATGGAATGGTGCGGCCTTTTGAATGTCGTTCGGACGGATCACCGTGCGGGCATCGCCACGCGGCGTCGACCACCGCAACACGTTGAGCACTTCGTCGTCAACGGCCATGCGATAGCCGATGACACCGTGCTGTCCCGGTGACAAGCCGGTCGTGATCGACGTCATCGCGGTGGCGGTGGTGGTCGGCACCACCGTCGAGATCGGGCCACCGGTCAGGGCGTGCAGCGACGGCGTGATGGAGCGGCGCTCGGCCATCTGTTGCCAGCCGAGCCCGTCGAGCACGAGCAGCACCACTTGGCGGGCCGAGAAGGCGGCTGCGGGGAACCACGTCGGCGGTTCGGTGAAGCCGCCGAGCAACGACGGAACCACGTTGCAGACGCAGGCACCCGAGTAATCGGGAATCAGTGGTGCCTCGTCGCTCATCCGCTCGATTGCCTCCTGCTGGTCCGCCTGACGCGAAGTCCAGCACGCAATACACCGTTGTACCAACTGTCGACGCGGATTACGACATCCGCACGACTCAACCGCGACGATACGCCCGCCGCGAGCTCCCCGCTGTGCAGGGCCGCTCGGGCTCCGCTTCCCGCTCTGCAGGGCCGCTCGGGCTCCGCGGCGTAGGATCAACGCCGTGAAGGTGTCGACGAGAGGCGACTATGCGAGCCGGGCACTGTTGTCCCTCGCGCTGCACGGCGACGGCCGTACCCCGACCTCGGTACGCGAGATCGCCGACCGGACCGGGCTCCCCCAGCCCTACCTCGAGCAGATCCTCCTTGCACTCAAGGGCGCTGGCCTGGTCCGATCCAAACGCGGCGTTGGCGGCGGCTACGTGCTCGCCCGCGACCCCGACCAAATCCTCCTCTCCCAGATCGTCAGCGCCGTCGACGGTCCGATCACCGCCGGCGACTTCGGCGAACCTCATACAAACGGCGCCTGCGACCATGAGGGCCAATGCGTGTTGCTCGCCATCTGGGCTGCGTCCGGCGCCCACATGCGCCACTACCTGGGGTCCTACACCCTCTCCAACATCGCGTCGATCAGCCGCGGTGACCGCGACTGGCCGACCGTCGAAGCCGACTAAGAGAACGCGGCCAGCACCGATACGAGATCGGGCGGTAGCGGCGACACGAACGCCAAGTCCTCGCCGCTGACCGGGTGCACGAAGCCCAGGCGTGCGGCGTGCAGGAATGGCCGGCGCATCGGGACCTGTACCCTCCGGCCGCCGTACCGATCGTCCCCGAGCACCGGGGCGCCGATCGCCGAGAGGTGTACGCGTATCTGGTGCGTGCGGCCACTCTCGAGCCGGCACGACAAGAGCGACGCCGGGACTGGCTCGACGAAGCGCTGTTCGACGACGTAGCGCGTTCGCGCGTCGCGTCCACGCGGCGTCACCGCCATGCGTGTCGGCGCCCGCGACGAACGACCTATGGGCGCGTCGACCACCCCTTCGTGCTCTTCGAAGCTGCGACACACGAGAGCGGTGTAGCTGCGCACGACCGTGCGGTCCGCGAGCTGCGCGACCAACGACTCGTACGCGCGGGGTGAGCGGGCCACCATCAACAGTCCCGACGTTCCTTTGTCGAGTCGGTGAACGATGCCGGGACGTTGAGGGTCACCCGCACTCACGATCTCGGGGTAACGGGCCAACAGCGCGGAGACGAGCGTGTCATCGCGATGTCCGGCACCAGGGTGCACGACGAGGCCCGGCGGCTTGTCGATGACGACGACGTCCTCGTCTTCATGGACGATCGTGAGTTCGATCGTCGAGTCGGCTCGCACCGGCACCTCTTCTTCGAACTCGACGACGATCTCGTCGCCGGCTCGCACCCGTTGGGCAGACTTCGTGACGACGACACCACCGATGCGTACGTGCGCGCCGTCGATGAGCGTCTTCACGCGAGCGCGGCTGGCCTCGGTGAGCATGGCCACGACGCGATCCACGCGTTCGTCGTCGAGCGCCGATGGCACGATGTCGCGCCGCGTCTCAATCATCGATCGCGCTCGGCGCCCTCGCTTCGCGGCGACCCGCTTCCTGCGATTCGAAGATCACGAGGATGATGCCGCAGGTGACGCCCATGTCGGCCACGTTGAAAACGGGCCAGAACTGGAAGTCGATGAAGTCGACGACGTGACCCTCGAGGAACCCGTGCGGGCTGCGCACGATCCGGTCGACGATGTTGCCGACGGCCCCGCCGAGCAGCAACGCGATGCCGACCGCCGATGCCACGCTGCGGGGTTGGCGGGCGAGGGTCACGAGCACGACCACCACGCCACAGGCGACGACACCCAGCAGTGGGCCCTTGCCCTCGCCGAGGCTGAACGCGGTGCCCGGGTTGCGCACCAGCCGCAGTTGCAGTTTCCATACGACGTCGATCGTGCGATCGTCGAGCGCGGACACAGCCCAGACCTTGGTGATCTGATCGAGCAACAGGACCGCGCCCGCGAGAGCGGCGATCAACGCCTGACGAGTCGACTGCACTTTGACGTCGCTCACGCTCGGTGCCAACAGCTCGCGCACGTGCATACTCAGTGCGGGCGACCGAGGCCGCCCACCTTGTACTCGATGCGTTCGGTTGCCCACGGAATCGCCCGCAGTCGTTCTTTGGGTATCGCTTGGCCGGACGTGATGCAGATGCCATAGGTCGAGTCGGCGATGCGAGCCAGCGCGGCGTCGATCTCGGCCACCTTGTCCTGCGCCTGCGCGCTGAGCGCAAGGTCGAAATCGCGTTCCACCGCCAGCGAATCGCCTTCGCCGGACTCCTCGTCGAATTGCACGTCGCCCGGCTCACGATCGTTCACCAGCGAATCGGCCTCGACCCGGTACTTGGTTGCGGACTTGGAGTAACGCGCTCGTTCCTCCAGCAGCATCGTGCGCTGTTCGGCCAAGAACTTGGCGTCATAGGGGGTCTTCGTCAACCGGGGAATCGGCTTCTCCTTGGACTTCGTCCGGATCCGAGGAGGTGGGACGCCGGCTCGCAGCGGCGCGACCGCCGGCGTGGCGGGCGCCGCGGCTTTCGATGCGGTGCCGGCCTTGGACGCCGCTGCACCTTTCGCCTTCGCCTTTGCGGGCGCTTCTTTGACCGGCTTGGCGCCGGGTTTTCCCTCGGCAGCTTTCGTCGCAGCTTTGGTCGGAGCAGCCTTGGCAGGGGCAGCCTTGGCGGGCTTCGGGGCAATTTTGACGGGGGCCGCTTTCTTGGTGATCGGTGGTGATTGTGCCTTCGCCGCTTTGGCGGGCGCGGCCTTGGTCGCTTTGGCAGTGGACTTCGGTTTCGCGGACTTCTTGGCCGCGGCCTTGGCAGGGGCAGCCTTGGTGGGCTTGGGCGCAGGTTTCTTGGTCGCCTTCACCGGAGCCGCTTTTGCCGCTGGTTTCGCCTTGACGCCCGATTTTGGTTTCGGCGCGGGCTTTTTCGCCTGCTTCTTGCTCGTCGCCATCGCCGCCGACCGTCCTTACGGGGGAATTACACGTCGTTCGCCGCGGCGGGAGTGTAGAGGCATGCGCCCCGAATGAGACGGTTTTCGAGCGGACTGCTTCTCGTCAGCCTCGCCGTCCGAAGCGGCGACGCGCCGCCGGCTCGTCGGGTTCGAAGAATTTGGTCGCCTTGTCCTCGAACGCCGGATCTTCGTAACGCTCGTCGTCGGTGACTGCTTGACGCAGGCGTTCGGTGAAAAAATCGGCTCGGGCCCCCGGCTCGGGTGGCGACTTGGCGTCGCCAGGCGGCGCCAGGTTGATGCCGAACTGTGGCTGCTCCCAGCGCGCCGGCTCGAGCGCGTCGTCGGCCGGTGCGCTCACCGTCGGTTGGATCGCTCGGCGCTGCTCCGACGGCCGGAGGTTGTCCGATGCGCCGGCCATGCCCGGCAGCGTGTGCGCCGGCTCCTCGTCGGCGCCGTGAGCGAACTCGCCGTCGTCGTCATCATCATCATCGTCATCGTCATCATCGTCGTAGATCTCGTCGTCGAACGCCTCGTCGTCATCGTCGTCGTCGTCGAATTCGGCGAGGTCGTCCACGAAGTACTCGTCGTCGTCATCGTCATCGTCGGACTCGGCCGCGTAGGAGTCGGCCGGGGGCGGTGATGGCTGCGCGATGGCGAGCGGCGACAACTCCACGGACATCTCGGGGACAGGCCCCGCGTGGAGCAGATCGGGATCGTCGAGCGGCGCCCGTAAGCGGGTGAGCCCGTCGTCGAGTGCGAGGTGACGCGCCCGCACCTCGTCTTGGAGCGCCTGGGCCGACGCCGCCAGCGCATCTCGCCTTGCGTCGATCTCGAGACGCAGCTGCGCGAGCTCGTCGTCGACATCGGCGCGCGTCGCGGTCACCACCGTTTGCAGGGAGACCACCTGGTCGTGCAGCGACCGGCGCTGGGTATCGGTGTGTCGCTCGAGGGCGTTGGCGTCGTCGAGCAGACTGCGGCGACGCGTCTCGAGTGCGCGGATCTCTTCTACGAGCGCGACGCGGGTGGATTCGGCAGCGCGCCGCGCCTCGTCTTCGGCGGCCGCGCTCAGCGCGCGCGCGACGGCTTCGGCTTGACCGCGAATCGTTGCTGCCTCGACTTCGGCTTCGGAGACCATGGTGCGCGACCGCGCGTCCGCGTCGTCGAGCATGCCCGTCGCCTTTGCCTGCGCCTCGGTGACCAACCGGGCCGACTGCTCTTGCGCCTCGGCGACGGCGGCATCGGCGGTGCGTTGCGCGAGCACGAGCGTGCGCCGTAGGACATCTTCTGATTCGCTGCGGCCGGCCGCGACCAACGCACGCGCTTCGGCGCGCTCGGCGCGCTCGATCGCCTCCATGAGACGACCCTGCAGTTGAGCCACCGCTTCGGCCCAGCGCTGTTTGTAATCCTCTACTTCTTCTTTGTTGTATCCGCGGAGAGATTCGTGGAACGTCGTTTCACGAATGAGCTGCGGCGTAATGTCCATCGCGCGATCGTACCGCCGCCGCACTACGAACCGAGGGACACTGAAATCTGGGGGCCCTGCGTGGGGACCCTGCGTACGACCCCTGCTCTCGAGCCCTGCTTCGGGAGCAGTGCGCTACGACCCGGGCCGTTCGGAGAGTCGACGCCGGTCTTCGGGGGAAACCTCGACGTTGGCCGGAATCAGCAAGTACACGCCGTTGGTGATCTTTTCCATCTGGCCGCCCAGGGCGTAACAGACACCGCTGGCGAAGTCGATCAGCCGGCGTGCGAGGTCGCGATCGAGGCCGAAGAGGTTGAGGATGACGGGCTGATTCTGCTTGAAGCGATCGCCCACCTCTTGTGCCGCGTTGAACGACGACGGCGCGATCGTGTGGGGCTTGGCCGCGGCCGCCTTGGGGAGCGGCCGCACGACCGACGAGCGCATGGGGCGCAATTCGACCGCCTCGGGCACGTCTCGACCCGAGATACCCGACGACGCGGTGATGGGTACTGCTCGCACGGTGCGGTTGACCACGTCTGGCTGGCTGGGCGGCGTCGGTCGATTGACGATGCGCACCTCAGGGTCGGGGCCGGACGGATCGTCGTACGCGCTGTCGTACTCTTCGTCGGGCGCGAGCCCGAGATACAACATCGTTCTCTTCAACATCGACGCCATGCGACCCTCCGGACAGGAGTGTAGTTGGCCGATAGCACATCGAGAAGGGCACGAATGCCCAGAATTCAGCCGCGCGGACCGAACAATCGAGATCCGATGCGCACGATGGTTGCGCCTTCGTCGACCGCGACCTCGAAATCCGCCGACATCCCCATCGAGCAGTCGGCCAGGCCCAGATCGTCGGCCATGCGCCGCAGCAGTCGAAACGCCGGCCGGGCGGCTTCCGCGGGGCCGGCGGGCCCGACGGTCATGAGCCCAGCCACCGACAGGTCGAGCGCCTGGCAGCCGGCGACGAGCGCCGGCGCCTCACCCGGTTCGCAACCGCCCTTTTGCTCTTCGCCCGTGGTGTTTACCTGCACCAGCACTCGGGCTGCGGGCTGGCGACGCGCCACCTCGCGGGCCAACTCGAGTCGATCGACCGTCTGCCACAGCGCGACGCCCAACGGAACGAGCACCTTCACCTTGTTGCGCTGGAGTTGGCCGATGAAGTGCCACGGCACCCGCTCTGAAAAGGGCCGCTCGGGCCCTGCTACCCGCTCTGAAAAGGGCCGCTCGGGCCCTGCCTCGAGCGCGTCGAGCGCGGCGGCTTTCGCCACCATCTCCTGCGCGTAGTTCTCTCCGATGCCGTCGGCGCCGGCGGCAAGGGCGGCAGCGACCGCCTGCTCATCGAACGCTTTGGTCACGGCCACGAGTCTCACCCGTCGATCGGTCCGCTCGCTGATCGCGGCGCGCACGTCCGCGATGTTGCGAGCGACCAGTGCCGCGTCGATGGTCATCGGCTCGCCTGCGCTCGCCACAGCACCATCACGTGGCGCTCGCGCTCCGCGCGGGCGCGATGGCTGAAGTATTCCTGCGAACAGCACGCGGTGCACTGATCGATGCGGTCGGCCACTTCCACGCCGGCGCGCTGCAACGCGGAGGCAACCGCCGCGGGCAGATCCATCGCGACGGCGCCATCTCGAGTGACGCCGACCGCGCGGTCGCCGACGACGGCAATGACGCTCGCCAAGTCGTCCCGCCCGAACTCGTAGCACTCGGCGTGGATGCACGGCCCGACAATGGCGCGCAGGTCGAGTGCGCCGAGGGCCCGCATCGCATCGGCACACTCCGCGACGACACCTACGACGAGACCGTGCCAGCCCGCGTGCACGGCGCCGAGAACTCCGTTGCTCGAATAGATCGCGATCGGTGCACAGTCGGCGGTTCGGATCGTGAGTGGCGCATCCATGCAGGAGGTCACCGCTGCATCGGCCGGCGCTCCACATTGCTCGCCCGGCGCGTCGACGATCACCACGGTCGCGCCATGTACCTGACGCAGCCATGTGTACGCGCCCGAAGGACCGACGCCCGGCGGCGCGGGGCCGACGACGAAGTCACCTTCTGGGTCCAGCGCGAAGTCACCGTCTTGGCGCAGCGAGAACGCGGCGTGGACGACGCTGCCGTCGCCGAGCGCGACAGAGCGGAGCAACACCGCGAGTGGTTACTTCAAGAAGGACGGCACGTCGAAGTCGTCGTCGCCGTCGTTGAAGTCGTCGGCTTCGGCAAACGGATCGGCGATCGGCCGGTCTTCGAAACCGCCGCCGGACGTCGCCGGCGAACGTGTTGCCGAGCGCACGGTCTTGGCGGTGCGGGGATCGTCGTAGCGGTCGAATCCGGCGGCGATCACCGTGACGCGGATCTCGTCGCCCATCTCGTCGTCGATGACGGCACCGAAGATGATGTTGGCGTCGGGATGGGCCACGCCGTGGATGATCTCGGCCGCTTCGTTGACCTCGAACAGGGTCATGTCGCTGCCGCCGGAGATGTTGAGCAAGATGCCGCGGGCGCCCTCGATCGACGCTTCGAGCAAAGGGCTCGAGATGGCGGAACGGGCCGCCGACACCGCGCGGCCGTCGCCCCGCGAATGGCCGATGCCCATGAGGGCGGAGCCGGCGTCTTTCATGATCATCCGGACATCGGCGAAATCAGTGTTGATCAAACCAGGTGTCGTGATGAGGTCGGTGATGCCTTGCACACCTTGCAACAACACTTCGTCGGCCATCTTGAACGCGTTCAGCACCGACGTCTTCTCGTTGGCCACCGTGAGCAGCCGATCGTTCGGGATGACGATGAGCGTGTCGACCTTTTCCTTGAGCCGCTGGATGCCGCCCTCTGCCTGCACCGAACGCCGCCGTCCCTCGAAGCTGAACGGCCGGGTGACCACACCGATGGTGAGCGCCCCGATGCCCTTCGACACCTCGGCGATCACGGGGGCCGCGCCGGTACCGGTGCCGCCACCTTTGCCGGCCGTGATGAAGATCATGTCGGCGCCCTGGAGCGCCTGCTCGATCTCGTTGCGATGATCGTCCGCGGCCTGACGCCCCACCTCGGGGTCGCTACCGGCGCCGAGGCCCCTCGTCAGCTCGCGACCGATGTCGAGCTTGACGTCGGCGTCGCTCATCAACAGGGCCTGCGCGTCGGTGTTGACCGCGATGAACTCGACGCCCTTGAGCCCGGCGTCGATCATGCGGTTCACCGCGTTGACCCCGCCGCCGCCTACGCCGACGACTTTGATCACCGCGAGATAGTTCTGTGGGTTGCCCGGCATTTGTGACGCGACCTCCAGGGGTATGCCGACCGCCCGAGGTGACCGGTGCGAGCTGGCCCATTGCCATGCGCCAAGATTGTGCGCCGGCCGCCGGCGGTACCGACTGACGGTACTTGAATCGCGACCTCAACGGGCGGAACAGCGCAGCACAATCAGCTTTTTCCCGCTCTCGGCGCCCGGAACCTGGATCGCGGGGCTCATCGGACGCAATTGGGGACCCGTGCGACCGACGGATTGTGCACCGCGCTGATGTCGATCCGGCAGATGCCTTTCAGATCAACCCGTGTCAATACGGTGGCGAGATCGATGAGCTTCTCGCTGATGCGCACCGCGTCGCCGAAGATGACGGGCACGTCGTCGCGCAACCGCAGTTGCGGCGAACCATCGGGACCGGCGGTGAGCGAATTCACCCAGGCCGAGAGCTCGGGGGTCAACTGCACGGCGACCGAGAGCAACGACGCCACGTGCGGTTGGGTCTCTCCCGGGGCGACGGGGGGATCGATCACGATGAGCTTCGGCAACCCCGAAGGGGCCGAGTCGACCCGTTCGAGCACCCGCGCCGTCTTGTCCACGAGCACGATGCCGTCGGGAGTGCGCACCGACGCCACCGGGATACGTTCGACGATGCGCACCGCGACGGTGGACGGCCATTGCCGCGAAACCTTGACTTCGCCTACCCACGGCAAGGCCGCGATGGCCGTGCGGGCGGCGTTCAGGTCGAGGTCGGTCATGGCGACGTGGGTTTGCAGGCCCGACGCCTCGCGCACCGCGTCGGGCGAGGTGTGCTCGACGCCGCTCACTTCGATGCGCTCGAGGTCGAGCAGCGGGCTGCGCGTCAGCCCGTAGCCGCCGAAGATGGCGCACAGTACGAACACGGTCATCGCGAAGATCATCTGGCGGCGCGTGATGCGCTCGCCCAGATTGGCAAGCCATGGCGTCGCCGGTTGCCAATCGTCGTCGGGCAGCTCGGCGAAGCGAACCGTCTGACGGGGCGTCGGGCGCGGGTTGGGTTGGTCGATCTCGACCTCTCGTTGGTCGGTCATTTTCGCCTTCAGAGTCCTTCCTCGAAGCCCACGAGCTGCGTCTCGGCGGTCAGTTCGACCCGGTGCGCGTCTCGCACGCGCCGGCGCACTTCGCGCATCAGCGCGAAGACGTCATCGGCCGAGCCACCGTCGTCGGCGATGAAGAAGTTCGCATGCTTGCTCGACACGTGTGCGCTCCCGATACGAAGACCCTTGCAGCCCGCAGCGTCGATCAATCGGCCGGCGGAATCACCGGGCGGGTTGGTGAAAACCGAGCCGGCATTCTGGCCACCCGGTTGATTCTCGCGCCGCCAGCGCACGATCTCGGCGATCTCGTTCTCGCTGCGGATCGAATCGCCCCGCGCGAGCGCGAAGCGCGCTTCGACCACGACATCGCACGGCGTGAGGTTCGAATGGCGATAGCGCAAATCGAGTTGGTTCGCCGGCCTCGTGGTGTGCGTGGCGTGGCGAAGGTCGACGATGTCGACCGAGACCAAGGTGCGCGCGATGTCCGAACCGTGGCCGCCCGCGTTCATCCGCACCGCGCCGCCGATGGTGCCGGGCACGCCGACGGCCCATTCGAAACCGGCGAGGCCGGCGGCTGCGCTTCGGCGAGCCGCGACGGGCAGGCGCGTGGCTCCGCCGACCCGCAGCTCGTTGCCGATGAGCCCGATGAACTCGAAGGTACCGCCGAGCACGATGGCGATCCCGCGGAAACCCCGGTCGGATACGAGCAGATTCGATCCGTTGCCGATCACGACCACGTCGATGCCCGACAGCGCAACGACCCGCGCGACCTCGTCGAGGTCATCGGATTCCTCGCACGTCACGAACAGGTCGGCCGCGCCGCCCACGCGATAGGTCGTCAACGAACCGATGTCGCGGTCGGACTCGAGCCTCAGCGCGTGCGACGACCGCTCGAACGCGTCACGCGCGCAGGCGACTGCGTCGGCACCGGTCACCGGGCGACCGCCGGATGCCGGGCGGCCAACAGGGCCTGCAACTCGCCGGGCAGCAACGTGAGATCGCCGGCACCGAGGGTGAGGCACAGATCACCGGGCCGCAACTCATCGAGGAGGTAGTGCACCACGTCGCGCCGGAACGGCAGGTAGGCGACACGGGCCCACGCGTGCTCGTCGAGTACGGCGTTGACGATGAGCTTGCCCGTGATGCCCGGGATGGGTCGTTCGTTGGACGCATACACGTCGGTCACGACGAGTAGATCGGCATCGACGAAGGCGTCGGCAAAGCTCTGCCACAGCGAGCGGGTGCGGGTGTAACGATGGGGCTGGAACACGCACACCACACGGCGATAGTTCCCGAAGCGAGCGGCCTCGAGCGCGGCGCGCACTTCGGTCGCAAGGTGCGCGTAGTCGTCCACGAACGAGATCCCGGCGACCTCACCACGATGCTCGAATCGTCGAGCCACACCGCCGAAGCGACCGAGCGCGCGGCGGGCCGCGTCGAACGAGGCGCCGGTCTCGAGTGCGACGGTCATCGCTGCCGTCGCGTTGCGCAAGTTGTGCAAGCCGGGCACCGGGAGCTCGATCACTCCCATCTCGACGCCATCGCGAACGAGACGCGCGCTCGTGCTCTGCGAACCGCGCTCGATGGCGGTGATGCGCACGTCCGCGTCGTCCGCGGTGCCGTACGAGACCAGCTCGATACCGTCGGCGCGTAAGCGCTCGATGAGCGTGCGGGTGTTGGCGTCGTCGGCGCACAGCACCCGTGCGCCGGTGGCGGCGCGGGCGAAACGCTCGAACGCGGACTCGAGGTTGTCGAAGCCGCCGTAATGGTCGAGATGATCGGGCTCGATGTTGGTGATGACGACGGTGTCGGCACCGATCTCGAGGAAGCTGCCGTCGCTCTCGTCGGCTTCGACGACGAACAGCTCGCCAGTGTCCCAGACCGCGCCCGATCCGATCTCGTTGACATCGCCCCCGATGATGAACGACGGGCGCAGCCCGGCCTCCACGAGGACCAGCGCGAGCATCGAAGAGGTCGTCGTCTTCCCGTGCGTGCCGGCGACCGCGATCGACCGGCGCGTGCGAGCCAACAACGCCAAGATCTGCGCCCGGCGCAACACGGGTATGCCCTGCGCCCGTGCCGCGCGGATCTCGGGGTTGTGCTTCGGGATCGCCGTCGACACGGTGACGAGCTGTGCATCACCCAGGTGGGCCGCGCCATGGCCGACCGCGACGCGGACGCCGAGGGCGCGCAGCCGATCGAGGCCCGGCGACTCCTTCAGGTCCGTACCGGACACCTGGTGTCCCATCGCGGCGAGCACCGACGCGATCGCGCTCATGCCGGCGCCGCCGATGCCCACGATGTGAATTCGTAGGGCCGCCGAGAGATCGAAGCCGTCCGCTGACGTTCCTCCGTGTTCGCTCACGGTCGACCATCTTGGTTCGTGCCGTCACCGTCCGCCGTGATGCCCGTGTCCACGATCCCTGCGTCCACGATCCCTGCGTCCACGATCCCTGCGTCCACGATCCCTGCGTCCACGATCCCTGCGTCGCGGGCGTGGCGTTCGACGAGATCGGCGACACGTTCTGCCGCATCCGGTCGCGCCAACGATCGCGCGGCAACGGCCATGCGGTCGCGCTGCTCGTGATCGCGCACGAGCGGGTCGAGCACCTCGCGCACGCGGTCACCGTCGGTCTCCGCGTCCGCGAGCAGCAACGCTCCCCCGGCGTCGACCATCGCTCGGGCGTTCGCGCTCTGATGATCTGCCGGTGCGTGCGGCAGCGGTACCAGCACCGACGGGACACCGGCGACCGCCAACTCGGCGACGGTGGATGCACCCGACCGGCACAAGATGAGATCAGCCGCGGCGTACACCGTCGGCATGTCGTGCTCGTAGCGAACGGCGTCATAGCGCAGCGTCGGTTCGTTGTTGCGGCGCCGGCGCGCCAGCTCTTCATCGAGCGCCGATACCCGATCGGCCGCGCCTTCCCAGTCGCGATCGCCGATAACATGGCGCAACGCAACGTCGCTGCGGGCTCGCCATGAATGAGCCAGCGCGAGGACGGCATCGTTGATGCGGCGCGCGCCGAGAGATCCGCCGAAGGCCACAACGAGCACCCTGTCGTCCTCGCCGGCGAGGCCGACCCATGACCTCGCGCCGGCTCGGTCGGCGGCGGACGCGAGTGCGCGCACTTCGCGTCGTACGGGGTTGCCCGTCAACTCCGCGCGCGGCAGTGCGGTGTTCAAGAACGACACCGCACTCGCCTTCGCGAACCGAGCGATCAAACGGTTTGCCGCGCCGGGAACGGCATTTTGCTCCGCGACCACGATCGGCACGCGCCAGAGCGCAGCGCCGAGGGCAGCGGGCACACTCGCGTAACCACCGAGCGCGAGTAACACTGCCGGGCGTTCACGGCGCACGAGACGCACCGCGCGCGCGATCGCCCGCAGCAATCCGATGGTGGCACCGACGTTCGCCAAGGTTACGCGACGTTGGATGCCGCGGCCGGGCAGCAGGGTCAGCGGGAACCCCGCTGCCGGCACCATGGTGCGTTCGACGCCGCGCTCACTGCCCACAAAGTGGATCGTCGACGGGTCATGGCCGCGTGCGACCAGTGCATCGGCGACGGCGAGGCCGGGCACCACATGCCCCGCGGTGCCACCGCCCGAGATCATCGCGAAGACGGCCACGTTCACACCCGCGTATGGCGAGCGACCGACATCAACATGCCGCACGCGGCGAGCGTCACGACCAATGACGACCCACCGAACGACAGGAACGGCAGCGGCAAACCGGTGACGGGCAGCAAACCAAGCGCCACCCCGATGTTGATGAACGCTTGGCCGACGAGCCAGATCGTGACGCCGAGTGCGAGCAACATCCCGAATCGATCGGGCGCGTTGAGCGCGACAGCGAAGCCGACGAACGCGAGCGCCGCGAACAGCGACACCACGGTGACGGCACCGATCAGGCCGAGTTCCTCGCCGATGATCGAGAAGATGAAGTCGGTGTGAGCGAACGGGAGGTAGCCCCACTTGCCTCGGCTCGCTCCCAATCCGACACCGGTGATGCGGCCCTCCGCGATCGACGCCAACGACTGCACGGTCTGGAGACCTTCGCTGTCTCGGCGGGACCAGGGATCGAGGAAGCCGAGCAGACGCTCGCGTCGGTAGTCGGCGAAAAAGGCCAACACGCTGGCGGCGGTCACGGCGATGGCCGTTGCGGAGAGCAAGTTGCGCAAGGGTGCGCCGGCTGCGAACAACATGCCGAGTGCGATGCCGGCGATGACGATCGTAGTACCGAGATTCGGTTGTCGCATCAACAGCACCGTCAGCACGAACGTCAACAGCAGTACCGGCCGCAATGCCGCTCGCAGGTCGGCCGACGCGCGATGCGGTCGAGCCAGCAGGTCGGCGACGAACAGCACCAGTGCCAACTTGGCGAACTCGGCGGGTTGGACCGTCAGCGAACCGTACCCGAGCCATCGCGTAGAGCCGTTACGGGTCAACCCGACGCCCGGCATCAACACGACGATGAGCAGCGCGACCGAGGCCAAGAGCAAGGGCGTCGCGAACTGTCGCCACCGGCGGTAGTCGACCCGCAACGTCACGAACATTGCGACGAGCCCCAACGACAACCACATGATGTGACGTTCGAACGTGTACCACGACGAACCGGTGGCATCGAGCGCGGTTGCCGCGGATGCCGACAGCACCATCACGACACCGAGAAGGCTCAACACCATCACGATGATGAACAGCGCGATGAAGTAGCTCGATCGGTGCCCCGTAGGTCGCGCCACCACGCGCAGATGCCCGCGCCGCCGCGGTCGGGTCTGCGCGACCCGGCGCGGTGGCGTACCGAAGGTCGGTGTGGTCGCGGACGTCGCGCCGCCATTGCGAGGCGGCAGGGGCGCGGTCGAGATTGCGTCGTTCACTGGGTGAACCCCTTTGCAATTGAATCTGCATAGAAGATCCCGAGCCCGGCCGCCGTGCAGAGGCCTGAGAGGATCCAGAACCGGATGATGACCGTCGTCTCGGGCCAGCCGCCGAGCTCGAAGTGGTGATGGATCGGCGCCATGCGGAAGAAGCGGCGTCGAGTGAGACGGAAACGCGCGACCTGCAACATGACCGAAGCGGTTTCCATCACGAAGAGCCCGCCCACGATGCCCAACAACAATTGGGTGTCGGTCGCGAGCGCGAGGGCCGCGAGCCCTGAGCCGATCGCGAGCGATCCCGTGTCGCCCATGAAGATGCGGGCCGGCGCGGCGTTCCACCAGAGGAACCCGACGAGCGCGCCCGCCATCGACGAACTGATGACCGCAAGATCGAGCGCGTGGTCGACGTTGTACGCCTCGGGATGACGGAACTGCCAGAATGGGATCACCGTGTACGCGGCGAAGCACAAGATGGCGGCGCCGGCGGCAAGACCGTCTAGCCCATCGGTGAGGTTAACCGCGTTCGACGCGCCGACGATCAACAACACGGCGAACACGACCCACCCCGCCTCGGTCAGATCGATCGTCGTCGGGCGGGTGAACGCGAGGTGCGTGTCGACCTTGGTGAAGCTCACCATCGAGACGCCGAACGTGGTTGCCACCGCGAGCAGCCCGAAAGACTTCGCCCGTTTGCTCAGCCCGAGGTTGCGCTCGCGTACGACCTTGATCCAGTCGTCCATCAAGCCGACCGCGCCGCCGCCCAGGATCGCGAACATCACCAGGATGCCCGTACGCGTATAGACGCCGTTGTAGAGGTCGCTCGTGACCCAGCCCGCAAATGCCGCGACGACGATCACCAGGCCGCCCATCGTCGGCGTCCCGGCCTTCGTCACATGTCCCTGAGGCCCGTCCTCGCGTATCGGCTGGCCGATGCGATGGCGGGTGAGCCAGTCGATGAATGCCTTTGTGCCGATCAACGAAAACGCGAGCGCGACTCCGGCGGCGATGAGCAGTCGGATCACCGCGCTCGTCCCCCGTTGTCGCTGCGGCCGAGGGCGAGTTCCCGCAACAGCGCGCGCGTCACGTCGCGATCGTCGAAGGCGAGATAGGTATCGCCGATCTGTTGTGTCGTCTCGTGGCCTTTACCGGCAATCACCACGACATCGGCCTCGGTTGCTGCTTCGAGCGCCAGCCCGATCGCCCGGCGTCTGTCGAGTTCGACCGCGTAGGGCCGCTCGTTCATCCCCTGCAGCACGGCATCGACGATGGCCTGGGGATCTTCGTAGCGGGGATTGTCCGAGGTGATCACGACGACGTCGGCACCCGCCTCTGCCTCGGCGCCCATCATCGGACGTTTTGTCGCGTCGCGGTCACCGCCGCACCCGAACACGACGACTACTTGCCCGCTGTCGGCGACTACCTCCCGCGCTGCTTCGAGAACCCGCTTCAGCCCGTCGGGCGTGTGGGCGTAGTCGACGAGCACCCTGAAGGGCTGCCCTTCGTCGATTCGTTCGAAACGGCCGGGCACCGGCGTGACGGTGGCGAGTGCCGCCGCGATCTCTCGCGGCGCGACGTCGAGTGCAGCAACGGTGTCCGCAGCCAGCACCGCGTTGGCGACGTTGAAGCGACCGCCGAGCGGTAGCTGCACGACCTGATCGCGCCATCGGAACGTAGAATTGGCGAGTCCGACAGAGAGCACATCGACCGTCGAAACACCACTGCGCACGACGACCGGCAGTTGCACGGAGTCCGCGAGGAGCCGACCGTAGGTCGTGTCGATGTCGATCACCGCAACGTCGGTGAACGACGGCTCGAACAAACGCGCCTTGGCCCGGAAGTACTCCTCCATCGTGCGGTGGTAGTCGAGGTGATCGGCGGAGAGGTTGGTGAACACCGCCGCAGCAAAGCGCGTGCCGTCGATACGATGTTGCACCAGTGCGTGCGATGAGACCTCCATCGCAACCGCCTCGGCCTCGGCGTCTCGCGCGCGGGCGAGCAACTGCTGGAGGTCGGGTGCCTCCGGCGTCGTACGCACCCCGCTGAGCGTGCCGATGATCTCGGTCACCTTTCCCGTTGCGCCGAGAATCGCGGCGATCAAGTGCACGGTCGTCGTCTTGCCGTTCGTTCCGGTCACCCCCACGACGGGTAGGGAGCGGCTCGGATGATCGAACAGGGCGGACGCGAGGGGACCCATCGTCGCCCGGACACTGCGCACGACGATCTGCGCGGCATCGATGGGGATCTCTCGTTCGCAGAGAAGGGCGATGGCGCCTGACGCGAGCGCTTGGGCGGCGAAGTCATGGCCGTCGTAGTGAGCCCCCGCCACGCAACAAAAGAGCGACCCGGCGCGTACCGCGCGCGAATCGCCCGTCATGTGGGTGATCTCGATCTCGGCATCGTTGCGAGACGGACGGCGCGTCACGCCATCGACTGTTCCGTCTACGGCATCGACGAGGTCAGCGAGGCGCACGACTACCCACTCGGCGTCGTCGGCGCGCGCGCCGAGGTAGCCACTGGCTGCGTCGTCGGGGCAGTCGTGGCGGCAGGGCGTGAAGTGTCGGTCGTCGCGGCCTTCGTCGTGGTCGGCGCGACGGTGGTCGCGGGGATGGTCGTCGTCGGCACCTCGACCGTCGGCGGTGGCGGCGGCAACTCTGGTGTGGCTCGCACTCGCACCGCGCTCGGTGATGCCTCGGTGGTCGGCGACATGTTCAATGCCCGCGTCGTGAAGTCCGCGATCGAGGCGAAGAGGGGGGCGGCGATCTTGCCACCCGAGTACGCGGTGTTGGTGACGTCGTCGAGGATCACCATGATCGAGACCTGCGGGTCTTCCGCCGGAAAGTAGCCCATGAACGAAGACGACAGGTGGCGCACGCCGTTCGGGTCGAGGTAGGCGTCGAACGGATGGTGCGGGTTCTGCGCCTTCCACGCCGTGCCCGTCTTGCCCGCCACACCGAAGCCGGCGAGTTGCGCCGCGGTACCGGTACCCCCGGTCACCACCGACGTGAGCGCTTGGTTGACCTTGCCCGCCGATTCCGCCGAGATCACCCGGCGCTCTTCCGGGGCGGCCTCCGGGATGAACTTGCCGTCTCCCGTCTGGCGACCGAGCACGTACCGCGGCGCAACGTACAGACCGTCGTTCGCAATCGCATTGAGTGCCATCAGCATCTGCATGGGCGTGGCGATCACGCTTTGCCCGATCGCGTACGACGGCAAGGTCGTCCCGTCCCAACGCCCGTAGTTGCCGACGTATCCCGCGCTCTCACCGGGAAAGCCGAGTCCCGTCGTCGCGCCCAGCCCGAAGTTCGTGAGGTACTGATGCAACTTCGCTTCGCCGAGTTCTTGCGCCATCATGATGGTTCCGACATTCGACGAGTCCTGGATGATCATCTCGGCCGTCATCATCTTCGTGGGATGCAGGTAGTCGTCGGTATAGGTCACGTCGTGCACCGCGAGGCTTGCCGGCACCAACAACTCGCTGTCGATATCAAGAGTGCCACTGTCGATCACTGCCGAGATCGTGAGGGCTTTCATGATCGAGCCGGGTTCCCAGCCCATCGTCACGGCGCGGTTCTCGGTGGTCGGCTCGGCCGGCCTCCCTCCCGCGCGGCGGACCACGGAGTTGGCGAGGATCTCGCTCGTCCCCACGCGACTGACGATCACGACGCCGTACTCGGCGTCGTACCGGTCGACTGCGTGCTGCAGCAATTGGTCGACCTCGAATTGCAGCGGGCGGTCGATCGAGAGCACGAGCGTGTTACCCGATACTGCGGACAACCCGGTGCGAACACCACCGGGGATCGTGCGACCTTTGGTGCCTTCCTCGACGATCAGCTTGCCCTTCTTGCCCGACAAGATCGCGTCGTACTGCTTTTCCAGGCCACTCTGGCCGTTGTTGTCGATGTCGGTCGATCCGAGCACCGACGCGCCGACGAGCGAACCGCTCGGTTTGATCCGCTTGGGCTCGTCGATGGTGAAGAGCCCGTCGATGCCCAAGCCCAACGCTTCGGCGGCCTGTGCTTCGGTCACCTGCCGCGCGATGTACGCGAAATGCAGTTTGTCGTCGCGCGCCTTCAGCAGTCGTTGCTCGAGCTCGGTCTTCGCCAACGAGAAGATCGGCGCGAGTTGGAACGCGGCCGCAGGGATGTCGGGGATGAGCGTGGGATCGACCGCAATGGTTTTCGCGTGCGAGGTGAGTACGAGATCGCGGTTGTAGCGATCGACGATCGCACCACGGGGCGCGACGAGGTCGACGACCCGCGATGCACGCGATTCGCTGAACTCGATGAGGCGCGCGGGCGGTGTGACTTGCAACGTCACCAATCGCGCCGTCAGGCACGTCGCGATGAGCATCGTGGAGACCAACATCGCGAGGACACGTCGCCGCGGTAGCGCCATCGGGACCGCGAGCCGATGCACTCCCGTCATGCGACCGCGGCCGTTGCCGTACATGCCTGCGGTCATTGGGCCGCTTTCGTGGTCGGGGCGGTTGGCACCGTGCTGGCAGTTGGCACCGTGCTGGCAGTTGGCACCGTGCTGGCAACTGGCACCGTGCTGGCAACTGGCGCCGTGCTGGCAACTGGCGCCGTGCTGGCCGGTACAGTCGTCGGCGGCGCGGTGGTCTGCGTCGCCGGCGCTTCTGTGTCCTTGGGCTCGGCCGGCGGGGCGCTCACGACGGGGGGCACGAAGCTCGACACGTTCCCGAACGGACGAAAACTCGGCGCGTTCAGATCGCCCTGCTCCGGCAGCACCGCCTGCAAGGGCTCTTTCGACCTCGATGGCAGCATGCCACGGGCGCCTGCTTGCGCAAGGATACGAAACGGCGCCGCGGCCTGGCCGTACTCGATACGCAGATCCTGATACCGGGCCTGCTCGCGCTCGACGTCTCGGCTGAGGCGATCGAGGCGCAACTGATTCTGCACGAGCACCGAATGGAACGCGGCGAGGCCGAAGAGCGCACCGAACACGAAGATGAACGCCAATGTGCCGACGAGCCCGATGGAGACCCTCGACGGCACGTCGACCTCGCGCTCGAGTGCGATCACTTCCGCGTCGGTATCGGTGTCGGTGTCGGGTTCGATCTCGACCGCGGGGCTCTCGGTCAGCCACGTTTCGACGAGTTCGGTGAACTCGGGGTCAACTTCGCGCGGCTGCGGTCGGGGCGAGGGCCGCGTCGGTCGACGCGTGACCGTCATGATGCACCCACAGTCTGCGGGAGTCGCTCGACGGCGCGCAGACGGGCGCTCTGCGCACGGACATTGCGCGCCAACTCGGCCTCTGTCGGCGTGTGACCGCCCCGCCAGAGCAACTTGACTCGCGCTCGGGCACCACATTGGCACGGGAGGCGGGGAGGGCAGGTGCATCCGCCGGTCACGGCATCGGCAAAGACACGCTTGACGACGCGGTCCTCACCGGAGTGATAGGCCAACACCGCGCCGCGTCCTTTCGGCTGCAGCAGGTCGATCGCATCGTCGAGCGCACGGGGCAACACGTCGAGTTCGCGGTTGACTTCGATTCGGATCGCCTGAAACGTGCGCTTGGCCGGATGGCCACCGCTACGCCGAGTCGCCGCAGGGATCGCGAGACGCACGATCTCGCTCAGTTCGACGGTGGTCATGACCGGGCGCGCGGCCACGATGGCCCGGGCGATCCGCGCAGCGAAACGTTCGTCGCCGTAGCGCCGCAGCACCAGGGCGAGGCGGTGCTCGTCGTAGTCGTTGACGACGGTGTGGGCCCGCAGTGTCTCGCGTCGATCCATCCGCATGTCGAGCGGACCATCGGACCGGTACGAGAACCCGCGGACGCCGCGATCCAGCTGCGGCGAGCTCACACCCAGATCGAAGAGAAACGCAGTGATGGTTTCGACGCCCAACGCATGGCACTCGGCGGCGACGCGGTCGAAGCTCGAACGGCGCAGCATCACGCGATCGCCGAAGCCCGCCAAGGCTTCGGCAGCCGCGGCGAGCGCGTCGTCGTCGCGATCGAAACCGACCAGCGAGACGTCAGGGTGCGCTTCGAGGATGGCCCGGGCGTGACCACCACCGCCGACCGTGGCGTCGACCACCACACCTGGGGGGATGGGGGCAAACGCGGCGAGGACCTCGGCGAGCATCACCGGTTCGTGGATGAACGGATGCTTCGCTGATGTCTGCTCGCGCTCGGGTTCGGTCATTCGTGCCTCTGCCTTGCCCGGTTGACCGCGGGTCACAGAGCGCGAGAAGCACTCGATCGATCGCGTTGGCCGGGCGGCCGCATGGTTGGGGGCTCGGCCATCTGCAGTCCCCCGGTCGACGGGCGCACGTCGGGATGTCTCCCCGATCGAGCTCGACGGCAAGCGGGCGGAGTAGGGGCCTTCCATCGTGTCAACCGGAGGACTGCAGATGAACGAGTCAGGGACGTCGTCAGGTGTCGTCGTTACCTTTCTCGATTCCTCTTTTTCTTCTTTGTGTTGTCGGGGGCCTCTTTCCCGCTTTGAAGGGCCGCTCGGCCACTTTGTCTGTTTGGCTTTTGGTTTGAACGTTGTCTGTTCGGCTTTTTGGTGAGGGATTCTCAGCTCACACCCCACGACCAGCGGCGAATGCGTCGGTCGCGGTTCGGGTGATGCCGTCCCGACGATTGCGGTAGGCGTCGGTATTCCAGATCTGGATGTGGTCGCTCACACCGAGCACCACCACGTCGCCGGCCAAGCCGGCCATCTCGCGCAAGCGAGGCGGCAGCAGGATGCGCCCCTGGGCATCGGGCACGACCTCTTCCGCGTTCATCGTCACGCCGAGGACCACGTCGGGATCGCTCGTACCCGCCCGCACTTGGTCGGTCAGCCGCGCCACCATCTCTTCGAACGCCACCGGTGGCCACAGGGCGACGCCATTGGCGTGCGGCGAGAGGAAGCCACCGTCGGGTAGGCGCACTCGGAACTTCGACGGAAGCACCAATCGGCCCTTCCCGTCGAGCGAGTGCTCGTAAGTCCCGACGAACACAGTGCCTCTCCATCCCGCTTCGCCCTGCCTTGTTCCTGTGAGACCGCATTCGCACTGGTTGTGCTGGGCCGGTCCCCCACTTCGACCCACTCTATGGATAAATCCCCCACTTGGTCAAGCAATCGCGCCACATGATTGTCCTATGCGGCGCGCGTGCTCCACCGGGGCCCCGCCATGAGCAACTGCTCGCGATCGAACAGACGTTGCGCTACGCGGACAGCTGTTCGATCAACGCATCGACCACGACACCCGGCGGTCGATCGCACGCGTAGACCGCGTCGGAGTACTTCACGCGCGCGTCATCGCGGTCGATGAAGCGCAACGCGTCGATCCACGTGTCGTCGTACCTCGTATGCAGCATCGTCTGGAAACGCGCGCCGTCGCGCGTGCGACGCTGGCTGATGCCGATCGCCTTTCGAGCCTCGACGACCACCTCACCGTGTCCGATACCGCAAAAGCACAACGCGCGCGCGAGCGGCGTAACGACCGCGGGCCCTTTGTGTACTTCGGCAACGATGTCGATACGCGCCAACGCGCGCGCCCACAGCCGGCCCAGCCATTGCATCGAGCGCGCAATGTCGTCATCCCACAGCGGATCGTCGCGCGCGATCGCGAAGTCGACCCAGACGACCGATTCGTCGACGAGTACCGCGCCACCACCACTGCGCCGGCGCGCTACTTCGAGACAGCGTGCCGCGATGAACGCGGCGTCGACGATCTCGTCGCGCTGCGTGCTACCGAGAACGATTGCCGGCGCGGTCGGGACGAATATCCGCACTTTTCGCCCGCTTCCGGACAACAGGTCGGCATCGTGGGCTGCCTGCGCGGACAACGACTGCCGATCGATCTCCCAGTGCCTGGCGCGACGCGGAAACGAAGTCACGCGCTGCGGACGAGCTCGTTCTGCAGGAACGGAGTCCATGCGGTCGGGATCGTTCGATCGTGCAACATGAACCATGTCGCGAAATGCGGCGCCGACGGTTGGCGCCGCAGTCTCATCGCTGTGTCATGGAGAAGTCGGTCTCGCTTTTGCGAGTTGCACCGACGGCACGCAGCGACGACGTTGTCCCACTCGTGCTTGCCGCCGCGACTGCGCGGCACGACGTGGTCGATGCTCTCGGCCGTCGCCCCGCAGTATTGGCATTGGTGACCGTCGCGTATGAATACGGCGCGACGGTTGAGCGCGCGTCGCCGTTGGTACGGGACACGCACGAACCGCGCAAGGCGCACCACCGATGGCTCCTCGAGCGACAGCCGCTCGGAACGAATCAGCCGGCCCGTCGACGCGATCGTCTCGGCTTTCTCGGAGATCACCAAGACGAGCGCACGGGGGCAAGGCACCACGCAGATCGGCTCGTAAGTGGCGTTGAGAACCAACGAACGAGCCATAGCGAGAGGCTATCGAACGCGTGCCGACGAGTTCAGATTTTTTCTCGTTTGCACCACGACAGGTACAAGAGCACATCGGCCGCGTCGGGCGACCGCCCTTCGCCGCCGTACATCGTCTGCAAGCGAAACCGTAGATAGTCACGGTCCGGCAGCGGCAGTGGTGGCCAGCGACGCCACCATCCGCTGGGTGCGAGCCGCACCACCTGGCGCACCGCGGTGAGCCATAGTCGCGGTGCCCGCGCGACGGCAAGGACCACCGGCACCAACCACAGCCCACGGGCACGCGCATCCTTCAGAAGCCGAGCCGAATCAGACACGGTGCCCGAGCCCTCTCCACGCGACGGCGGCGGCGCCGATGAGGGGCGCCCGCTCGCTGGAACCGGCCGGCCGGACACGTGCCCCCCGCGCGAACTCGATCTGGCAGACGGCGTCGAGCTGTCGTTGCGCTGCCGCGAAGAAAGGATCGCCGAAGCCGAGGGCGACCGAACCGGCGACGACCACCAGCCGCAGATCGAGCAGGTTCACCACCGAACCCACCGCTCGCCCCACCAGCATTCCCGTGCGCTCGCGGATCTCGGCCGACGCTCGTTCGGCCGGCTCACCGGTGATGGCCATGATCGCAGACCCCGATGCTTCGGCCTCCAGGCAGCCGCGGGCCCCGCAGCCACACTTCCGGCCGCCCGGCTCGACGATCACGTGGCCGATATGTCCGGCATTGCTCGACGCTCCGTCGAGCAGACGACCATCGACGACTATGCCGCCACCGACACCTGTCGACACGACCATGCCGAGATAGTTTCGCTCGCCGCGAGCCGCGCCGATCCAACCCTCCCCGAGCGTGAGTGCCTTGGCGTCATTGTCGACGAAGGTGGGCAGACCGAGATGCGCGGCGAGCCGATCGCGCAATGGGAAGGCGCGCCATTGTGGGATGTTCAGCGGCGAGACGAGCACCCCCGCGGGGCTCATGGGGCCACCGCAGCCGACACCGCAGGCGACGAGGTCGCGGCCGCCGGCGCTCGCCCGAACCTCGTCGACGAGCTTCGTAAGCGCCGCGAACAGGCCGTCCCCCGGCGTGCTCGCCGACGAGAGCGCGGCGGTCGCCGTCGAGGCGCGGCCGGTCAGCGTCCCCGCGCGGTCGACCACTGCCGCCGCGAGTTTCGTCCCACCGATATCGACGGCCAGCACGCGCGTCACGCGCTCACCATAGATGTGCATTTGCTGTGGTGGGGGCGACTCCCGCTCACAGGATGGGGCAAGGTAGCCTGCGAAGGAGTGCGCACGGTCCAACGAGACCACCCGGAGAGGCGCGTTCGGAGGATCACCCCGTTGACGACTCAGCAAGCGGCGCAGCGATCCGAAACGTTCGCCGACCTGTTCAACAAGATCTGCGACAGCATCGAGCGTGCCATCCGCGGCAAGCGTGAGGTGATCCAGAACGCGGTGCTCTCGCTTGTCGCGGAGGGACACGTACTGCTCGAAGACGCGCCCGGTGTGGGCAAGACCAGCTTGGCCAAGGCACTCGCGGCATCGGTCGACTGCAGCTTCGGCCGAATACAGTTCACGCCCGATCTGCTGCCCGCCGACGTCGTCGGTATGACGGTGTGGAATCGAGGCAGCGGCTTGTTCGACTTCCGTCCCGGCCCGATCTTCTGCAACATCGTGCTCGGTGACGAGATCAACCGCGCGTCACCCAAGACACAATCCGCGCTCCTCGAAGCGATGGGTGAGCGCCAAGTCACCGTGGACACCACCACACACAAGTTGGCGACGCCCTTCATGGTGATCGCGACGCAGAACCCGATCGAGCACGAAGGCACCTATCCCCTGCCCGAGAGTCAGCTCGATCGCTTCTTGATGAAGATCTCCATCGGCTACCCGGCGCGTTCGGCCGAGCTCGACATCCTCGATCGCCATGGTGGCAGTGGTGATCCGTTGAGTGAGATCAGTGCAGTCGTCACCGCCGCCGAACTGCGAGCGATGACCGCCGCCGCGCAATCGGTGCACATGGCGCCGCTGCTGCGGGGCTACATCGTCGACATTGCCGAGACGACGCGCCGGCATCCCGCGCTCACGCTCGGCATGTCGACACGCGCCGCGCTCGCACTGCAGCGCGTCGCCCGAGTGCAGGCAGCGTCGGTCATGCGTACCTATGTCACGCCCGACGACGTGAAGGCATTGGCCCGCCCGGTGCTCGCACATCGTCTGCTCGTGAGCCCCGAAGCGCAGCTGCAGGGCGTGACCTCGTCGCAGGTGCTCGAGCAGATACTCGAAGCGGTGCCCGTTCCGAATACCAGCGGTATGTGATCGCGCGGACCTGCACATGCTCACACGCCAGGGAATGTTGGTCGCGATAGGCAGCGGGTTCCTGATCGTCGCCGGACGTTTGCTCGGCGTGCTCGAACTGTTCCTCCTCGGCGTGACGGGCGGGGCCCTCGCCATCATCGCGTTGGCCGTCGTGTGGTTGCGTCGTATCCGGCTAGAAGTACTGCGTGAGGTCGTGCCAGCACGCGTGCACGCCGGCACACCGAGCCGCGTCGACCTCTCGGTGAACAACATCGGCGTGTCCCGTTCGCCGGTGATGCGTGCCGTCGATCCGGTTTCGGGGACGCGCGGCGCCAATCTGTTGATCGGTCCGCTATCACCGAACACTGCCGCGCGTGCGTCCTATCGCCTGCCCACCGAACGTCGTGGCGTGTTGGCCATCGGCCCGCTCACCCTCGAGCTCTCCGATCCCTTCGGCCTTGCTCGCGCCACGCTGCCCGGCGCCAACGTCACCAACCTCACCGTCTACCCGCCCATCCACCGCCTCACGTCACTGCCGCCGACCGGTGGGGCCGATCCCCACTCGGGGCTCGAGCATCGGCGCACGCTCAATCGCGGGGGCAGCGACTTCTACGCGCTGCGCCAGTTCGTCGTCGGTGACGAGTTGCGACGCGTCCATTGGCCTTCGACGGCGCGTCACGACGAGCTCATGGTGCGCCAAGACGAGTTGCCGTGGCAGGGGCGGCTGACCGTGGTCGTCGACAACACCGAAGGCCGCTTGCCCGAAGCGGGTCTCGACCTCGCGGTGTCGATCGCGGCGAGCATCGTGGTCGCGGCGCATCAAAAGGGCAACCTCGTGCGCGTCGTGACGGGCGATGGCAACGACTCCGGCTATCTGTCGGGTAACGCGCAGGTCGAATCGCTGCTCGAGATGCTCGCCGTGCTCCAACCGCATCGCCGCGCCGCGCTGAACACTGCGCTCGACCGTGCCGCGATGCAACAACGCACGGGCGGTGTCGTCGTCATCAGCGCCGAACTCGACGCGGGCCGCATCGTGGCGGTGCGTCGGCTGAGCCGCAGCTTCTCCTGGGTGACGTCGGTGATCGTCGACAAGTCGACTTGGGATCCGACGTCCGATGTCGAGGGGCTGCCGATGGCGTCACGACGAATGGTTCGCGTCTCGAAGAACGCGCCGTTCCCCCTCGTGTGGAACGCCGCCATGGCGAGCGGCATCGGCGACGTCGCATGACGGCCACCGTCGAGGCTCGCGTCGATCGAGGACTGCTCGGGGTCGGAGAGGCGTCGCTGACATTGGTCACCGTCGCAGTCGTCGGTGGCTTCTCCCGCCTCTACCGCGACAACTCCTACTTCGCCAAGATGGCCACCCTGGCGATCATCTCGCACGTCTTGGCATTGATCGTGCGCCGCCTCGGGCGCAACATCGTGTGGTCCGCGGCGATCTCCGCCATCGGGCTCGCGGTGGTCGGTGGCGTCCTCTTCTACGCGGACACCACGTTCCTCGGGCTACCCACGCTCGCGACTCGTGACGCCGCGATCGCCGACCTCCGCCTCGCGTGGAACTTGTTCGGCACCGTCAAGGCGCCGGTCGTCGTCGAACCCGGCTTCGTTCTCGCCGGCGGCATCGCCATCTGGGTCGTGGCGTTCCTTGCCGACTGGGCTGCGTTCCGCGTCTGGTCCACCCTCGAAGCGCTCTTCCCCGCGAGCATCGTCTTCATCTTCGCCGCGTTGCTCGGACGCGGCCAGCACCGACTCTCGTCCACGGCCATCTTCGGCGGCGCGGTGCTCGCTTTCGTTCTGGTCCATCGCCTTGCGAAGAGTGAGATGACCTGTAGTTGGCTGGCCCACGATCCCAACGACGGGCGTCTCGCGTTGGCCCGCATCGGCCTCATCGGCACCGGCATGGCCGTGATGCTCGGTCTCGTCGTCGGGCCTGCGCTGCCCGGCGCGGGCGAAGAAGCAGTCCTCGCGTGGCGCGACCTCGACGGCCGCGGTGCGAGCGCCGGCGCCCGGGTCACCGTGAGCCCCCTCGTCGATATACAGGCCCGTCTCGTGTCGCAATCGTCGGCCGAGGTCTTCACCGTACGCAGTCCCGCACCCGACTACTGGCGCCTCACCGCGCTCGACAAGTTCGACGGCGTCGCGTGGACGTCGAGCGGTTCGTACACGAGGGCCGGCGACACCCTCGACACGCGGCTGCCGTCGAGCGTGTCGACACGCGTTCTCGAGCAGACGTTCAAGATCGAGGCTCTCTCCGCGTTGTGGTTGCCCGCGGCCTATGAGCCCGCGGCTGTTGTCGACGACGGAGACACCGGCGCGCGCTACGAAGCCGAATCCGGCACGTTGACCGTCAAAGAGGGAAGAGAGACGAGCGACGGGCTCGAGTACACGATCCAATCCCGCATTCCGCAGCGCGACAAGACCGGTGTGCAGGCCGGCACGACTGCGGCACTCTCTCGTGAGTTCATATTGCGCTATACCGACGTGCCGTCCAACGTCGCCAGTTCCCTGCGCAGCTTCCTGTCACAACGATCGACCCGCACGGCAATGCCGGGGCTCACGACCACGAACAAATCGCCCTACGACCAAGCGGTGCAGTTGCAGAACTTCTTTCGTACGACCTTCGAATATGACCTGAAGGTAGCGGCAGGCCATTCGGTCAACGACATCCAGTCGTTCCTCAGGGCGCGGCGCGGGTACTGCGAACAGTTCGCCGGGACGTTCGCCGCGATCATGCGCACCCTGGGCGTGCCGGCACGGGTCGCGGTCGGCTTCACGCCGGGCGAATTGCAAGACGACGGGCTCTATCACGTGCGCGGCGAGCACGCGCACGCATGGCCCGAGATCTATCTCGACGGTGTGGGCTGGGTCCGCTTCGAACCCACGCCGGGCCGCGGCGGGCCGGGCGACGAGGCCTACACCGGTGTCGCGCCCGAACAAGCACTGCCCGGCAACGACGCAGAAAGCGTGCCGGTGCCCACGACCCCGCCCGGCGATCCGACCGACCCCGCCGACGTCCCACCCGACCTCACTGCCGAAGAGATCGCAGCCCTCGAAACAGCCGGGGGCACCAGCACCGGCGAAACGAATTCGCCGTCATCGGTCGAGGGTCTCGAACAGATCTTGCTCGTGGCGGTGATCGTCATCGTGTTGACGATGCTGTTGTTCAGCATCGTCCCATTCGTCAAGTTCGCTCAGCACCGTCGCCGTCGATCACGCGCCGTCGGTCAGCCCCGGCAGGAGATCGGCGTGTCGTGGGCCGAGGCCGTCGATGCATTGTCCTTGCTCGACCTCGACGCGTCTGCTGCCGAGACACCCACCGAGCTCGCCCATCGTTCCGCGGCCACCTTGGGCGACGCCGCCTCGCATCTCGACAAGCTGGCGGAGTTGGCCACCCGCGCCAACTTCGATGCCACCGAACCGGTCGCCGACGAGGTTGCCGCGGCCTCGGTCGCGGTTCGTTCGCTGCGCTCGAGCATCACCGACCGCGTGACGCGCCGGCACCGCGCACTACGCGCCCTCGACCCCCGCCCCCTTCTCCCCCGCGCCACCCTGCGCGGTTAAGAATCGTCGCCTTCGCGGCGACCGAGTCGCTCGCGCAGGCGACGTCCCGGATCTCCGAAGATGCCCCGAAACGACCGGGGGTCACGGCGCCCCAGTGAATTCAAACCGGCGCGACCGAGTCGACGCGCGTTGCGCTCGAACATCATCGCCGCACCCAACATCACCAGGAAACCGACGAACGCCAGCAGGAACGACGTCGACAGGGTGGCGATCATCAAGACCAGGCCACCGACGAAGCCGACGAGCGCCCACTTGAGGTTGCGGAACGCGTGCTTGTAGACGGTGTACGAGCTCACTTCGCGCGCGAGGTGAGGATCGCTCTCTTTGAGCCTTTGCTCGATCTCGTTGAGGATCCGTTGTTCATCCTCGGAAAGGGGCACCTGGCCTCCGTTTTTCACGGCGCGGCATTTCGACAAGTCTCGCACAGCTGATAGCGCCCGACAACGCGCCGCGCCGATCTTTGGGGGTGAGACCTACGCTCAGCGCTCCTTGCGAGCGGGGTCGTTCGGTCCCCACTGCTGGTCGCCCCGGCGCTTGGTCCGCAGCCCCCGGGTGCCGATGAGACCGGCCGGGCCGATCGCGTCCGCACCGAAGCGCTGACGGACCCGGTCGATCGCCGCGTCGACGTCGGCGCGGGCCGCCGCCCGGGGTGCGCCGGTCGACGCCAACTCGTCGAGCGTCATCTGCAGCGTCGGGCGATCCACCAGCTTGGACACGCTAACCCCGAGCAGGCGCACGCCGGGGGTCGGATCGACCGCCCGAACGAGCTCTTTCGCGAGCTGCGCCAGCAAGGGCCCCGATTGCACCGGCTGGGCCACGGTGACCGATCGGGTGACGGTGGTGAAGTCGTTCATGCGCACCTTGAGGGTGATCGTGCGCCCACCGAGATCGCTGTCACGCAACCGTGCCGCGACCGCGTCGGACAGGCGCACCAGCTCGGTGTCGATGGTTGCGTACGTGTGATGGTCGAAGGAGTAGGTCTCCTCGTGGCCGATCGACTTCGCTCGCTGCCCGGTCTCGACCTTGCGAGCGTCGCGGCCGTGGGCCAGCTCGTAGAGATGCCGCGATGACGCATCGCCGAGAGAGGCCCGCAACACCGTCACCGGTAGGGCTGCGACATCGGCGATGGTGCGCACGCCGAGGCGTTCGAGACGCGCCAGCGTCTTCGGCCCGACACCCCACAGCCGGCTGACGGGCAACGGGTCGAGGAAGCTGCGCTCGTCTCCCCGCTCGATCACCTTGACGCCGAGCCCGGCGACGGGCCCATCGCGCCCTGCGCGCGGCTTTGCCGACTCGGACGCCATCTTGGCCAAGAACTTGTTCGGCGCGATGCCCACCGAGCACGCCAATTGCTCTTCGGCGAGCACATCGTGGCGGATGCGATTTGCGATCACCACCGCGTCGCCGAAGAGCCGAAGCGCGCCGGTGACGTCGAGGAACGCCTCGTCGAGCGAGAGCGGCTCGACCAACGGTGTGTACCTCCCGAAGATCGCCATCACCCGTGACGACACCGACGAGTACATCGCATGATCGCCCGGCAGGAACACCGCATGGGGACACAAGCGGCGCGCCTGGACCGACGGCATCGCCGAATGCACCCCGTAGGCGCGCGCCTCGTACGAGGCCGCCGCCACGACGCCGCGCCGGCTGTCGCCGCCGACGATCACCGGCCGGCCCCTCAGCTCGGGACGGCGGGTCAACTCGGCCGACACGAAGAACGCGTCCATGTCGACGTGCATGATCGTCGTCTGCACGTCCCCGCCTTTCACGGCGGCCCATGGTAATGGACCGGGCACCGGCGACCGGCCGCGCTCGCTAGGTTTGCGGCGGCACGCCCGGCTCGTCAGGTGGGCTGCGACGGAGGTTTGATGCAGGTCAAGATCGACTTGGGGTGCGGTTTGGCCAAACGCGAGGGCTTCACCGGGCTCGACTACGTCGCGTCGCCGGGCGTCGACCATGTTCTCGACCTGACTCGGGACCGCTTCCCGTTCGAGGATCACTCCGTCGACGAGGTGTACTCCGCGCATTTCCTCGAACACGTCGCGTCGCCCAATCATGTGTTCAACGAGATCGGTCGCGTCTGCCGCGACGGCGCGAAGGTCGAGATCTGGACGCCGTACGCGTTCAGCAACGAGGCGTTCGCATACGGCCACGAAAACTTCATGACCGAAGCGATGTGGACACAGTTCTGCGTATCGCACCGGGACTACTTCCTCGACATGCTGCGCGGCCGTTGGCAGTTGCATTCGTTCACGTACGTGATCCCCGTCGCGACCCAAGCCGACCTCGCGCGAAACGGCGTGACCCTCGACTTCGCAGTGCGCTACATGAAAAACGTCGTCGAGGAATTCGGGGTCCATATCGAATTCCGTACCGAGCTCGACATCGCGCCCGTGCAGCCGCAGCGATTCTGGACGGATAGCCGCTTCGGCATACGCCACGATCTCGCCTTTTCGCAACGGCACGACGCCGCGGCACTCGCCTCCACCGAATTCAACTGGTTCTCGGAGGTCGCGAAAGCCCTTGTACCGACGCGGCTACGGCCTCCACTGCGCCGGCTGGCATCGCGCGGCCGCCGGCCCTCGTGAGGGTTGCTGCGCGGTGCGGAGAGTTCAGTGCTCCCCCGCGAGCCGGTTGACGACAAGCGCCGTCTGGTTCGTGCCTGCAACGTGATAGCGAAACTCACGATGCGAGCTCCACGGCTCGAGCATCCATTCGAGGATCGGATCACTGACCCACAGCGGGCTCTGCCGCAGCCGATCGCGACAGTCGTCGGGTCCGAGGAAGCGCGCATCGTGCACGATGCCGTCCGGGTCGTCGAGCAGGATCTCGCCGTCCCACGCCTCGGCGCGATACACGACGACGCGCAGGTCCCACTGCAGCTCGGCGAAGACGACGTTGATCGCGTACAGCGGCCCGAGCCAACGCGTTACCCGGAGCCCGGTCTCTTCGACGACCTCACGGGTCAACGCATCGATCTCGTGTTCGCCTTCGTCGATCACCCCGCCCGGTGGGCTCCAATCGACGGCACCGTCGCGGCGCCGGTTGGCCACCAGCAACAGCCGACCGTCGGATTCGAGGAGGCCGCTCGCCACGGACCAGCGCCGCATCTCACCAGTCTGTCAGATCTGCTCCGCGCTCAACCGGCCGACGGGCGCACCAATACCGCCGCGTCACCGATCTCGACACCGACGTCGGTTGATGTCGCCTCGGTGGCGGGCGGTTCGAGTGCCACTCCACTCCCCGACCCGACCACCACCGGGACCGTCACCGCAGGATCCGAAGTCGAATCGGATGCTCGCTCGAAGAGCAGCGCACCCACTGCGGTGAATGCCACGAGAATGCCGGCCATCGGCACCACGACGCGGCTGCGCAGCCGCCGGCGGGCACCGTCGATGGGCTCGGGATCCCCGCGCATCAAGGAGTGCAGGCGCTGCTGCACATCCCGTGGACGTAGCGCCAAGGCGGTCGCCAAGACATCGAGGTCGAGATCTCGGATCTTGAGCGGCGCGCCCGGCGCGAGGCCCCGCAACTCGATCACGAGCGCGAGGTACTTGGCCAAGACGTCGTCCGGCTGCGGGTCGACCACATGCCCCGATAGGGCTCCGATGGCCACCGAGCCTTCGTCGAGGTCGATCACCAGCTTCGCCCGCTGCGGCACGAGCTGTTCGACCCGCATCTCGTAGAGCGCGGCAAGCCAACGCACCGTCGGTTCGTCGAGCGAAGCGGCACCCGATTCGACCGCCTCGAAGAACTCGCTGTCGTACGCATGGCCGCACCGGCGCACGAGTGATTCGATGCTTTCTCCTGCCGCTAGACGAGTTTCGTGCAATACCCGCCCGAGACGGACCGGGGGGACCAACAACGCAGGTGACGACGAGACCATGTCCTCTATATCGACCCGCTCACCGTACGGCCGCGTAGGCCGAACGGATCAACGGCGCCGCCGCAGCACACGGTCTCGCAGCGACCACCACGTCACGAGCCACAGCGCCTCGACCACGATGTTCGAGCTCATCTTCGACGTACCGCGCACACGATCGACGAACGCGATCGGACGTTCGACGACACGCCACCCGCTGCGGGCGGTCATGTAGGCCATCTCGATCTGAAACCCATAGCCATCGGCTCGAATGCGTTCGAGGTCGATCTTGGCGACGGCATCAGCGCGATACGCACGAAAGCCCGACGTCGAGTCGCGCACGTCGAGCCCTAGCAGCAGCGAGGCATAACGGTTGCCCCATTCGCTGAGCATCCGGCGGTGCCACGACCAACGGGGAATCGATCCCCCCGGGATATAGCGGCTACCGACGACCAAGCCGATATCGGCCTCCTCGTCGAGCGGCGCCAAAAGCGACGGCAGCGAGGCAGGATCGTGCGAGAGGTCGGAGTCCATCTCGACGAGCGCTTCGAACCCGCGGTCGATGCCGATGCGAAATCCTTGGCGGTACGCACTGCCGAGACCGGCCTTCTTCGGCCGCCGCAAGACTTCGAGCGGACCGAGCTCGCCGGCCAATGCTTCTGCGATGTCGGCGGTGCCGTCGGGGCTGCCGTCGTCGACGACGAGGATCGTGGCGTCGGCAAGCGCGGCTCGCACGCGTCGCAGGACCTCGTCGATGTTCTGGGCTTCATCAAAGGTGGGCAACACCACCAACGTCCGCACCGGGTAATTCTAGGCCCGAGCGGCCTCTTCAGAGCGGGACAACAAAGCCCGAGCGGCCTCTTCAGAGCGGGACAACAAAGCCCGAGCGCATCAGCGATATGTCCGGCGGATACGATCGCCGCGTGCCTGACGACGAAGTGACAACCGGTGGCCCGGTCTCGGCTGCACCCTCGAGCCTGGCGCGTGCACTGGGGTTGGCCGCGATCATCATCGGTGGCGTCTGCGGTGGGCTCATCGGTTACGCGTTCGTCGACCTCCAGTGCACCGGCGATTGTTCGACGGCCAACGGGCTCGGTCTGTTGGTCGGCGCGATTGCGAGCGCGGCGGGGGTCGCAATCATCGTCGTGCTCGCGTTGCGGGCCATGAGCGAATGGCACGCAACGAAATAACAAACTCGTCAAGTTGCCGAAGAACGCAAGGCAGCAGCGGCGCGGTCGATGCCGGCATCGTCGACATCGCAGTGCGTGACGAGCCGCACCGTACCTGGCGCGACGGTGCCCGCAAGTACGCCATTTTGCTGCAAATGATGCAAGAGCAAACTCGGATCATTGTGCTCGAAGCACACGATGTTGGTGCCACCGCCTTCGGGGTCGACGATGCAACCGGGCCATCGTTCCAGGACGACGGTGCGCAAGCGTGCGGCGCGCTCATGGTCGTCGGCGAGTCGTTCGACCATCGTGTCGAGGGCCACGAGACCGGCGGCGGCGAGTATGCCCGCCTGTCGCATGGCGCCGCCGAGCCGCTTGCGTTCGACGCGGGCGCGGTCGGCGAGGCCCGCGGGCATGACCAAGAGCGACCCCACCGGCGCGGCGAGGCCCTTGGACAACGACACCATCACGGTCGTGGCCGTTGCGGCATAGATGGCGGGGGCAATTCCCGATGCCACGCTCGCATTGAACAACCGAGCGCCGTCCATGTGCACCGGCAGCCGCAGTGCCGCGATGCCGCGTAACAACTCGAGTGCCGCGGGAGTGCCACCAGAGGACATGTGCGTGTTCTCGACGGTGATCGCGCTGACCTCTACGTGGTGATGTTGCGCCGCTTCGATCGCCCACTGGATGTCGTCGAGCGGCAGCGCGCCGTTGGTGTCGTCGACGGTCACGAACTGGACCAGCGCGTTGCGCGCCGACGCGCCATGTTCGTGGTTGACGACGTGTGATCGCCAGCCGACGACCACATTCGTCCCTGGACGGGACAAAAGACACAACGCGATCTGGTTGGCCATCGTTCCCGACGGCACGAACAACGCGCCTTGTTTGCCGAGAAGTGTTGCGAACCGTTCTTCGAGGCGATTGACGGTCGGGTCTTCGCCGTATCCGTCGTCACCGACCTCGGCGTCGGCCATCGCCCGCCGCATCTGTTCTGTAGGTTGCGTCACGGTGTCAGATCGCAGATCGACGTACCCGGTGTCACGCATCGGCCGGATGGTAGCTCGTACCCCTACGCTTACCCGGTGACTGATCTCGACGAGCTACTCGAACTCGCGGTGTCGATCGTCGAGCGGGTGATGACGACGTTGGCCGAGACGCGCGCGGGTGCGTCCGGCGATCCGCATGCCCTCGTGCGCGCGACCAAATCGACCAACACCGACATGGTGACCGAGATGGATCTCTGGGCCGAACGCCACATCACCAGAGCACTCGTCGCGGCGCGCCCACTCGATGCGATCATCGGCGAAGAAGGCACCCGCCGCGACGGATCGAGTGGTGTCCATTGGTATGTCGATCCGATCGACGGCACCACCAACTACCTCTATGGCCACCCGGGCTATTCGGTTTCCCTCGGCGCGAGCGTCGACGGTGAACTTGCCGTTGGAGTGGTCGGTGATCCCACGCTCGGTGAGGTTTTCCGGGCGCGGCGCGATGGCGGAGCATTCCGCAACGACGTCGCGATCGGGGCGTCGACACGTGCCTCGCTCGCGGAGGCACTGGTCGGCACCGGTTTCGGCTATCGGGCCGACCGGCGGCGAGCGCAGGCACAAGTCCTGCAACACGTACTTCCCGAGATTCGCGACATCCGGCGCATGGGTGGGGCGGCGATCGACCTGTGTTCGGTCGCCTGTGGGCGGCTCGACGCGTACTACGAGTACGGCATCTCTTCGTGGGACATCGCCGCAGGCACCGTGATTGCGCTCGAGAGTGGCGCTGCGGTGACCGATCTCGCAGGCCAGCCGACTCTCGGCCCGATGATCGTCGCGGCACGGCCGCCATTACACGGCGATCTGTGTGATCTCCTGCGAGCCGCCCACGCCGACCAGATGCCCACCTAAAGGGCGATAACCTCCAGGTGCGAGCACCGTTGGACTGGAGCACGCGAGAATGACCCTGGCGAGGGTGACTGCATACAACGGGCGCGTCGACAGAAGGCGAACACAACGTGGGAACTCGAATCCTGACGGTCGAAGATGACGAACGAATCCGGACCGCGGTCAAACTTGCCCTCGAGGACGAGGGATGGGTCGTCGACGAGGCGTCGAGCGGCGAAGAAGCGCTCCAGTCGTTCAGCCGTCATGCCAGCGATGTCGTGCTCATCGACATCATGCTGCCGGGTATCGACGGTTTCGAGGTGTGCCGGTCGATCCGCCGGGCGAGCGACGTACCCATCATCATGGTCACCGCCCGCGCCGACACCCACGACGTCGTCGCGGGGCTCGAAGCCGGCGCGGACGACTACTTGACCAAGCCGTTCGCACCCAAAGAGCTCAGCGCCCGCATTCGTGCCTTGCTGCGCCGCGTCCGCTCGACCGACCCCAACATGCCGCGCCTCGTCTTCGGCGAGCTCGAGATCGCTCCCGAAGAAGGGGTCGTCCGCAAGAACGGCGAAGAGCTGCACCTCACGAAGACCGAGTTCCGCCTGCTCGTCGAGCTCGCGCAAAACCCAGGCAGGGTGCTCTCGCGCGAAGCGCTGCTCGAGCGGGTGTGGGGCTACGGCTACTTCGGCGACGGTCGGCTGGTCGATGTGCACGTGCGCCGGCTGCGTACCAAGGTCGAAGGTGACGCGGCCAACCCGCGGCACGTCGTCACGGTGCGCGGTCTCGGTTACAAGCTCCAGGGGTGACGGCGCTGGCCCGTTCACATTCCCGCCGCGCCGCCCGCGCCAGCCGCCGGGTCGGAGTCGTACACAAGGTTCCCCGATTTCGGCTCTTGCGCCGGCTCAGCTTGCGCGCGCGCGTCACGATCACGTTCGCGCTCGGCGGACTACTCATGTCCGCGTTGCTGGCGGGCGCCACCTTGTATCTCACTCGACAGAACTTGCTGCAACAACGCGAGGACACCGCGCTCAACGAGGTGTTCGACAATGCGCAACAAGCGAGCGGTTACCTCAAGGACGATCCGATCAACGACATCGATCTCATCGTCGACAACTTGAAGTCGGCCAACGACTTCATCGTTCGCTATCTGAACCCGATCGACGCGCGGCAAAACGAGTGGCGGCCATCGGCCGCGGGTCAGTTCGACAGCCCCGAAGTCCCAGTCCAACTGCAGGCCGAGGTCAACGGCGGTCAGAGCGCGCTCATCCGCACGGTCGACAAGGACAACAAACCCGTCCTCATCATCGGCGTGCCGCTGAAAGAAGGCACCGGTGTGCAACTCACCGGTGTGCAGTTCTACGAACGCATCCCGCTCCACGACATCCAGGACACGCTGCGCTCACTCACCTACATCCTCGTGGCCGCAGCCGCGAGCATTGCGGCCATCGGCGCGTTCGTCGGCACCTGGGCGGCCCGCCGCACCGTGCGTCCCTTGGGTGACGTCGCAAGGGCCGCCGAGGCGATCGCTGGTGGACGCCTCGACACGCGCCTCGTGCCACCGGCCGACCGTGATCTCGCGTCGCTTGCGGCGTCGTTCAACGAGATGGCCGGCGCGCTGCAAGAGCGGGTCGAACGCGATGCTCGATTCGCGTCCGAAGTGAGCCACGAGCTGCGCTCGCCACTCATGACGTTGACGGCTTCGGTGGCCGTGCTAGAGACGCGCATGGACGAGTTACCCGAGCGCGCGCAGGTTGCCGTCGAGCTGCTGTCGAGCGACCTCCAGCGATTCAAGCAGCTCGTCGAAGATCTGCTCGAGATCTCTCGCTTCGACGTCGGCACCGCGCGCCTCGACCTCGAAGATCTCAATCTCGTCGAGTTCACCCGGCAGGCGGTGTCGCGGGCGAGCACTGAACCGGTACCGATCGTCTATGACCCGGCAATGGAAGAGATCATCATCCACGCCGACAAGCGCCGCCTCGCCCGCGTGCTCTACAACCTGGTCGAGAACGCGACGAAGTACGGCGACGGCACGACGTGCGTCGAGCTTCACGATCTCGGCGACTCGGTGCAGATCGCGGTCGAAGACCGCGGGCCGGGCGTCCCCATCGAAGAACGCATCGTCATCTTCGACCGCTTCTCCCGTGGCGGGGCGGGCGGGCGCCGCGGCAGCGACAGCGGCGTGGGTCTGGGCTTGTCGCTCGTCACCGAACACGTCCACCTGCACGGTGGGCGGGTCTGGGTGGAAGACCGTGCCGACGGACAGAGCGGCGCCCGCTTCGTCGTCGAGCTACCGCTCAACCCCGAAGTCGGCCTCGACCGCCAGCTCGAGCGAGTGGCCGGGGGGCAGCCATGACCCGACGCGTGTTTCTCACCTTGATTGCGATGGCACTCGTGATCGCCGCGTGCAGCGTGCCCCGCGACAACAACGCCCGCATCATCACCAACCCGCCGCTCAACACGGCGGTCACGGTCACGACGTCGAGCGCCAACGCGCCGCGCACGCAGGCAAACGTCTATTTCGTTCGTTCCTCGGACAAGAAACTCGAAGCCATCGCGACGAGCGTGAAGCTTCCGGCCTCGGCGGACGAGCGGCTCGAAGCATTGATCGTCGATGGGCCACAGGAGCGTCGCCTGGAGTCCAAGATCCCCAAGGGGGTCACCTATCAGGTCGTAAGTAGTTCGGTTCCGCACGAGCTGATCGTGATCCTTTCGAATTTCAGAGTGGACCGCCTGAATCGCGACGCACTCGTCCTGGCGTTCCAGCAGATCGTCTACACGTTGACCGAACTGGCCGAGGTGAACAGCGTGCAGTTCTCGGTCAACAACGCTCCCTATCCGGTGCCGTTGGCAAGCGGCGGCAACAAGCCGGTCGGTCAAGGCGTTCGCCGCATCGTGGACTACGAACCAGAGACCATCTACACCACGACCACGCTGCCGCCCACGACGCTGCCGCCGGCAACCACCGCAACTGAGGGTACACCTAGCACCGCGCCGGGCGCGTCGGCACCGACATCGGGTCCAACGGCAACCGGGGCTACCGCAACGACCCGCTGAGGTCGCGACGTCAGCTCCGGGTGGCGTGAACGACCATCGAGCTGAACGCGGCCTGTAGTGCGCCATCCGCGCCGAGGCTCGGCATGAAGCCCGTCGCCGGCCCGCCGTCGAGCTCGCGCCGTAGCGCAGCGAGCACGGCGACGCGATCGGAGCTGGGGTTGATCATGCGCTCGAGCGCCAGCGGTGTGGTGGCGGTCGAGATGTCGGATCGGATGATCGGCCCGACGAGCGTCTCGGTCAGTTGCGTCAACTCGTCCGACGGGAGCGCACGCGCATGCGAGGGGTCGAGAAGGCGATGCAAGTCGTCGAAGCCGACACGTTGCTCGGCCGCGGGCGCGACCATGTCCGAGATCACCACGCGGCCGCCCCGACGGCACACCCGCGCCATCTCGGCGATCTGGCGCGGTGGATCCGCGAAGTGGTGCACCGCAAATCGGCAGAACACGAGATCGAAGGACTCATCGAGGAACGGCAGGTCGGCTGCGTCGCCCACTTGCAGCAGCACGTTGTGCATGCCTCGCTCCTGCAATCGTTGCGCACCGGCCTGCAGCAGCGCTCGCGTCAGGTCGACGCCGACGACCTGACGAACATGCGGAGCGCAGACCTCGGTGGCATGCGCGGCGCCACAGGCAACATCGAGCGCAACCATGTCGGACGACAGCGGCTGCAGCCAGGCGAGGGTGGCGTCGTTGGCGCGCGCGAAGTACGAGTCCTTGTCGGCGAAGATGGGCAACTGGCGCGTGAACTCTCGCCGTATGAGATCGTTGTGCCGCTCGTCTGCCCTGGCCATCGACCACTCCCCCCGAAACGCGTTTACGCAAAGAAGACCTTGGCCGCGTCGAGCAATACCGGGTCGACGACACGCACCTTACCTTTGATGTCGGCCAGAGGGACCCGTGCCACCAGGCTGCCCCGCAGCGACATCATCGTGCCGAAGGCGCCATCGTGCACGGCCTCGACCGCAGCAACGCCCAACCACGAACACAACACCCGGTCGAACGCGCTCGGCGTGCCGCCCCGTTGCACATGCCCGAGGATCGTCACCTTCGTATCGATACCGGTACGACGACCGATCTCGGCGGCGACGATATTGGCGATGCCGCCCAGTTTGATGTGTCCGAATTGATCGCGCTCGTCGACGCCGATGTCGAGCGTGCCCTCGACCGGGCGGGCGCCTTCCGCGACGACGACGATGGTCGCGTAGCGACCGCTCTCGTGGCGCCGCACGATCGCGCGGCAGACCGCGTGGATGTCGAAGGGCTCTTCGGGCACCAAGGTCATCGCGGCGCCGCCGGCGATGCCGGCCCAGGTCGCGATGTGGCCGGTGTGTCGGCCCATGACCTCGACGACCATCACCCGGTTGTGTGATTCGGCCGTGGTGTGCAAGCGGTCGATGGCTTCGGTCGCTACCTCGACCGCGGTGATGAAGCCAAAGGTCAGGTCGGTCCCTTCGATGTCGTTGTCGATCGTCTTGGGGACGCCCACGACCGGCAGGCCCTCGTCGAACAACTCGGCGGTCGCGGCCAGTGTGCCTTCGCCACCTACGCTGACGATCGCGTCGATGCCGTTGTCGGCCAGTGTCTGGCGGACTCGGTCGACGCCGTTGGGCACGCCGAACGGCTGCACCCGCGAAGTGCCCAGCATCGTGCCGCCCCGTGGCAGCAGCCCGCGCACGCGCTCGATGTCGAGACGCATCCAGCGGTCTTCGATCACACCCAGCCAGCCATCGTGAAAGCCGATCACTTCGTCGCGATATGTGCGTTCGGCCTTGCGAACGATCGCACGGATGACTGCGTTGAGCCCGGGGCAGTCACCGCCTCCCGTGAGCACACCGATGCGCATCTGGTCTCCTTCGTCCTGCGTTGCTTCCCGTCCGGAGGGGCCGCTCGGGCCCACACTACGCTGACGGCTCTCATGGCCGTGATCGCGATCGACGCTGGCACCACCGGTGTACGCGCGCTCGCGGTCGACGACGAGGGACATCCATTCACGAGCGCGTACCGAGAGCTGGCGCAGCACTATCCCCGCCCGGGTTGGGTCGAACACGACGCGACCGAGATCTGGGACCTCGCGGTCACGGTACTCGACGAGGTCGTGCGCGCGATCGACCGCCCCATCGCCGCTATCGCCATCACCAACCAGCGCGAGACCATCGTGGTGTGGGACCGACGTACCGGGCGGCCGTTGCATCGGGCCATCGTCTGGCAGGATCGGCGCACCGCGTCCCGCTGCGCGGCGCTCGAACCGCATCTGTCCGAGATACGCGCACGCACCGGCCTGGTGCTCGATCCGTACTTCTCGGCGACCAAGATCGACTGGTTGTTGCGCAACGGTGATCTCGATGAGGGCGCGGACCTCGCGTTCGGCACGGTCGACACGTGGCTCGCGTGGAACCTCACGGGCGGCGCATCGTTCGTCACCGATCCTTCCAACGCATCACGGACGATGCTGTACGACATTCGCGCGCAGCGATGGTCGCACGATCTCATGGCGCTGTTCGACATACCGATCGATGTGATGGCCGATGTCGTGCCATCATCGTCGACCTTCGGTCGGACCATCGCGCTCGGCGCGCTGCCATCGGGTGTACCGGTATCGTCGATGCTGGGCGACCAACAGGCCGCGTTGTTCGGTCAGGTCTGTTTCGAGCCGGGCATGGCGAAGAACACGTACGGCACGGGCTCGTTCGTCTTGATGAACGTCGGCGACGTATGCCCACCGCCTTCCGAAGGCCTGTTGACGACCGTCGCGTGGCAACTCGACGACGGTTCGTTCACGTACGCGCTCGAGGGCGCGATCTTCGTGACCGGCGCGGCGATCCAGTGGCTGCGCGACGGCATCGGGATGATCACCGATGCCCGCGACATCGGCCCGCTCGCAGAGTCGGTGCCCGACAGCGGCGGCGTCGTGTTCGTACCCGCGTTCACCGGCCTCGGCAGCCCATGGTGGGACCCGCACGCGCGGGGCGCGATCGTCGGCCTGACCCGCGGCAGCGGACGGGCCGAGTTGGCTCGCGCGTGCGTCGAAGCGATGGCGTACCAGACCCGCGATGTCGTCGATGCCATGGTCCAGGCCAGCGGACGGCCTCTCGCCGAATTGCGCGTCGACGGTGGTGCGTCGGCGATGGATCTCTTGTTGCACCTACAGGCCGATCAGCTCGGCGTGTCCGTCGTCCGCGCCGCCACCACAGAGACCACCGCTCTCGGCGCGGCCTACGCCGCAGGGGTCGGGTGTGGGCTGTGGACCACCGCCGACATCGCCCGCCAGTGGAAGCCGGGAGCCCGAGTCGAGCCGACCTGCGATCGCCGCGCCGCCGACGCCGGCCACGCCCGTTGGCTCCGTGCCGTCGAGCGTTCACGCGCCTGGGTCATCGACGACTGATGTGGAACGGCCTGTCAAGAGTTCGTTTCGATAAGTGTTGGGAGTGTTTTTTGGGCGCGGGCGAGCTTGCTCGCCCGCGTTGTTGGCGATGAGCAGGCGGCGGGGCCTCGGGGTCAAGACGC
>DATLFA010000055.1:0-91287 GCA_035525225.1 Acidimicrobiales bacterium
ACAGAGACCAGCCATGCGATCGCCGACGACGTCGCCGCGAAGCTCAACGGGACGGTCACTCGCCTTCCCGCAGAGGTCGTCAGGGCCGAGATCGAGTCGGCCCAGGAGGCCGCCCGCCAGGCGGCTTCCGAGGCGCGCAAACTACGTCGGGCCAAGCGGCGCGACGAGTTCAAGGAGAAGTTGAGCGGCCTCCGGCGCCACCCCGCCAAGGCGTAACCACAGCGTGCGTTCCAGCGGACCGGCAGACGCGGTCCGCTGGAGCCGACGCTCGCGGTGACGTCTGGGGAGGCCGGGGCTACGAGCTACGAACGTGAAGGGGTCCTTCGCCCTTCCCCGGCACCACGACGTGATGACGTCGGATGCGGTGGAGCATGCTGCGGCGCAGACTTCGGTCGTTGGAGGTCCCCGTTTTCATGAACGATCGCTCGAAGCTGGAGTGCACCCGATGAGCGACCCCGGCAAGTTCCCGACCATCGAGGAAGAAAGTGTCGTGCCGGGCGAGGACGGCTGGTGGCAGGAGCTGAACATGCTCGATGCCGCCTGCTACGCGGCCATCGCCGCGACGCCGACGCCGGTGTTGGACCGTGTCTTCCGCCGGCTGTCCCGGGCCGCCGACCACTCGAAGCTGTGGCTCGGCAGCGCCGCCGCCCTGGCGGTCGCCGGTGGTCCCCGCGGCCGCCGAGCGGCGGTCAACGGCGTCGCGGCGATTGCGGTCAGCTCGGCAGTCGTGAACCTGGCGCTGAAGCCACTCGGCAATAGGCGCCGTCCAGACCGGGCCCGCCATCAGGTCCCGTTGGCCCGCCACGTGCCGATGCCGACCTCGACGTCGTTCCCGTCGGGCCACGCCGCGTCGGCAGCCGCGTTCGCCACCGGTGTCGCGACTGCGTTCCCCGAGGCCGGCATCCCCCTCAGCGCCGCCGCAGCACTCGTCGCGTACTCCCGCGTCCACACCGGCGTCCACTACCCCGTCGACGTGATCGCCGGAACGGTCACCGGGACGGCGCTGGCGCAGGTCGTCGTCGCTGTCGTCGACCGCAGCCGCAAGCGACGGCCGGTCGCCCGTTTCGCAGGATCACAGAGCCGGTGATCGCGCCCAACCCTTCGTGGAAGAACCCGCTGCGCCATGGATGGGCACCAGCCGATCCACCGCGAAAGCCGGTGCTGTTCATCAACCCGAGGTCGGGTGGCGGCAAGGCGGCGCGCGCCGCCCTCGCCGAGCACGCGCGGGAGCGAGGGGTCGAGGCGGTCGTCCTAAACCCCGATGCCGACCTGGAGGCGCTGGCGGCGGACGCGGTGGCCGGTGGTGCCGACGCCCTCGGCGTCGCCGGTGGCGACGGCTCGCTGGCGGTGGTCGCCGCCGCCGCGCTGACGCACGGGCTCGCCTTCGTGTGCATTCCCGCCGGTACCCGGAACCACTTCGCCCTCGACGTGGGCGTAGATCGACGAGACGTGGTCGGCGCCCTCGACGCGTTCACCGACGGGGTCGAGCGCAGGATCGACGTCGCCCGCGTGAACGCGCGCCTGTTCCTCAACAACGTGTCGCTCGGCATCTACGGCGACGCCGTGCGGCGACCGGAGTACCGCGACGCGAAGGTGCGCACGCTGTTGGCGACTGCGCAAGCGGTACTCGGCGCGGCCGGTTCGGCGTCCAGGCTGCGCCTTGTGGACGACCGGGGTTTGGAACACCGCCACCCCGCGGTCGTGCTCATCTCCAACAACCCGTACGCGCTGAATCGGCCGGTCGTGACCGGCACGCGGCCGTCGCTCACGAGCGGCCGGCTAGGGATCCTGGTCCTCGACCGACCACACGACAGCGCGCGCGATCACCGCGAACCGGGCCGGTCTTGGACGGCGACATCTCTCGAAGTCGACGCACCGGAGCCGGTCCACGCCGGGGTCGACGGCGAGTCCGTCGTGCTGCAGCCTCCGCTCGAGTTCGCAATCGTGTCCGCCGCGTTGCGGGTCAGGATCTCCTCACGCCATCCGGGCGTGTCGCCCTCCGGCTTGGTGAGGCCGTGATGTCCCTCCGAGCGCGCAAGGTCACGAGAGCTCGGCGCCTCGTCGGGCTCTGCGCCGTACGGCGGCTAGCGCAACTCGCGGATGACCAGCCGATCGAACTCGCGCAGAAAGCCGGCGCGGTCGGGTACGAGCTGCGCGACGATCAGGTTCGTGGCGCCCAGTGACATCAGGTGTTGGATGCGCTCGGCAATGCGCTCGGGCGGGCCTGCCAACGCGAAACGCTGTCCGAGGAACTCGGTGAGCCCCAACCGCTCGACGAGCGCCGAGTTGAATTCACCTTTCGCCACCTTGCCGTGGGTGTGGTGAGCGAACTCCCGATGGAGTTGTTCGAGAGGACCCAACAGCTCTGGCGGCACGAATTTCTGATCGACGGCGTAGCGGAACGTGTGCATCGCGCTGCCGGCGATGGTCCAGCGAAGCGCAGCCCACCCTTCCTCTTCGGTGGCCGCCAGGTAAGGCTTCGCGTACCACCACAGCTCGATGTCGTCGTAGTTGCGTCCGACCGACTCCGCGCCGGCACGAATTCGCGCCTGGCAGTCCCGGACGACATCGTCGGTCAGACCGCAACCGATGATGACTCCGTCGGCGATCTGACCGGCAAGGTGAAGGGTGCGCGGTCCCTCGGCGGCCATCCACAAGGGGGCGGAGTCGGCGGGCCACGACATGCGGATGGGGCGGCCGTCCCACTCGACCTCCTCACCGGCGCCGAGGCCCTGCACCGCCCGGCAGTACGCCTCGAAGTGCGCGACGGTCGAGGGGCGGCGCCCAAGATTGCTGGTGGCGCTGTCCCCGGTGCCGATGCCGAAGAACATGCGGCCATCGGACACCTGCTGTAGCGACGCCATCGCACCGGCGGCAACTGCGGGGTGGCGGGTCAGCGGATTGGTCACCATCGGCCCGAGGCGCGCGGTCTTCGTGTGCATCGCCGCGACGGTGAGCGAGACGTACAGGTCGCCCCACAGATTCTGGGAATCACCGAGACCGATGACGTCGAGCCCGACCTCCTCCGCGGTGCGGAGCCAGGTGATGAACTCGTCGAACCGCTCGGCGAACACAACTGACCCTACGCGTAGCTCTCCCGCTCCCATGACGGAGAACCTACTGTTGGTCGTTGATGGCATGCATCGACGCCGACGGGCACGTGATGGAACCCGACGAACTGTTCGATCGGTATGTGCCGTCGAACATCTCGGTGAGGTGGCGGAGCGTGACCGACGTGTCGGTCAACCGCATCAACATCATCGATCGACCCGACGCCGACGAATGGGTGCTCGCGGACGAACCCGACGCCGACCGCTATGCGTCGGCCCGGGCCCGCGGGTTCGACAACGTGTCGACGATCGAGATGCTCGACGACGAAGGCTTCACCGCCGCCGCCTTGTACCCGAGCAAGTTCCTGTATCTGCCGTTCGCCGACGGCGTGGGTGCCGATGTCGCGTACCCGCTCGCTCGCGCGTACAACCAATGGCTCGCGGACTATTGCTCGCTCGACCCGCAGAGGCTGCTGCACGTCGCGGTGCTCCCGCTTCTCGATGTGGACACCGCGTGTCGCGTGGCCGAGCAGGCTCGCGCCGAACTCGGCGCGGTCGCGGTGATGGTCCGCCCCAACCCGGTGAACGGTCGATTGCTCGGCGACAGGTATTACGACCCGTTGTATGAAGTGTTGACTGGACTCGACCTCGCCGTCACCGTGCACGAGGGCATGAGTGTTCGTGTGCCGCAGTTGGGGCGCGACCGATTCCATCGATTCTTCGACCGTCACATGTGCTGCCACCCGATGGAGCAGATGTCCGCGTGCCTGAGCCTGATCGCTCACGGCGCCCTCGAACGCCATCCGACGCTGCGTGTCGCCTTCCTCGAGTCCGGCTCCGGCTGGGCGCCGTATTGGCTGCATCGCATGGACGAACACGCCGACAACGTGCCCGGTGACGTCGCCGAGTTGTCGATGAAGCCGACCGACTACTTCCGCCGTCAATGCTTCATCAGCACCGAAGCCGACGATGCATGCCTGCCCTACGCCGCAGACTTCGCGCCCGACAGTGTCGTCTTCGCGTCGGACTACCCGCACCCTGACGCCGGATTTCCCGGTCTGCTCGCAGCCCTGTGGGCGGCACCCACACCTGATGACGGGGTCAAGCAAGCGATCCTGGGCACCAACGCCGAGCGGTTGTACGGCCTCGGCTAGCCGCTACTGTCGATGAAAAGGGGGAAGCCCATGACTCTGGACCTCGTCATCAGAGGCGGAACGGTGGTCGACGGCACGGGGATGCCTCGCTACCGAGGCGACGTCGGCGTCGCCAACGGCACGATCGTGTCGATCGGACGGATTACCGAACGCGGAGCGGAGGAGATCGACGCCGAAGGGAAGGTGGTCGCGCCCGGCTTCATCGATGGCCATACCCACTTCGACGCCCAGGTCTGCTGGGATCCCCTCGGCACGTCGTCGTCCTACCACGGGGTCACGTCGGTGATCATGGGCAACTGCGGCTTCACCATCGCGCCCTGCCGAGAAGCCGAGATGGACCTTGCGCTGCGCAGCCTGGAACGGGCCGAGGACATGTCGCGCGCGGCGATGCTCGCGGGCATCGAGTGGCGATGGGAGACCTTCGCCGACTACTTCGACGAGCTCGACCGCCTCCCGAAGGGGATCAACTACGCGGGCTACATCGGCCACAGCGCGTTGCGCACCTATGTGATGGGCGAACGCGCCTACGACGGACCAGCGGGCGACGACGACGTCGTGGCCATGACCAGAGAACTCGAAGCCGCGCTCGCCGCCGGCGCCATCGGCTTCAGCACCTCGCGCTCGCAAAGCCACGCCACCGCCGACGATCGCCCCGTCGCGAGCCGCATGGCCGACTGGAGCGAGGTGCGCGCGCTGGTGACGCGTATGGGAGAACTCGGTGGAGGCGTGTTCGAACTCGCCCTGGAGCAATTCCCCGACAGCGACAGCCGCCGACCCTTCCTCGACCGGCTGGAGAACCTCGCGGTCGACTCCGGTTGTCCCCTCACGTTCATCACCGCGTCCACCGCCGCGATGCCGGACCTTCACCGGGATCTGCTCGCGCTGTTCGATCGCGCGGCCGCTCACGGTGGCCGGATGTTCGGGCAGGCTCACGCGCGCGAGTTCCTGTCGATCACCGGTTTCGAGGTGAAGCTTCCCTTCGACCAGCTCGCCGGGTGGAAGGAGCTGCGCCGCCTCTCGATCGACGAGCAGCGCCGCGCGCTCGAAGATCCCGACCGACGGCGACGCCTAACCGATGAAGCCCTCCGCGGGCCGTACGGCAACGCCATCGGTGCCGAGGCCAGAGCGCCGCAGTACGACACCATGCGCATCGTCGATCGGCCACAAGGCCCGTACCGGACCGTCGGCGAGTTGGCGGCCGAGCGTGGTGTGTCAGGGGCGGACGTCATGATCGACCTGGCCCTGGACTCCGGCATGTCGCAGCTGTTCGCCCAACCCTTCGCGAACCAGAATATGGACTCGGTGCTGGAGATCCTGCGACACCCCCACACCGTGGTCGCGGTGTCGGACTCCGGTGCTCACGTCTCACAGATCGTCGACTCGTCGGTGCCCACCTTCCTGTTGTCCCACTGGGTTCGCAACGAGCAGGCCTTCACCCTCGAAGAGGGGGTGCGGATGCTCACCCTCGAACCGGCACAACGCTGGGGGCTACACGACCGCGGTCTTGTCCAGCAGGGTCGGGTTGCGGACCTCGTCGTGTTCGACCCCGACACGATCGCCCCCAACATCCCCCGCGCTGCCACCGACCTCCCCGCCGGCGCCAAGCGCCTCATCCAACACGCCACCGGTGTGCACGCAACCGTGGTCGGTGGCCAGACGCTGCTGATCGACGGCGAACACACCGGCGCCCTGCCCGGCCAGGTGCTGCGCCGCTGACCTCAACTGCGCGGAAGTTGGCGTTGTGCACGGTCAGGGCGAAGACCCGGCCGCGTGCGGCCGGGTCTTCGTGATTGGTCAGACGCTGGTGAGATCTGCAGTGTGGGCCCCGAACTCGTTGGCAACGACCGTCACTTTGTTCGCAGGGAAACCGCCCCGGCGAGCGTGCTCGCGAATTGCTTCCTCGTTCATGGCCTCGTGGACGCAGTACACCTTGTCGCCAGCGACATAGCTGGTGACCCACGTGTACGGCATCTCCAGCGACGCCGCAGCCGCATTGGACGTCCTCGAGATCTCCGCGAGTTGGCTCATGGTGAGCTCGCTCGCCCCTGGGATCTCCCGCTCGATGATGAATCGTTTCATTGTTTGGTCTCCTGTGTGAGTTGTTCTCGCCCGCTGGCGGACGTGCCGACGAGCCGATTACACACATTCCATGAAGAAGGCCCCGAGCACATCGGGAGTCCATCCCCATCTTTCAAACCAACGCATCCCAGACAGCGCGAGAACGCACTTCAGCCGGATTCCTGTCACCGGTAGTATTCGCCACGTGAGGATGCTGGAACGGGACGGGGATCTCGCGGAGCTTGCCGCACACTTGGACCGCGCCCGGGCCGGACGCGGCGGCATGATCTTGGTAACGGGCGAATCGGGTGCCGGGAAGAGCACGCTGCTTCAAGGCTTCGCGGACGGCTTCGTCGACGACATGCCCGTGCTGTGGAGTTCCTGTGATCCGCTCTCCCCACCTCGCCCCCTCGGACCCTTCCACGATCTCGCTGATCAGCTCGGCGAGGGAGTCAGGTCGAGCCTCCGCGACGCACGCCAGTCGCACGAGATCTTCAGCGCGGTGTTCGACCACCTTCGGTTGCATCCCTCGGTGCTCGTCGTCGACGACCTGCATTGGGCCGACCAGGGCACGATCGATCTGCTCCGCTTCCTGCTCCGAAGGATCCGGATCACACACTCACTGGTGGTCGCCGCGCTCCGCGACGACGAGATCGGCCCGACGCATCGGCTTCGATCGCTACTGGGTGACATCGCCCGTTCGGCCGACGCGACTTCGACGTCGTTGCGCCCGCTGAGTATCGACGCGATCCGAACGCTCGCGAAGGATCGGGCAGTCGACCCGCTCTGGCTCCGCGATGTCACGGGCGGCAACCCGTTCTTCGTCGTCGAGATGATCGACTACGAAGGTGGTGACATTCCTCGTACTGTGCGCGACGCCGTCCTCGCCCGCACGACCGAGCTGGCAGGTGACTCGTGGGACTTGCTCCACCTTCTGGCGTGCGCAACGAAGCGATCCCCGATCATCTGCTCCCCCGTCTCGGCATCGGGCTTCTCCCGCTGCGCATGGTCGACGATGCCGGGCTCGTCCGGCGAGGGCCTCGTGGCGTGGCGTTCCGGCATGATCTGTGCCGGATCGCGATAAGCAGCACGATTCCACCCGGTGGGGAGGTGTCATTCCATCTCCGCATGCTCGACGCGCTCGAGTCTTCGCCGAGCGCAGATCCCGCCGTTCTGGCGCATCACGCGGCGGGCGCCGGCGACACCATTCGTACACTCCGATACGCAGCGCACGCCGGCCGAGCCGCCGCCCGTTCAGGTGCGCACACACAGGCCGCGGCGTTCTTTCGCATCGCGCTTGATCAAGGGGTGGCCGCCACCCCTGCCGACGAGGCTGAGCTCCTCGAACTCCTCGCAGGCGAGTGCTACCTCACTGATCATCTCGACGACGCGATCGCGGCCAGTGAACGGGCGATGGCCCTCCGCGAGCGCAGTCAAGACCTCGCAGGGGTCAGCACAAATCATCATGCGCTGTCGGTGTACCAGTGGTACAACGCGAATCGAGACGTCGCTGAGCAACACGCCGAAGCTGCCGCGGCTGTGCTCGATTCAGAATCCGATCTGCGGTCCGACACCGACCGCGTACGCTTCGGTCACGCAGTTGCGATGCAGTCCTACCTTGCCGTGCAGGCCAACGACGTCGACCGTGCCAGGACGCTGTTGCGGCGTGCCGCCGCTGTCAGCGCCGAGATCAAAGCCGACATCGATCCTTCGCTGTCCGTGCGAATCCGGCTAATCGGCGGAATCTGCGATGTTCTCGAGGACTGCGGCGGTAGCCGCGAGGCGACGCTCTCGATCCTCGACGGGGCGCACGAACAGCTCGACGAGATCTATTCGAGCGGCTACAGCAACCTCACGTACCTCGACGTCGAGCAGAGAAGGCTTCGCGACGCCACCGAGCTGCTCGCCTTCACGCTGCCACTCACAGTCGAGCGCGATCTCCCGATCTGCCATGTGTGGCAGCTCGGCGCTCGCGGCCGGCTGAAGCTGATCGAAGGTGACTGGCGCGAGGCCGTCGTCGATGCTGACACCGTGCTGTCCGGGCCGAGCTCCCCACTCGCTCGCACATGGCCGCACCTGCTCCGCGGACTTGTCCGACTCCGCACGGGTGGTGATGCCGATGCGGACCTGGAAGGGGCGTGGCAGCTGGCGTCCCGGCTCGCCGAGCCGATGAGGATGCTGCCTGCTGCTGCTGCGCTTGTGGAGCGCGCGTGGCTCAAAGGCCAAAGTGATGACCGCCTCGAAGAGTGTCGAGACCTTCTGCAGCGCACCACACGCGCCGGTCTGGAGTGGGCGCGTGGCGAGCTCGCATCGTGGTTACATCGCCTCGACCCGACCCGACACTGGACATATCCAGCGACGTCGCCGAGCCGTATCAGCTGCAGATCAGTGGTGATTTCGCAGCTGCGGCCACGATGTGGGCGACACTCGGCGCACCGTACGAACGCGCTCTCGCCCTCGTCGACATAGGAACTCCCGACAGCACTCGAGTAGGCCTCGATGTACTCGACCTACTCGGTGCCAACGAGGTGGCGGCAAAAGTCCGTCAGGATCTCCGGCGTAAAGGTGCCACGACGATCCCTACCCGTCGACGCGAGAGCACTCGGGCCAACCCCGCCGGGCTTACGAACCGCGAGGTCGAAATCCTGCATCTGTTGAGTGACGGCTCTACCAACGCCGAGATTGCCCAACGCCTGTTTCTCTCACCGAAGACGGTCGATCACCATGTCTCGGCTGTCCTCTCGAAGCTCCAGGTCACGGGCCGTCGAGACGCAGTGCGACGCGGTAACGAACTGGGCATTGTCGGCTGAGACCGAGGTCCGGCGTCGCGGGCCTTCGACCACAACGAAGCCGCAACCTCGATCGCATCGCGAGCGACCCTCTTCTTACCGTGACACCGCTGACGCATCCGCTTCAGCACCACGTAAGAGACGCTTGCAAAGAGAACCGAAAATGTCTGGCGCAAACGGCCGCGCGCCGCACTGGCCGAAGCCATTAGTCAGCCCAGAGCGAACGCCGATGACAACGCGCCCTCTATTGTTTGACCGATTCGAACGTCCTGCCGATGCGCGGGTTGTCGAACCAGTGGGTTGGGCCAGAGCCAATACCGACGTCCATGCCGTACACACCGAGTTTCGGGTAGACGAACGTGTCTTTCGGGCACATGGTCGGGAAATAGATCCGGTTCTCGCCGTTCGACATCGTTTGTCGCACGCCGTCCAACCAGACCTCCAAGAAGCCTTCCGAGGTGACCTTCGAGAACCTCACGTGCAGAACGAAGCTGTGGTAGTGCCCGTTCATCAGTGACGAGAGCGGTGGACCGTTCCACGCTGTCCCGTTGTACTCGATCAGGTATCGCTCGGAGCGGAGTGTGAGACGACCGTACTTGACCGTCAACCCAATCGCTGGACCTCCGCACGAAGAATCACCTTTGAGTTGCATGTAGTTGCCGTCGTTGCTGCTGCTCTCGTCAATTGCGATATCGCCACCGAAAAGCGACTTCCAACCGAAGTAAATCTCTTTCGTGGATCCGGCTGCACTCGAATCGACGCCCAACTCCAACTCCGTGTCGCCGTCACCCATGAGCGCTTCCGCGAACTCGGCTCGGTTGTCGCCGCGGTTGATCTCGTCGGCAACCAAGTAGGCCTTGTACACCTTGCCGTTGAGGCCTTTGGGATCGTTCACGATGCTCAACCGTGACATCACTCCCGAATCCACTTCCTTGTCCCAATACAAGGTGCTGTCACCGAAGTCGACGTCGGCGTCGGCGTCCGCGTGCCACATCGGCGTGTCCGAACCCATCGTTGCCGTGGTGGTTGGTGCAGTCGTTGTCGTTGTCGTCGTCGTCGTTGTCGTCGTCGTTGTCGTCGTGGTTGGCCGACGCCCTCGTTTGGTTGCCTCGGCTTCTACCAACATCGCGCTCCCGCCTCGCTGCGCCGGTGCCGTACCGGCTGAGGCGATGATCATCAGCAGTACGCCGAGCCCGGCGATGACGAACCTGCGTCGACCGCGGAACGAGCTGCGAGCGCACTTCTTGTCCATATGCAGGTTTCCTTTCGGTCACCACCTGCGCAGGGTCGGCTTTGCCCGCCGACAGCCGACGCGAGTCGAAATCGTAACATAAGTCGACCAAGTCGACACCGATCCGCAACAATCTCGACGATTCGGTGGATACGTTCGTCGTCGAGGGCGCCGACACCTCAACCCTGTACTGCTCTGTTGACGGAGCGGTCTCCGCCATTGTCGAGTTGCCCGATACGACGATTCGAGTCAGCTTCCTGAGCGCTCTGAAGGAAGCGAGCGCAACCCCTACCGCCAGCCGAGGCGGCTACGCGCTTGTAACGAAGCCCGGCGATGTTCGCACGCGCAAGATGCGTCGCATCGCCACCAAATCAACTACCGATTCGGGCTCAGCCACTACTCACCGAATCGACGGCCACACGCACGAGTGGCTCAGCCTTGATCTGAGCGAGGAAAGACCCGCCCTCGGGAGAGAACCACTCTGTCGGTCCCACGATGATCGCGTTGACAGGTACTCCGATTCGGTGTTCGGCGTCGCGCGAGGCGCGACTAACCGCGAGCGCGCTCGGCTGACCGACCTACGTCGAAGAGCTGTGGATCTCTGGATCATGGGCAGGAAACTCCATAAGGTGGGAGTTCAGTCGCTCTATGTGGGATCTTCAACGGAGAACCGAACGCTCAGCTTGCGGTTCGCTGGAGGTACGGCCCGAGCTCAGGGATCCCGATCTCGGCCAGCATCTGCCGGCAGCGCGCGATGCTCTCCGGCGTAGACCGGTCGACCCGCGGGCGTCGGGGAAACCCTCCCGGCAGCCCCAGGGCGTTCTGCATTGCCTTGCCGCCCCCGAGGCCCGCCATCGCCATCGAGAAGATCCGGACCACCTTGCTATACGCCTCCTCGGCCCCCGCGTAGTCACCCTTCGCGTAGAGCTCCACCAGGCTCTGCGCGAGCTTCGGGGCGAGGTTCGCCTCGCTCGTGAGGTAACCAGTCGCGCCCATGGCGAGCGCCGAGAGCGTGTGCATCGGGCCCCCCACGTGTACCTCGACGTGCGGGGGGAGCTCGGCGAGTAGCCGCACCAAGTAGGTGAAGTCCTGGCCGATCGAGCAGTTGATGCCGATCACCGAGTCGTAGCGCTCGCACAGGCTGCACAACAGGTCGACCGGGATCATGTACCCGACCGAGTAGTGCGTCGAGATGATCGACGGGAGGTCGATCGCATCGAGCACCTCGCTGAAGTAGAGGTCCAACTCGCCCGGCCCGGGCTGGCCGAGGTGGCCCATATCGAGGCTGTAGATCTGCATTGCGTCGAGCCCGGAGGCCTTGACCAGCCGGCAGAACTCGATCATCTGGCGGGCGGTGCGAGGCTCGACACCCATCGCCCTGGCCGGTACCTTCCCCACGAGCTCCTTGGCCGCGACGGCGAGCAACTCTTGGACCTCGTGGGGCAGCAGCGTGTGCCCTTCCCCGCTGCCTCCGCCACCGGCGTAGACGCCGATCCCCGACTCGCGGAGCCGGCGCAGGTGGGCGCGGAACATCGACCAGTCGATCTCGCCCTCTCGGTCGAAGGCGGTCTGGCTGATGACGAACGCGCTCGGGGGTCCTCGTCTCTGCACGGGGTTGGTGTCTCCTTGTGATCGGCTCAGCTGACGATGGGCAGGACGACGCAAGACACGCGCGCAGAGTCGTGAAACACGCGTTGCAACGCCGGCTCGAAGACCGTTGCCTCCCATGGCGCTTGCCCGGTATTTGGGTTGCGCTCGTATCGAGGAAAGTCGCTCGACGTGACGATCACTCGAATGCGATGCCCGGCCCAGAACACCATCGCCGTCGCCCAGAGGTCCACCTCGCACTCGAACGGTCGGCCGTCCGCAGTGGTCGACGGCTGCGACCTCGCGATGCCGTCGCAGACGTTGACGGTTCGCCCGCCCGGGTCGACATCGCAGACCTTCACGACCCAGTCGGTGCCCTTGCCGGTCGTCGCCACGGTGAGTCGCGCGACGACAGGGCCGATGACCTGGACGTCGCGCTCGAGCACGTCGGACGTATAGACGAGGACGTCGCGGCGTCCGAGGATGGAACGCTGATCGACCGGCCCCGGCGGGTAGAGCGGCGGCTTGACGAGGTCGCCACCACAGGTCGGGCACGGGTCCAGCGGGTCGAACACGAACGCATCGGTCCCCTCCTCGGGCCCGGGTGCTTCCGGCGACAGTCGTCCGCCCGCCCGCAGGAACCAGGGAACCGGACGAGCAGCTGACAGGGGCCAGTCGTTCTCGTCGCGCCAGCGGTTGATCCCCTGGACGAACAGCCGAACCCTCGGGCCCCCTTCGGGCTGCACCGGCTGTCCGAGCTTGGACTTGAACCAGCCGATGAGGGTCCCCGAGATACCAAGGCCCATGTCGAGGGACGCACCCATCGCCCGGCGCCCGTAGTCGAGCTGGCCGACCACGTTCGTGAAGTTGCTGTGCGACCAGGGCCCGACGAGGAGGCGCGTCTCCTCCCGCGCCTCGAGCGTCGCACCGCCACGGCGCATCCGAACGAAGTGCTCTAGGTCGTGGCCGAGGATCACGTCGTACCAGCCGGCGGTGAGGAACACCGGCACCTGCACGCGCTCGTGCGAGCGCGGGAAGCCCAGGCCCGCGTCCCACTCCGCAGGAGTGCGGCGGTGCAGGGCGTCGTCGAAGTAGCCGAGTGGCGCGCCACCGGTGGCGTCGCCGGGCCCGACGAGCTCGCGCAGCATCGTCGCCACCGAGGTCAGCGGGACGGTCGCCGCGAGCTTCGCGAAATCGTCCATGTACGACGCCAGCGCCTCGAGCTTCTGCGCCAACTCGCGCTGGTCGCGGGCGTACTTGCGGACCTGCGACTCGGCGATGGAACCCAGCGTCCAACCGAGGGTCAGGCCCCACTTGAGGACGTCGTCGCGCGCGAGGATCTTCCAGCCGTCCATCCAGTCGATCGGCGACTGCGCCGGGGCGATCGCGCCGAGCGACGGCGGCGCCGCGACCGCCGCCTGCCAAGAAGAGTTGCCGCCGTAGGAGACGCCGAAGGCGCCGACACGACCGTTCGAGAACGGCAGCCGAGCAATCCATTCCGAGGTGTCGAAGCCGTCGTCGAAGTCGTCACGGAACGGATAGAACGCCGAGCCTTCGGAGCGTCCCTGGCCTCTGGTGTCCTGCACCACCACCACGAGGCCCGACGCGGCCGCGGCGACCGGGTCGAGGATCTGGCTCGCCCGGGCGCCATCCTTGCCGTAGGGGATGCGCTCCATCACCGCGGGGTACACGCCCTGCTCGGTCGGGCGATAGACGTCGGCGCGCAAGATGGTGCCGTCGCGCATCTCGACCACCTGATCGCGCTCGATGATCACGTCCATGCATCACCTCCGTGTCCCCTACGCGTCGAGACCGAAGCCGAACAGGCGCTCCGCGTTCCCGGCGAGGATCGCGTAGCGCTCGTCCTCGGGTACGTCGGCGAACGTGAGGTGCACCGTCTTCCATGAGTAGGGCCAGTCGGTCGTCAGATGCGGATAGTCGCTCGACCAGAGCATCCGTTCGACACCGACCGCGTGCCGGTTCTTCACCGCAAACGGATCGGTGATGAATGACGCGGGAAACCGCTCGCGCATGTAGTCGCTCGGTAGCCGAGGAAGCTTGGGGGTCTCCCACATGTCGTGCACCTCGCTGCGAGTGCGGCGTAGGTAGTTGTCGTCGGACACCTGCGCGAAGTAGGGCAACCAGCCACAGTCGACTTCGGCGAGGAAGACGTTGAGGGTCGGGAACCGGTCGAGCATGCCGGAGAAGATGATCTCCAGCATGCGGCCGGGCGCGTCCTGGAAGTGCAGCGTGCCGGGCAGTGGGGTCGCGAAGTTGAAGCCGGCGTTGGCCCGCAGCCCGATGTGCATGGTTGCCGGCTTCCCGGTCTGCTCGATCGCGGCCCAGACCGGGTCGTCACTCGCGTTCAAGAAGTTGTCACCGTGCGGGTAGCTCTTGAGCAGCCACGCGGCGATCCCCGGGCGGGCGACGAGACGCTCGATCTCGGCCACCGCGACGTCTGCGCCGATCTCGGGCAGGATCGGGCAGGCGCCGAAGCGGTTCGGGTCGACCGCGGCGAACTCGGTGATCCAGTCGTTGTAGATCTGGACCATCGCGAGATGGAACTCCGGATCCTGGTCGGCCCGTGCGAAGTCGGGGCCGGCGTTGGGAAAGAGGACCTCGGCGTCGATGCCATCGGCATCGAGATCGAGGAGGCGCGCCTTGGGGTCGTACGTTCCGGGCGTGAGGTCAGTGATCGGGCTCGGTGGAAAGCTCGAACCTGGGATGACCCAGAAGTCTCCATCCTGCCGGTGTTCCACGTGAGGGACGCGATCCCTCCACTTCTGGGGTGTCCGCGACTCGTAGAGATCCCGCGGCTCGGACACATGTCCGTCGGCCGAGATCAGCCGGAACTCGCGTCCAGGTGATGTTGGTCGGGTCATGGTGCTCCTTGGTTCACACTGTGCAGGCTTTTCCGTTCGATGCGACGACCCGGCCTCCAAGAGTGCGTTGCCGGCGAGGGCCTCGAGCGGGCTGATCGACACCGGCGTGACCGTAGCCCAGGTGATCATGGTCCGTGTTTCTGGGTTCGCTGCTCGCCCCGGACCCGCCGACAACCGCCACGTCCGGCAGCGCGCGCGCTTTGGATCCATTCCAAGTTCACTCCAGCATCGCCGCCCGAAGCTCGGCCGCGGGGCGCAGCCGGGTCACCCGTCGGCTGGCGACCAGACCGAGCACCAGGGCCAGGCCGATCACTCCGACAACCCACAGCACCCACCACGCCGACAGGCGATGTTCGGTCACCACGGCGAGATTCTCCGCCAGGGTCGCCCAGGCGATCCGACCGATCCCCACACCGAGTGGTACACCCACTGCCAAAGCCACCACCGCGATAGTCGTGGCCTGCCAGAGCACGATCATGCGCAGCTGTCGCCGGGTGAAGCCAAGGGTCGCGAGCACGGCCAGCTCCAGACCGCGTCGACGGGCGCTGAGCGTCAAGGCATGCAGCAAGAACACCGTGGCCAGCATGCCCAACAGCGCTGCCAACACCAGTGGGAACAAGTGCACCTCGTCCAGGTTCGTCACCGCTCGCGGCGGCATTCCACCGACGACCGCATCGATCCCTTCGGCGCGGTAGCGGTCAATCACCACTGCGGGGTCGACCCCGTCTGCGAAGCGCACCAGCACGCCGTACCCGGGGCCTTCGTCACCGACGAGGAAAGGCTCGGTGGAATCGCCGAGCACCGTGATCTGGCTGCGGTACCCGTCGAAGTCATTGGGATGCACAGCGGTGCCCACGACCGTGTGGGGGCTCAGGGATCCATCCGCTGTGGCAACCGAGACTCGGTCTCCCAACCCCACCGCGAGTGCGTCGGCGGGGTTGGCTCCGACCGCGATCTCGTCGCGTGCCCGAGGCGCGCGACCCGACGTGATCACGTTGAAGGGGTCACCGCGGCGCAGCTCCAACACGACGGTAGGCGTCGTCTGTCCATCGACGACGAGCTCGGTTGCGATCACCGTAGCCAGCTCGGCGATGTCAGGATCTGCTTCGAGCCGCCCCGCCACCTCCTGCCAGGCGTCGTGGCCGCCGTCGGGCCAGAATCCCGCGTCCGCGGCCCAGCCGTACAGACGCGGGGTATTGGTGAGATGCGCGAGACTGGCTGCGAACGACAGCGCGGCCACGACCCCCGTCACACCAACGGCGCAGCCCACCAGCGTCGAACGGGTCGGAACCGCCTGCGGTCCACACCGCCCATCGAGCGCGTGACGCACACCGATCGATCCCGGCGGGGACCCCCCGAAGCAGCCAGCCAAGGCCATACCGACACCGGCGCGGGCCCACCCGACGGGCGCGGTGGGCGCGATCCGGGTCACCGACACGCCGGCCGCAGCAGTCGACACCACGACGGTCATAGCGACAGCCGCGCCGCCTGCCGAAAGCACCCATACATCCGCCCGCAGGCCCGGATCCGGCTCGAGACGGCCAGGCGTCGCGATAGGCAACAAACCCGAAGCCCCCAACGCCAATCCAACCGAAACCACCGCGGCCACGAGCGCGACCGGCACACCCACCAAGACCACCGCCAGGCCCCGTTCAGGCCGCGTCAGCCCGATCGCGCTCAGCGTCATCTGATCGGAGCTCGCGAACGACAACTGCCGCGACAGCGCCGCCCATACCACTACCGCGCCCGCGGCCGCGGTGACCGCGGCGAACACCCACAGGGCCAGGACCTGGGCATCGATGGCACCGGAGACCTGGGCGGCGTCACCGGTAAGCCGCTCCACCCGCAGTCCGAGGCCAACCTTCTCGCTCACGAGGGCAGCCGCGTCGCGATAGGACTCGAACCCCGCGTCCCCAGCCTTCAGACGCACCGCCCCTCCCAAGTAGCCCACACCGATCTCCGGCCCCCACCGGCGAGTGAATGCGGCAGGCAGCACCGCCGTGCCCGGCACCACCTGGCGGGACACTAAGGCTTCGACCTCGCGGAAGATGCCCACAACGGTCACCGCCACCACGGGCCCGTCGGGCGGGCCGATGCGGAAGTTGTTCTCGAAGGCCGCCGCCACCGCCGCCTTGCTCCAGGACTCGAAACGGATCACGTCACCGACCCCGACGCCAACCGCGTCCGCGTACTCCTCGCTCAACGCCACCTCGTCGTCACGACCGTGGTCGAAGACCCGCCCCTCCACGATGCGCGGACGGTCCAGCTCAGTTCCAAGCCGATCATCGACGGCACCGACCACTGTGCGATCGAACAAGAAGAGGAAATCGCTGCCGACCGGTCGCATCGCCAACAACAACACCTCGGAGTAGTCCTCGACACCCTCGATCTCGTAATAGGGGTCGAGAACGCCGGGCACGAAGTACTGCGGGTCGAAATCGGGTCCGACACTCACGTGCGCGCCGTTCACCTGCTCGTGATGCCGGTCGAAGACCGTCGCGGTGCGCCGCACCCCGGCCACCGCGGCCAATGTCGCCGCGCCAGCGACGCCGGCCAGCACTCCAACAGCCAACAACATCACCAGCCGGTGCCGCAGCTGTGCCCGCGCCCACGCCCACGCCGCTCTCACGACCCACCCCCGGTCGTCTTGTTACGCTGCCCCCCAACGTCAGCCAACACATCGCGGCCGAACTGCGCCTTGTGGACGGAGCGCAACGCCCCGCGAGTCACCTCCGGCTCCAGAAGATCCCGGTCGCTGTAGGTCGACAACAAGACCACCACGGTCGAAGGCGCCACCGCGACGATCCGACGAGTCGCTTCCAACCCAGACATGCCCAGGCGGTCGATGTCCATCAACATCGCATCGGGCACCGAGATCACGGTGCGCGCGATCGACCGGAACGGTGCCTGGTCGTCGATGACCAACACGGGCGTAGCGACGCGATCCATTCAGCAGGCATCCTCCCAAAATTGCTCCTCCCCGACGAGGGTGCGGCCACCACCCGCGAGTGAGGCCAGCACCCCCTGACTCCCTCACCGCTTCGCCGCCTCGTTGACACCTGCTCACAGTCGAATTCGCTCCACCACTTCGGTCTTAGGGTGGACGTAGCCCGAGCCTGCGAGGAGTGCCGCTCGCGATGCATCGACGTGAAGGCACACATCGAAGCGCCGGCAGGTGTTACGCGCTGTACGGTCGTCGGTATGAAGGTGCGTTTCGCCGTCGCGCCAGGTGGTTTCACCTTCGACGCACGCGCTTTGTGGAACTGATCGAGCAACTCGAGGCACTGGACTTCGACACCTTGTGGCTGTCCGACATTCCGACTGGGCCGAGCATCGACCCGACTCGCGCTCGGTATCGGTCGGCGCAACCGCATTGCGCGACCCCGTGCGATGCTATGTCGACAGCGGCGTGACGAAGTTCGTGGTGCGACCCAACGTCGCAGCCGAGTCATGGGAAACCGAACTGCACCACCTCGCCGACACACTTTTCGATCTGCAGACCTGACCGCGCGGGTGGCGCGATCTATGCTTGCCCCAACTTTCGAAGCGTGGCGACCGGGCCGCTGGCGACCAGTCCCAAAGGAGCAGCCATGACCAAGTGGGATGCGCTCGACCGCTATCTGATTCTGTCGTCCGATGCGCACGCGGGCGCGCAGAACGCGCAGTACAAGGACTACCTGGATCGCGATCTGCATGACGAGTTCGACGCATGGCTCGCGGCCGTCGTCAATCCATGGCACAACACCGCCGACACCACCAACTGGGACAGCGCGGATCGGTTGGCGGCCATGGACCGACAAGGCGTGTGCGGTGAAGTCATCTTTCCGAACACGCTGCCGCCGTTCTTCGACGTGCTCGCCCACCTGAGCGGCACACCTCGGGATCGGGCCGAGTTCGATCGGCGATGGGCCGGACTCCGCGCCCACAATCGTTGGCTGGTCGAGTTCTGCCAGGCGCTGCCCGACCGACGCCGTGGGTTGATCCAGCTCCTTCCGAACGACGTCGACGCGGCGGTCGACGAGCTGCGTTGGGCGAGTCAGTACGACGTCATCGGCGGCGTCATGCTGCCGGCAGTGCCGCCCAATCATCCGGTCGAGCCCTTCTACCACGAGCGTTACGACCCGCTATGGCGAGCCGCAGCCGAATGTGGTCTGCCGGTCCATCAACACCAGGGTTCGGGCAGTCCCGACACCGTTCGCAATCTACCGGTGCACCGATCGGTGGCCTATGTCGACCACGAGCTGTGGACTCGGCTCACTCTCGGCCATCTCATCGTCGGCGGCGTTTTCGAGCGGCATCCCGAGCTGAAGTTCGTGTGGACGGAGATGCCCGGTCTGCGTTGGGTTGTCGAAGACCTCGAACGGATCACCCGTCAACTGCGAGTGCTGCAGTCACGCTTCGCGGACGATCCAACGCAGCTGAACTTCTTCCGCACGTTCGGGTCCGACATCGTCGAAGGTCTGAGTCTCACTCCGATCGAGTACTTCCGCCGCAATTGCTATATCGGCGCCAGTCTGTTGTCGCCCTTCGATGTGCCGTACATCAACGTGATCGGCACCGACCGCATCATGTGGGGTCACGACGCGCCACACGAGGAGGGTTCTTGCGGGCTGACGATCGAGTCGTTGCGGATCAATTTCAGCGGGTTCTCGGTCGACGAATGCCGGCAGATGTTCACGAGCACCGCGGCCGATCTCTACCACTTCGAACTCGATCGCCTCGCACCGATCGCCGCGCAAATCGGCCCCCCGATCGCACTCGTGCACACCGCTCTCACCGAAGCCGACCGGCCGAAGGCCAAGGGCTCCGCGTTCTGGAGTCCCACCGAATTGCGGCGCGTGCTCGACGAGCACGTCTCTTGGCGCTGACCGCGCGGGATCAATGGTGCCCGCCGACGTTTGGGCAGACCGTTTTCGGGAAACAACTAGGACACTCGAAGGGAGGCACCATGTACGTAGGTGGCGGTTTGCTCGTCCTGTTGTTGATCATCCTGCTGTTGATCGTGGTCTTCTAGCGACGACTGCTCGAGAGACAACACAGCATTCAGCGCAACACAGGCAACTTCCAGTTGATCATGGGAGGCCGGGCGCGTTGTGAGACGTTGTAGAGCGGTCCCAGGCGATAGGAGCGCTCTCGTCCACCACGTGCCCGGTTTCTGCGCGCCCAGACTCAGTAGTTCGAACGCGATCATGATCGAGATCGGCAGCGCCAAGGCGCGCACCACGGATCCTCCCGGTATCGACGCCGGAACGAATCCTCGCAGCAGCGCATGGCACAACGCGAGTAGCACTACGAACGTGCTGCCGCAACGAGGATGTAACCGGGGAAAGTTCGCAGCAGACGCGGGTGTTACCTCGAGGCCCGCTTCGTACGCTCCCACGACCTGATGCTCGGCTCCGTGATAACCGAAGACGCGCCGGACGCTGGGTAGCAGGTTGAGCAAAGCGATATAGAGGCCTATCGCACCAATACGGAAGATGGCTTCGACCCACGCCGCTGCCGTCACTTGTGAAGTGACGACCCGCGCGGCCGCCGCGGGGAGCCAACCGAACAGGAACCATGCAAAGGCCAGGCCGAAGACAAGCGTGACCGCGTTGACCATCGCCCGACGCCCGCGAGTGCGCTGCAGCTCGTCGGTTGTGTGCCCGCCTGCCTGGCTCGACGCCCAGAGCAGCGCGCGCACGCCGAGAGGTAGCGCTGCGAACAGCATCAGCAACCCTCGGAGAAGTGGCACCCGGTGCAGTGACCAGCCCATGCGCGCGCGCAGAGCTTGCCGTCGGACCACAATCTCGCCGTCGGGCCGGCGCACGGCGACGGCCCAGCCGCGCGATCCCCGTAGCATCACGCCTTCGGGCACCGCCTGACCACCGATGCGGGTGCGTGCGCTCACGACTGCCGAGGATACGACAGCGAGCGATCCGCCGCGCATCGGCCGAGTCGTAATAGGCCGTTCACCCAGAAGAGTGAACGAACGGCACAGGGTGACGTGTGTAGGAAGTCAGCACCACCACTCGCGGTGTGCCGGCAACCTTGTTTCGTCCAAGGGTTGTGTGGCTGAATGGCGTTCATGCGCGCAGTATTGATGTGTGCACGCTCGGACGTCGCGCATCGCTGGCGTCAAGCGGTGGTCCTCGCGCTCGTCGTCGCGGTCGCAGGCACGGTGGTGTTCAGCGCGGCTGCCGGAGCCAGGCGGACCGCAAGTTCGTTCGACCGCTTCACCGTCTCGACTCGCGCCTACGACGTACTCGTGTTCTTCCGAGAGATGGGCCCCTCGACAGTCGACACCGTCAGGGCCATCCCCGGCGTCGAGGCGGCCGCGATCGTCCACGCTCCGGCGCTGCAGCTGGCGAACGGCACATTTGTCGCAGCGGGCGCTCCCACCGACGACGTCGTGTTCCGCGACATCGCGCGCACCAGGATCGTGGCGGGACGTGACGTTGCTGCCGGGGCGCCGGAAGAAATTGTCATCGGCGAGCCGCTGGCAGAGCAGCAAGGTCTCGGGGTCGGCGATTCGCTCGAGCTCGTGACGTTCGCGCCCGAGCAGATCCAGGCGTTGATCGGCGAGGTTGGCACGCCGATCCCCGAACCCAATGGCCCCCACATTTCGATGAAAGTGGTCGGGATCAGCCGTTCTCCGGTCGATTTGAGCCAGCAGGGCGACGCCGGCGGCATCTTGTTGCTCTCGCACGCGTTCGTCGAGAAGTACGGCGATCGCATCGGCATCTATATAGACGTGATGCTCGTGCGGTTGCACGACGGATCCACGGGCGTGCCCGGCTTTGTCCAGGTGCTGCGGGAGACCATCGGCAATGATCCCGAGGCGGTGATCGACGAAATCGAGCCGACTGCCGTGTCGACCAGCGGCGTGCGGGAGTCGATCGACGTGCTGGCGATCGCGCTCGCATTGTTCGCCGGCATCGCCGCGATCGCCGCGATCGCCGTCATCGGATTCGTCGTGGCGCGTCTCATCGCCTTCGGTTCCGAACGGTTCGACATCTGGCAGGCGCTCGGTCTCACTCGCGCACAGCGCGCACTGGCGATGGTACTTCCGGCGCTGGGCGCGATCGTCGCCGGTGCCGCGCTTGCGGTCGTCGGCGCGTGGCTCGCGTCGACGCTGATGCCCATCGGCTTGGCCCGTCGGGCGGATCCCTCGACCGGGCGCCAGTTCGACGTGCTCGTGCTCGTCGGAGGTGCCGCCGCGTTGATCGCTGTCCTTTCCTCGATGGCATTTCTCGTCGCTTGGCGGCACGCGCGTCGGGCGAAGGACCGGATCTCGGTACGGCGGTCGGTCGTGGGTCGCGTATTCGAAGTCGTCAGCCTCACACCCTCGCTTGGTGTCGGACTTCGCGCGGCGCTCGTGCCGCGGCGAGGTCGCGGCTCGACCCCGGTGCGCTCCACTTTGGTTGCCGTGACCGTCGCCGTGCTCGGCGTCGTGTCAGTGTCCATGTTCGGTCCGAGCCTCGATCATCTGTCGAGCACACCCATCTTGTTCGGCGTCGGATGGGACGTCGCGGTGGACGACAACCGCGCCGAACGTCCGGACCCCAATCGGCCGTGCAGTGGCCTTCTCGGAACGCGGGTCGAGGACGAGCCCGGTCTCGAAGCAGTTGGAGGGATCTGCAATCTGGTCGTCGAGGTCGAGGGCCATCCGATCAATGCCTTCGGCTATATGTCCATGCGAGGATCGATCGCAGCCACGCAGCTCGACGGGCGCGCGCCACAAGCGGCGGACGAGATCGCTCTGGGTAGCGACACGTTCACCACCGTGAAGCGCGGCATCGGCGACCAGGTGAACGTCGAAGGACCGGGCGGCTCGGCATCGTATCGGATTGTCGGTCGCGTGGTCATTCCGTCGCTCGGAGACTCACAGGCGGTCGCCGACGGCGCAATCCTCACCGGCGCGGGCCTCGACCGCGTCGACGATCCGGCGTTCGCACTCAGCCATGCGTGGGTCGTCGCCACAATCGCCGACGGAAACGATCCGCGTGTCATCGAAGAGCGGCTCGCGCTGCTTCCTGATATAGGAGATCCAGGCTCGATCGGCGTCGAGGGTCCGCGACTCCCCCTCGAGGTGCGACGTCTCCAGCAAGTCGACCACCTACCGACCTTTCTCGCCGCGTTTCTGGCGCTCCTCGGTGCGGCCGCGCTGGGCTATGCGCTCGTGACCTCCATCCGACGCCGGCAACGCGAGCACGCGGTGCTCAAGACGCTCGGGTTCACTTGCCGTCAGCTCGCGGCCGCAATCGCGTGGCACGCGACGACGGTCGCAAGCATCGGGATTGCGGTCGGCGTTCCCGGTGGGATCGTCGTCGGTCGGCTGATCTGGCGCGCCGTTTCGGACAACACCGGCGTAGCGTCCGCACCCCGAGTGTCGGTTCTCTTTCTCATCGGTACGGCGATGGCGGCGCTGGCGTTCGCGAATGTTGCGGCGGGCATGGCTGGGCGCGCCGCTGGACGCGCGTCCGCCGCCCCGATCCTGCAGACCGAATAGGCGGCGGACTCCACAACAGTGGCAGCGGGCAAGTCAGACTGCGGCGAACCGCTCACGCCACATGGTCGCGTGCTGTTCTGCCGTTGCTGCGCCCGTCTGGTCGCCAACATCGCGCAGTGTCTGCGCGTACCGCGACCACGAGTACACGCTCGAGCCACGCATGCTCAGACGCTCGCGCAGCAAGGCGCGAGCCAGCAACGAGTTGCCGCTGCGGATGGCCGCCTCGACGATCGTGCGTTGCAGGACGTCGCGCTGCGCATGCGACCCACCGAAACGGTTGAACGTGGCACGGATCGGAGTGAGCTCGTTCAACACGTCGTCGTAGCGTTCCTCGCTGAACGCGAGCACCGCTCGGCACGCCGGCAGGCCGACCGACTCGGTCATCCATCGGTTCGAGTCCGACGCCGTGCTCGGATGTTGGGCGACTTCGGTCGAGCGCGCCACCAACTGCCGCGCCTCGTCCATGCGTCCGGCCCCGACGAACGCCATCGTCGCGTGCAGATCGTTGAAGACATACCACGGGGCGCCATCGGACCAGTTGGCCCAGGCGTCGGCGAGCGACGCGAACCGCGCACCAGTGTCAATGCCGTCGAGCATCAAGCGCCACAACATCGCGCTCGCATCGAGCATCTCGAGCGCGATCCCTGCGGATTGCGCGTGGTGGATCTCCCGGTCGTAGATCTCGAGCGCGGTGCCGGGGCGCCCGGCCTCGAGCTGGAACAAGCCGAAATGCCACCAATTGTGGACGGTGAAGAGATTGCCACTGCCCCAATCGCGCTCCCGCTCCGTGAGGAAGCGGATGCCGTCATCGACTCGGCCCTGCATCTCGTACGCGTGCACGATGGCGTGCACGGCCCAGACGTCGTCGGGATGTGCGTCGAGGGCGGCCTGGCCACTGGCCTCCGCCGCCTGATAGTGACCCGATTCTTCGAGTCCGAACGCGTGCATGCCCTTGACGAAACCGACGTGGGGGTGTGAGGGATCGAACGCGAGCAACGAACGCCCGACACGGTCACGCAAGTTGTGCGCGTCACCGACGAAGAAGTCGAGTTGGTGACCGAAGATCATCGCGAGGACGTCGGTCGGCCACTGCACGAGCAGCTGGTCGAGCACGCGCGCCGCGCCATGCCAGTCGCCACTGGACCACGCGTCGATTGCCGCCAGATGCGCTCGCTCGCGCGGGGTCGCCGGCCCGGCGCGCAGCGTCGATGCAGATGCACGGGCAGCCTCGGCATCGCCGGGCTCGGTCGACATGAGGCCGAGATAGGCGGCGAGCGCGTGGCCCATCGCGCATTCGGCATGCTCCGAAACCAGGCGACCACTCAGCTCGATGACGTCGGGGTGGAATCGGAGCAGCCGGTCGAGTGCCGCGTCGTAGAGTGCCACCGCGGTCGCATCGCCGGTCGCCACGTTGCCGTGGGCGTCGACGGTCGTGGCCGGTGTCAGCATTCGAGTGTTCATGAATCCTTCTCCTTTGTTCAGATCTATCAGGCGGTGCGCCAGAGGGACAGCAACGCCTCGTTGATGGGTGCGCCGCTGAATTGGACTTCGTGGCCGGCGCCGGCGGCGACGGCTCGGGAAGCGCCGATGCGTTGCGCCAGGTTGTCGCAGATGGCGTCGAAGCCGGCGCTGTGCCCGCCGGAGACGACCAACTTTGGAAATGGGGCCGCCGCCAGCTCGGCCAGAGGCAGGTCAGAGGTCCAAATCGGTCGCGCGTGGCGCAGGAGCGGTACGAGCGGCTTGGCCACGGCGAGGAAGTCGGGCGGGAACTCATCGGGGTTGCTCCCGGCGGCCACGAGGAAGTGGACGACCCACTCCTCGTCGGGAAGGTCGAGTTCCCAGATACGGCGAAACTCTTCGATGAGTGACCGCCCCGCAGAATCGTCTTGACCCAACGCCAAGGCGGCGGGCTCGAGCAGGGTCAGCGATCGAGTCGCGTCGGGCCGGCGGGCGGCCGCGATCATGGCGCCGAGGCCGCCATAGGAATGCCCGACGAGATGGGCGCCGTCGCCCATCAACTCCGCCATGTCGTCGCCGTCGCGCAAGAAGTCCTCGCCCTCGGCGGCAGGGCTCTTGCCGAAGCCTCGCCGATCGGGCACCAGCAGGCGGAAGCCTTGGTCGGCCAGCGGCCGTTGGACTTCCCACTCCTCCGCGCCGGTAGCCAGCGATCCGTGCACCAGCACGACCGGCGTGCCCGTGCCCCACGACTCGACGTAGAGGTCCGTCGCCGGCTTGGTCTTCACGCCGCGGGCTGCGTGTTCTCGTGTTTGCATTTTCATTCTCCCTTTCTTGCTGCTGCAAGTGTGAAGCCGTCGATCGCAGCGGAGTCGCAGCGTGATCGCAGCGCCCGCACTGCATGCTGTCGAACTACGCTGGCCTGATGCGCGTGCGCGTGCTCGGCGCGATCGAGATCTCCGATCCGCACGGTGCCGCCCGCGTCGTGGGAAGCCCGAACCAGCGCCGGGTGCTCGTAGCGCTCGTCGCTCGACTCGGTCAGACGGTCTCGGTGGACACATTGGTCGACGCGGTCTGGGAGGCGCCCCCCGCAAGCGCCCTCACTTCGTTGCGCACGTATATCTCTCGGCTCCGACACGACTTGGGCGAATCGCTGGCCTCACGCGGCGCGGGTTGGGCCCTCGACGTGGCACCTTCCGAGGTCGACGCGGGCCGCTTCGAGCAACTGGTCCGCGCCGCATCGCATGCGTCCGGGGAACGCGCGGTCGCGCTCCTCGACGATGCATTGGCACTTTGGCGCGGGCCACCGTTCGCCGATCTCGCGGACCTCTCCATCGTCCGTGCGGAGGCGCGCCGCCTGGAAGTGCTGCGATCGGCCGCACTCGAGTCGCGGGCACGCGAACTGTTGGCTGCAGGCGAACTCGACCGCGCGGTATCGGCGGCCGAGGCGTTCGTTGTCGACGAGCCACTACGCGAAGGCGGATGGGTCACTCTCATCCGCGCGCTGGCCGCAACGGCGCAGCCGGCCGAAGCACTTCGCGCGTACCAACGAGCGACCGCCGCGCTGGCGGAGGCCGGGTTGGAGCCCTCGGCACAGCTGCGCGAAGCGGAGCGCAATGTCCTCGCGGGCGCTCCGCTCCCCATCCCGCAACGTAGAGCCCGCACTTCCAACGCCGCCGGGCCCGTTCACTATGCATCGACGTTCGTGGGGCGCGACGCGGATCGCACCCATCTGCTCGAACTGCTCGAACGGTCGCGCGTCGTGTCCCTCGTCGGCCCGGGTGGCGTCGGCAAGACCCGGCTCGCGATCGAGTTGGCGCGCGAGCTCGTCGATGGTCAACAACTCGATGTCCGGGTGGTCGAGCTCGCAAGTCTCGACGACGCACCGTCGGTCGCCGCGGCGGTGGTGTCCGCTCTCGGTCTTTCGATGGAGGGCACTTCGGTGACCGACGCGCTGCGCCGCGCGGGCGAGCTCGATCTCATCCTGGTGCTCGACAATGCCGAGCACGTGATCGAAGAGTGCGCGACGACCGTGCGCCATCTCATCGGCGGCGGACCGGCGCTGCGCATCCTGGTCACCAGCCGCGAACGCCTTGCGGTCGACGGCGAGCACGTGTGGAGTGTCGCGCCGCTCGCCACCGAGGAACCGCACGGTCCTGCGGTCGATCTCTTCACCGACCGTGCGCGCGCGGTGTACCCGACCCTCGACCGAGCGCGCATCGCCGACGTCGCACCCGCCATCGTCCGCCGACTCGACGGCCTCCCGCTCGCCATCGAGATGGCGGCGGCCCAGTTGTCGACGGTTGGCCTGGACGAACTGCGCGACATCCTCGACAAGCGCCTCGACGAACTTCAATCACCGAGCCGAGCGTCGGTGCAGCGCCATCGCAGCCTCGACGCGCTCTTGCAATGGTCCGAGGCGCTGCTGGACGACGACCACGCCGAGACCTTGGCCGCACTTTCGGTTTTCGCGGGCTCGGTCACGCTCGACGACATCGTCGGTGTGCTCGGACCGGGAGTCGGGCACCGAGTACGCACGTTGGCCGAGCGATCACTGGTGAGCATCGATCGAGGACAGTCCCCGGTGCGGTTCCGGTTGCTCGAGACGGTGCGCACGCACGCGGCAGCGCGCCTGGCACAGCGCGGTCTCGCCGATCAGTTCCGCCTCCAACACGCACGTTGGTTCACGCGGCTCGCCGAAAGCGCTGACGCGAAGTTACGCACGGTCCACGAAGCCGACGCGGTGCATACATTCGAAACGTCGTTCGCCGAGATCCGAGCCGCGCATCGCTGGGCGCGAGATGCCGATCCGGAGCTCGCCGCCGCGCTCTCGGCCAGTCTGCACCTGTACGCACAGACCCGCCTGTTCGACGAACCATTGCAGTGGGCGGAGATGCTCGTCGACGCAATCGGCGACAGCGGCGAGTACGGCCCGTCGCTGTTGGCGTCGGCCGCAACGCGTGCGGCGAACGCCGGAAACCTTGCACGCGCCCGTTCACTCGCCGAGGGTGCCATCGCACTCGCGGGCACGAGTCGATTCGCCCTGCCAGCTCTCGAAGCACTCGGCGATACCGCGCTGTACGAGGGTCACCTCGACGATGTCGTCGACGCTGGCCGGCGTCTCGCCGACCTCGCCGATCTGCACGGCGACCCCCACTACGCCACGGTGGGACGGATCTCGTCGACGATCGGCGCGGCGTACCGCGACGATCCCGATATCGATGTCGATGCGCTGGCCGAATTCGACTCGTCCGATCTGAGTCCCACCGCGCGCGGTTGGCTCGCGTACGCCATCGGCGAATGTCTCCTCGATCGAGCGCCCGATCAGGCGTTGGAACAACTCGAGCGTGCGGTCTCGTTCGCTCGGACCGTCGGCAACTCCTTTCTCGAAGGAGTGGCGCTCGTGTCGTCGTGCTCACTGCGCGCCCGAGTCGGCCAGACGGATGAATCGCTCGCGGCATTCGCCAGCGTGATCCAGCATTGGATGCGTTTGGCGAATCACACCCATCTCCTGACGACGCTGCGCAATCTGACGACCTTGCTCATGCGCGTCGGTGCAGCCACCGAAGCCGCAGAGCTGCTCGGCTCGTGCGAACGCGACGACGTTCCCACATACGGTCCCGAAGCGGCGCAACTCGATCGCGTTCGCACGTGGGCCCGGTCCGAGCTGGGCGGAGCGTCATTCGATCGGCACCATGCCACCGGCGCCCGCCGCACCCTGTCGGAGGCCAGCCGATGGGCGCTCGACTGGATCAACGGCTCGATCCGCGGCGCCGGTGAATGATGCTCGCCGCATCCTGCGCCGTGCGCGTTGGCACTTGCAGACGTTGGTGTAGTCCGGGACGGTCGGGTGTTGTCGAGGTGGGTTTGCGCATCGACGTGTGTTCAGTTCCAGTCCATTGCGGCCTGCTCTGTTGGGGTGAGGCATTTGTCGAACGCGGCGACGAGGGGCTCGACCAGTTGCGGATACGGTTGCGCGTTGGGTTGGGACGGGTCGTCGTAGGCTCGGTCGATCTCGCCGACGAAGATCGTGCGGGTTGTGTCGTCAGAGATCTGTTCGCTGATGCACTGGGCGGATTTGTCGCTGATCTCGTCGGCGCCTTGGGTGACGCTGGTGATAAGAAGTAGCTTCCACGTCTTCGAGCAATTCTTGAAGGTGTCGACGATGCGTTCGGCTTCGCTTCGGTCGATCTGGTTGGACAGCGCGATTCCGAGGGTGCTCCACGGCCCGAGACCGAGTCCGAGCGCGCGAACGCGCGCGGCGCCGAGACGATCAACCAACTCTTGGCCGATGCAGGCCGCTTCATTTGGGGTGACCACGGGAGGACGCGAGGCCCGCTTGGTGCCGTCGGGAAAGGTCGTGGTGAAGACGGAGCAAAATGAGCTCGAGACAGCGGCACCCAAGGCGGCATCGGCTTCGGGCAATGTCGGCCTCGAGCCTGCCGCTGCTGGATCCGCGCTGAACTTTCTTTCCTTCGGTTCACAGCTGGCAGCACTACCGGACGATTGACTGTCGTCGCCACAGCTTGCGAGGAGCAGGGTGCTCGTCACCACGAGCACGGCGACGGCCATCAAGCGGTACGTGGCCACCCGACGGCGCCTTTCCCCGTGCCGTTGCTCGGCCTCGACACTCGTGCTGCGCTCGTCCATCCGAACCCCCCTCGCCTTGCAACGTCACTTCCCGGACTCTGACGATTCGACCGCAGCAAGACATCACCCGGTTGGGGGACACGACGAGAGAACCGAGTGTCGCCGATGGAGCGACGGCGAGCGGGCCGGTGCGGTGGGCATCATGCGGCCAGACGTAGTGATCGAATCAGTTGATCGAACGCGACGACCCCTTGGCCGAAGTCGCCGAAATCCTTCGACGGATCCAAGCGTGCCCAGATGAGGCGGTTTTGGTTCGATGCAACGCGATATTCGCGGGTGACGCCATCGGGGGTACCGTCGGCGGCCTTGTTGGTTCGCACGGTAAACCGCCAGGCTCGATCAGCGCCCGCGATCTGATCCATACCGAACAACACGCCGTCGGGCATGGAGAAACCACGAAACTCTGGGTCGTTGAACCGTGGGCGGGTACCGGTGTCGCGTTCGATGATGTCGGCAATCACCACTGCGTCGTCGACGTTCGATTCTCGTCTGATGACGATCGGCAATCCATCCAACGACGGCTGATTTTCGCTCCACGTAAAGAGGAGGTCATTGATCAGGGTCGTCTTGTCCTCGACGACGGTCGTGAACGCCACACAAGCCGCAACGCCCGGCCTGGCCTGGTTGGTGTACCAACGAGACGGAACCAACACCGAGAAATCGTCGTTGCTGCAGTTCCGCGGGTGCGAGGGATCGAACTGCGTCGACGGTGGTGCCACGACGTCGATTCGCGAACCATCTCCGCCACCGGCAGGGGCCAATGACGCGACAATGCCAACGAACACGACGACCAGAAGTGAGCAAAGCGCGATTCCAGCGCGGCGGCGACGACGCAGCCTCGCTCCTCGACGCAGGACTGAGTCGAGTCGCCGGACGGGATCGATCGACGCGGTCAACGCGTCCAGTTGGCTGCTCAGGACCGGGTCTCCGACGTCAGATTCCATGCAGAGCCCCCCGCGTCACCGCGTCAGCGAGCCGCAGGCGGGCACGATGCAGATGAACACGAGCGGTGGAGGGCCGGCATCCGAGTCGCTTCGCAACCTCGTCCATCGGTAGGTCGTCGAAGAAGCGCAGCGCGATGACAGCGCGCTGCATGGGCGGAAGTCCGCGCAGCGCTGTCGCCACGGCGGAAACGCTCGAGTCAACGCCAACGGAGGAACCAACAACAAGTGACTCGGCATCGGAAACCCGCTGTGCCCGACGTTTGGCTCGCAGCGCCAATCGGAACGCAACCGTTTGCACCCAGCCCGCCGGATTGTTCATCGTCGACACCCGATCCCACCTTGCCCACGCTCGAGCGAACGCCTCCTGCGCGATCTCTTCCGCAAGAAATGCAGAGCCAACCACCAAGAACACGGACTGCGTCATGTGCCTGAACTCGGCTCTGTAGAGCGCCGCAAACCCGTCCTCACCGACCGCCAACATCGCGCCTAGCGCCACCGTTCACATCGCTACCCCATCAAGACCTGGGGGCGCCGAAACGTTTACACACATTTATCGCTTGCCCTTCAGGACGATAGAGAATTACAACTGGGGTACATCACCTACTTGGGGGATGTACCGAGTGCGCGTCGGGTGGATGGTGGGGACATGGCGACGGATGTCGATATCGGTGCGCATCTGCATCTTCCGGCGGGCACGGTGACGTTTCTGCTGACCGATATCGATGGTTCGACCTCGTTGTGGGAGGCCGAACCGACCGAGATGGCGGCATCGGTGGCGCGCCACTACGAGATCATCGACGCCGTCGTCGCGGCAGCGGGCGGGGTACGGCCGGTCGAGCAAGGCGACGGCGAAAGCGCTGTCGCGGCGTTCGGCCGGCCGTCCGACGCCATCGCGGCCGCGGCGGCGATGCAGCAAGCGTTGCATGTGGAGCCGTGGCCCACCTCGCAGCCGTTGCGGGTTCGTGTTGCGATCCATACCGGTGAAGCGCGGTTGCGCAACGCCGGCAACTACATGGGCGAAGCGATCATCCGCACCGCGCGGCTACGCGCAGTGGCGCACGGCGGCCAGGTTCTCGTGTCGGCGCCCGCGCACGCGGTCGCGGTGGACAGGGTTGGAACGCAGTTCGCGTTCCGGGATCTCGGTGTGCACCGGCTCAAGGATCTGGCCCGGCCCGAGCATGTGTTCCAGCTGTGCGGCCCTGGGCTCGAGGAAGACTTCCCGGAGTTGCGGTCGCTGGACCGCCATCTCAACAACTTGCCGATGCAGCTGTCGCCGTTCATCGGTCGCGCCGACGAGATCACGACGGTGGCAAAGTTGCTGGCGCAGCATCGTCTCGTGACGCTGTGCGGAAGCGGCGGCGTCGGCAAGACACGGTTGGCACAGCAGGTCGCAGCCGAGGAGATCGAGCAGTACCCCGACGGGGTGTGGTGGGCCGAGCTTGCCGAACTCACCGAGCCCGCATCGGTCGGTCCGACGCTGGCGCAGGTGATGGGTCTGGCCGATCGAGCGGACTCCGATGTTTGGGAGGCGCTGGCGCGGCTGATCGGCGACCGCAGCATGCTCGTCGTCTTGGACAACTGCGAGCATGTTGTCGAAGAGGTCGCGACCGGGGTCGATCGCCTCTTGCGCGCCTGCGCGGGTCTGACCGTTCTCGCCACGAGCCGAGCCTCGCTCGACGTTCCGGGGGAGCTGACCTGGCGCGTGCCACCACTGCGTCTTCCCGATGAACACGAGCGGGTGACGCTCGATGCGCTGGCACAGAGTGACGCCATGAGTCTGTTCGCAGATCGAGCCGCAAGGGCCCGCCCGAATTTCCGCCTGACGAATGACAACTCGGGTGCCATCGCCGCGATCTGCCGGCGGCTCGACGGTGTCGCCTTGGCCATCGAGTTGGCGGCCGCTCGCATCCGCAGCTTCACGCCCAACCAGATCCTTGCCGGCCTCGACGACGCATTGCGGACACTCACCGGCGGTAGCCGCAGCGTGCTGCCGAGACAGCAGACGCTCGAGGCGTCGGTGCGATGGAGCCATGCACTGCTGGGCGACTTCGAGCGTGTCCTCTTGCGTCGCCTCGCGGTGTTTCGAGGCGGGTTCAGCCTCGACGCCGTCGAAGCTGTGGTGGCCGATGAATTGTTGCCCGTCGGTGAGATCCTGGACCGGCTCGATCATCTGGTCGATCAATCGCTGGTGGTGGCCGACGACGACGCGTCGGGGCGGTATCGGCTATTGGAGACCGTGCGCCAGTTCGCGGCTCGCCAACTGCTCGACGCCGGCGAGATCGACGAGCTGCGTGATCGACACGCCCGCTTTTTCTCGAACCTGGTACACGAGCTCGGTCCGCTCGTGTTGACCAACCGCATGGTCGACGCGGTAGAGGCATTGCGCAATGACCTCGACAACCTCCGCGCCGCGCTCCTTTGGCTCGACACTCAGCAACGCGCCGTTGAGCTCACCGAGATGGTCGCCGAAGCCGGCCTGTTCTGGACCGTGGCAGGACTAGTTCGCGACGGCGAAACCTGGCTCACCCACTGCCTCGCCAACGACTCTTGCCCCGAAGCCACGCGCGCTCGACTTTACGCGGCGCGCGCATCGGTCCGTCACGACGCCGGACTCTTTGCTGCGAGTGTCGCAGACTCGGCGCGTGCGATCGAACTCGGCCGGCAGTTCGAGGACTGGCGCTCGGCGACACTTGGCTATTACGAGCAGATCTTCTGTATCGGGTGGGCCGACTTGCCGGTCACGCGCACCTTGATGGCCGACGCTGCGGACTGCGCCCGGCGGGCTGATGACGAAGCGCTCGAAGCCCGGATCGCCGTACTTGACGCACACAGCCGTCTGTATTCGGAGGGCGTCCAGTCGGCGCGACCGCGCATTGACACAATCCGACCCGGCGTCCTGCGGCTAGGCGTGCCGCTCGTTGCTGTGGAGTTCTGGTATGTGGACGCGAATTGCGCACTGTTCGAGTCCGACTTCATCCGCGCGCTGGAGTGTGCGCATGAGTGCGAGCGTCTCGCTCGCCACACGGGCCTATCTCGGTGGATCGGAATGGCCACTACAGTCGAAGAGTTGACCCGTCGATTCCTCGGTGAACACGAGTCGGCACTGGCGCGGTTGCCGGCGTCAATCGACGAGATGACGCGACTGGGCGATATAGAGGGAGCTCTCTTCTTGAGTTGGGTGCTGTCCCTACACCTACTGAACGAGGACATCGACCGTGCAGAGAGCGATACAAGAGAACTTGTCGCGTTCCTGGAGAGTGCCGAAGTCAATTTCCTCCTCCCATGGATGTTCGTCGTCCTTGCCGCAATTGCACAGACGCGTGGACAACTCGAGGAGACCTCTCAGCTGATCGCGCGGGGCCGTGCCGTTCAGCAGCGCGTCGGTTTGCTGCACGCCGGCGCGATGCTGGAGCAACGGTCAGCGTCGCTTGAGCGTTGTCGTGGTGAGATCAACCAGGCGGAGCAGACCGTCCACCGCGCCCTCGACATGCAACACCCCAACGGTTACCGCGCCGAAGTAGTCGTGTCACTCGAAATACTTGTCGGCGTCCTCGTGAGCAGTCGGCGCATGACCGACGCCGCTCGGATAGCCGGGGCCGCGCAGGCCGAACGCGACCGGCTGGGATTCCGGCTTCGGATGCCGCCCGAGCGCGAGATCTACGCGGCCGATCTCGCCACACTCGAACAGGCCCTCGGCCCCGATGCTTTCGCGGACGCGTTCGCGATGGGTGCGGCGATGAGTCTCGATGAAGCGGTCGCATTCGCGCAACGCACTCGTGGACGGCGTGGCCGGCCTTCGCACGGCTGGGACAGTCTCACCCCTACTGAACAAGACGTCGTGAGGCTGATTGTCGACGGGGTCACGAACGTGGAGATCGCGCAGCGGTTGCTGATGGGTCGCGAAACGGTCAAGACACACCTGTCGCACATCTACACGAAGCTCCACGTGCGGACGCGCGCGCAACTCGCTGCCCTCGCGGCCACTCGCGCCGCCGAGCAACGCTGACTCCGATGTCACGCGGCTACCGGATCCCGTTGCCGCCACTGTCTGATGCAACGATCGAGTGTGGGCGGGGTCTTCGCGCTGGCTCGGGTTTCGTTGCCGGTCTCGTCGGCGGCACAATCGGCTCTGCGGCTGCCCTGGCGCTGATCCCTGTCATGACTGCACTCGGATCAAGCACCTTTGGTCGAGCAATTCTCGCGTTGCCCGCCGCCGGGTTCGGCGCGGTGCTCGCGGCAGCGCTTCTCACGACGAACGCCGCGATGATCGATCGGCGAACACGGACCCAATGGCTCGTCCGAGGACTACTACTCGGTGCGGCAGTCGGAACCGCCGGTTTCGCCGGCGCCGCGATTATTTGGGCGGACGCGCGCGACGGCGACCGTCGAATCGTTGTCGCGGTCATGGTCTTCTACGGTTCGCTGGGTCTGTCGATCGGGATCGCCACGGGACTGGCGCGCCGCGGAGCCGCATTGTGGACCGGTCTTGCCGGTGGCACAGCCGGTGTCATTGCCGGCTTGTTCTCCGGGCCATTCTTTGTGATCGCCGCCCCGATAATCGCGGCGACCATCGGAGGGGCCCTCGGTGCGATTCGTCCGCGTGAGGCTCGAACTTCAGTAAGGAGGCCCTATGGCGGAGATTCAGCCCCGTAGCGGCCAAGTACCGCGTTCATATTCACCGTTCCGCTCAGCGTTCTCGCCCTCTCCTCGGTTGTGCCGCACCTGCGCACGCAAGGCGCTGCCCACAACCTCCCTGCCGTCATCACACACTCAGCGGTCGCTGTGGTCACTGTTCTCGGTGTCGCCGCAAACTTCGCGGTAGTCGCACAGCTCCCGACTGGCGTAGAACTGAGAATGCTTCGGGGGTCGCCAGGGTCGCAGCGGCGCACTCGCGTCCCTCACCTATGTGGGGGATGTATCGTCGCCCTCGGGTTCTTACGTTTGAACAACCAAACGTGAAAGGGCCACTCCAATGGGGGACGAAGGCTGGTATCCCGACCCCTATCACCCCACACACTTGCGGTGGTGGAACGGGGAAATCTGGTCGAGCGACGTGCGGATTTCCCCCCGAGCCACCGTCGATCGAACTGTGTCGCCGTTTTCCGCTTCGTCGATCGATCCGCTCCTGCGGCACGTCATCGCGGCCGGCATCCGCCCGATCCTGCACGAGGCCGCCGAAGAGCAGATCATCGACGAGCGGCAGCGCGCCTCTCTACAGCGACTGGTGGACCACCGCTGTCCGCCGTCGCGCATCGCTCCCCCCGTCCAAAAAGCCGCGGTCGCGCCGCGGACCGCGGTTTCGCCGACTCCTGCTGCGACGGTTCTCGCACCAGCAAAACTCGGTGCGCGAACCTTCGACGAGACGCGGCCACCGACGCCGCCCGAGCCTGCTGCGATCGCGATCCGCGAAACGCGAGCACCGTCGCGATTCCATCGTGCGCGTTCGGCTGTGTCGTCCGAGTTGGCGGTGCACGGGCTCGCGTACCTCGGCGTGTTGTTGTTGTTCGCCGGCGTGACCGGTCTCACCGTGTTCTCCACAGGAGATGTCCGGAGGGGGCTGAGACCCGTCGCAGAGTTGGCCGCGCCGACCTCGCTCTTGTTCGCCGCGTGGTTCCTTCGGCGGCGACGTTCGACTGTCGTCGCAGAAGCACTCGAAGTCCTTGCCGCAGCCGTGTTGCCGATCGCACTCTTGATGAGCTGGATCGACAGCGCGGACATTCCACCGGATCCCGGTGATGGCTTACGTATCGCGGTCCTCGCCGCCACCTGCGCCGCTCTCACCGTGGCGTATGCGTGGTACGCCGCACGGCGTCCCTCCGCGCCGTGGCGCTACTTCGTGGCGCCGCTCGGATGGCTCACGGTGGCAACGCTCGCGTTGTACACCGAGCGCGACGTGCCTTCGGCTGACGCCGTGGCGATACCAGTGCCATGGCAATGGGCTCTCGTGCTCGTCGCGATCGCGGCGACAGCGGCGGTCGTTGCGCGCTTCGCATCAAGCCCGACTGCAGTCGCTGCGAACGCCGAACTCGTTCCAGGGGCGGCGGTGGCGTCGGTACTCGCGCTGGTCGCGGCGGGCCGCGAAGGCTGGACGGAACAGCCGCTGACGCTCGCTGGCCTCGCGCTCGTGATCATCTTCGACGTTCAACGGCGCTGGATCCGGCGCGCGATGGCGCCACTTCAGGTGGTCGCATTCGCGGCAGCGCTGGTGCCACTCGTCTCTTGGCTGGGGTTTGGCCTGGCAGGCATGCTTGGCGTCGCTGGCGCGATCGTGCTCGGCGACCGAATCGGGCGGCGCGCGTCGCCGGCCGAAGATGTGTCGATTGCGGCTGCGCTCACTCTGCTGGTGTTCGTAGGGGGCGCGGCGCTGGCGGCTTCGGCGACGCGGCCATGGATGATGATCCTCGCGTTCACCGCGCTGACTGTGTGGGCTCATCTGCGTCGCCGCTACCCGCCGACGTTCTGGGCGGCACCGGCTCAGACGCTGGTGGTCGCGGCGCTTGCCCCTGTGGGCATCGGCGTGGGGCTGGCACGGATCCTCGAGCCGGGCGCGGCAACCATCGCAGTCGCGGTGGCGACTGTCGGGGTCGCGGTGATGGTGAGGTTTCGAACTCGCGCTGATGGCTTCTGGAATGCGTGGGTCGCCTCTGCGGCAGCACTGGTCGTGGCGACGTCGGTGCTGCCTCTCACTACGCAGGATCTTCGGGGTCGAGCCGTCGGCGGCATCATTGCGTGTCTCGCCATCGCGCTGGCTTCTATTGCTCGGTCGATTCGGCTGTGGATGATCGCCGCGGGGATCCAAGTGCCGATCGCGCTCCTCGGTGTCAATGCTGACCTCGAGCCGGCCACGATCGCCGCTGCGGTCGCAGTGTCGGCAGTTCTTCCCGTCTTCGCATCACTGAGGCGGACGCACCTCGCGGGACACTTTGGGTTGACGGGCCACACCGTGGCACTCGGCGCGAGCGCCGTCGCGATCGGCGATCCTCGCGCGCTGACCATCGCGGTTTGGTCGACGGCGATCGGTGCAGTGATCACTGTTGTCGCCCAACTGACGCGCGGCTCGCAGACTGTCGCGTTGCTCGAGACTGCGCTCAGAGACGCCATCGAGCCGTCGCAAGCACGGCTGTTCGCCGAAATTCTTCCCGCCTTCGCCGTCAGTGCGCTGTTCCCGTTGGGACTGGGCCTGCTGTTGGATTGGACCCACGCCGTAGCGGCGGAAGACCCATGGCTCGGCGTCGCGATCGCGGGGTCGGCGACGATCATCTCGCTCAGTGCAGTACTCGCTCGTTCGTGTCCCCCGGTTCGCTGGGTGTTCGACGTGGGATCGCTGATCATCGCGCTCGTCGCCGTGGCCATCTCGACACAGGAGCTGCACAGCGCAACCGTCGCTGTTTCGGTCGCGCTGGTAGTGACCCTTCTCTCCCGCAGACCACTCGACGTGCATCGCGCATGGCTCGCCTGGTCGCTCTTTGGCGCCGGCACCGTACTGAGCGCGGCGAGTCTCGACGTCCCAACGGACCGGCTGTATCTGACTGTCGGCGCGTGGGGGACGCTTGTCGCCCTTGGCACGTTGTGGTGGGACGACCGGCGCAGTGGACGCCGCCCCGCAGGCGTGGTCGTCCGCACAGTTGCCCGCGCCGGGCCATTCACGCTGGGCGCATGCGGGTTCGCAGTGGCACAGATGGCCGCGTTCGGCCGTCCCCGCGACGAACTCGGATGGGTGAGCCTGATCGGCGCCGCGGTCTCACTCGGTCTCACAGTGATGTTGCGCCAACATTCGCTTTCGATCGCAACCTGGGCTCTCGCAGTTGTCGCGGGTGCGGCGCTCGCGCCGTGGGACATCACCGCCTTGCCGTGGACGTTGGCGCTCGCCGCGTTTGCACCGCTCACGGTCGCGGCTGTCGTCGAGCGACGCACCATACGCGGCGAGTGGTGGCGCCGATGGGACCTGCCCGCCGCGCCCGCGGCTGCCGCCATCTCGATTGTCGCGATCCTCCTCGCACTCCGCGTCGAACAACAGCCGCTCACCTTTGCGTGTGCCGGTGCGCTCTGCTTGGCGGCAGCAGCTTGGTGGCGGAGAATCGAATTGGCGGGCGTCGGCGCATTGCTCGTCGTGGTCGGCGCAGTCATCGCGGGCCACGGTTGGGGTGCGTCGGCGCTGTTCGCCTGCGCGGTCGCCACGATCGTCGCCGCGACACGCCTCGCAACAACGACTCGTTGGATGGCGTTGTTGGCAGCAGTCGCGGCCACTGCCGGGGGGTGGATCGAACTCGCGCTGTTCGCGGAATGGGACCACAATCAAACCGTCCAAGCGACCGCGCTGGCCGGTGGTGGGCTGGCCATCATCTTCGGGGCAGCCGCCCGTGTCAGCCGAATCACGATGGATTGGGTGGCCGCGTCGGCGGGAGCAGGAATCTTGGCGGTAGGAATCGCCACCGCGCTGCAAGCCGACAAGGCGACGACGACCGACGCGCGCGCTCAGTACGCGATCGCAACGGGTATCGCACTCGTTGCCGCGGGCCTCGCCCTGCTCGCGAATCGGGCACCGCGTCTTCAACTGCGAGAGCTCTGCGCAGTCACTGCGCTCGGCGCGTCAGCGGAACTCGGTTTGGCCGCCGACGCGACCAGCGCCGAGGTCGCAACGGTCGGATCGGTTGCCGGCTTCATCGCCGCCGCCGGTTTGCTGGTCCTGTTCAATTTCCGTCCGAGTTCTGGATGGCTGCGACCACTGGGCATCTGGGGTTCGGGCTGCGCCCTCGCAGCGGTGGTCGCCGGAGTCGACGAACTGCCTCGCCGTAACCCGCTTTCGATCTCGCTGTTGATCGCCGCGAGCGAACTTGCCGCCGCCGGGATCGCGACACGACGAGTGCAACTTCTGCAACTCGCGGTTGCGGTCACGACTGCCGCGTGGATCGTGTTCGCATCCGACGAGCTCACCGGAGCGGTCGACTGGTTCAGTGTGCCGATCGGCGTCGCGTTGCTGTGCATCGTGGCGCTCGGTCGCGCCGACGCGCGCCGACGTGAGCAGTCGACAAATCGCGCAGGGCTCGTCATGGTCGAGTTCGTCGCCATGGGACTTATCGTCGGGCCGGCTATCGCCGAGACCGTCGTCCGTGCGCCCACGTTCGCCGCCATCGCAATCAGCGGCGGCGCCACCCTCGCGACATGGGGCGCATCGACACGAGTGCGGCGACGGCTGTTCTTCGGCTGCAGCAGCGTCATCTTGGCCGTGGTGACCCTCATTGGCATTCCCGTCACTCGCTTGGTGACTGCACCACGTACCGACTCCGACGCCGGACCCATCGGCCTATGGCTCGGGCTCGCCGCGGCAGGCATCGTCGCGCTGGCCGCCGCCGCGATTATCGAAGAAGGCCGTCGTCGCGTCCGACGCGCAGTCGTGCGCATCGGCCAACTCACCGACGGCTGGGAATGACCGTGGACACGGAGCCCGCGTTGGCGAGCAGTCGACTTCGACCTTCTGGGTTCATGTGGTGTCGACGCGCTGGCCTCCCGACTGGTACAATTTCTCGTACCATAAAGGAGGACAGCGATGTCCATCACCGCGAGCGAAGCCCGCAAGAACCTCTTCCCGCTCATCGAAAAGGTCAACCAAGACCGCACACCCATAGAGATCACTTCTAAACGCGGCGACGCCGTCCTTATCGGCATCGCCGACTACAGGGCACTCGAGGAAACCGCCTACCTGCTTCGGTCGCCGGCCAACGTCCGTCGTCTGCTCGAGAGCCTCGATCAGGCGCGTGGCGGCAAGACCGAGGAGCACGAACTCGACCAATGAGGCTCGTGTTCACACCAAATGGATGGCAGGACTACACCTTTTGGCAGTCGTCGGATCGCTCGACGCTCAAACGAATCAACCGGCTGCTTGACGACATCGTGCGCGACCCCTTCGAGGGGATTGGCAAGCCAGAGCAACTGCGCCACGCCCTCGCGGGCGCGTGGTCGCGTCGCATCGACGAAGAACACCGTCTCGTCTATCTCGTCGAAGGCGATGACATCGTCATTGTGCAAGCTCGTTACCACTACCGCTGACGCGCACGGGTACAGAGCGCCGAGGCGAACCCGGCCTGTGGAGACGGGTGGTTTCACGGGGTCCAGGGGGAGGTCGTCCCCCGACCGGGTGATGTTCTGTTGGGCAGTGAGGGTTTATAACCCCAGCAGCGAGGGGGTTCGGAGTGTCGGTCTTGCCTGGGGGAACGGTCACGTTCTTGTTGACCGATGTAGAGGCGTCGACTCGGTTGTGGGAGACCGCGCCTTCGGTGGCGGGGCCGATGGTTGCCCGACATTACGAGCTGCTGGACGAGGCAATTTCGGCCTGGGGTGGTGTGCGCCCTCAGGAGCAGGGGCGACAGTGTGGTCGCGGCGTTCGACGATCCGGTGGCCGCGGTGCAAGCAGCGATCCAGGCGCAGCGAGCGATCGAGGCGGAGCGTTGGCCGGCACCCCATCGGCTGCGGGTGCGGATGGCGTTGCACTCGGGTCAGGCCACCAAACGCGGAGCCGCGAACTATGTGGGGCCGACGATCATCCGTTGTGCGCGACTGCGCGCCTGTGGGCACGGCGGTCAAGTTTTGCTGTCCGAGGCAATCGCCGCCTTGGTGCGCGGCCAGCTCGGTGGAGGCCGTTCGGTCACCTCGCTCGGCGTGCATCGTCTGAAGGATCTGGACGCCGCCGAACATGTGCATCAGGTCACTGCCAGCGGGCTGCAGCCTGACTTTGCGCCGTTGCGGTCCCTGCAGCCCGATCGGCATAACTTGCCACTGCAACCCACCCCGTTGATCGGCCGCGCTGACGAGATCTCACAGATCAGCGAGTTGATGCGCGAATCGAGGATGCTGACGCTCACAGGAGCTGGAGGCGTCGGCAAGACCCGGCTGGCGCTGCAAGTCGCGGCGGAGACCATCGACCGCTTCGACGGCGGCGTTTGGTGGGTCGACCTCGCCACCATCAGCGATCCCGACGCGGTGGCCGTTGCGGTGCTGCACGCCGTGGGCGGCGCCGAGCAACCTCACACCGCAGTGCTGGACCAACTCGTTGTAGTACTCAAACCGGAGACCTCGATCCTGGTCGTGTTGGACAACTGCGAACATGTCGTGGCCGGCTGTGCCGGGGTGGTCGAGCGGGTTCTCGGCGCTTGTCCGGGTGCCACCTTTGTGGCGACCAGCCGCGAACCGCTCGCGGTTGCCGGCGAAACGACCTGGCGGGTCGCGTCGCTTGCGGTCCCGGATAACGACCAGATCGCCGACCTCGACCGCTTCAGCGCGCTCTTCTTGTTCTGGGACCGCGCTCGCCGCGCCCGACCTCAACTCGAAACAACGCCTGAATTCATCTCGGCGAGCGTCCGCATCTGCCGCCGCGTCGATGGCATTCCACTTGCCATCGAGCTCGCCGCCGCGCGATGTCGGCAACTGTCGCCTGAACGTATCGCCAACGAACTCGAGGGTCGCTACCGCCTCCTCGCCGGCGGTGGGCGCACCCAACTCGCACGGCAACGCACTCTTGAAGCGTCCGTCGACTGGAGCCACGCTCTGCTCGCCGATGACGAGCGCATCGCGTTCAGACGACTCTCCGTGTTCATCGGCTGGTTCCCCCTCGCCGCCGCCGAAAGCGTCCTCGCCGCACCCGGCGACGTCGACCCGTGGTCGGTCATGGATGTCATCGCGAGCCTGGTCGACAAGAGCCTGTTAGCGGTCGACGAAGGAACCGAGCCCGCCTATCGGATGCTCGAAACCGTGCGCTTCTACGCGCTCGAACGCGCACGAGAAGCACACGAACTCGAACCGCTCCGTGACGCGCACGCCCACTGGTGGGGCAACTGGGTCGACGACACCAACGCGGCCCCCGCACTCGACTCGAGTGTCATCGCGGCGCTTGACCGCTGGTACCCAAACCTGTGGGCCGGCTTCCTGTGGGTCGCTTCTGACTTTGATCGGGCGATTCCCTTCGTATTGGCTCTGTCGACGTTCGCGTCCCAACGCGACCGGCTCGACGACTACAAGGTGCTTCAAGGCGTGGCCGCGGACCTTCATCGAGACGGCCATCCGTGCTGGCCTCGGGTCGCAAGCAGGCTGGCAATTGCTGCTGTCTCGGCGGGCGAACTCGAATTCCTCCTCGGTCCCGTCACTGCCGCATACGAGGTCGCAGTGAGCCACGACGACGACCAGAGCGCCGCCGAATGTCTGGAAGGCCTCGCCTTTCTCGACGCGTCGGCAAGGCAGTGGCTCGAGATGGCCAGATACGGTGACCGAGCTGGCCGTCCAGATCTTGCCGCCACTGGTTCTGCGGCGTTCTACTGCCTCGACGCCGCTCCCTTACCAAGGGTCGCAAGGGAGCTCGCGGCGATTGAACACTGCACGTCGTCGATGGACCACTCCGTTCACATCGTTCCGGCATTCGGATGCGTCGAGGCTGCGATTTCGCAGGGCAACCTCGACGCCGCTTGGCGCTTGTCCAACAAGGTCCTGCAATCGATCGATGCGGACGTTTTCACTCACAACGCCATGCACCTCATGACGATCGCGCAGGCGTCGCTCAGCGATCTACTACGTGGCGACGCCACGAGGCTGCCCGATCTGTTGCGCGGTCGTGACGCGCGGCAGTTCCGCGGGGTTCCGTTCTACTGGGCGGGCATCTGGCTCGTCAGCGTCGACATCGCGGCGCACCACCTTTCAGGCTCAAACCTCGACGTCACTCGAATCGCGGCGGGGCTGAGCTCTGCAGTGACCGACACCGGCACGATTATCGTTCGAACACTCGTCGCCGAGCTACTCGACCGCGGAATGGTCGAACCCGTGCGCGCTGCGGTCGAACGGTTTCGCGCGATCCCATTCGCGGACGACTCCTTCCGTCGGCTTGTGCATGACTGGTTCGCTGCGCAGCTCGCCGCCGCCGACGGCGACGGCGACTTCGACACCGCGGAGGCATCGCTGCGCGAGGTCCTGCCGCGTGCCCAGCAGCAGGGTGCCGTGCCGCTCGTGATCGACACCCTCGAACTCCTTGCTCGGCTCTCCGGACCTGCGGCATCGCAACGCGCCGGCCGTCTGGTCCACGCGGCAGACGCCGCACGGGCGGAGATCGGGTATCGGTTCCGGTTCCCCAACCACGCCAACCGCACTCGAACAAATCCCGCGCCCGACCGACGAAGCACCCATGAGCCTCGACCACGCAGTCGCCTCCGCACTGCGCACGCATGGGCGGCGCGGCCGGCCAACTGTCGGCTGGGCCAGCCTCACACCGACCGAGCTCGACGTCGCCCGGCTCGTCGCCGAAGGCGCCACCAACCCCGCCATCGCCCAGAAACTCACGATGACCGTGAACACCGTCAAGACCCACCTCGCGCACATCTTTACCAAGCTCGACATTACATCCAGGGCCCAACTGGCGGGCCTCGTCACACAACAAAGGAGCAAACATGCTGATTGGTACGACATGGAAGGCGCGACCGCTGAGCCGCGAGCAGACGAGTCGCATGATGACCGTTTGGGGCAAGATCGAAGCCGACATGGCTGCGAACCCTGGCATCGAGCGGTTGTGCTGGTACATCACGGCAGATGCTTCGGCGGGTGTCACGGTTGTCCGTGCCGTCGACGCCGATGCTGCTACTGCCTACGGCTTGGAGATCGCGATCGCGTTGGGCGAGTTCCTCGAGATCGATTCACGTCCCGTACTCGATCTCGAATCGGCGATGCCCGCCATCCTCGCGGGAATCGAGCGAACCACTGCCTGACCGTTCAGGGATAGCTCGTCTGCTTGACGGTCAGTCGATGTGGACGAGTGTTTCGTGGAAGGGGTCGGCGTAATGCTCCGCGAAGAGCCTGGCGACGAGCTCGGCCCGACTGTTGACGCCGATCTTCTCGAACACGGACTTGATGTAGTCACGCACCGTGTGCTGTGACAGGAAGAGTTCGGTTGCGATTTGGGGTGTGGATGATCCCCGTGCGATCGCACGGACGACGTCACGCTCTCGTGCGGTCAAGCCGTAGGCCTCGATGACGATCGGTGCGATGTCTGCGCTCTTGGCCGGCTCGACGACCACGGCGACGGTGCCCTCGCCGGTATCGCCGGCCAGCGCGGATGCGTGGAGCATGACCCAACTGCCGGATGCGTCGCGCAACCGGAGCCGTGCTTGACCGTCGATTCGCCCTGCGGCCACCGCGCGGGCCTTTGCGAGCAGCGGGATGACGGGGATGGCTGCTTCGAGATCGGGCGCGGCAGGATTCGCGAACACGTCGGCGAAGCGTGCGTCGTCGCGCAGTCCGTAGATCCGGCTCAGCCAGCTCTCCGCTGCCGCATTGGCCGACACGATCACACCTCGGGCGTCGAAGAGCAGCAACCCCGGCTCGTGCGAGATATCCGAAGGTCGCACAGCAGTCGTGATCGCATGCCGGCGGATCGCACCTGCGACGATGCCGGAAATCGCCGTGAAGAACGCGACGTCGCGTTGGTCGAACGGTGCCCGCCCGCGCTCGCGGAACAACGCGGCAACCGCCCACGTGGTGTCACCGATGCGGAAGACCGTGCGCAGCTCGTCGTCGTAGCCCTGCGGCTGGATGAAGTCTCGGTAGCGCGCACTGCGGTAGCGGACGATCGTGCATCGTCGCTCGTAAGGTCGCCGAGGGAACGGACTGGCGTGCAAGATCCCCGAACAGGTTGACATCGTGCTCGTGAAACTCGCCGTGCCAGAACGGCTGGCAGTACCCATCGTCGAGATGCTCCATGCGTGACGGCGCCACCGCCAGCAGCGTCGTGGGATCGACGCCGAACCACATTGATCCGTCGTAGCGAACGGCCTTGGCCACCTCGTGGGCGAGGCCAGCCAGAACCTCGTCCGCAGTGGTCGCACGGATCACCGCTCGCTCGACGGCTTCCACCGTTCGCGCCAGATCGATCGTCCCCATGACCCAATAATAAATCACCGAGGTGATGGATGGCACCCCCCGCCTGAGGGGTCGCGACCTCGGTGCGTCCACGATCACGGGGGATTTCCGCAGTCTCCGAAAGAGCGCATCGTGACGGCCGAAGCAACCCATCCCAAAGGAGCAACCATGAACAACGCAACGGTTCCGGTCACGACCCCAGTGAAGGTCGCACACGAGACGTTCCTCATCCCCAACCTCGCGCCCGCAGGCGACGACGTGTATCTGCCCGTGAACTCACTGCTCATCCGGGGCAGCGAACCGATCGTCATCGACACCGGCGCGCCCATCCACCGAGAACGCTGGCTCGAGCAAGTCTTCGGCCTGGTCGATCCCGCAGACATCCGCTGGATCTTCCTCTCCCACGAAGACGGTGACCACGTCGGCGGGCTCGACACCGTCCTCGAAGCCGCCCCACAGGCAACGCTCGTGATGAACTTCTTCAGCACCGAACGCCGTGCCCTGGAAACACCGGTTCCCATCGAGCGATCGATCTGGCGTGAGCCCGGCGAGACGTTCGACGCCGGCGACCGCAGACTGCAACTCGTGTTGCCGCCCATCTTCGACGGTCCCGCCACGAGAGGGCTCTTCGACCAAACGACCGGCGTTCTATGGGCCGTCGACACCTTCGCGGCCGCCACCACCGGAGCCGTCCACCACGTCGAAGATCTGCCACACGAGCTCTACGACGAGACCTTCATGCTCTTCAACAGCATGGTGTCACCTTGGCACCAATGGCTCGACCCGCGACGCTACGACCACCACGTCGACTCGATCGAGGCGCTCGCCCCTCGCGTCGTCACCTCCGCCCACGGACCCATCCTCACCGGCGGAGCGATCCACGACGCATTCGACCGAGTGCGCACACTTGCCGGCGCGCCCCGACTCTCTCCGCCCGGACAGGAACTACTCGACCAAATCCTCGCGGCGCTCACCACCGTGTAAACGCTCTGGGGGTGTTGCCACCCTCATTGCGCATCGGCGACGCCGTGAATTTCCCACTCGTCGCCGGTTTCGGGTCGGTAGACGCACCACACGCCGGTCTTCACGGTGTTGAGGAGGTGACGGCCGAGCTCTGGATCGCTCTCGCCGATTCGTCGGATGGCAGCGCGGATCCGGTGGGTCACTGCGGCGCGAGCTCGTTCGGTCGCACCTCCCGTTTCGCGCTGCCTTCCCTTGAGACCGAATGCTCCGGCGAGCTGCGAAATCAGGGCGTCGAGTTCGACTTCCGATCGTTCGCCTCGAACCCAGTCGTTGGCATCGTTGGCTTCTTCGATCTCTTGCTGAAGCTCACGGATACGGACTTGGTACGCACGACGAGCCTGATCATCGATCGCCGGGCCCGGAGCACCCCCGACGTCGACACCGCCCATCAATTCGAGCGCTGAAACCTCGACTCCCGGCCGCCCGAGGAGGACGGACAGGTCGAGTATGCCCTTCACGTGTCGGACAGAGATCGAGTGTCCCCGGAACCGCACGCGCCACACATCTCCGTCGCGCTTAAGCGCATTTGTCATTCGATTTTCGGCGCCCTCGAGATGATGAATGGAGTGCGAGGGAGCGCTCGTGCCCTCGAGCAGAGAACGACTGCGCACTCCCCACGCCGTTGCGCCGAGCGACGCGTGCATGGCGACTGCAGACTCGAAGTGTTCCGCAGCCACTTCGTGACGACCGAGCGACTTCGCGACGACACCGAGATGGTGATCGACGGCGCCGCCGTATCCCATGCAGCCGCCATAGACCAAGTGGGTGCCTGCGAATTGCTGCACCCACTCGTACACTTCCGCTCGCTGTTCGAGTGTGCCCGCGACGACAACGGCTTCTGCGACCACCCCCGGTATCCAACCATCGTGTCGAAGAACGCCGTGAGTCCGGTCGTGTGCGACTTTGAACCCTGCGAGCGCCGCACGTGCTGCGTCTGCTTCGCCACGGTCGGCGAGCAGCACGGCTCGCACAGGTGGCCAGGTACCGTCGGGTATCCAATGCTTACGCGGACGCATGTCCCCCCGGCCGCCTCCAAAGCGGCCGAGTTCCCATTGCTGCGTCTCTCGAACTCCGAGGGTGTCCGGCTCACCGATCTCGTGACCGAGCCTGGCCGCCTCCGCGCTGAGGGCCTCCGCGTCGTCGAATGATCCGATCACGAGCGCGATCGTGGCGCGCCGCGAGAGCGAGCCCCAACGTCCTTTGGCGTGGCCGAGCTCGGTCGCCATGCGACAGTAGCGATCGAGCTCGCTCAGCGCGGACGGATCGCCAAGCTCCATGAGCGCGGTGGCCTTCAGCAGTTGAGCTTGGGCAAGGAGTTCTGTGTCACCGGCGCGGCCCGCAAGCACTGTCATCTCGGCGACGATCGCGAGCCGGCGCTTCGCTGAGCCGAGCGCCCACTCACTGTCATGCAACGCAAGGAGACAGAATGCGAGCGTTGCCGGATCATCCAGCGAGCGTGCAATGGCGGCCGCCTGGTTGGCCGCGCTACGAGCGCGATCAACGCTCTCGATATCCCACGCGTGGTGAAGCGAACGGGCATGGCTCGCCAGCACCCTGGCCTGGAGTGCGCTGGGGTGTTCCGCGAGTCCGTCGACGGCTTCCTCGAGCAGTCGCGCGACGTCACTGCGCGAAATGCCACTGAGCGTTCCCAACCGATGCGCCCCGACCGCGGCGCGGCCGAGCCCGATGGGATCGCGCCGGCCACGGGCCTGTTCTGCTCCTTGCATGAAGCTGTCGCGCGCCGCGTCGGTCTCTCCGGCTTGATCCAACGCGACACCGAGGGCCAGCAATAGTTCGAAATGCGTTTCGGGCTGAGGTGGTTCCACGAGCGACAACGCGAGGATCGCCCGTCGCAGATGACGCACCGCATCCTCGAAAGCCAGCTGTTGGGTGGCAGCGGCGGCGGCCTCCCGCGAGTAGCGAACGGCGTCCTTTGCCGCGGGACGCAGCCCTGCAGACGCCGCCGCCACAAAGTGCGCGGCCAAAGCCTCGGACCGTACCGGGACACCCCGACTCGCAATCCGCTCGAGCGAACGCGCTGCGGTGAGATGGAACTGCGCTTTGGTCGCCTGGTTAAGCAACGCACTGACGACCTCGCGGAAGAGATCGTGCGTGAATGTGTACGGCCCGAGATCGTCCGCAGGGGGCACGAGTACCCCGGCGCGACAGGCTTCGAACAGGAGGTCGACGAGATCGTCGGGATCACCGAGCATGGCCCCGAGCACATCGATTCGCACCTCGGCTCCGAGCACCGCGGCAATGTCCAACATGGTGCGACATGGCGGTGAGAGTCGACGAAGACGCTGCGCGACGACGTCCTTCACGGTACCGAGCTGATGAAGCACGTCGACTGGTGTCAGAGATTCGCCTCGAGAGGCGACCAGACGCGTCAGCTCGCGCAGAAACAACGGGTTTCCGCCCGAGCGGCGCACGACGTCGGCAACCACCTCTTTAGGAAGTCGCCGGCCGGCAACGGCCTCGACAACATCGACGGCGCCGTCAATGGCAAGGCCTCCGAGTGACAGCACGTCGACGATGCTGCACAACTGCTCCAACGCCGGCCCCGCCTCGGCGTTTCGAAAGCCTCCCACCACGACAACACGTTGCGTACGCACGTGCGTCACGACGAACGAAAGCAGCAACAGCGACGCTTCGTCGGCCCACTGAAGATCGTCGAGCACCACCAGAAGCCCCGACTCGCGTGAGACGTCGCCGAGGAACGTGAGCATCCCGTCGAAGAGGTCGAACCGATCACCGATTCGATCCCCGTTCTCCGATTGCCGGCTCGCTTCCAGCTGGGGAAAGAGCCGCTGCACTCTGTCGGCCTCGACCGAGCTCGTCGCACTGAGTGTTCGGACCACCTGAACCCACGGCCAGAACGCAGGCACCACCGTGGCGTCCCAACACTGTCCCCACGCCACTGCGACCGACCGTGTAGCTGCCTCATCCGCGAACGCATTCAGCAGCGTGGTCTTGCCGATCCCAGGCTCACCAGCGACAAGGAAGACGCCGCCTCTTCCTCTCAGGGCGTCGTCGAGCGCCTGCCGAAGACGAGCGAGTGCTGAGTCCCTCCCAACGAGGCGATCCACGCCGTTCATCGACCCATTGTCTCCCATGGGGCCGCATTTGTGCTCGGGGCGTGAGCGGCCCACCGCGAAGAACTCACAACGTGAAAACCGATCTCACGCCAGAAGGACAGACGAACCGGAACGGAGTCTCCATGGCCAAATATCGCAACGACCTCCCCCAGATGACCCACGAGTTGTTCCTGACCGATGGCGGGATCGAGACCAGTCTCATCTACGACCAAGGAATCGACCTGCCTGATTTCGCGGCGTTCACGCTGCTCGACCAAGCCGCCGGTCACGCTGCGCTCGAACGGTACTTCGACGCCTACCTCGCCATAGCGTTGCGCGAGCGCGTCGGCATCGTGGTCGAGACACCTACCTGGCGAGCGTCCCCCGATTGGGGAGCGCGACACGGATATTCGGATCAACGACTGAACGAAGTGAACCGAGCCGCAGTGGACTTGCTGGTGGGCGCTCGCCATCGCTGGGAACGGCAACCGAACCCAGTCGTGATCAGTGGCTGCATCGGCCCGCGCGGCGACGGCTATCAGCCGACTGAGCTCATGGACGTGGCCACAGCACGCTCCTATCACTCACTACAAACGCGTGCATTCGCCGAGTCCGAAGCCGACCTCATCACCGCGATCACGATGACCAACATCGCTGAAGCAATTGGAATCGCCCTCGCCGCACGTGACGCCTCAATGCCGGTGGTCGTCTCGTTCACGGTCGAAACCGACGGACGCCTTCCGACGGGCGACTGTCTGGCAGAGGCAATAACCGCCGTGGACGAAGCGACAGACGCCTATCCCGAATACTTCATGATCAATTGCGCCCACCCGTCCCATTTCGCGACGATTCTCACTGTCGGCGCGCCTTGGACCAATCGACTCGGTGGGCTGCGAGCTAACGCATCGAGGCTGAGCCATACGGAGCTCGACGCCGCGTCCGAACTCGACGCCGGCGACCCCGACGAGTTGGCCGCCGAGTACCGCGAGTTGCGCCGCCTACACCCGAACCTGCGTGTGCTGGGGGGCTGTTGCGGAACCAACCATAAACACATCGGCGCGATCGCCGCCGCTTGTCTCCAACGAAAGGAAATCCTGCCATGAACACCGACTCATATCTCACACTCCCAGGTACGCCGGAACTGGCTTACCGCACGTCTCACACACCTGTCGGCAGCCCACTGGTCCTCCTCCACGGCCTGTCGGCTGACAGCTCCAGCTGGGGTCCCGTGATCGAGCGCTTCTCGGATTCCTGGCGAATCTATGGGCTGGACTTTCGGGGTCACGGATTCTCGAGTCACTCGAGCGGCAGCTACCGCCTCGCCGACTACGTCCACGACGCCCAACGGCTGCTGGAAGAAATCGGTGAACCCGCAATCGTCGTCGGCCACTCCCTCGGCGCGATCGTTGCCGCCGCGCTCGCGCAGGACCTGCACCCCTACGTAAGATCCGTGGTTCTCGAAGACCCGCCGCTCTACGTCGTCGAACCCTTGGTGTTCGCCGACCACAGCTTGGGCAGAGCCTTCAAGGTGTTGCGCGAGCACGTCACACGGCTCCAAGCTCGGCAAGCTCCCATCGACGCCTACCGAGAGCTGCTCGCGGCGGCACCTCATCCATCCGGCGACACCCAAGGCGACCACTTACATCCCGACGCGCTCTGGTCGCGCGCTCGATCGCTCTCACTCATGGACCCCGACGCCATGACCGCAGTTCTCGAAGGGCGTACCTTCGAGGCCTACAAACCGGACCGACCATTCGCATGTCCCGCGATGATCATGCGCGCCGAACCGGGGTACGGCGCGGCCTTTCTGCCCGAACACGAGACCCGACTACGGACCGCGGCGACACAGGCCACGATCGTTCCAATGCCCGGCTCAGGACACAACATCCGAGGCGATATGGCAACCAGAACTCGCTACGTCGACGTTCTCGCCGAATTCCTTGCCGGGAAGCACATCGTGCCTACTGGCTAAGGTTGTCGGTATGAAGGTGCGTTTCGCCGTCGCGCCAGGTGGTCTCATCTTCGACGCGACGCGCTTTGTCGAACTGGTCGAGCAACTCGAGGCAATTGGCTTCGACACCTTGTGGCTGTCCGACATTCCGATGGGGCCGAGCATCGACCCGGTCGTCGGCCTCGGCTACGCGGCGGCAGCATCGAAGCGGCTGAAGCTGGGCGCGAACGTCGTGCCGTTCGGTCGCAACCCAATGATCCTCGCCAAAACGCTCGCACAGCTCGATCAGCTCTCCGGCGGACGGATACTGCTCAGCCTCGTGCCCGGCATCGATCAGCCGAACGAACGACTCGCGCTCGGTATCGGGCCGCGCAATCGGTGGAAGCTGATCGAGGAGATCATCCCGCTGCTGCGCACGTGGTGGTCAGGAGAGCCGGTGTCGCGTCGACTCGAAGGATTCGTGTTCGACGACGTGCGCGTCGAACCACGACCGGCGCAGCAACCGCTCGAGATCTGGCTGGGTGGCAACGGTCCGCAGGCGCTCGACCGCATCGGACGACTCGCCGACGGCTGGCTGGGTGCCGCGGTCACGCCGACCGAAGCGGGCGAGGCGTGTCGCACGATCCAACGCGTCGCGCACACAGCGGGCCGGACGGTCCCTTTAGATCATTTCGGCATGAGCCTCGGTTACGGGCACACCGAACCGGATGTTCAGATGTACGCCTCATTGCGCAAACGTCGCCCCGACGTCGATCCGCGAGAACTCATGCCCGTCGGCGCAACCGAATTGCGCGACCTCGTGCGACGCTATGTCGACAATGGCGTGACGAAGTTCGTGGTGCGACCCAACGTCGCACCCGAGTCATGGGAAGCCGAGCTGCACCACATCGCCGACACACTTTTCGATCTGCAGACCTGACCTCGGCGTTGCGATTCGCTCAGCGAAGCGCCTTTGGCGCGATCACAAGTCGATCGGGCGCCGGGCAAGCTGTGTGCAATCATTGAGGCCGAGATGCGAGGGAGGGTGCGGTGTTCGAAGGCATGGAGCACATCGAGTTCGAGCACGAAGGAACGATCCTGCGCGGGTATGCCGCATTGCCCGACAGAACGGAGCCCTCTCCTGCGGTCCTCGTGATGCACAGCGCTCTCGGAATTGGCCACGAGGTCAACGAGCCCATCGCGTGGAAGCTCGCGGAACGGGGTTACGTTGCCGTCTGCACGGATATGTACGGCGCGCATTTCGCAGGGGCGTCTGTCGAGGATGCCGGGCGCGCCTATGCGGAGAATCTCGCCCAACCCGAAAAACAACGCGCGCGAACCACCGCGTGGTTCGGCAGAATCGCGGCCCGGCCCGATGTAGATGACGAGCGCATCGCGGCAATTGGCTTCTGTTACGGGGGAATGACCGTGCTCGAGCTCGCGCGCAGCGGTGCGAACCTAAAAGCCGCCGTCAGCTACCACGGGACCCTCAACACACACGCCCGGGCCGAACCTGGCGCAGTCCGTGCACACGTCGTCGCATATTGCGGCGCGGGGGATCCCTACGCGCCCCTTGAAGATGTCGACAACCTCCACAAGGAGATGCGCGACGCGGGGGTGAGGAACTACCAGATCACGATCTTCGGTGCCGCTGTCCACGGTTTCACCGACCCGGATGCGGCAGTCCTGAACCTCGATGGCGTCCGGTACGACGCGCTCTCGAACGATCTCTCATGGAGCGGCACGCTCGTCCTGCTGCAACACGTCTTCGGGCGCTGAGCGGCACGCCGGGCGCGAGCACGGTTTAGGTCTGGGTGCAGTGGAGGACCCACCGCCACCGCGTAGCCGCTTCGCAGTCTGGCGCGCTCTCGCACCTCTGGTCACGGCACGTCGACGCGTGGCGGCTCGGGCGTACGTGATGCCCACCCCGCTAGTAAAGCGCAAACATTGAGCTGCTGCATCTGGCGCGCATTGACGGACAGGGCGACGGGGCCCGTATCTACGACTTGCCAGAGTTGCCAGAAGCCCTTGACTGTTGCGGCGACTGGAGTCACTCGATGACTGCTCGAAGAAACGTCCAGATCTCGGCATTGAAGCGGTCGGCGGCTTCGAGGTCGGTCATGTGGCCGACGTCAGGTAGCAGCACCAGTTTCGATCGGCGGATCTCTGAATGCAGCGGCTCCCAGACCTCCCTGGGAGCTCGCACGTCGCTGTCGCCAAAAAGCAGGAGCGACCCCAGCCGGCAGCGATCCGGCCCAACCCGCATAGGCCGAAGTCAGTATCAATGCGCGGGGGATGGTCGGGTGCCGGCGGTAGAGCTCGAGCGCGAGACCGCCGCCCCAAGAGAGCCCGGCAATGTGCGCGCGTCCATAGCCGAGCTTCTCCAGGAACGCGGCGAGACAGTCGGCCCAGTCAGCGAGGCCGAGCATCTCCGGCGGGTCCGACGACTGGCCCGCGCCCGGCGCGTCCCACGCCAAAACCGTGAACTCGTCGGAGAGGGCGTCGAGCTGGTGGCGCCATTCTCGGCTGTTGGACGGCCAGCCGTGGAGAAGGACGAGAGGTGGCCCCTCGCCTTGGCGCTTGAACGCGACGCGGAGGCCCCCAACTTCGACGTAGTCCATCGCGCCTCCCCCACTGGGCTCGATCGCTGCTCTGATGCCCAGTCGTCACGCGGTCAACACAACACAACGGTCCCTCTATTTCTTCTATTTCTTCGCTCGCTTTTGCTTCGCGTCTTTGCCGGATGCATTGAGGGCGATCGCGGCACGGACGAGCGCCTTGAAGGCGGTTGCGTCGATCTTTTCCCCTTCACGGATGTCGATCGCGCGCCTCGTGTTCCCCTCGAGGCTCGAGTTGAAGAGCTTGGCCGGGTCCTTCAACGAAGCGCCTTTGGCGAAGGTGAGCTTCACGACGGACTTGTAGGGCTCGCCAGTACAGATGATTCCGTCGTGCGACCACGTGGGAGCGCCCGGGCTCGTCGCCTTCACCCACTTCACTTCCTCGACGACGTCCGGATCTGCCTCCTTGACGAGCTTGCGCATCCTGGTCAAGGTCTCCCCGCGCCAGTCACCCAGGTCCGCGATCAATTGGTCAACTCGCTCGGATGCCGACTTGTCTTCGTTCGAACCCGACTTTGCCATGTTCGCCTCCCAAAGCTTCCAGACTTTCCGATTCGAACCACGTATTCAACTCTGGCCGAGGCGCAGGCGCCGGCGCCCCGCTTCAGAGTGAGCACGGGGCAGCGGTATCGTCGAAGAATGCCGTCGCGGGATGTGGAATCGGCGTCGTGGCCGAGAGAACTCCGCGGCCGTCTCGACGAGTTGATCGATGATTATCGGGCGGCGCTGCACGACTGTCTCGACGGCTTGACCGAAGACGAGGCGCGGATGCGCCTCGTCCCGTCGAGAACAACGCTGCTCGGTCTGGTCAAGCACGTCATCTTCGTCGAGGGTGTGTGGTTCGACGGGGCCGTCAGTGGACGTTCCAACGAAGAGATCGGTATTGCGAGCACGGTGGACGGCTCGTTCAGTCTTCGTAAGTCGGACACGATCGCGTCTGTGCAGGATGCGCACCGGCAACGCTGCGAGGCGTCGCGCCGCACGATGGCGGAACTGCAACTCGACACGATGGTCCGCGGACGCGGCGATCGCCCCGTCTGGGCAATTCAGCTGCAAGTGCTCCGTGAGCTCGCGCAACACGCGGGGCATGCCGACATTTTGCGCGAGCAGATCCTGGCACGACGCCTGCCTTAGGCGACGTCTTCGCGATGGTGACCTTGCGCAAGTTCGCTGAGGACCTCGAGATCGAAGCGTTGGCGCGCGCAGATCTGCCGTGCGGCGGCCCCTTCGAGTGGGGCGCGCTCGCCAACGACGCTGCCTGGCCCCACCTTTCCGACAACACGTCCGTCCACCCGAACCTGAACTCGCCGCGTCGCCGCATTGTGGCCACGGCGTCACGCACTGACCGCTCGAAGAAACCTCCGGAGCTCGGCCGGCGGTAGAGCTCGACCGCGAGACCGCCGCCTCTCGCGTGGGATTCGCGCCCACTGTTGACGAAGTTGACCACCGTTGACGAAACGTCGTTGCGCGACCTGCTGGTTGCGGGCGTCCCCGCGGGGACATCCCTGACGGACCGTCAGATTGATGTGCCCTGGGTCGCGCACGACATATGCCTCCATACGCGCGACGCGGGAGTCTCGTCGTCCAAAGGCACGGTGGGCGTGCATTTCGACTTCCAGACTTACGCATCGATCCACCGATGCCGGCGTTCACGGCATCTCGGGCAGGTCGAGCTCGAAGAACCTGATCGCATTGCCCCGCAGCACCTTCCAGGCGTCGTCGGGCGACAACACCTTCAGCATCTCGGCTGCTCGTCTGCCGCTGTGGGGGAACGTACCGTCGGCATGCGGGTAGTCGGTCTCGAAGGTCAGGTTGTCGATGCCGATCTCGTGCGCGCTCGCGACGCCGTGCCGGTCGTCGAAGAAGCACCCCACGACCTGGCGCCGGAACAGCTCCGACGGCAGTGTCTTCATCACGACGCCTTCACGCGCCCACGTGTGATCGCGGTAGACCGCGTCCATCCGCTCGAGCATGTACGGGATCCATCCGATCTGCCCCTCGGAGAACGCCAGCTTCAGCTTCGGCAGCCGCTCGAGCACGCCCGAGTAGACGAAGTCGACCAACGACACCATGGCGTGCTGCGCGGTGAGCGCCACGTCGACGAGCGCCGGCGCGTCGGGCGACGTCTTCATCATCTTCGACGACGACCCGATGTGCAGGCACACGACGGTGCCGGTGTCGGCACACGCGGCGAAGAAGGCATCCCAGTAGCCGCTGTGGATGCTCGGCAGCCCGAGGAAGTACGGGATCTCACTGAACGTCACCGCGCGGACCCCACGATCGGCGTTGCGCCGGATCTCGGCGGCCGCGGCGTCGGCATCCCACAACGGCGACACGCACAGCGGTATCAACCGTCCGCCCGAATCGCCGCACCACTCCTCGACCATCCAGTCGTTGTAGGCCCGCACCAGCGCCAGCCCGAGGCCGCGGTCGTCGGCAGTCTGTTCGTGGAACATCTGCCCGCAGAACCGTGGCATCGAAGGGAAGGCGAGCGATCCCTGCGTGTGGTTGAGGTCCATGTCGGCGAGGCGGGCCTTGGGGTCGTAGCAACCGGGGCGCATCTCGTCGTAGGTGACACCGATGTTCTCGCGCGACGCATCGTCGATCGCGTCGTCGACGCGCAGCACGATCGATGCGCGGTGCATGTGCTCGGCATTGCGGAACACCCACACGTCGGCCACCGGTGCATCGGGGTCGTCGGTGAACTCCGACATGGTGCCCCGCTCGCGGTAGGTGATCGGGCGGACGTGACGGCGCACCACGCGCGGTGCGTCGTCCTGGTACTTCGACGGCAGCCACCGCTCGAAGAGGTGCGCTGGCTCGACGACGTGATCGTCGACGCTGATGATCCAAGGGACCGACATTTCAGCTGTGTCTGTCACTGTTCACTGCTTTCGTTCACAAACTCCTCCGATGGCCGAACGTCAGCGACGGTCGAACCGGTACAGTCGCTGCGCGTTGCCGGCGAGGATCAGCTCACGCTCGTGACGAGGAATTCGTGCATAGTCGTGATTGATCGTGCGCCAGGAGTGCGGCCAGTCGGCACCCATGTGTGGATAGTCGCTCGACCACAACAGCCGCTCGACACCGATCGAGTCACGGTTGTCGAGCGCAAACGTGTCGGTGATGATCGTGAAGCTGACGTGATCCTCGATGTAGTCGGCCGGCTGGCGTAGCACCGGCATCGTCCTCGCATAGCCAAAGCGCTCGAATCGATCGCTCACCTGTTGCTTGAAGTACGGAACCCAGCCTGCGTCGACCTCGACCATGACGAGGTGCAGGTCGGGGTAGCGATCGAACACACCGGTCATCACGAACTGCAACACCCGCTTGGGCGCGTCGTAGAACCGGACGTCGCCCACGATCGCTCCTTTCGCGTGTGCGGTGGGCATCGCATCGGTGAGGCTGACATGAATGTGCAGGGGCATGCGTGAATCGGCGAGCGCGCGCCACACCTCGTCGTCATCGGGTGAGATGTCGAGGTCACCGTGCGGATAGCACCCAATGAGTGCGCCGGCGATACCTGGTCGCTCGGCCACGCGCTCGATCTCGGCCGACGCGTCGCGTATGCCCGAGTTGGGCACGAGCATGACCCCACCGAGACGCTGTGGCGCGTCGGCGCAGTAGTCGGCCAGCCAGTCGTTGTACGCCTGCACGAGGGCAAGGTGGAATTCGCGGTCGGGATTCGCGATGTTGGCCTGTGACAGACGGGGCGTGGGGAACAGCACCGCTGCGTCGACCTGGTCGAGATCCATTTCCTGCAAGCGCACCGCGGGGTCGTAGCCACCGGCGCGGATCTCTTCCCACCGCACCCAGGCCTTTGCCGCCTCCGCGTTCATGCCGGCCGAGGCGTTGAGACCGAAGTTGATCGGATCAGCTACGCCTTCGACCACCCATGCGTCGCCCTCGTCGAAGTGTTCGATGCGCGGCGCGCGGTCGCGGAACCGTGCCGGCAGGCGCTCGGTCCACAGGTTGGGCGGTTCGTTGATGTGAGCGTCGGCGTCGATCAGGCCGTAGGTGCGCGTCGATGAAGTCATGGCGCCCACTTTGGTCGGGGAGGGGCCGGTAGTCCAGTGGCGTCGAGGAGTACACGCACAACGGCGACCGAAGTGCGCAGCCTCTTCAAGTGATTCCTTTGACGTCTGCCACTGTCAAATATCAGGATGCGCGGAGTTGGCGTACGGTCGCTGTGTGAATCGAACCGTGCAACTGCGTTCGTGGTTTGTCGGCCTGGTGCCCGGTCTCGCGGTCCTGCGAAGGTACGAGGCCAGGTGGCTGGCGCCCGATGTCGTGGCGGGTGTGACGGTCGGAGCGATGCTCATTCCGCAGTCGATGGCGTACGCGGAGCTTGCTGGTCTCCCGCCGCAATTCGGGTTCTACGCGGCGATTGGACCGCTGGTGGTCTATTCGCTGGTCGGCACGAGTCGGCATCTAGGCGTGGGACCCGAACCCGGAACGGCGATCCTGGCAGCCACGGGGGTCTCGTCGATCGCCGGCGGTGATCAAGAACGCTATATCGCCCTCATGGCCGCGCTGGCTCTCGTCGTGGGGGCGATCTGCGTCGCGGGAGCGGTCGCGCGCCTCGGTTTCCTCGCGTCGCTTCTCGCGAAGCCCGTGCTCGTCGGCTACATCAGCGGCGTCGGGCTGACACTGCTGAGCAGTCAGATCGCCAGCTTTACCGGCGTTGCGATCTCGAGCGAGACGTTCTTCGGTCGTTTCGCCGAACTCCTGGCGAATATTGACGATGTCAAAGGCACCACAGTCGTTCTCGCCGCAGGCACACTCACGTTGATCATGGTGCTGAGGCGGCTTTCACCACGAGTGCCCGGCGCGCTGGTCGGCGTCATCGTGGCTTCCGTCGTCGTCGCGGCATTCGCGCTCGAGGATGACGGCGTCGCGTTGGTGGGCACGATTCCGAGTGGCTTGCCAGTCCCACGTGTTCCCGACGTCGCAGCGAGCGATCTCGGTCGTCTGTTCCCGGTCGCGGCGGGCATCGCGTTGGTCGGCTACACCGACAACGTCCTTACCGCGCGCTCGGTCGCGGCGCGCCACGGTTACCGCATCGACGCCAACCAGGAGTTGCTGGCGCTCGGTCTCACCAATCTGACATCCGGGTTGTCGCAGGGATTCCCGGTGTCGTCGAGCGCGAGCCGGACCGCAGTTCCCTCGTCGCTCGGTAGCAAGACCCAGCTCGTGTCGCTGGTGGCCGGAGCCTTCGTCGTCGGGACTCTCTTGTCGTTGCGGCCCGTGCTCGAACAGATACCACGGGCTGCGCTCGCGGCTGTGATCGTGTCAGCCGCGCTGGCCATCATTGATTTGGCGGGATTCCGCGCCCTGTGGAAGGTCAGCCGGCAGGAAGCCCTCCTAGCGGTGCTAGCCGCGACAGGAGTGATCGTGTTCGGTGTTCTGCCCGGCGTACTCGTTGCGGTGTGTCTGTCGCTGCTGATGGCGCTGTATCGGATCGCGCGGCCGCACGACGCGGTCCTCGGCGAGTACCCGGGCCTCGACGGTTGGGTCGACGTGGACGCGTACCCGGCAGCCAGACCAGAGCCAGGCCTGGTGGTGTATCGCTTCGATGCTCCACTGTTCTTCATCAATGCCGACCGCTTTCGCGAGCGGGTCGAGCGCGCTTTGGCACAGAGCCCTGGGCCAGAGGAGTGGCTCGTTCTGGATTTCGAGGGCATCGGTGCACTCGATGCCACCGCTTTGGACGCGTTGACCGATCTCACGGATCGCGTAGCCGAGCTTGGCGTGGAGGTAGTCGCCGTTGCACGGGCAAACCACGTCGTTCTGGCGCAACTTCAACGTGCCGGCCTCTTGCATCCAGCGGGGACAGTGCGGACGTTCCCAACGATCAACAGTGCCGTCCGGGCCTATCGACATCGAGAGTGATCTGCTTCGCCGGGCGGTTTCAGGAACGCTCGCGGGGGTAGCGCTGTCGTACATCCGGTACGAAGGGTGGGACTCCGATGGCCGCTGGACAGAAGAATGGGTCACCCGTACACGAACATCACCGTGGTCGCGACGCCGATGCCCCGACGCAAATACCGCCGCGAGGTTGGAAGGACGTATTGGCTCGCACCAAGACGGAGGTGAAGCAAGACCGCGTGCCCATGCTGTCGGCCGCGGTGGCGTTCTACTCGTTGCTCGCAATCGTGCCCGCCATGGTGGCGATCGTTTCTCTCTACGGACTCCTCGCCGATCCTTCCGACGTAGATCGTCAGGTCGGCGAGTGGCTGGGCTCCGCGCCTCAGGAGGTCCGCGACCTCATCGCGGCACAGCTGACCTCGATCACCGAGAACGCCGGCACTGCCGTGGGAATTGGCGTCGTCATCGGCATCCTCGTCGCGTTGTGGAGTGCGTCGAGCGGCATGGCGCATCTCGTGGAAGCGATCAATATCGTGTACGACGAAGAGGAAACTCGTGGCTGGTTCAAGCGGCGGCTGTTGGCGATTCTTCTGACGCTCGGCGCGACCATTTTCATCGTTGTCGCCGTGGGACTCATCGCCATACTGCCCGCGGTGCTTGCCGAGACCGGCCTCGGTACGGCTACTCGTGTCGTCGCCAACATCGTTCGTTGGCTGGTTCTGCTCGTGGGCATGGTCGTCGCTCTGAGCGTGCTGTATCGCTACGGCCCGGACCGTGACGACCCCAAGTGGCGATGGACTTCACCGGGCGCAATCGCAGCCACGATCATTTGGCTGCTGGCTTCGGTGCTGTTCTCTGTCTACACCGCGAACTTCGCCAAGTACAACGACACGTACGGCACCCTCGGCGCAGTCGTAGTGGTCATGTTGTGGCTCTTCCTCACCGCACTGGCAGTGATCGTGGGTGCGGAACTCAACGCCGAACTCGAGCGCCAAACCAGGCGCGATTCGACCACAGGCGCGGACCGACCTATGGGCGCCCGAGACGCGCATGCGGCTGACACGCTCGGCCCAACCGCTTCCGAAATACGCCACAAGCCCGCGCCGAAGTAACATGAGTGGTTCGGTTGTCTAAGAGCGGGAGGCGCCGACATCGACATCGATGCACTCCTGTTCACAGCCACTGAGCTGCAGACGAGTTTGGTCGCGACGCAGCTAGCGCTCGACGTGAGTGGCGTAGTGGATGCGCGTGAGGAGCGTGACGCGATCGTCCGCCAACTCGACGACTACGTGTTGCCGCGACTGCGCAGCATCGACGCTCCGGCGGTGGCCGTGGTGGGCGGGTCTACCGGCTCGGGGAAGTCGACGCTTGTCAACAGCCTCGTTTCCGCTGATGTGACAAGACCGGGGGTGTTGCGCCCGACCACCATCGCTCCTGTGCTTGTGTACCACCGGTCGGCCGAACGTTGGTTCATCGACGATCGGATTTTGCCTGAGCTGGCGCGGGTGACCGGAGCCGAGGCAGTTGGCCCTACTGAGATCTCGCTGAAGGCGGTCGACAACCTGCCGCCGGGACTCGCGTTGATCGACGCCCCGGATATCGACTCCGTCGTTGACGAGAACCGCGCGTTGGCTAGCCAGCTGCTGGACGCCGCGGACCTGTGGGTGTTCGTCACGACCGCGGTGCGCTACGCCGATGCGGTGCCGTGGGCTTTCCTACGTCGGGCGGCGCAACGCGGCGTCGGCGTCGCGATCGTGATCAATCGAGTTCCCGAGGGCACCGGTGGCGTATTGCGCGAGCACCTGGGCGAAATGTTGGCACAGGAGCGACTGAGCGATGCGCCAGTATTCGTGATCAACGAGCAACCGCTCCTTGACGGGCGCATCCCGGCTATGGCCATCGAACCGTTGCAGGAATGGCTGGGCGGGCTCGCGCTCGACCAAGCGGCAAGGAGCGAACTCATCATTCGCACCCTGCAGGGTACGGTCAGCGAAGTCGCCAACCGTGTCGACGCACTCGCCGGCGCGGTCCGAGTGCAATCCGAAACGTTCGACTACTTGCGGAAGCGGGTCGACGAGAACTTCGCAGGCGCGGTCGCGCAGCTGGCCGATGACGTGCGCGACGGCACAGTGATGCGCGGCGAAGTACTCGCCAGGTGGCAAGATCTCGTCGGAACGGGCGATCTCTTGCGCCAGTTGCAGTCATCGATCGGGCGGATCCGCGATCGGATCAGCGCCGCGGTGACTGGTCGGCCGACCCCCACCGATCGGTTCCAGGGCGCGATCGAGTCGGGCGTGCAGACGCTGGTGCGAGCGCGCATCGCGGAGGCGGTGGAACGCACCTCATCCGAGTGGAGCGTGACGCCTGCGGGTTCGGTCGTCCTCCGCGACAGCGAGACCGATCTGCGCCGTCCCGCGGTTGACCTCAACGAGCGCGCAGCGCGCATGGTGCGCGACTGGCAAGCCGGAGTGCTCGATCTGCTGCGCGCTGAAGGACGCGCCAAGCGCGCTACCGCACGCGCGCTGTCCTATGGAGTGAATGGCGTTGCCCTCGTGCTCATGGTGGCAATCTTCGCGCAAACCGGCGGGCTCACCGGTGCGGAGGTCGCCGTCGCCGGCGGCAGTTCCGTTGCCGGGCAGAAGTTGCTCGAGGCGCTACTGGGCGATCAAGCCGTGCGCCGTCTGGCCCTCACCGCGCGCGCAGACTTGAACCGTCGCTCCGCCGAGCTGGTCGCAAGCGAGGCCGGCCGTTATCAGGCGGCGTTGGAGCGTGTCGCGGTCGATCCCGATCTCGCTGACCACTTGTCCCGCCTCGCCGGACAACTGCGCTCCGAGGTGACCCGTTGAGCCCGAGCACGGCTCCGCGCCAGGCGGCCAAGCTCACCGAACGACTCGGCGTGTTGCGCGAGATCGTCGAACGAGCACCGGGTCGTCTTCCGGAGGATCTCACCGTCCGAGCCGCACTCACCGTCGAAAAGGCCGATACGAGGTTGGCGCACGGCTTCGCGCACACGGTGGTCGCGATCGCGGGAGCCACGGGAAGCGGCAAATCATCGCTCTTCAACGCGCTCGTGGGTGAAACGCTTGCGGAGGTCGGCATCCGCCGGCCCACGACTGCGACCACACAAGCGGCCGTCTTCGGCGGCGGCGCGGACAGGCTGCTCGACTGGCTCCGTATCGCGCGGCGCAATGTCGTACCCGGCGGAGACCTCGACGGGCTTGTGCTCCTGGACCTGCCGGACCACGACTCGGTGCAATCCGACCACCGGGACGAGGTCGATCGCCTCGTGGGCGTCGTCGACGCGTTCGTGTGGGTGATGGACCCGCAGAAGTACGCCGACGCCGCGCTGCACCGGACATACTTGTCACGCTTCGCCGCACACGGAGTGGTCTCGATCGTCGTGTTGAATCAAATCGACACTGTGACCGCCCAGAGCGACCAGCGAGCGATGCTCGAGCACATCAGCCGGCTGCTGGCGCTTGACGGTCTCGAAGGCGTGCGCACCTTCGCTACTTCCATGCGCTCCGGCGACGGTGTCGCGCCCTTGCGGCGCGAGCTCGCGGCGAGAGTCGCCGAGCGACGCGCGCTCGTGGCGCGACTCGACGCCGACATCGACTGGCTCGTTGATGAGTTGCGCATCGCGGTCGGCGACGTCATTCCCGACGCGATCGACCGTGACTCTCGGCAGCGCCTCGGTGACGCGTTCGCGTATGCCGCTGGCGTCGACGCCGTCGCCGACGCCGTGGGCGCCGCGCACCGGTATCGGTCTTCGCAGCACGCGGGCTGGCCGCCGGTGCGCTGGATCGCCCGCCTGCGGCCCGATCCGCTCCGCCGGCTGGGCCTGGATCGGATCGCCGCGCGCGTCGCCACGTCCGACGGCCAAGATGTCGTGGTCGGGCGAACGTCGCGCGACCGTCCGAACGTCGTCGCACTCGCCGCCGTCGATGAAGCGCTGCGCGATGTCGGCGCGCACGCGGCGGAGCATCTCCCCGAGCTTTGGGTTGACCGCATCAATCACGTCGCCATTGCACGACGAGACGACGTCGCCGACGCGCTCGATGTGGCGATCGCGTCGGCGAAGATCCCAACCGGATCGCCTCGTTGGTGGGCCGTCGCGTCTGCCGCGCAGGGGCTCGTTACCACTGCGATGGTGATCGGCTTGGTCTGGTTGTTCGTAATCGGCGTTGTCGCGTGGCTCAACCTGCCCGATCTTCCGGCGCCCGACGTCGGTGTGTTCCCGGTACCCACCCTGCTCGCGGTTTTCGGCGCCGCAGGCGGGTTGATCGTCGCGGCGATCGCGCGCCGAACCGCGGCGATCGGCGGACGCCGACGAAGAACGCGCGCTCGTCGGGTGCTGCGCGATCGGACCAGCGACGTCGCGAGCACCTTGGTGATCGAGCCCCTCGACGCCGAACTCGCGGAGCTCGGCCGGTTGCAGTCGTTGGTGCGGAGACTCGACCGGTGACGCGCGGGTATAGGCCTTGGTAGCCGCGCTCGCCGAGGAGTTGCCACGACCAGAACTCGGTGAGCTTGTCGATGTGTTCGGGCCAGCCGACATCGGCGCCCTCGAAGATAGGCCCGAGCAAGTCGTCCATCGCCGCGTCGCGGTAGAAGGCCCGGACGAGACGCTCGATATCGTCCCTCGTACCGATGTCGCCCCGGCAGGTGGTCGTCACGACGCTTCACCGCCTAGCGCGAACCGCTGCTCGAGCGCGATCACGGAGGGAAACAACACGTTGTTCTCCTTGTGGATGTGCAGGTGCGTGTCGGTCTCGAGTTCCTGCAATCCTTCGTAGAGGGCGTGATAACTCGCGCATCCATCGGCCGGGGTGGTGTAGTCCGCGGTGAGCGCCGGCAATCGTGCGAGCACCTCACCGGCACGGTCGTGCTCCGTGAGCATCACACTGATGGGGTTCTGAAGAGATCCGCACGGGAAGTTCGGCGCGGTGGTGGATCGTGCAAGGTCGCGGATCATCGTGGACACCCACGACCTTTTCTGCGAGTGCGGTCAGTCTCGGAAACTCCGCATGAAGGTACGCGTGGTGGGTTGCCTCGAGGTGGTCGACCAGAAGGGTCGGTGTCATCGTGGCCCAGTCGGGATCGGGTTGTGGCGTGAGCTTGGCCAGTTCTGCCAGGACGTCGTCGGGATCGACGCCGGCCGCAGCGCACGCGGTGCGCAGCCGCTGCTTCCCGCCACAGCAATAGTCGAGTTGGTGGCGTTCGAGAACACGCGCCGCGGCGGGTTGTGCAGTGACGATCTCCGCGAGTGTTGGATCATTGGACATGGCGGTTCACTTTCATCAGAGGATGTGGACGCCGACTGCGGTGACCGCAACGACAGCCAAGCCGAGACCCATCTGTCGCAACCCGAGCACCTTGGCCGTCGGCACCGGTCGACGAGCCCACACTCGCTGGGCCACGATGACCGCGGCCACTGCTAGCGCGCCCAGTCCGAGCTCTGCGTCGAGCACGACCGCGCTACCCGCGACGACGACCGATGTTGCGTCGGCGACCGCCAGCGTGCGGGCTCGACGCGCGCGGTGATGGAGGCGGGCGATCTGTGCCCGTACGTAAGGGATCGCGGTGATACCCCGGGCGCCGAGCAGCAGCCACAGACCGACGGCAAGTCGCGTGTCAGCGCCGTCGGCAAGGATGATCATTGCGGCAACGGCGGCGATCCCGACCGCTCCGGCCAACTCTGGGATCAGCCGCCGGCTACGGGACCGCATGTCGAACCACAACTCGACGACCACGAGCGGGGCCGCGAATGCGAACGGCCAGAGGAACGTCGCGTGGGCGACCGCGATCGCTACCGCGACGAGACCCGCAAGAAGCACCAGCTCGATCGCCAAGACACGCGATGCGATCTTGGTGCGGTCGCGAACGTGGTGCCTCCAGTGGTCGACCAGCACGACCTTCAACGGTGTTCTCGCCACGAACGCCACAAAAGCAGCCAGGGCGAGCGCCACGCCGGCGAGACTCGGCGAAACGAGCATCCCGAGCAACGCCGGCTCGAGGGTGAGGCCCCAACCACCGTGCTCCGATGGGATCGCCACCGCGCGCAGGGCCGACCGCGCCGCCGGTTCGACCGGCAAGCGTGTGTCGGCAGGACCGCTCACGGTCGGGCTCCCGCGGAGAGGCTCGACAGCGGAGTCGCTTCGAGCTCACGCAAAAGTTGAGCGCGCGCGCGCGACCAAGGCTGGTGCAGGGCGCACGGTCCGCCCCCGCTACAGGCGCGATCCTCGAGCACGCATTGCGCGGTATCGGTCGGTCCCTCGACGGCCTCGATCACATCGAGCACGCTCACCTCGGAGAGGTCAGCCGCGGCCACGTATCCGCCCGACGGACCCGGCTCTGAGCGCACCCAACCCCGGGCGACGAGCGGAGTCATCGCTTGAGCCAAGAACCCCGCCGATGCCCCGATCTTCTCGGCCAGGTCCGCAGCCTTCGTCTTCGTGCCACGCGCAGCCAGTTCCAACAGTGCCCTGGTCGCAAGGTCTGCCCGTCGGGTAATCTCAAGTCGCATACTATGAGACTATACAACTTGCTATCTTCAGTTGCTCGCCCGCCCCTTGGCTGACCCACGTGAACACCGGGCCAGCACAGCGGCCGCGAGCGCGGGTCATCGCGCTCGCGGCCGGCTTGCGGGTTGTGGTCGGCTACTTCTCCATCCACGCCTTGTCGAAGTAGATGAACTGTCGGTGGCTCCCCGTGACACCGTGGACCTTGGGCGAGAACCCCTTGAGCGTCTCGATCGCCGAGAAGTTGATCCACGGAAGCTGCTTGTTGAATTCCTCGGCGATGACCTTGTACCCCGCCGTCTTCTCGGCGTCGTTCTTCGCGACGCGCAGGTCCTTCAGCGCCTGGTCGACGGCGGCGCTCTTGAACCCGACGCGATTGGAACCGCTCGTGCTGTCGAGGTTCTGGGCCATCGACCACAGCGCGCTGTCATCCGGACCGGTCGCCGTGCCCCACCGGGCGAGATCGAAATCCTTCGACCCGACCACGATGGCCTGCTGCGCGGTCGACTCCTTCGACGTGTCGACCACCGTGTTGATACCGGCAGCCTTCAGCATGCCGTCGAGGGCAACCGCGGCATTCGCGTCGTTGGGCGAATTCGTGAACAGCAGGCGGACGGTGCCGTCCCAGCCTTCGGCCTTCGCCTCGGCGACAAGCTTCTTCGCTCGGTCAAGGTCGTACTTGGGGCCGGGCACGCCTGGGTTCCAGGGGAAGCTCTCCTGGAACATCTCCGTACCGGTGAGCCCGTTGCCTTGATAGACGCGTTCGTTCCAGGTCTTGGGATCGAATGCGGCCATGATCGCCTGACGCACCTTGAGGGGGGCTGTCGCGGGGGTCGTCGGCGTGGGCCCGTCGGGCTTGCCGACACAGAGGGGCTCGGGCTTGCCCCCGGCGCACGTCGCCGACACGCCCATGTTCATCAGCATGTTCTCACCCATCTGGTCGATACCCGAGATGCCGGGCACCTTGTCGGCCTTGGCGCGGGCGACCGCGCCGGGAACGCGCAGGTACGCGCCCTGAACCGTGCCGGTTTTCAAGGCGTCGTAGGTCCTCTCGCCACCGAGGTCGAGAAGGGTCACGAACCGGATGCCGTCGAGATAGACGGTGCCGTCCCAGTAGTTCGGATTCTTGACCAGCTCGATGGCCTCGTCCACCTTGAAGGCCGAGATCATGAACGGCCCTGCGCCGACGGGCTTCAAGTTGAATTCACACGTGTTGGGATTCTGCGTGCCGTCGCACTTCTTCAGCGCCGTGGGCGACGGAATCATACCCGGCTCACCAGCCAAGGCGTAGGGGAACGACGTCCATGGCTCTTTGAGTGTCACCTTGACCGTCAAGGGGTCGACGGCTTGGATGTCGTCGACCAGGGCCATGTAGATCGCGGAGGACCGCGTGTTGCGAGGGCACGCGATGTATTCGGCGCACTCGGAGACGGGCAACGAGTTGCCCACGCGATGACGATTCATGCCGAAGCGAACGGCTTCGGCGTTGAAGTCGGTGCCATCGGTGAACTTGATGCCCGGCCGGATCTTGAGGGTCCATTCGGTCGCATCGGCGTTGGCGGTGAACGACTCGAGCATGTCCGGCGTGTACTTATTCGTGGCAGTGTCGTAGCGCGCCAGCGTGCCGTAGACCGTGGCCATCTGGATGCCACCCGATGTGCCGCTGCCGAGTGCCACGAGCGGATCGAGGCCCGGAATGTTCGAGTAGGCCCCGAAGGTCAACGTGCCACCGCTTTGCGGCTGCAACGTCGTCGTGGTACCGGTACCGGTGCCGGTGGTCCCAGAGGGCGTTCCGCCGTCGTCGCCGTCGTCGCCGCAGGCCGCGGCGACAAGGGCCAGCGCCGCCACGCACGTCATGATGCGGGCCCATCGACGGGACGTCCATCGACTCGACCCCAATTTCAGTTGATCTTGCGACTTCATCAACCCCCCCTTTGTCGGCCGGAACAGCACGACAATATATGACCAGCGGCACACGTTAGTCGCGGCGGCCGGTTGGATCGACCCAGGTGTAGCGCAGGGGGCACGACGCAGCTCACGCTGAGTACTGCTGACCTGCGACAGCGCTCGTTTCGCGCTGATCAGCGCTTGCGCAATCTCGCCGGTATCAACCGAACGAAACAGAGACGCAGAGCAGCTCTCATCGACACATGGCAACGACGATGGCGGATTTCCAGCCACCGGCGCAACCCTGCGACAACCTTTCCTAGCGGCTCGAGACGGCGCGACGAATAGGAGCCGTTCGCGATCGGTACCACTGCCGCTGGCGTGTATTGGAAGAGGTCGTCCCATCGGCGGTCGAGCATCACGAGTGAGTCGACAAGCGGTCGGGACCGCAGCTTTCGCGAACCCTCGATGAGCTCGAGCTGTCGCAGCTTGGCGATTGCGTCGTCGATTTCGAAATCAATGTCCCGATTACAGGTGGCTCGTAGCCATGCTTCGATCCTCGCGTCCAACTCGCTAGCGGTGAGGCCTTCAGGCGAGGCCAGCAATAAGCGGTACGCGAGGAGCACTTCGATGACTTCTTGTTGCTCAGCGGAAGACAAGAGCGTGTGGATGACCCCGGGCCCGTCGGCGAGAGTACGGAAGTAGAGATTCTCGGTGAGGGTCTTGAGGTATTCGACTCGACGGTTCTTCAGCTTCGTCCACTGACGAACCAAGAATCCGCCCAGGGTCAAGACCCCACCGAACAGGATGACCAGCGCGGTCTGGTCGAGTTGCGGAGGCTCGTCTCTGAAGCCCAGCCACGCCGCCACGAGCAGGAAGATGAGGCCCAGAGTCGGCAGGAGCTTGGTTGCGAGCACGGCGACTCCAGATGCGAGTGCAGGTACGCCGACGAGGAGAATGTCGATCGGCCGAAAGCGGACGCGGGTGGATGGCAGTAGCATCTCGATATCGGCCCGCGGCACGTTCTGGAACTGCTTGAGCGAAGTGTGGCCGGGAACGACACGTCGTTGGCTGGGGTCGATGTTGCGTTCGTCGAACCACGACGCCGGCCTGACTCGAGCGTGGACAATCACGCGTTCGTCCACGGTGATTGTCCGCCGCTCGGAGCGCAAACCCTTCCATCGCGGGATTTCGACCGTGTCGCGGTGGCTACCACGTCGATAGATCAGCAACTCGTCGTAGACGTCGAGGTCGACCTCGAGCCGCAACGGGATCAACGATTCGCGGCTCAGCGCGTCGTCGAGCTCAGCGGTCGTGACACGCGTGTAGTTGGCGTCCTCGAGTAGCCGCCGTAGTTCACCCTGCACGACCGCTGTCGCACTCGCCGCCGAAGCGACGTTCGGTGTTTCGTTGATTCGGTCCCACGCTTCGATGACAACCTGTTCCCGACGATGGAAGTCATAGTGGAAGAGCGCGGAGACGAGTCGGCTGAATGTCTCGAACGAGGCGTGTTCGTCGGGATCGGACCACGGCGTGTCAGCCAGCGCGGCAGTCATCTCGCCCACGCGCGCAGGGACGAACGCCTGCCGTTCGATCATGCCTTCCATGGTAGGTGGGTGCCCGAAACGACCACCCTCAGGTGGTGCAAGACGGACATGCGCTGCGCCCAATTCGCCGGAATCCACGAAACCGCAACACCCACGCGACCTGACCGCCACAAAGTGGCTGCTGGCGCGATACCAGCCTCGGCGCGCTAGCCATCACAACGGGGTCGATGTGCCCGGTGCGCGAGCGCCAACGAACGACGACGGAGCGCGGCCCGCGCCGCGATGACGATGCCGCCACCGGAAAGAATCAGTGGCGAGATCCATTCCTCGAAGGGCACGCCGGCCACGTGCGCGATCGTCATCGATAGCTGGCTTCGTACTGGTCGTGGCGGCGGAACCACGACACGTCGCCTTCGTTGCGCCCGAGCGGCGCCCGGTCGAGCCACTGCCACATGTTCCAGAGCGCGTCGACGCCACGCGAGTACGCGGAGTAGGTGTGGTACACGACGCCGTCATCGAGCTCGAACGCGCTCATGCCCGGCCCTTCGTAGGGCAGGTTCCCGGGATCGAGTTGCCAGCCTTCGAGTGGGCGGAAGTTGTACGTCTGACCGGAGGCAACAGACTCCTCGGTGAACGAGACGTTGAAGTCGAAATTGAAGTCACTGAGTGCGGACGACGCCCACGGAAAGCTCCATCCCATTCGGTCGCGATACGCGAGCAGCTTCTCGAGTGGTGCACGAGAAACGGCCGTGAAGGCGACGTCGTGGTTCTGCAGGTGAAGATGCGTCTCGTCGAAACCATCGGCGACCCCTGAGCAGCTCGGGCAGCCTTCGTCCCAGTGCGGGGCGTACATGAAGTGGTACACGATCAGTTGCGTCCGGCCGTGGAACAGATCGGTGAGAGTCGCCTCCCCGTCCTCCGTATCGAACCGATACTCCTTGTCGATGCGCACCCGCGGCAGCTCCTTGCGTCGTCGCGCGAGATCGTCGTTGAGGCGCGTCAGCTCTTTTTCGGCCTCGAGCAGATCGAGGCGCGCATCGAGCCACTCGTCGCGGGTTCCAGTGTGGTGATCCATCGTCGTTCCTCCTTTTGCTCACTCGCCGCTCGGCGCGGTATCGGGCCCGGCGCTACCACCGGTCGCGGCGATGGCGAGTCGGCTGACGTAGTGCGCCCAACCTTGGCCGTGATCGCTGACTGCATCGTCTGGCAGCCCCCGATGCACGAGCCGGACGAGGGTCTTGTCGCCCTCGGGATGCAGCGAGATCTCGATGGTCGTCGAACCCGGCGGGATCGGGTGCGCCTCTTGTTCCCATCCGAAGGTGAAGACGACCCTCTCCATCGGTACGACCTCGACGTACTCCCCCGCGGACTGGTGCTGGCCGCCGACGAGCACCCGATAGACACCGCCGGGTTGCGGGTCGATTTCGGCAACGGTGCCCAGCCACTCGACGTGTCGTTCGGGCTCGGTCAGGAACGGCCAGATGGTCTCGGGGGTGGCGTCGATCATGATCTCGCGTACGAGCTCTGCCATCAGCTTCTGCCTTTCGTTTGTCGTTTGCGTTCTTGCGCAGCCTCGGCGACCTCGCGCAACTGCTCGAGGCCTGACGTCCAGTAGTCGTCGAGGAACGCGCGCAGCTCGGCCATCGTGTCGGTGTTCGCCCGGTACAGGCGACGTACGCCGTCGCGTCGCTCGGTCACCAGGTTGGCCTCCTTGAGCACCGCCAGATGCTGCGAGATCGCCGGACGGGTGACATCACGAAACCGATCGGCGATGTCGGTGGCCGGCAGCTCCTGCGACCACACCAGGCGCAGGATCGCCCGGCGTCGAGGCTCGGCGATTGCCTTGAAGGCAGCATCCACGCTGTTACGTTAGCAAGAACTTACGTAAGTGTCAACTAAACTATGTGGCATATCTCGTTCGGACAGGGCCGACCCGCCTGTAAGTCGCTCAGGTTGGCCAGGGTCGTCTCCGCGATCGCGGAGAGCGCTTCGCTCGTGAGAAACCCTTGATGCGCGGTGATGAGCACATTAGGGAAGGTGAGAAGTCGAGCGAAAACATCGTCGGTGATGATTTCACCGGAGCGGTCCTCGAAGAAAAGCTCGGCCTCCTCCTCGTACACGTCGAGAGCGAGAGAACCGATCCGGCCGCTCTTCAGCCCATCGATCACTGCGACAGTATCGACGAGCGCGCCGCGGCCGGTGTTCACCAACATCACGCCTGGTTTCATGCATTCGATGGATGCGGCCGACACGACGTGATGGGTCTCGGCGGTGAGTGGACAGTTCAGACTGATCAGGTCGCTTCTCGCCCACAGCTCGTCGAGCTCGACATAGCGCATACCGAGTTCAACCACCCGTGGATTCACTATCGGATCGACACAGATGACCTCGCACCGGAAGTGCCAAAGCAGTCGGGCGACGAGCGCGCCGATGCGACCGGTACCGATGATCCCTGCTGTCTTGCCCGCCAGGTCGAAGCCGACAAGACCGTCGAGGGAGAAGTTTCCCTCGCGAACTCGGTTGTACGCCCGGTACACGCGCCGATTGAGGGCGAGGATCAACGCGATGGTGTGCTCGGCGACAGCGTTGGGCGAATACGCAGGCACCCGCACGACGGTGAGGCCGAGCCGCGCTGCCGCGTCGAGATCCACGTTGTTGAACCCCGCGCATCTCAGGGCGACGTACCGAACGCGAAGCTCGGCAAGGATGCTGATCACCTCGCCGTCCGCGATGTCGTTCACAAAGATGCACACCGCATCAGCTCCGGCCGCGAGATGCGCCGTCCGCGCCCCGAGCCGGTCCTCGAGCGCGTCGATGGCGTGATCATCGTGCGCGTTGGCGAGCTCGAAGCTTGCCTGGTCGTAGGACTTCGTGCTGAACATCGCCACACGCACCGTGCGAACGATACCAACGGACAAATCTCTACAGACCCCGGCCGTCTCGTTCGACTAAGACGGCGCCATGCAACATCCGCACGCGATCCACAACTGGGGCGTCTTCGGCGCCGATGACGAGATCGGCACGTTGAACTACCTCACCTCCGACGCGGTCCTTCGCGGCATCGCGGCCGCAACAAGGGGCCAAGTCCATCATCTCAGCCTGCCGTTGAACCTTCCGACCGGTCGTCGCCACGGACGGCCCGAATTGTCGAAGGTTGCGTTCCGTCGCAACGAGGAACTGATGGGGTTCGTCGCGAACGACGACTACGTCGTAACGGAGTCGGTGTCGACGCGGTCGACGAGTCCGGCTTTGCTCATCGCAACGGCATCGACAAGATCGCGGCGCGCGGCATCGCCGGCAGAGGATTTCTGCTCGACGTAGCCCGCTTTGTCACAGGCTCGCCCTCGATGGCGTTGCCGAACGACTTCCTGATCACCGAAGAGGTGATTCTCGACTGTCGCTCGGCGCAAGGCGTGGTCGCCGCGCCGGGCGACATCGTGTGTCTGCGCACCGGATGGTCCGAGCACTATCTGCTCGGCGACGACGAGGCCCGTGTTCGCCTGTTCGAGCCGTCCCCTGGGAAGCGCTCGTTCTCGTCACCGGGCATCGTGCCCGAACTGGCCGGACTGGTACAGCGTGAGCAGTGGGCGGCACTCGCCGCGGACAACCCCGCGGTCGAGGCCACGCCCATGCAACTCGGCGCGGCTTCGGCGCACGTGACGATCCAACGCAACCTCGGTGTGCACTTCGGCGAACTGTTCTATTTCGGTGGGCTGGCGCCCGCCGCCGCGGACGCGCAGCAGTGGGACTTCCTGTTCACCTCCGCGCCGCTGTGGATCCCCGGTGGCATGGGCTCGCCTGCATGTGCGCTCGCGATCCTGTGAGAAGCAGCGACGTCGGTCTGCGAGAACGGACGGTCAGGCTCCTGCCGCTGCGCGTCTGGTGTCTCGCGCGATCGCGACGCCAACATCCCACCCCGGAGCGCGCGCGTGCGCAGGTACTGCGAGTGTGTCGATGTCGATGCCCGCCCGCACAAGCGCCCACGAGATGATGGAGTTGCAGCTCCACATCTCGCCCGCTCTGACTTCGTCGCGGCCCCAGACGAGGGTGGGAACATCCGGGAGCACATCGAACACGCGACGGGCTAGGGCGCAATCGTCGGTGATGCGGACCGGGCTCGCCACCGCGTACGGCAGATCAGGAATCACCCCGTCGCGCCATCGCCGAACCTCGTAGCGGAAAATCCGGAACCGCCCCAGCGCCTTCGCCCCCACCGGCCCTTCGGCAACGACGCCACGCTCGATGCCCGGGGTTGCGGGGATCGGCGTCATCTCGACCGTGAAGCGGCCTTCGGGGAGCGCGATCTCCAACGCGGAGTGATACACCTCGCGGCGAGGCCGATGTTGGAGAGCCGCGGTGACCGCCTCGTACGCCTTGCCGTTGAATCGGACGAAATGCCCGCCCGCACCCAGCGGGATCCAGTACAAGTCCACCCAGCCGGTTGTCTGCGAGGTCGTAGGGTCCAACGTCACGACTCGCCTCGCCTTTCGTGGGAAGGCAGCAGCAGCAGCGGCAGATTGACCGACAGCCATCGTTCGTAGCGCGCTGGCGTCCAACCGCGTCGCCGTGTCAGGAAGGCGTAGGTATCGGGGTGCACGACGGCCGACATCGTGTCGACGGCGTCGGCGATCGACAAGCCGGCGCGCAGCGGCCCGCGCGTCCGCAGGATCTCGACGAACGACCGGTGCGTCGCTTTGCGCCGTTCGTCGTCTTGCGCGGCCAGTGCATCGACCTCCGAATCGGTGCCCATCGCGCTGCGCAGCACGGCATGGGCGGCTGCGTTGCGTTCGAGCACGGCTCGCATCATTCGGACGAGGAGCTGTAGCTGCGCCTGTTGATCGGGCGCGTCCCGCACCGCTTGCACCTCGGGACGATCGAGCAGTGCCACCGGCTGCGCGTCGCCGACGATCGACATGTCGAGATATGCGTCGAGCAGGTTGCGCTTGTTCTTGAAACGCGCATACACGGTTTCGACCGCGACATCAGCCTCTGCGGCGACTGCGTCGATCGTCGTCGCCCCGTAGCCCCGCTCGCAGAAGAGACGTCCCGCCGCGTCGATGATGCGTGCCCGAGTCGCCGCAACTTGGCGGGCGCGGCGGTCGCGAGGGGGCTTGACATCTTCCATTCCGTCAGTATAGTGACGACGTATAGATACAGTGATACTGTATCTATACTGTTCAACTTGATGAAACTATGGAGGCTTCGCCATGAACGACTTCGCACCGGTCCAACGCCTGAACCACGTCGCGCTCAAAGTGCGTGACCTGGACCAGTCCGTCGACTTCTACACACGCGTGCTCGGGTTCACCGAGGAGGTGGAACGCTTCGGACGCGACACCCTCGCGTTCTTGCGGGCGGCCGGCTCGACGAACCACCACGACCTCGCCCTGCTGAAGATCGGTCCCAACGCGGCCGATGCCAGCCCTCGCTCGGTTGGTCTGTTCCACACCGCATGGGAGGTCGACCGCATCGGCGACCTCGCGTCCGTCCGTGAGCGACTCGTCACCGCGGGCTGCTTCGACAGCCAAGCCGATCACGGCGCGACCAAGTCCGTCTACGGCTCCGACCCCGACGGCAACACGTTCGAGATCACCTGGACGTTGCCGCGCGACGCGTGGGGCTCGTGGGAGACCGACGCGCCGATCAAGACTGCGATGGATCTCGACGCAGAGCTCGTCAGCTGGGGATGAGCGCGTTCAGCGCGGTCGGTCGCCGTCGATCGCGATGCGGTGTCCTCGACGACGCGCGTCGCCGAAGTCGTTGTCGACCCGGTGTTGTGTCGAGCGATTGTCCCAGAACGCGATGTCGCCTGGTTGCCAATCGTGGCGCACAGTGAACGCATCATTGGTCGCGTGTTCGATCAGAGCGCCCAGTAGGTGGCTGCTCTCTTGCTCCTCGAGTTCGACGATCCGCTTGGTGAAGATCTGGTTGACGAACAGGGCCTTGCGGCCGCTTTCCGGATGAGTGCGCACGACCGGATGCACGCTCTCTTGCACTGGTTGCCACCACGAACGGTGCAACGCGTGCAGGCCTTCGAGACGTTGCTTCGTCGCCGTGTCGAGGGCGTCGTAGGCGGCGGTCATGCTCGCCCAGTGTGTGGCGCCTCCCGTTGGCGGTGCGATCACGATCTGCAGAATTGCGCCCATCGGCGGCTCGGGCGCACAGGTCACGTCCGAGTGCCACCATTCGGCGGTGTTGGCGCGGACGGCAGTGTCGAAGACGACGATCTCGGGATGATCCGCCAGCGCGTCGAGCGCCGCGTGCTGTTGAAGGTGACCGAACGCGCTCCCGAAACGGATCTGCTCGGCCGGCGACAGTTCGGCCGCGGGGAGAAACAGCACCTCGTGACGCACGAGTGCAGCGCGGAGCGCCTCCGCGGTCGTCTCATCAAGCGGCTCGTGGAGATCGACTCCGGTCACCGTCGCGCCCAATCGGGCGCCCGTGGGCGTGATGGTCATCATGCCGATGCCTCCTTGCTCGAGCCAGCTTTGCTCTCACCGATGCCTCTCGGGCGGTCGCCAGAGATCACCACGCGGTGCATCACCCGCGTGTCGCTGTAGTCGGCAACTGCGTAGTGCTGTGTGCAGCGGTTGTCCCAGAACGCAACCGAGCCGGGACGCCAACTGAATCGACACTGGAAATCAGGCGAACGCACGTGATCGCACAAGAACGATAGCAGCGCCGCGTTCTCACGGTCGTTGAGCTCGTCGATCGACACGGTGAAGATGCGGTTGACGAACAACGAACGCCGCCCCGTGACGGGATGAACGCGCACAACCGGATGGGTCACGGGCGGATACTGATCGTGCAACGGCCGGCGATGCGCGTGCGAATTCGTGAAGTCATGCGTTGCCGAGAGCTCGTCGACGATGCGTTGGATCGGCGACGACAACGCGTCGTATGCCGCTTCCATGTTTGCGAAAAGCGTGTCCCCGCCACACAGCGGCAACTGCACGGCTCGCAAGACCGACCCCATCGGCGGCTCTTGCATGAACGTCGCGTCACTGTGCCAGATATCGGCATTGCCGATCTTGGGTCCGGGCCCGCCGGTGGTGATCGCGTGCACCTCCGGGACCGAGTCATCGACGGGGCCGCCGAACGCGAAGCGCTGCGGTTGCCCGAAGGAGGCTGCGAAGTCGCGCTGTGCACGGTCGTCGAGTCGTTGGTCGCGGAAGAAGACCACCTTGTGGGCCAGTAACGCGTCGCCGATCACGGCGATGTCCTCGGCCGACGGGCGGGACAGGTCGATCCCTGAGACTTCTGCACCGATCGTGGTCGTGAGTGGAGCGACCACGGTTCGGGCCTTCTCCTGTAGACGCATGTCTACATCGTAGACGATCGTCTACATTTGTCAAGTGTGAACACTCGCGCCGCCCGCCCAAGCAAGCCCAGCCCCAAACCGTCGGGAAGCGACGAAGTCCGGGCCGCCATACTCGCCGCCGCCGGCCGCCACTTCGCCCGCCACGGCACCGCAGCATCGCTCCGCGACATCGCCAGCGACGCCAACGTCAACCTCGGTCTCATTCACCGCCACTTCGGCAACAAGGACGACCTCATACGAGCCGTGCTCGAATCGCACGCAAACGCCGGAGCGGGGCTCGCCGGCCGCTCGACCGACCTCGCGGGCACGGTTCAAGAGATCTTCGCCCACAACGCCGATAGTGGGCAATACATCAAGACGTTGGCCTGGCTGCTCCTCGCAAACGCCCCGATCGAACAGTTTCAAACCCAGTATCCGACGATCAACGCGCTGCGCGAACTCACCAACAGTGAAGACCAAGAGCTCCACCTACTTGCGGCGTTTGCGCTCATCTACGGCTGGGCGGTGTTCGGCGATCAGCTGCTCGCCGCGTTCGGACACACGCCACGAGCGCGCCACCAAGTGGAGCTTCAGCTCGCTGACGTACTCGGCCGGCTCGTTTCGCCGCAGTGACAGGCACATGCTGCTCCCCTGAGGAACTCACCGAGTTCGAACGACGGGCCCGCGGGCGCGCTCGCGTACACTCCCACCGGGGAGGGCGGCATGGCGCGCGAATACTGGGGACACCACATTCCCGAGACGCACGAGGAACGGCTCGCGCTGGGCACCGCGCTCATCGTCGTGGATCTTCAGCGCGACTTCGTTCATCCGGATGGACATTGTGCGAAGTCGATGGACGTGTCGCACATCGGCAGCGTCGTTCCTGCGAACGCGCGACTGATCTCGCTCGCCCGACAGCACCGCATACCGGTGATCTGTACGCTCGTCACGCAACATGTCGAGGGCGCGTATGCATCGCCGCGCTGGATCGCGGACAACCTCCGCTACCCGAACTTCGAGCCCATCCATTGCATCGAGGGCACATGGGGATGGGAACTCCACGACGAGATCGCCACGACCTCTTCTGACATCCTGCTGCGCAAGTACCGCCGTTCCGCGTTCGTCGGCACGAATCTCGTCGACCTGCTCCACACTCTGCGGCGTGGAAACACTCATCGTGTCGGGTGTCGCCGCAACCGGGTGTGTCGAATCAACGGTACGCGACGCGATAGAACACGACTTCTTCGTCGTCGTGCCCGTGGATTGCATCGGCGACGGGACACCCGAGCTCGTGCAGGCAGCGTGTGCCACCTTCGAACGCCTACTGCTGCCCGGCGATCTCACCGACTCGACGCAGCTTGCCGCAACCCTCCCACGATCGAGTCGCGACTTCGTCGTCCGCGAAGACTCCCCGTAGCAACCGCTCGTCGCGGTGCTACGGGGAGTCGTCCCACAGATACTCAGGCTCGAGTCGACACCTTGGCTGAAGACGGGTCGCCCGCCCCGGGTACGAATGTGCCGAACCCTTCTCCGTAACCGGGAGAGCCGTGCTCGAGAATGTCGAGTCCGGCGATTTCTTCTTCTGCCGTGACCCGTAGCCCCACGGTCATCGAGATCGCCTTGAACAACACGTACGACGTCACCGACGTCCAAGCGATGATCGCGAGCGCACCGATCGCCTGGGTGACGAGCTGGTCCGGGCCGCCGCCGAGCAGCAACCCTTGCTTCCAGAAGCCCTCGACGTCCTGGCTGGCGAAAAGGCCGACGCAGAGCGTGCCGAATAGACCACAGACTCCGTGCACCGAGATCGCGCCTACCGGATCGTCGACCTTGACGACCCGGTCGAAGAAGTCGACCGCGTACACCACGATGATGCCGGCGAGGAACCCGATGACGATCGCCCAGGGTCCGGTTATCGCCGCGGTGCCGGCGGTGATGGCGACCAGACCGGCGAGCAGGCCGTTACCTGTCATCGAGACGTCTGGCTTACCGGTCTTCATCCACACTGTTGCCATGGCACCGATCGCTCCGGCGGCGGCGGCCAACGTGGTGGTCACCGCGATCCCGCCGATCGCACCATCAGCCGCCAGTTCAGAGCCGGGATTGAAGCCATACCAACCGACGAGCAGGATCAAGCAGCCGAGGATCGCGAAGGGAATGTTGTGGCCGACGATCGCCCGAGCCTTTCCGTCGGGCCCGTACTTGCCGATGCGGGGGCCGAGAGCCCTGGCTCCCCAAAACGCTGCGACGCCACCGACCATGTGCACGATGCTCGAGCCGGCGAAATCGTGGTAGCCGGTCGGCAGGATACCGGCGCCCTGGAACAGCCACCCGCCGCCCCACTGCCACCGCACGACGACGGGGTAGATGATGAGGCTGATCACGAAGCTGAAGATCAGGTATGCCTTGAATTTCGTCCGCTCGGCCATGGCGCCGGACACGATCGTGGCGGTCGTCGCCGCGAAGGCGACCTGAAAAGTGAAGAACACCGGAACGGTCAAGTTGCCGTACGTGAACGCGTTGTCACCGAGGAAGAACCCGTCACCGCCGAAGAACTTGCCGAAACCGTCGAGGCTTCCGCCATAGGCGATCGCGAAGCCAACAGAGAAGAATGCAAGCGCGCCCGCACAGAAGTCGATCATGTTCTTCATCATGATGTTCGCGACGCTCTTGGCCCGGGTCAGACCAGTCTCCAGCAGCGCGAAACCGGCCTGCATGAAGATGACCAACACCGCACAAAGAAGTATGAAGACGTTGTCCAGATTCACTTGAACCGGATCCACGTCTTGCGCTGCAGCCGGTCCGGCCAGCATCACAACTCCAGCCGTGGCCGCACCTGTCGTGATCAGAATCTTCATGCGCCAGCGCTGGAGCGCTTGAAGAGCCGCACGTGCCTTCATGGGGTTGTCTCCTTGTGGTTGGACCGCTGAAGCGGCCTTCGCGTCGCCTTGTGGCGCGGCGAGGGTGGCGCCGCTCAGCCCACCAAACCTGAATTTCGAACATGTTTCGTGATTGTTACGTCTGCGAGAGACTCTCTTGCCGGTGTCTGTTGCCCTGTCCACGAGACACGCCATTACACGCCTCCTTTGTGAACATGGCATGAACCATGAGTGCCCGAAATCTCCTACCGACTCGACCGCTGGTAGAGCAGAAGCATGAGGGACGGGATGCCGATTCGGCACACGGGGACCGAGTCCGATCGCCGCGTGACTCTCCGCGTCATGGAATGCACGACGTAGAGTCGGTCGTAGTTGCCCGGTGGCCGAGTGAGGCCGAGTGTCGGGGCACGATCGCATCGCGCCGGCTTCCGTGCATGTGGCTGGTAGAGCCCGGTGCTGCTCCGCCTGAGGTCGAGGCATGGGAGGACTGGGTCAGGCTCCCGGCCCATGAGCGCGACGTGACGGCCAGAATCCAGAGCCTGAAACGTCGAGCTTGCCGTCCGGAACTCGTGGACGACTCCATTCTCCGCAACGGCTTCGGCTCGGTGCTACTCCCGGCGCGGGAGGCCTCGGTTGCGACGGAGTTGATCAACCGGCATCCGCATCCAGCCAGCCGTGATCAGTTGGAGACCTTGCTCTGGCCGGACGGTCCGCCCACTGGACGCGCGCTGGAGGACCTCGTCTATCGCCTGCGGCGGCGTATCAAGCCTCTGCACCTCACCATCTCCCATTCGAGAGGGCGCGGCTTTGCGATCGGTGTGGCAACGGAAACCACGCCTACGGCGACCCACGACAGCCACACCCATTGGATCGAATGAGTGCAACGACGAGGGCAGCGTCCGGCGCGGGTTCAGTCGTACGCGTGCATTGCGCGTTGCGCGGCGAGATAGACCAGTTGCGGATCGTAGGGCGCGGGCTCGCCGGGAGCGTACGTCACCGACGCGAGGCTGCCGGTGTACGGGAACGAGCCGTGCCGTTCGTACAGTGGCCACGACACTGGGGATCGGCGATCGAGGCCGATGTCGATGCCTTGCAGCGGCGCGATCCACAGCAGCATGTTCATATGATCGAGTTGTGCCGCCGGTACGTCGTCGACGAGCACGGCGAAATCCCAGGCGAAGTTCTCGACTGCAGTAGCTCGCAGCGTGACGAGGTGCGAGCCGACCGTCAGTGCGCCGGCGTCTATCTCGTGCAGGTTGCCGTAGTCGTTGTACGCGAACCGAAGGTGCCCCTCTTCGATGTAGACGCTGTAGCCACCGCCCTGGTCGCCGTGCGCCACCAATACGCCTTCGTCTCCCTGTGAGTACGCGACATCGATGATCACGTCGAAGCAGCGCAACGAGATCAGCCGCGATGCGACGTAGCGCTCGATGTGCGGTGTGCCGGGCAGCAGTTTCATCGGCCGGGCGACGTCGGTTGGTGCACGCGCGTCGCGCATGTAGCCGGTTCCGTCGTCGAGCGGGAAGACATAGTTCTCCCACGCCGCCTGCTCCCACGAATCCGCGAGCGCCGCAACGATGTCGGGATGGTCGGCCGCGACGTTCGTCGTCTCGGTCGGGTCGGCGTGCACGTCGTACAACTGCCACTCATCGCCGGCGGCGTCGCCGGTGCGGCCCATCACCAGCTTCCACTTGTCGCGGAAATAAGCGCGGTTGCCCACCATCTCGATGTATTGCTCAGATCGCGCCGCGGGTGTCTTCGGCCCGCGCAGGGCGTCGGCGAACGAGACCCCGTCGATCGGCGCGCCGTCGTGCGCAACGCCGGTGAGATCCAACACGGTCGGCAACAGATCGGTGACGTAGCGGAACTCACGGTGCAACCCACCGTCGTGGCCAGGTAGGCCGCTCGGCCACGACATGACGAACGGGACACGTACACCGCCGGCCAGCGTGTGCGCCTTGTACATGCGAAACGGCGTGTTGGACGCCATGCCCCACCCGCGTGGATAGTGGGTCATCGTGCGCGGGCTGCCGATGAGGCTCGGATCGCGATCGATGTCGCGCCGCCAGTCCCGCGGCAGCCCAGGCATGTGGGCAAGCTGCGCAAAGTAGCTGCGCGTGCCGCGCACACCGCCTTCGCCGGTGCCGCCGTTGTCGGACGTGAAGATCACGATCGTGTTGTCGAGCTCACCGAGCGCGTCGAGGGTGCCCAGCAGGCGTCCGAGGTTCTGATCGACGTTGTCGACCATGGCCGCGTAGACCTCTTGGTAACGCGCGAACAACGCTTGGTCCTGTGGATCGAGATCGTCCCAGGCGGGAACCTCGCCGAACGGATCGTTGTTGCGAGGCGGGAGCTTCGTCTCGGGAGGGAAGAATCCGTCGGCGATCTGCTTGGCGAATCGGCTCTCGCGCAAATCATCCCATCCATCGGCGTAGTGCCCGGCGTACTTCGCGATATCGGCCTGCTTGGCGTGCAGTGGCCCGTGCACGGCAAGGTGCGCGAAGTACATGAAGAACGGCTTCTGCGACTCGGCACGATGCGCCAGGATGAGCGCGATTGCTTCATCGGTGAGGTTGTCGGTGAGATAGAAGTCATTCGGATACTCGTCGATCGCGACCGGTGAGTTGTCGCGGATCAAACGGTGCGGATGGTGAAGGTTCGTCAGCCCTTCGAGGATTCCGTAGTAGCGATCGAAGCCTCGCTGCGTCGGCCACGACGACCGGTCCGACGCGTCGCTCATCAACGAGTCCTTGGTGAGATGCCACTTCCCGATCGCGAACGTCGCGTAGCCCGCGGTGCGCAAGTGCTCGGCCAAGGTGGGCACGTCTCGAGCGATCTCGTAGGTGAAACCCGGGAAGCCGGGATCCGCGTTGGCAACGAACCCGAAGCCGGCGCGATGCGGATTGAGGCCCGTGAGCAGCGCTGCGCGCGACGGTGAGCAGACGGGGCTCGTGTGATAGTTGGTGAAGCGGATACCTCGAGCGGCCAGACGGTCGAGAGTCGGTGTGTCGATCTCGGACCCGAACGGCCCGATGTCGCTGAAGCCCATATCGTCCATGAGGACGACGACGACATTGGGCGCGCCTGGCGGAGCACTGGGCGCGGTTGGCCACCACGGGGTCGATTCGCCGAGAGTGCGGCCCACCACCGCGCCGTGCCCCGGATACGTGCGCGGTGTCGCCGTCATCTATTCACGCACCACACGGGCCAGCTCGAGCACCTTCGCCGGAGGCAAGTACTGGTCGCAGACACGCGCGCCGAACGGCTGCAGCGCGTCATCGACGGCGTTGGTCAGTGTCGCCGGCGCCACCACCGCGCCGCCTTCGCCGACACCGCGGAAACCGAGCTCACCGTCGGGATCGGTCTCGAGATGGTGGATCTCGATATGGGGAATCTCCGCGCTCGTCGGCAGCAAGTAGTCCATGAACGTGCCCGCGAGGAAGTTGCCTTCGTGGTCGTAGGCGGCCCGCTCGTAGAGAACCCCGCCGATGCCTTGCGCGACGCCACCGCACACTTGACCCTCGACGACACCCGGGTTGATCACCCGTCCGCAGTCTTCCACCACGACGTAACGCAGTATCACGACTCGCCCCGTCGTCACATCGACCTCGATGATGCACGCGTGCGTGCCTCCCGACCATCCGCTGCCGGTGATGCCTTCACCCGTGAATCGCTCGTACGCCTCGAGCGGGCCGTCGGTATCCGGGGGAAGGCTCGAGGGATCCATCAACGCCTTCATCGCGATCTGCGCGAGCGGCAGCGCCTTTTGCGGAACGCCCTTCGGCGTGACCGCGCCGTCGATGATCTCGAGATCTTCGGGGCTGATCTCGAGCATCCCGGCAGCGATGGCGAGCACGTGCTCTTTCAGCTTGCGCGTCGACATGAGCGTCGCGCCCGTCGCCCATGTCGCGGAGCGGCTGCCACCGGTGCCGATCACGCTGAAGGGCGTCTGACGGGTGTCGCCGTGTATCACCCGCACATGCTCGAACGGGACACCCATCTCGTCGGCGGCCACTTGCGCGAGGGTCGTCTCGTGGCCTTGCCCGTGCGGTGCCTGCGCGGTCGTCACGACGATGTGACCGTCGGGCTGAAGCGCGACCTTGGCCCGCTCGCCCCCGAACAGACCGCCGCCGGGTCGCATCTCCGCCGGGCCCGGCGCAGCCTCGATGAAGGTGGCGAAGCCGATGCCGAGGTAGCGGCCTTGCGCGTGCGCCGCCGCCTGCTCTTTGCGGAAACCTTCGTAGTCGATGACCTCGAGCGCGCGATCGAGCGACTCGCGCGACGAGATGCCCCTGACAGTGATGCCGGTGATGAGCCGGTCGTCGGGCGCGCCGAGCATCATGTTCTTGCGCCGGATCTCGGCCGGATCCACGCCGATCTCGTGGGCGACGATGTCGAGCAGCCGCTCCCGTACCCACGTCTCCATCTCCCACGGGCCGCGGTACGCGACATAGGCCGCCTTGTTCGTGGATATCACCGACGACTCGAAGCGATAGCCCTTCATGCGGTACGGCCCCGGCAGCAGGAGTTGCATCAGCCCGACGAACATCGCGGAGACGAACGGGACGTTCGGATACGCGCCGGCGTCCATCGTGAGCTTTGCCTTCATTCCGAGAAACGTGCCGTCCGCCTTCACCGCCAACTCGACCTCGACCATCTCCTCGCGCGCCTGACCCGACGCGATGAGATGCTCGTTGCGGTCTTCGATCCACTTCACCGGACGGCCGAGTTCCCTGCTCGCAGCCGCGACACAGAAGTCCTCCCGCACGACGCTGCCCTTCAGACCGAAGCCGCCGCCGACATCGTGGGCGAGCACGCGAAAGCGTTCCATCGGATGACGGAGGGTGTTCGCGAGCTGCAGCCTCAACCCATGCGGGCTCTGCGTCGACGCGTAGTACGTCAACTCGCCGGAGGAGGGGTCGTAGTCCGCGACGGAACCGCGCGTCTCCATCGGAACGGGCGCAATACGGTGCTGGCGCAACGTGGCCGTGATCACCCGATCGGCTTCGCCGAACGCGGCGTCGACATCGCCCCACGAGACAGGCGCATTGGTGATGACCGTGTTGTCGCCGAGCTCGTCGAACAGCGGCGGCTTCGTCGGATCGATGGCGTCGTCGTAGTCGACGACGGCCTCTAGTTGGTCGTAGTCGACCTCGACGAGGTCGCACCCGTCCTCCGCCTCGTAGCGCGACAGGGCGACCACCATCGCCACCACATCGCCGACGAAACGAACCTTGTCGGTGGCGAGCGGATAGAACTCGGGGAACTTCACGCCAAACGCCAGCGACGTCGAGACCGGATTGCACAACCGGCGCATGTCGTCGCCGGTGAACACGGCCACGACTCCGGGCGTCTCCCGCGCCGCGCTGACGTCGATACTCTTGATCCGGGCGTGCGCGTACGGGCTGCGTACGAACGCCGCGTGCAACATGTTCGACAGGTTGATGTCGTCGACGTACTTGCCCCGCCCGCTCAGGATGCGCCGATCCTCGACGCGAGGAATCTTCTCTCCGACGAATCTCACGACGCCGCCGCTTCCTGCCGCTTGCCGAGGCGAACCGCCGCCAGTTGCACACCGGCGACGATGGATTGGTAGCCGGTGCAACGGCACAGGTTGCCCGAGAGCTCCTCGCGGATCTCGTGCTCGCTGAACTCATGCTCCTCTTGCAGATAGGCGTAGGCCGTCATCAAGAAACCGGGAGTGCAGAAGCCACATTGGAAGCTGTGGCAGTCGCGCATCGCCTCTTGCAAGGGATGAAGCTCGCCGTCCTTCTCTAGCCCCTCGATCGTCATGATCTTGCAGCCGTCGGCCTGCACCGCGAAGAGCAGACACGAGCGCACCGCTTCTCCGTCGACCAGGATCGTGCACGCGCCGCACACCCCGTGCTCGCAGCCCAGGTGCGTGCCGGTCAGTTGCAGGTCCTCGCGCAGGAAATCGGCCAGCGTCTTGCGTGGTTCGGCGAGCCCGTCGCGTGCGCTCCCGTTCACGGTCAGACGAACGGGTTGCCTGCTCATCGTGGGTCCTTTGCTCGGTCGTGGGCTTCTCTGAGCGCTCGCTCGGCGAGAACCGCCGCGAGGTGCTTGCGGTAGGCGCCCGATCCGTGAATGTCGCTGGCCGGCTCGAGTGGCGCGGCTGCCGCGTGTGCGGCGCTCTTCCAAAGCTCATCCGACGGCGTCGCACCGGCGAGCAGCGACTCGGCGGCGGCCGCGCGTACCGGCACCTGATCGACGCCGGAGAACGCAAGCCGCGCTCCGGCAACCTTGCCGTCGTCGTCGAGACGCACCGTCGCGGCGACACCGACGATCGCGAAGTCACCGCTGCGCCGGCTGAACTCCTGGAACGACCATCCTGTGCCCGCGTGCCACCCCGGCAGGCGTAGCGCCGTGAGCAACTCGTCCGGGTCGAGCGAGGTCGTGAGGAAGCCCTCGAACAGCGCGGCCGCGGCCACGGTGCGAGTGCCTCGCGCGCTGCGCGCCTCGACCTCACCATCGAGGGCGAGCAGGACCGCGGGCAGCTCGGCCGCCGGATCGGCGTGGGCGATGCTGCCGCCGATCGTTCCGCGATTGCGGATTGCGCCGTGGCCGATGAACCGAACCGCGTCCGCGACCAACGGGTTGACCGCCCGCACGACGTCGCTGCGTTCGATCGTCCGATGGCGCACCATCGCCCCCACCGTCAGGCCGTTGCCGTTGCCGTTTCCGATGGTGGCGAGATCGGCGACACGGTTGATGTCGATGACGTGCGCCGGCCGGGCGAGACGCAAGCTCAGGAGCGGAACCAGGCTCTGTCCACCCGCCAACACCTTGGCCTCGTCGGCGTGCTCCGCGAGAAGCGCAACGGCCTCATCGACTGATCCTGCCCGGTGATACTCGAATCGTGGTGGCTTCACGGTGCCGCTCTATCACAAAGCGAGCATTGCCTGCCCAAAGCGTCGCCCCTCGGGTGCGCGTTACAGTTTTCGGTGATCACCACGAACCATGACAGACGGAGCCACCATGGCCATCGACTTTCCCCTGAGCTACATCCAGCAGTCGACGTCGAATACCTGTTGGGCCGCGTCGACGGCGATGATGATGGGCCGTAGTTCCGACATGGAAATCGTCCGCGAGATGCACCAGAGCTACCCGGACAGTGTGTGGGACAACGGCGCGACCCAGCTCGAACTGGGGCAGGTTGCCCGCCAGTACGGTCTCACGCAGATCTATCCGGTGTGTCAGGGCGCCGACGGTTGGGAACAGTGGCTCACGAGCAACGGCCCGATGCTCATCCAGGTGCCCGGCAACGCGTATCACAGCATCGTCGTGGCTGGCATCCGAGGTGGTGACACCGGTGAGGTATGCGAACCCGTCGAGGTGCACGTCTACGACCCGTGGAACGGTGAAGCCTGGGTCGAATTCGATCAGTTCAACAACAAGTACGAAATGGCCGGCAATTGGTCGAACAACGTCTACCGCCGCTGAAGCGACCGAAGGAACGACTGCGGTGAGCGACGCTGCTTTCGACCTCTCGTCGACCTGCGTGCACCTCGGACTCGGAGCGCGCGCCACTCCCCTTCACGACTTCGAGTGGACGCCGGAGTACCTCGCTCGTTACGCCGCCACCTACGCGTCGGACGGGGATGAGGGGCGACTCGTCACCATGGGAGAACAATCGGCCGATTGGAACTCATGGGAACGTCATCCTGCGGGCGAAGAGGTGGTCGTACAGCTTTCCGGCCGGGTGGTGCTCATCCAGGAGATCGACGGCGCGGAGGTCCGCACCGAACTCCGACCCGGTCAGGCCATCATCAATCCACCGGGCGTGTGGCATACCGTCGATGTGCTCGAGGCCGGCGACGCCCTGTTCATCACGCCCGGTCGAGGCACGGAACACAAGCCGCGTTGAGTCCGCATCCGCGCCGCTGCACCGTCGGACACCGTCAGCGGGTCGGCGTCATCACCGGTTCCGGCACAGCGGGCTCTGGCCGCTCACGGATGGTGCGGCGCAGCGGGATCTCCCGCAAGAAGAGCAGAACGACAACTGTCACCACGCACACCGGAATCGACAGCACGAAACACGCCGTGATCGCCTCGGCAAACGAGTCGAGCACGCTCGACCGCGTGGCCGGATCGGCAATCGCCCTGATCTGCGCGGGCGTACCGCGCACGTTGATCGATGCCAGTTGGTCGCTCGTCAACTTCGCCCGCAACTCGGAGCGAAGTTGCGCCGCATAGACCGCCCCATAGACCGCCGAACCGACCGAGCTGCCGATCGACCGCAGGAAGTTCATCGTGGAGGTGGTCACGCCCACGTCGCGGTACTCGGACGCGTTCTGCGCCACGAGCATCATGACCGGCATCACCGCGCCCTGGCCGAGCCCGACGATGAAAACACACACGGAAACCTGCCAACGGGTGCTGTGTGAACTCAACAGCGTGATGGAGGCGACGCCGGCGGTCAGGATCGCCATGCCGACGATCATCACGCGTTTATAACGCTCGGTGTGGGTCACGATCCGCCCTGTCGCGATCGAACCGACGGTCACCCCCGCGAACATCGAGATGAGCATGAATCCCGACTGCGTCGCCGACAGCCCGAGGACGATCTGCAGGAACGTCGACATCAAGACGCTGGTGCCGAACATCGAAAGCCCGACGATGAGGCTGGCGATCCCGCACGTGCGGACGATGTCGTTGCGAAAGATTCGCAGGGGCAGGAGCGGCTCTTCCGCCCGCGTCTCCCACCACACGAACGCGATCAGGGAGACGATGCCCGCGCCCATCAGCGCAGCGAATTCGAACGAGCCCCACGCGATGTTCTTCCCTCCGATGCTCAGGGCGAGGAGCACCGGCGACAGCCCGCCCAACATCAACGTCGCGCCCAGGTAGTCGATCGGTCGGCGGGTCGGACGCAGCGGGATTCTCAGCAGTCGCTGCGTCGCGATCATCGATGCCAGGCCGATGGGAAGGTTGATGAAGAACGTCCAGCGCCAGCTCAAGTGATCGGCGAAGACTCCTCCGACGAATGGACCGGTGATGCTCGCCAGCGAAAAAGTGATCGACATGTAGCCCTGATAACGACCGCGGTCCTTGGGCGGCACGATGTCCGCGCTGATCGCCATCGGCAAGGCGATCAGGCCTCCTGCACCGATTCCCTGCAGCGCGCGGAGCACGACAAGTTGAACCATGTTCTGCGAGAACCCGGCGGCCACCGAGAACACTACGAACAACACGATCGACGCCTGGAAGACGGCCTTGCGCCCGAAGATGTCCGACAGCTTGCCCAGAATCGGAGTGGCAATAGTCTGCGTGAGCAGGTAGCCGGTGAAGATCCACGCGATGTTCTCCTGGCTGCCGAACTCGCCGACGATGTTGGGCTGCGCGGTGACGAGCACCGACGAGCTGAGCGCGGCGAGATACACGCCCGTCATCAGCGCGATCATCACGAGATGGATGTGACGACTACTCAGCTCGGTGTCGTCAATCGCGTGATCGTGCATCCACTTCCCCCGGGCCACCTACGGTAGCGAAACGACGGCGACGACGACCTTGCCGCGCGTGTGACCTTCTTCGACCCGACTGAACATGGCGGTCGACACGCTCGATCTCGAAGTGGGGCAGGAGCCGGTCGAGCCATTTCGGGATCCACCAGTTGCGCTCGCCGAGCAGTTCCATGGTTGCCGGGACGATCACCATGCGGACGAGCGTGGCGTCGAGCAACACGGCGAGGGCGAGCCCGAGGCCGAACAGCTTGATCTCCCTGATGTCCTCGAGCATGAACGAGGCGAAGAGCACGACCATGATCGCCGCGGCAGCAGTGATCACCCGGGCCGAGGAAGCCAGCCCGTCGGCGACGGAGGTGGTCGCGTCACCGGTGCGCAGGTACTCCTCGCGGATGCGGGACAGCATGAAGACCTCGTAGTCCATGGAGAGACCGAACACGATGGCGAAGAGCATCATCGGTATGAAGGGGTTGATGGGCCCGCCTTCGATGCCGAGCAGTTGTCCGGCCCAGCCCCATTGGAAGACCGCGACGACGACGCCGTAGGCCGCGCCGATCGACAGCACGTTCATGAGGACGGCCTTGATCGGCACGAGCAGCGACCGGAAGACAGTCATCAGCAACAGGAACGACAGGGCCAGCACTGCGCCGAAGAAGACGATCATGCGCTTGGCGAGGTAGTCGGTGATGTCGATGTTGATCGCGGCGCTGCCGGTGACCTGAACGTCGAGCCCGGTGCCCACCACCGCGGCGGGGATGACGTCGTTGCGAAGATGGCGGACGAGGTCACTGGTCGCCTCGTCTTGGGGTGACGTCGTCGCGACGAGGCTCATCAGATATGCGGCCGGCTGTGTGGGGTCATCCGCGACGGGCGCCGTGACAGCCGCGACTCCGGCGGTCTGTTCGAGCGCACGGTGCAGTGCGATGACCGCGTCGGACGAGTCGCCCGCACCGGGCACGACGGTGATGATGAACGGACCGTTGAATCCGTCGCCGAACCCCAGCGCCATCAGGTCGTAGGCCTGCCGCGTCGTGGTGTCCTCGGGGAAGTTGCCCTCGTCGGACCAACCGAGGCGAATGCTCGTGACCGGTGCGGCAAGGACGAGGAGGAGCGCGGTCGCGCCGATCATCCATCGCAGGGGGCTGCGCTGAATCGTGCGGCTCCAGCGGTAGGCGTAGGTCTTTCGGACGGGCTTGGCCACCCGCCGCGGGACCGCTCGGCGCAGCGGCCGCACCGCGAGGCTCGCGAGAAGAGTGAGCATGGCGAGCACGCCGCCGATCGCGGCCAGCGGAGCAATACCGAGCCCGAGCCCGAGCAGTGCTGCCGCGGTGAACCCGGCAGCAATGAGGCCGCGCCAGCGAGTGAGCTCGACCCGATCCCGCGCGAAGCCGAGCAGCGCCGGGAGGAGCGTCGTGGAGGTGAGCATCGTGGCCAGCACGGTGGTCGACACGCCGATGCCCATGCCGCCGATCCAACCGATGCCGACGAGAAGCAGTCCGAGCATCGAGATCATCACCGTGGTACCCGCGAACACCACGGCTCGTCCGGCTGATTCCATCGCGGCCATGGTTGCGGCCCGCGGGGACTGACCCTCGCGGAGACCTTCCCGGTAGCGGGAGACGATGAAGAGGGCGTAGTCGATGCCGACGCCGAGCCCGATCATCATCCCGAGCAGCGCAGTGTCGTCGGGGATGGTGAAGAGGTGACTCAGCAGCAGGGTCGTACCGATGCCGGCTCCGACGCCGCCGAGCGCGACGGCGATCGGAAGGCCCATCGCAAGGACTGATCCAAACGCGATGATCAACACCAACATGGCGAAGGCGAGGCCGATCAACTCCGTCTTCGGAGGCTCGACCACGGCGAGATACTGGCCGCCGGGCAGCACTTCGAGGCCCTCGATGACGGGGGCGTTTTCGCTGATCGCCTGACCGAGGAGTCCGGATGCGGTGTCGTCGACGACGGCGGACAGGTTCAC
>DATLFA010000057.1:0-174920 GCA_035525225.1 Acidimicrobiales bacterium
TGCCCGGAGTCGAGGGTGCACCAGAACTTGCCGCCCGGTCGCAGCACCTGCGCGATCTGTGTGATGAAGTCCTGCGGGCGCGCGACGTGCTCGAGCACCTGGGTGGAGACGACGAGGTCGAACGATGCTTCGCCGAAGGTGTCCACAAGGTCGTAGCCACTGACGCATTGCAGGTCGATAGGCAGCCCGAGCTGCTTTGCCTTGTCGATACCGGCCAGGTCGTTGTCCACCGCGACAACGTCAAGTGGTGAGTCGTCGAGCGGTATCGCGGACCACAGGTCGAGCGGGCCTACACCGACCGCACCGACATCGAGGACCCGTGTCGGTTTGTCGATGGCGAGGAGGTCGCGTTGGATGCGGTATTTCCCGACGCTGCGCAGCCACCGGACGTCGCCCATCGGCCCAACGGTAGACGCGAAGAAAGCTCCCGTCGACCGGCTGGGGAGAGCCGATTCAGACAGAGCGTCTTCGCCGCGGGAAGGCGCGATCTACCTTGCTTCAGCGGCATTCGAGGCGAACACGAGGACACCGCATCCGAGCGCCGCGGAGACAAGCATCGAGTCCCACGCCTTGTTGCCGACTCGGATGATGGTCGCGGCGACGAGCATCACCAGTTGATGCCGAACCAGATGAACTGCGCTTGCGGGCTCATGACGTTGACGGAGCCGGCGAAGCGCGGTTCGAGCGGGCCGACATCAGATTCATTGGATTGAACCGTATCTCGTGCAACTCAGGTGAACAGACGTCTTCCTGGCCACCTCAGTCGATCAGCTCAGCCAGCCGTTCGTCCGGCGAGCAACGTCACGCGACGACCGTTGCGCTCGTCGCGTTCATCGATGACGTTCGTGTCGTCGAATCCAGCCTCGTGCAACAACTCGAGCAAGTCGTCGAGCAGTAGCCACTTCGCATGGTCGTAGCCCCCCGCGGTTACGAACTGGGGACCCTGAGGCTCCTCGTATCGCATGTAGCGGTACGACGTGCCGGCGACGACCAGCTCCTCGTTGGCCTCGCCGCCTCTGGCGACATGCGTGTCGAGCAGGAGACCGTGTCGCGCAATCTTGCCTAACCGAAGCAAGTGCGTCACCGGATCCCGCAAGTGATATAGCACGCCGACGTGATACACGAAGTCGCACGCGAGCGCCGCGTCGTCCTCCCAGGTCTCGAGGTCGCACAGAAAGACCGTCGGGTGCTGGTCGTAAAAAGCGCAGCGAACGATTGTCTTGACGACGTTCGAGACGCGTAGGTCTACTGCGGTGACCCGCGCACCCATTTGACACAGGCCGATCGTGTGCACACCCTCGAAACAGCCGACCTCGAGTACGTGCTTGGCCGATAGGTCGAATCGTTCGTGCATCGCGACAATGCGGGGATCGGGAACGGGCTGCGGGGTCTCGCGCTTCTGCTTGATTCCCATGCGATCACCGAAGCGTCGCCCTCGGCTGTCGACCGTGTAACAGGCCCACGGAAGCAGCGCGTTCAACTCCTCGAGCGTCGCGTCGTCAAGAAGTTCGAGGTACGGCACGGAGCTGCGGTGCAAGTCGAATCCGCCGAGCGGCAGCGGTGGCTGATTGTCCTTCGGGTTCGATCTCAGCCTGCGCCGCAGAGAACCACCCGCGATCCGCCCGAGCCGGTGAACAGATGCCCTGGTCGCGCTTCTTGTCATGACGACACTCTAGAGCGGAGGCTACGAAGTGAACACGGAGAACAGTCGGTCGGTCAGGTGCGTAATGCTGTGTTGGTCGACAACGAGTGCCCGCAGCGTTGCGCCGAGGTCCGTTCTTTCTTCCGCGGTCATCTCCGCCAATCGCCTGAGTCGCAACGGAAGCAACTCTGACGATTCCGGCGGGATATACAGCAGGTCAGCCCACGGTTTGAGTGTCGTTTCGAACGCCTCGTTGGCTGTTACGACCGGTACGCCACATGCCATGGCTTCGAGCAACGCCTTGTCCAAGCTGCCGTCACTCATATTCACCATCACGTCTGCCCGCTGATATTCCTCTCGGACCGTCTCGTACGGCAGGCCGCCCACAAAAATTATCGCGTCCGACAAGTGACTGTCAGCAGCCATAGTGCGCAGTTCTTTGTCGTAAGCATCGTCCGACGGAGCCGCCTCGCCCACTAGTCGCAGTCGCACATCCGTCAGCCCTTGCTCATGGAGAGCCTTCACGGCCGAAATGATGATCTCGAGTCGCTTGACTGGCGCGATCCGCCCAACACTTACCAGCGTGAAACCGCTACGGGACTCTGCCGCGATTGAGTCGACCGCTGGCGCAAATAGGTCGGTATCGATCCCCTGCCCGATGAGCTGAACCTTCTTGCTCGGCAGGCGAAACCCCTCCGCCGTTGACGTCACCACGTGGTCGACAAGTCTCTCGGCCGTTTGCAACATTCGTCCGGTCGCCTTGTGGGAGTACCACAACGTGATCGGCACACGGTACGCCTTCAGTACTGGCGCAGCCATGACCGCGAAGAGCGGCATCATGTGCGCGAAACAAGCGTCATAGTGCTCTGTTCGCGTCAGCCGAATCAGTGTTCGGTAAAATTCAAGTGCACGGCGCGCTTCCCCGTAACCCTTCTCCTTGCCGACGGAATACACGTCGACATTCGAGGCGACCGCCAGCCGACCCGCCCTCATCGTCACCACGTCCACTGCCTCGGACCGCTTCGCCAATGCGTTGATCCACGTTGTTGTGAAGCCCAAAACCGGATCGTCAGCATCAGTTGCGAGGTTGAAGATCAGCAGGCGCACGGGGACTGCTTTCCCGGTGTCACACCGGTAGCCGTGTTCTGATGCATACCCGACATCTTTAGACTTCGCTCAGGCCGTCGAACAATTCAGCCGACAGGAGGCGGGTATGTCGAACGGCGAGCGTCCCGACATCCCGCCGGCAGTTCCAAACTTGTCTCGGCGGGCCCGCAGTCGACAGCGCGTACCGCCGATAGCTGTGACTTGGCGGCCCAGAATGCGCCGGAAGCGACGGCGTCCCGATTACGCCGCGGTGGTAGAGGTGTCTGCGGTCGGAGCGGCAGTTCTTGTCCGCTCGAAAAAGGTTGCCAAGCCAGGAGCGACGATAATCATTGGACTCGACAAGGCCCGCGGCGTTGTTCGGGTTCGACGGGTCGACGCCACCTCGCATGAATCGGTCACCTTCTACGCGGTCGAGTTCGTGTCGCTCGACGCACAGTTGAAAGAAAGACTTCGCGACGCCGCGCTGCAACAACGTCGCCACGGCTAAGAGCGCGTGACGGCGGCCTGATCCCGATTCTCCTCGGCTTCTGCCCGACGCAGGCGGACGAACAAGAACGAAGCCATGGCGATCGCGGCGGCCAGCGACGACGTGACCGATGCCAGTTCGAGTCGCAGCAACAGGTCGTTGCCGAGCGAGGTCGTCACCACGAACGTGACGAGCCCGATGAACCACCCGACGGCCACGCGACCTTGACCCCCGAGCGCGATCATCGCTTGCGCCAACGACAGCGCCACGATGAAGAACCCGGTGGACGCGGCCAACAGGCCGACATCGACGTGGCCGAGGTCGACCTTGAACGCGATCTTGACCACGAGCGGACCCAGCACGAAACCGCCGACGGCGCCCGCGGCCCCGATCGCACCGACGGCCTGCAACAGGTTCTTCAGGCTGGAGCGGAACTCGTGGAAGCGGCGCGCGCCGGCCAGCGCCGACATCTTGGGCAACATGGCCGCCTGCACCGCCTGGAACAAGAACAGGGGGACGCGGGCCACGATGACGCCGTTGAAGATCTTCTTGACTTCGGCCTTCTCGCTCTCGTCTTTCAAGATGTTGGCGGCGATCATCGCGGCGTTCATGAGGCTCATCGAAAACACGGAGCCCGCCAAGAGGGCGCCAAGTGAAGGGGTCAACTCGTTCCACGGAGCCGGCGGGCCCGGCTCGTGGGCGTCGGCCAAGGCATATGACGCGATGAGGAGTACGGCGAACGCAGGCGCGATGCCAATGGCGAGTCCGTACCAGCCGGCGGAGTCGACGCCGATCACCGCCAGCGCAATGCAGATCAACAGGCGGATCGTCGACTCGCCGCCGATGTACACGGCATACGGGCGGAACCGCCCGCGGCCCGACAACAGTCCCCGCGCCAGATGGCCGGCGCAGTAACCGCTGATACCGAGCAACAGGGCCACGAACAACAGCCACTGGTCCTCGAAGAGATGCTCGTTCAGCGCCGGGGCGGCGATGACACAGGCCACAGCCAGGATTGCCAGCAGGCCGAGCGCGAGCACCGCGGCCCGTTTGACCAGCGGCCCGGCGCCCTGCCCGCGCGCGCCCCGACTGGCGATGGCCCGGCTGACCTCTTGTTCGACCGGCATGAAGAAACCGGGCGCGACGGTGAACATGACCGCCCAGATAGCGGCCAGCGGCGCCGACGCGTTCTCGTCGAGGACGTGAGCCGAGATGCTGAGGAAGGCGTACGCGGTGATGCCGCCGACGATGAGGCCCGACCCCACAGCCAGCGTGCCGTTCGGTAGCGGATTTTCGCGGCGGCTGGCGGCAGCGGTGGGGTTCGGCTTCAGCGCGGTCTCCGTCGTGAGCGTGGCGCGGCCGGCCGCCACGAAGGCATGCCGACTGGATGACCCCGCGACGTTATTCGCTCAGGCCACCAAAGTGGTGGTCATCGGTCCGATTCGTCGCTGATGTGGGGCATACACAGGCCGTCGAGCTCCACCACCTCGATGCGATCCCGGTTCTCCCAGGTGACCTGGTTATCGGGATCCTTCTGGAGGCGGTACTCGCGGAACGACATCTCTTGCGCGTCGAAGGTCAAGAGCCGCCCGATCAGTGGGTCGCCGAGGCCGAGGATGATCTTGATCGCTTCGAGCGCCTCGATGCTGCCGACGATGCCGGGCAACACGCCGAGGACGCCGGCCTCGGCACACGACGGTGCGAACTCGGCCGGCGGCGCTTCGGGCAACAGGTCGCGGTAGGTCGGGCCCTTGCGGGGATCGAAGACGGTCACCTGGCCCTCGAAACGGAAGATCGAGCCGTGGACCACCGGGATGCCGAGCTTCACCGAGGCGTCGTTCAGGATGTAGCGCGACGGAAAGTTGTCGGCGCCGTCGACGATCACGTCCCACCCTTCGGACAGGATCGCCATGATGTTGTCGGCGCCGAGGCGCACGTCGTAGGCGATGACGTCGACATCGGGGTTGAGCGAGGTGAGCGTCTTCTTGGCAGAATCGACCTTGCGATCGCCGATGCGATCCATGTTGTGCAGGATCTGCCGCTGTAGGTTCGATTCGTCGACCACGTCCATATCGACGATGCCGATGGTGCCCAGGCCGGCCGCGGCGAGATACATCGCCGCCGGCGAGCCGAGGCCACCCGCGCCGAGCATCAGCACGCGCGCGTTGAGCAGCTTGAGTTGACCCTCTTCGCCGACCTCGGGCAACAACAGATGGCGTTGGTAACGGCTGCGTTGATCCGGCGTCAGCGTGCGGGGCCGCTCCCACGAACGGCCCTCGTCCTTCCAGCGGTTGAACCCGCCGTCCATCGATACGACATCGCGGTAGCCGAGGTCGCCCAAGGTCTTGGCCGCGAACGCGGAGCGCACGCCACCGGCGCACATCACCACGATCGGGCGCTCACGATCGGTGACGCGGCCTTCGACCTGCGATTCGAGATGGCCGCGCGGGATGTGGACCGACCCCGGCACTGCTCCTTGCTCGAACTCGTCGGGTTCGCGCACGTCGAGCAGCAGGGCCCCGCTGTCGACGAGCGCTTCGGCCCCTGCGGGATCGACCTCGCGAATCTCGGATTTGGCCTGCTTCAACAGGTCGCGAAATGACGCCATTGCAGATCCTCCATGCCGGCACCCAAACCTGGCCACCAAAACCCTAGTGGCTTGGTCGGGAATTCGCTCGGTCTAACGCAAACGCGCCCTTTGGCATTCCCTGGGCCAGCTGTTTTCAACCCACGATTCGGGGGAGGGCCTCCGAGATGCCGGCCGACACGAGCACTGTCGCGATGTCGTCGTACGGCGTCGGTTCGGCGTTGAGGATGATCACCGGCGCGCCATGGCGCGCCGCAATCGGAACGACGTAGGCGATCGGGACGACGGCGAGGCTCGTGCCCACCGCGATCAAGAGATCGCAGGAGGTCGCGGCCAGCTCGGACCGCTCGAGATCTTCGGCCACGAGACTCTGACCGAATGAGATCGTCGCCGACTTGAGGATGCCGCCGCACACGAGGCAGTGCGGATCGGTCTCGCCCGCTCGCAGGCGCTCGAGCACCTCGACGATCGGCCAACGACGGTTGCACGACAGGCACATGGCCTTGGCCATGGTCCCGTGGATCTCGACGAGCCTGTCCTCGCTGGTGCCCGCACGGGCGTGCAAGCCGTCGACGTTCTGGGTGATCAGCGTGTCGAGCTTGCCCTGCTCCTCCAGCCGGACCAGTGCCCGATGGCCGTCATTGGGCTCGCGGTCGATCCACACGCCGCCGTCGAGATAGCGCTGCCATGCCCGCTGCCGGGTGTGCGGGTCGCGCAGATAGTTCTGGATCGTGGCCGCTCTCTCGGCGCCCGGGTTCTTGGTCCAGACGCCGTTCGGGCCGCGGAAGTCAGGAATACCGGAGTCCGTCGAGATGCCCGCCCCGGTCAGCACGCAGATGCGCTCGGCATCGTCGACCAACGCGGCACCTTCTTCGATCGCGTTCACGAGTGCGAGCGTAGAGCCACGACGAAAGTCGGTGCAGAATATATTGAAAATGATTGAAACATATGGAAGGCTCAACGGGGTACGGCCTCCCCCTTGTTCCCTCCTCGCCTTTCAGGTGCACCATGACCGTCCGTTCATTCATCATCGAAGGTCCCCAGATCCGTGTCGTTCCGTGGCTCGACGTCGTCGTCGACCGCGTCGGCATCGATCCCCGATCGAGCTATGCCGAGCACTTCTGGCTGGCCCTGCTCGGCCCGTCCTCGCTGTGGCTGTTGCGTCGGCTCGCGGCCGAGCTCGACCAGCGCGGCGATGGGGTCGACATCGACGCGGCCGAGTTCGCCCGCAGTCTTGGGCTCAGCGCGTCGACCGGCAAGAACAGTCCCGTCATGCGCACGCTGACCCGGCTGTGCCAGTTCAACCTGGCTCGCGCCCACGACTCGGCCACCCTCGAGGTGCGCCGGCGCATCCCTCCGCTCACTCGCTCGCAGGTGGCGCGCCTCGACGAACACTCGCAGGTCGAACACGAGCTATGGCTGCGCAGCCAGCTCCACACCCATCGCGACACCGACCAACGGCGCCGCGCTCGCACGGTCGCCCTCAGCCTCGTGCAGCTCGGCGACGATCTCGAGACGACCGAGCGTCAGCTCCACCGGTGGCGATTGCATCCCGCACTGGCCCACGATGCCGCGACATGGGCATGGAGCCAGCGCCATCGCGTCGAAGAGGCCGTCGACGTCGGCCTCGATCCGGTGCGTTCGTAGCTCGTCGCTCCAGTTCGGGCACCCCCGTTCTCGAACCACCGTTCTCGCAGCACCACACGCGAATTGACCTGGCCTTATTGTGAAACTGTGCTGCGAGAACGAGGATTGACATGGGCGACGACGTGAAGCTCGACCAAGTGCGGCGGTTGCTGGGCGCCGAACACGGCCTCAGCGTGGTCGGCCTCGTTCGCAAGGACGGCACGATCTCGTCGTCGGTGGTCAACTCCGGCCTGATCGAGCATCCGGTCGGCGGCGCGATGACGGTGGCGTTCGTCGTGCGGGGGTCGTCCTACAAGCGGCGGCGACTGCGGATCAACCCTCGGGTGAGCGTGACCGCACGCGCGGGCTGGGAGTGGCAGTCCGTCGAAGGCACCGCGGAGCTGATCGGCCCTCTCGATCCCCATCCGAGCGCGAGCGTCGACGTGCCGGCGGTGCTGCGCGCCGTGTTTCGGGCGGCCGGTGGCGAGCACGACGATTGGGACGAGTACGACCGTGTGATGGCCGACGAACAACGCACCGCGATATTCGTGACCCCGACGCGCGTTTACGGCAACGTCGGCGTCTGACGGCGAGCGCGATCAGGCCGGCTTGAACGTGCGCGCCAGCTCGACGAGGGTGCGGACGCCGAAGCCGGTGCCGCCCTTCGGGTGCTCGCCGTCTTCGGCCTCGAGGAATGCGGGGCCGGCGATGTCGAGGTGCACCCACGGAATCGTGGCGTCGACGAACTCTTGCAAGAACAGTCCCGCGGTCATGGCACCGCCGTACGTGCCACCGATGTTCTTGAGGTCGGCGACGGGCGAATCGAGTTGCTTGCGATAGTCGGCCGGCAACGGCAGCTGCCACATACGTTCGCCGACACGATCCGCCGCGGTGCACACCTGCGCGCTGAACGCTTCGTTGTTGCCCATCACACCGGCGATCGATTGACCGAGCGCGACCATGCACGCACCGGTGAGCGTCGCCAGGTCGACGATCGCATCGGGCTTGGCTTCGCTCGCCAGCGACAGCGCATCGGCGAGGATCAAGCGACCCTCGGCGTCGGTGTTGAGTACCTCGACCGTCTTTCCGTTGCGGATGCGTAGTACGTCACCAGGACGCGTGGCATCGCCTCCCAACATGTTGTCGGTCATGGGTACGAACGCGAGCACGCGACACGCCGGCTTGATCATGGGCAGCACCGACATCGCGCCGAACACCGCCGCGCCACCGGACATGTCGCACTTCATCGTCATCATGCCTTGCATGGTCTTGATCGACAGACCACCCGAATCGAACGTGATTCCCTTGCCGACGAGCGCGAGCGTGCCCTTTGGGCGACCCGGTGGCCGGTACTCGAGTTGCACGAAGCGCGGCGGATTCGTCGAACCGCGGTTCACGCCCAGCAGTCCACCGAGCTTGAGCCGTTTGATCGCGGCCTCGTCGTGCACGGTGACCTTGAGCCCGACCTGCCGAGCCATCGCGACGGCGCGCTTGGTCATCTCGGCGGGCGTCAACGTGCCGCCCGGTTCGTTGATGAGGTCGCGGGCGAAGTTGACGCCCTGCGCGATCTGCGCGCCGGTCTGCAGCGCCGCGCCGACACTCCGCCCCTCCACGACCACCACTACGCGCGCGATCGCCGAAGGCTTCGCGCCTTCGGACTTGTAGCGCTCGAAATTGTACGAACCGAGCACGACGCCTTCGGCCAACGCTTGCGCGGCGACGTTGCGTTCGATCCGTGCCGGAAGGTCTTCGAGCAGTGGCGTCGCGATCGTCTTGTACTTCTTCAGTGCTCTCGCGACTGCGGCGCCCGCCTTGCGCACCGCAGTCGCGTCGACCTTGTCGATCTCGCCGAGACCGACGACCGCGACAAGGGTCTTGCCCTGTTGCATCGCGACCTGCACCTGTCCGGGCTTGGCTTCGAATCCACGGGCCTCGATGCTCGGCCAATCGAGATCGGATGGCCGCGAGTCGGCGCGATCCGAATACACCGCCAGCACGACGACGTCGGCGGTCGGAGGGGTTCGGCGCGCGGAAGCGAAGGTGATCACAATTGTCCTCTCGATGGTCTACGAACTTCAACTGCTCGGATTGTTTCGTCAGATGTCCTTGGCCTTGACCGACGTACCTTCTTGCCAGCGCGCCAGCGCCCACAACAAGTCCGACAGCCGGTTCAGGTACGGGACGACATGCGACTCGGGCGCGGCAACCGCCAGCGCGGCCCGCTCGGCCCGACGAACGACCGTACGGGCGACATCGAGCGCGGCGGCAGTGAGGGTGCCGCCCGGGATCACGAAGTCGTTGGGCATCTCGAAGCGCGCCGTCGCCCTGTCGATGAGCGGCTCGAGCGCATCGACCATCTCGGCGGTCACCCTGGTCTTGCCCGCGACCAACTTGTGCTCGTTTTCGGGCAGCGTGGCGAGTTCGGCCATCAGCACCCACAGGTCGCGCTGCGTGTGCACCAAGAGATCGTGGAGCTCTGCGCTCGTGGCTGTCCGGCCCTCGTTGGCCGTCGCGCGGGCCCACCCGATGGCCGCCTGGGCCTCGTCTACGGTGCCGTAGGCCTCGGGCCGGGGATCGTCCTTGCGCACCCGACCCCCGAAGAAAAGCCCGGTCGTGCCGTCGTCGCCGGTTCGGGTGTAGATCTGCATGCCCGCATGAATCTACCGGCCCATTGTGCGCCGGTTCGCAATTTCGGTGTAGTCGCCCGACCGTCGAGCGGTAACCTCGACGGTGCATGCACCGCCCCCGTGACACCGAGAGCTACGTCGAGGCCGCCCGAAGTCGTGTCGTCATCTACGACGGAGCGACCGGTACGTGGCTGCAACAACAAAACCTGACCGCCGACGATTTCGGCGGGCCGCAGCTCGAGGGGTGCAACGAGTACCTGGGCATCACCCGACCCGACGTGATCGAGCAGTTCCACCGCACCTACTGCGAGCTCGGCGTCGACGTCATCGAGACCAACACCTTCGGCGCGTTCTCCGTGCCGCTCGCCGAATACGGCCTCGGCGATCGCGATCGCGAGATCTCGTATGTCAACGCCGCCATCGCGCGTGCAGTGGCCGACGAGTACGGCATCTGGGTCGCCGGGTCGATCGGGCCGGGTACCAAGTTCGCGTCGCTCGGCCAGATCACCTACGACGAGTTGGCCCACGCGTATCACCAACAATGTCTCGGCCTGCTCGACGGCGGTGTCGACCTGTTGTTGATGGAGACGCAGTTCGATCTCTTGGGCATCAAGGCCGCGGTCGAGGGAGCCCGCCGGGCGATGGCCGAGGTCGGTCGCACGGTTCCCCTGCAGTTGCAGGTCACCATCGAGCTCACCGGCCGCATGCTGCCCGGCACCGAGATCCAAGCCGCGCTCGCCGCGATCGAGCCACTGCGTCCCGACGTCATCGGCATCAACTGCGCCACTGGCCCGGCCGAGATGAGCGAGCACCTGCGAGTGCTCTCGCAGCAGTCACGCATCCCGATCTCGTGCCTGCCCAACGCCGGCTTGCCCTCCGTCGTCGACGGCCACATGCACTACGACCTCACGCCCGATCAGCTGGCCGACTTCCACGAACGCTTCGTCACCGAGCTCGGGGTCACGGTCATCGGTGGTTGCTGTGGTACGACGCCCGAGCACATCAGCGCCGTGATCGAACGTTGCCGCAATCTCACGCCGGCCCCGCGCACTCCGCAACACGAGCCGGGCGCCACCTCTATCTATTCGCTGGTGCCGTTCAAACAAGACACGTCGTTCATGATCATCGGCGAACGCACCAACGCCAACGGTTCACGCAAGTTCCGCGACGCCATGCTCGCCGGTGACCTCGACACGTGCTTGCAGATGGCCCGCGATCAGGTGAAGGAAGGCGCACACATCCTCGACGTCTGTGTCGACTACGTGGGTCGCGACGGCACCAACGACATGGACGAGATCGCCCGTCGTTTCGCCACTCAGGTCGCGGCGCCATTGGTGCTCGACTCGACAGAACCCGAGGTGCTCGAAGCCGGCCTCAAGTGGATCGGCGGCCGCGCCATCCTCAACTCGGCCAACCTCGAAGACGGCGAGGCCCCCGGGTCGCGCCTCGATCGTGTCTTCTCGCTCGCCAAGAAGTACGGCGCGGCCGTGATCTGTCTGTTGATCGACGAAGAGGGCCAGGCCCGTGACGTCGAATGGAAGCTGCGCATCGCGCATCGCATCCACGACCTCGCGGTCGATCGCTACGGCCTCGAGTCGAGCGACCTGATCTTCGACGCGCTGACATTCCCACTATCCACGGGCGACGACGACCTGCGCCGCGACGGCATCGCCACGATGGAGGCGATCCGGCGCATCAAGGCCGAGATGCCCGGCGTGTTCACCACACTCGGCGTCTCCAACGTGTCGTTCGGTCTCTCCCCCGCGGCACGCCACGCGCTCAACAGCGTGTTCCTTCACGAGTGTGTGCAGGCCGGTCTCGACTCCGCCATCGTCCACGCGGGCAAGATCGTGCCGCTGTCTCGCATCCCCGATGAGCAACGGCAGGTGTGTCTCGATCTCGTCTACGACCGGCGCGGCGTTGCCGGCTGGGATCACGAGACACCTTCGTACGACCCGCTGCAAAAGCTGCTCGAGGTGTTCGCGGATGTGCAGGTCGGTCCGTCGACCAAAGAAGACCGCAGCGATTGGCCGCTCGAACGGCGCCTCGAGGCGCGCATCGTCGACGGCGACCGCGAAGGCCTCGAAGCCGATCTCGAGGCGGCGATGGCGCAGGGCATCACGCCGCTGTCGATCATCAACGACGTACTGCTCGCAGGCATGAAGACGGTCGGCGAACTGTTCGCCACCGGCGAGATGCAACTGCCGTTCGTGTTGCAGTCGGCCGAGACGATGAAGACCTCGGTCGCGTACCTCGAGCCGTACATGGAAAAGGTCGACGGCGGTGGCGGAAAGGGCCGCCTCGTGCTCGCCACGGTCAAAGGCGATGTCCACGACATCGGGAAGAACCTTGTCGACATCATCTTGACCAACAACGGCTACGAGGTGCACAACCTCGGCATCAAGGTCGCCATCACCGAGATGATCGAAAAGGCGCTCGAGATCGGGGCCGATGCCATCGGCATGTCGGGCCTTCTGGTCAAGTCCACGTTGATCATGCGCGACAACCTGCAAGAGCTCAACGCTCGCGGCCTCGCGAAGATCCCCGTACTGCTCGGTGGCGCGGCGCTCACGCGTACCTACGTCGAGCGCGACCTGCGCGAGATCTACGAAGGCCGGCTCTTCTACGGCAAAGACGCGTTCGAAGGCCTTCGCGTCATGGATCGATTGGGCGAGCTCAAGCGGTCAGGCGAGGAAGATCCCCTTTGGGGACGCGAGGCAGGCGGGCGCAACCTGCCGGCGCGCACCAAGGTCGAGGTCGACCCGTCTACGATTCCGGCGCGGTCGCCCGATGTCGCGCTCGACAACGAGGTGTTCGTACCGCCGTTCATCGGCGCTCGCATCGTCAAGGGCATTTCGCTCGACGACATCGCCACGTACATCAACGAGACCGCGCTCTTCCGCAACCAGTGGCAGTTCCGCCCCGAGGGCGGCGAGTCCGACGAAGAGTTCAAGGATCGCATCCGTCCCATCCTGCGCGCGCAGTTCTCCAACGCGAAGTCCGACAACATCCTCACGCCCCAGGTCGTCTACGGCTACTTCTGCGCCAACGGCGACGGCAACGACCTCGTCATCTGGAAAGACGAGACGCGCACCGCCGAATGGATGAGACTCAGCTATCCCCGCCAGACCGTCGAGCCCTATCTGTGCATCGCCGACTTCTTCCGACCGGTCGAGTCGGGCGAGACCGACTACGCCGCGTTCCACATCGTCACGATGGGCGCGCGCGTCAGCGAGATCACGGCCGAACTGTTCGCCGCCAACAAGTACCAGGACTACCTGTTGCTGCACGGTTTGGGTGTCGAGATGGCCGAAGCGCTCGCCGAGTATTGGCACCGACGCATCCGCGAGGAGTGGGGCTTCGCGAATGAGGATGGACCGTCACTCGCCGGTCTGTTCCGCCAGCAGTATCGAGGCGGTCGCTATTCGTGGGGCTACCCTGCGTGCCCCGACCTCGAGGACAACGCCAAGGTCGCCGAGCTCCTCGGTGCCGAGCACATCGGTGTCGAGTGCAACGAGGAAACGAGCTACCAATACCAGCCCGAACAGACCACCTCCGCGCTCATCTGCCACCACCCTCGCGCCAAGTACTTCGTCGCCCGCTAAGGGCGTCCCCGCGGGGACTTTCCTGACGGTCCGTCAGGTTGGTGTGCCACGCGTCGCGATTCGTTGGCGCTGCGCATCCCAGAGACAGAGCAGCCCGAGGTTGGCCGCAGCATTGCGTTGAATCACCAACGTCGCGGGGAGCGGGGCCGAGCGGTAGTCACCGCGCGGAACTCGTCATTGCTCACGACTGCTGGCGTCGTTCCTCGGCGGCCACCTTCAGATCTCTCCAATCGTTCACCGCAAGCCGGGCCGCCACGATGAGGCGATCCAGGCGACCCTCGCTCAACAACAAGATGTCGTCGACAATGTCCTCGGGCGGCGTGATCTCGTCGTAGCAGTCATGCCACGCGAGCTCCACCAGCTCGAGGAGGTCGAGCGCGCGAGGCGCCCGTTCCTCGCCGAACACCGCGAGCACTCGCGCCTTGCGTGCGTTCCTGCGATCAGCGCGACTTACGGCCATGCAACCATTTTGCCTCACGAAGCCGCCTACCTACGCAGACGCACGGGCGCGGTCTACGCGATGGCGAGGGCGACTTCGGCGGCGTCGAGGTTGGCGCCCTCGAGGCGGCGTACGCCGTTGCAGTCGCCGACGAGGCGAGCCGTGATGCCGGCGGCCTGTAGCTGCGTGAACAACGTGTTGTCGGGCACGGCGGCGTTGGTGACGATCACGGTGTCGGCCGGGATCGATTCGACCTCGTCCCCACGGCGAACGATCACCGCGTCCGCGGTGATCGATTCGACGCGGGCATTGTCGACGAGGCGCGCGCCCGCGGCTTCGATGTCGGGCACGAGACGCCACCGACCGGGCAAACCGAGTTCGCCACAGAACACGTTGGTCTCCTCGACGATGGCGACGTCGCGACCGCGCTTGATGCACAGATCGGCGATCGACACGCTCGCCTTGCCGCCGCCGATCAGCACGACGCGCTGGCCGACCAGATCGTCGTCGTCGCCGTCGAGCCACGAGGCGAGCGCGGGCACGCTGCGCACGTGTGCGAGATCGGTTCCCTCGACCGACGGCTTGCCCCACGTCGCGCCGGTGGCGACGACGACTTCGTCGGCACCGAACGCGCGCACATCGTCGACTGTGGCGCGCTTGCCCAGTACGAGCGTGACGCCGGCTTGTTCGACCTGGCGGATGATCCAACCCTTGTAGCGGTCGAGCAGCTGATCGACCCGGCCGGCGTAGCGCAACATCCCGCCGAGCTGTTCGCTGGCCTCCCACACGGTGACCGCGTGTCCGTTGCCGGCGAGCACACGCGCGGCCTCGAGCCCGCCAGGACCGCCCCCGATGACCAGCACCTTGCGCGGATTGGTCGTCGGCGACATCGCGAGGTCGTGCTCGCGACCCGTCTGCGCGTTGCTGACGCAGTGGAGTGACTCGTTCACGAAGATGTTGCCGATGCAGCGGTACTGATAGATGCACGGGCGGATGTCGTCGACGCGACCTTCGCGCAACTTGTTGGGGATGTCGGGGTCGGCCAGCAGCTTGCGCCCCATCGCGATGAAGTCGGCCTTGCCGTCGGCGATCACTTGGTCGGCCTCGTCGGGCTCGTAGCGACCGAAGGAGATGACCGGCACCGACACCGTCTCGCGTACTGCCTTGGCGTACATGCTGAGCGAGCCTGGTTGGTTCGCGGTGTACGTGTGCGGCGCGTAGCCATCGGTCGGTCCGGTGGCGACGTCGGTGTTGGCATAAGCAGTGACGTGCACCGCGTCGATGCCTTCGTTGACGGCCATCTGGATGACCTTCAGTTGCTCCTCGAAGCGCTCGCCGTCGGGCTTGTGATGCTCGACGGCGTTGATGCGAATCCACAACGGCATCTCGTCACCGAGACGTTTGCGCAGGGCCCTGATCGTTTCGATCAGCAGCCGGGCGCGGCCGTCGAGAGAGCCGCCCCAGCCGTCGGTGCGCTTGTTCATCGACGGCGTCAGGAATTCGTCGATCAGATATCCGTGACCGGCGTGCAACTCGATGCCGTCGAAGCCTGCGCGCACGCAGCGGTCGGCCGCATCGACGAACTGCTCGATCACTTCCGCGATGTCGGCTTCGGACGCGACCTGGTACTCGAGCTTGGACGTCGGCTGTGTGAACGGCCACATCATCGCCTCGATCTCGTCGGGCGTGACCATCATCGAGTACTTGTCGGGATGCGGTGCCTTGGGCACACTCGGCACCAACTGCGGGAAGCCACGGGCGGTGTCGAGCAGCGACATCTGCCCGTTGTGCACGAGCTGCGCCGCGATACGCCCGCCATGTTTGTGCACGCGCGTCGTGAGGTCGATGAGCCCGGGCAAGAACGAATCGTTGGATGCCGCGGTCTGGCGATCGGAGAACGACGCCCGCGGGTACGCGATCGACACCGAACCGACCAACAACAATGCCGCACCACCGCGGGCGCGCGCTTCGAAGTAGGCGGCCTGGTTCGCGCTGATGGAGCCGTCGTGGTTGCACAGCTCATCGCCCATCGGGCACATGAAGATGCGGTTGCGCAACTCCAGCGTGCCGATGCGGCCTGGCGCCAACAGATGCGTGAACGTGTTCGCCATGATCAACCCCCGTGCCAACCCCTGCGATTCGCGGGCGCACGCTAGTGGAGTGGCTTGCGCAGCACCATCACATGGTTGTTGGCCTCTTCCTTCATGTCACCCAACGACATCAGCAGCGACAGCGGGAAGACGATCGCGCTCACGATCAATCCGACCGGGAACAGCGCCCAGAAACGCCACCCGCGCTCGACGCCCGGGTGCCGGTAGCCGGCGACGCCGAGGACACCCGGATACTGCAGCAGCACTCGTGACGCAATGGTGGACCACGCACCGCCGAGCGCATGATACTCGACGACGTCGGCCCCGAGCCGCTGCGCGGCGGCCTCGAGCCAGTAGCGAGTGAAGTTCTGGTAGTGATGCGGGATGTGATGAAGGTTGGCCGTCTGCGGCACCATCACGACGAGATGGCCCCCGGGTGTGGTGACCCGGTAGAGCTCTTCGATCATGCGGATCGGCTCGAAGACATGCTCGAGCACCTGGATGCTGAGCACGGTGTCGAACTGGTTGCCCTCGATCTCGAGCGCGTGACCGTCGCCGACCATCGTGCGCACGCGGGAATCGGTCGCCGCGGGGAGGTCGGCCTCGTGCGGCTCGGCGATCGTCCACTCACTGAACTGCACGCGCTCTTCGATCGCCGTCGTCACGAACGAGCCACCGCCGACATCGAGCACGCGTCCTCGACAATGCCGTCGCAGGACATCGAACAGGGAGCGATAGCGATAGTCACGGCCGCGGTAGCGCAACGACGTGACCAGGTTGCGCCCGGGGAACCAGCGGGCGGCGAGGTCGGGCTTGCCGAGAAGGTCGTAGTTGCTAGGTGAGGCCGGCACGAGACCGAAAAGTACCAGCCTCGCGATCGCTCGTGTGGCTACGGCAACTCTTGTTCGAGCGTGACGGTCTCGGCGAACAGGTCGCCCCGCTCGTCGACCCGTTCGAGGACGTCGGCGGCTTCGAAGATCAGGGGCTCACCTTCGGCACCAGCCGCTACTTCGTCCCAGTCGATGGGCGTCGACACAGTCGGGCGTTCCATCGACCGCATCGAGTACGGCGCGATCGTCGTCTTGTGCCGCGAGTTCTGGCTCCAGTCGACGAACACCTTGTTCGAGCGTGCCGCCTTCGCCATCGTGACGATGACGCGCTGAGGGAACTGCTTTTCCAAGAGTTGACCCACCGCGAGGGCGAATGCCGACGCGTCGTCGTGGGTGCACGGCGTATTGAGCGGGACGTAGAGCTGCATTCCCTTCGAGCCGCTCGTCTTCGCGAAGACCGCCAGCCCGAGATGGTCGAGTACGTCGTGTACATCGAGCGCGACCTGGCAGCACTCCACGATCGTCGCGGGGTTGCCGGGATCGAGATCGAAGACCACCATCGTCGGTGTTTCGATGTCACCGCAGCGCGCCATCGGCGCGTGGATCTCGAGTGCCGCCATGTTCGCGGTCCACGCGAGGGCCGCGACTTCGCTGATGCAGCAGTAATCGATGCTGCCACCGCTATCCCCCGGCCCGCCGCACGTTTTCATCCACTCGGGGCGATGCGACGGACAGCGCTTTTCGAAGAACGACTGCTCGTTGACGCCGTTGGGCCAGCGGCGCAGCGTGATGCCGCGATCGCCGATGTGTTGCAGCATCGTCGGTGCGATCCGCACGTAGTAGTCGATCACTTGCGCCTTGGTGAACCCGACGAGCGGATACAGCACCTTGTCGAGGTTGGTCACCGAGAGGCGCCGCTCGCCGATCTCGACCCACGTGCGCTGGTTCGGGGGCACGCGAGCCCCCTAGGCGGACTTCCTCTTGGCGGGGGCCTTTTTCTTGGCCGCCGGCTTTGTCGCGCGTTCGGCGCTGATCACTTCGGCGCCGGCCGCGGGATGCCGTGCTCTTGCCGCTTTCGCCGCTTTGACGCTGGCTTCGAGTGCGGCCATGAGGTCGACGACCTTCTCCGCCGACGGTGCGACGGGCGCCGCGACGATCTCGGTCTGTCCGGCTGCCTTGCGTTCGATGAGTGCGAGCACCGCCTCGCGGTACGTGTCGCGATATTTGTCGGGTGCGAACTCTTCGGTCAGCGACTCGATCAGCTGCGTCGCCATGACGAGCTCTTTGTCCGCGACGGTGACCTTGTCGAGCGCATCGAACCCGCCGATCTCTGCGGGCTGCACGACCTCGTCGGCATAGACCATCGTGTTGAGGATGAGGCGACCGTCTTTGGGGCGCACCGCCGCGAGGTATTGCTTGGTGCGCATGACGAATCGGGCGATGCCGACCTTTTGCGATTTTTCCATCGCCGAAGCCAGCAGCTTGTATGCCTTGGCCGTTGTCTGGTCGGGCACGAGGTAGTAGCCCGAGTCGTAGAAGAGCGGGTCGATGTCGACCAGGTCGACGAACTCCTCGATGTCGATCGTGCGCACTGCTTCGGGGTCGAGCGCGGCGAGTTCGTCGTCGCTGACGGTGACGTACTCACCGCTCGAGAGCTCGTAGCCCTTGACGATGTCCTCGTAGGCCACGTCGCGCTCGTCGACGCTCGAGACCCGCTTCATCTTGATCCGGGCACCGGTCTTGGTGTCGATCTGATTGAAGTTGACGGACTTGCGGGACACGGCACTGAACAGCTTCACCGGGATGTTGACCAGGCCGAAGCTGATCGATCCGCTCCAAATGGCGCGAGGCATGCCCCCAACGGTAACGATCACGCACCCCAACGTCCACGTCAGGCGCAACTACCGCACGCTGCGTGGCGATTCCGGGCACGTTCGGTGGTGCTGACCTGCTCCCGACGCGGTTCAGGCGAGGATCGCCCGGGCCACGAGGTCCATGCCGAACGCCGTGAGGATGGCCAGGTACAGCAGCCCCGTCGCGGCCATGACCGCGGCGTACTGCTTTTCCTTCAGGGCGGCCCGGGTCACGACGACGAGCGCGATGGTCGCGACCGCGCAGGCCACCCAGAACCAGCTGAGCAGGCCGTTGGCGCCGTCGTCGACGGTACCGCGCAACGCGGACACCATGCCCGTGGGCCACAACATGACCGCCAGCTCCACCGGCCACACGTAGCCGACGCTGCGCACGAGTTGGTTGAGCGGCTCCCGGGAAAGGCCGGGCTGCACCAGATACCAATGGCCGAGCAACATCGCGTCGCTCACCGCACCGAGGAAGGCTGCGCCGACGATGACCCGGGCCAGCGACAAGGCTGCCGGATCACCGGCATCGATGCCCGCGGCGACGAGCGCCACGAGGCCGAGGGCCGGCGCGATCGCGTCGAGCCACGCCGGCAGCCCGGCGACGCCACCGCGGCGGCGCACGATCGACGCGACGAGCGCCACCACGGCCGCCACGGCCATCAGCGCGGTGAACACTTCGCGGACCGCGACCGGGTCGAAAATCGCGCCGACCACGACCGAGGCGATCGCGAACATCGCGTAGATGCTGCGCAGCAGCCAGCCGTAGCCCAGGCCGACTTCGCGGCGGCGGGTCGTGAACCACAAAAAGGCCAAGCCACCAGAGGCCCACTGGAGAAGAACGGTCGCGCCGTCGAGGCGGATCATGCGCGGGCCACGGTAGGGGACGCGCCCGAATCCACAGCAATCCGGGCCCCCACCCCCGCCTTCTGTTGGCGTTTTACCGGTGTCGACACCGGTAAAACGCCAACAGAACCGAAAACGAGAATGGCCTAGCCTCACGATCGACGCGAGGGGGGCGGATGGCGGATCGTGAGGGGCGGCTCGATACGAAGGTCGCGATCGTGACCGGAGGATCCTCGGGCATCGGCGAGGCCATCGTGCACCGCTTCGCCCGCGAGGGCGCGCGGATCGTGTTCTGCGGGCGCAACGAGGGCCCCGGGGCCGCGGTCGAACGCGCCGTACGCAGCGACCCGATCGCCGCGAGCGCGGGCGGCGACGCGACGTTCATGCAATGCGACGTCACCGAAGAAACCGCGGTAGACGCGCTCGTGCACCGCACCGTCGACTTCTACGGCCGCCTCGACGTCATCGTCGCGAACGCGGGGACGGGCGGCGGACAACTGTGGCCCGACGAACCCACCGAGGTGTGGGATGGATTCGTGAAACTCAACCTGAACGGCATGATGTTCCTGTGCCGCGCCGCGTGGCCGCACCTCGTGGCGAGCGGTGCAGGCTCGGCCATCGCCATCACCTCGCTCTCCGCGTGGATGGGTATCGGCCGCGATCAGTTGGCCAAGATGGGTGGCGCCCCGTCCGCGTCGTATCAGGCATCGAAGGCCGCGATGGAAGGCCTCGTCGTGCACCTGGCCGGTCGCGGCGGCGAACACAACGTGCGCGTCAACGCCATCCGGCCGGGGCGCATCCTCACCGACAAGTTCCGCGCGTGGATGGGTGACGAGGGCATCTTCTGGAACCACTACAAAGAGGCACAACTCCTCAAGCGCCACGGCCACGTCGACGACATCGCGAACGCGGCCCTGTTCCTCGCCTCCGACGAATCGACATTCATCACCGGCACCGTGCTCGACGTCAACGGCGGCGCGGTGGTCAAGCTCTGAAAGCCTCGTTCTCCGAAAGGGACAGTCGATGCGCGCAGCGGTGCTCAACGAGCAGAAGACCTTCGACATCGTCGATCACCCCGACCCTACGCCTGGTGCATCCGGTCTGGTGCTGCGTGTCGAAGCGTGCGGCATCTGCGGCTCGGACCTCAAGGCTGCGGCCAACATGCGGGTCGGGCTCGTCATGGGTCACGAGTTCTGTGGCGAGATCGTGGCGGTCGGACGCGATGCCGGCGCGTGGAAGGTCGGTGATCGCGTCGCATCGCTCCCGCTGATCGGCTGCGGCTCATGTCTTGCCTGCCTGAACGGCGATGTCGTGCAGTGCGCCGGTGGCGCCGACGCGATCGGGGTAGGTGGCAGCGGCGGCGCCTATGCGGAGTACATCAAGGTCGGTAGCCATGAGACGTTCCACCTACCCGAGTCGTTCGGCCACGGCAACGGGGCACTCGTCGAACCGTTGGCCGTGGGCCTACACGCAGTCGACCGCGCGCAACTGCGCCGCGGTGACAACGTGTTGATCCTCGGCGGAGGCCCGGTCGGCATGGCGGTCACGTTGTGGGCGCGACACTTCGGCGCGCGCGAGATCATCGTCAGCGATCCGGTCAAGGCGCGTCGCGATCAGTGCGGATTGTTGGGAGCGACCGGCGGCATCGACCCGGGCCCGAGCGGCCCTATGAGCGGGCACGCAACCCGTGATGCCTTCAAGGACAAGGTCGGGGGCCTGGCCGATGTCGTGTTCGAATGCGTCGGAGTGCCGGGAATGGTGCAGGCATCGATCGACGGTGCGAAAGTCCACGGCAAGGTCGTGATCGTCGGAGTGTGCAGCAAGCCCGACCCGTTCGTACCGATCGTCGCGCTCATGAAAGAGCTGACCATGCACTTCGTCGTCTACTACCGCAGCGCGGACTATCGCTACACCATCGACATGTTGCATGCCGGGCGTGTCGACGCGCTCCCCATGGTGTCCGAGCGGATCGACCTCGACGCGTTCCCCGCGATGTTCGAAGCGCTCAAACATCCGACGACACAATGCAAGGTGCTCGTCGTGCCGTGACGTCGCGCCGGAAAACTAACGGCGCACGCTGCCTTCGCGCATGCGCGCCCGCAGTGCCGCATCGGTCACGAACACCGGCACGTTGTCCGCATCGAAGAACGCCGGCTTTGCCAGCGCGCCACCATCGAGCACCAGCGTGTGTCCCGAGATGTACGACGAGAGGTCCGACAACAAGAACAGCGCGGCACCGGCGATGTCGTCGGGTACGGCACGCCGGCCGAGCGGTACGGCGGCTCGCTCTGATCGGGCCATCTCCTCCGGATCGGCGGCGGGCCGGGTTTGCACGCCTCCGGGAGCGACCGTGTTCACCCGGATACCCAACGGACCCCATTCGACGGCCTCGGTGCGGGCCAGGGCGATGAGGGCCGCCTTCGCCGCGCCGTAGAGGGCGTGGAACGGGGACGACGCCAAACCCGTCGCCGCGCTGACCGACACGATCGACCCACCCCGGTTGTCGGCCGCCATCGCCGCCGCGACGCACTGGTGGACGACCACCGCGCTGCGCAGGTTGCGGTCGAGAATCGAATCGTAGGTGGCGACCCCGAAGTCGATCATCGGGCCGAACTCATCGGGATGCACGCCACCCACCAGGCACAGCGCGCCGTCGATCCGACCGAAGCGGGCCACCGACCCCGCCACGACGGCTCGCATCTGGTCGATGTCGACCACATCCGCGATCTCGGTCATGTGCGCGGCGGATCCATCGCCGAGCGCGTCGGACGCGGCCCTCGCCGCTTCGCTCACCGCCTCGAGTCGCCCGGCGTCGTTGTCGACGAGCACGAGCGTCGCGCCCGCTTCGGCCAGGCGCTGCGCCACGATCGAACCGATCGCGCCCCCGGCGCCCGCCACCAACACCGTACGATCGTCGAGTCGCAACCGGTCGGTGATCACGCGTGCCTCCCCCAGCGCACGCTCATTGCGTGGGCAACGGCACGACTCTACATTTCGCCCGAGCGGGAAAACAGGGGATCAGCGTGACCAGCACCAGCAACGACATCTCGGTGATCGATCGATTCCGGTTGACCGATCGTGTCGCGATCGTGACCGGCGCGGGCAAGGGCATCGGCGCCGCGATCGCGGTGGCCTTCGCCGAGGCGGGCGCCGACGTCGCCATCCTCGCGCGGACGCAAGCCGACCTAGATGGCGTCGCCGACGAGATCCGAGCGCGGGGCCGCCGCGCCCTCGTGTTGCCGAGTGACATGAACGATCTCGATGCGTTGCCCGCACTCGTCGACCGCGTCGCAGCCGACTTCGGTGGCATCGACATCGTCGTCAACAACGCCGGCGGGTCACCGTCGTTCCCGTTCCTCGACACGCGCGTCGAGAACCTCGAGGGCTCGTTTCATTTCAACGTGTCGGCCGCGTTCGAGCTCGTCCGCCTGACGGTGCCGTACTTGTTGCAGCGCGACGGCGCCTCGGTGATCAACATCAGCTCGGTCGCCGGTGTGAAGAGCACGCGTGGCGGGCTCGTACACGGCACCCTCAAAGCCGCTGTCTCGCACATGACCAAGATGATGTCGGCCGACCTCGCGCCGCGTATACGTGTCAACGCGATCCTGCCCGGCGCCATCGAGACCGCGGCTCTCGGACGCTACCTGTCGAGCCGCGATCCCTCGATCCGCGAGACGATGCACTCACGCACCGCGATGCGCCGCAACGGACGGCCCGACGACATCTCTCCCGCAGCTGTGTATCTCGCGTCGTCCGCGGCGTGTTGGGTCACCGGCAAGCTGCTCGAAGTCGACGGCGGCGCATCCGACGACCTGATCCCGAAGACGATCCCCGATCTCTGATGGCCGCGAAGAGCGACGGGATCGAGATGGAGATCGACGGCCACGAGGTGCGTGTCTCGCATCCGGACAAGGTCTTCTTCAACACTCGGGGCGAGACCAAGAAGGACCTCGTCGACTACTACCTCGCGGTGCGTGAGCCGCTGTTGCGGGCCATGGGCGGCCGACCGATCCTCATGCAGCGGTTTCCCAATGGTGCGTCAGGCAAATCGTTCTACCAAAAACGTGTCCCCGACGGCGCGCCCGAATGGCTGAAGACAACCATCGTGTCGACACCCAACGGCACCACGTCGCGGGTCTTCGTCGCCGAAGACATGGCCCACATCATCTGGGCGGTCAACCAGGGTTGCCTCGGGTTCCATCCTTGGCCTTACCGTGCCGACGACTCTGATCACACCGATGAACTGCGCATCGATCTCGATCCGTCACCGGGCGTCGTCTTCGAAGAAGTGCGACAGGCCGCGGCGCACACACGCGCGCTGCTCGACGAGTTCGGCGTCGCCGGCTACCCGAAGACCACCGGCAACCGGGGCATCCACGTGTACGTGCGCCTTCAGCCGCGCTGGGATTCCTACGAAGTGCGAGCAGCTGCCGTCGCGATCGCCCGCGAACTCGAACGCCGCCATCCCGCGCTGATCACCGCGGCGTGGTGGAAGGAAGAGCGGGGGCGGCGCGTCTTCGTCGACTTCAATCAGAATGCACCGCACAAGACCGTCTTCGGCGCATGGTCGGTGCGAGCCCGCGTCGGCGCGCAGGTGTCGACACCCTTCGCATGGGACGACCTCGAACACATCGATCCCGAGGCCCTCACGATCGCAACAGTGCCGGCGCGGCTAGCCGTTGGAGGCGACCCGTGGGCACCGATGACCGACGACCCGCAGTCGCTCGAACCCCTCCTCGCGATGCATCTGCGCGATCGCGCCAATGGGCTCGCCGACGCGCCGTGGCCGCCGGTCTACCCCAAGATGCCCGACGAACCAGACCGTGTGGCGCCGAGCCGCGCCCGCAAAGTAGCGGAGCCCTAACCGTCCACTACGCAGAGCGAGTGATTGACGGTATTCAGCGAATCGGGCCCATCGGGCGACGCCACGACGATGTCTTCGAGGCGGGCACCCCACCGGCCGGGGATGTAGATGCCCGGTTCGATGGAGAACGCGTGCCCCGGCACCAGCGGTGTCGTGTTGCCGGCCACGATGTACGGATCTTCATGGGCTTCGACCCCGATGCCGTGCCCGGTGCGGTGGATGAAGTAGTCGCCGTAACCGTGGTCCGCGATGACACGCCGGCCGACGGCATCGACCTCTTCGCACGCAGTACCGACGATCGCGGCGGCGACCGACGCCGCTTGCGCGCGTTGGAGCACCGAGTACAACTCGGCGAATTCTCGCGGCGGCTCACCGATGTACACACAGCGTGTGATGTCGCTGCAATAGCCGATGCCGTCGTCACCGATCATCGTGCCGCCGAAGTCGCACAACACGACTTCGCCCTGCTGGATCACACGATCACCCGCATCGTGGTGAGGGCTCGCCGCATTGGCGCCGGCGGCGACGATGGCGAAGTTCACCCGGTGATGGCCTTCGGCGAGGATGCGCCGGCCGAGGTCGGCCGACACCTCGGCCTCGGTGCGGCCGACGAGCGCGATGTTGCCTTCTTGCAGATCACGCGCGATGCGGTCGACTCTGGCGGCGGCGGCGCGCAGCCGAGCGATCTCGTCCGCGTCTTTCACCGCACGCAGCGGCGATGTCACGGTCGACGCGCGACGCCACTGCGCGCCCGGCAGCTCGCGCATGAGATCGACGAGAAAGCGCGACCACGTGGTGTCACCGATGGCGACAGTTTTGGCCGGGCCTACGAGCGACGCGACGATGGCGATCGGGTCTTCGGTCTCGCCCCACGGGCGGAGGCCGAAGACGTCGGGGCGTTCGTGCACTCGGGGTGCTTCGAGCCGCGGGACGACCAGGGTGGCGTCGCCTTCTCGGGGTACGACCAACATCGTCAACCGTTCGAGGGGCATCGCCTCGTAGCCGCAGAAGTACGGCAGGTCGGCTCCGACCGAAAGCAGCAACGTGTCGACGCCGCGCTCGGCCATCGTGTGGCGCACTCGCGTCAACCTGCCGCCGAACATCGTTGCCTCGTGTCTCATCGCTCACCCGATCGCGCCGCCGCAGTCTTCGCGTGATAGCTCGACCGCGTGAGCGGGCTCGCTTCGACGTGCGGGATTCCCAATGCTTCCTCACCGATGCGGGCCAACGCCGCGAACTCGGCGGGCGTCCACCAACGCGCGACCGGCACGTGATGGGACGTAGGCCGGAGGTACTGACCGATCGTGACGATGTCGACACCCACCCCGCGGAGATCGGCCATGCATTCGACGACCTCGTCGATCGTCTCCCCCATGCCGACGATGATCGACGACTTGGTCGTGAGATCCGCCGCTTTGGCCCGGGCAAGCACCGACAACGACCGAGCGTACGAAGCCGAAGGCCGCACCGCTCGTTGCAGCCGCGCCACGGTCTCGATGTTGTGGTTGAGCACGTCGGGCCGGCTGCGGAAGATGACGTCCAGCGCGTCGGCATCGCCCTGGCAGTCGGGGATGAGCACTTCGACCTGCGTATCGGGGCATCGGGCGCGTACCGCTTCGATCGTGGCGACGAACGCGCCGGCACCGCCATCTGGAAGGTCGTCGCGAGCGACTGCCGTGATCACTGCATACGAGAGGCCCATCTGCTCGACGGCGGCCGCCACGCGCGCCGGCTCTGCCGCATCGAGCGCCAACGGTTTACGCGTGTCGACGAGGCAGAACCCGCACGCGCGCGTGCAGCGATCGCCGTTGATCATGAACGTGGCCGTGCCGTCGTTCCAGCACTCGTAGATGTTGGGACAACCTGCCTCTTGACACACCGTGTGCAACTCGAGGCCGTGCATGATCGCATCGAGGCGGCGGTATTCCTCGCCGAAGTCGACCTTGACCCGCATCCACTCGGGCTTGCGCGCACGCAGGTCGAGACCGGCGCCGACACCCGCTTCGGCCAAGCGGCCGCGCAGGCGCACCGTCGTATCGCCGGTGGACCGACCGTCGGTTGATCCGGCGCCACCGCCGCGCGAAAATACGCTGAGATCCTCCGGTCGCACTCGCCACGCGACATCGGCTCTCGTGACTGTGGAGCCACCCCAACGCGCGGTGGCGCGATCGGCGATGACATCGACGACTTCGCGCATCGACGCGCCGATGCCTTCGCGTGCGAGTGACGTCACCGCCTTGCCGCGGATGCCGCATGGCACGATCCAATCGAAATAGCGCATATCGGGGTCGACGTTGAGAGCGAAACCGTGCATCGATCGCCCGCGACTCAAGCGCACGCCGATCGCCGCGATCTTGCGCGGATGATCGGAGTCGGGCCCGACCCAGACACCGGGATGGTCGTGCAGGCGGCCGACATCGCGGAGACCGATGTCGGCGAGTGCATCGATGACGAGCTGTTCGACCGAGCGCACGTAGGCCACCGTGTCGGCCATGCCGCCGCCGCGCTTGCCCGGCACCCACAGCACCGGATAGCCGACCAGCTGGCCCGGGCCGTGATAGGTGACGTCACCGCCGCGATCGGCAATCACCAACCGGGCGCCGACATCGCCCGGGTCGACCAGCACGTTGGCCCGATCGGCCCGCACCCCCAACGTGTAGACGTGAGAGTGTTCGAGCAATAACAAGTGGTTGGCCACCGACCGCGAGAACAGGCCGTGCTGCAGCGCCAGCGCGTCGTTGTAGTCGACCGATCCGAGCCAACGAACGTGAAGGGGCTCGACGAACGTGCGCTCAGGCGATCTCTGCATCCCAGTCGTATGTTTCGATCATCTCGCGCAAGCGGGCGAGGAAAGCTGCGGCGTAGGCGCCATCGATCGCGCGGTGATCCCACGCCATCGCGAGCACACCGACGGAGTGGATACCGATCGACTCGTTTCCGTTTTCGTCGACGACCACCACCGGACGCCGTTTGATCCCGTCGGTCGACAAGATGGCAACCTGCGGCTGATTGATGATGGGGAATTGAAACAACGTGCCGTACTGCCCGGGGTTGGTGATGGTGAAGGTGCCGCCGACGACATCATCCGCGCTGAGCTTCTTGGCCCGCGCTCGATTCGCAAGCTCGACGATCTCGCGGGCGATGCCGCGCAAACGCTTGGTATCGGCGCTCTGGATGACGGGAGCGAGCAGCCCTTCGAAGTTGAGGTCGACCGCAATCGCGACATTGATGTCGTGGTGCACGACGAGCGCGCCCTCGCCCACCGACGCGTTGAGATGCGGGAACTCACGGAGCGCATCGCACAGCGCCCGCACGATGAACGGTAGGTAGGTGAGGCTGAAGCCCTCGCTCTGCTTCCAGGTCTCGCGCTGAGCCCGACGCACCCGTTCGACCCGCTCGAAGTCGACTTCGACCGCGGTGAGGACGTGGGGTGACGTCTGCTTGGACATCACCATGTGTTCTGCGGTGCGCCGCCGGATGTTGTTGAACGGCTCGGTCGTCGAGCCGCTGCGCCGTGCGCCGGTGGGTGCGACACGCGGCGCAGCCGCGGTGGGGACCGCGGCCGGTGGGGATCCCGCCGCAGGCGGGGCCCCGTTGGCTGCCACCGCGGGAGCGGCCGGCGCCGATCCTGCACCGTCGTCTTGTGGACGCTGACCCTGGATGGCGCGCTCGACGTCGGCGCGTGTGATGCGGCCACCGAGACCGGTGCCTTCGAGGCTGGTGGCATCGAGATCGTGCTCGGCGATGAGGCGGCGCACCACCGGCGACAAGACGATGTCGTCGTTGCTGTCGGCGACCGCGGGCGCGGCAGAGGGAGCGGGCGCGGGCGCTTCAGCGGGTGCCTCCGCCGGTGTCTCCTCTGCCGCCGCGGGCGCTTCAGCGGGTGCTTGAGCCGCGGGCGCTTCAGCGGGTGCCTCTGCCGGTGTCTCCTCGGCCGGCGCCGGCGCCGGCTCGGCGCCGCCGGCGGCATCACCGACCCGCGCGATCAGCGCGCCGACGGGAATCGTCTCGCCCTCCGCGGCGACGATCTCGGTGACCGTGCCCGCCACCGGTGAGGGTACGTCGGTGTCGACCTTGTCGGTGGACACTTCGAAGAGCGCCTCGTCGGCCGCGACCGCGTCGCCGACCTGCTTGTACCACTTTGTGATCGTGCCCTCGGTGACCGTTTCACCGAGTTGTGGCATGCGAACCTCAGCCATTACTGGTCTCTCACTCTCATCGACATCATCCGTGTAATGAACGGCCGGTCATCGACAACACGCTCTCGCCGAACAGTTCGCTCATCGAGGGGTGCGGTTGGATGAATGCCGCGACCTCGTCGACCGTGGCCTCCCAATTGACCGCCAGATACCCCTGGCCCAGTTGTTCGGTCACCCACGGCCCCACCAAGTGCACGCCCAACAAGCGTCCCGCGGTGCCGTCGGGGCGACGTTCGGCGATCACCTTCACCAGACCATCGGTCTCGCCCACGATCATCGCTCTCCCGTTGCCGGCAAATCGGTGCTTGGAGACCACGACATCGAGCCCGGCCTCTTTGGCCGAAGCCTCTGTGTGTCCCGCGAACGCAACTTCGGGATGGCAGTAGATGCACCAGGGCACCTTCGCGTAATCGATCGGCAGGGGGTTTTCGCCCAGCAAGTGCTTGATGACGAGCATGCCTTCGGCGAAGCCGACGTGGGCCAGTGCCGGGGTCGCGATGACGTCGCCGACGGCGTAGACCTGTGGCTCGCCGGTGAGGCAGTAGGCGTCGACATCGATGAACCCACGTTCGCTCACCACCACGGCGGTCTCGGCCAGACCCAACTTGTCGGGGAACGGGCGCCGTCCGACGGACACGACGACGATGTCGACCTCTACCGATTCGCCTTCGCCGAAGTGCACGGTCGTACGGGTGCCCTCCGCGTTCGGTGTATGCCCGGTCACCTTGACGCCGGCCCGCACCGTGATGCCGCGCTTGACAAAGGACCGTTCGACGACCTTGGCCGCGTCTTCGTCGCAGCCGGGGAGGATCTTGGGCAGCGCCTCGAGCACCGTGGTCTTCGTGCCGAGATCGCCCATCATCGACGCGAACTCGCAACCGATCGCGCCCCCGCCGATGACCACCGCCGCCTCGGGCAGGGTCGACCGCGAGAGAAACTCGTCCGAAGTCAGCACCAACCGTCCGTCGATGTCGAAGCCGGGGATCGTCCGCGGCACCGAGCCGGCCGCGAGGATGACGTGCTCACCGACGAGCTCGACGTCGCCCGACGCACCTCCGGTGACGCGCACGACGCGTCCCGCGTGCAGCGAGCCCACACCGTCGTACACCGTGACCTTGCGTTTCTTGAGCAGGCCCGACAGGCCGTTGTGGAGCTGGTCGACGATGGCTTGCTTGCGTTGCTGGGTCACCGAGAAGTCGATGAGCGGCACCGTGGCATGGATGCCGAAGTCGGCCGCATGCGTCACCGCGCGGTAGACCGCCGCCGTCTCGAGCAGCTCTTTGGCCGGGATGCAGCCGACGTGCAGGCACGTGCCCCCGACCTTGTTGAATTCGACGAGCCCGATGTCGAGGCCGGCGCTCGCACCGTAGAGCGCCGCCGCATACCCGCCGGGCCCGCCCCCGATGATCACCACATCGTGCTTCGTGCTCAGAAAATCACCTCGTCGTTCGAACGAGGAGCCTATCCGCCGGTCTCGAGGAGGCCGCTCGGGCGGCTACGTCGAGATCAACACCTGCACCGTGAAGGCCACGAGTATTGCCAGACCGCACACCAATGCGGCGATGATCAAACGACGAGTGCTCACGAAAATCCGACGTCCAGGGAGGGCCGTGCACCGCCCGAGCGGCCTCGTGCAGAGCGGGGTGAGATTAGCGCGTGGCACTCGTCGAGAAGTCGGCGCAGGACGTGTCTATCGGACATACTTGTGTCGTTTCAACACACCACGATCCGGACGGAGACGCTACGAACCCCGAGCCATCTGCCCTGCTCGAGCCCGAATCTGCGGGCGCGATCGGCGCGCTCTGCCGAGCACTCGAGCTGCACGACCCGGTGGCCGCCCGACGAGGCGTCCTGCGGGCGCTCGTGATCGAACATCTCGCTCGTCCCCTCGACCTCGACATCGACACACAGACCACCGCGTTCGCGGGCGCGTTGTTGAGCGACGTCGGAGTTCTGCTCTCCCGCAGCCGGCCGCCCGGTGACGACACGGCAATGGTGCAGTTGGGCGCCACCTTGCTCGAACGAATCGGCCCACTCTCTGCAGTCGCCCGCGCGGTGCGCCACAGCACCGAACGATGGGACGGTGGGGGCACGCCGCACGGCTTGAGCGAAAACGCCATCCCGCTGCCGTCACGCTTGATCGCGTTGGCGCGAGTGCTCGTCGGCCCGGTCGACGTCGACGTAAACCCGACGTGGCCGGCGCGATGCGGTCGGGCGCGCGCGCTGTCGGGATCCGTCCTCGATCCGTCCCTCGTGGCGCCGGCCATCGCGGCCATTCTCGAGGCGCCGCCGGTCGGGCCGCTGTTCTCCATCGAGCGCGCCCTCGCCGCGCTCGAGGCGCTCGTGGCTCCTGGTCCCGGGCGCGCGCCGATCGAAGCGCTGCGCGATATCGGGGCCGCCATTCGCGCCGCGCAGCGCATCGACGAAGTGCTACTGCTCATCGCCGACTATGCACGACGCGCACTCGACGCGTCGACGGTCAGCATCGGTCGACGTGACTACACCACGCATTCGTTGCATGTGCTCGTCAACATCGGTGATCTGCCCGCCGACCGCGAGCGGTTCCCTGCCGACGAGACCTACTCGTTGCTGAGCTTTCCGTCGATCACCGGCTTCAGCGATGGCACCGAGCACGCGCTGTTGCGTCTCGGCAACGATCCCGCGACGTTGCGCTACCTCGACCGCCGTGGCATCAACTCCGAGATCGCGGCCCCGATCATCATCGACGACATCGCCTGGGGCATGGTATGGGCCTCGACTCGACCGGCTCGTCACCCGTTGACGGCGGCCTCCCTCGACACGTTGCGCGTCGTCGCGGCACAGGCGGCCATCGGTGTTGCTCATACCGAACGTCTCGCCGGCCTCGAAACCCTTGCCCTCCGTGATCCGCTCACCGGGCTCGGCAACCGACGCGTGCTCGACGAGAAGCTGCGCGCGATATTTCGCAGGAACCCGCTCGATCGCCAGGATTGCGCACTCATCATGTGCGATGTGGACGAACTCAAGATCGTCAACGACACGCTGGGGCACGCTGTTGGTGACCGAGTGTTGCTCGACACGGCAAACGCGTTGCGCACTGCGGTAGCGGGTCTCGAGGCGGTCACGATCTGTCGCATCGGTGGCGATGAGTTCTGCGTGGTTCTCGAACGCGGTGGGTTGCTGCACGCTCAGGCCGTCGCGGACCGCGTCTCGCAGATCGTCGCCCGAAGCGAGAATCAGCGCACGGTGTCGTGCGGTATCGCAATCGCAGAAACGACGATCGAGACGCCGAGCCAGTTGCTGCGCGCCGCGGACGTCGCCCAGTACGAACAGAAGCGGTCGCGCAAAGGCGGGGCTCGCCTCGGGGGAGAAACTGCGAGCCAGCGACGCCGAGCGCGTCGAGACGCGATTTCCTAGCGCGCCCGTTCAGCGGTTGCGTTCGCGGCGCCGGCGTCGACGGCGCCACACGAAGAGCACGAGTTGAACCAGTGCCACCGACAGCACCGCCGTGACGACGATGACGACCCAGAGGGGCGCAGTGGCGTCGAAAAAGAGCCAGGTGACTTCTTGCTCATCGGTATTTTGGAGGATGAATACGAGCAATGCCGCCGCGGCCACGATGGCGCCGAGGACGCCGAAGTCGATTCGGCGGACCGGTGCCGGCAGGGGTTGAAACCCCGAGCCGGTACGACCGTCGTCGGCGGCTCCTGACCCTTGCTTGGTGTCGCTCACGCTCACCTCATTCTTCAGCAGAAGGAATGGAGCGCAAAGTTAGCTGGAGCCCACCCGGAATGCCCCGACGCAGCGCGTTGTTGGTCGTGACGACAACGGCCGCGCCGATCGAGGCGGCCACGATGGGGAGCGGCACGCGATGGAAGTTGCAGTCACCGGTTCCAGCGGATTGATCGGTACGGCGCTTTGCCGTCTCCTCGACGAGCGCGGCGATCGAGTCGTGCGCGTCGTTCGCCGCAGCCCGAAGCCGGGCGAGGACGCCATCGAGTGGCATCCCGAACGCGACGAGATCGACGCCGGCGCGTTCGACGGACTCGATGCTGTCGTGAACCTCGCGGGCGAGAGCATCGGTGCCCGGCGGTGGAGCGCCGAGCAGAAGCAACGGCTCATCGATACGCGGGTCCGATCGACACGCCTGATGTCCCGCACGCTCGCGGAGTCGGACCGGGGCCCGGCGACGTTCGTGAGCGGTTCTGCGATGGGCTACTACGGCAGCCGCGGCGACGAGGAGCTCGTCGAGTCGAGCGCACCGGGCAAAGGCCTGCTGGCAGAGATCGCAATCGCGTGGGAAGCCGCCACCGAACAGGCGTCGGCCGCCGGGCGCCGTGTGGTCCATCTCCGCACGGGCCTGGTGCTCGATGGTGATGCGCCCGCGCTCACGCGAATGTTGTTGCCCTTCAAACTGGGTCTGGGTGGACGGCTCGGTAACGGACGGCAGTACTGGAGCTGGATTTCGTTGACCGACGCGGTGCGAGGCATCGCCTGGGTGCTCGACCACGACATCTCCGGCCCGGTCAACCTCGTCGGGCCCACTCCCGTCACCAATGCCGAGTTCAGCCGGACACTCGGGCGGGTGCTGCATCGACCGGCGCTGTTGCCGGCACCGAAGCCCGCGCTGCAGGTGCTGCTGGGGCGCCAAATGGCAGACGAGCTGCTGTTCTCCAGTCAACGGGTGGTGCCCGAGGCACTCGTTCGCTCGGGTTTCCATTTCGAGCACCAGACGCTCGAGGCCGCGCTCGCGGCCGTCCTTCGCTGATTCCGGGTCAGCGTCCGCGCCCGTCGGATCGGCAAGGCCGGAAGTAGTCTTTTGGCAGGTTGATGGGCCATTGGCCTATGCACATCGAGAAAGGAAAGTCGGCCCTGTGAATCGCGGAGAAGTCGTGCCGAACCCCGTTGCCGACGCCTCGCGGAAGACCCTCGCGTACTGGGCCGACTTCGTTGCGGACGCTCCGGCGGTGCTCGCTCTGCCGGCCGATTCGCTGCGCCGCAGGGCAGAGTCGCAAACCGCGGTCGCGAGGATCGAGATTCCGTTCGATGAGTTCGCCCGAGTCGAAGGTTTCGCTCGAGCCCAATCACTGCGCGTGCCCGAGGTGCTCCTCGCTGCGTGGAATGCGCTGCTCGTTCGCTATACCGATCAAACCGACGTGGTGATCGGCTGTACCGGCATCGATGGTCATGGCCGCGATTCGGACCGGTTCATTCTCGTACGGGCGCAGGTCGACGCGGGTACGACGTTCGAGGACCTCTGCTGCGCAGTACACGCGTCGGCCGAGCGCGGGCTCGCGGCGGGCTCAGTGAGCGTCGCGGAGTTGCTCGAAGAGGTTCGTGCCGAACCCGGGCCGGCAAAGCGGCCGTTCTTTCAGGTCGCGTTCGCGTTGGCCGATCACATCGACCCATCTCGCGAACCCCTCGTGTGGGCTGACGCATATCCGCCTTGCGACGTAGCGCTCGTCGTCGCCCCCGACGACAAAGGGTGCACTCTCGCAATCGAGTACACGACGGCGCTCTTTGCGCCTGACCGAATCGACCGAATGCTCGGCCACCTGCGCCATCTGCTCGGTTCTGCGTGCAGCTCGGCGAATACTGCGCTGGGACAGCTGTCGCTCGTCACGGCGCAAGAGCTCGAGCAACTTGCCGGATGGAACGCGACCGAAACGGCCGGATCGCCTGCCACTTCGATCGCCGCGCTCTTCCGTGACCAAGTCGCGCGCACGCCGGACGACACCGCGATCGAGTTCGATGGCCACGCTCTGTCGTATCGAGAGCTGCAGGAGCGCGCGGAGTCGTTGGCCGACCTGCTCGAGGACCGCGGCGCCACGACCGACGTCGCCGTGGCCGTAAGCGTTCGGCGATCGTTCAAAATGGTCATCGCCGTGCTCGCGGTACTCGAGTCGGGTGGCGCCTACGTACCGATAGATCCCGACTATCCGCCGGACCGTCAGGCACTGATGCTCACCGACTCCGGCGCTCGTTTGCTGATTCACGATGGCGGTTCGAACGAGGCACTCCTCGTTGCCCCCGGAGTCGAAGCGATCAGCGTCACCGCCGCGCAGTCGCGGCCGCGGCAGGTTCGCCACGATGCAACGCAACCTTCCGGCGATCAACTCGGGTACGTGATCTTCACCTCTGGATCGACTGGCCGGCCGAAAGGCGTCGCCCTGCCGCAGATCGCTCTGACGAACCTCTTGGAATGGCAGTTGCGCGCGCCCCATTTTCGTCCGGGCGCCCGCACGTTGCAGTTCACGTCGCTGAGCTTCGACGTGTCGTTCCAAGAGATCCTCTCGACTCTGTGCTCAGGCGGGACTCTCGTGCTCATCGCCGATCACATGCGTCGAGATCCGCGAGCCCTGCTGGACTACGTGATCCTCAATCGCGTGGAGCGGCTGTTCGTCCCGTTTGTTGCACTCAAGGGCCTCGCCCACGCCGCGATCACGACAAAGCGATTCCCCACCGATCTACGCGAGATCTATACGGCGGGAGAGCAGCTTCAGGTCGACGACGAGATCCGCCAGTTCTTCACGGCCATGCCCGGGTGCCTGCTCGAGAATCAATACGGCCCATCCGAATCACACGTCGTGAGCAAGTACACGTTGCCACAAGACATCGCGGACTGGACGACGCTCCCCCCCATCGGGGCGCCGATCGCCAATACGCGGCTCTACGTGTTCGACAGTCGAATGCAGCTCACCCCGGTCGGAGTCCCCGGCGAGTTGTACATCGCGGGAACCTCCCTGGCCCGCGGCTACCTCGGCCGGCCCGACTTGACCGACGAACGTTTCACTACGATCGATGTACCAGGAGCAGGCCGCGAGCGCGCGTACCGCACGGGAGACCTCGTCCGCTGGTCGGCCGACGGCAACCTGGAGTTTCTCGGGAGAGTCGACAGCCAGGTCAAGTTCCGGGGTTTCCGGATCGAGCCGGGCGAGGTGAGCGCGGTTTTGTCGAGCCATCCCGATGTCTCGCAGTGTGTCGCGGTCATAAAGCACATCGAAGGCGTCGGCCCGCGACTGTCGGCGTACATCACATCGGCGGGCGACAACGTCGACCTCGGCCGCATTCATCGTTTCGCGAGGGAGCGACTTCCCGACTACATGGTGCCTTCCCACATCGCCATCGTCGACGCGTTCCCGCTGACTTCGTCGGGAAAGGTCGATCTCCGGGCTCTACCCGAGCCCGTTTTCGATCGCGCCATCCTCGACACTCCGTTCGAGCGAGCGACCACGCCCACCGAGCGAGACCTGGCCCAAGTGTGGAGCACGCTGCTCGGCATCCCTGAGATAGGTGTGCTCGATGACTTCTTCGTACTGGGCGGCGATTCGCTCATGGCCGTGGAGATGTTCGCGATGATCCGTGACCGACACGGCCGAGACCTTCCACTCGGCGTGCTCGCGGCGAACCCCACCATCAGACACCTCGCCGCCGTGCTGGATGCCAACAGCGAATCGGTGTGGAACGTGCTCGTACCGATTCAGACCGAAGGCACCAAGACACCGATCTTCTGCGTGCACGGTGGCACGGGCAACGTGGCCAGCTTCCCCCGGCTCGCCGCAGCCCTGCCCGGACAACCCTTCTACGCATTGCAGTGGGACGGCCTCGATGGCAGCACTGGCACGCGGAGCATCGTCGGGATGGCCGAGAAGTACCTGTCGGAGATTCGGCGCGTCCAACCCGTCGGCCCTTACCTGTTCGCCGGGCAGTGCGTGGGTGGTTTGATTGCTCGAGAAATGGCACGTCTCGCCATGCAAAGTGGCGACGAAGTCGCGATGTTGGTGATGTACGACTCGCCGAATCTGTCGTCTCCCCAATATCGCCCGCACGCCAAGACACCGAAGGCGAAAATGGTTCTCGCAAAGCTCGAGCGCTACGGCCGAGCCCACGCCGCGCGAGTCCTGCGGGCTCTACGGCTGATGCAGCCGGCACCCGCCGACACAGGGCCTCCCATCCGCCACGGCAGCGAGGCCATGATCGAAGCCGTGCTACAGCACACCACTCGCCCGCTCGACATTCGCACGTTGTACTTCAGCAGCGGGCTGTCCGAAGGGTCCCAGATCGCGTTGCCCGGTCGTTGGGCAGACGATGCACTCGGCTTCGGCTCGCATGCATCGGACACCTTCACCATCCATACGGTGAAGGGCGATCACAACGAGATGCTCTACCAGCCGAAAGCAGTGCGGATTCTCGTTGAAGCAATCGACAGCTTTCACGCCGAAAGCCGAACGCATTGATCCAGAGTACCCTCGACTCTACCCTCACGTAAGGGTAGAGTTGTGTGATGATTCGTCCTCATCTCGTGTACACAAACGGGGTGCACTCGAGTCTGTTGCGGGCCGGGCTCGTGCCCTCGGTGTCCACGTCGAGGTCATCGGCGCTGGATTCGTCACCTCAGAGAATGCGGGTCATCTAGTGAACAACCAATTGAAATCGGGCAACACGCGTAGCGGGTTGAAGCGATTCCTGGGAGGCACCGCGCGTGGCTTGCCCAAGACCGACGCGCGGGTACTCATCAAACAGGCGCGAGTCGCCCTGACACCCCGAAGCTGGCTGCTCAAGGCGAAGCTCACGAACGGAGCCGTCGTCTTCGGGACGAACCGCCCAGGGTTCGGCGGGCGCGGTGTATACGTCTACGGCGACGCCGTGGAACCAGAATTCGAACATCTCGACAAGTTCTTGGGCGATGCCGGAGTCTTCATCGACATCGGCGCGAATACCGGCAAATACGCCATCAAGGCCGCCAAGCGGTACAACAACGATGGCGTCGTCATCGCGGTCGAACCCTTCGTCGAGGTGTTGGCCACGCTCAACCGCAGCGCCATGGCCAATGGCTTCGAAAACATCCGCCTGCGCAATTTTTGCATGGGCGAACAGACGTCGGCGGGCACCCTTTGGCTCAACGGAAACAAGCCCCACGACTTCAGCCTGAACCAGATGGAGGACCAAGCCCAACGTATCTCTACGTTGACGGTGTCACTCGATGATCTCTTCCGATGGGAAGGTTTGGATCGCCTCGATTTCTTGAAGCTCGACGCCGTTGGCTCAGAAGCCGACGTGCTACGCGGTGGCCACGAAACGATCGCCAAATACCGACCGATCATCCAGCTCCAAGCCACACTCACCGACGTATCCGTTGACCAATCCGACTACACGTGTTTCCGCGCGCCGCGGAGCACCGTCAAGTTCTACATGCCCAACGAACACGACAAGATCCAAGTTCCTACACAACTCGGCTGGGCCGTGCTCACATGAGTCGACCGGTTGCGCCGGTTCCGCATCTCGAGCCCTATGGTGCGCTCGTCGCGCCGTAGGGCTGGAACTGCAACACCTCGGCGGCCGCGAGACGGGCGACGGGCCCGCGCAGTAGATCGTTTGCCGACGTGATCTCGGCAGGGATGTCGAGGCGTCGCAGGGAGTTCGTGACCTCTGAGAGGTAGACGGGGTTCATCACGATGACCTGTAGGTCGCGGTGGCCGCGAAGTGCCTCTGGGCCAACGACCGGGTGACCGGTGCCGACGAGGAACCTGCCCTGCTTGTTGGGATTGACGTCGACGGCCAACTCGACGAGGTGGCCGACTTCGAGGTTCGTGAGGAACGAAACTGCCTTCGAACCCGCGCCCCAGATGACGACGGTCTTGCCTTCGTCGACGAAGCGCTGCAGGTTCGACCGGCACACCGCCGTGCTGGATTGGTAGCGTTCGACGAACCGCCCCGCGCGATCCACAACCGCAGCAACGTCGTCAGGATAGGCGACCGCTGTCGCGTCGACGCTTTCGGGACGCGGTCGCGCTTCGAGCACGAGGTACTGGCCGTCGTACACGGCCCTGACGTCCTCGACTTCGAAACCCGCTCGCTCGAAGGCAAAGCGCAATGTGTCGCGGGTGAAATACGAGCAGTGCTCATAGAAGAGATCCCAGAACGCGACCTCGTCGAGGACCCGTTCGACGTCGGGCACTTCGAAGAGCAGGATCGGGGGCTCACTGCGTCGCACGGCCCATCGATGCAGCATCGATAGGAACGCGTGTACGTCTGGCACATGCTCGAGGGTATGACGGCAGACCAACGCTTCTGCACCGAGATCAACGTGCTCGTCGTCGAATAGTTCCGTCACGAGGGTCAGGCGAGCCGCAGCCTCCTTGTCGATACGATCGATGTGAACCGCCGGGTCGTAGCCAATGCCCTTGTTCCCGCCGATCTCGCACATGAGCGAAAGGAACTCGGCTTTTCCGCAGCCGACCTCGAGGACCGTCTGGCCTCGAATGTCATACCTGTCGATCCACTCGGCCGCCAGCGACTCGGCATATCTCACGAAGTGCGGCGAAAAGGCCTGGGTCTCCTCGATACGGCCGGAGTACTCGACAAGCGTCGGATCGAACTCGGAGTTGAACAAGAAGCCACAGCTGCAGCACTGAGTCAGCCCGAAGGAGCCGACCGGCCAGTCGCGGGCCTCCGCGGCATCGAAACACAGAATCGAGTTGTTGGACGGAATCGCGGGCTGGTGGAACAACCCAATTGTCTTCGCAGACGCGCAGACCGGGCAATCAGACTTGCTCGCAACCATCCTTTGGACGGTACCGGTTGCGTTTTTACGTGACATGGGTCAACCGACCCGTCTGCGGCACCCAGTGCTGACCGACCTGCAAGAAATCGGGCCTTCGGCCTCATGCGACGGCCCACGTAGCCGATGTCAAGGACATCATGGTGGTACGAGCGCTGCGGCGTCTCAGGAATCGGCCCACGCCAGCCCCGGCCTCCGATATGCATGTCGAGGGGGAAATCGCGCACGCGTGGTGGGCCGAGCGAGTAGGCGTCAAGAACAAGCCCAACCCGAAGAAGCGCGGTCCGACGGCCAACCCACCGAAGCCTCCCGAGAGCAAGCAGTCAGGGTTTCAGCAGTACAACACCAACGAGTCACTGTACGAACGCAATCAACTGCGGCCCGCCAACACGACTGCTCGCGCCTTCGCATTGCTCGATGTTCCGCTGACGGCCGATTGGAAAGAGATCACGCTCGCGTACCGGGCGAAAGCCAAAGAGTTCCACCCCGACAAACGCAGTGGCGACGACAGCATGATGATCGAGATCAACCAGGCGTACGCCACGTTGCGGCGCGTGCGAGGTATGTGACCGGCCTCTCGGGTCGATCAGAGCTCGGACACACGCCCTCGGCGAGGTGACTGGGTGCGGGTGGCATCGACCGCGAGCCGGTCGACGAGGTCGTTGTAGTGGTCGCCGTTGTGGCCTTTGACCCACTTGAAGGTGACGTCGTCGCGGTTGCGCACGATCTCCACCAGCGGTTCCCAGATGTCGCGATTCGCGACGGGCTCACGGCGTGCGTTCTTCCACCCTCGGGCCAACCAGTTCTTCCACCACCCGTCGCGAAAACAGTTGACGACGTACGTCGAATCGCTGACGACCTGTGTTGGGCCGTCGAGTGCCCGTAGTGCCTCGAGCACCGCGGTGAGCTCCATGCGCTGGTTGGTAGTGCTCGGCGCGGCGCCGGCCGCGAACTCGTCGTCGGGAACGATCCACGCCCAGCCCCCCGGGCCAGGATTACGGCTGCACGCGCCATCGGTGTAGACGATCCTCGGGGCCATGCACGGATCCTGACACAGGACCGGTGGCAGGCCGTAACCGATGCTCGGGCTCTGGCTCTGCGCCCCGGGGAGTTTCGGTCGCGGAATTCAGCTGCGAGGATGGGGGCATGATCGACGGCTATTCGAACCAGCTCCCCGACGTCGACCCGCAAGAAACGCAAGAGTGGCTCGACTCGCTCGACGCGGTTGTCGACAGATCAGGCCCGCGCCGCGCGCAGTTCTTGTTGTCCAAGCTCGAAGAGCGTGCGCAGGAGCTCGAGCTCGACACCCCGATGAACGTCAACACTCCGTACATCAACACGATCCCCACGGTCGCGCAGCCGTGGTTCCCCGGTGACGAAGAGGTCGAGCGCGACATCCGACGGTGGATTCGCTGGAATGCCGCGGCGATGGTGATCCGGGCGAATAAGAAGGCCGATGGTATCGGTGGCCACCTGTCGACGTTCGCCTCGTCGGCGTCGTTGTACGACGTCGGGTTCAACCATTTCTTTCGCGGTAAGGACGACGGCAACCCGGGCGATCACATCTACTTCCAGGGTCACGCTGCGCCGGGCATCTATGCGAGGGCATATCTAGAAGGCCGACTCGACGAATCGCAGCTCGATCGATTTCGCATGGAGATCGGTGGCGGCGGCTTGTCGAGCTACCCGCATCCGAGGCTCATGCCCGACTTCTGGGAATACCCGACGGTGTCGATGGGCCTCGGTCCCATCAACTCGATCTATCACGCGCGGTTCAATCGTTACCTTCACAATCGGCGCATCGACGACACGTCGGCGTCGCGTGTGTGGTGCTTTGTCGGCGACGGCGAGTGTGACGAGCCCGAGACGCTCGGGTCGATCGCACTCGCCGGGCGAGAAGAGCTCGACAACCTGGTCTGGGTGGTCAACTGCAACCTTCAACGACTCGATGGCCCGGTGCGGGGCAACGACAAGGTCATCCAAGAGCTCGAGGGCATGTTCCGCGGTGCGGGTTGGAACGTGATCAAAGTCATCTGGGGCACCAGGTGGGATCCGTTGTTGGCCAACGACGTCGACGGCGTGCTGGTGGCCAAGATGAACGAGACGGTCGACGGCGAGTACCAGCGCCTCGCGGTCGAGTCGGGCGCATACATCCGAGAGCACTTCTTCGGCCCTGACCCGCGTCTACGCAAGATGGTCGAGCAGCTGTCCGACGAAGACCTCCGCACTTTGCCTCGCGGCGGCCACGACTATCTCAAGTTGTACTCGGCCTACAAGCTCGCTACCGAAACCCGCGGCAAACCCAGCGTGATCCTCGCGAAGACCATCAAGGGTTGGACTCTCGGCAAGGGGTTCGAGGCGCGCAACGCGACGCACCAGATCAAGAAGATGACACAAGAGCAACTCGTCGACTTGCGCGAACGTCTGCATCTCACCGACCAGATCCCCGATGAGCTCCTCGCAGACGGCGTGCCGGCCTACATGCGCCCGCCGCCTGACTCGCCCGAGTACCAATACATGATGCGGCGCCGCCGCGCGCTCGGCGGTTCGCTGCCCAAACGCGAAGTTCGCACGCGCCGCCCGCTCGAGCTGCCCTCGTCGACCGTCTTCGACGATCTGGCCAAGGGTTCGGCGGGCCGCGCCGTCTCGACGACAATGGTGTTGACCGCGATCTTGCGCGACCTGATGCGCGACGAGAAATTCGGCAAGCGCGTCGTGCCGATCGTTCCCGACGAAGCCCGCACCTTCGGTATGGACGCGCTGTTCCGCGAGTTCAAGATCTACGCCGAAGAAGGACAGAAGTACGAGCCGGTCGATCACGAGTTGTTGTTGTCCTACTCCGAGTCCAAAGACGGTCAGATCCTCGAAGAAGGCATCACCGAGGCCGGCTCGACAGCCAGCTGGATCGCCGCCGGTACGTCGTACGCCAACCTCGGCGTGCCGATGGTGCCGTTCTTCACCTTCTATTCGATGTTCGGCTTCCAGCGTGTCGGCGACCTTCTGTGGGCGGCTGGTGACGCCCGCGTTCGCGGCTTCTTACTCGGCGCCACCGCGGGCCGCACCACGCTTTCGGGCGAAGGCCTGCAACACCAGGACGGGCACAGCCCCATCCTCGCGTCGACCAACCCAGCATGTGAGTCCTATGACGCCGCGTTCGCCTACGAGCTCGGCGCCATCATCGAGCACGGCCTGCACCGCATGTACGGAGCCGGCGGCGGCGAAGACGTCTTCTATTACCTCACGATCTACAACGAGAACTACGAGATGCCGGCGCGGCCCGACCACGTCACCGCGGACGACATCGTGCGCGGCATCTATCTGTGGGCCTCGGGCGACGAGTCACAACCCCACAAGGCCACCATCTTGTTCTCGGGCCCGGCGCATCGTGCTGCACGCGACGCGCAGCACGAGCTTGCCACCCGCTGGGGCGTCGGCGCCGACCTGTGGAGCGTCACGTCGTACAAACACCTGCGCGACGACGCGCTGTCGACCGCACGGTTCAACCGCCTGCACCCGCTCGAGCCGGAGCGGACGCCACTGGTCAGCCAACTACTCTCGGGCGACGAGCCGATCATCGCCGTCACCGACTACCTCAAGCTCGTCCCCGATCAGATCTCGCGCTGGGTGCCCCTCATCGCGCTCGGCACCGACGGCTACGGCCGCAGCGACACCCGCGAGGCGTTGCGCCGCTTCTTCGAAGTCGACACCGGCCACGTCGTGGTCACCGTGTTGTCCGCCCTCGCCCGCCGAGGCGATATCGAGCCGCAGGTCGTTGCCGACGCGCTCGCCGCGTACGGCCTCGACCCCGAAGCGGCCGACCCCTCCAACATCTGAGACTGAGAATCCGCTTCTATTGCACCGCTCAGCGCGCCACCGTCACGCGGTCGGTCTGCCGCACGACGCCGACTGGACGACGGCCTTCGTCCCCGCGGGGACGCATTTACGCGCGCGAATTAGCGTGAACTGTTGCGACGGGTATCTGTCCGGCGTCTCTCCTATGAATATTGGCCACGGTTACCGATCTTGGCCACGTTTTCAAACAGGGACGCCCGTCAGACGCGCAAGAGCGTCCCCGCTGCGACGCTTTTGCGCGCGCCAACGCGCAGTTACCGTGGAACAATCTCGACCGCCGACCTCTCCAACGCCTGACCGGTAGGCGCCCCGACGCCGCTCGCCTGCGCCGCTACCGCGGCCCGATCAGACCGCCACGCTCGGCACCGTCGCGGAGACGTGCGACCCACGGAGACCGGTCGTCGAGGTTGCGGAGCAGATCAGCTCCGTAGGGCGCAGACTCGACGGCGTGAAGGTCAACGCGTCCAGCGCCGCTACGAACTCGCCCACGCGAACCTCGTCGGCCACATCGTCCGTGGGCATTCGGCCAACGGAAAGCAGCTCGCCGACTGGGGCTCGGCAAATAGGGTGGAGCTGATGAACGGCACCCTCGCGGTCACGGGTAAACCCGACGCCGACGCGCTGCTCAACCGCGACCCTCTGGCGCTGCTGATCGGGATGCTGCTCGACCAGCAGGTGCCGATGGAATGGGCGTTCACCGCCCCGTACACGCTCGAGCAACGGCTCGGGCATCTCGATGTCACCCGCATCGCGGCGGCCGGTCCCGAGGCCCTGACGGCCGCGTTCTGCGCCAAGCCGGCGCTGCATCGCTACCCCGCCTCGATGGCCACCCGCGCCTTCGCGCTGTGCCAGCACCTCGTCGACGAGTACGCAGCGCAACCGGCCACGGTGTGGCAGGGAGTCGAGACCGGCGACGAGCTCTACCGGCGGCTGCGGGCATTGCCGGGCTTCGGCGACGAGAAGGCCAAGATCTTCATGGCGGTGTTGGCCAAACGGCGTGGCATCGCCCCGCCCGGTTGGGCCGAACTCGCCCTACCGTTTTCCGATGACACCCCTCGCTCGGTGGCCGACATCGACGGGCCCGAGGCCCTCCAACGAGTACGGGCCTGGAAGAAGCAACAGAAAGCGAAAGGCAAGGGCAAGCAAGATTGAGCCGCCGAACGACATGAGAACTGCGCGTGACGAGGTTCGCGCGGCCCACGTCAGCGACCGAGGTGCCAATCTATGCTCGTAACGACCTCTGCCCGCCCCCCCGACCAGCGGTAGCCCAAAGGCACTCTCCTCATGATCAACGACATCGCGGCAAACGACGCTGCCGGTCTGGACGACTATCTCAAGGCGTTGTGGCGGCGCAAACACTTCGTCGTGCTCCTGACGATCGTCGGCGTGATCCTCGCCGGGTTGTACGCCAGCTCGATCACCCGCGAATACACCGCCCAGGCCCAGATCGTCGTGGGCCGGCTGCCGAACGAAAGTTCGTTCGTGGCGCAGAGCCTCGAGGTGGAACAGGCGCTGCTCGAGAGCAACGCGTACATCGACCAGGTGATCGCCGCGACAGGCACGAGCATGTCCCGCGCGGACGTACAGAAGCAGCTCGCAGTGTCCTTCGTACCGGACAGTGGCGTGCTGCGCATCGCATTCAGTGCACCCGACGCCCAAACCGCGCAGGCGCTCGCCACCGCGATCGCAACGAACTACGTCATCAACCGCACGCAGACCCAGACCGAGTTCTTCGCGAAGCAGATCGTCTCGCTCAACGAACAGGCCAGTGCCCTCACCGCGAGGATCGACCCACTCACCATTGAGCTCAACGAACTCAGCACCGCCCGCCTCAACGTCGTGCAACAGCCGGGATGGGCCACGAGTACGGCCCTCCAAGATCAGGCCAACAGCCTCGGGATCTTGATCCAGAACAAGACGACCGAACAATTGACGCTGATCGGGCAACGCGCCCAGGTCCTCGACCGGGTGAGCAACCTGCTTGCCGACTCGAGCACGGCGCCGCCCCCGGCGCAGTTGACTCGCTCGGCTCGCACGCCGTTGGTGCCCGACGGCCTCAGCGACAAGGTGCTCTACGCCATCGGTCTGATCGCGGGCCTGCTCGCTGGCGGCGCCGTCGCGTTGTTCCTCGATCGCTTCGACGGCACCGTCCGCGGCGAACGTGACGTCGAAGCCATCCTCGGCGCGCCGGTGCTCGCGACAGTCCCGTCGTTCCCTCGCAACTCGGCGACCAACGGGCTGGTGATGTTGCGGGCCACGAGTGGGCGCAGACCGGCCGCCGCGCGCGACAGCTACCGCCGGCTCCGCTCGACCCTCGACTTCCTCGCGAAACGCAGCGACCTCAAGACGTTTCTCGTCACCAGCCCCCGGCCCGGTGACGGTAAGTCGACGACCGCGGTCAACCTGGCGATCGCGGCGGCGCAGACCGGGCGCAAGATCGCCATCGTCTCCGCCGACATGCACCGGCCTTCGCTCGAACGCCTGCTCTCGCTGCCCCCGGCTGCCGGGCTCAGCGACTACCTCCTCGACGAAAGCGAAGCGATCCTCACCGAAGTGCCGGGGATTCCCAATCTCACGGCGGTCACCAGCGGTCGCCCGGTCGAGACGCCCGCAGAGTTGCTGGCGTCGAGTCGAGTGAGCGAACTGGTCAAGCTGCTCGAAGAGAATCACGATCTGGTCTTCTTCGACACGCCCCCGGTGCTCAATGCGTCTGACTCACTGGCGTTGGCCAGCCGCGTCGACGGCGTCATCGTCGTCATCGATACCCGTAGCACCGAGTCGTCCGATCTCGAGCAACTCCGCGACGAGATGCAACTCGTCGGCGCCCGCATCATCGGCGCGGTACTCAACTACCACCGGCTCGGGATGAAGCGCAACACCTACGCGTACGGGCCCACGCGACAACTCGCAGAAAGCTGATGGCAACCCCACAGTCCATCCCCGTTCGCGCGCCACGCGCGTACCAGCCGTGGGAGCGCTGGTTCTTCGTCGGAGTTCTGTCGTCACTCTTCTACGGGCTGCCGAACGAATGGATCCGCACCTACTACGGTGTCCAGGGCACCAAGAGCGCGCTCCTCTTCTACACACCTGTGTTGTTGTTCGGCTTGCTGCTGGGGCTGCAACGAGCCCCTGCGTTCATACGGGCGATGTCGGTCGATCCGTTCATCCCGCTGTTGATCCTCTGGGCATTGGCCTCGGCCGTCTGGTCGACCGACTTCGGGACGACGGTCCGCCAGACCATCGCATGGGGGCTCGCGACCACATTCGCGTACTACGCCGTCACGCGCTTCGATCTGCGTGAAATCCTGCGTCTCACCGCCCTCACGATGCTCTTCGGCACCGCGCTCAATGTGATCTTCATCTTCGCCTTGCCCCGTTACGGCACGGTCCTCGATCCGTTCGACCCCACCAAGAGCGGCTGGAAGGGCATCACCTCCAACAAGAACAGCTTGGGCCAGTTCACCTCTGTGGCAGCCATCCTCTTGTGGATGGCTCGCCGAACGTTCACGCGATACCGCGCGATCTACACCATCGGAGCCATCGTCAACGTCGCCGTGCTGGTTCGAGCCGACGCCAAGACTTCGTTCGTCGCGTTGCTGGGTACCGGCGCGCTGATGATCGTCTTCCGAGCGTTTCGTGCCCAGCGCCAGCTCTTCGGCGTGGCGGTCATCGGCATGCTGATCTCGAGCGTGCTCGTACTGCTCTTCATCCTCGGCAATCGCGAGCAGTTGGCGTCGGGCGTCGGACGCAGCGGCGACCTCACCGGTCGCACGGCACTATGGGCAGATCTCGTCCCGGCAGTTGCCGAGCGCCCCGTCCAAGGGTACGGCTGGGGTGGTTTTTGGAACGGCTACTTCAGCCCCGCGGGCGACATCTGGATCAAGCACTCGTGGCAGCCGCCCGACGCGCACAATCTGGTCCTCCAGCTCGCCCTCAACGTGGGCTTGGTCGGCGTGCTCCTGTACTCCATCAGCTTCCTGCGCGGTATGGCGCGCGGCATCGTGTATTTGCGCGACAGCGCGGACCCCATTGCCATGCTTCCCGTGGTGTTCTTCGCCTACGAGTTGCTCGGCTCGATCACCGAGCACGGCAACCTCGCGCGCGGTGGCACGTGGGTCTTGCACGTGATCTTCCTCGTGGCCGTCGGGCTCAATGCGAAGAAAGCCCCGCCTGTGCCGTCGAGGTCGCGATCGCGGGGGCCGCAGGGCCTGCATCACCCGACGCCAGACGCCAGAGCGTTCGCCAGTGGAGCACCACCAAATACAACTCCGTGACGATCGTCGCGATCGCCGCGCCCCTCCACGACATGGTCGGGATCAAGATGAGGTTGAGCACGATGTTGAGCCCCGCCGACGACATCGTCTGATAGAGGCGGATGCGGTGGTGGCCGATGCCGCTCAACGCGTTGCCGGCGAAGAGTTGCCAGGCGCTCAGCAGGGGCACGAATGCAAGCCACCGCAGCACCGCAGCGGCGTCGTTGTACGAGTCGCCCAACAGGCCGGTGGCGAAGGACGCCAACAGCAGAGTCGCGAACCCGCCGACGCCGTTGATCACCAGCGACACCAGCGACAATCGCTTCGCGAGCGCGATCGCCTCTCTCGGACCCGACGCTGCGAAGAAGCGGGCGTACGTGGCATCGCCGAGTGCAATGTTCGGCACGATCGCGAGGCCGAGAATGCGATACCCCGCGCCGTATACGCCGTTGGCCGCCGCTTCGTTCATGCGGAGCAACAACCATTTGTCCGCGTCGCTCTTGAGCATGGCCGAGCTGACGTTCATCGAAAACGTGAGCCCTTCCCCCAGGTCGCGTCGCGATGGGAACTTCGCTCTGATCTCGTCGCCCACCATCGACCAGATGATCACCATGCCTACGATCGCGCCCACGGCGACACTCAGCACGTAGTAGATGCCCCACCCTTCGATCGTCGGATTCGGGCGGAATTTCAGATACCACACTGCGAAGCCGACACGGGCGAGGCCCGACGTGGCGGTCATCACGGGCGTGAGCCAGAGCTTGCCGATCGCTTGGCCGATGAACCGGTTGGCTTGCACGAGCTGGTTGAACAACAGCTCCGCAAACAGAACTTCGATGAGAAGGATCGCCGTTGTCTGCGGCAAGACGACACCGCGAAGCGCCACCAGCACGCCTCCTAGGACCAGCGCACCGGCGATCACTGTCGTCCAGGAACGCAAGATGGCGGGGACCAGCGCCTCACCTTTGGAGACCACACGCTGCACGACGAGGTAGCCGGCGCCGAACGACGAGAAGGGACCGATGAACAGCGCCAACGAGACCACACCTACGAACGTGCCGTACACCTCCTTTTCGAACGCGTGTGTCACGAGGATGAACATCACCAACTGCGACGCGAGACCGATCAGTTCCCCTGCGAGCAACCAACTGGCGTTCCGCGTGACTTTCGAATCTCGTGCCGAGCGCAGAACGCCAAAAATGCGCGTCATGTCATGAGTCTCAAGTAAGCGTCGATCGTGTCGTCCGCACTGCCCACATCGAGCAGTCGCGTTTGCGCAGTGAGTAGCTCGCGATACTCGCGATCCTTCACGGTTCGCTGCATCGCATCGATCCACCCCTCGACATCGTCGCCGTCGATGTAGTGGGCCGCCTTGCCGACCACTTCGATGTTCTCGGGGATCGGCGTAGCCAGAATCGGCAAGCCCGCGGTCGCCGCCTCGAGCAGCGCCAGCGGACGTCCTTCATAACGTGAAGGGAACACGAACACGTCGGCCATGGCGTATATGTCCGCGATCTCGTCGATCGGCACGCGCCCGAGCAGACGCACCCGCGCCCCCACGACGCGCGCGGCCTGATGCAATTCGTCCGAAAGCGGCCCGTCGCCGGCGATGACGAGCAGCGCATCGGGGATGTCGGCCATGGCGGTGATCAGAATCTGTTGATTTTTCTGTTCGGAGAGATTGCCGACGTTGAGCAACACCATCGTGTCGGCCGGGATGCCGTAGCGGGCGCGCGCGGCTGCTCGATCACCGATTGTCTGCCCGACCGTGTTGGGAATGACCGTGCTGCGATCGAGGAAACGCCGGGGCAAGTCGTCGGCGTCGCGCCGCGCCGAGTCGCCGACGAAAACGATGTGCTTGTAGAAGCCGAGCACGCCCATCACCGTGTGGACGGGCCGGAGCCATTTGTAGAAGATGCCGATCGCCAGATGATTGACCACGATGCGTTGTCGGACTCCGGCCAGCATTGCGGCGGGGGCGCCGAGGACTTGCGCGAAGTCGCCGTGCATGATCACGGCCGCGGGGCGTTCGCGGCGCAACGTTCGCACGAGCGAGAAGAAGTACCGCACGTTGCCGAACAGCGACGGGCGGACCGATCCGAGGACCTCGAAGTCGGCCGTGCTCGTCGACACCGGAGCGGTGCGGAACATGCCGATGTTGTGGGTCGGATAGCCGCGGGCACGGAAGCCCTGCGCAAGTCGATAGGCAACGGCCTCGCCGCCGCGATCCTGCACGCTGTACAGCAACTGAACGATGCGACTCCCCTTCGGCAATTCGGCCACGGATGAGTCGACAGCGGACCCGTCGCCACCTATCAGGCGACGCGCCTGGTGGATTGCAACCGCCTGATCGATGTACCCGGCGAACTGCTGCCGCAAGGCACGTTGGTCGAGTTGCGGCCCCTCGGGATAGTCGCTCTTGTCGAGGAGTTCAGCCATATGCCGACCGAGATCGTCGATCACTTGCTCTCGATCGTGCACTGGCACCAAGGGCATGAACTCGGGTTGCACGACGTACTCCTTCATCGTCCGTGACCCCGGCACGTCGAGCGCGATCACCGGGACACCCAAGACAAGCGCTTCGGCCAAAGCCATCGACGCAGCATCGGAAACTGCCGAATGCACGAACCCCTTCGAACCCAGGACTCGCTGCAACATTTCCGGGCGCCGCACACCGTCGACGAAGGTGATCCGCGACTCCGCCCCGTACTTGCGCACGATGCGCTCGGCCTCAGCGCGCAACTGGCCCTTCGCCGGCGGGGCCACTACCAAGCGCACCCGTGGATCGCGCGCCGCCGCCTCGATCGCGAGCAGTGGCCCCTTCTGCGCCCGCAGTGGAGACACGAAATAGAGGCAGTCCTCGCGTTCGATCGGTTCCTCCACCTCAGGCACATCGACCAATGTGGTCTGTACGAACACTTCCGTCGGGCCCGTTCGCACCTTGCGCACGTGCGGGTTTTCCAGCGCCAACAACATGAGATCGACCGACCGCAGCGATCGCCGCGTCGAGGGAAGCCGCGAAAACGTCCACGTCGACAAATTGTCGAGGACATCACGCACTCGGCTACGTCGCATCAACGCAGCACGAAGCGGTCCCGGTACCCGATCAGCGCCGGTGCACGGGCCCCACACCGTCGGCAAGTCATGCAGATGGCGCAGCGGCGACGGCATCCAAGCCGGCGAATACGCCACATGCCACGCGACATCGAAATGCCCCGATGCCGCGAGATCACGCAGACGCGGGGTCGCCCGGCGCAACCACAACAGATACGAAAGAAACTGCGTGTAGTGATGCACGCGATACAGGGCCTTGCCCGCCGCCGAGTCGCCGACCGGCACGACAGTGACCTCGAGCTCAGGATGACTCCGCGACCACGCTTCGAGCGACGCCGCATCTGCAGATCCGACCAAGACCGTGCACCGTCCCCCCACGACCAAACCGCTCAAAACAGCAAAGGCAGCGCCCGACTCCGAGCCACGATCGGGGCTGCACTCGTAGGCGACCACGAGGATCTCTGGGCGGTCAGATGGTTCGCTCACGCCGGTGAGCCCTCGATCGGACGCGTCGGTGACATGATCACGGCTCCGGTAGTAGCGGGGTGGGACAATTCTAGAGACTCACCGACGGCGCTTCGTGAGTCGATCGGACCTCTGTCAGCCAGACCGGTCACACGCCCCGACGACGATGTCGGCCACCCGATCCATCGCGAACTGCAGGTGATCGAACGCTCGCCGGTGGACCCGCTTGGAGTCACCGTGCGGGTCAGAAACATCGTCGTCGCATTGCACACCCAGGAACTCCGCGTGTGTGCGTGACGGTGCGAGGCGCTCGAGCCATTCGTCGAGCCCCTCGGCCATCGGCGGCATCGATCCTGCCCAGTCGATGAAGCCCCCGACGGTGAAGATTCGCTCGAAGCGGACGTCGAAGGAAACCATGAGATCACGCGCATGCCGGCGCTCCATGGTGAGCACCAGCTTGGCGTCGCCGAGCATGTGGGCATCGACTCTGCGGCTCTCGTGGAACGAAAGGTCGAGGCCGACCTCTGCGGCGAACGCGCTCATGGTGGCGCAGGCCGGCGCGCCGCCCTCGTAGAATCCGCCCGACTCGACGATGGCGTCGACGCCGCGCTTCAACAACGCCCGATCGAGCATCATCGCCGACACGGGCGATCGGCAGACGTTCGCGGTGCACACGACGAGGACGCGAAGTCGTTGGTCGGCCACGACGCGACGCTACACCGTTGGCGTTGTGAGCCTTGGTCGGCGGCGCAGGACAGCCCACACGAAGCGACCGTTGCCGATGAGGTAACGCTTCCACAATCGCCTCGGTTCGGTGATGAGTCTGAAGAGCCACTCGAATCCGAAGCGTTGCACGACGCGAGGCGCCTGCCGCTTCGTTCCCGCGTGGAAGTCGAAAGCGGCTCCGATTGCGATGAATGTCGCAGGGGCGAGGTCGCGAAATCGATCGACGAACAGGTCCTGGCGAGGCGTACCGAGCCCCACCCACACCACATCGGCCCCCGCGTCGGCGATGCGGCGCGCCAGCTCGAGTTCTTCCGTCTCGGTCAGAGGTCGGAACGGCCCGGACTCGGCACCGACGAGCTCCGTGCCGGGATATCGCTGTCGCAGGTTGGTTTCCAACTGGGCAATGACCTCTGGCGTGCTGCCGTACAGGTAGTGACGCAATCCTTGCACGCGACCGCGATCGATCGTCGCGACCATCAGGTCGGGGCCGTAGACACGGTCGCGCATGTGCGCCAGTCCGAGGCGACGAGCGATCCAGACGAGGGGCATACCGTCGCTGAGATTCGCGTCGGCGCCGTTCAACAATTCGCGCAGTGAGTCATCGCGCAGCGCCAACGACAACGTGTACGCATTGCACAGATGCACGGCTCGACCGCTCGCGCGGTTCTTCCACGCCAATACCCGATCGACCATGGTGTCGATTTGGAACGCGTCGATACGCACCCCACAGACCACGAAGGACTGCACGGCGGGATCTGTCAACGCGGGCTTTGTCATCGACTGGACCATAGGCCGGGGATCAACGTTCGCCGGTTGTGACAACGGTCGCCGGTGCATCGGTGCTCGTGACGTACTCCACCCACTGGTCGACCAGAACACCAGTGCCGGCGGCAAGCAGCGCGATGAACAAGCCGATGAGCACCACCCGATGGGTACGCACGCCATCGCGGCTCACCGATGCGAGCGCCTTCACACGCGGCGCCTTCACCGGCTTTGCCAGCATCTCCGGCAACGGTGGCTTCGGTGCGGCGGGGGGCTTCAACACCGCCGCCGGGCCAGCGACCGCGACGACATTGCGGATGAGGTCGACCGTTTCGGGGGCAAGCCACTCCAAGGCGTCCTCGACGACGACGCCGAGACGATCGCAGATCGCCAGCATCTCGGCCGTCGAGACCTCGAACTCGTCGGCGAGCTCGATGACACGGCGCCGCCCGAACGTCGGCGGCATCGACGGAAAACGCGAGAAACGGGCGTCGGCGGTCACGTTGCCCCTATCGGACGAAACAAGCCCGAGCTGAGGCTCTGTGCCCGTCGCATGCTCAGCACGCGTTCCGGGCAGGATCGACTCGACTGGCCGCAGCTGCTTTCACCAATGGTCGGGCATCGAAGGGCGCCAATCCCGACAACACCTCGGCAGGCCAGTCCACCCGGACCTCCACGGTCCCTGGGACCGGCAGGGGCCAGATCCACCACTGCGCCAGCACGCGGCGGTGCTCACACCCACGACGGTCGTTCGGGCGGCTGGTCTCCCAGTGCGTCGACAGCGGCACCATGGCCGGCCCCGGCGGACGCTCTGCGCGCCAGCGGTCGATGGGGTTCATGTTGGAGACTTTGGTTCCGTCCGCGAACACCAACTCGAAGCGCAGGATCTCGGGACCGTGGCGGCGCGTTGCGGCAAAGCCGGGCACGAGGATCTCGGGCGGATCGACCACGGGAGGCAGCACCCACGGGCGACTCGACTCGATCATGAGGGTGATCACGAAGCCGTGCTCGTTGGCCGCCAGGTCGGCGACCGAAGCAACTGCCGTCACGCTGCGGGCCACCTCGACACTCGTCGCCGCGCCGAAAGAGCACGGCGTGAGAGGGGCGTCCGGCAGCGGTCCCCACCAGGGGCGGTGACGATTGAGGTCGCGGCGATCGAGGGCTTCGAGCAGCATCGCCGCTTCGTCCTTGCTCAGGTGACGACGCCCATAGGCCGCCAGCCGGTGCACTTCTTCGGGCCGCACGCCGAGTTCGCGCAGCACGGCACACGCGCCCGAGCGAGGATCGTTGAGCACTCCATAGAGAATTTCGAACACGCCGGTCGGCCCGGTTCCGTCGTGACGGCTCGTGTGCAGCGCGGCCAACGCCCGGGCGGTCAACTGCGGATCGCCGTCGTAGTCGTTGCTCGTGTAGGTGAACGGCTCACGAATCTTCTGGATAGCCCGTTCGACCCGCAGCGCGTCGAGCACGAAGAGCTCCGCGATCTCCGCCATGTCCCCTCGCGCACCGGCAAAGAGGCCGTAGAGGATATATTCGGTCCCGCATTGTTGGTCGCCAATCGCAGCGGCGGCGGCCAGCGCGACCTCTAGTGCTCTTCGCGCAGCGTCATCGAGGTCGTCGTACGGCTCATCCACGGCCGCTCACCGTACGGCGTTGTCGGGCGGTGCCGTAAGGGCCGCGCGGATCAACGCACGCGCTCGCGACTGGGCACGTGGGCCCGATATTTCGCTCTAGTGGGCCAGAGCAGTTATTCGAGGCCACCGAAGAACTGGCGGATCTCCGCGGACAGCAACTCGGGGACCTCGAGCGCGGGGAAGTGCCCGCCGGCGCCGACCTCGCTCCAGCGCCGAATGTCGTATAGCTCTTCGACCCAGCGGCGGGGTGGTTTGAACGCATCGCCGGGGAACTTGACGTAGCCCATTGGAACCGGCACTTTCGCGTCGGGTAGTGACGCGCCGAAACCGGCGCGGCGCGTTTCGGCGTAGATGCGGTTCGCTGATCCGATCGTGCCCGTGACCCAATAGATGGTCAGGTTCGTCAGCAACTCGTCCTTGGTGAAGCGGGTTTCGATGTCGCCGTTGCAGTCACTCCACGCGCGGTATTTCTCGACGATCCAGGCCGCCAAACCTACGGGCGAATCCATCAGGCTTGCCGAGAGCGTCTGCGGCCGAGTCGCCTGGATGCGTTGATAGCCCATCTGGTCACGGCCCGCGGCATACATGCGAGCCAGCTCGGCGCGCTCTGCCTCGGACACGTTGTCTGCGACGGTGGGGTCATCCGGCTTGGGTGCGATGACCATACTCAGGTGAATGCCGACGCAATGTGCCGAGTCGTGCAAACCCAGCTGCGAGCTGACCATCGCGCCCCAGTCGCCACCGTGGGCCCCGTAACGCTCGTAGCCGAGCGCGTGCATGAGTTCGGCAATCGCTGCGGCGATGCGCGTCGGTGTCCAACCGGTGGCAGTCGTGAGGCCGGAGAAACCGAAACCCGGTAACGAGGGGGCGATGACGTGGAAGTGCGGCGTCCCCTCGGTCAACAGCGGCACGACTTTGGCGAACTCGGCGAACGTGCTCGGCCAACCGGAGAGCAACACGATCGGCAACGCGTCGTCGGTCGCCGCGCGTTGATGCACGAAGTGCAATCGCTGACCATCGATCTCGGTGGTGAAGTGATCCAAGCGGTTCAGCTCGGCTTCGATGAGGCGCCAGTCGAATCCGTCTATCCAGTAGTCCACGAGCTCATTCAGATAGGCACGGTCGGTACCCAGGTGCCAGGGCGCCCACTGCGACGAATCGAGTTCCTCGGGCCAGCGAGCCCGGCGCAACCGGCGCCGTAGATCCTCGAGCACACCGTCGGGAACGTCGATGACGAAAGGCTGCAAAGAAAGGTCAGACACGCCCCCAGACTAAATCCCCGCTCTGCAGCGGGCCGCTCGGGCTAAATCCCCGCTCTGCAGCGGGCCGCTCGGGCCCTGTGTCCCTAGGATTCGCCGATGAAGTTCGGCATTTTCTTCGAGATGTCCACGCCGCGTCCGTTTACCGGCGGGGTCGAGCCGCAGGTGTTCATGAACGCGCTCGAACAGGCGCGCCTCGCGGACGAGCTCGGCTTCGAGTGGGTGTGGGCGGTGGAGCACCACTTTCTCGAGGAGTACTCGCATTGTTCCGCACCCGAGGTGGTGCTCGCCGCGGTCGCCGCGCAGACGTCACGGGTGCGCATCGGCCACGGCGCGGTCGTGTGTGTTCCCGAGATGAACCACCCGATTCGGGTCGCGGAGCGCTGCGCCACGCTCGACATCATCTCGGGTGGCCGACTCGAGGTCGGCACCGCCCGGTCGTCGACATGGACCGAGCTCGGCGGCTTCAACGCCAACCCCGACGACACCAAGAAGACCTGGGACGAGTTCGTGCGGGTGCTGCCGAAGATGTGGGCGGACGAGCACTTCTCCCACGACGGTAATTGCTTCTCGATGCCCGAACGCAACGTCTTGCCGAAACCGGTGCAAAAGCCGCACCCGCCGATGTGGGTCACGGTCACGAGCCCGGGGACCGAGCTCGACGCCGCCGAGCGGGGGCTCGGTTGCCTCGGTGTCGCGGCGGCCGGCTACCAGGAGCAAGAGCGGCGCACCAAGGAATACTTCCGCCGCATCGAGAACTGCGACCCGGTGGGGGCGGTCGTGACCAAAGAAGCGACGACGCTCAACTTCTTGTTCTGTCACGAGAACGCGGGCCACGCGGCCAAGCTGGGCATGGGCATGGTCGGGCAGTTCGGCCTCACCAACTCGCATCTGATGTGGACCCGCGAAGCGTTCCCGACGCGGGCATACCAATCGCTCGGCAACCTCGCGCCGCGCACCGATCGCGCCAAGTCGGGCGGTCCGGGAGATGCGTACGGCATCCCCGAGGGCATCTGTGTCGGCGACCCCGAGATCATCACCGCGGCGCTCGTGCGGTGGGAGTCCCTCGGCTTGACCGGCATCAACTTCTTGCTCAACGGACTCGAGACGATTCCTCAACAACAGGTACTCGACAGCATGCGACTGTTCGCCCGCGAGGTCATGCCGCGCTTCGCCCCCCATTCCACGCCCCGCGCGCAACCGGCGGTGCGCTGATGCTCACGGGTACCGGACCCGTCGACGAGTTCCTCGAGCACGCCGCGACACTCGACGACTTCGGCACCGAATCGGCGACGATGCATGACGCGGAGATCCTGCAGGCGACCTACGAGATGCGCATCGGCGGGCGGCAAGCGTCGCTGCCGCCGGGCCTGCACCCGACCAACCCTCCGACATTCGTCGCGCAGTTCTGGCGCTGCGGCGACAGCCCGTGGGGGCCTTTCGCCTTGGCGCAGGCCCGCATCGGATCGCGCAGCGGGTTGCGCCCCCGGGGTTTCGTGCAGGGGTGCATCTGTGACAACGACGCGGCCGCCGATGCCTTGCGCCGCCGGTGGGGCTTCCCAGTGCGGCATGGCCGCGTGATCCTGCGCCGGCAATACGACGCCACGTACGCGGCAGCGACTGCGGGTGACCATCCGGTCTGCGAGATCACCGCACTCGACCCCGATCCCCTCGGCGCCGACGACGTGTCGTATTCGACCGCGGCCAACCTCGCGCACACGCCTCGCGGACTACGGCTCGTGCAGGTCGATATCGACTTCGCTATTCAGCGGGCCGAGCGGGTCAAGCCCCGCCTCCTCGCCTTCGACGGGCCGCGCTGGGGCGTGCACCCGAGTGTGGTCCCGTATCACCCGGTGTCCGCCTCGACCGCCGTGGGCGAGATCACGATCCAGCGCCTGCGCTACGTGAGCAAACCCGACGAGCTGGCCTTCACCAGCACCGAAGTCCTCTGACACCATTGCGCTCAACGTCCCATTACTGCCGGTTTATTGCTTGGAGATGACTTCGTCTGCGTAGCGGTGCAGCGCGTCGAACGCTTCTTCGGCGCTGCCTTCGGCGCCGTTGACCGCACTCCAGTTGATGCCGAGCTCTGACTGCGCCTGGAGCGCCTCGAGGTGCTGTTGCGCGTTGAAGTCGGGGCTCTCCGGCGCGCCGCCGTCGCTGCACATGAACATGATGTCGATGGGATCGCGGCGGCCGACCGACTCCGCGTGTTCGCGCATGTAGGTGAGCATCGGGCGCAGATCGTCGAGCGTCTCGACCACGGGCGTACGCGTCGTGCGCGCGACATCGGCCGGGTTGGGCATCGGCATCCAGCCCTGCGCCTTTTCGGCGACGCGCCGGCGGGTCAGCTTGGAGTTGCCGCCGATCCAGATGGGCACGGTCTCCTGCGCCGGACGCGGCAGTGCCCGCACTTCGCGCGCATCGAAGTGGCGGCCGGTGTAGGTGACGGATTCACCGGTCCACGTCTTGCGCATGACCTCCAACGATTCGTCGAACAAGTCGTTGCGTTCCTCGAAGTCGACGCCCATGGCGAAGTACTCGGGCTTGAGGTATCCGGTGCCCACACCCAGGATGACGCGGCCGTTGGACATGCGATCGAGCGTGGCCACGGTCTTCGCCAACAAGAACGGGTTGCGATACGGCACCACCGTGAGGTTGGTCAACAGCCGCAACTTGGTGGTGGCGGCTGCAGCGAATGCGAGACCGATGAACGGATCGGGCGCGTGGTGCCCGCCGAAGCGCAGCCACTTGTCGCCCGGGATCGGGTGCTCCGTGATGTACAACGCGTCGTAGCCGGCTTTTTCGGCGGCCTGCGCCAAACCCGCAATCGCTTCACCGGTCAAAAAGGCGTTGTCTTCGCCTCGATGCATCAACGGAACACCAAGTGCAAACTTCATGCGAGATCCTTCGGGGTTGGGCTCGGGCGCGACTGCATCACGCGTTCTAGCGCATCTGCGCGATGACGCGCGCACCGAAGTCGCCGACCGTGTCGACGGCGGCTGCGTGGCTCGGTACGACGACGCTGACGACGATCCAGGTGACACCGAAGGAGGCCACCGCTTCGACCCCGCGTAGGAACGCGCCGGCCTCGAAGCTCGCCGTGCCGGGCGCACCACCATCGAGCGCCACGTACGCGATGTCGAGCGGATCGGTGCGCTCGAACTTCGCCCGATGTTCGTGTAGGTACGCCAGCAACGCGCGCAGATCGTCGAGAGTCTCGAGGTGGGCCGAACGCCGCCGATTGCCCATCGAGCGCGGGTTGGGCAACGGCATCCAACCCTGCGCCTTCTCGGCGACACGGCGCAGTGTCAGCTTCGAATTGCCGCCGATCCATATGGGCACCGGGTCTTGCACGGGTGTCGGCACGCTCGTATTGCCGGCGGCGGTGAACCGGGGCGACGAGTAGCTCACGCTGTTGCCCGACCATGCCATGCGCAACACGTCAAGGGCTTCGTCGAAACGCGCATTGCGGTCGTCGAGGGGTACGCCGAGCGCGTCGTACTCACCTTCGAGGTAGCCGGTGCCCGTGCCGAGGATCAGCCGACCGTTCGAAACACGGTCGAGCGTCGCTGCCGTCTTCGCCAACATGAACGGGTTGCGATAGGGCACGACGGTGAGGTTGGTCAACAGCTTGAGCTTCGTCGTCACCGCGGCGGCGAACGCGAGCGCGACAAAGGGGTCAGGTGCGTCATGGCCACCGGAAGCGAGCCATTCGTCGGAGGGCGCGGGGTGCTCTGTCCAGAACAAGGCACCGAAATCAGCCGCCTCGGCGGCCCGGGCGAAGTCGGTCACGAACTCGCTCGTGAGGAATTGCGGGTCGAAGGGATGACGCTGATGGACGCTTACCGCGAACTGCATGGCTCCTCGATCGGAAGATTCTCTGCGCGTACGACTACGCGAACAGGTAGTGATCGAGTTCAGTGTGCATCGCCGTGAGGCGACATTCGAAATCGGCGAAGCTCACCTCGGTGATCCCAGCGGAGAGCAGGCCGGCATGCACCCGGGCGATGCCATCGAGGTCTTGGTCCAACACTTCGGTGATGCGGCTGCCCTCGGGATAGTCCACGTGGTCGAGCGGGCCCTTGGCATGACCGGCACCGAATCCGTTGCCGCCAGTGCTCGACGGCAACCGATGGAACAAGAAGAAGTCGAACGAGCTCTTTCCGGGAACCACACCCGGTCGGGCCCGGAACAGCGTGTGCATTTCGCTGTGCGTGTTGAAGATCAGATTCGGGAACGCGAGCACGTGAAAATCGTCGATCACCTGATCGTCGCGCAGGTCGGAGATGTCGACACCGCTGTCGATGCAACGCTGCCGCACCCTCGACACCGCGTACTCGCGCGCACTGCGATTCGCCAGCTCGATCGGGCCCTCGCCGCGCTCGCCGAACATGGAGCCGTAGTTCGAGTGCAACGCTTCGGCGACCGCCTCGTCGCTGAGCACGCCGAGTCGAGGGCTGGCCACGCCGAGCGGGATCTGCATCATCGAGTGGCCCCGCTCGAACACCCGATACGTCGTGTGCACGTCGTCCATCATCGACAGCAACTGCGGATGCAGACCTTGCAGGTGGTACACCTCGTTGAACGCGTCGACAGTCACCTTCCAATTGCCCTGCATGGCGAGCGTGCAGCGGAACGTGCACATCCGCTCACCCAACGCGAACGGGGCGAGCTCGCGCGGCAGCGGATCGAGGAACTCATCGAGCGGCATTCCGTCGGGTGCCGGGTTGACGAACACCATCTGTTCCCAAGCCGCGATCCGTACGGGCCGTAGGCCGTAGTGGTCGCGCTCGATGAGGCCGAATCCGCGTTGCGACGTGATCTCTCGCACGGCGCCGTCGAGGTCGTAGCGCCACCCGTGGTAACCGCAACGCAGATGACCGTCCGCGGCCTGGCCGACTCCGTCGCACAGCTTGAAGCCGCGATGCGAGCACACGTTGTGAAACGCCCTCAACTCGCCGTCGAGATCGCGCAATACGATGATCGACTGATCGGCAATGCGGTATTCGATCCAGTCGCCCGGCGCCGCCACATCGGTGGTGAGACACGCCATCTGCCAGACACGCGGCCAGAGCTGGCGACGCTCGAGGGAGGCATACTCCGCATCGATGTAGCGGGCCTTGGGCACGGTGACCGGACCGTCGTCGTGGCGGCGCACGCCATAGCGATCGACGAGATCGCCACGGGCTTCGAGCATCACCATCGTTCCCCCCCCAGAGTCTGTTTGTTGCTGTTCTAGCGAGCGCCGCGGAGCACCGAGCCCGGGCGCGCACCGGTGTCGACACCGTTGCGGCGGATGACCTCGCCGCTGACGATCGTCGCCACGTAGCCGCTGGCTTCTTGCAAGAGGCGCCGGCCACCGGCCGGTAGGTCATGGGCGACCCGCGGCGAATGCAGCGTCATGTTGGCGAGATCGATGACATTGACGTCGGCCTTCATGCCGGCCGTCAACACACCACGGTCGCCCAGCCCGTAGAGCCGCGCCGTGTCGGCGGTCTGCTTCTTGACGACCCATTCGAGTGCGAGCTTCTCACCACGCGTGCGGTCGCGCACCCAGTGCGTCAGCAGGAAGGTCGGGATCGACGCGTCACAGATCATCCCGCAATGCGCGCCCCCGTCGCCGAGACCGGCGACGCCCGCGGGGTGGGTGAACATCTCGCGCACTGCGTCGAGGTTGGCATCGAAATAGTTGAAGATCGGCAACATCAGCAGGGCATGGCCGTCGTGCTCGAGCAACAGGTCGTAGAGCAACTCCAGCGGATCGACATTGCGCGCGCCGGCAATGGCGAGCACCGACTGCTCGCGGGTCGGCTCGTAGTTCGGCGGACTACCGAGCACATAGACCTTGTGCAGCTGCGCCTGTATTGCTTTGGTCATCGAATCGAACAGCACCGAGCGATCGATCGGAAGGTCGTGCTCGTCGAGGATGGCGCGCCGCACCGCCGGCTCGCGCAGCTGCGCCACCAACTCGATGAAGGGCAGCTCGGAGGCCAACTTGACATACGTCGGGCGCTTCTTGAACGCGTGGTGCGTCTCGAGGCCGACGAGCATGCCGAACGGTCGACCGGCGACCTGCGGGTACACCGGCGCGCCACGCTCGGTCGCGGCGAGCGATGCGTCCATCAGCTCGCGCCACAGGTTGGGTGCGGCGTCGACCTGCAACAGCGCGAACGACACCGGCATGGCGATCTCGCCCGCGAGGCGGCACATCCAGTCGACCTCTTTGTGCGGTGCGATGAGGTCTTCGCCCCCGGCACCCATCGGCGCGAGCTCGAACACACTGCGGCCTCCTCGCGCCATGGCGCGCCCGAGGCCGAACAGCTCGTCTTCGGCAGCGAACGTGCCGGGCACCGGCTCGCCGTCGATGGCACGATGGCCCAACGTGCGCGAGGTCGAGAACCCGAGCGCACCGGCCTCGATCGCTTCTTGCACGATGCGCCCCATCGCCGCGATGTCGTCGGAGGTGGCCGGCTCGTTGCGCGCGCCGCGCTCACCCATCACGAACGCGCGCACCGCGCCGTGTGCGATCTGTGAGCCGATGTCGATCGAGTGACGGCGACGGTCGAGCGCATCGAGGTACTCGGGGAAGCTCTCCCAATCCCATTTGATGCCTTCGGCGAGGGCCGTGCCGGGGATGTCCTCGACGCCTTCCATCAACTCGATCAGCCACTGCTCGCGGCCTTTGGGCACCGGGGCAAACCCCACGCCACAGTTGCCGGTGACGATCGTGGTGACCCCGTGACCGGTCGACGGGTTGAGCACTTCGTCCCACGTTGCCTGTCCGTCGTAGTGCGTGTGTACATCGACGAACCCCGGCGTGACGATGAGCCCGCGCGCATCGATGACCTCACGCGCGTCGGCATCGATGCCACCGGAACCGTCACCCCCGGTCGGGCGCACGTCGGTGACGAGACCTCCGCTGATCGCGATATCGGCCACGAAACGGTCGCGGCCGGTGCCGTCGACGACCGTGCCGCCCTTGAGGAGAAGATCTGGTTGGCGTGTGCTCATCAGGGAATACTACCTATCGCCGCTCTGAGAGGCCGCTCAGGCCTATCCCCGCTCTGAGAGGCCGCTCAGGCCTGGCCCCGCACGAGCGCGCCGGGACGAGCGCCGGTGTCGACACCGTTGCGCCGCACCACCACTCCGCTCACGATCGTCGCGACGTATCCGTCCGCGGCCTGGATCAGCCGGCGTCCCTGCGCCGGCAGATCGTGGACGAGACGCGGAGGCAGCAAGCGCAGTCTCTCGAAGTCGATCACGTTCAGGTCGGCCTTCTTGCCCACTGCGATCGTGCCCCGGTCGCGGAACCCGTAGAGCTCGGCGGTGTCACTCGTCTGCTTGCGGACGGCGGATTCGAGCGAGATCCGCGGGCCGCGCACACGGTCACGCACCCAGTGCGTCAGCATCCATGTCGGCTGCGAGGCATCACAGATCGCACCGCAGTGCGCGCCTCCGTCGCTCAGCCCGAGGATGCCGGCGGGGTGGTGCATCATCTCGTAGGTCGCGTCCGCGTTGCCGTGGCTGTAGTTGAGCACCGGGTACAGCAGCAGGGCACGGCCTTCGTCGCCCAGCAACAAGTCGTAGAACTTGGACTCGAGATCGACGCCTTCCTTCTCCGCCATCGTCGCGATCGCCATATCCGGGCCGGGCTCATAATCCACAGGGTCGCCGAGGACATACATGCGGTCGAACTGTGAGCGCATCTTGTCGATGAACGCACTGGTGCTGCGGGCACGCTCGCCGAGTATGCGCTGCTTGCGCGCCGGCGTCCGCAGCTCGGCAACGCGCTCGGCAAGAGGGAGGTGCGTGAGCTCGTCGTAGCTGGGTCGGCCGCCGAAGCCGAGCGCCGAATGCAGGCCGACCAATACTCCGGCAGGACGCGACGCGTATTGAGGATGCAGGCGATGACCGGCTTCGAGCGCCCGTAGTGAGGCTTCCATCTGATCGCGCCACAACTCGGGCGCGTTGTCGACTTGTGTCAATGCGAAGGTGACCGGCAAACGCGTGTGCGCGGCGAGGCGCGCCATCAAATCGACTTCGCGCATCGGCGCGTCGAGATCTTCGCCGACCGCGCCGAGCGGCACGAGCTCGTAGATGCCCGCGCCGGCATCGCGCAGTGCGTCAGCGATGCCGAACAACTCGGCCTCATCGGCGAAGGTGCCCGGCACGGGCACACCGTCCTTCGCGCGGTGCGCGAGCGTGCGCGATGTCGAGAACCCGAGCGCTCCGGCCTCGATCGCGTCGCGCACGATGTCGCGCATCGCCGCGATGTCGTCGGCGGTCGCAGCTTCGTTGCTTGCACCGCGCTCGCCCATCACGTACGCACGAACCGCGGCATGAGGTACCTGCGTGGCGATGTCGATCGACAGAGGCTTTCGGTCGAGCACGTCGAGGTACTCACCGAAGCTCTCCCATTCCCATTGCATTCCCTCGGCGAGGGCCGCGCCAGGGATGTCCTCGACGCCTTCCATCAACTGGATCAGCCACGCTTCGGAGCCCGGGCGCACCGGCGCGAAGCCGACGCCACAGTTGCCCATGACCAAGGTGGTCACGCCGTGCAACGTCGATGGCTCGAGCAGCGGGTCCCACGTCACTTGACCGTCGTAGTGCGTGTGGATGTCGACGAAGCCGGGCGTGACGATACGACCCGCGGCATCGATGACTTCGACCGCCTCGGCATCGATGCGTCCGCCGACATGCGCGATGCGCCCGTCCTTGACGCCGATGTCACCGACGTTCGCGGGCGCCCCCGTGCCGTCGACGATGGTGCCGTTGCGCACGATGAGGTCGTACATCGATGCCCCCTCTGTTTTGATTCACGCTCAGAGGAACAGACTACCCTCGCCCGAAGTTGCGACGACACGGGAGAACAATGAGCGACGAAGCCTGCACCATCATTACCCTCAACGGCGACGAGGTGGGCCGGTGCCCGTCGGCCGACACCGGGCGCGCCCACAACCACCAGCCGCGTCTGGCGATCGTCCACGAGGCGGCCGTCCCGTGGACCGAGGTGATCGCGCAGCAGCACACCGAGACCGGCGCCCGCCGTTCGGTGCACGAGAAGTTCATCGAATGGACGGGCCAGCGCATGGTCGTGCTCGGTCGTTATGACCCGGGAATGATCATCGAGCGTCACGCCCACAAGAGCGACCACCTCATCTACGTCCTCGAGGGCGAGCTCGCCTGCGGCGAGTACCCCTGTCCTCGGGGCACCCTCATCGTGCTCGAGGAAGGCGCGGTATTCGGTCCGTTGATCGCGGACGCGACAGAAGGATGTCTTCTGTTCGAGACGTGGCTCGACACACCCGAGCCGGTATCGGTCGACAAGCCGGGCTACAACCAACTGCTCGCCGACAACAAGCACGTGCGCTTGCCCAATCCGCCGTTCACGCCCCCGCCGCATGCTCGGGGCAAGTTCGGCTCCGGCGACCGTTTCAGCTGACCGAGGTCGGCCGACCGCGACATGGGCGATGTTTTCTTCGAAGTCGTTTTTCCGGTGCTGCTCGTCGCAGCGGCCGGTGGCATCGTCGGCAAACGGCTCGTGTTTTCGACCGACACGCTGTCGAAGGCCGTCTTCTATCTCTTCTCGCCTTGCCTCGTCTTCGTTTCGATCGCCGACATCGAGCTGTCCGGCGGTGATGTCGGCCGGTTGATCGCCGTTGCCGTCGGCGTATTCGCCATCAACGCAATCGTCGCATCGATTTGGTCGAGTGCGCGTCGCTCCGATCGGGCAACGAGGGCGTCGGCGGTCCTCGCCGCATGTGTCGTCAATCAAGGCAACATGGGCCTGCCGATGGCGCGGCTGGCCTTCGGCGAGGCCGGGCTCGCGATCGCGGTCGTCATTTTCGTCGCCGGCGTGGTGTTGTGGTCATCGGCGGGCATCGCGCTGGGCGCATGGGCGCGCGGTACGCACACTGGCGCGCGCGTCGCGCTGGCGCCGCTGCGCTACCCAGCGATCTACGCCGCGGCACTCGGCGCATTCGTGAACATCGCCAACATCGATCTTCCGACTTTGCTTCGTGAGTCCACCGTGACACTGGCTGACGCGTCGATTCCGTGCATGCTCGTCGTGCTGGGGCTGCAATTCCGTCGGCCCCGGCTCCATGACCTGACCGAACCGTTGGCCACGAGTGTGAATCGCTTGCTCATCGGACCGTTGGCAGCGTGGCCGTTGGCGGCACTCGTCGGCCTCGAGGGTGTCCCGGCGCGTACGTCGATCATGTTGGCGGGCATGCCCACCGCGGTGATGACAACGATCCTCGCAACCGAACTCGATGCTCGCCCCGAGCTCGCGGTACGCAATGTCGTGTTCACTACGATCCTGTCGATCGGATCCTTGACGGTGCTGATCACCCTGTTGCGATAGCGACCGATCAGCATTGTTGCGCTGACGCGCGGGGCCCGGGCGCTAGAGAGTGAAGGGGCCGCGGCCCATCTGGTCGCGGATGGTCACGACGGGCGGCATCGTCATGTGGCGACGCTGCCAGTTCGCGCCATCGACGACGAGCGTGTGGCCGCTGATGAACCGGGCGAAAGGCGACGCGAGGAACGTCGCGGCCCAGCCGAGCTCGCGGAGACGCCCGACGCGCAGCGCGGGCTGGCACACGTCTTTCTCGCTGGTGCGATCGAGGTTGGACAAGATGTCAGCCGTCATGTCCTCGTGGGGGAACAGCCCGGGCACGAGCCCGTTGATCTGGATGCCGTACGGGCCCCACTCGACGGCGAGCGTCTCGGTCATGTTCTTGATGCCGGCCTTGGCCGCCGCGCTGTGGGCGAAGCCCGGGCCACCGGTCCACGCGTAGGTCGCCCCCACATTGATGATCGAGCCCGGCGAGCCGACCGCGAGGTGACGCCGCGCGAACTCACGCGACATCAAGAAGGTGCCGTTGAGCGTGATGTCGATCACCGTGCGCCAGGCATTCGGCGACATGTCCTCGGCCGGCACGGGGAAGTTGGCCGCGGCGTTGTTCACGAGCACCGCGGGAAGCTGCCACTGCGCTTCGATCTCGTCGAAGCACTTCGCGATCTGATCGGGGTCACGGATGTCGCACGCGACAGCCATGACGTCGGCGCCGATATCGCTCAACGCGGCCAGCCCGGCCTCGAGATGGTCGGGCTTGCGCGAGGCGATCGCCACCTTGGCACCGAGGCGGCCGAACTCGGTCGCGATCGCTTTGCCGAGGCCCGTGCCTCCGCCGGTGACGACGACAACCTGTTCGGCGAAGGTGCCGGGCGCAAGCGCGGCGGTACCAATTTCTGGAGGTTCGGGGAGGCCCATTCGCCGGAGCCTAGTTTCCCGCCCGAACGGCCGCTCGGGCCGGTTCTCGCCTAAAGCGCTCACCCGATTTCGCCGTTGTCTACCGAACACGCGTCGCCGCCCAGCACCGATTCGCAGTCGGCCTCGGCGCGCCATGGAGAGTCCAGTGGCAGAGCTGTACCGGGAGCCGGCCACGGCAGGGGTGTGGCAACAGCGGCGGCTCGCGTCGTTCGTTCGTACGCGCCGTCGGGCTGCTCGTTCCTCTCGTGGCCGAATGGGCCGAAGCGGTGTGGAACCATCACGAGCGCTGGGACGGCAAGGGCTACCCGCGCTGCGTCGGCTGCGATCGCATCGACGGGCCGCAGCCATCGTCGCCGTCGCCGACAGCTTCGAGGCGATGACCGGTGCGCACACGTACAAGAAGCCGCTGACGGTCTCCGAAGCGCGCGCCGAGCTCACCGAGGGTGCCGGTACACAGTTTTCGCCCGAGGTCGTCCGCGCGTTTCTGTCGATCTCGCTCGGCCGTCTGCGCATCGCGATGGGACCCTTCGCCGCGCTCGCGCACATCCCCTTCCTCCCGCAAGCCACTTCGCTGCCGGGCGCGGTTGGCGCGTCCTTCAACCAGGGCGTCGCGTCGGCGGTTGCAGGCGCCGGCCCCGCGCTGGGCGCGGGCCTGCTGTCGCTCGGGGCGCTCGTCGGCACCGGCGTGATCGACGGCGCCGTTGCCGAGCCGCACGGCAACGCGGTGTTCGCCGCCGCGCGTCTGACCGTTGCGCCGAACGACGAGTTGGACGAAGGAGTCGCGAACCTCGTAATTGCCGGCGTCATGGCGGCGCGGGCACGAAGACCATCACCATCAAGGTCTTCTACACCGACGGCACGCAGACCTCGAAGACGGCCACGTTCACCGTCGTGCCATGAGCGGCGGATTGTCGCCGCCAACGTGACGAAGGCTCAATCGCCCTTCAGCGCAAGGGCCAACTCGGCGAGCAAACGGTCGAGTAAGGATGCCGTGGCCCGGTACACATCGATCGACTCGCCAACCGGATCATGGATCTCGTCGCCCGCGTGACCCATCGGACGATCAGGACGACGTGCGCGCGCGATCGCTTCGGACCAATCTCGCAGCGACTCGCCGTTGCGTCGCTGCGCACGCGCGAGACGCGCCACCTCACCGAGCAAGAAGGTGCGTGTCGCGGCTTCGGGATCGTGCGCGGCAACGGCCCATCCGTGCTTGCGCGTCATCGCGATGATCAGGTCGGCGCGGTCGACATCGTCGCGATTGATCTTTCGGCTGACGTGCGCGCCGAGGTCGATGCCGCGCTCGGCGAGTACCTCGACCGCGTGAGGCGTGGCCGGATAACCGTTCCATCCGATCGTGCCGACCGACGCGACCGGCATCGTGGGGTCGGCGCCCAGGTGGTGGCGCAGCAGCGCCTCGGCCATGGGAGAGCGGCAAGTGTTGCCGGTGCAAACGAAGAGGATCACGAAACGACGACCGTTGAAGTGCGAGGACGATCGAGTGTAGAGGCCACGAGGTGAGATAGAACGGGGCCCGCGCCAGCGAGGAACGAGGTGGTCGATGAGCGGGCCGATGGATGGTGTACGCGTCGTCGAGATCGGCGTGTGGGTGGCCGGGCCCGCGGCCGGCGGGATTCTCGCCGACTGGGGCGCCGATGTGATCAAGATCGAACCGCCCACGGGCGACCCGGCACGCACCTTCCAGCGGATGCTGGGTGGCGACATGCCGAACAACCCGATCTTCGAGCTCGACAACCGTTCGAAGAAGAGCATCGTGCTCGACCTACAAACACAGGAAGGTCGCGATATCGCGCTCGAGCTCATCGACGGCGCCGACGTATTCCTCTCCAACATCCGTCCGAACGCACTCGATCGCATCGGCCTCGGCTACGACGCGCTGGCGGCGCGCAACCCGCGCCTCGTCTACGCCATCGTCACCGGCTACGGCCTCGAGGGTCCTGACGCCAACCGTGCGGCGTACGACATCGCCGCGTTCTGGGCGCGGTCGGGCATTGCGTCGTTGCTCACCTCGCCCGGCTCGGACCCACCGTTCCAACGAGGCGGGATGGGCGATCACAGCGTCGGTCTCAGTACCGCGGCCGCCATCTCCGCCGCGTTGTTCGCACGAGAGCGCACCGGCGAGGGCCAGATGGTGTCGACCTCGTTGCTGCGCCAGGGCGTCTACACCATCGGCTTCGATCTCAACATGGTGCTCGGCTGGGGCCTCACCACTGCGGTCGGCACGCGCGACGCGATGGGCAACCCGGCGATCAACAACTACGCCGCCGGTGACGGGCGGCGTTTCTGGATCGTGGGCCTCGAAGGCGAGCGACATTGGCCGCCACTGGCGCGCGCCGTGGGTCATCCCGAATGGCTCGTCGACGAACGCTTCTCCACACCGGGCGCCCGCGCGCAGAATGCAAGGGAGTTGATCGCGGAGCTCGATCGAATCTTTGCGACGAAGACACTCGACGAATGGGCAGAGGTCTTCGCGACCGAGACCGACTTTTTCTGGTCGCCGATCAACACCGTCGACGACGTGCTGGCCGACCCTCAACTTGCCCACGCGGGCGGCCTGGTGGTGGTGCCCGACGGATCGTCCGGCACGACGATGATCGCGAGCCCCGCCGATTTCCACGGCACACCGTGGGCGCCACGGTCGCTCGCACCGAAGCTCGGCGAGCACACCCGCGAGGTGCTCGCGCAGCTGGGCAAGTCCGATGCCACGATCGACGAGTTGATCACGGCCGGAGTCGCCACCCAGTCCGACTGACCAGGGCCCCGGGCGGCCCTCTGAGCGGACTAACCCAGCTTGTCGAGCTCGCCGAGTACTTCCACGATCGGCGGGATGTTCGTCTGCTGGGTGCCGACCTGGTTGTAACGCACCACACCGTCACGGTCGATCACGAACAGAGCCGGTCGCTGCCCGAGCGATGCGATCTTCTTCACGACGTCGTATTGGTCGAAGACCTTGTGCTTGGCATCGACGAGCATCGGGAACGGGAACGCGCCGGCTTTGCCGACGTATTTGTCGACGTTGTTGCCGAGTCCGCCCGGAGCAATGGCCAGCACCTGTGCATCGCGGGCGACGAAGTCGTCGTGGTGCTCACGCAACTGCGCAAGATGCTCACGGCAGTGCGGTCAGAGGAACCCGCGTAGGAATACGAGCACCACGGGGCGACCGCGAAGCTCGGAAAGGGTCGTCAACCGGCCTGACGTGTCGGGCAGCGAGAAATCGGGCGCGATGCAGCCGACCGCAACGGTCGAACTGTCGACGAACACTTTCCCATCGTACTCGGCGCTGCACTGCTCGAATGGGGCAACATAGGGATTCGTGAGTACTCGAGAGGTCACTTCGTTCTGCCGCATCTGCAACGCGATGTGCGGCATTGTGGTGACCATCGACGGCGCCACCGTCGAGCGAGTGCGGGGCGACAACGAACACCCGTTGTCGCGCGGCTACGTGTGCCCCAAGGGCCGCGCGCTCGGCGCGTTCCACCACGACCGTCGCCGTCTCGACACCCCCGTGCGCCGCGATGGCAACGGCCGGCAGCCCCAAACATGGCCCGAGGCGATCGACGACGTATCGTCCGCACTACGTGCGATCATCGACGACAGCGGCCCTGATGCCGTTGCGATGTATCTCGCGAGCGGGTCGGCGTTCGACACCAACGGGCGGCGCGCGGCCGAACGGTTTCTACGCGTCATCGGTTCGACGCAGAAGTACACGGCCACCACCATCGACACGCCGTGCAAGCCGTTGGTCGCCGAGTTGATCGGTGGTTGGTCGGGCTTGACCCCGGTGTGGGATCACGAACGATCCGGTCTGCTCCTACTCGTCGGCACCAACCCCGTCGTGTCACACGGTCACAGCAACGCCATCCCCGACCCGGTGCGCCGTCTACGCGAGTTCCGCGCGCGCGGCGGCGAGCTGTTCGTCATCGACCCTCGACGTACGGAAACCGCGGCGATGGCCGACCACCACCTCGCGATCCGCCCAAGCACCGACCACGTGCTGTTGGCCCATCTCGTGCGCGAGCTTCTGATCGACGGTGCTGACGAGACCTACCTCTCCGAACACTGCGGAGGCATCGACGAACTGCGGCGCGCTGTCGCGCCATTCGATCGAGCGGCGGTGGCGCAGCGATGCGGAGTCGATGCGCCGCAGATCGATGCGCTTGTCGCCGCGGTTCGCCGGCATCGCCGCCTGAGTGCATTGACCGGCACGGGCACTTCGATGAGCGCGACCGCCAACCTCACCGAGTGGATGCTGTGGGCTCTGCACATCGTCACCGGTTCCTACGATCAGCCCGGTGGGATGTGGTTCAACCCCGGCTACCTGATGCAACTCGATCGGCGCGATTGGCAGCCGTCGGATGGCGTCCCCGCGCCCGGCCCCACGAGCCGCCCCGAGTTGCCCCGGCGATTCGACGAGTATCCGTGCGCAGGTCTGGTGAGCGAGATCGAGAGCGGCAATGTGCGCGCGCTGCTCGTCGTCGGCGGCAACCCGCTGACGGCGCTGCCCGACACGGCGCGAACGACCCGAGCGCTGCAAGGTCTCGAGCTACTCGTGGTCGTCGACGTCATCGAGACCGATACGACACCCCTCGCCACCCACCTCTGGCCGGCCGCCGGCCAACTCGAGCGAGCCGACGTCCCCTGGCTGCTCGATGGCTACCAGCTCGCGGTCGCAAGCCAGTTCACACCCGCGGTCGTTGCACCGGCCCACGATCGCCGGCCGGTTTGGCGCATGTTCGCAGAGCTCGGCGCGGCGCTCGGTGTCTCCGTTCTGCCCAAGGGCATCGACCTCGCCGGTGCCACCGACGAGGCACTGATCGCGCGCATCGGGGAAGGCAGTCGGGGAGGCGCCGAAGCGTTGTTGGCAGCGCGCCACGGCACCGTACACAGTGGCGCGGTGTTCGGCTGGGTCACCGACCGCGTCCTGCCCGACCATCGCTGGCGCGTGGCGCCGGCCCCTCTGATCGAGCGGATCGCGGCCGTCGAGCGGCAGCGCGACACCGAGTCGTTGGTGCTCATCCCTCATCGGCAGCTGCGCAAGATGAACTCGCAGCTGCGTGACGTCGCGGCGCCGGGTGGACGGGTCGACGACGTGAGTGTGCGGATCAATCCCGCGGACGCCGAACTACACGATGTGGCCGACGGCGACATCGTCGACGTGCGGTCGGCACACGGCTCGACGAGTGGCCCGGTGCGCGTCGACTCAACGATCGCACGAGGCGCGGTAGCCATCGCTCATGGTTGGGCCACGCCCAACGTGTGCGACCTCACCAGCGCCGACCACGACGTTGATGCGCTCACCGGCATGGTGCACCAATCGGGCGTGCCCGTCACCGTCACGCGGGTCGTGGCATGAGCGTTCGCATGCTGCGCCCTGATCTGCGCGCGGCGGTCGACGAGCTCGTCCCGATCATCGACGGCGATTGCCGCGCCGCCGAAGGGCGCGGTCGATTGTGCGCGGAAGTGATCGAATGCGCCGACGCTCGCGGGCTTTTCACGACGCGCGTTCCCACCGCGCTCGGCGGCCGCGACGTGAGCCTCGTCGAGCAGTTCGAGTTGAGCGAAGCCCTGTCCCACGTCGACGGCAGCGTCGGCTGGACGCTGTCGTTCATGGCGCTGTCGGCGGGGTTGGTCGGCGGACATGTGAGCGACGAGGGATCGCGCGAGATCTGCGACAGCAACGAAGGCCGGTGGCCTCGTTTCACCGGCACCTTTCCCACAACAGGCGTCGCGACACCCGTCGACGGCGGATGGTCGATCACGGGACGTTGGGGGTTCGCCAGCGGTATCGATCATGCCCAATGGATTGCCATCGGCACCCGTCTCGCGGGTGCGCGCCCAGATGATAGGACCGCGCTGTTGTGGGCCGCGCTGCCGATCGAGCATGCGCGCGTCATCGACGGCACATGGGACGTCGACGGCTTGCGCGCGACCGGTTCGCGCACGTTCACGATCGACGGTGTCTTCGTGCCCGACTCGCGTGCGTTCACGTTGACCGAACCCCACGGGCGCGCCACCTTTGTGCATCGACTGCCGACTCTGGTGTACATCAGCCCCGAGCACGCCGGCGTGGCGCTCGGCCTGGCCCGGCGCGCCCTGGACGAAGTCATCGCCTTGGCCAAGGGCAAGTCGCGCATGGGTGGTCGGGCGCCGTTGCACGCACGCGGCGCGTTCTTGCGCGACCTCGGTCGCGCCGACACTCGCCTGCGGGCGGCACGCGCACTGATCGTCGAACGATTCGCGGACGGAGACGCCGCGGTGTCCCCTATGCCGGTCGACTACGTCACTGACGTGCGAGCCGCCGCCGCCCATGTCGCGGATGTATCAGTGGAGGCCGCAACGCTGGCATATCGCTTTGCCGGCGGCAGCGCGATCGACCGCAATCATCCGCTGCACCGCGCCTGGCGCGACGCGGTGACCGCGACGCAGCACGTGCACACCAATGACGAGAACTACGAGACGTGGGGCGAGGCGATTTCGGGCTTCGACACGGACGGGTGACGCAAGCTGCCGGCGTTGAAGATAGCCCATACGAGGAAGACGGCCATGGTCACCGCGGTGCCGATGAAGAGCGGCCCCCGACCGAGATCTCCATACACTCCGCCCGCGATTATCCCGACTGTTCCGGCCACCGCGACGCCCACGGCCCCGAGCAATCCCTGCCCCGCCGCCACGTGCTCGGGTGGGCTCGACATCGCGACCGCAACTTGGTTGGCCGGCATCGTGAACGAATCGGCAACCGCATGCACGACCGACACGAGGAGCAGCGGCCACAATGGCAAGAACCCGTACGAGAGCGTGCACAGCGTCGCGACCGCGATGCTGTATCCGGCGACGCGCAACGGGCCGTATTGCTGCGCGTAGCGACCGCCCATTGGCGCGAGGAAGATCATCGGCACGGTGAAGAACGAAAGCGTCGTGCCGATCAGAAGTCGGCCCGCACCCAGATCCTTGAGCAGCAATGCCCAGACAGCCTCGAACATCCCGATGGTGACGTAGAACGCGATCGATGCGCCGAGAGCAGCGCGGATCGTCGGTAGAGCGAGCAGAGTGCGCAGAGCACGACCACGCGACCCCGCACGCGTGACCGAGAGGTCGAGGCGCATTCCGACGAAGAAGATGCCGACATAGAGCGCGAACAACGCCCAGAATGGCGCCTGGAAGTCGAAGACGAAAGAGACACCGGCGGCCATCGTCGGGCCGAGTACGAAGCCGCTGATGTCGAAGGCGCCCTGCTTACCGAGGTTCTCACCAATGCGTTCAGGGTCGCGCGCGATGACCACACGCCGAATCGCAGGGCTGACGATGCCGCTGCCGAGGCCGAGGAACGCTCGAGCGAGAATGAACTGCCACAGCTCGCTCGAGAGCGCGCAGGTCAACGCAGACAGAGCCGCGATCGCGATTCCGGCGCGCACCATCAACGACGCGTAGCCCCGGTCGGCATAGCGCGACAGCGCAACTTGTGCGAAGAAACCGGCGAAGAAGCCGACGCCGACCAGCACACCCAACTCTTGTTCGCTGAAGCCGAGCTCGTCGCGCAGATCGGGCAGGAGCGTGTAGATCGACCCGTAGCCGAGCGACAGGCTGCCGCTGACGATGAAGTACGGCAGGAACGTGCGGTTCGTCGACTTTTCGCGCGCTGGTTCCGTCATCGGGAGCGAAGGGTCAGCGCGCCGCGCTGCCCTCTCCCTGCAGCTTGTGCCGTAGCCGCTCGACTCGCCGATCCCATTGCGTGCTCGATTCCATCAACCACGACAGCACCGCCGCCAATGGTTCCGGGGTCGCTGTATAGCGCACTTCGCGCCCGGCTCTCTTCGACGTGGCGAGGCCGGCGTCGACCAACGCCTGGAGATGCTTCACGACAGCCTGTCGTGTGAGCGGAAGATCGGCGGCGAGGCGAGTCGCCGTGTCGGGCCCCTGTTGCAGCAACCGTTGCATCAGCGCCCGTCGAGTCGGGTCGGACAATGCCCCGAACAAATCGTCGAGCGCGCTCACCGCACCGAGACGGCCGCCACCGTGCAGGCCCACAGCGCCAGTGCCCGTACTTCCCAGCGAGCCGCGGCGGCCGAGGCACGGGCAGACAGGCGCGGTGACTGGTGGTGCAGCGTCTCGCTGATGGTCAACCGGCTGCCCGACCCGTGCGGGTCGACCGTGAACACGACCCGCGACGCGCTCGACCGATCGTCGTGTTCCCACCAGGTGAAGGAGAGCTGGCGGGATTCGCGCACCTCTTCGATCACCACGTGCCTGACGATGCCGTCGTCGACGACCGTGCCTTGGCCGCCAGGACGCACGTCGACGTCCACCGTGTCGCCGAGCCAGTTCGCCATCTCGTCGGGATCTGCGACCAGGTCCCACAGCACGTCGGCCGGGGTCTCGAGATCTATCTGGCGGGTGATCGTGGCGGGATCCATCGTTGCAGCATAACGCAACCATGTAGTTGCACATCGGAGCGGTGCTGGTACCGTATGTGCAACCACTGAGTTGCATCTCCTGGAGGCCGTCGTGTTGATCCCCACCGTCATCGAGACCACCCACCGAGGAGAGCGCGCCTACGACATCTACTCGCGCCTGCTGGCGAACCGCATCGTGTTCCTCGGCACCGCCATCGACGATCACGTGGCCAACGTCGTGATCGCACAGCTACTGCATCTGGAGTCGGAGTCGTCCGAGCACGACGTGGCGATGTACATCAACTCCCCCGGCGGCGACATGACCGGCCTGTTCGCCATCCACGACACGATGCGCTACATCGCGCCGGACGTGTCGACGATCTGCGTCGGCCAGGCGGCGTCCGCCGCGGCGGTGTTGCTGGCCGCCGGCGCGAAGGGCAAGCGCTACGCCCTGCCGAACGCGCGGGTGCTCGTGCACCAGCCGCACGGCGGCGCGCAAGGCCAGAGCGTGGATCTCGAGATCGCGGTGGCCGAGATGGTCGAGATGCGGCGGCGCATGGTCGACATCCTCGTCGAGGCCACCGGCCAGACCGCGGCGCGCACCGCGGCGGACATGGACCGTGACTTCATCCTGCGCGGTGACCGTGCTGTCGAATACGGGTTGGTCGACTTGATCATCACGCGCCGTCAGTTGGCCGACCCGAGGCTCGCTGCCGCGATCACCGCGGCGTGAGATCTGCCGCGATCTCGTCGACGAGGTCGACGACGAGCTCGGGACGCGACAGGAACGGCGAATGGCTCGTCGGCCAGCTCACGTGGTGCTCGGTCAGGTTGGCCGCGGCGCGCATGTAGTCGAGTGTGATCGATCCGTCCTGCTCGCAAATGACGTACGTGCTCGGCACCTCACGCCACGCCGCGCGCGGCACGATCATCGGGTTGGAGCCCATCGGGTGGGGTCGCAATCGCGCGGCACAGAACGCGACATCGTCGTCACTGCAGTCGCCGTAAAACACGTCGCGCAAGCGCTCGGGCTTCGCCGTCATGATGCCATCGGTGACATCCATCTTCTCGAAGAAGTCCGCGACCACCGGGTTGCCGAGTGACTCGTCCTCGCGGTCGGTCGGGAAGATCGCGGCCAGATACACGAGGTGGGCCACGGTCGACGGATCGATCTGGGTGATCGGATAGCCGCCGAAGGAATGACCGACGACGATCACCGGGCCATCGCCGGTGCAGGCGTCGACGGCCGCCTGCACCGCACCCGGATCAGAGGCGTTCGGCTGCGAGTAGAGATCGGGCGTCTCGACGCGGAAGCCGCGCTCGCGCAACGGCGCGTCGACCTTGGTCCAGCACCACGGCCCATGGTTGGCGCCGTGCACCAGTACGACTGACGCCATCGCATCCCCCCTCTACTGCCTCACGAGGTTAGTTCTCTAGTACCATCGTGCAGACCCGAGCGATCGGTCTCCAGGGGGTAGTCATGGCTCAGTTCGACACCGTCATCAAAGGCGGCATCGTCGTCGACGGCACCGGCCGCGGGCGCCGTCGCGCCGACATCGGCATCAAGGGCGGCCTCATCGCCGAGATCGGGCGCATCCCCGATCACGAGGCCGACGAAGTGCTCGATGCCAGCGGCATGATCGTGGCGCCGGGCTACATCGACTTGCACACGCACTACGACGCGCAGTTGTTCTGGGATCCGTACTGCACCTTGTCCGGTTGGCACGGCGTCACGTCGGTCGTCATCGGCAACTGTGGCTTCGGCTTCGCTCCTGTGCAACCCGACTTCCGCGAGCGCGCAATGCTCACGATGGTCCGCACCGAAGCCATCCCGTTGGCATCGATGAAAGCGGGCATGCCGTGGGATTGGATCACCTTCCCCGAGTATCTCGACAGCGTCGAACGCACCGCGAAGGCAGTCAACATCAAACCGTTCCTGCCCATGAACCCCGTCATGATCGAAGCGATGGGCTTCGAGCGGGCCAAGGCCGGCGAGATGCCGACCGACGACGAACACCGCGAGATGCGCCGCTTGCTGCACGAAGCGATGGACGCGGGTGCCGGCGGATGGTCGGTGCAGCGGCTCAAGCCCGAGTCGGGTGCCAACGTGCAACGCGATTTCGACGGTACCCCGATGGCGACCGATGTCATGCACACCGAGACCTGCATCGAGTTCGCCGAGGTGCTCGCCGAGCGGCGCAGTGGCTTCATCCAGATGACCATGGCCGGCGACCCCGCGATCCCCGATGAGTCACGTCGTTGCTACGAGACACTGGCCCGCGTGTCCGGTCGACCGATCCTCTACAACGTGGTCGTGCCCGACGAGCGCGAGCCCGAGCGCCATCTCAACACGCTCAAGTGGCTCGACGACTGCCGCAAACAGGGGTTGCAGGTGTACGGGCAAGCACTCACGACCCGCAGCGGGCTCACCTTCACCTTCGAGGACTGGAACCTCTTCGACGAAGCCGACGCGTGGCGCGAAGTCACCCTCGGCACCCTCGAAGAGAAGCTCGACAAGATGGGAGACCAATCACGCCGTGCCGCATTACGCGACGCTCGTGTCTTTGCCGCGACCGGACCCATCAAGGACATGGTCGTGCTCTCCCCGAAGTCGAGCGAGACGTCGGTGTGGAAGGACCACACGCTGCAAGACGTTGCGGACGCGACCGGCAAGCATCCCGTCGATTGCATGCTCGACATCGCGATCGCCGACCGGCTGCGCACGGTGTTCTACACCGAGCCCACCTACACGAGCGCCAAGATGTTGAAGGACCTGCTCGACGACAAGTACACCCTCCCGGGTGTCAGCGACGGTGGTGCGCACACCAAGTTCCTGACTGCAGGTACCTATCCAACCGAGCTGATCACCGACGCCGTGCGCAAGCACGACATCCTCGATCTCGAGTCGGCGCACTGGCGCCTCAGTGGCCTGCCGTCGCACTGCGCGGGTTTCCCCGATCGCGGCACCCTCGAGGTGGGCAAGGCGGCCGACATCGTCGTCTACGACTACGACAACCTGCGCCTCAACCCGGTAGAGGTCGTGCACGATCTTCCCGGTGGCGAGTGGCGACGTGTGTCGCGGCCGTCGGGCTATCGCTACGTGCTCGTCAATGGCACTGTCACGATCGACGACGACAAAGAGACCGGCACGTCGCCCGGTCAACTACTGCGCGCCCGCTGAGCTCGCGCAGTTCAGAGTTCAGAGGGCGGCGACCAAGGCCCGCACCGCCTGGGCCTGCGCGTCTTTCGCCTTGTCGAGAATCGACGTCATGCTGAAGAAGCCGTGAATCATCCCGGCATAGCACGTCACCGTTGTAGGAACACCGGCGCGCTGTAGCCGGTGGCCGTAGTCATTGCCTTCGTCGCGCAGTGGGTCGAACTCGGCGGTGATGACGAGCGCCGGAGGCAGGGCTGACAGGTCGGCTCGTATCGGCGCGGCGAAGTGGTGCTCGCGGTCGTCATCGCTGGCCAAGTAGTGACCATGGAACCACTCCATCGCGGCGCTGGTGAGGAAGTAGCCCTCACCGTTGTCGACCATCGATCGCCGTGTGATGTCGAAATCGGTGCACGGGTAGACGAGCAGCTGGAACTTGATCGCCGGGCCGCCCCGCTCGCGTGCCATCAACGCCACCGCGGCCGCGAGATTGCCGCCGGCACTGTCGCCCGCAACGGCAAGGCGAGACGCGTCGACGCCGAGCTCGGTCGCGTTGTCGACGACCCACTTCGTCGCGGCAAAGCAGTCTTCGAGCGGAGTGGGGAACTTGTACTCGGGCGCGAGTCGATAGTCGACCGAGACGAACACCATGCCCGACGCCGCGGCCAGTGACTTGACCGTCGCGTCGTGGCTCTCGATGCTGCCGATCACCCAGCCCCCGCCGTGGAAGAACACGACGACCGGGTGCTTACCCGGTGCCGCCGTCGGCCAGTAGATGCGAACGGGTATCTCTGCGCCGTCGGGGGTGGTGACCTTGCGGTCTTCGACCTTGGCCATCTCGGGCACGTCGGGCTGCGGGACCTTGCGCTCTTCCATCTGGCGGCGCATCTCTTCGGGGGTGATCCCCGGCGTGTGGAGCTCGAAGCCCATCGCCTTCATCCCGTCGATCATCATCTTGGCCTGCGCGTCGAGTGGCATCGCTCCCCCGTCCAGTCGTGTGTCCCTCGACGCACAGTAGCGGAGGCTCGTCTCGACCACCGCAGGCGCCCTTCGTCCTCACGCAGGAACCCTGCGCGAGTCGATGGATTAGGTTGATGCGGTCAAACCGATCGTGACCGACGAGGTGTGCTTGTGAAGTTCGCCATGTTCTACGAGATACCGGTAGCCCGCCCGTGGGACAAAGAGTCCGAGTTCCGGGCCTACCAAGAAACGATCGAACAAGTGCAGCTCGGCGACAAGCTGGGCTTCCACAGTTTCTGGACGGTCGAACATCACTTCCTCGACGAGTACTCACACTGCTCGAACCCCGAAGTGCTCTACGGACACATCGCCGCGCTGACGAAGAACATCCGCATCGGCTACGGCGTGCGGCTGTTGCCAAAGCCGTACAACCATCCGGTGCGCACCGCCGAGAGCGTCGCCGTACTCGATCTCATCAGCAACGGCCGGGTCGAGTTCGGCACCGGACGCTCGTCGACCCGCGCCGAGCTCGAGGGCTTCGGTGTCAACCCGCGCGAGACCCGTGAGATGTGGGACGAGGCCCTCCACCACATCGTCGGCTGTTGGACCAACGACGAGTACGAGTTCGAGGGCAAGTACTGGTCGATGCCCAAGCGACGCGTGCACCCGAAACCGAGGCAAGATCCGCATCCACCGATCTGGGGCGCGACCTCGTCGGTGGAGGGGCACTATGAGATCGGCAAGCGCGGCATCGGGCTGCTGTCGTTCACCGTCGGCAACCCACCCGAACAGCTCGCCGAACGGCTCGAGAACTACCGCAAGGGACAAGCCGACTGCGACCAGCCGGTGGGCAAGTTTCGCAACTCGACCGCCGCCACGTTCACGATGGTCCACTGCAACGACACCAACGAAAAGGCCAAGGCGGTCGCCGAAGAATCGTTCGTCTGGTACCCGGGTGCCGCCGGCCGCGAGATCGCGTCGCTCGCCGATTGGATGGAGGAGCGTGAGGGCAAAGGCGGCGATCTCGGCAACTACACCTATGCCGCGGACGCCAAGCAGCGCCGTGATTCGGGTCAACTCGGGCAGCTGACCATGGACTACCTGTATGACTCGGGCGCCGGCGTCGTGGGCGATCCCGACCGCTGCATCGAGATCTGCAAGCGCTACGAAGAGGCGGGGTGCGAGTTGCTGTTCTGCCTGCTCAACCCCTACAAGATCCCCCATGCAGAGGTGATGCGGTCGATCGAACTCCTCGGCAAGCACGTCATCCCCGAGTTCGACAAGTAGCCGACCCGATCTACCGATACCGCGCCGGTAGCCTGGAATCGGTGTCACGATTCGACTTCATCCGCCTGCGGGGCACAGTCATCGCGATTTCGACGTTCTTCACGATCGTGTCGCTCTACGTGATCATCGATCAACGACCCGCCGGACCCGCGTCGTCCGGCGACCCCGGGACCTCGACCACGTTGCGGCCGGCGACGGTCGCGACGACGATCCCCATCGACAATCGCCTCTGTGGTCTGGCCCAGCGCCTGCTCAACTCCCTGCCCCGAGACCAGCCCGCTATCGCGGTGGCGATGCAGATCTTCTATACCGAGGCGGCGACCTTCACCGACGGCGACCTGCGCGGCGATCTCACCGCGGCCGCTCGCTTCTACAAAGAGGTGAACGACATCGCGGTCAAAGCCAATTGGGACGTCGATCGCATCGTTCGCAACAACGAGGGCGGGCGCTGGAAGGCACTGCTCACCGGTACACCTACCGGCGTGCCCGAAGCGCGCCAATCCATCCGCGACCGTTGCCGGATCAACTTGCCCGACCCACCGATCATCGAGGTCGACTCCGCCGGTTTCATCCGCGATCCGAGACTCGCCAAGCTGCTCGAACAGGTCGACAAGGAACTTCCCGATTCCGCACGGGCCTCGACCACGACCGGTCCATAGCTCGACGGGGCAACGAGACGGCCGCAGCACGATGACCGACACCCGACCGACGTATCCGCCCGAGCGCCACCTCCTGCGCGATCTTGCAGTCACCACCGAGCGAGTCTCGCCCGTCCTCACGATCTGCTCGATCCCCCTCGTGCCCGAGATACGACACACTTCGGGACGCGCGCGCGTCGGCGCGCTCGCCGCGATCATCGATCTCGCGGGCGCGGCGACCGCGCTCTCTTCGGTGAGCCCCGACTGGATCGCGACCGCCGACCTCGCCTTCACGGCGAGCGGGCCGATCGTCGAGGGCCCGATCGTGGTGGCGGCGCACCTCGTGCGCGCAGGTGCCAACGTCGTCGTCGTGCGAGTCGAGGTCGGCGACGGGCGCGGCAACGACGATGTCGCGACGATGCGCCCCGCGGGTCGCGGCCTCATGACCTTCGCCCGCATTCCCGGTTCGGCGAGCACCATCTCCGGCCGGACGATTCCGGCGTCGAGCCCGAAGCAATCGATCGCGCTTCCGACATCGGGGTTTCGTCTTCCGTTGTTCGCGCAATTGGGCATCCGCGTAATCGAACCGGCGCTCGGCTCGATCGAGATCGACCGCACCGACTACACGCGCAATAGCTTCGGCTCGCTGAACGGCGGTGCGATCGCCATCGCTGCCGAGGCCGCGGCCGAAGCGCTCGTCGCGAGCCACGGACAACTCTTCGAGGGTGTCGACATCTCGGTGAACTATCTCAGCCAGACGCGGTCGGGGCCGGGGCGCACGATCGCCCGCCTCCTTCGCCTCGACGCGTATCACGCAGTGGTCGAGGTGCAACTCGTCGATGCCGGCCACGACCACCAATTGCTGGCACTGAGCACCGTCTTGTTGCAGGCGCGCTGACCCGCGCTCGCCCTACGCGAGCAGCGCGGGAGCGAGTTCGCGCCAACCCACGGCGGGCGACTCGGTACCGCCGCGCGGCACCAGCACCTGAATGCACACGTGATCGGCGCCCGCATCGTGATGTGCCCGCACCATCGACGCGACTCGGTCGATGCCGCCCCAACCAACCAGTGCGTCGATCAACCGGTCGCTGCCTCCGTCGGCGAAGTCGTCGTCGGCGAAACCGAGGGCCCGAAGGTTGTTGGTGTAGTTGGGCAGGTTCATGTAGATCGCGAGATGGGCGCGGCCCAATTCACGGGCTTTCGTGGCGTCGCGCTCGAGGGTCACCGCGACCTCTGGCGCCAGGAGCTTGCCCGGGCCCAGTAGATGCCGCGCGTGCGCGGTGTGCTCGGGAGGCACGTTGTAGGGGTGCGCACCGTCCGCAAGCTCGGCCGACAAGCCCATCATGCGGTCCCGCAACGCGCCGAGCACGCGTACCGGCGTCGTAGATGGCGGCGCCCCGAGATACATCGCCGCATCCATTCCTTCGAGATAGCTGCGCATCGTGGCGATCGGCTTCTCGTACGCGTGACCGCGCATCCCTTCGACCATCGGTCGGTGGCTCACACCGAGGCCCAGCACGAATCGCTTGGGAAACGCCTCGGTCAAGGTCTTGTGTCCTTGCGCCATCGAGATCGGATCGCGGGCGTAGATGTTGGCGATACCCGTCGCTGCTGCGAGCTTCGTCGTGCCCGCGAGCAGTAGCGCGCACGCCACCAACGGGTCCTTACCGACGGCCTCGGGTATCCAGACCGCGCCGTAGCCGAGCGATTCGATCTCGTTCGCAATCTCGACGCCCTGGGCATAGGGCGCCCGGTCGAGCACGCCGGTCCAGATACCGACCCTGCCGATGTCCGCGTCGATGCTCATGATCGGTCCTCAATCCAGACGGCGGAGTTCGAGCCGGTACCGCTTGCCGCGCTGCACATAATGCGCCGCGTCGTGCAGGTTCTGCTCGAGGCTGGCCACACCTTCGCGGATCTTGGCCGGTATGCCGAGCGCCATCGCACCCGCGGGGACGCGCGAGCGGTTGGTGACGACAGCATTGGCGCCGACCAACGCCCCCGTCTCGACCACGGCCTCGTGCAGAATGATCGACGCGGTACCGATCAACGCCGCGTTGTGCACCGTGCAGCCTTCGAGGTGTGCCATATGCCCGACCGTGCAATCGTCGCCGACCACCGTCGGCAGCACCTCGGTGTTGTGCACGATGGCCCCGTCCTGGATCGACGTGCGGGCGCCGATGACGATGCCGGCGCCATCCCCTCGCAACACCGCGCCGGGCCAGATCGTCGACTCTGCGCCGATGGTGACCTTGCCGATGACGACTGCATCAGGATGGACGAACGCAGTGGGGTCGATCTGTGGAGTGATATCGCCGAGGGCGTAGATGGGCATCAGGTTCGCCTAGGCGTCGTATCTTCCGTAGCCGCCCTTGAAGAAGACGAGCGGGCTGCCGCGCTCCGCGTAGCCCAGATCTTCGACGCGTCCGATGACGATGTGGTGGTCGCCGCCTTCGAGCACCTCGGTGATCGTGCAGTCGATCCACGCCAGCACGCCGTCGATCACCGGCGAGCCCGTCACCTTGGTCGACCAGCCGACGTTCACGAACTTGTCGGGCTCTTTGCTGGCCATCACCTTGCACACCGCCACCTGATCGTCGCCCAGGATGTTCACGCAGAAAACGCCGGCGGCGTGGATGCGGGGCCAACTCGACGACGTGTTGCCCGGGCAGAACAACACCAACGGGGGTTCGAGCGACAGTGACGTGAACGAACCGACGGCCAAGCCCACTGGCCCCGCTTCGTCGGCTGCCGTGATGACGGTGACGCCAGTGGGAAAGTGCCCGAGCGTCTGGCGATATTGCGCGCTGTCGAAGCGATTCTTGCTCACGATGACTCCTGGTGGCGGCGTCTGGTAGATGGAGTGTCTAGCTCGTCGAGAGTCGGATCGCCGCGTGGCGTTTGTGGGGTTCGGGGCAGAGGTCGCGCAGGTTGATGGGGACGTTGGGGTCGTGCCCCGGGGGCCCGAGGGTGACGCGCAACCCTTCGGACGCGGTGAATACCGTGCCGAGCCCGACCTCGGCGCTGCGTCGCGACGCGTCGGCGGAAACGCCGTCGAGGAACTCGTCGTGATGACTCGGATCGTGGTGGAACAATGCCAGCGCTCGTACCTTGGCCTGCCGCGCGACTTCGATCGCATACTCGATGGTGCAGTGACCCCAGTGGGAGCGATCGGCGAACTCATCCTCGGTGTATTGCGCGTCGTGGATCAACAAGTCGGCGTGATCGCACAACTCGAGAACGGCGTCGTCGACGAACCTGCGATCGTGGCACGGCTGCTGATGATCGCTGACATAAGCCACGCGGGCCCCGGCGCTGTCGATGCGATAGCCGTTGGTCGCACCGACATGAGGCACCGATCGAGCAGTGACGAGCGCGTCGCCGATCATGAACTGTTCGTCGTGGACCTCGCGAAACGACACGTTGCCGGTGAGATCGCCGACACGAATGGGAAAGTACGGCGGTTTCATGAACTCACCGAACGCTTCGCACAGCGTACGTTCGCCGCCGGTGCCGACGATGTCGAGGTGCGCGCCCGGGGTATGCAACGGATGAAAGAACGGCAGGCCCTGCACGTGGTCCCAATGCAGGTGCGTGACCAACGCCGTGCCCTTGAATGGCGCCGTTGCAGTGCGCGCGAACGCCTCGCCCAAGTAGCGCAGCCCCGTGCCGAGATCGAGGATGATCGGGTCTTGATCCGGCGCCTGCAGCAGTACACACGACGTGTTGCCTCCGTAGCGGACGCTGCGTTCGTCACAACAAGGTGTGGAACCGCGCACTCCGTAGAAGGTTACGTCGAGCAACTTGGCCTACCGTCCCCTGCCGAACCCCTCGCTGGCGTGAAGGTGAACCGTAGATGCTGCAGGCCGAGTTCGAAAAGATCTGTGACCTAATTCTCCGGTCTTCCGTGGGAGACTGTGCAGATGGCAGGCCTACGTCCCTTCGTCGCACTGCCAGGTCGGGACGCTGATTCGGCCGCCGGTCTACGAACCGATGTCGTTGCGGCGGGCGCGCGGTACACGAAGGCGGTCGAGCGGGCGGGCGGGCAACCGGTGGTGGTTCCCCCTTTCGCCGATGGCGACGACGACGCGCTGCTCGCCCGGGCGCGCCTCGTCCTTTCGCGCGTCGATGCGCTGGTCATGGTGGGCGGGCCCGACATCGACCCCGCGCGCTATGGCGCATCACGCCACCCCGAGACCGAAGGCATCGATGCCCGACAAGACGCGTTCGAGGTGGCGCTACTGCAGGCCGCCATCACCCTCGACCTACCGGTACTGGCCATCTGTCGCGGCATGCAAGTGCTCAACGTCGTGCGTGGAGGCACCCTCATCCAACATCTGCCCGATATCGCGTCGGCCGGCGCGCACCGCAGAGTGCATCACGAAGTGCATCTCGCCGCGGGCTCGCTCGTCGCGGAAGCCATCGGAGCCATCGACGTGTGCGGGCATTCGGTACACCATCAGGCCGTCGATCGCGTCGGTGACGGCCTGCGCGTCACCGGGCAAGCCGCGGACGGCACCATCGAAGCGGTCGAGCTCGAAGAGGGCTGGGTCGTCGGTATCCAGTGGCATCCCGAAGACACAGCAGCGCAGGACGCCCATCAATCCGCCCTCTTCGAAGCCCTCGTCGCACAGGCGCAACGGCGCGCGGAGTAGAGCGGCCCTTCAGAGCGGGGAACTAGGGCAGGATGAGCAACTCGCCCGCCCAGCACGCCAGGCCATCGGTCACGAGCGTCTCGGCGACGCGCCGCGCTCGGGGGAGGTCGTCGGGCCATCCCGCGGCGAGCGCGAGCGCGTCGCGATCGAGCGGACCTCGGCGTAACGCATCGACGAGTCGCCCGCGGCCCTGGCGATCGCTGCCGGCGAAGCGCGACTGACCACGGCTGACTCCCGCCGACGAGCGCGCCGGGTCGGCCCCCTCCCCGCGCCACCGACACACAGTGCGCACCGGGCATTGCGCGCAGCGAGCGGACTGTGCGACGCAGACGAGCGCGCCGAGGTCGAGCATCGATTGATTCCACTCCCACCCGCCCCCGGCGGGCACGAGCCGATCGGCGAATCGTTGTGCAGTGGAAAGGCGCAGCCGCTGACCACAGAGGCGGGCCAGCACCCGACCGATGTTCGTGTCGACCACGGCGACGTCACGTTCGAACGCGAACACGAGAACCGCTCGCGCGGTGTACGCGCCGACGCCGGGCAACGCGAGCAGGGCATCGAGGTCATCGGGAATGTGACCGTCGTGGCGCTCGACGACGGTGACCGCCAGTCGGTGCAAGAACACCGCTCGACGGTTGTAGCCCAGCCCGGCCCAGGCGTCGACCACCTCGCCGACGCCGGCCGCCGCGCACGAAGTAACCGTGGGAAACCGCGACAAGAAGCTCTCGTACTTGGGAACGACGCGCGCTGCTTGGGTCTGCTGCAACATCGACTCGGATACGAGGACCGCCCACGCATCATGCGTCGCTCGCCATGGCAGATCGCGGCGAACACTCTGGGCCCATCGACCCACCGAAGCGCGAACGAACGCGACCGTTTCATCGGAAAGTGCCGTCTCGTCGGACGAGGCGGGAGTTGCATCGGCACCCACGCGCGAAACCTTCTCACGTTCTGCGCCGCGCGCGCCGATACCCATGCCGAACTCGGGAGGATGGCGACACTTGTTTCCTGGGCGGTGGACGGTGTGGCAACGGCGAAGCCACACCACATGGGATCCGACAGCACACGACGAAGGGCACGACCTGCACACGTGGCAGACGGTTCTCGCGATTCGCCACGTCGCGGTCTTCGCATTGTGCGTCATTGCGGTCGCGGTTGCCCGCGACCCGACGCTGACCGCATTCGCCGTGCTCGCCTGCGTGCCGTACCAGGCGTTGTTGCAGTTGTGGACCTTACGCACGAAACGGCCGGTCAGCGCGGCCCTGGTGATCGGCGACCACGCGCTCGCCGCGATCGCGTTGGTGATCGTGCCGATGGCATCCGCCGTATCACCGCTCATCGCCGTCACCGCCGTCGCGCACGCGGCGACGGTGAGCGTGCGCCGCACCTATATCGCGCTGGCCGTGAGCGGCCCCGTCCTGATCGCGACGAGCGCCATTGCCGGCGACCAGGCCATCGTGGTCGTCCCCATCTACTGCCTCTCCGCGATGGTCGTTCCCTATCTCGTCTCCCGTGTCGCGAACGACAAGCGGGAAGAGCGCGACCGCTACCGTTCGCTGCTCGATGGCGTCGATGCCCTCGTATGGGAAAGCCCGCCCGGTCGCCTGGCCGGCCATCTCGTCACTGGCAACACCGACCGCATCCTCGGCTACTCGCCCGACCAGTGGGCGGCGCGACGGCATTGGGCCGACCACATCCACATCGGCGATCGGGAACGGGTGCTCAAGGAACTCGCCCGGGGTGAGCTCGCCGGCACCGTATTCGAGCTCGACTACCGCATGCTCGACGCGGCCGGAAAGGCGGTTCACATCACCGACCACGTCCGCTGCGAGCGCGATTCGTGGGGCACCGCCTACCGGCTCAGGGGTGTGATGCTCGACGTCACCAAGCAGCTCGAGACGGAGTACAAGAACCGTCGTTACGGCACGATCGTCGAACACCTTCCCATCGGCATCGTCGTGCTGCGCGCCAGCGGCTCGGGTCGGCCCGACGACGGGGACGATGACGACCTCGTGGTCGTCGACGCCAACTCCAACGCGTTGGCGTTGCTGCGCCGCGAGCGAGCCGACGTGATCGACCGCACTGCGGCTTCGCTACTCGGCAGCCGCAGTGAGATGGAGGCGAAGTTGCGCCAGGTCTTACAGACCGGCGAGCCCTTCCGTATCGACCGTACTGCACTCGGTGAGACATCGGACGATCTCGTGCTGTCGCTGCACGCGTTCCGTTTGGCTTTGGACGCCGTCGGGATCATCATCGAAGATGTCACCGACCAGGCCGTCGCCGCTGCGGCTCTTCGTCATCAAGCGCTGCACGACGCGCTCACTGGTCTGCCGAACCGCACCTTGTTGATGGACCGTTTACGTCACGCGCTCGCCGACGCGCGGCGACGCCAGACTCATTGTGCATTGCTGGTGATGGATCTCGACAATTTCAAGGAGATAAACGACACGCTCGGCCATGACCACGGCGACCGTCTTCTCACTGCACTGGCCGACCGGCTGCGACTCTCATTGCGTGAGTGCGACACGATCGCGCGGTTGGGGGGCGATGAGTTCGCGCTCCTGCTCGACGATGCGAACCTCGGCGGCGCGCTCAGCGTCGCCGAGAAAGTGCTCTCGTGCGCGTTCGCTCCGTTCGATTTCGACGGGCTCAGCCTGCAGACGGGGGCCAGCGTCGGTATCGCACTGTTTCCCGACGATGCCACTGACCCCGAGATGCTGCTCAAGCGGGCCGACATCGCCATGTATACGGCCAAGCGCTCGGGTGGCGGGGCGACGGTGTATGAGGCCGAGCACGACCGATCCAGTCTGCACCGCCTCACGCTTGTCGGCGATCTGCGTCATGCGATCGAACAAGACGAACTGCGCGTCGTCTACCAACCGATCGCTGATCTGCGCACGGGTGCCGTCGATCAGCTCGAAGCGCTGACGCGCTGGGCTCATCCGCGCCACGGTGTCGTTCCCCCGACCGAGTTCATTCCTCTCGCCGAAGTCTCGGGCGCGATCAAGCCGCTCACGCGCTGGATGATGGACAAGGCGCTGCGCCAATTGGTCGATTGGAAGGCGCGTGAGGTCCCCCTCATGGTGAGCATCAACTTGTCGATGCGCAATATCTACGAGCCGACACTGGTCAAGGACATCGCCGAGGCGCTACGCGTCAATGATCTTCCGGGCAGCTCGTTGGCGTTCGAGTTGACCGAGCGTGAACTGATGGACGATCCGTCGCTCGCGCACGAAGTCATCGAGCAGTTCCACGCACTCGGCGTGCGGACGATCATCGACGACTTCGGCACGGGCTACTCCTCGCTGTCGTACTTGCAGACGCTGCCCATCCACGGCATCAAGATCGACCGCAGCTTCGTCGGCCAGATGGGCGCCGGCGACAGCGGTGCGGAAACAATCGTGCGGTCGATCATCGATCTCGGACGCAATCTCGGCCTCGAAGTGGTGGCCGTCGGTGTGCAGAGCCCGGACCTCCACCGCCGTCTCGACGAGATGGGATGTACCAAGGCGCAGGGCTTCTATATCGGGCGCCCGATGACCTCGAGTGAGCTCACGGCGTGGTTGGGTTCCGATCGCATCGGGCGATGACGCCCCAACTACGCTGCGCGCCATGGCATCGCGTGCTGCGCCGGGGATAGGCGTCGACATCGAAGGCGTCGAGGCCGCCATCGCCCACGGTCAACGAGTGGTGGGCGCGGCGATCAAGCACATACGGGGCCGCGCCGCCGACGACGACGCCGCCGACATGCAGGTCATCGAATACGACCTGGCCCATGCCGCCGCCGCGATGCATGCGGCGGCGTACATGGCCGACTACGGGCGGCGCGGGCCCGACGAAGCCCGGTTGTGCGCCGGCTTCGCGGCCGACGCGCTGCATGACCTCACGACGAAGATCTTCGGCCGAGAGCAACTGTGGGGCGTCGAGTTCGGCGCGCTCGACGCGGTCCACGAGTTCGTGTCCACGTACCGCGATCCGCGTTTCGTGGCGGTTCTGGCGAGCATCGAAGGCGATCGTGGGCTCGACGACGATTTCCAACTGGTGGCCGAGACATTCCGGCGTTTCGCCGACGACAGAGTGCGGCCGGCGGCCGAGTGGGTACACCGGCACAACGCAGATGTCCCCGAGGAAGTGATCGAGGGTCTCGCCGCGATCGGCGGCTTCGGCCTGTCGGTCCCCGAAGAGTTCGGCGGCTTCGCCGCAGGCGGGGCCGACGACTATCTGGCGATGGTCGTTGCCACCGAAGAGCTTTCACGGGCGTCGTTGGGCATCGGCGGTTCGCTCATCACCCGCCCCGAGATCCTCACGAGAGCGCTCATGCGCGGCGGCACCGACGCGCAGAAACGGCACTGGCTGCCCCGCATCGCGACCGGCGACATGATGGTCGCCATCGCGGTGACCGAGCCCGACTACGGCTCTGACGTCGCCGGCGTTCGCGTCAGCGCCACCGCGCAACCCGACGGCGGGTATCGCATCAACGGAACCAAGACGTGGTGCACCTTTGCCGCGCGCGCCGATGTCCTCATGTTGCTCGCGCGTACCGACCCGGCCAGCACCAACCACCGCGGGCTGTCGACGTTCATCGTGCCCAAGCAACGCGGCGAGGGACACGGCTTCACGTTCGATCAGCCGCAGGGCGGCACCATGCAAGGGCGCGCCATCGACACCATCGGTTACCGCGGCATGCACAGCTACGAAGTCGCGTTCGACGATTGGTGGGTGCCCGGCGAAAATCTCATCGGACTCAATGACGGCATCGGCCGCGGCTTCTACCTCCAGATGGAGGGCTTCGAGAACGGCCGATTGCAGACCGCGGCGCGCGCCGTGGGCCTCATGCAGGCCGCATACGAAGCGGCACGCGACTACGCACGCGACCGCGTCGTGTTCGGTCAACCAATCGCGGAGTACCAACTCACACAAGCCAAGCTCGGTCGCATGGCGCTGCTGACCCAAGCCGGGCGCCAGTTCGCCTACCGCGTCTCACGGCTCATGGCCGAGGGCACCGGCATGCTCGAAGCCAGCATGGTCAAGGCCTACGTCTGCCGCGCCGCCGAGTGGGTGACACGCGAAGCGATGCAGATCCACGGCGGCATGGGCTACGCCGAAGAGTTCCCCGTCAGCCGCTATTTCGTCGACGCCCGCGTGCTGTCGATCTTCGAAGGCGCCGACGAGACACTCTGCATCAAGGTCATCACCCGCCGACTCATTGCCGACTGACCCGCCCGCGATCGATCTCGCACCACCGTTCTCGCAGCACAACCTCCAGTGTGACCTGGGCGTATTCGCAAAAGGTGCTGCGAGAACGACGAGAAGTATGTTGGTCAGGGCACGTCGGTCGGGGCGACGCCTTTTTCGGTGGCGCCGTTGGCGTTTATCGCGGTGTTCGTCCGCTGCCACGATTGCTGCAGCGCCGTCTTGGTCGCAGCGGGCGTCGCCGCATCTCTCAACCCGGCAACCACGGGCGTGATGACGTAACCGCTGCGATCGACCCATGTCGGCGTGTATCCGACGTTGGTGGTCTTGAATGCACCGTTGACTGCCGTCTCGGTGAACGTGACATCGACGATGACGCCATCTTGTGACGCGGCGGGCAGCGAGGCGTCGGCATTCGGCGATTGGTTCGACAAGAAGTTGCCGACGCCGAAGACCACGTACTTCTCGCCGATGCGGTCGATCGGCTGTATTACGTGCACATGATGCCCGACGACGAGATCGATGTCCGGAGATGCGAGCAACTCGGTGGCCAACGCCACTTGTGAGGGAGTGGGCTTCGACTGGTACTCGGCACCCCACTGGATGCTGATGACGACGAGTTCGGCCCCTGCGGCCCGGGCCGCTTTGGCGTCGGCGAGAATGTACTGCGACGCGTACGGCTGATCGGTCGGTGAATCTCTGTCTTTGGCGATCAATCGCACCAACCATTGCTTGTCGGCAGGCAGCACGTAACCGTTGAGGCCGTAGGTGTACGCCAGGTGCGCCACGTTGACCCCGTTGGCCGTATACACCGTCGCGCGCGCATTCTCGTCAGGCGTGCGCGCCATGCCCGACTGCTTGAGCCCGACCCGATCGAACACCGTCGTCGTATCGGTGATGCCTTGCACGTTGCGATCGAACGAGTGGTTCGACGCGGTAGAGCACCCGTCGTATCCGGCGTCGAGGAGCGCTTCCGCGATCTCGTGAGGCGTGCTGAAGACAGGGAATCCCGATAGTTGCTTGTTGTCGGCCGACAGCGGCGTCTCTTGGTGACAGATCGCGACATCGGCCGACGAGATGACGGGTCGCACCTTGTCGAACATCGGTTTGAAGTCGTAGGCCTTGCCCGACTTCGTGCCGTAGGTCTGCGCCTGGTTGTAGACCGCGCCGTGCACCAGGATGTCGCCGGTGAACATCATATTGACGACCCGTCGCGGCCGGGTGGTCGTCGCCGCGCCGGGCTTGGTCGTCTGTGTGGATTGCGAACCGCCGACGGCGACATCATCACCGCCTGAGTCGTCGCCGCCTCGTGAGCCGGCGAACGCGAACCCCGCGATGATGATCACACTCACAACTGCCATCGCTGCGAGGCGGCGGCGCCGATAGACGTCGGCACTCGCCCGCACCGGTCGAGCCCCACTCACTTCAGTCGGCACGCGTGGCACCCATGCGGATGAGGCCGGCGCGCTCGCCCCGCGCGACGAACTTCGCCGCCATCTTGCGCGATGCCTCGTCGATCATCTCGCTGTCGAACCACACCGCGCCGCGCCGTTCGACGGCGGTTGCCTGCTCATACGCGTCGAGCAATGCGCACGCCCTTTCGAATTGCTCCTTCGTCGGCGAGAAGAGCTCGTTGATGACCGCCACTTGATCGGGATGCAAGGCCCACTTGCCGTCAAAGCCGAGGACCCGAGAGCGCTGCGCGTACGTCCGCAACCCGTCGAGATCCTTGATGCGGAAGTACGGACCGTCGAGCGCCTGGAGCCCGTTGGCCCGCGCGGCGACGAGAATGCGGCTGAACACGTAGTGGAAGTGGTCGCCGGGGTACTCGTCGACGGGACCGCCACCGGAGATGACCGGCATCTCCAACGACGCGGCCATGTCGCCCGGGCCGAGGTGCACGGCTTCGAGTCGGGGTGACGCGGCGCAGATGCGCTCGACGTCGACGAGAGCCCGCGCGGTTTCGATCTGGATCTCGATGCCGACGTGTCCGCTTTCGAGACCGGCGGAGTGCTCGAGTTGGCTGAGCATCAGTGCCACGGCTTCGACCTCGCCGGGTGTCTGCACCTTGGGCACCATCACGATGTCGAGCCGCGCGCTCGTAGCGGTGACGACGGCAACGAGATCATCCACGGTGAATGGCGATTCCCACGCGTTGACGCGAACACCGACAACCTTGTCGTGCCAATCGATGTCGTGCAGCGCCGCAACCGCTCGAGCGCGAGCTGCCGGTTTCTCCGAAGGTGCGACCGAGTCTTCGAGATCGAGGAAGATCATGTCGGCCGCGACTGTCGCCGCTTTGGCGATCATCTTGTCGCTCGACGCCGGTACCGAGAGGCACGAGCGACGCGGAAGGTGACGCGACCGGCGGGACATGGCGCCGATTGTAATGGTCGACTCGGATCGTCTCGGTCACCCGTCGTCGAGCGTCCCGAAGAGTTCGGGGGCGATCGGACACACACAGTCGCGCAACGCCTGGGCGCTCGGTAGGACACCCGAGGGGCCCACGATGTGATCGACGAAATCGATCGGTACGAGCTCGTCCTCGTCGTTCCACGGTTCGGTGACGTCACCCACGCGTGCCGCCACCGCGTCGAAGACCCGCTCCGGCAACACTCGGCCTACGCCACCGACGAGCCACACCGGAACATCGAGTGCGCGAGCAACTGCCGCGGCCGAGAACGACCCAGCGATCGCCACGAACTGCTGCGGGCCGATGGCGCTCGCCTCGAGTAGCACGACATCGCATGCCGCGATGGCGGCCGCGACACCCTCGCACGGGATCGACGCGGCGCACGCGTCGCCTTGCTCGAGCCGTCGGGCGAAGCCCGAACCTTCACCGTGCGCGTCGATCGCGAGGACTTCGACGTCACCGCGGCGCACGAGGGCGCGCGCGATGACTTCGGGCCAGCCGATCACCAAAACAGTGGCGTCATCGGCGAGCGCGAAGGAGAGTTCTTCGGCAGTCGGATCCCCGTCGAGCTCGGCGGCGGCGGCTCGAGCCTCGCTGCGGGGATCGCCGGCGGTGAGCACCCGCGAGGCCAACCAGATCATCGGGCCCGATCGCGGGTGACGGGTCACCAGCCGGCGGCACGCGTTCAACAGACCCCGAGGATCATCCTCGAAGGTCATCAAGGCACCAATCGACTCGCGGGCGACTGCGGCCGGCGGCGCGCCGGATGCCCGGGCGACATAGCGCAGGCGCTCGATCGGATGCATCAACCGGAGGCTAGTCCTGGAGCGGCACACGGCCGCGGGCGCGTCGAAGGGCCCGTGAACGAGCGGCACCCTGCGGAGCGGGGCGCTGGATGCGGCGTTCGGAAAGTGTCGTGCGCTACCGTCTGCCGCCGTGGCAACGGCTCCAGATCCCGCACTCGATCTCGAGCAGCTGTCGGAGGAGGTCCGGCCGGTCTCCGACTGGCTCACGATGTTCCCGCTGGTCCTCGCCGTCATCGACCCCTACACGCACGAAAGTGCCTGGTTGCTGCCCACGATCCGGCGCATCTTCTCGAACTTCCGCGGTGCCGATTGCCGGGTGGCGTGGCTCGCCACCGCCGACCGCGAGGGCACCACGCAGTTTCTCGGCCCCCTCGCCGACGAATTCCTGACCTTCATCGACCCCCAGCGGACGCTCGTCGGATCACTCGACCTCGCGTTGCTGCCCGCCCTGGTCATCTTGCGCCAGGACTGTTCGCTGCTCGACGTCGCCGAAGGATGGGACCCCGCCACGTGGGGCAGGGTCGTCGACGAGTTGGCCGAGCTCACGAGTTGGAGCAAGCCAATCATCCCGACCAGGGGCGACCCGGTCGCCTATCCAGGTACGCCCGCCCGCGGCCTGCTGACGGGGCAATAACTTCTCTACTGCGGCGAGGCCAGCCGGCGCACGTCGAGCAGCGAATCGAGTTCGCGCGCATTCAGCCAACCGCGCCGCTGCACGATCTCGCGTACGGTGACGCCTTCTCGCTCGGCCTCGCGCACCGCTTCGGCGACTCGGTCGTAGCCGAGACGTTCGTTGAGTGCCGCCGCGATCGCCGGCGAACGCTCGGCATAGGCACGGCAACGTTCTTCGTGAGCGATGATGCCGTTCACGCAGCGTTCGGTGAACTCTCTGGTCGCGTTCGTCAACAACGTGATCGACTCGAGCACGTTGCGGGCGATGACGGGCAAATACGTGTTGAGCTCGAAGTTGCCCTGTGATCCCGCGAATGCGACTGCGGCGTCGTTGCCGAACACCTGTACCGCGACCTGCGTGACCACTTCGCACAGCACGGGATTCACTTTGCCGGGCATGATCGAAGACCCCGCCTGCAGCGCGGGGAGCTCGATCTCGTCGAGCCCGCTGTGAGGACCCGACGCCATCCACCGGACATCGTTGGCCACCTTGACCAGCGACATTGCCAGCGTGCGGAGATGGCTCGAGAGCTCGACGAGTTCGTCTTGTGCCGCTTGCCGGGCCAACCGATCACGCGCCGCGCGCAATGGCAGTTCCGTCGAGTTCGCCAGACGACGCACCACGCGCGACCCGAACTGGCCCGGCGCGTTGATGCCGGTGCCGACCGCCGTACCACCGAGGGGCAGCATGCAGACACGCGGAATGCACTCGCGGAGCCGCGCGACGTTGACCTCGATCTGCGTTGCGTACGAGCCGAACTCCGCGCCGAGGGTGATCGGCGTCGCATCCATGAGATGCGTACGCCCGGCTTTGACGACATCGGCGAAGTCGCGCGATTTGCGCCGAAGCACACGGGTGAAACGTTCGAGCACCGGAAGCAAGTCGTCGACGACTCCCGACGCTGCCGCGATGCGAATCGCCGATGGAATCACATCGTTCGACGACTGCGACGCGTTGACGTGATCGTTGGGATGCACCTCTCGACCGAGCCGGCGACTGGCCAACGTCGCGAGGACCTCGTTCATGTTCATATTCGTCGAAGTGCCCGACCCCGTCTGGAATACATCGACCGGGAACTGATCGATGTATGCGCCGTCGGCGATCTCGTTCGCCACCTCCGCGATGACGCGGCCCATGGCCTCGTCGACCGACGGCACTTCGGCGAGCGCGGCGTTGACGAGGGCCGCCGCCGCTTTGATGCGGGCGAGCGCCCGAAGCAGACGGGGATCGACCGGTCGCCCCGATATCGGGAAGTTGGTGATGGCCAATTGCGTCTGAGGGCCCCACACCACCTCGAATGTCTGCTCATTTTCGGCCATCGCGCCAACCTCCGTAGAACCGGTCGGACCATTGCCCGAATCGGTGACGAACACCATTCTCGACGTTTGGGGTCGAAGTCCCGCCAGTCGACTGAATCTCAGCCGGGGGGTGCTGGAGCGACCTCGGTACACAACAACACCAATCCAGACGGCGGGGCTGACGCCCCGCCGTCGAGGTGTAGAACACCCGCATGAAGATCCGTGTCGGGTTGGGGTTGGGCGCGGCGACCGATCTCGCCGACGGGGCCACCCTCGGCCACATCGTCGACGAACTCGAGCGACTCGGGTTCGACTCGTTGTGGTTCACCGAGCGGATCAACGGGCCCAGCCTCGATCCGCTGGTGGCGATGACGTTCACCATCGCTCGCACGAGCAAGCTCAAAGTTGGCACGGCGGTCATGGTGTTGCCCGGGCGCAACCCTGTCGTGCTGGCGAAAGCGCTGGCCAGTCTGGACCGTTTGTCGAACGGCCGGGCGTTTCCCGCCGTCGGGCTGGGCGCAGTCAACCCACTCGAACAACAGGCATTCGGCATACAGCGCAACGAGAGGGCCCCGTGGTTCGACGAGGCGCTGCCCCTGATGCGTCGTCTGTGGGCCGAGAACGAGGTCGTGCACCACGGCGCCCGGTTCCATCTCGACGGCGTCACGGTCGAACCCAAGCCCCTCGACCATCACATCGATATCTGGCTCGGTGGCGCGGCGACCGTCGAGCTCGAACGATGCGGACGGCTCGGCGACGGGTGGCTGCCGTCGTTCTGCACGCCGGCGTCGGTGCGCAACGGCATCACCGTCGTCAACCGTGCCGCAGAGCAAGCCGGTCGATCAGTCGATCAAGAGCACTTCGGCGTGCTGTTGCCCTACATCGAAGGGCCACTGCCGTCGGGCATCGTCGACATCATCCGCAAGCGTGAGCCCGATGCCGCGCCCAGTGACATCGTGGCCAGCGATCGCAACCAACTCTGCGCCATGATCGAACGATTCGTCGCTGCCGGTGCGTCGAAGTTCGTGGTGTTGCCCTACGGGAGTCCACGCGCGGGCTGGACCGAAGAGCTCGAAAGTCTCGCCGCGATCCTGTTGCCTCTACAGAACTGAATCAGCTCTTCATCAAGAACTCGGCCGCGTCGTCGCCCAGGATCAACTCGACTTCGTCGCGCAGCAGTGTGTACTCGGCGCGTAGACCGGGGTCGCGATCGACCAATTCGAACGCCGCTTCGCGGGCGGCCACGACCCACTCGCGATCGCGACGCAGCGACGCCAACTTGAGATCATTGCGACCCTTCTGACGCTCGCCCATGATGGTGCCCTCGCCCCGCAGGTCGAGATCGACTTCGGCGAGAGCGAAGCCGTCGGTCGACGCGACGAGCGCTTCGATGCGAGCGACGCCGTCAAGGGTCGGCGCTTCGCCGACCAGATAGCAGAACGACTGTTGCGCACCGCGCCCGACGCGACCGCGAAGTTGATGGAGCTGCGCGATGCCGAATCGATACGCGTCGAGGATGACCATGATCGTCGCGTTGGCCACGTCGACGCCGACCTCGATCACCGTCGTCGCCACGAGTACGTCGAGCGCGCCGGCTCGGAACAAGGTCATGACCTGTTCCTTCTCGGCGGACGGCAAGCGTCCGTGCAACAAGCCGAGACGAAGACCGGTCAGCTCGTCGTTCGACAGTTGTGCGTACGTCTCCTCGGCCGATCGGACTTCGAGCGTCTCGGATTCGTCGATGAGCGGACACACCACATACACCTGGCGACCCGCGGCGACCTCGTCGCGCACATGCTGCCAAACTGCGGCTTCTTCGAGGGGCGTCTGCGCCCAGACGGTGGTGATGGGAGTACGTCCGGGTGGCAGTTCGTCGAGCACCGAGAGATCGAGGTCCCCGTAGACGGTCATCGCGGCCGTGCGCGGGATCGGCGTCGCGGTCATGACGAGCACGTCGGGCGTCAGATCGCTGGCGCTCTTCTCCCGCAACGCGGCGCGCTGTTCGACGCCGAAACGATGTTGCTCGTCGATGACCACCAACCCGAGTGACGCGAAGCTCACGCCTTCCTGTATCAATGCATGCGTGCCGACCACGATGTCGACCGTGCCGGCCGCGAGGTCGGCGAGCAACCGCTTGCGTTCATTGCCGGTGATGCGGTTGGTCAGCAACTCGATGCGCACCGGGCGATCACCCATCAGCGTGTTGTCATCGGGCACCGACAAGTCGGAAGCGAGCTCGCGCAGTCCACGGAAATGCTGCTCGGCGAGCACCTCGGTCGGCGCCATCAACGCCCCCTGATGACGTCCCTCGACCGCGATCAACAGCGCGCTGAGGGCAACCAACGTCTTGCCCGCGCCGACGTCGCCCTGCAGCAATCGGTGCATCGGGTGGGGCGCCGCCATGTCCGTGGCGATCTCGTCGATCGCCCTGCGCTGCGCGCTCGTGAGCGAGAACGGCAGCCGCTCGTGCAGTCTCGTGACCAGGACGCCCGGGGGGTCGTGGACGATGCCCTTGGTGTCGGCCTCGAGGGCTCGCTTGCGCAACACCAGCGCCAACTGCACGCGCAACAATTCGTCGAACACGAGGCGCCGCCGCGCTTCTGCGACGTCGGCCATCGACTGAGGATCGTGGATCTGACGCCAAGCACGCGCCCGATCGATGAACCGATGGCGCTCGACAAGTGACGGCGGCAACGGGTCGCCGATGCCACGATCGGACGAGCGGCGCAACGCCTCGAGTACCGCGTCACCGATCTCCCAGGTGTTCAGCCCCGCCTTTTCGGACTGGGGGTACACGGCGATGATGCGCCCTGTCTTGTTGCCCACCAGGTCGACGACTGGGTTGGTCATCTGCGCCGTGCCCCGGTACACGTCGAGCTTGCCGAAGAAGATGGCCTCTGTGCCCGGCGACAGCTGACGCTCGCGCCACGGTTGGTTGAAGAACGTGCATGCGAGCTTGCCGGTGTGATCACGCACGGTCACGGTGACCATCCGCTTCTTCGTGCGAGTCATACGCGCCGAGACCTTGTCGACCGTCGCGAGCACCATGCCTTCTTCACCAGGCCGCAGCTCGGCAATCGTTGCTTCTTTCGTGCGATCGATGTAGCGCCGCGGGTAGTGCGTGAGCAGATCGAGCACGGTCGTGATGCCCAGATCGGCGAACGCCTTCTCGCGCTTGGGACCGATGCCTTTGAGTCGTTCGACCGGGAGCGTGGAGAACTCGCGCAGCGTCAACGCCGCCCGATCGCCACCCGACGACTTATTCGACGCCGATGTAGTAGGGGTAGAGCGGCTGGCCGCCATGGTGGACCTCCGCGGTGACGTCGGGACGATGTTGGGCGAGCCACGCCTCGATCATGGCAGTGTCCGCCGGCGTTGCGTCGGCGCCGGCGATCAACGTCACCACCTCGTGTTCGTCGGCAATGAGGGTGTCGAGCAGCTTGGTCGTCGCGCCCGCGAGCGAGTCGTCGACCGCGGCGATGCCGTGACGGGCGATGCCCAGGTAGTCGCCACTGTGGATCGGGCCGATGGGGCTGGCGGCGTCGCGCACCGCGCGCGTCACCTCACCCGCGACGACATGCGCCGCGGCACCGCGCATCGCGGTCACATTCTCTTCGAGCGACGATTCGGGGTCGTACGCGACCAATGCCGCAAACCCTTCCGCGACCGTGCGCGTCGGCACCACCGACACTGGGCGGTCACAGAGATCCCCTACGCGATCCGCGACGGGAACGATGTTCTTGTTGTTCGGAAGGATCACCACCGCGTCCGCGGCCACGCGCCCAACGGCATCGAGCAGGTCGGCGGTCGACGGGTTCATGGATTGCCCGCCGGTCACCACGACCTGCACCCCGAGCGATCGGAAGATCCGCCCGATGCCGAGACCGACGCCCACCGCGACGATGCCGGTCGATACTCGCTCGAGGGGAGGGTCGATCGCGTCGACACCACCTGCCTCACGCACCCAATCCTGTTCGTCGACTTGTTCGTGCAGATCGGTCACCCGAATCTTCGACGGCCGGCCACCGAGGGTTATCGCCGTTTCGATCGAAGCACCGATGTCATCGGTGTGGATGTGACAGTTCCACAAGCCCTTGCCGCCCACCACGACGATCGAGTCGCCGAGCGTGTCCCACGACGACTTGAACGCATCGATCGTGCCGTCGTCGAGGTCGAGGAGGTACATCACCTCGTAACGGGTGCCGTCGCCGTGGTCGGGCGCGGCGTGGGCCGCCGCCGAGACGGGACCGCTGTCGACCGGTTCGGGAAGCGCTCGACCGTCGAGCACGTGCAACAACGAGTCGAAAAACAGCAAGAGCCCCGCGCCCCCGGCATCGACGACGCCGGCGTCTTTGAGCACCGCCAACAACTCGGGCGTGCGCGCCAACGACTCTGCACCCGCGCACCGAGCCGCGTCGACGACGGCGAGCACCGTGCCGGTTGTCGCGGCGGCGCGGGCCGCGTCGGACGCGTCGCGCATGACCGTCAGGATCGTGCCTTCGACCGGGCGCATCACGGCCCCGTACGCGGCGTCGGCCGCCGCGACGAGTGCTTTGGCCAGCGCCGGGGCCTCGACCACCGCGTGATCCTCGATGTGTTCGGTGAGGCCGCGGAGGATCTGCGAAAGGATCACCCCCGAGTTGCCGCGGGCGCCCATCAGCGAGCCGTGGGCGATCGCGGCGCACACCGCCGTCATCTCGGGGCCGGCCGAGGCCAACTCACCGGCGACCGACTCGACGGTGAGGGCCATGTTGGTGCCGGTATCGCCGTCGGGAACCGGATAGACGTTGAGCCGGTTGATGGCGCTTCGGTGGATGGCCAGCGCATCCCGGTACGTTTCGATGGCTCGGCGCAGCAACGGCGCGTCGAGGAGCGCAACATCAGACATCGCCCGCGATGCTAGGGCCCGAGCGGCCCCGCGAGCGGAAGGCACAGGGCCCGAGCGGCCCCGCGAGCGGAAGGCTGGGGTGTTGGGGCGGCCGGGAAGGCCGATAACCTCTCGGAGTCGGCGGTCGGCCAGCTATGGGATGCCACCATCTCGCTTGTAACCTCGTGTCAACCCCGCGTTTCCCGATTCTTTAAGGGCACTAATGGCAGCGGTCTGCGAAATCTGCGGCAAAAAACCCGGCTTCGGCAATTCGGTCAGCCACTCCAACCGCAAGACCAAGCGCCGTTGGAACCCGAATATCCAAAGAGTGCGAGCCTCGTTCGGCGGAGCGACCCGGCGGCTTCACGCCTGCACCGGTTGCATCAAAGCCGGCAAGGTCAAAAAGGTAACCCACTAGCGAGCGCGTGCAACGACCATGCAAGGTGTGATCAAGTCGTACGATCCGGGCACACGAGACGGCGTCGTCGTCCGCGACACCGACATGAGCGAATACGACCTCGCCGGTGATGCGTTGTCCGGTTCGGTTTTTCGCATGCTGCGTCAAGGCCAGCGGGTTTGCTTCGACCTCGATGGTTCGGGCCGAGCAACGCAACTCTCGCTCGGTTCCGAGATCGACATGAGTACCCCCGACCTCGGTTGAACCTGCGCGGTTCGCCCACCTCGGTGGGCATTCCGACGGCTGCAAAACACCATCCCCTGCCCAAGGCTCGCACGACAAATGGCGTCACACACCAGCAACCAGAGGCTGCACGATTGGGTCAGCCACTGGGCCTCGATCTTCAAACCGTCGTCGATCTATTGGTGCGACGGTTCGCGCGAAGAGTATGACCGCATCTGCCAAGAGTTGGTCGACGCCGGCACCTTCAAACGACTCGCCGAGGACAAGCGACGCAACTCGTATCTCGCGCTGTCCGACCCTGCGGATGTGGCCCGCGTCGAAGATCGCACCTACATCGCGACCACCGACAAGGACGAGGCCGGTCCCACCAACAACTGGCGCGAGCCGGACGAACTGCGCCAAGAGATGCTCGCTCTCTACGAAGGCTGCATGGAAGGACGCACCCTCTACGTCGTCCCCTTCTCGATGGGTCCGATCGGGTCGCGCATCGCCCACATCGGCGTGCAATTGACCGATTCGCCGTATGTCGCAGTGTCGATGCGCACCATGACGCGCATGGGACAAGCCGTGCTCGACGCGCTGGGCGATGGCGACTGGGTGCCCTGCCTTCACTCTGTCGGCGCGCCACTTCGCGATGGCGCCCCTGATGTTCCCTGGCCGTGCGATGCCGACAACAAGTACATCTCGCATTTTCCCGAAACTCGTGAGATCTGGTCCTACGGCTCCGGCTACGGCGGCAACGCCCTGTTGGGCAAGAAGTGCTTCGCCCTGCGTATCGCGTCGACGATGGCGCGCGACGGCGGCTGGATGGCCGAGCACATGCTCATCCTCGGCGTCACGCCGCCCGATGGCGAAAAGCGATACGTCGCCGCCGCGTTCCCGTCGGCCTGCGGCAAGACGAACATGGCGATGATGATCCCCACGATCCCGGGTTGGACGATCGAGACCGTCGGCGACGACATCGCGTGGATGAAGTTCGGCGACGACGGCCGGCTCTACGCGATCAATCCCGAAGCCGGGTTCTTCGGCGTCGCACCGGGCACCTCGGACAAGTCCAACCGCAACGCCATGGAAACGCTGTGGGGCAACGCCATCTTCACCAACGTCGCAGAGACGCCCGAAGGCGACGTGTGGTGGGAAGACATGACCGAAACCAAGCCGCCTCGCCTGACCGACTGGCAAGGCCATATGTGGACCCCGGAGAGCACCACACCGGCCGCCCACCCCAACGCACGATTCACCGTTCCGGCGTCGCAGTGCCCGTCGATCGCTCCCGAATGGGAAGACCCTCGCGGGGTGCCCATCTCCGCCATCCTCTTCGGCGGCCGGCGAGCCACCAACGTGCCGTTGGTGACCCAGGCCCGCGACTGGCAACACGGCGTGTTCCTCGGCTCGATCGTTTCGTCCGAGAAGACCGCGGCGGCCGCCGGCAAGGTCGGCGAGGTCCGCTTCGATCCGTTTGCGATGCTGCCGTTCTGTGGCTACAACATCGGCGACTACATCGCGCACTGGTACGACATCGGCCGCTCGTCGAGCGCGGACAAGTTGCCGAAACTCTTCTGGGTGAATTGGTTCCGCAAAGGTGACGACGGCAAGTTCTTGTGGCCTGGCTACGGCGACAACAGCCGTGTGCTCAAGTGGGTCCTCGAGCGTGTTGCGGGCAGCGGCAAGGCCACCGACACGCCCATCGGTTTCGTCCCGACGCTCGACGCCATCGACACGACGGGTCTCGACATCGACGAAGCCACGATGCGCGAGGTGCTCGCGGTCGACAGCGATGCATGGAGCGAAGAGGTGCCGCTCATCGAGAAGCACTTCGCGTTCATCGGCGCGCATCTCCCCCACGAGTTGCGCGATCAACTCGCAGAGCTCGAGAAGCGCCTATCCAGCTGACCGTCTCGCACGTTCTGGCTGTCGAACGTCGCAAAATGTACGACGTTCGACAGCGAGAACGGCAAGAAGGAAGAGTGAGCAAACCAGCGGGTCAGACGGCGCAGTAGAAGCTTTCTTGCGGGGCCTTGTCGATGGGGACGCGCTGTGACTCGCCGCTCACCTGTCCGTCGACGATGTAGAACCAGCCGCTGATCGGGTCGTTGTCCGGGCACGCGTCCGGGAGGCATTGGACATCGAAGTCCGGGGTGTCGGGCGGGATCCACTCCAGTGGAGGCGACACCGGTAGTCCGGGCGGAGGCGAACTCGGCGGGGTGATCGACAACGGCGGCAACGTCGCGACGAATGTCGGAGCCGCAGTGGTCGCGGGCGCACTGGACGAGGATGCGGACGAAACGGGCACCGCGCTCACCGACGTCGTGGTGTTCGTCTCGATCGGTGGAGTGGCGGGCGCGAGTTCCGTTTCGGTGGGCGACGAGCGCGAGGGCCGGACAACAAGGCTGAGCACGACGAATGCGAGGATCGACCCCAACCCCGCGGAGGCGATGACGATCAGCGAGCGCCGGCGTTGCCGGGGGTCGAGATGGTCCGGCTGATAGGGGTTCCTGGTATCCAAGGCGTCGCCTCCTCCCACTATCGACCGACCTATCGACGATTTTCATCCATGCCAACGACATTGCAACTCGGTGACGTACGTGTCAGCGTCCCAGAAACATGGCCCGAATGCCGAGCCCCATGATGAAGAGCCCGCCCCCTGCGTAGAGGGCATAGCGCTTGTCGGAAAGCTGGTGGCGGTAGCTGTAGATGATGGCGACGGCAATCATGGCGAGGAAACCGTAGAACATGTGGAACTGCGGAACCTCGATGTCCTGGCCCGCAACCATGCCGGCACCGAGCGAGACTTGAACGAACACCGTCAATTCGGCGACGAAGGTGAACCACCACAGCGCACGGACGCGCAGCGGTTCACGGAAGTGCGCCGCCAGCGCCCAGACACCGGCGAGGCCGTTGCCGATCACTACGAACCAGGCGAAGTCCTCGTGAACGCCGCGCAGCGAGCCGAGCGCCATACTCGAGCGCTAGCTCCGGGGCTCGGCCGAAGTGGCGACGTCATAGGACCAGAGCTCGGCCGTCATCGACAACGGTCGTTCACCACCGGCCACGCCCCGGTGACCGTGCGCGAATGCCGGCGACTTGACCCAGGCTTGGAACGACTCTTCGTCGCGCCAGCGGGACACCACCAGCCACGTCTCACGATCATCGGTCGGGCGCAGCAACTCGAAGCCCTCGAAACCGTCTTGAGAATCGACTGCGCCGATGCGCTCCGCGAACCGACGTGCCATCTCACCACTGTGCTCGCCCGGCACGGTGATGGCGTTGATCTTCACGACCTGTGTGGGTTTTACGTTGCTCACTTGTCTCTCCTACCAAATTGAAGCCCGAGCATAGGCTCAAGGGCCCTTTCTCCCCGAGCCGCGACTACCAATTGGCGGCGCGGCTTGACTTGGTGACGATGTCGAGCTTCCTCCGTGACCTGCCGAGCAGTTTGACCAGTCGCCCCTCGCCTCTCGCATTCGCCGGGTTGTACGCGATGTTCCTCGCGACACTCACCGGATGGACCGCATTCGTCGCGGGTCGATGGGGTCCGCCGCTGCGGTGGCCCGGTATCCACCGCGTGGCAGTTGCGTTCCTGGGTTTCGGCGGGTCGCTCGCATGGTGCTTGGTCGATCAGCCGACGCCTCCCACATCGTCGCGGCCAGCGCCGCGCTCGACGAGCGACAGTCGACCATCGTTGACCTCGACCACGGTGATCGACGTGTTGGCCGGCAGGAATCCGAGCACACGGTCGTCGTCTTGAAGATGACCGACGACGGCGCTGATGACGACGGCATGGGTGAACACCACCGTGTCGCGGTCGCGTTGTGTCAGCGAACGGAGGATCCCGGCACGCCAGTCTCTCTGCTGCTCGCCGAGCTCGGCGAACGTCGAATGCAGCGCGGCGCGCAACCATGGTCGCCGTTCACTCGATGTTCCCGGTGACGGCAGCTCTCGCACTGCGACGACCACGACTGCCTCTGCCGACCATCGCTCGGCCAACGGTTGCGCGGTTTCGCGCGCGCGTCGTAGTGGGCTCGTGACGAGATCGATCGGCGCGCCAACGATCTCTGCAAGGCGTTGGGCGACTTGTCGAGCTTGGCTCGCGCCGAGTTCGCTCAGGCCCGGATCGGGGCCGGCATAGTCGGTCGCCTCGCCGTGTCGGACGAGGTAGATACGAGCCACGGTCAGTCGTCGGCAAAGACGTCGCCGCGAAATTCGCCGCCGTTGCGCGGCCGCGCCCGGTCGCGGAACCACTCGACACCGGACCATCGGGCGAAGTCATCTATCGGCATCTTGGCCATCGGATGGTCGGGGCTGATCTGGCTCTCGTGGCGCAACAACGCGGCTCTCTTGAGAAGTACGAAGTCGCTGACGTCGACGCGGTGTGTCACCTCTGCTTCGGGTAGCCCGAAGGTGTCGGCGTCGGCCAGGCCGTTGCTTTCGCCGGCGCCGTCCCCTTCGAGGTCCTCCAACGCCGCGAAGATGTCGCGCATGAACTCGCGGCTGAAGGTGGCCTCGAACACTCTGTCGACACCTGCGTACTCGGCCGCGCGAACTCCGACGCGGTGTACCTGGATGTGGTCGGGGTGCCCGTACACACCGTTTTCGTCGTAGGTGACGAGAATGTCCGCGTTCTCGTCGTTCAAGATCTGTGCGAGCTTGGTCGCGGCTTCGTGCAAGTCCGCCTGCCAGAACGACGCGGGGTGGTCGTTGGTCGACTCGCCCATCATGCCGGAGTCGCGGTAGCCGAGGAAGGCAACCCTGTCGACACCGAGTACCTCGGCCGCGAGATGGGTCTCGCGCACCCGGCGGTCACCGAGCAACTCGCCTTCGGCTAGCACGCCGGGCACCGGTTCGCCTTCTTCGCCCATTGTGGCGACGACCAAGACGATGCGATGCCCCTCGCGCTTGGCCTTGGCGATCAAGCCACCGGTCGCGATGGTCTCGTCATCGGGATGAGCATGCAGGATCACCGCGGTAGCCACGTCGCCAAAGGGTAATGGGGCAATCACGCGGAGCGGGCGGCCATCGCGGTGATAGCCGAGATGATCTGCTGCCACGCCTCGACCGGTAGATCGTGGCCCATTCCTTCGATCATCAACAGTTCGGCGCCGGGAACGAGCTCGGCGGTGCGAGTGCCCCCGTCGGGCGCTATCAGCGGGTCGAGGGTGCCGTGAATCACCAACGTGGGAGTCGCGAGGACGCGCAACGCCTCCTCCCGGCTGCCGCTCGCGACCATGGCGTTGAACTGGCGCAGCGAACCGGTCGGCGAACGCGCCCGGTCGTAGGACTCGGCGTAATACGAGCGCGTCTCCGTTTCGTCGAACCACGACGGGCTGGCCCAAACCCTCCGCGTCGCCACGTCGCGCTCGATCTGCTCGTCGCGGGTCGTGCCCGGGGCCGCGGCCAACGCCTCGACTGCTTCGTCACTCGGCTTGCCGAACTCGAGGTTGCCGGTGTGGCCGCTGATGGAGGTGAGCGTTTGCACGCGCTCCGGGTGCTCGATCGCGACCGTCTGCGCGATCATGCCGCCCAGGGACTGACCGCCGAGGTGAACGCTGTCCACGCCGAGCGCGTCGATCACCGCCACGATGTCATCGGCCATGTCGGAGAGGGTGTACGCGGCGTCTTCGGGAAGGTGCGTCGAAAGCCCACTGTCGCGGATGTCGACCCTCACGACGAAGAACCCGCGATCGACGAGGCCGAAGCAGAACTCCTCTCGCCAATAGAGCACCTGGCTGCCGAGCCCACAGATCAACACCAGGGGCGCATCGTCCTCGAACCCGAAGGTGTCGTAGTAGATGCGCAAGTCTCCCGACGCGGCGTACATGAGAACGAACCTAGACCATTATCTCCTCATCGCCAGTCGCGACGGCGATAGACGATCCTCACGCTCAGCACGAACGCCACTTCCGCGATCCCGACGATCATCGCAATGCGTACGAGTGCGTTGCCGGCGTCGGTGCCTGTTTGCAGACCGTGGATCGTGCCGAACGTGAACAACGCGAAGCTGCTGAGATGGATCGTCCACCACACACCGCGGGGCAGGCGCTCGGCCACGAGGCTGGTCATCTCGACGATCAGCAGTAAGTAAAGCGCGACGATGCCCCACGCGACCGCACCGGGTCGCCATGGCGACGCCATCGGCACCAGCACATCGACGATGCGGAACTGAATGTACGAGTCCGCGAGCAGTGCGACAACGTGCACCGCAGTCGCTCCGATGGCCAGCGCCGACAGGTAGCGGTGCATCGCCAACAACCATGGGCGCGTAGGGCGCCGTCCCAACACACGGGTCGAGAGCAAGAGTCCCCAGATGACCGACGCGCAGATGAGCGCCCACGCCACGAGCCCGGCGGTACGCGCGAGATGCCACCATGTCTGCGACGCGATCACCAGCGCGGCACCCCGGGGGGATCAGCTGCCACGGCTACGCACCGCAGCCCGAGTCGGGGCGGGGTCGGGCGTCGCCGGCAGCGCGGGCTGGGTCGACTCGACCGGTGGCGACGGCACTTCGACGATCGGCTCGGGGTTCGCCGGCGGATCTCCTCCACGGCCATCGTGGCTGACACCGGCGAAGGCGCCCGCGCTGACTACACCGACCACGAGCGCGGCCACGTATTTCGCACCTTTCGCCGGGCTGTTCATCGGTCTCCAGTGTCGCAGAGCGAGATTAGGAGAAGATGAAGACGGTCAGAGACGGCGCAACAGTTCAGCCTTCTTGAGCTGGAACTCGTCTTCGGTGATTGCCCCGGCCTTGCGCAGACGATCGAGTTGCTCGATCTGATCAGGAATCGAGAACGTGGGCGCGGCCGGCTGTACCTGCTGCATGCTGGCGGCGATCGATGAGCCGAGCCGTGAATGCTGCGCCGCTTCCAATGCCTCTTTCTGGCGATAGATCTCTTGTTGCACGAACGCCGGCTTGCGTACGTCGGAGAAGTTCTGACGGCCACCCTCGCCCGCGGACTCGATGCCCAAATCGCCGGCGCCGATCAGTCGCTCGAAGAAGCCCTGACTGAAGAAGACCGTGTTGATGCGGTCGAGGGGGATCTCGATGCCCTTCTTTGCGACGACGCCGCTGCGGGAGATGACCCGCTCGTTGGTGACAACGAAGTTGGTGGTATGCCACTTGGCGTACCTCATCGCGAAATTGCCCAACGCGATCAGCACCGCGATGCCCGCGAGAAACTCGAGCGCCTTCCACGCGGTGTTGTCATGGTCGGCGGTGAGTACGAAGATGCCGATGATGACCGCGATCACGAGGTACGCCGCCGCCGGAGCAATGAACCACCAATGGGGGCGCAAGTCGAGCGCGACCTTCTCGTCCGGGCTCAGGAGCTGCTTTGGGAATGGCATCTGACCATCGTAGCGAGTCGAGGCCGGCCGGACGGACGGACGACTTGGTTCTCAGCTCCAACCGAGTTCGTCGAGCCTGTCGTCGTCGATACCGAAGTGATGCGCCAACTCGTGCACGACGGTCACGAGCACCTCTTCGACGACCTCCTCCTCGCTGTCGCATATCGCGCAGATCGGACCGCGGAAGATCACGATGCGATCGGGCATCGTCATCCCGCCGTAGTCGTGCCGCTCGGTCAACGGCACGCCCTCGTAGTGGCCCAGTAGATCGGGGTCGTCCGAGTCATCCTCGACGATGACGAATACGTTGTCCATCAGGCGCGCAAGCCCCTCGGGGATGGCATCGAGGGCGTCGCCGACCAGTTCCTCGAATCTCGTACGCGTCACCTCGACCATGTCCGTACAGTACGGTCACCAACGATGTCCGACACGACCGAACGTATGCTCCAGGGGCTCGACGACGCCCAGCGCGAGGCAGTGCTCCATCCTGAGCCGCCTCTGCGCATCATCGCGGGCGCCGGTGCCGGAAAGACCCGCGTGCTGACCCGACGCATCGCGTATCAGAGCGCAGTCGAGGCCATCGACCCCCGTCGGGTGCTGGCCCTCACGTTCACTCGCAAAGCGGCGGGCGAACTGAATTCACGATTGCGCAGCCTCGGTTTGCGCGACTCGGTCGCGGCGGGCACCTTTCACGGCATCGCCTACGCGCAGTTGCGCCGTTACTGGGCCGACAACAATCGCAGCGCACCGGGTCTGCTCGATCGCAAGGCGGCACTCGTCGCTCGCGTGTTGCCACGCGGCCTCGGCGACACCGCGGTGCTCGACGTCATCAGCGAGATCGAATGGGCCAAGGCGCGCGTCGTGAGCCCTGACGCGTACGAAGCAGCGGCGCGCGCGGCCGACCGCCGGCCGACCGCATCACTCGCGTTGATGGCCGACGCCTACCGTCGCTACGAACAAGAGAAGAAGGAGCGCCGGGTCGTCGACTTCGACGATCTGTTGTCGTTGTGCCGGCGCGCGCTCGAGACCGACACCGAGTTCGGTTCGGCGCAACGCTGGCGGTACCGTCACCTGTTCGTCGACGAGTTCCAAGACGTCAACCCTTCGCAGTTCACACTGCTGAAGGCGTGGCTCGGCTCGTCGGCCGATCTGTGCGTGGTCGGCGACCCGCGGCAGGCCATCTATTCGTGGAATGGTGCCGACGCCACGTACATCAACGATTTCGACCAACACTTCCCCGGAGCCGCCACCGTCGAGTTGCGCAACAACTACCGCTCGACCCCCCAGGTGATGGCCGTCGCGCAAGCGGTATTGCAGGGAGCATCGACGTTGGCCGCCACCATCGCGACCAAGGCCGGCGGTCCCCTGCCGCGCATCCGGTCCTACGAGAACGACACTGACGAGGCCCGCGGTATCGCCCGCGCGGTGCGTGACGCGCACGACCCCGGCAAGCGATGGGCCGACCAAGCGGTGCTCGTGCGCACTAACGGTCAGATTCCCGTGCTCGAGGACGCGCTGCGCAAAGCCAAGATCCCGTTTCGTACGCGCGGCGGAGGATTGTTGCGCCTGCCCGATGCCCGCTCGATCATCCGCGGCCTCGAGCGCTCGTCGAGACCGCTGGCCGTGTCGATCAGCGATCTGTCGGCTGCCCCCGAAGACGACGAATATTCGGCCCACGAGCCCGAGGCACCCGATACGCGCCGCGTGATCGTCGAGACCATCGTGCGGCTCGCCTACGAGTACCTCTCCATCGACCCGTCGGCCACTGGTTCGGCCTTTTCGACGTGGCTGCAGACGACGACCGGTGGCGACGAGGTCGACGACAAGACCGACGCCATCGACATCGCCACGTTCCACGCGGCCAAGGGCCTCGAGTGGGCGATCGTGCACATCGCCGGACTCGAGCAGGGCCTCGTGCCGATTTCCTACGCCCGCACGCCCGACGCGCAGGCAGAGGAGCAACGTCTGTTCTACGTCGCGGTGACCCGCGCCGAACACACCGTGCAGTGCTCGTGGTCCAAGGAGCGCCAATTCGGCGCGCGGGCGTCGTCGCGCAATCCATCGCCCTACCTCCAACTCGTCCAAGACGCGCTCGACGTGCTCACCAATACGGTTCGCCCGGTCGATCAGCGCCAGCAGGCCGCCGCGCAGCGCAAGCGTCTCGGTTCGACCACCGGCCCCAAGACCGCGAACACCGATCCGCTTTTCGTCGCACTCAAGTCGTGGCGGAGTACCGCTTCGCGCGCGGCCAACGTGCCGGCGTATGTCGTGTTCAACGACGCGACGCTCGAGGCGATCGCGACGACCAAACCGAAGACGCGCGCCGCGCTGGGTCGCGTGCCCGGCATCGGGCCGGTCAAGCTCGACAGATACGCCGAAGCGCTGCTGCGTATCGTGAGCGAAACCGCGAGCTGAGGGCCCGAGCGGCCGCGCAGTGCGAAGAGTCAGTCCAAGTCGATGACGACCGGCGCGTGATCGCTCGGCAACTCACCTTTGCGGGCATTGCGGTCGATCAGTGCACGCCGGGAACGGGCGGCGATCGACTCGGTGGCGAGCACCAGGTCGATGCGCAAACCCATGCGCTTGTGGAAGTTGCCACCGCGATAATCCCACCAGGAATACAGCCCGGCTTCCTCATGATGCCGGCGAAACACGTCGACCAAGCCCCACTCGACCAAACGCGCCAGCGCGGCCCGTTCGGGTGGGCTCGTATGCGTCTCGCCTTCGAACTTCTTGGGGTCCCACACGTCGCGATCGTCGGGTGCGATGTTGAAATCACCTGTCAACATCAACGCCCCTGTCGGCTCGTAGTGGTCGATATGAGCGCGTAGGCGGCTCATCCATTGCAACTTGTATTGGTAGTGGTCGTGGGCGAGGCCCCGACCATTGGGTACGTAGCAACTGGCGACACGGATGCCGCCACAGGTCGCCCAGCAGATGCGGGCGTCGGGATCGGCGTCGCCACCGTCGGCAAAGCCGGCCTGCGGGTCGTCGATGCCCACCCGCGACAGGATCGCGACACCGTTCCACTGGCCCTGGCCGTGATGGAACGACTCGTACCCGAGCGCGGCGAAACCCAGAGCAGGGAAGGCCTCGTCGCTCAGCTTCGTCTCTTGCAGGCACAACACGTCGGGCGTGAAATCGGCAATCCATGATTCGACGCGACCCAGACGCACGCCCAGCGAGTTCACATTCCATGTCGCGATGCGCATCGGGTTCACCCGGCCGTCGATGACAGGAACTCGCGGGCGTGGCGAGTCAAATCACCGACGAAGTACGGCACGGCCTGGCGCTCGGAGAATCGCCACGAACCGTCGGTTTTGACGAACTCGTCGATGTAGCCACCCACGAAGATGACCTGCAACGGGAAGTCGGGAAGCGCTTGGTAGACGGTGACGTACGAACGGGCCCGTGCACTCTGCGCGTCGTCCGCCACGTCGATCTCGATGTTGGTCGTGACGTGACGCGTCTGTGGCGAGCCTTCGTAGAGCAGGCAGTTGGCACGGTGATACTCGAGGACCTCGATGGCACCGTGGAGTGTCGACAGCGGGCCGACCACCCGAGCATCAGCGAACAACCGTGAGTAACCCTCGAAGTCCCCACTGTCATAGAGGCGACAGTACAGCGACATGAGATTTTCGATCTGGCCTCGGTCATCCACGCGCCGAAGGCTAGCTGCGGCCACCAGGACGGGGCATGCCCTCCTAGACTCACGGCGTGAGCGAGGATCGCGCTAATGTTCCCCTCGGCCAGAACGCATGGCTGGTCGACGAGATGTACGAGCAGTACCGGGCCAACCCGAATTCGGTCAGCCCCAGCTGGCAGGAGTTCTTCGCCGACTACGGCAACGACAAGTCCGAGGTCATCACCGGCGCCGTCAAAGCGCGGCTGACGACCGCCGCCGCGACGACGGCGCCCCCCGCTACCACCGCGGCAGCCGGAGCCTCGCCGAGCACGGCGGCCGACGCACCGGGCGAGCCCATGCGCGGCGCGGCTGCTCGCATCGTCGCCAACATGCAGGCGAGCCTGCAAGTTCCCACTGCGACCTCGTTTCGCGAGGTCCCGGCTCGACTGCTCGAGGTCAATCGTTCGATCCTGACCAACTACCTGCAACGTACGCGTGGCGCCAAGGTCAGTTTCACTCACGTCATCGGCTACGCGGTCGTACGCGCGATCGCCGATGCGATGCCGGTCATGAACTCGTCGTTTCTCGCCGACGCCGCGGGCCAGCCCCGCGTCGTCCGTCACGAACATGTCAATCTCGGCATCGCGGTCGACGTCGAGAAGGCCGATCACTCACGCACGCTTCTCGTGCCCTGTATCAAAGGCGCCGACACGCTCGACTTCCAAGGATTCGTCGACGCGTACGAGGAGGTCATCCGCAAGGTCCGCTCCAACAAGCTCGCACCCGACGACATGGCGGGCACGACCGTCTCGTTGACCAACCCCGGCACGCTGGGCACCGTGCAGTCCGTACCCCGGCTCATGCCGGGCCAGGGGGTCATCGTCGGTGTCGGCACGATCGACTATCCCACCGCGTTTCGCGCAGCAGACCCTGCGGTGCTCGCCGACATGGGTATCTCCAAGACCGTCACCATCACCTCCACCTACGACCACCGCATCATCCAAGGCGCCGAGTCGGGTCTGTTCCTCAAGAAGGTCCACGAACTGCTACTCGGCGAAGACGATTTCTACGTCGACATCTTCCGCTCGTTCAACGTGCCCTACGAAGCGGTCAAGTGGCGCAAGGACGTCAACCCCGTTGATCACGAAGATGTGCTGCTCGAAAAGCACATGCAGGTGCAGACTCTCATCAACACGTTCCGTGTGCGCGGCCATCTCATCGCCGATCTCGACCCGTTGGCGTGGAAGGAGCCCAAGACGCACCCCGAGCTCGACCCTGCGTACTACGGCCTGACGATTTGGGATCTACAGCGCGAGTTTCTGATCCTCGGCCTCGGCGGCACGCACGCGCGGCTCGGCCAGCAACGGCGCATGCGCCTCGAGGACATCCTCAAGATGTTGCGCGACGCCTATTGCCGCACAATCGGCATCGACTACATGCACATCCAGAATCCCGCCGAAAAAGAATGGATCCAGCGCCAAGTCGAAGGCGTGACCATGTCGATCAGCAACGATGAGCAGCATCACATCCTCGAGCTCCTCAACGCCGCCGAAGCACTCGAGCGCTTTCTCGCCACCAAGTACCTCGGGCAAAAGCGATTCGGGATCGAGGGCGCCGAGTCCGCCATCCCCATCCTCGACAAGATCCTCGGCGAAGCCGCCGATGCCGGCCTCGACTCCGGCTACATCGGCATGGCGCACCGCGGCCGGCTCAACGTGCTCGTCAACATCGTCGGCAAGAGCTACGGCCAACTGTTCACCGAGTTCGAGGGCAACGTGTCGCCCGACTCCATCCAGGGCTCGGGCGATGTCAAGTATCACCTCGGCCAGTCGGGCAAGTTCGAGAGCCGTGCCGGCAAGGTCATCCCCGTCGAGTTGGCCGCCAACCCGTCGCACCTCGAGGCGGTCGATCCCGTCGTCGTAGGCATGGCCCGGGCGCGGATGGATCAGATCGACCCGCCCGGTCGCTATCCGGTGCTGCCGATCCTGATCCATGGTGACGCGGCATTCGCCGGCCAAGGTGTCGTCGCCGAGACCCTCAACCTGTCACAGATCAAGGGCTACCGGGTCGGCGGCACGGTGCATCTCGTGATCGACAACCAGGTGGGGTTCACCACGACTCCCGACGCCGCTCGTTCGTCGGTGTACTCGACCGACGTCGCCCGCATGATCCAGGCGCCGATCTTCCATGTCAACGGGGACGACCCCGAGGCGTGCGTGCGGGTCGCGAAGCTGGCGTTCGACTATCGCCAGGCCTTCAACAAAGACGTCGTAATCGACATGATCTGTTATCGGCGCCACGGTCACAACGAGGCCGACGATCCCAGTTACACGCTGCCGCTCATGTACAACAAGATCGAGAATCGGCGCAGTGTGCGCAAGCTCTACACCGAAGCGTTGATCAAGCGCGGCGATCTCTCGCTCGAGGAAGCCGAGAAGTCACTCGAGAGCTTCCAGTTGCGGCTACAGCGCGCGCTCGACGAGACACGCTCGTCGGCCCCCGCCCCCGACATCAAGGCAAAGGCGCCACCACCGCCCGTCGGCGTGCTGCCGCACGCGCAAACGGCGGTCGACGGGGCCACGCTCGAGCGGGGGTACCACGCGCTGTCGACTTGGCCTCCAGAATTCGACGTGCACCCCAAGCTGCAGCGCCAGTTCGAGCAGCGTGACGGGATGTGGCAGTCGGGCGAGATCGACTGGGCACTGGGCGAAGCGCTGGCATTCGGCACATTGCTCGACCAAGGGATCTCGGTGCGGCTGACGGGCCAGGACACCCGGCGGGGCACGTTCTCGCACCGCCATTCGACACTGGTCGACTTCGTGACCGGTGAGGATCATGTGCCGTTGTCGACGCTGTCGCGCAACGGATCGCGGTTCTGGTGCTACGACTCGCTGCTGTCCGAGTACGCCGCCCTCGGATTCGAGTACGGCTATTCGGTGAACAGCAAGGACGTCCTCACCATTTGGGAAGCGCAGTTCGGCGACTTCTTCAATGGCGCGCAGATCATCATCGATCAGTTCGTCGTGGCGGCCGAGGACAAGTGGGGGCAGACATCCGGTCTCGTCATGTTGTTGCCGCATGGCTACGAAGGACAGGGGCCGGAGCACTCGTCGGCCCGCATCGAGCGCTTCTTGACCCTTGCGGCCGACGACAACATCCAAGTATGCAACCCGACGACCGCGGCGCAGTATTTCCACCTGTTGCGCCGCCAGATGCTGCGATCACTGCGCCGTCCCCTCATCGTGTTCACGCCGAAATCGCTCCTGCGGGCGCGGACGTCGCGCTCGAAGATCGATGAGCTGACCTCTGGCACCTTCGAAGAGGTACTCGACGATCCGGGGTCAGTCCCTCGCGACGAAGTGAGCCGCGTCGTGTTCGCGTCGGGCAAGGTCGCGTTCGACGCGATCGCGGCGCGCGACGCCCGGGGTTCGACGCAGGTAGCAGTGGTCCGCGTCGAGCAGCTCTACCCGTGGCCGTATGGGGGCGTCGAAGCCATCGTCAGCTCTTACCCGAACGCCAACGAGATCGTGTGGCTGCAAGAAGAGCCCGAGAACATGGGCGCATGGAACTTCGTCAAGGGCAAGCTCTACGAGCACTACGACGACACGCACAAGATCGAGCGTGTGTCTCGCTACGAGTCCGGCAGCCCCGCCACGGGGTCGGCCGCAGTCCACGCACAAGAGCAGGCAGCGCTGATCGAGCGCGCCGTCATCCTCTGAGGCAGGGAGTCCGGCGAGGAATCGCGCCGGCTCAGCCGAGCAGCGCAGCCAACTCGCCCGCCGCGACGACCGGATCGATCACCTTGATCGTCGTCATGCCGATCGCGCGCGCCGGCTTGAGGTTGACACCGAGATCGTCGAGGAACACACAGCGCCGCGGCGCGACGCCGAGACGGTCACAGGCACGGAGATAGATGGCGGGATCGGGCTTGCGCACGCCCTCGACACTCGATTCGACGATCACATCGAATGACTCGAGCACATCGGCGATCAGCGAGTCAGCGCGATTCATCGGATGCAGGTTGTTGGTGATCATGCCCAGCTTGAAACGGCCCCGCAGCCGCCCCACGAGCTCGATCATCTCGGTGGCGCGCTCGCTCTTCATGCAGCTCAGCACGGCGTCGGCGTCGACCCGGAACCCATGGGTCGCAGCCTCGATCGTGTAGGCGCGGCAGAACGCGTCACGGTCGATCTCACCCCGCTCGTAGCGAGCCCAGGCGTTGGTGTCGGCGTTGGTGGCGTTGATCGTTCGGATGGTGTCGGCCGGCAGACCGTTGTCGAGTTCGTAGCGGGAGAATCCCGCGAACGGACCAGAGACGAGAACGCCACCCATATCGAAGAGCACTGCGTCGAACAGCATACGATCACCCGAAAAAACATTCGCGTCGATGATGACACGATGATCGTACGGCGCGTGATTGACTGGCATGGTGTTCGAGCCTCAATCAACGACCGATGCGCAGCCCGGCGACGCGCCGAAGGCGTCCTCGACCAAGTTGGTACCCAAGATGCCGCCTCCGGTGAGGGCGCCGGCAAAACGGCCGGCTTCGCACCGACGCGACGACAAGCACAAGTCGCATCTGGTGGTCGACGGGTCCAACATCGCCACCGAGGGACGCAACCTACCCAGCATGGCGCAACTCGAAGATGCGCTCGATGCGTTCGTCAAGGAGCACCCCTTCAACGTCGTGACGGTCATCGTCGACGCGACGTTCGGGCATCGCATCAGCCCCAAAGAGAAGCGCTGGTACGAGGAAGCCATCTCGTCCAACGGCATGATCACTCCGCCCGCGGGTGCGATCGGCCGCGGCGATGCGTTCATCCTCGAGGTGGCGCGGCGGGCCGATGCAGTCGTGTTGTCGAACGACTCCTTCCAGGAGTTCCATGGTGCGCACCCCTGGCTCTTCGAAGAGGGGCGCCTCTACGGAGGAAAGCCAATTCCCCACGTCGGATGGGTATTCGTGCCTCGCGCGCCGGTGCGGGGAGCGACGAGCCGGCGGGCCGTGCGCACCGCCAAAGAGCGCGATACCGAGACTGTGCCCGAGACACGCACACCCGCAGCCAAACCCGAGGCGACGCCGCGCGCCGCCACCGCCGCCACCGCCACCAAAGCCGACGCGACCGCGCGAACTCACGTCGAGGCGAATCCCGAGACCGCGGCGCCGCCCGAACGTCGCCCGCGGCGTTCGACGCGCGCGCCGCGCGAGACGGCGACGAAGCGCGGCGCGGCGACCGCATCGACGCCTGACGTCGATGACGCGACCTCTGCTTCCCCACAAGCGTCACCAGTCACACCAAGGACCACAACAGCACCGTCATCCACAGATGACGCGAACGGCAAGGACGCGAAATCGTTCAACGATGCCGCTGCATTTCGCGCATTTGCGCGCAAGTTTCCCGTCGGTGCGCCGGTCGACATCACGATCGAGCGGTTTTCCTCGCATGGTGCATACGGATCGCACGGCGACGTCGTGTGCTACATCCCGACGAAGCTCTTGAGTGAACCTCCACCGGCGCGAGCGCGCGATGTTCTGCGCATCGGGTCGGTTGTGACGCTTCACGTTCACACGTTGCACGACGACACTCGCGGCATCGATCTCGCAGCATTCACCACTTCACCTCCTCATATGGTTTACTCTGGTGCGCGACGTTCCACCCCGACGTCTTCTGACACTGAATCATCGGTAGACGAAACTTCGGGGCTCGGGAACGACGAGCCCACAAGGAGAGGCGAACTAGTGGCAGCAAAGAAGAAAGCAGCGAAGAAGTCAACGAAGAAGGCAGCGAAGAGGGCTCCGGCCAAGAAAGCTGCAAAGAGGGCTCCGGCCAAGAAAGCTGCAAAGAAGAAGACAGCGAGGAAAGCAACGAAGAAGACAGCCAAGAAAGCGACCAAGAAGACAGCGAAGAAAGCTGGCGGTCGTAAGAAGGCAGCGAAGAAAGCTGGTGGCCGCAAGAAGGCCGCCAAGAAGGCCACCAAGAAGGCCTGAACGCTTCAACTCTTCTTCTGTAAGGAGCCCCTGCGAAACGCAGGGGCTCCTTACTTTTTGCGGCTAGGCGGTAAGCCGCGATATGACCGATAGCCTCCGGCGCGATGAGTGCGCAGTTCATTTTCACGATGCGAAAAGTGAGCCGGTTCTATCCGCCCGATCGGCAGGTACTGACCGACATCACCCTCGCGTTCTATCCCGGCGCCAAGATCGGCGTCATCGGCAGCAATGGTTCGGGCAAGTCGTCGCTCCTGCGCATCATGGCCGGCGTCGACGACGGCTACACGGGCGACGCGCAACTCACGCGCGGCTTCACGGTCGGGCACCTCGAGCAAGAGCCTCACCTCGACCCGACCAAAGATGTCGTCGGCAACGTCATGGACGGGTTGGGTGAGATCGCCGGACTACTCGGCCGCTACGACGTCGTACTCGCCGGTTGGGCCGATCCCGAGGCCGACTATGAAAAATTGGGTGAGCAACAGGCGCAGCTCGAAAAAGAAATCGAAGCCGCCGGCGCCTGGGATCTGCAGCGGACCATCGACATCGCGATGGACGCCCTGCGCCTGCCCCCGCCCGATGCCGACGTGACGACCCTGTCCGGTGGTGAACGCCGCCGCGTGGCGCTGTGCCGCTTGTTGCTGTCGAAGCCCGACCTCTTGTTGCTCGACGAGCCGACCAACCACCTGGATGCCGAATCCGTGGCCTGGCTCGAGCGCACGCTCAAGGATTACGCAGGCACCGTCGTCGCCGTCACCCACGATCGCTACTTCCTCGACAACGTGGCGCAGTGGATCCTCGAGCTCGATCACGGCAAGGGCTACCCGTTCGAAGGCAACTATTCGGGTTGGCTCGAGCAAAAGGCCAAGCGCCTCGAAGTGCAAGACCGCGCCGACAGTGCGCGCAAGAAGACTCTCGAGCGCGAACTCGAATGGGTGCGCATGGCGCCCGGCGCGCGGCGGGCCAAGGCAAAGGCACGGCTGTCGGCGTATGACACGTTGCTGGCCGAGGCCAACGCCGCCGAAGAGCGCGACGACAAGCTCGTCCTTCAGATTCCTGCAGTCGAGCGCCTGGGCGATCGCGTCGTAGAGTTCAACAACGTCTCCAAGGGCTTTGGCGACCGTCTGCTCATCGACGATCTCACCTTCTCTCTGCCAAAGGCCGGCATCGTCGGCGTCATCGGCGCCAACGGCGCGGGCAAGACCACACTGTTTCGCATGATCGTGGCCGAGGCGGGGGAGGCGGTTGGCCCTGAGACGCGGCCCGATACGGGCACCGTCGAGATCGGGCCGACCGTACATCTCGCCTACATCGATCAGAGCCGCGACGTGCTCGACGACGACCGCACCGTCTACGAGGAGATCACCGACGGCCGCGACACCGTGCAGCTCAGCAGTCGTGAGATGAACTCTCGGGCCTACGTGGCATCGTTCAACTTCAAGGGCTCCGACCAACAGAAGAAGGTCGGGGTGCTCTCGGGCGGCGAGCGCAACCGCGTGCTCTTGGCCAAGATGATCAAGACCGGCGGCAACGTGTTGCTGCTCGACGAACCCACCAACGACCTCGACGTCGACACGCTCCGGGCGCTCGAAGACTCGCTCGAAGCCTTCCCCGGCTGCGCGGTCATCATCACCCACGATCGGTGGTTCCTCGACCGCGTCGCCACCCATGTGCTCGCCTTCGAGGGCGACTCCGTCGTGCGCTGGTTCGAAGGCAACTTCTCCGAGTACGAGGTGTGGCGCAGGAAGCAATTCGGCGCCGACGCCACCGAACCACACCGCCTCAAGTACAAGCCCATCACGCGACAGTGACGCTCGCTCGCATAGGTGCAGGCCGAGCCGGTTCGGTGAGCCAATCGGACCAAAAGAACAATTCATACGGCACCGCAGGCTCAGCCGGGCGCCAAAGATGCCGATACATGTGTCATGGCGACCACCATCGCAACCACGAACGAGGCACCGCGTCCCGACAAACGGCGGGCGCGGCGGCAGCGAAAATGGACGAGCCGGGCGGTGTTGCGCATCATCGAGCCTGGGAGCATGGTGGATTGCGCCCATTGCGGCCAGCGCGTCAAGTTCCAGGCCAGGCTGCGCCTACAACAGGTGATCTGCAACGTGTATAGCGACGGTGTGTGGGATCGAGTAGAGCACTTCCATGCGGTCTGCTACGAACAGGCCGCGCAGCCCTACGGCGACCCGGCCACCTGAACATCGCCCACTCGGGCGAGTGAAGGGCGCTATGCGCTCTTCGAGTGTTTGTGCAACTTGTGCGCGTCGAGCACCACGTCGGTGAGAAACATGACGTCATCGACGAAATCGTCTGCGTGAAACGCCCGCGCTTCGTCCTCGGTGCACGGAGAGACGAGCTGCGGCATGACGACGACCGCAGGGAACCGCTTGCCGCGAGGCAGCTTCTTCCAGCACGAGGGGTGCCGAAGCTCGACGATCACATCGGGCGTGCGGTCAGAGGCAACGATCTCGATCTTCGAGCAACCTTCCAGGGCGGCGATGACCGACGGCCAACGTTCTTCGAAGCGCCCGAGTACGAGCACTCGAACGGTATGTCGACGCATGGGGTCCTCGATCAACACTAGTCCTATGCGCGCACGGTATCGCTCGTCACGACCCAGCCGACAGGTGTCGTGGCCTCATTTCCCGGCGGGCCGCGTCACCACTTTTGGCTACGTCCTGGCGGCAAAGCGCCTACCTGAGAAGCGACAGCACCGTTGCCGCGAGAGCCGCGGCGTCGCCCGCGTCGGGACGCAGCACCAACTCGGGGTTGACCGGCGGTTGGTAGGGGTCATCGATACCGGTGAAGCCAGTGATCTCGCCGGCACGTGCCTTGCGATACAAGCCCTTCGGGTCTCGGGCCTCGCAGATCTCGATCGGCGTGTCGACGAAGACTTCGACGAACGGCAGCCCGGCAACATCGTGCGCGCGTCGTGCCCGCTCTCGCGCGTGGCGGTAGGGCGAGATGAGCGGCACCAACGCCACGAGCCCCGCGTCGGCGAACAACCGCGCCACTTCGGCGACGCGACGAACATTTTCGTCGCGATCGGCGGCGGCGAACCCGAGGTCGGCGTTCAGCCCGTGGCGTAGGTTGTCGCCGTCGAGCACGTATGCCGGCTGACCTGACGCCACCAGTAGCCGTTCGAGTTCGTTGGCGATCGTCGACTTGCCCGACCCTGACAGGCCGGTGAACCACACGGTGGCGCCCCGCAATCCCAGCGCGGCCCACCGGTCGGCGCGTGAGAACGCAGACTCGTGCCACACCACATTGGGGCTCGCACGCGGTGTGTCGGGTTGGACCCCGGTCACTTTGCTTCGCCGAGGATCATGCCCGCACCGACGGTACTCATCGTCGTCTCGTCGATCAGGATGAAGCTGCCGGTATGCCGGTTGCGCCGGTACTCGTCGAAGAGCAACGGTGCGGTCGTGCGCAAGGTGACACGACCGATGTCGTTGAGACGCAGCTGCGTCACGGTCTCGTCTCGGTGCAATGTGTCGACATCGAGCCGGTAGTGCAGATCTATGACGATCGCTCTCGCGGAGCGGGTGGTGTGCTTGATGGCCAGCTTGGCCCCGGCGGACAGGACTGAACGCTCGCCCATCCAGCACACCATGGCATCGATGTCCTGGCTGACGGTCGGTTGGTTGTGCGGCCGGCAGATCATGTCGCCGCGCGACACGTCGATGTCGTCCTCGAGCCGCAGCGAAACCGACATCGGTGGGAATGCCTCGTCGATCGGCCCGTCGGCGGTGTCGATGGCAGCGACTCTGGTCGTGAAACCCGACGGCAGCACCATCACCGAATCGCCCGGCTTGAAGATGCCGGCCGACACCTGGCCGGCGTAGCCGCGATAGTCGTGGTGCTCGTCGTTCAACGGGCGCAGCACGTACTGCACGGCAAAGCGAGGGTCGATGAGGTTGCGATCGCTGGCGATGTGCACCTCTTCGAGGTGGTGCAACAACGACGAACCCTGGTACCAGGGCATGTCGAGCGACCGCTCGACGACGTTGTCGCCGTGCAACGCCGAGATCGGGATGAACGTGAGATCGGCGACATCGAGCTTCATGGCGAACTCACGAAACTGCGCCTTGACCGCCTCGAACATGTCTTGGTCGTAGCCGACGAGGTCCATCTTGTTGACGCACACGACGAGATGCGGGATGCGCAGCAACGACGAGATGAACGCGTGTCGCTTGGTCTGTTCGATCACGCCGTTGCGCACGTCGACGAGCACGAGCGCCAGGTCGGCTGTCGATGCGCCCGTGACCATGTTGCGCGTGTACTGCACGTGTCCGGGCGTGTCGGCGATGATGAACTTGCGCTTGGGAGTCGCGAAGTAGCGGTAGGCGACGTCGATGGTGATGCCTTGCTCGCGCTCGGCCCGCAGCCCGTCGGTGAGCAGCGCGAGGTTGACGTAATCGGCGCCCATTTGCGTCGATGCCCGCTCGACTGCCTCGAGTTGATCCTCGAAGATCGACTTGGTGTCGTAGAGGAGGCGTCCGATGAGTGTCGACTTGCCGTCGTCGACCGAGCCGGCAGTGGCGAAGCGCAGCAACTCCATCAGAAGTACCCCTCGCGCTTGCGGTCTTCCATGCCCGCTTCGGAGATGCGGTCGTCGGCACGCGTCGCGCCTCGTTCGGTGATGCGAGACGCGGCCACCTCGGCGATCACCTTGACGATGGTGTCGGCGTTGGACTCGACCGCACCGGTACACGTCGCGTCGCCGACGGTGCGGAAGCGAACGGTCTTTTCGACCACCTGCTCGCGCTCGAGCAGCTGGATGAACGGAGTGATCGCCAACCACATGCCGTCGCGGTCGAACACTCGACGCCGGTGCGCGTAGTAGATGGTGGGAAGCTCGATGTCCTCTTCGGCGATGTACTGCCAGATGTCGAGCTCGGTCCAGTTGCTGATCGGGAACGCGCGGATGTGTTCACCGCGGCGCAGCCGGCCGTTGTAGAGCTGCCACAGCTCGGGGCGCTGGTTCTTGGGATCCCATTGCCCGAACTCGTCGCGGAAGCTGAAGACCCGCTCCTTCGCCCGCGCCTTCTCCTCGTCGCGGCGAGCGCCGCCGAACACGGCGTCGAAGCGGTGCTCTTCGATAGCGTCGAGCAGCGTGGTCGTTTGGAGGCGGTTGCGCGACGCCCGCGGACCGGTCTCTTCGACCACCCGGCCGACGTCGATCGAGGCCTGCACCGACGCCACGATCAACCGGGCGCCGAGCTCCGCGACGCGCCGATCGCGATAGTCGAGCACCTCGTCGAAGTTGTGCCCCGTGTCGACGTGCATCACCGGGAACGGCAGCCGGCAGGGCCAGAACGCCTTGTTCGCCAGGTGGAGCATGACCGCCGAGTCCTTGCCGCCGGAGAAGAGCAGCACGGGGCGCTCGAACTCGGCGGCGACCTCACGGATGATGTGGATCGACTCCGCTTCGAGTTCACGCAACTGGGTCAGCTCGTATGCCACGGCGAGAAATCGTACCGGTCAAGTCGGGATTTGGCGACGCTCGGGCCCTGTTTCCCGCTCTGCCGAGGGCCGCTCGGGCCCCCGACGGCTGTTGCATTCGCTACCGTGACCGGAATGCCCCAATCGCCGTCCGCGCCGCCCGTCGCGTCCCCGTCGGATCATCTCGAGGCGGCCCGGATCGCGACGATGACGGGCGAGCTCCTGCTGGCCCTGCGCGACGAGCTGATCGCCGCCCGCGCCCATCGCGGCGTGCTCAAGCGCGAAGGCGACCGTCAGGCGCACGACCTGATCATGAGCGAACTCGCACGCACCCGGCCCGGCGACGCGGTCTTGTCCGAGGAAGGGCGCGACCGTCCCGAGCGCCTCGTCGCGGATCGCGTGTGGATAGTCGACCCGCTCGACGGCACCCGCGAATACGGCGAAGGCCGCCAGGACTGGGCAGTTCATATCGCGCTCGTCATCGCCAACCAACCGGTGGCCGGCGCCGTCGCGTTGCCGGCGCTCGGGCTCACGCTTTCGACGGCCGACCCTCCCCCACTCGTCCCGCTGCACTCGGGCCCACCGCGCATGATCGTCAGCCGCAGTCGCCCGCCGGTGGCTGCGCTCATCGTCGCCGAGGCGATCGGTGCCGAGCTGATCTCGCTCGGTTCGGCGGGCGCCAAGACGATGGCCGTCGTGCTCGGCGAGGCCGACATCTACGCCCACTCGGGCGGTCAGTACGAGTGGGACTCGTGCGCGCCGATCGCGGTCGCGCGGGCCGCGCATCTGCACGCGTCACGCATCGACGGCAGCGAGCTCGTCTACAACCAGCCCGACTCGTATCTGCCCGATCTGCTCGTGTGCCACCCCGACCTCGCGGCAGCGGCGCTGGGTGCACTGCGTGGTTGACGTCAAGGGTGGGCCTCTCGATCTCTCGGTGGGCGCGTTCAGCGACAACCCACCGTGGCTGATCCGCGCGGAGGACTTGACGTGGCGCGTCGGGCTCTCGGCCATCCGGTCGGTGGCGCGCCGCCAAGTACCCGAGATGATCGCGCCGCGCCGTTGGCCGGGCCGCCGGGCCCTGCGCGTCGTCACCGTGATCGGCCGCGCGGGCGCAACGTGGTGGCTGCGAGAGCGGCGGAGCGAATCGAAGACGGCCAGCCGTGCCGCGATCTCGCGCCGCATGCGCGTCGCGGCCGAACAGCTCGGCCCGACCTACATCAAGCTCGGTCAGATCATCTCGAGCGGGCAGGGCATCTTTCCAGCCGAGCTCGTCGACGAGTTCAAGAAATGTCGAGACCAAGTACCGCCCGAATCGTACGAAACCGTGAAGCGCGTCATCGAAGAGGACTTCGGCATGGCGCTGCAAGAAGTGTTCGCGGAGTTCGATGCCACACCACTGGCGTCGGCCTCGATCGCACAGGTGCACCGTGCCCGCGTGCGCCCCGAGTTCGTCGCGCCGTTCGTCGGTGACGGCCCCGTGCCGACCGAGCCGGTCGAGGTCGTGGTCAAGGTGCAGCGCCCACAGGTAGCCGATCTCGTGCGGCGCGACCTGGGCGTGTTGGCGTGGCTGGCGCCGTTTCTCGTCGGGCGTATCGAGGTCGCGGCACTCGCGAACCCGCCGGCGTTGGTCGAGGTGTTCGCGGAGACCATTTCCGAAGAGCTCGACTTCCGCCTCGAGGCCGAGAACATGATCGACGTCGCGCAGACCCTCGTCGAGTTGGAGCAGCGCGGCTATGTCATCCCGCGCCCGCACCCGACGCTGGTGACGCGACGAGTGCTCGTCATGGAACGGCTGTCGGGCTTCGCGTTCGACGACGTCGAGAGCATCAAGAACGCCGGTGTCGACACCCACGAGATCATTCGCACCGGGATGATCGGGTTCATGGAGGGCGCGCTGCTGCACGGCATCTTCCACGGTGACCTCCACGGCGGCAACCTCTTCGTGATGCCCGATGGGCGTACCGCACTACTCGACTTCGGGATCACCGGGCGACTCTCGACCCCGCGGCGGCTGGCGTTCGTGCGGTTGCTCATCGCGGGCACCATGAACGACGCCAAAGGACAGCTCGCCGCGCTGCGCGATTTGGGCGCGCTGCCGCGCGATGTCGATCTCGACGCGGTATCGCGTGACCTCGGCCTGGACCAACCGCCGGTCGACCCGACACAACTCACCAGCGATCAGCTCATCGCCGAATTGCAGCGGGTCACCAAGGCGTTGGTGAGCTACGGCGCGAAGATCCCGAAAGAGCTGCTGCTGTTCGTGAAGAACATGGTCTTCCTCGACGGCGCGATCGCGGCACTGGCGCCCGACCTCGACCTGCTGGGCGAAGTACAGAACATCGCGCTCTACTTCGCGCAGACCCACGGCATGCGCCTCGCGGCGGAGGTCGGCATCGACCCGATGACGTGGCAGCTCGACATGGACGGCGTCAAGGGCAGTTTCGGTGTCGATCCGACCGTCGAGAGCCTCACCTACCGCGAGCTCACCGAGCGCCGTGCGCTCATCCGCGAGCGCATGGAGAAGCATCGCCGGCGACGCCACCGGTAGATTCGCCGCATGCGCCTCGTCATCGCTCGCTGTGCCGTGGACTATCAGGGACGGCTCGACGCGCACCTTCCCGAAGCGGTGCGCCTCATCATGGTCAAGGCGGACGGCTGCGTCGCGATCCACGCCGACGGTGGCGCGTACAAGCCGCTCAATTGGATGAACGCACCCAATCAGTTGGCCATCGACGACAACGTATGGGTCGTCACCAACGGCAAGGACAAGATCACCGTCACGATCTTCGAAGTGCTGTCCGATGTCAGCCACGAGCTCGGTGCCGACCCCGGCTTGCAGAAGGACGGCGTCGAGGCGCATCTCCAAGTGCTGCTCGCCGCCAAACCTTCGGTCATCGCCGAGGGGTTACGTCTCGTGCGACGCGAGTACCCGACCGACATCGGCCCGGTCGACCTCTTGTGTCGTGACATCGAAGGCCGCGTGGTTGCGGTCGAGATCAAGCGGCGGGGCGAGATCGACGGCGTCGAGCAACTCACGCGGTACCTCGACTATCTCAACCGCGATCCACTACTGCGGCCCGTGCGGGGGGTGTTCGTCGCGCAGGAGATCAAGCCGCAAGCCAAGGTGCTGGCGTCGACTCGCGACATCGCCTGCATCGAGGTCGACTACAACGAGTTGCGGGGCATCGAGTCGGACGAGCTTCGGTTGTTCTGATCCACGCGGCGTTGCCGAGGTTGACCGATGCGGGCGCGCCTGTTCTGCTCTGCTAGTCGAAAAGCACGGTCGGCGTGCTTTTGGGCTGAGATCGAGGAACCCGCCGGCAACGCTGGTGCGCGTCGATCTGGGCGTCGAGGCGGCGTTCGATGCCGAGGCCCTCGCCGGCAGTATCTAGGCTCTTTCCGTGCGCTACGACGATCGGATGTCCGACTTCGATCGCATCATGTGGGTCATCGAGACGAACCCCTTGCTGCGCAGCACGATCACCGCGATCACGGTGCTCGACCGCACGCCCGATCGCGCTCGCGTCATGCACCGCGTCGATCGGGCCACCCGCAACATCCCGCGGCTACGCCAGCGCGTCGTGTGGAATCCGTACTCGATCGCGCCGCCACGGTGGGAGTTCGACCCCCACTTCGACCTCTCGTACCACGTGCGCTTCGCATCGGCGGGCGGCCGCAATACCTTCGACGACGTCATCGCGCTCGTCGAGCCCATGGTCATGCAGAGCTTCGACCGCGATCGGCCCCTGTGGGAGTTCGTCGTGATCGAAGACCTCGTCGACGGGCAAGCCGCGCTGATCACCAAGCTGCACCACACCATCACCGACGGCATCGGCGCGGTGAGGCTGTTGCTCGAACTGGTCGACCTCGAACCCGAACCCGCGTACGAAGCCGACATGGCGCCCGAGCCCGACGTCGTCGTGCTCAACCAGGCACAGCGATTCAGAGGCGCGCTGCGTCACGAGGCACACCGGCAGAAACAGTTCGTGCAACGCGGCTTCGAAATCGTCGACCGCCTGCGCGAAGACCCCGCCACCACGACCCGGGGCGCCGCCGCGGTCGTGGGTTCGGTGGGCCGTGCCGCGCGGTCGGGCATCAAGCCGCTCTCACCGCTGATGCAGGGCCGCTCGACCTCGAGCAGCCTGCACACCTTCGATGTCGACGTGAGCGCACTGAAGGCCGCTGCCCGGGTCGCGCACGCCAAGCTCAACGACGCGCTCGTCGTCGCGGTCGCGAATGGCCTCAACCGCTATCACGACGCCATGGGCATGCCGGTCGAGCGACTGCGCATGGGTATGGCCATCAACAATCGTTTCGCAGAGCGCGCCGATCGTTCGGGCAACGAATTCGTACCGGCGCGCTTCGAGGTACCGATCGCCATCGAAGATCCGATCGAGCACATGCGCACCATGCGCGACCTCATCCGTTCGCAGCGAGACGAGCCGATGTTGTCGTTGATGGAGCCACTCACCAGCCTCGTCAGCCGGCTGCCCCGCTTCGTCGTCACCAACTTGTTCACCGCGGCGCTGCGCGGGCAGGACTTCAATGTGAGCAACGTGCCCGGCGCCGACATCGAGGCCTACTTCGCAGGTTCCACGATCGTCGCGCAGTATCCGATCGGCCCGCTCGGCGGCGCCGCCGTCAACGTCACGTTGCTCAGCTATCTCGGCACCGCGTACATCGGCCTCAACATCGACCGTGCCGCGATCACCGAGATCGACTTGTTCGTCGACTGCATCCAGCAGGGTCTCGAGGCAGTGGTGCACGCCGGTCACAAGCCGGCTCACAAACCGGCTCGCAAACGGGCGAGGTCTCGCCGTTGAACGTCGTCGATGCCGTTGTCGTCGGCGCCGGGCCGGCCGGGTCTGCCGCGGCCATCACGCTCGCGCAGGCGGGTCGCTCGGTGGTCGTCATCGACAAGGCGACATTTCCCCGCGACAAGTTTTGCGGCGACGGCCTCACCGCCGGCGCGCTGCGCCATCTCGAGTCGCTCGGGCTCGATCCGCTCGAAGTGCCCTCGTGGCACCGCGTCGACGACATCATCGTGCGGGGACCGAACGGGCGAGAGGTGGAGTTCCCCCTGCCGCGCGGCCAAGGGCAATTCGCCGTCGTCGCGCGTCGACTCGACCTCGACTTCGCGTTGGTCGAGCGGGCACGGCACGTGGGAGCCACCGTGCACGACGGGCACGCCTTCCGATCGATCACCGTGCACGACGATCACGTCGAGGTGATCGCCGATGGTCTCGGACCCATACGCGCCCGATTCGCGATCGGTGCCGACGGCATGTGGTCGCCGCTGCGCAAAGCCCTCGGCGCGAGCCCACCGCACTATCTGGGCGAATGGCATGCCTTTCGCCAGTACTTCACCAACGTGACCGGCACCGCGGCCGACAAGATGATCGTCTGGTTCGAACCGTCGGTGTTGCCCGGCTATGTCTGGTCGTTCCCACTCGGCGAAGGGCGCGCCAACGTGGGCTTCGGTATCACCCGCGACGCGGGCACGCGTACGAGCTCCATGAAGACCCAGTGGCCGGAGTTGTTGGCGACCCCTCACATCGCGGCCGCATTGGGTGAACACGCGGTGCCCGAATCGCCGCACAGGGCGTGGCCGATACCCGCGCGCATCGACAAGGTGGCGTTGACCGCGCCGCGCACCATGTTCGTCGGCGACGCCGCCGCGGCGACCGACGTGATGACCGGCGAAGGCATCGCGCAGGCAGTGCTCACGGGAATGCTCGCGGCACGTGCCGTCATCGATGGCGCGACGGCAAGCGTCGTGCTCGCACAGTACGAAAAGGCGGTCGCGCGCGCCTTGTTCGCCGATCACCACATGTCGGTGAAGCTGCAATCGGTGCTCGCGCAACCTCGCGCGCTCGACGCCGCGGTGCGCGTCGCGGGCCTCAGTGGATGGACACGGCGCAATTTCGCGCGGTGGTTGTTCGAGGACTATCCGCGGGCAGTACTGCTCACCCCGCGCCGATGGCACCGCGGCATGTTCGGCGCCGCCGGGGCGTTCAGCTGAGCGGTTGCAGCGACAGCTGCTTGCGGTCGAGGAGACCGAGTTCGACGCCATTGTCGAAGCGCACCCGGTAGCGGTGCCACGTGAGCCCGCCGGGCATGATCACGAACCCCTTGGTGCCCTCGGGGACGCCTGGTAGCGGCTGTGCCGCGTAGACGGTCTGCTTCGTGCGTAGCTCGTAGATGCGCTTCTTGGCCATAACGTCTCGTCAGGATAGGCGAGTCGCTACCCTTGCCGCCGACTTCAGCTCGATCGAGGGATCAACATGACGGACATCGGCTTTGACGGCAAGGTCGCGATCATCACCGGTGCTGGTGGCGGTCTCGGGCGATCCCACGCGCTCGAATTGGCCCGGCGGGGCGCCCGGGTGGTCGTCAACGACCTTGGCGGGTCCGTCGACGGCACCGGCGCGTCGCTCGGCCCGGCGGCGCTCGTCGTCGAGGAGATCAACGGCCTCGGCGGAGACGCGGTCGCGAATACCGATTCGGTGGCCACACCCGCGGGCGGCGCGGCGATCGTGCAAAGTGCGATCGATACCTTCGGACGGGTCGACATCGTCGTCAACAACGCCGGCATCCTGCGCGACAAGGCGTTCCACAACATGGAGCCCGATCTGGTCGATCCGGTGCTCGATGTGCACCTCAAGGGCGCCTTCTACGTGACGAGGGCGGCGTGGATCAAGATGCGCGAGCAGAACTACGGCCGCGTGGTCAACACCTCGTCCAACTCCGGCTTGCTCGGCAACTTCGGCCAAGCGAACTATGGCGCGGCGAAGATGGGTCTCGTCGGGCTCACGCGCGTGCTCGCCATCGAGGGCGCCAAGAGCAACATCAAGGTCAACGCGATTGCGCCGGTGGCGTTCACTCGTATGACCGAAGCGTTGATGGGCGATCTCGGCGCCAAGCTCAAGCCAGAGCTCGTGACACCGATCGTCGTCTGGTTGTGCCATGAGGACTGCCCGGTCACCGGCGAGGTCTACTCGGCGGGCGGCGGTGTCATTGCCCGATTCTTCGTCGGCCTGACACAGGGCTACGTCAACCCCGATCTCACCGTCGAAGACGTACGCGATCACTTCGACGAGATCCGCGACGAGACCGGCTACGTGGTGCCTTCGAAGAACAGCGACGAGCTACGCAAGATATTCCATCAGCTCGGATGACGAACGCGGCCGCGTCAGACCGTGGGGGCGACCGACGACGCATGATGCGCGATCATGCGCCACTGCCGACCGTCGCTCGCGAACGCGTTGAGGGCAGCCACGGTGCCGCCACCGCGCGCGTCGATGAGATTCTCGTCATTGGTCACAAAGGCCATGTCGGTGCCGACCACTACGTGGTGATTGGTGACGATCACCTGGATCGGCGGGTTGTTGAAGATGGCACGCCACGACGCGCCGACCTGGGGCCATCCGTGCAGCGTCGTCCAACCGGGATGGGTACAGGCGACTCGATCGGAGAGCTCCCACACGGCGGCCATCGCATCGATGTCGCGCCGCTCGAACGCCTCGTAGAAGGCGTTGTTGACCCGCAAGATGGCCTCGCGAGTTACGTCGCTTTCTGTTGAGGGCGAGTCGGCGCTGATGGAGGCCCCCTTCGAGGAGGGTAGGCGGATGCGTGATCGTAGACGCGCGCCGGAGCCGAGCGAGAACCCTTACGCTGCCGGGGTGAACGGATCGGCGATCGATCGATTCGACGACATGGTCGATGGGCTCTTCGACGGGCTCCGGGGACGACCGGTCGCCGATCGGCTCATGTACAGCATCACAGAGCTGGCGGACTTCAGCATCCTGTGGCACCTCCTCGGTGTTGGCCAGGGTCTCGTGCGACCCGACGGGTTCGAACGGGCGCTGCGTACGACCACCGCGCTTGGCGTGGAGTCGGTCCTCGTCAACGGAGGCGTGAAATCGTTGGTCGGCCGAACTCGCCCGGTGCCCCAGTTCGAACGACCTCGCCATCTGCGGATCCCGCGCACGTCGAGCTTTCCGAGCGGTCATGCGAGCTCCGCGTTCCTCGCGGCGGCCTTGCTCTCCGACGGCAGCCGCGCCAAACCGGCGTACTACGCGTTGGCCACCGTCGTCGCGGTCAGCCGCATGCACGTGCGCATCCACCACGCCTCAGACGTCGTCGGCGGCGTCATCCTCGGTATCGGCCTCGGCGCCCTGGCGAAACGCGCGTGGCGAATCGCCTGACTCCCCGCTCAGAGGCCACACGGGCACGACTAGTTGAGCTGCGGTTCGGCTTCTTCGCTGAGCATCAGCAGAAGCCGCACATCGAGCAACAGATTGGCGACCTCGTCACCCGACACGAGGCTGCGACGCTGCATGTCGCCGAGTCCGCGGTCGATGAGCGCAAGGGCTTCAGCGATCGCTTGTGTCTCTCGGGTCGACGTCATCGTCTTCACCTGCCTGTTACTCGCACCACCATGCCGAAGAACCAGCCGGTTGTCTAGCTGCCGGATGGATCATTCGTACGGCGGACCGGCTACCGCGACACCGGTCTCCCCTACCCTAGCGGCCCACGACGGGGGTCAAGGGGTCATTACCGTGCCGAAGATGCCTGCGCCGGTGAAGGTGACGATCGAGGCATCCGGGGCCGCACTACCGCTCGCCCTCGCCGACCTGCACCGCAGCGTCGAAGTCGGGCGCAACGTCCGCATCGAACGAACGGCGCACGTCGATGAGCCATCGGCGCCTCCGTGGGAGGCACTCGTCCACGGGGGCGGATTCGAGGCGACCCGGTCGCGAGGCGTGTATCGGCGGGCGCATTCGCTACCCGACTACGTCGGGCCGGCGATGCAACTACTTCTCGTCGGCCTGAACCCCTCGCCGTATGCGGCCGATGCCGGGGTCGGGTTCGCGCGCCCGGGCAATCGTTTCTGGCCCGCGATGGTTGCCGCCGGATTGATCGATCACGCCAACGCGCGAGAGCCTCGCCGCTTGCTCGTCGATCATCACATCGGGATGACCGATCTCGTGAAGCGCACCACCGCAAAGGCATCCGAGGTCGACGACGTCGAATTTCGAGAGGGACATGCGCGAGTGACCGCGCTCGTCAACTGGCTCGCGCCGGCGGTCGTATGTTTCGTCGGTCTCGGCGGATGGCGTATCGCCGCCGACCGTCGCGCGGTGGCCGGACGTCAGACGCAACCGATGGGATCCGCCATCGTCTACGTGATGCCGAATCCGAGCGGGCTCAACGCGCACGCCACGGTCGATTCGCTCGCCGAGCACTTCCGTGAAGTGCGGCGCTTGGCGCGGTTCTAACCGTTTGGTGCCAACGCGCGGATCGCCTCGCGGGTGTCGATGCCACCCAGACCCATCACCAACAACGCGGGCGTGGTGATGCCGGCGTCGATGTAGCGCTGGATGTGCGCCCGGCACTGGTCCGCGTCGCCGTTGGGAATGAGGTCGTCGACCAGCGAATCGGGAATCTTGTCGAGCGCGCCTTTGCGATCGCCCGCTTCCCATTGTGCCCAATGCTCGGCCAGCATCTCGCCGCGCCCGAGCCATTCGTGGAACGCGCGGTAGACGGGCACGTTGAGGTAGGCCGCCATCGCGAACTTCGCCGCCGGCAACACCTGTTCACGATCGGGGTTCGGGCACACGAAGATACGCGCGACCACCTCTTTGCCGGGGCCTTGCGCGTTGACGATCGCAGAGACCGTCGCCGCGTCGTTCGCCGACAGCCAGTTGACGATGGCGCCGTCGCCGTCGCGCCCGGCAAGACGCAACATGCCCTCGCGCAACGCGGCCACGAGGATCGGCACCGGTTGCTCGGGGACGATGCCGAGGCGAAAGCCCTTCACCGAGAAGGTGTCGTAGTCGTTGCTGACCTTTTCGCCCGCGAGCGCGGACCGCAGGAAGTGCAACGTGTCGCGCACGCGCTTGTACGGCTCGGTGAACGGGATGCCGTTCCACGACTCGACGATGACATTCGACGACGCACCGATGCCGGCGACGAAGCGTCCGGGCGCGGCCGCGGCGATCGTGGCGATGGATTGGGCAAGCAGTGCCGGGCCCCGGGTGTAGACGGGCAGAATCGCGGTGCCCAGCCGCAGGGTCGGCGTCCACACCGAGGCCAGGGCGAGCGGCGTGAACGCGTCGGTGGTGTTGGCCTCGGCCGACCAGAGGTCGGTGTAGCCGAGCGCCGCCAGCTCCTCGAAGCGGGCCCGCTGGTCGTGGAGGGGTCCCGCGAATGGAACGGTCATTCCGTAGCGCTGCACCATCGGCTCTCTTCTGCTGCGGGCTTCTGTTGTGGGGTGGTTCGGGCGCCGACCGTACCCGGGCGGCCCCTTCGTTGTCACACCCCCTCGTCATACTGATCCCCATGAGCAATCAGTTGACCCTCATTGAGTTCCCCGCAGGTTGGCAGCTCGACGAACGCACCCGTGAGGTCGGTCGCCGTGGCCTCGCCGCTGCCCGGGCGGCGCTGTCCGCGGCGCGGGCCCGCGAGCTCGACGCCCTCCCGACCGCCGACGCCGCCTGACCCGTCGTGTTCGCGACTACCCTCCCGCGCACCATCGATCCCGGTGTTGCTTCCCCCCACATCGTCTGGTCGCATACGGAGTCACTCCTTGCCGTGCAGCCGCACTGTTCGTCTGTTGTTCGTCGCGGTCCTCGCCCTCATGCCCACCGCGTGCGCGCCCCGCAATTCGGCGACCACGCGCGCTGCCGGCACCGCCGTCGTGGTCAAGGTGGTCGACGGTGACACCGTCGACATCGATCTGAGCGGATCGACCGTCCGCGTCCGGCTCCTCGGCATCGACACGCCCGAAACCGTCGACGAGAACCGTCCGGTTCAATGTTTCGGCCCCGAGGCGTCCGACTATCTAGCCCAGCTGTTGCCCCGGGGCAGCATCGTCCGCGTCGAACGCGACATCGAGGCCCGCGACCGCTTCGGCCGGTTGTTGGTCTATCTCTACCGGGTCGACGACGGGCTGTTCGTCAACGCCGCGCTGATCGAAGGCGGCTATGCCACGACGCTGTCGATCGCCCCCAACACCATGCGGGCCCGTGACTTCGAGGTGCTGCGCCTGCAGTCACAGCGCGACAAACGCGGCTTGTGGGGGGCCTGCCCGTCCTTCGGCAGCCCCATCGACCCCACCGCCACCACCACACGCCGCGCCCGATAACGGGCCGAGCGATGGGCACCGGGCGAGTCGTCCACTACCGTGGCGCTCGTGACCGCGTTGTCAGAGCGCCTCGGCTTTCGCGCATCCGATCGAGTGGTGATCCTGTCGGGCGACCTGCTCGGCTCGTGTCACGCCGCCAACATCGGCGTCTACGAGTCGATGCGTATGGGCATGGTCACGAGTTCGTCGCTCATGGTCCCGTGCCCTTGGGCCCGCCACGCCGCCGCGGCCTACCGGGGCGAGTCCGTCGGCGTGCACCTCACGCTCAACTCCGAGCTCGACGAATACCGCTGGGGGCCGATCACCCACGCGCCGTCGTTGTGGGACGGCGACGGCGGCTTCCCCCGCACCCTGACCGACTTGTGGGATCACGGCGACCTCGACGAAGTGCGCCGCGAGTTGCGATCGCAACTCGAACGAGCGGTGCTCTGGGGGTTCGACATCACCCATCTCACCAGCCATCTGGGCGCCCTCGAGCAGCGGCCCGAGTTCTTCGACATCTATCTCGATCTCGCGTGCGAGTTCCAGCTGCCGCTGCGCTTGCCCAACAGCGACGCCGAGCGGCACGTCGGCTTTCCGTTGCGCCAGCTGGCCGCAGACGAGGGCGTGTTGTTCCCCGACCGCCAGCGGGCAATCCGGGGTGCGGGCAAGCGGGCGATCGAGCGCGCCATCGAGTCGCTCGAGCCGGGCGTCACCGAGATCATCGTCGAGCCGGCCACCGACACTCCCGAACTGCGGGCGATCGACCCCCAATGGTCGGCGCGCGTGGAGCAACTCGAATTCGTCACTCGAGACAGCAGCCTCCGCGCCGCGTTCGAGCGGTCCGCAGTCAAACTCGTCGACTACGAGCTATTGCGCGACTCGCAGCGTCAAGATCAGAACTGGGTCCGTTCGCGCAACGATTGACACGACGCGGCGTACTCGTCGCTTTCGAACAGCGGCTGTAGTCGCAGGATGAACGCGGCGTAGGCACCGTCGATCTTGAGATCGCCGCGCATGTAGGCGACGTCGCGTTCGACTTCACCCCGAAGGAGCGCTCCGGCGAGCGCGTAGGGGCACTGCACGGTGCAATCGACCTGATCGCTCTTGCCCTTCGACATCTCGGTGATGCGGCCCTCGACGACACGAACGACGAACTGCACCTTGCCCGGCGGCGCCGAGGCGACCACACATTGCAGCGCCGCGTCGACACCCGGGCGCGACGGCCACGACGCGGCCGCGTCGAGTACCAGAGCGAACCACTCGTCGGTGAGAAAGGCGGCCATGCCGCTTGTCTAGCGGACGATCAACGCGTAGAGCCAACGAAGTCGCGTACACCGGCGAAGAGGTCATCTTCGGGGATCTCGGTGTTCACCAGGGATCGAGCGAGCATGTAGTCGTCCCAGGGATGCACGGTGCGGGCGACATCGACGGGCAAGCCGAACCAGAAGCGTTCGTTGGGATCGACTTGTGTGGCGTGGGCGAGCAACGCATCGACGCGGACGTGGTAGTAGTCGCCGACCTCGATGCGGGTGGTGACCTTGTCATCTGTCGACGGCCGCGTGAACCAGGCGTCGTTGTAGGGCGACTCGAGATCCAACTCGAGGAACTTGTCGTGCATCGCCTTGATACGAGCCCGGGACCATGTCGTGTAGTACATCTTGAGCGGCTGCCACGGCTCTCCGAGATCGGGATACGCGTCGGGGTCGCCGGCGGCGGCGAAGGCGGGCACGCTGATCTCGTTGACTCGGACGTGGTCGGGGTGTTGATAGCCCTGCTGGTCGTCGGAGTAGGTGACGATCACGTGCGGTCGACGCCGGCGAAGGACGGCGACGAGACGGCCGACGGCCTCGTCGAGTGGCGCGCGGTGAAAGCTGTGGGGGTGGTCGTTGGCCGGTGTGTCCTTCATCCCCGAATCGCGATAACCGAGCATGTGCACGTGTTCGTAGCCGATGATCTCGGCGGCGCGCTGTAGCTCACGGCGCCGGACCTCTGGCAGGTTGACGCGTATCTCGGGCGAGTCGAGCGCCTTGTTCAAGATGTCGCCCTCTTCGCCGCCCGTGCAACAAACGAGCGCCGATTCGACACCCTCGTTGCGATAGCGCGCGACGGTCGAAGAACCCTTGGATGCCTCGTCGTCGGGATGTGCATGGACCGTGAGAAGCCGAAGCGGTGCAGTCATCGCGGGTCACGGTATCGCGTCGATCCCCGAAATCGGACCACTACCCTGAAGCCGTGCGTCGCCCCTTCCTCCCGGCCCGTCTGCCCTTTTTCGCGCATTGCCTGGTCCTCGCGGTACTGCTGGCCGCGTGCTCCACATCGGGTCGCGAACTCAAGACACCCGGGCCCACCCGGCCCCCGTCGGTGGTGCTGTCGGCGGGCACGATGGACTTCTCGCTGCCCGACGCCGCCACCAGCGGTGAATTGGCTGAACGCCACGGTGCGGCGTTCGACAACGTCGCACCGGCCATCAGTTGGGGACGCGTGCCCGACAAGGCGGAGTTCTTGATCCTGGTCGCCGACATACCCCGGGCCGATTTCGGCACGGCCGATGCCTCCGTGCTGTGGCTCGTGACCAACATCGTGCCGACCACCGACGGGATCATCGAAGGCCAGAACCCCGACGGCGACATCTACATCCAATGGAGCGGTCCAACCGCGGCGCCCGGCGAACAGGTGAAGGTGAGATTTCGGCTGTATGCGGTCACCAAGGCACTCGATGATCCCAGTGAGTCTCCTTTAGAACTCGTCGTTCGGCTCGATAAGCAAAACGTGGGCAAATCCGAGTTCGTCGTCCCCTTCGCACAAAAGTCCGCGTCGTGAGCATCGTCTACGTCGCGCTCGCGTTGGTAGTGGTGTCGTCGATCGCAGTACTGCTGTCGTACAACCGCTTCGTCGACCAGCGACAGTTGATCGCCAACTCGTGGTCCAACGTCGACGCCGAGTTGCAGCGACGCCACGACCTCATCCCCAATCTCGTCGAGACGGTGAGGGGCTACGCGGGCCACGAGCAGCGAACGTTCGAAATGGTAACTGCAGCCAGAGCGCAGGCGATGTCGGTGCGAGGGTCGGCCGCGACGCAATCGCCGGCCGAGAACACTTTGGTCGCCGGCATGCGCCAACTCCTCGCGGTGAGCGAGGCCTACCCCGATCTGCGAGCCAGCTATCACTTCTTGCAGCTACAGGAAGAGCTCGTCACCACCGAGAACCGCATCCAAGCAGCGCGGCGCGTTTACAACGGCAACGTGCGCGACTACAACCGCCGTGTCGACTCGATTCCCTCGCTTATGATCGCGCGCCTCTTCCGCTTCACGCTCGAGGAGTACTTCGAGGTCGAACCGATCGTGCGCGACGCACCGACTGTGGCCTTCAACAACCGGTAGCGCCTACTGCGCCCAGCGGCCGAGGTCGCGGAGGCGTTGCTGACATTCGGTCCACGTGGTCGAGAGGATGTCCCGCACCGATTCGACCCGATCGATTCGACCCGCGACTTGACCACCGAATGCGAAGAACGCATCCATGTCGCCCCCGAAGTAGAGCTTGAAGATCGAGTCGGGGACCATCTTCGCCGCTTCGGAATCTCGTTCGGCGGCGACAGAGCGGTTGGTGCGCAGTACCCGCATCGACGGCTTGGCGTAACGGTTGACGACGACAGTGTCCGTCTCGGTCGAGTCGATCACAAGCTGCTTCCAGTTGTCGTGGATCGGCGACTCCACGCTCGACACCATGCGCGTGCCCATCTGCACCCCGTCGGCGCCGAGCGCGAACGCCGCGGCCATCGACACGCCGTCGCAAATGCCGCCGGCCGCGATGATCGGCACACCCACCTTGGCCGCGATGAGCGGTACCAGCACCATCGTCGACGCACCGTCGGGGTTCTTGAACCCGCCCCCCTCGATGCCTTCGACGACCAAGCCATCGACACCGGCCTCGATGGCTTTCATCGCGCCCCGCAACGTCGGCACCACGTGGAACACCGTCAGCCCGGCCTGTTTGAACAACGGCACCATCTTGGCGGGGTCACCGGCGCTGGTCGTCACGAAGCCCACCCCGTTGTCGACGATGAAATCGACGACCGCGGGATCGCGCACGAAGAGCTGCGGGACGTTGACACCCCACGGCTTGTCCGTGAGATCGCGCATCTTCTCGAACTCGAGCTTGATCTCGTCGAACTTGCCCGAGCCGGTCTCGATGACACCAAGCCCACCTGCGTTGGACACTGCCGACGCCAACTGTGCACGCGCGATGTAACCCATCGGCGCCTGCACGATCGGGATCTCGATGTTGAGCATCTCGGTGATACGCGTCTTCATCGCTGCCTACTTGTCATCAGCTGGGGTCTAGCAGATTTATCGGAAATCTCGACTACGCAACGGCACCGCGAGATCGAGCGCATGGATGCGCTCGGCCATGATGTTGACCACTCCTTCACTGGCTTGTACCTGTCCGCGGATGATCAGCGCGACCGCGCCACGAGCCACCTCGCGATGACGCAACCAACATCCTCGCGACACCACCACGTTGATGAGACCGGTCTCGTCTTCGAGATTCAAGAACGTCGTACCGCCCGCGGTCGCCGGTCGCTGACGGTGCGTGACCACCCCCGCTACGAGAACTTTGTCCTTGTCGTGCAACGTGCGCAGGGCTCCGGCTGCCACCACCCCCATCTCGTCGAGTTGGTCGCGTACGAAGCGCGTGGGGTGGCCGTCGGGCGATACCTGGGATGCCCAGAGGTCGGCCAAGGCCAACTCGCGCGACGACATGTCGGGCAACGGCGGCGACTCACTGCCGGTGACGATACCTTCGAGGCGATCGGGCTTCGACTGCGCGACTGCGCCGGCCGACCAGATGGCATGGCGCCGGCGGGCGCCCGGGGAAACCTGCTCGTTGAAGCAATCGAAGGCGCCGGCGGTGGCCAACGATTCGAGGATGGGCAATGACACGTTGGTGCGCCGCGCGAAATCTTCCATCGAGACATAGGGACGACCGGCAGCGATGCGTTCGGCGAGATCGGCACCGACGCTGCGGACGTATTCGACACCGAGGAGCACCACGGCACCTTTGTGCGATGACGGACACGACTGGAGTGTGGCCTTTGCCGCAGATGCGTTGACGCACGGCGTGCGCACCTCGACCCCATGGCGGCGCGCGTCTTGCACCAGCGAGTGCGGCGAATAGAACCCCATCGGTTGCGCGTTGAGCAAGGCCGCACAGAACGCGGCGGGATAGTGGTACTTGATCCACGAGCTCGCGTAGACGAGATACGCGAACGACACCGAGTGGCTCTCGGGGAAGCCGTAGTTGGCGAACGCCGCGAGCTTGTCCCAGATCTGCACGATGATGTCTTCGGAGACACCCCGCTCGGTCGCGCCGACGGCGAAACGTTGCTGCAATCGCTCCATACGCTCGCGGCTGCGCTTGGATCCCATCGCCTGGCGCAGTTGATCGGCCTCTGACGCGGTGAAGCCGGCCACGTCGATGGCCATCTGCATGAGTTGCTCTTGGAACAACGGGATGCCCAGCGTCTTGGCAAGCGAATTCTCGAGCAACGGATGAAGATAGGTCACCGGCTCTTTGCCGTTGCGACGGCGGATGTACGGATGCACCGACCCACCCTGGATGGGCCCCGGGCGGATCAGCGCCACTTCGACGACGAGGTCGTAGAAGGTGCGGGGCCGCAGCCGGGGAAGCGTGGCCATCTGCGCCCGTGACTCGACTTGGAAGACCCCGATCGAATCGGCATCGCACAACATGTCGTAGATCACGTCTTCTTGCGGGATGGTGGCGAGGTCGACGTCGACCCCGTGTTGATCGCGGATGAGATCCATCGCGTAGTGCAACGCCGAGAGCATGCCGAGACCCAGCAGGTCGAACTTCACGAGACCGACCGCGGCACAATCATCTTTGTCCCACTGCAACACACTGCGATCTTCCATGCGGCCCCACTCGACGGGGCAGACCTCGATCACCGGGCGATCGCAGATGACCATGCCGCCCGAATGAATGCCGAGATGGCGGGGAAAATGCTCGATCTCTGTCGCCAACTCGACCACCGCGCCCGGCACGGTATCGCTGCCCTGCCGGTCGTCGAACCCCGCGCCCGCGATGGCCGTCCCCGCGGCCGCGTTCTCACCGCCGAGGCCGGCCCATCGATCGATCGACTTCGAGAACGCGTCTTGCTGGCCCGTGGCGTAGCCCAACGCCTTGGCCATGTCGCGCACCGACGAGCGGGCGCGATAGGTGATGACGTTGGCGACCTGCGCTGCATGATCGCGGCCGTGCTTGTCGTAGACGTATTGAATGGCCTCTTCACGACGATCGCTCTCGATGTCGATATCGATGTCGGGCGGACCGTCTCGCTCGGGTGACATGAACCGTTCGAAGAGCAAACCCAGATCGACCGCGTCGGCGTTGGTGATGCCGAGCGCGTAACACACCGCCGAATTCGCGGCCGAGCCCCGGCCCTGACAGAGGATGTTGTGGGTGCGGCAGAACTCGACGATGTCCCACACGACCAAGAAATAGCCGGGAAAGCCGAGCTGCTCGATGAGTGCGAGCTCGTGGTCGATCTGGCGGTACGCGCCTGGCACGCGCTCACCCTCGCGAGGGCCGTATCGCCGGTGCGCTCCCTGTGCGGTGACTTCGCGCAACCACGACATCTCGTCGTGCCCGGGCGGACACGGGAACGGCGGCAGCCTGGGCGCCACCAATGCAAGGTCGAACGCGCAGGCCCGACCGAGCTCTGCCGCACGTTCGACCACACCCGGGTAGCGGGCGAACCGGGCGGCCTGCTCCGCGCCCGAGCGAAGGTGCGCAGTGCTGGCCGCGGGCAACCATCCGTCGATCTCGTCGAGCGAGCGACGGGCGCGCACTGCCGCCATCGCGGTGGCCAACTTGCGCCGTGCCGGGCGGTGGTAGTGCACGTTGTTGGTGGCGATGACCTCGACACCGGCATGGATCGCGATCTCGGCGAGCGCGTCGTTGCGCGTCGAGTCGAGCGGATGCCCGTGGTCCCACAACTCGACCACCACGTTGGTGCGACCGAAGCGGGCGACGAGGTCGTCGAGCGCGCGTCTCGCGGCGCGAGGGCCATCGCGCTCGAGGGCCGCGGGCACCGTGCCCTTGCGACACGAGGTGAGCACCGCCCACGCGTCACCACCGGCGCCGATATCGGTCAACTCCGGCAACGCGATGCGCGGTGCCCCCTTTTCGCCGGCCATCTGCGCGCGACTGATGGCACACCCGAGCCGCGCGTATCCGGTGGGATTGCGCGCGAGCACGATCAGATGCTCGCCCGGAGGGTCGGGTTGCCCGGGAAGATGCTTGCCCGTGAGACCCAAGGTGAGCTCGGCGCCGAAGACCGTGGGCAGGCCATGCGCCCGTGCCGCCTCGGCGAAACGCACGACACCGTAGAAGCCGTTGTGATCGGTGAGGGCCAACGCGTCGAGGCCGAGGCGTACGGCTTCTTCGACCAACTCTTCGGCATGCGACGCCCCATCGAGAAAGCTGAAGTTGGAATGGCAGTGCAACTCGGCATAGGGCACGGTCGGAGCGGCGGCGCCAGACCGGCCCGAGGGCGGCAGCGGCGGCGGCGGCTCGTAGGCTGCTCGCTTGCGCGACCATGCCGGGCTGTCGCCACCATCGCCGGGATGTTCGGGGGACGAGGCCTTCCGCGGGCGATCGCTCAGCGTGCGTTCGATCTCTCGCCAGGTGATCGGTGGATTGCCCCAGCCCATGCCGCCACCGTATCGAACGTCTGTACGATCGGCAAGAGCCCTGTCCGGGCGTCCCCCGGTGCGTTGGAGCGCGCTCCCGGGCGGATCTGTCAGGATCGGGCGCAACGAGAGGGGCCATCATGGGCGTTGCCGTGGTCACGGGCGCGGGACAAGGCATCGGCAAGGCAACGGCGCAGCGACTCGCCCGCGACGGTCATCACATCGTGGCCGTCGATCGCAACGGTGACAATGCCGCCAAGACCGCGGCCGAAGTCGGTGGTGAATCGCGCGAGTGCGACGTGACCGACCGTGATGCCGTAATTGCGATGGCCGCCACCGTCGACGGATGCGACATCTTGATCAACAACGCGGGCATCTGGCGCTTTCACAGTCTGCTCGACATGACCGTCGACGACGCGCAATCAGTATTGGCCGTCAACGTGCTGGGCATCGTGTGGTGCACACAAGCCTTCGCACCCAAGATGATCGAACGCGGCGGCGGATCGATCGTCAGCCTTTCGTCGGGAGCCGCATGGACGCAGTCCCCCGGCCTCGGCATCTATCCCGCGACCAAGAGCGCCGTCGAGTCGCTCACCAAGACGTTGGCCATCGAGTTGGGTCAGCACAACATCAGGGCCAACGCGGTCGGGCCCGGTCTCATCGTGAGCGACGGCACCGCGGCCAGCTATCAAGGCGACCGCGCCAAGGAACGCGCCAAGAACATTCCCATGCAGCGCCTCGGCGATCCCACCGAGATCGCCGACGTCATCGGCTTCTTGTGCTCACACGACGCGCGCTATGTCAGCGGTCAGGTGATCTACATCGACGGCGCCGTCACCGCCGGGCGAACTTCACTCTGAGGTACGGGTACTGAACATGCCGGGCACGTCGACGTACATGCCGGCATGCAGGCCGCCGTCGATGACGAGTTCGGTGCCGGTGCAATAGCTCGATTCGTCCGATGCGAAGTACAGCGCGGCGGGCGCGACATCGACAGGACGCCCCGGCCGGTTCATCGGGCTGGGCTGCACCGACCGCTGCCGGCCACTCACGACGTCGTCCATCACACTCGCGCCGTGGTTGGCGAAGAACTCGGTGACCATCTCCGGATTTCCCGCGCCCGGACACACGATGTTGCAGCGGATGTTGTGCTTGCCGTACTCGAGCGCGACGACCTTGGTGAGTCCCCGCAGCGCGAACTTGGACGCGGTGTACGCCCCGGTCGTCGGGACACCACTGATCGAATCGGTCGAGCCGATGTTCACGATCGAGCCACCGCCGGATTCGATCATCAACGGAGCACACGCCTGAACGCTCAGGAACGGACCGACACAGTTCACCCTCAACACCCGCTCGAAAACATCGACCGGCGTCGTCGACAGGGGTTGCAGATGCAAGATGGCCGCGTTGTTCACGAGCACGTCGAGGCGCCCCCAATGCGCCCGTACCTCGTCGACGGCCGCGGCCCAATCCGCGGGCGACGTCACGTCGCAGTGCCGGTACGCGGCAGCATCACCGGCCGAGAGATCGTCGATCACCGCGCGCGCCCGGTCGTCGAGCATGTCGAGACCGAGTACGCGCGCTCCCTCGCGCGCGAACACACGCACGATCTCTTCGCCGGTCCCCCGAGCCATGCCCGTGACGATCGCTACCTTGCCGTCCAATCGACCCATTGTTCCCCCTCGTGTCTATAGCCTGTCCATCATGTCATCAGTTGCCGAAACGAACAGCGCCGACCTCACTGCTGCGAACGTCGCGTGGGACCTCGAGCCCCTGCTCGACGACCAGCCCAGCGTCGACTCACTGATCGACCAGGCCGACGAGATCGCGGATGAGCTCGCACAACGCCGCGGCCAGATCGCGACGCTCGACGCCGCCGGTCTCGAGTCGTTCATGCGAGAGATGGCCACGCTGCACGAATTGATCGGGCGCGCCGGTTCCTACGCGGGGCTGCGCTTCAGCGTCAACGTGCTCGACCACGAGATCGCGTCGACCATGCAGCGCGTCGAAGAACGATCCACCGCCATCGCGACCAAGCTCATCTTCTTCGAGCTCGAGTGGGCGGCGGTCCCGCAAGACCATGTCGATGCGGTTCTCGCCGACGACCGGCTGGTTTTCGCCCGCCATCATCTGCGGTCGATCCGCCGCTTCCGCGAGCATCTGCTCACCGAGCCCGAAGAGCGCATCCTCACCGAAAAGTCGGTCACCGGCTCGAGCGCGTGGAGCCGGCTCTTCGAGGAGCAGACCTCCACGATCACCCTCGAGCTGCCCGAGCCCGACGGCTCGACCCGCACGACCTCGCTCGAAGAAGGGCTCACTCGGCTCCAACATCCTGATCGTGAGGTGCGGCAAGCCGCGGCTTCGGCAGTGACCGACGGCCTGGCGTCGGGGCTGCGCACACGTGCGTTCATCTTCAACACCTTGCTCAACGACAAGGCGATCGACGATCGCATGCGGAAGTATCCGACGTGGATCTCGGCGCGCAACCTGGCCAACGAGGCCAGCGACGAATCCGTCCAGGCGTTGGTCTCTGCGGTCGAGCGCCGCTACGACATCCCGCAACGGTGGTACCGGCTCAAGGCGAGGATCCTCGGTCTACCGAAGATCGCCGACTACGACCGCATGGCCTCGATCGCCCAGACCGATGCGCGGATCGGTTGGACCGAAGCAACGAACATCGTGCTCGATTCGTACGCGTCGTTCTCGACCGAGCTCGCCGACATCGTCAAGCGGTTCTACGACGAGTCGTGGATCGATGCGCCCTTGCGTCCGGGCAAGCGTCCTGGCGCGTTCTGCGCGTACACCGTGCCCTCGCACCATCCGTACCTGTTGCTCAACTGGACGAGTCGCACCCGCGACGTATTGACCCTGGCGCACGAGCTCGGTCACGGCCTGCACGCGTACCTCGCGCGCGGGCAGGGCGTGTTCCATCAGGGGACGTCACTCACGTTGGCCGAGACCGCTTCGGTGTTCGGCGAGACCGTGACCAACGGTCGGCTGCTGGCGATGCTCGACGATCCCAACGAAAAGCTGGCGCTGTTGGCATCGATACTCGAAGACTCGATCGCGACAGTCTTCCGCCAAACGGCGATGAACCGCTTCGAGCATTCGGTGCACACCGCACGGCGCGACGAAGGTGAGTTGTCGGTCGATCGATTCGGCGAGCTGTGGGCTGGCACGCAAACGGCAATGCTCGGCGATGCGGTCGAGGTCACCGACGGCTACCGCACGTGGTGGTCCTACATCCCGCACTTCATCTCGACGCCCGGTTACGTTTACGCCTACGCGTATGGACAGTTGCTGGCGCTGTCGGTCTACCGGCGCTACGAAGAAGGCGGTGAGGCGTTCGTGCCGAGCTACCTTCAGCTGCTGCGTGCCGGCGGGTCTATGCCGCCCGAAGAGCTCGGCCACCTCGTCGGCTGCGATCTCTCCGACCCCGGTTTCTGGGATGGCGGCCTCGACATCATCGAGGCCCAGCTCCACGCAGCCGAACAAGCCGCCACCGCCGCGGGGCGCGGCTGACACACGCCGGCCGAGCCGCTCAGGCCGGCACGACCGCGAGCGAAAGCGAGTCGAGGCGACGCAAGAACAAGCTCGGCACCCACGTGGGCGGCGGCGCCGTGCCGTCGAGTGCGATCGACTTCGTGCGGGCGAGTAGCTCTTCGACGGCGAGGCGCGCTTCGAGCCGGGCGAGGGGTGCACCGATGCAGTGGTGGATCCCCCAGCCGAAACCGAGGTGGTTCTTCGCCGTCGGCCGATCGAGACGCAACTCGTCGGGCTCGTCGAACACTGCGGGGTCACGATTGGCCGCGGACCACATCAGCAGGATGCGATCGTCGGCGCGCAACTCGACATCCCCGAGCCGGCACGGACGCATCACATGGCGGAAGTGTCCCCGAAAAGGGGTTTCGAGGCGCAGCACCTCTTCGACGAAGGCAGGGATCAGGCTCGGCTGCGCCCGCAACGTGGCCTGCACTTCGGGGTGCGTGGCGAGCGCGAGCGCGCACGAACCGGTGAGGCCGGTCGTCGAATCACTGCCCGCGCCGACGAGTTGCACGAGTAGGCCGAGCGAAGTGTGCCGGTCGTAGTCGCCGTCGATCTCTGCTCTAGCGACGATGTCGATCACACACGTGGGTGTGGGGCCGTCGCGCATCCGCTCGAGCGTGGCATCCATGTGGCCACCGAGATAGCGCACGAACTCATCGATGTGCGCCATGCATTGCGCCATACGTGCGCCGTCGGCGAAGCCCGACAGCACCTCGATGCCCTCGTCGGACCAGAACTTGAGCTGCGCACTGTCACCGTCCGGGAGACCGAGCAGCATCGCGACGGCACGGATGGGCAAGATGTTGGATACGCCGTCGACCCATTCGATGGCGCCCGACGCGAGCTGCACATCGATGAGGTCGCCCACCATGGCACGCAAGTCGTGCTCGACGTCGGCCATGCGCTTTTCACTGAACGGGCGATTCAGCGCGCGCCGATGCACGAGGTGGAACGGATCGTCGGCAGTCGCCAGTACATCGGTGCCGCCGTCACTTCCAGCAGCGACCATGATCTGCCGACCGGTATCGTCGATCATGAAGAACGCGGTGAGATTGTTGGAGAAGTCGTCGACTCGCGCGATCGCCTCCATGACGGCACCGTGACTCAAGACAAGATGCACGTCGAGGTGCGGCACCTTGTAGAGCGGTGCGACCGACCGCCATCTCGCGTAGGTGTCGTAGGGATCGTCGAGGATCTCGATCGCGAACGGATCAGTCTGGGCGACCATGGCGCGTAGTCTGTCATCTGTCAGGCGGCTCTGCCCTCGGCCAGATAGGCGGTGCGCACGGCCAACGCTTGCCGTACCTCTATTGCCATGCCCTCGGCGAAGTCCGACCGGTATTTCGCGTCGTTCACCACCGAGACTGCGAACTGTAGTCCTGCGAATGCCGCGACGAAGCCGGCCACGAAGACGAGTTGCCGCGACAGCAGCACGCGGCTGCCGAAGATGTGGCCCGACATGTAGCGGTCGCCGGCGGTGATCGCGTCTTCACCGAGCCACGAGGCCAACGTGGTTTCGCGCACGGTCACCAAGCCGAATCCCACGAGACCGACGAACGTCAAGATCGCGACCAAGAAGACCTGTATCGACTGGCTCACGAACATGACGAGCGCAACGTTCAGGCGCGCCCGCCGGCCCAAAGGCGGCGCGATCGGCGGCCCCGAGTACGACGTCGGATCGAGCCCGGCCAATGGTGTGTCGGTGCAGGCCTGACTCACATCGTGCCACGACGCGAACTGCGAAAGCTCGGTGACATCGGTTCGCAGTGCGAACGCGATGAAGAGCGCGCCCAACATGACGAGCGCGCTCAACGCCAGCACGTAGAGCGAGATGGCGAAGTCGTCGGCGATCTGCCAGATCTCGGTGCTGAGAAAGAAGAACGAGCCGAACAGCAAGAGCAACGGCAGTGTCTTGATCGTCAGCGTGATGGCGTTGCGCAACTGCGAGCGGAGTTGCCCGAACGCCCACAACGTCATCGGCACCAGTCCGTAGCTGGTGGTGATATAGGCAAACCCCAGGAACAGCAGATTGCCGATGAACAGAACCGACGCTTCGAGCACGGGTTCGGTGCCGAACACCAACGCCGCGAAGGCGGGCACGAGCACGAACAACGCCAGTTCCCAAGGGCCGACGTCGTGGGGTAATTGCAGCGGGCGCCGTCCGCGCACGCGATTCACAACTGCGCCGACAGCGAGCGTGAGCGCGAGTGCCCCTAGCACCGTAAGTGCCTGTACGAACCCGGCGAACCGATCACCGAAGCTGAGGACGATCACTTCGGTGACGAACACGAGCGCCAGCACCGGCGCCACCCGCGTGAGGATGTCGGTTCCCGCGGCGTAGCCCTCGATGAAGTGAGGGATACCTCGGTGCATGAACCACCGTTCTACCGGCGAGCGATCGGGTCGCATGCTCACGGCTCGGCGGGTGGGTACAACGACCACGCGACCGGGGACACGACTTCACGAAAACCCTCGGCAGAAGCAATCGATTGCGGGAGCGACTCGGGGTCTCTCCGCTCGCCCGAAAAGAGGATCCACGATCCGTTCACTTCGATGCGCGCCCCTTGTGCCTTTTCCATGAGGAAAAGCATCATCTCGGGATCGATCAGCGCGGAGGCGAAGCGTGGGGTCGAGGACCGCACCTCCCACGCCCGATTGAACTCTTCGGACTCGAACTGGATGTCGGCGCCGCCGATGACATCGGCGACTCGATCGAAGAAGCCCTCGGGTCCGAGCGTCAACTGCGGCCACGTGGCACCCGTCGAGATCAACCCGCAGGAAAAGGTGTGGAGTTGACGGTTCTTGCGCGACCCCGTCGTGTACTGGTAGTCGAACGCTCTCAGATCACGACCATCCGGACTGCGGCCGTACATCACGTTGGTCACCTTGCGGGAGTGACCTCGATCGAAGAACGCCAACGGCACGGTGTCCGGCGTGTGAAAGGGATCTTTCGCCGAGAATGACAGCCCGTGCTGGATGGCAACCTCGGACATGCGCTGGCGCCGCTTGGTCGCGGCGACCGTCTGGAGGTACCAGAGGACGGCGCCGACGAGGACGGCGATCACGAAGATGACGACGAAGCCCATGACCGACACAGTGTGCCCGGGCCCGACGGGCCAGAGACGGACCCCGACAGCGCAGGCAGTTCAGTCGTAGGTGGCCTCGATCGACCACCGCCCGTCGTGTACGACGAGCACGTGGGCGGCGCCACCGTCGAGCACGACTTGGATGCGGGCCCGGCGCGACCGGCGGGCATCGTCCCACCACCGTTCGTCGGCCGGCCACGGGCCGGCCCACGCCACCACCCGATCGGGGCCGACCAGGGCGGGTGCGGCGGAGATGGCGCTGCGCCCGTCGACGGTCACCGGTCGGTCGTCGATGTCGACGACCTCGATGTCGCGCGGGTGCTCGTAGACGATCGCCGGCGAGGGCAGGGGCAACTGACCGGGCCAGGGCGGTCGTGAGAGTGCCGGCGGCAGCACCGTGCGACCCCGCAACTCGACGTTTTGTGCGGGAACCAGCCGGAGTTGTTCGTTGGGGCCACGGCCCCCGCGCCATTCGGGTACCCGTACCGCGTCGGGACCGAGCAGTGCGTGCACCCGGGCCAACGCCCGCTTGGCCCGCTCGTCGGCTTCGGTCTCACCACCCCAGAACCCGAGTTGACGGCCACGCGCCGGAATGACTTCGTCGGGCGCGAGCACCAATCGCGTGAGTCCACCGGTCGGCCGGGTGGCGGCCGCAGCCTGCAACCAACCGTCGAGTTGCCAGCGCACCCGATCGGCAATGGCACCGACCGACAGCGCACCTTCGTGGCGCCACAACCGCGAGATGCGCTCACCGTGTTCGCTCTCGACATCGATCGCCAGCCGTGAACAAGCCAACCCGAGCGCGTCGAGCCGCGTGTGTAGTTCGTCGGCCAACGTGCGAGCGGCGAATGCCACTTGTTCGATGCGCTCGACCGGTGGCTCGAACTCGAGCGCGACCTCGAGCTCGGGAGGCGGGCGGCGCGCGTCGGGGAGACGATCATCGAGACCCGACGCGATGCGATGCGACCACCCTCCCAACGAACCGAACCGCCCCACGACGTCGCGCAGCGGCAACGCCGCGAGTTGTCCGAGCGTGGTGATGCCCAATCGCAACATGACGTCGGTGATGTCGGGCTGCTCGAGCATGGTCACCGACAACGGCGCGAGGAAGGCCGCGGTGTCACCGGATAGGACCACATGCGGGGTGGGCGCGGCGCGCGCCGCGATCGATGCCGCGAACGGTCCGTCGGCGATACCGATGTGACAATCGGTGCGTCCGGCCAAGACCTCGCGGACACGGGTCTGCACCTGCTGCGCGAGCAGCGCATCACCACCGAAGTAACGCGAGGGGCCACGAGTGGCGAAAGCACAGCTACCGGGACGCGTGATCTCGATACGAGGGGTGAAGGCCTCGCACGCCGCGATCACCGACTCGAACAGACGCGCTTCGCGTGATTCGTCACGCTCGGCGACGAACACATCCGGACAACGACCCTGCGCCTCACGGCGACGCTGCCCCCGCTGCACACCCTGGGCTCGAGCCGCCACAGAGCAGGCAATGACCCGATTGGCATGTACCACCGCGACCGGCACCTCGGGCCCGTGGCCAATGGCAGCGACGGGCCAATCGAGACACCACACCACCAACGTGCGAACCGGCAGCATGACCCGCCTGTCACTCGTCGAGCGCGCACACGAGGCGGCCTGATGCATCGGGTAGTACGAATTCGCCTTGGCGCGGACGAGCCAACTCGCGCCGGCCTGTCATGTCGACACGGGCGACACGGGCGCGAAGATTGCCGTGCCCTTGGCCCAGGCCTTGCCAGCGCAATGTCGAGATCGACAACTCGGCATCGACGCGCTCGGGCCACGCTCGGGCCAGAATTCCCGCTCCGGAAGGGCCGCTCGGGCCCGTGCGCAGCAATGTGATGAGCACCGACCCGCGCTCGCGCGCCCGAGCCATGAGCCGACGAGCATCGCCCGCCGATACGGGGTGGCTCGGGGCGAGAACCACGATGTCGAATGCCCCGACGACGGCGGCGACGGTCGCCGACCATTGCGCCGGCGGAGGATGCATCACCGCGACCCGTTCGAGTGTGACGCCGAGCTCGGCCGCCGTTGCGAGGTTGGCGTCGGCCACCCCCACCATGGCGACCCATGACCCTGCCGCCGACGCGCTCGCTGCGAGTGCGAACCCGAGCGTCGTCGACCCCGGGCCGCGCACGGCAACGGTGATGCCCCGACGCAACCGGCCATCGGGAAACATCGTCGCCAGCGACTCGATCAGCGGCAATGTCTGGTCGCGAGCGAGGGTGATCGGCCGAGAGCGATCGGCCACGACCTGCAGCCGATCACGCGCATCATCGTAGGATTCCTCGGACGCCCGCCGTGCCAGCACACGATCCACAGTACCGAACAGGTGTTCGCTATCGCAACTGCGCCCTTACGATGACGCCATGACGGTCGGCCCCCATTCGCTCCCCTGGCCCGACGACGAGCGTCTCGACCCCGAGCTCTTGACCAACGGCGACAGCCGCAATGTCATCGACCGCTACCGCTACTGGCGCCTCGAGGCCATCATCGACGACCTCGATCGCCGGCGGCACCCCTTTCATGTCGCCATCGAGAACTGGGAGCACGATCTCAACATCGGCACCGTCGTGCGCAATGCAAACGCGTTCCTTGCATCAGAGGTTCACATCGTGGGCAAACGACGGTGGAACCGACGAGGGGCGATGGTGACCGACCGCTATCAACACATCCGCCACCACGACACCATCGACGCCCTCGTCGACTACGCCCACGCTCACGAGCTTGCCGTCGTCGGCATCGACAACCTGCCCGGCGCGCTGCCCATCGAGACCGCCGTGCTGCCGCGCGCCTGCCTGTTGATATTCGGTCAGGAAGGCCCCGGGCTGTCCGAACCCGCGCGACGCGCCGCAACGTCTGTGCTGTCGATCACCCAGTTCGGCTCGACCCGATCGATCAACGCCGGCGTCGCGTCAGGCATCGCGATGCACACGTGGATCCGCCAACACGCGGCGATCGGCTGAGTGCGCTGCTGAGCACTCCACGTTCTCGTTTCCGCGGCGAAGCCGCCGATCCGTTGCGGCGGAGCCGCACAACTACGCGGCGAGCAGTGTCGACAGCTGGCGCATGGTGCGCGGCTGATCAGTGCGCAAGTTGTCGCGGCGGTGCACGGTGCCCACGGTGTCGAACACGACGAGATCGCCCAGCTGCCATGCGTGCGAATACACCCGCTCGGGCGCCGTGGCGAACGCCAGCAGTTCGCGCACGATCGATCGGCTTTCTTCGTCGTCGAGACCTTCGAAGTGCGACACGAACTCGCTCACGTACAACGCCTGGCGCCCGGTTTCGGGATGCGTGATCACCGCGGGATGCCACGCGCCCGTGCCATCGTCGGGATAGGTGAGCTCGGGGTTTCGTTGCCGTTCGCGCGCCTTCAATTCGTCGGCATCGCCTTCTGGGCGCGAATAACCCGACGCGGCCAAGAGCGTGTGATGTGCGCGCAAGCCCTGCACGCGCGCCCGCCACTCGTCGGACAGCTCGTCATAGGCCGCATAGAGATCGCAGAACATCGTGTTCGGACCACCACCAGGTGGCAGCACCATCGCTTCGAGGAAGCTCTCTTTACCGGCAGTCGCCAAGAAGCTGTAGTCGGTGTGCCATGGCAACGCACCACTGCCGGCCACGCCGCGCTCGTAGCCCTTTTCGTTGAGCTCGTTCGATACGGCCATCACTTCGTGATGCTCGAAGCTGATGCCCTCGTACATGTCGCCCGCAGGGGCTACGGGGCCGAAGTGGTTGGCGAAGCGAGCGAGCTCGGCCGCGGTCGGTTGCGGGTGTCCGCGCAGCACGAGCACGTGATGGCGCGCCAACGCGTCGCGCAGTAGCGCCGATTCGTCGTCGGACAGCGAACGGGAGGGGTCCCACCCTCGCACCGTGGACGCGAAGGGCGCATCGAGCGGAGTGACATCCATCGTCGTCATCCCGCTTGTGCAATGAGCTCGTCGTCCGAAGGAGGCTCGACGCCCGGCAGGTAGTAGGTGTACAGGCCCTCGATGATCTCCTTGATGCCCTCTGCACCCGCGCTCTCGAGCACGACCGTGACGACGCTGCTGTTCACGTGGACGGATTTGATGCCGCCCCGCTCGAACAGCCGCCGGGCCAGCACATCGGCGGGATCGTTGCCGACCGCCTGCTCGGCGCTGGTGTAGCGCTCGTGGCCCATACCGGTGAGCACTCGGTTGGTCTCGAAACGCACGACACCCGCACGCGACGAGGGTTTTTCGATGACGGTGACCGGTTGACCCATGCTCAGGAGCGTACTCGCGCCGCCCGCCAGGCGGCCACGGCGAGCACCGACGAGATGATGCCGAGCGCGATGTGGACGATGCGGAATGCCATCGAATGATCGTTCACGACGATGATCACCGAACGAACCGCCCACCACCCCACCGTGGCGATGGCGAACACGGGCAGCAGGGCGCGCAGCGATGCCGACCGGCGCGCCACCAGCAGAGCCAACATCGCGATCGCGGCGCCGATGAACGCCGCGCAGACGACGAAACCGAATGCCTTCTCGCCGCCACCCATGGTGTCGTCGCCGGCGATGTTTCGCACTCTGGTGCCCCAGACGACCATCGTCCACAGCGCGCTCGCGAAGACAAGTTCTCGCAGTCGACTCAAAACAGCGCACCTTGGCCGAAGTCCGGTTGGGCCCGTGGGATGCCGGTCCACGGTATGTCGTCCATGAACGCCCAACTGCGCCGGTGGATCGACGTCGGCCCCCATGCCTGCAACGCCGCCTTGTGGCGCGGGCACGGGTAGCCCTTGTTACGTTCGAAGTCATAGCCCGGAAACTGCGGTGCGAGCCGACGCATGATGCGATCGCGCGTGACCTTGGCCAGTATCGATGCCGCGGCGATGGACAATGACGTTGCGTCGCCTTTGATGATGCGGGTCACGTTGCCGCCGCCGACGAAGTCCCAGTTGCCGTCGAGCAATACGTGATCGACCGGGCACGGCAACGCATCGAGCGCGCGCCGCGCCGCGAGCCGCTGCGCCGCGGACATGCCGATCTCGTCGCACTCACGTTGTGAGGCATGACCTACCCCCCACGCATACGACCACGACGCGATGCGGTCGTAGAGCGCTTCGCGTTCGGACTCGGTGAGCATCTTCGAATCGCGGATCTTGTAGACGCGCTTGTCCTTCGGCACGACCACCGCCCCGATCGTGAGGGGCCCCGCCCACGAGCCGCGACCGACCTCGTCGATACCGACCACGATGTCGGCGCCGCTCGTCCAGAGCTCACGTTCGACGGACAAGCCCGGTGACTTGGCCCGGAGGGCCGACCGCAGCATCGGTACGGTCATGGCAGCTGCGCGATGTGCTCGGCTTCGCCGGGGTCGGGCTCGGTCGACAAGAACGCGTCGAGCATCTCGCGCGCCACGGCGGGCGACGTGAGGCGCAGTCCGAGGGCGAGGACGTTGGCGTCGTTCCAGCGACGGGCACCGGCGGCCGTCTCCCCGTCGGTGCACAGAGCGGCCCGCACACCGGCCACCTTGTTGGCGGCGATCGACACGCCGGTACCGGTCCAGCAACACACGACCCCGCGGTCGGCCACACCCGAGGCGACGGCTTGCCCGACCGATCGGCCGACTTCGGGCCACGGCCGATCGACGCAGGTGAGCACCACCTCGTGCCCGGCGTCGCCCAGCACCCGCAGCACGATTTCGGTCAGTTCGGTTGTCTCATCGGTACCGAAGGCGACCTTCACGACCCCGAGGCTAATGAATCACCTGGTGGTGAATCGCCTCGCCCGTCGCGATTCACTCAATCCGGGTCGCGAGCTTCCGATGGTTGACACAGCGAGGACCGCCAGGAGGCAAGATGTCGGCCAACCGAGGCCTATTTGGACGAAACCGAGGTCCGAGGCAGGAACAGACCCCTGACCCCGACGCCGGCAGATCCAACAAAGCACGCAAGCGCGAGGAGGCGGCCGAGCAGTCCGTCGCACTCCTGGGTGAGGTGGCGGCCGGCTACTACGGCGGCGATCCGAGCGCGAACCCGAACATGCTCGCCCTGCCGCCGGCGCCCCCGCCCTACATTCCCGAGCCCCTCGATCATCCCCATCTCGGATTCACACCGATCGAGTTGCCCGGCGGAGCGATGCTCCTGTCGGAGGACCAGTTCGAAGACGAGCAAAGCGACGACGACTACGACACGGGCAGCTCCCGCCGTGGTTCGCGCCGTAGCTCGCGCCGGCGCCGCCGTCGCGCGCGCCTGCAGGCCGAAGCCGATGCCCTCGCCGAACGCAACGAGCGCGCGAGGGGTGTTGCAGAGGTCGGTCGTGGCTATTCCAACAGGTTCGGTGAGCTCAACGCCCCCCCGCCGCCCGCCGAGTTCGATGTCACCGACGACGACGGGGCATTCACGCAACCCGAAGAGCCCGCGATCGCGTTCGCGTGGTCGGCGGATCACGGCGAGTCGGCCGTCGCCGTGGAGCCCGAATCGGCACGGGAGTTCGCCCCGAGCGCGTTCGCGCAGACCCCCTTCTCCGAACCCGAGCCTCCGGCTGTGGTTACACAGGACGAACGCGCGGAGGAATCGGTCCAGTTACTCGATCGGCGCGAGGGATCGACGCGGCCCGTGAGTGTCGTCGCTCCGAAGACCGAGCGCGTCGAGCGTCTCGGCCGAGGACTCGAGTTGGTGTTCGACACGCCTCACCTGTGGACGCTGTCGTCACGAGTCATCGGTCAGGTCGTTCCTGACGCGAACGCGCAGCTACTCACGACCACCGACGAGGGTGCGCTCGAGCAGGCTCTGACCTTCGGCGCGGATCCCCATCACGGTTGCACGGTCCCGGATCGCGAGATGTGTCCCGCAATGCGCCTCGATCGCGTGATGCGCTTCGAGAGCTCCGACTATCTCGACGCGTGTCCCTTCCTCGCCATCCGTGGGGGAGAGCCGGTGTCCGCAGTATGCGTCCCGCTCCGCTCGCAGCGGACGGTGACCGGAGTGCTACACACGACGGCGCCCGTCGATGCACCGACCACGGTGGCGCAGGCCGACGAGTTGACGGTCGCGCTCGCGCTCATCGGCAAGCGCAACCGCGACATCTCCGGGGCGGCGGCCGACGAGTCCGGTGCCGAGATCCTCGAAGCGACCATCGAGGATCTCGTCGAACGCGGCACGCCCTTCGCGGTGGCGCTCGTGCACCTCGACAACTTCCGTCTCTACAACCGTGCGCATGGGATCGACATCGGCGATGCCGCCGTGCAGCGCTTCGATCAAATCGCCCGCCGCGTGGTGCGTCCCGAGGATCTCGTCGCCGGTGACGGGGGCGACGAGTTCTTCATGGTTTTCCCGCAGACGACGGCCAAGGGTGCCGCCCTGGTGTGCGACCGGATCCGCAGCGAACTTGCGGCGTCGTTCGTCGACCACGGCGTTCCCCGCTTCACCGTCAGCATCGGTGTGGCCGACACCGACGATGGCTCGACCTTCGACGAATTGCTCGCCGTCATCGAACGAGCAGTCGTGCACGCCGAAGCTGCCGGCCACGACCTCGTCGTGTCGACGAAGATCATCGCGGCTCGCCCGGACGACAGCATCCAAGACCTCGCCGCTCGCTGACCGGGCCCGAGCGGCCCTTTGAGCGCTACGATCCGCGCCGCGCCGGCCATCGGCGCGCGGGGGAAAGTGCGGGCCCATGCGAGCAGGCGTCTTCGTCGGTGTCGATCAACCACTGTCGGTCGAAGAGGTCTCACCGCTTCCGCCCGGCCCCCACGATGTGGTGGTCGCGATCACCGCGAGCGGTGTGTGCCATACCGAGGTAGCGGTCATGGGCGGCCACTTGCCGTGGATCACTCCGTCGATCCTCGGTCACGAGGTCACCGGTCGCGTGCTCGAGATCGGATCTGCGGTGAGCCGGGTGCACGTCGGTGATCGGGTGGTCGGCTCGGGATTGCCTGCGTGCTCAAACTGCTTCTACTGCGTGCGGGGCCAGTCGCACCTCTGTGAAGACACGTTCCGCGGGACCGACACGCCACGCGCCCGGCGCGCCGACGGGCACACACTGACCGCGTTCGCGTCGCTCGGTGGATTCGCCGACATGATGACCTCGCCCGAAGCCTCGTTGGTGCCGGTGCACACCGACCTTCCCGACGAGCAGTTGGCATTGATCGGCTGCGCGGTGACGACCGGCATCGGCTCCGCACTCAACACCGCGGCCGTGACGCCCGGATCGACCGTGACGATCGTGGGCTGCGGCGGCGTCGGCCAGTGCGTGGTGCAGGGTGCACGCATCGCCGGTGCATCGCGCATCTTCGCCGTCGATCCGATGCCGATGAAGCGCCAGGCCGCCGCCCAACATGGCGCCACCGATCTTGTCGATCCTGCGGACGGTGATCCCGTCGAGCAGATCCGCGAACGCACCGAGGGCCGCGGCACCGACTACGCATTCGAGGTCGTCGGCAGACCCGAGACGATCACCACTGCCTACAACTGCGCGCGTCGCGGCGGCATCGTGGTCGTCGTCGGCATGCCCTCGATCCACTCGACGATCAGCTTTCCCGGGCTCGGTCTCTTCCTCGACGCGAAAGAGATCCGGGTGTCGAACATGGGCTCGTCACAGATCCGGCGAGACTTCCCCCGTTTCGTCGCCTTGGCCGAATCGGGCCGCCTGGACCTGGCGTCGATGGTGTCGCGCCGCATCGGCCTCGACGAGGTCAACGATGCCCTCCGCGAGATGGAACACGGCGAGATCATCCGCAGCGTCATCGTGTGACGGTCCCGCATCGCGCCATCACCAGGATCCGCCGCCACCTCCGCCACCACCGCCACCCGAGAATCCACCGCCGCCGCCTCCGCTGCCACCCGACGAGGCCGGCGTCGACGACAACAACGTGCCCGCGCTCGAGCTGAACGATTGGATCGAATTGCTGAACGAGGCGAACGCGAACGGGTAGGCACCGATGTACCACGAGGTCGTGTCGGGCTGATACCCGAGCGACTCGAACGTCCGGGCCCACTTGTCGGTGCAACCGAACACGATCGCATACGGCAGATACTCGGTGAACAGATTCTCCCGCTCGGCGAACTGCGCTCGGTGCTTCTCCGAGTTCTCGATGAAGTCCTCGAAGCCGAGTGCACGCCGGTATGCCCCCGTGCCGCGGGCCGTACGTCGCGGCATGAAACGAGCCCCGATCGCGAGCGCCAGCCCGGCAACCGCCAGCGGGGCCACCACGAGCGCGTTGTGCGTCAGCAAGATCGAGGCGATCAACAGCCCGGCGCCGATCGCGAGACCGAAGAACCCGATCGCCGTCCATTTCTGGCGCACCTGATCGGGCCGCCTGAAGAAGAATTCGCGTTCCACCGCGTCGTCGTAGAGCGCGCTCTTGATATCTCTCATGTCCGATGCGAACTTGTTCTTCAGTTGTGACATCTCGACGACCGGACCCGTCTCGAACAAGTGGTGCACCAACAGTTGCTCGTACGGCAACAGTCCTTCGTTCTTGGCCAGCCGCACCAATCGGTGGTCCTTCACCTTCCCGCGTTTGTTGGGGACCTCCTCGATGCGGAGGTAGCCGCGCACCGCCAGATCGACGATGGTCGCCGAGACGTCGAGATTGTCGGCCGACTCGTCGATCAGCACGCCGAGTTGCGCAGGTCTGATGCCGTCGGGGGGCACGAACTCGACCGGTGTCGGCACGTTCTCGAACAAGCCGACACGCTCACTGTTGTCTTCCGCGCCCTCGGAGAACGCGATGTCGGTGACCGTGCCGATGGCGCGACGGTCGCGGCCTACGCGAAACAACAACAGGCCAACGCCACCGATGCCGAACAAGCCGACCGCCGCCGCGCCAGCCACCGTCGCCGGGGTGATGTCGAAGGCTCGCTCGAGCGACCACTTTTCGCGGATGTTTTTGACCGGCTCGACAGCAGGCCCGTCGGCGTCAGGGATGGTGGCCACGATCGTGACACCTTGAAACGGGCCGAGACCGGCCTCGGTGTACTGTGCGACGCCGTCGACGATCTGGGCCGGGCAGGCCGTGGTCGAGCCGGCGCTTCCGCTGAAGCATGCGACACGTGTGATCGCTCCCGTTTCGGAGGCCACGTCGACTCGCACCTGATCGATGGGCACGTTCCATCCGGTGCCGACGATGTTCCAGTAGAGCTCGTCGTCACCCGGCAGGGCGTTGACCGCGCCCTTCTGCACATAGCGAATCGTGTACATGTGCCTGCCGTTGACCGACACATCCTTGTCGCCGATACGAACGCGTTTGGTCTGGAGGTCGGCGTTGAAGCTCGGCTTCACCGACTCGACTGCGTACTTGTCGGGTGCGTCGGATTCGACCGAGATCACGTCGAGCGGATACCGACGTGTCCACTCGAGATCGCGTCGCACCGAAGTCGCCCGCGGGTCTGGATCATCAGCTGGTTCGTAGCCTTGCGAGGTGACGAACTCGCGCAGTATCCCGTGACGGCTGAAGAACCCGAAGTCGTAGTCGATCGTCTCGGTCACGTCGATCGTGCCGTTGGCCAAGACGACTACTTGCACGTCGTACGAATGAATGCGCTCACCTTGGGTCTGCGCCGCCGCAGATTGCGTCTGCGTCACGAACACCAGACCGAAGACGAACACTGCGGCGACGACTACGCGCAGCCGACCCGAACCAGACGTGACAGCCATAGCTGCTGTGTATCACGGCCGCGGTAGCCCGAGCACGCGTTGCGCAACGATGTTGCGCTGGATCTGCTGAGTGCCGCCGAAGATCGACTGTGCCCGCGACCACACATAGCCAGGGAACGCGGCGACGTCGTCGAGAACGGCCTCGGCGCCGAGTACGTCGAGCACGACATGACCGAGCAGTTGGTCCGCGTTGGTCATCAGCAGCTTGTCGATCGAACCCTCGGGACCGGGCGCGTGCCCATCGAGCCGCGCGCCAGTGCTTCGTTGGACGTGCAGCTTGAGTGTCTGCAATTCGACCCACGCTCCGGCCAGGGCCTCTCGCTGCGAGGGCGACACCGCGAGCTCACCCGAACGCACACGCGTCTCGAGCATCGTGAGCGTGCGCTCGAGGCGCGCCGTCCAGCCCATGTCGGCCGGCCCACGCTCGAAGCCGAGTAGTTGCATCGCGATGGCCCAACCTTGGCCGGGCTGACCGAGCATGTTCGCGGCGGGTACCGCCGCGTCGGTGAAGAAGACCTCTGCGAACTCGCTCGAGCCGTACGACGTGACGATGGGGCGACACTCGATGCCGGGTGTATCCATCGGCACCATCAGCATCGACAGACCGCGATGTGCCGGTACATCGAACTCGGTGCGCAGCAACAGCAGACACCACTGTGCCCACACCGCTTCGCTCGTCCAGATCTTCTGCCCGTCGACGCGGTAGACGTCGGGAGAACCGGCCTCGGCGACGCGCACACCGCGCGTTCGTAGCGACGACAAATCAGAGCCGGCATTGGGCTCGCTGAACCCTTGACACCACAACACGGTGCACGACAACAACCCGGGGAGGTGCGCTCGCTTCTGCTCCTCGGTGCCGAAGAGCCGGATGGCGTTGGTGATGTGGTTGATCGCCGGCACCGAAGGTAGCCCGGCCACGCCGAGCTCGTCGTTGAGGATGGCGTCGTAGATCAGCGAACGACCCTGCCCGCCGTACTCGACAGGAAACGACAGTCCCAACCAGCCGCCCTGTGCCAGCGCGAGATGCCACTGATGGTTGTATTCCATGCGCTCGTCGGCGTCGCGGGGCGGCGGATCGGCCGGTGCGTGCTCCGCGAGCCACGATCTCAGCTCTGCGCGGAACTGCGCCTCGTCGGCGTTGTCGCGATAGTCCATCAGTGAGCGACCTCCGCCGGCACTTCACCGAGACGGGCATCGGCGATCGCGCGCAGATGCGCGCGCTCGTCGCCGAAGCTCGCCACGAGGAACAGTGCGCGACGCACCCGCACGTGCGCGAGGTGCTCCCATGTGATCGCGATCCCACCGTGCAACTGCACGCTGATCTCGACGACCTGGCGCGCCGCCCGCGAGCAATACGCCTTCGCCTGTCGCGCGGCCAGACGAGCTTCGTTCGGTGCCAACGCATCGACTGCCCACGCCGCGTGCCACATCGACGAGCGCGAACCCTCGAGGAACACCGCGGCGTCAGCCGCGAGATGCTGCACCGCCTGGAACGTTCCCACCACCACCCCGAACTGCTCACGATCGCGGACGTAGCTCACGGCCGAATCGACCGCGCTCGCCATCACACCCACGAGATCAGCCGCGATCACGGTGTACGCCAACGCGTCGAAGCGGGCTCGATCATCGGCGGACATCGCGACATCGGCAAGGCGCGGCAAGTTGACGCTGCCGCTCGCGTCGATGGCGCGCACCACACGAGTGCGATCGAGCACCGGCAGCGCGTCGCCGGTGATCTCGAACCAGCACAGCCGATCGGCCTCGTCGAGGAGCAGCGCGTGGGTTGCGTGCGCGGAATCCCACGCGACAGCCGGTTCGCCCACGCGGGCGATGCCGTTCAGGTTCGCGTCCAACGCCAGCGCTACCCGCTGCGACCCTGATGCCACCCCCGCAACGAGTTCACCGAGCCCAGACAGCGCCAGGAGTTCGGGCCCGAGAATCGCCTGCGCGACGAACGGGACCGGGCACAGCCGCGCGGCCAGTTGCTCGGCCACCAACGCAACATCGAGCGCACTGGCGCCGGCACCGCCCTGATCCTCGGGCGCGTGCATCGCCAAGAAATCGGTGTCGCGCAGCGCACTCCAGGCGCCGTCGTCCGACTCTGCACGTTCGTGATCGGTCGGAGCGACCAGCAACGCGTGGTCGGCCGCAAGGCGCGCCGCAGTCTGTTGTACCAGCGCGTGTTCGTCGTTGAGCCGCACGTCCATCGTGTCGCTACTGCCTCATGGCTCGTGTCGCACGATCAGAGCCTCTCCTGATCGGGCCGTCTTCGACCACTCGCGCGACAGGCCCGGCGCGCAAAGTCGCACCTCGCCCTCGAATGTCGAGTCGAGTTCCCACAACAGCGCCGCATTCTGGCCGTGCCAACGCACCGAATAGGAGAGCATCCCGGCAAAGGTGGGCACGTGCGCCACGTCGATCGACTGACCTCGCCACCCGTCGGGCAACAGGGGCAAGAGACGTAGCCCGCCGCCCGCGACGTCCTCGATCACCGCGAGGTCCCGCACGGCCTCGACGAATCGGGCGCACACGAGCGGGTCGTCGCCCAGTCCGCCGCTGCCCGAACCCAGGCGTGGGTGGACGAACGACGGCCACGATCCTGCCGCCGACAGGTGGCCGGTCACCGCGAGCACGCGCGTGAAGCCTGTCGCCAGACCACCCCCGATGTCGCGCGCGGCACGCTCGATCGTCGAGCGAAGATCGAGACCGCGACGCGACGGAGCGACCTCGGCACCGTCCGCGGACACGTCGACTTCGGGCGCGCTCGGCGTGTGCTCGTCGCGCGCGCCATGCCAGTTGATCACCGCAGCGAAATCGTCGATCTCGGCACCGGTGTCGGGTTGCCCTCCCGCGCGCGCCATGTCGGCCAGCGCCTGCACGATCGGGGCCAATGCTCGCGCCGCCAGCGCGTCGGCGCCCCGCTCGATGCGCCGGCCGCACCATTGGGCCATGCGCACGGCGGGCACGAGCACGGCGTGGGCCACGACCGTGTCGTGCGTCGCGCGCCAATGCGCAACGATGGCGCTCAGCGCGGCAAGGTTTCGCGCCATCGACGCGTCGCCGCGCCGCGCCCAACTCTCGATGCGTTGATCGTCCATGCGCCCTACCAGCAGCGGAGCGACGTGTGCACCGAGCCCGATGCGCGCCAACGCCGTGGCGATGGTCGTTTCGTCGCCGACGCTGAACCCCGTCTGCGGCGCCGCCGACGCGAAGTCGGGCCCGTCGATCGCCAACAGCAGCCGGCGCGCCGCGCTGCGATAGCCGCGCACGAGCGAATCCTCGGGGATGCGGATCGCCATCGCTCGGTCGAGATGCGCATGCCAGCCGCGTGCGACTGCAGCTGCGTCGGGCACGCGTTCGGGCGCCCGTAGTATCGAACGGCGCGGCGCGCGAGGCGCGAAGTAGAAGCGGATGGTGCTGCGGTGGGCCAACGGAAACACGACTGCGCCATTGGCGAGGCCCAGGACGCAGGTGGTGCGACGCGGAGGAGCAGCATCAGCCCGTTCGTTCATGACGACCACGGCCGAGTCCTCGAGCTCCGCGTTACCGGCCGCGAAACCGGAGGGCGCTCTCGGCAACACGAGAGCCGGTTGCTCATTGATTCGCACCACGTTGCCGTCGAACTCGAGTGCGTCGATCACACCCACATTCGTACCGTCGGCCGGGCGAACAGCCAGCGAAATGGCAATGGGAACGGGCGATGAGTTCTCGATCTCGATCACGACCACATCACCGAAATCGTGCTCGCCCGAAATACCGAATACGCGTTGGATGGCATCGCCATCGGGGATACGGATGGCTGTCTCGACAACAGGAGTGTCGTCGACGGCCCGTTGCCGTACCGAGGCCTCGCGCGATGGCAGGTACCAGCGGTCGCCGGCATGCACTATCCAATCGATGCCCCACTGACCGCTCGCCGGCATGACGAAACCCGTCGGATCGACGACGGCCAACGCGCCCATGGCGATCGTCCCTACGGTCGTCCAGGACCGCGCGGTCACGTTCTCGATCGACGCGACATCGCCGAGCGGCACGAACGCCGCGTGCGCCGGGCGCAGCTGGCGATCCAACCAATACGGCCAGTACCAGTCGAGCTTGGCGACCGCCGCCGCTGTGCGATGCGCGGCTTCTTCGCGCGTCAACGTGCGTTTGCGGCCGGCTCGGCGGGCGGTCGAACGCAAAACGTCGTCGAACCATTCGGTTGTGTGCGCGCGCGGTCGTGTGGTGTCCATCGTCGTCTCGGTCAGCGGACAGGCTGAGTGCGAGTCTCTCGCCCCACCTTGCGCCGCAACAATCCGCGGTAGGCCTCGGATGCAGGCTGACCGTCGACCACCACTCGGTAGACCTCGTTCACGATCGGCAGGTCGAGCCCGAGTTCGTCGCCCAGATCTTTGACCACGCGAACGGCTTTGACGCCTTCGGCCACCTGGTTCATCTCGGCGTCGATGTCGGCGAGTGACCGTCCCCGCCCGAGTTGCTCGCCCACGTAGCGGTTGCGGCTCTGCGCGCTGATACACGTCGCGACGAGGTCGCCCATGCCCGCGAGACCGGCGAACGTCAACGGGTTGCCGCCCATCGTCACGCCGAGCAGGGTCAGTTCGTGCAGCCCGCGAGTGATGACAGCGGCGCGCGTGTTGTCGCCGGTGCCGAGGCCGTCGGCCATACCCGAAGCGAGCGCGATGACGTTCTTGAACGCGCCCGCCACCTCGCAGCCGACCACGTCGACGTTGGTGTACACACGGAACAGGTCGGTCGCGAAGATGTCCTGCAGACGCTCGGAGATGTGCTCGTCGGCCATGGCCAGGACCGCGGCGGCCGCATGCCCGTCGAGGATCTCTTTGGCCAGATTGGGACCGGTCAACACGCCCGTCGGATGACCGGTCGCGATCTCCGCCGCAACCTGGGTCATGCGCAGCTTGGTGTGCTGCTCGAAGCCCTTTGTGAGGCTGACGATCGGCACCCAAGCGCGGAGGTAGGGCTGTGCCGCTGCGAGGGTTGTCCGGAAGACATGCGATGGAACGCCCATCACCAATACGTCGGCTTTACCGACGGTCTCCGCCAACGAGTTCGATGCCCGCAACGCCGGATGCAAAGTGAATGCGGGCAGATACCTGCCGTTGCGATGGTGCTGGTTGATCTCCTCGGCCAAGTCGCCGTCGCGCGACCAAACGACGGTCTCCGCGTTGTGTGCCGCAAGCGACGCGAATGTGGTACCCCACGAACCCGCGCCGAGCACGGCAACACGAATCTTCATACCCCAACCCTAGTCTCCCGCTCTGAAAGGGCCGCTCGGGCGCAAGGGCTTCGGCGCTCGACACATTGGCGGCGATAATCCGCCGCTAGCCTCTGCGGCGATGGTGCAGCCGGTCCGGCCTTCGCCCAGCGCCGTGGTGTTGCTTCCGATCAAGTCGTTTGGACAAGCCAAGCATCGCCTGTCGCCGGTGCTCGACGCGCGAGAGCGCGCCGAGCTGGCGCGCGAGCTCGCCTCCCGAGTTGTGCGCGCCGCGCGCGAGCTTCCCGTGGCGATCGTGTGCGACGACGACGACGTTGCCGCGTGGGGCAAGGCCGCCGGCGCAAGGGTGCTGTGGCGTCCGGGTGTAGGGCTCAACGACGCAGTTGGGGCCGGTGTCGAAGCGCTCCGTCCGCACTACGACGAAGTCATCGTGGCGCACGCGGATCTCCCCCGTGCACGCGACCTCACGGTGGTGCGCGGGTTCACCGGCATCACGCTCGTGCCCGACCGTCACCGCGACGGGACCAACGTCATCTGCATTCCGAGCGACTGCGGGTTTCGCTTCGCCTACGGACCGGGCTCGTTCACGCGCCATCGCGACGAAGTCGCACGAGTCGGCCTCGCCCTGCGGGTGCTGACCGATGATGCGCTCGCGTGGGACATCGACACTCCGGACGATCTCGTGGGTTTCGACAGAGCGACCATCGAGCCATGATCGTTCCGTGCAACTGAACCTCCCCACCCCTGCGCGTGCCCTGGCCATCGTGGCGCACCCCGACGACGCCGAGTTCCAATGCGGGGCCACTTTCGCCAAGTGGGCGGCGCAGGGTTGTGTCATCAACCACCTCGTGTGTACCGACGGCGCAAAGGGCACGTGGGATCCGCACGCGGACACCCGCGCGCTGGTCGCCACCCGCAAGCTCGAACAACGCGCCGCAGCCGACGTTATGGGTTCGACAGGCGAGGTCGTCTTCCTCGACGCCATCGACGGCGAACTCGAGGCAACGCTGGCGCGTCGCAGCCAGGTCGCGTATTGGATACGCGTGCTGCGGCCCGATGTCGTCCTCGGCCACGACCCGTGGCGCCGGTGGCGGTTGCACCCTGACCATCGCGCCGCCGGGTTCCTCGCGTGCGACGGCATCGTCGGCGCCCGCGATCCGCACTTCTATCCCGAACATCGACTGCCGCATCATCGACCGTCGACACTGCTGCTCTTCGAAACCGAAGAGCCCAACCACGGCGAAGACGTCACGGGCTTCGCCGACGCGAAAGTCGACGCGTTATTGGCGCACGCCAGCCAGCACGAGTCGACGATGTACATCACCGACGGTGATCGATCACAGCGCGACGCCTTCTCTCACCGCATCGTCGACGAGCTCACTACCGGCGGACAACTGATCGGCGTCGAACACGCCGAGTGCTTCCGCCGCATCGACGAACTCTGAGCGCTCGCGAAGAGCGCTGGTTCAGTTCGCTACCGCGAGCATCGCTTCGATCGACCGAGCGAACTCGACGGGCCGGTCACCTTGGATGCTGTGCCCCGCTTCATCGACCACGATGACCGTCGCGGTGGGCTGGATCTGCACGAACCGCTCGACATCGGCATCGTCGACGACGCCGGACCGGGCGCCGCGCCACAGCGTGACCGGCACCGCGATGGTGGCCAATTCGTCCCACAGCGCGGTGAAGTCCGGTGCTGGTGCGCCGGCATCGGGCGGCGCTGCCTTTTCGTCGGACGGCGTGCGCTTCCACGACCGCATCGGGTCGTAGCGCCACGACCACCGGCCGTCGTCGAGTTCGCGTGCGTTGTGCAACACGCCGCGGCGCAGCGAGGATTCTGTACGGGTCGGGTTGTGCTCGATCGTGCGGGCGAGGATGCTCGCGAAGTCGTCGAAGAACTCGGGCCCGGTCACGAACGCGATGATCGGCTCGGCCTTTGCATGGTCGACTCCGGGCGTCACATCGACGAGGCCCAGCTTGGTCACCAACGACGGATGGCGCGCGGTGAGACATAGCGCGGTCATGCCGCCGAGCGACATCCCGATCAAGGGGATCGGCGAAGGTGCCAACGCCCGCAACGCGGTCGCCACGTCGTCCGCCATGCTTTGCGGACGGTAGTCACCGTCGTCTCGCCAATCGGAGTGACCGTGGCCCGGGAGGTCGATCGTGACGAGCGGGCGGTCGAGGGCCAGCGCGACCGTGTCCCAAGTATGGGAATTCTGCGCGCCGCCGTGCAGCAACACGAGCTCGGCGGGCTTTTCGGGCTGCCAGACCAAGGCGCTGATGTTGCGCCCGCCGCTCACCGCGATCGATCGGCGCTCGACCGATGGCGCCCCCCGCCACTCGAGCCCCGCCTCCGCGGCATTGTCCGCGAACATCGAGAACTCGTCATAGACCTGCATGTGGAGGCTCCCCTCGGCCGACGCTCACGCGACCGTTGAGAGTATCGTGACGAGAGGTCAGTCGAAGGGGGCTCGGTGGTTACCAAGCAAACTGCGTCGTTCGTCCGTATGGATCAGGGAACGACCGACGAGTTCGAACACATCGTCGAGCGCGCCACCGACCATCTTCACTCGCACCTCGTCGACAACGTGTTCGGTCTGTTGCGCTCGATGCAGGGCGACACCCTCGGCTATCGAATCGACCGCTACGACCATTCGCTGCAGTCGGCGACGCGGGCCATGCGCGAAGGGGCTCGCATCGACATGATCGTCGCCGCGCTGCTCCACGACGTCGGCGATGTCATTGCCCCGGCCAATCACAGCGAGCTCGCCGCCGCCATCCTCGAGCCCTATGTCGATGCCGAGACCACCTGGGTCGTGCGTCATCACGGCGTCTTCCAGGGCTATCACTATTGGGACAAGCTGGGCCTCGACAAGAACTCGCGTGATCGCTACCGCGAGAGCCCCTTCTTCGACGCCGCGGCGCACTTCTGCGGCGCGTGGGATCAGGTGTCGTTCGATCCGAGCTACGACACGCTGCCTCTCGAAGCTTTCGAGCCACTCGTGCGCGAGGTCTTCGCTCGCCCTGCCACTGGCTTTCGCGACGATCAGTAGCCGCACGCTGCTCTCGCGAGCCCGGGTCTCGGCGATGCATTGCGCAACGTCCGCGGCGATCGGCCGTCAGCGCAGTGCCCTGAGCGTTCGGCCGAAGGCGCGGATGTCGTCGACGAACAGCTTTGGCTGTTCGAATGCGGCGAAATGGCCACCGCGGGGTTGCTCGGTCCAATGAACGATGTTGTAGCGCTGCTCGGCCCACACCCGCGGCGTCTGCAACAGCTCGCGCGGATACACCGCGTGCCCGGTCGGCACCTCGACGCGGCCGGTCCACGGGGATGTCGCGGCAACACCGGCCCGCGCGGATTCGGCATAGAGCCGTGCGGCCGAGCCGGCGGTGTTGGTAAGCCAGTAGAGCATCACGTTGGTGAGCAATTGGTCCTGGGTGAACACGCCGTCGATCGTGGGCAGCCCGTCTTCACCGATCGCCAAGTCGCTCCACGCATAAAACTTCTCGAGGATCCAAGCCGCAATCCCCATTGGTGAGTCGGACTGCGCGTATGCCAGCGACTGCGGCTTGGTGGATTGGATCGACATGTAGCCGACGCCGTGCTTGATCCGAGTCATCGCGTCGACCATGCGCGCCTTCTCGGCGTCGGTGACACCGTCCATCGATCGTTCGCCGTCGGCCGGTAGTGCAAACAACATGTTGCAATGAATGCCGATGACGCGCTCGGCGTGTGCCTCACCGAGGCGGCGCGTCACGAGCGCACCCCAGTCACCCCCCTGCGCCACGAATCGCTCATAGCCGAGTTGGCTCATCACATCCGCGACGGCCGCCGCGACGACGTCGACGTGCACCCCGGCGCGCGTCGTCGGACCCGAAAATCCGTACCCGGGCATCGACGGAACCACTACGTGAAACGCATCGGCCGGATCTGCTCCGTGCGCACGGGGGTCGGCGAGCGGGCCGATGACGTCGAGGAACTCGAGTATCGATCCGGGCCATCCGTGGGTCATCACCAACGGCAACGCGTCGGCCTCGGGCGAGCGAACGTGCAAGAGATGCACCGTCTCGCCCGCACCGGTTGCGAGAAATTGTGGATGCTCGTTGAGGCGAGACTCCCACTCTCGCCAGTCGTAGTGATGGCGCCACCGGTCGAGAAACGCTTCGGCGACGGGCCGGGGCAACCCGTGGTCGCCGCCGACGCCGGCCAGTGCTTCGGCCAGCCGGGTGCGGGCGAGACGACGGTGCAGGTCGTCGAGATCGCTCTGGGGCACCGCAACCTCGAACGGACGCACAACCTGACATTATCAACAGCCCGTATCGGCCCGTGCTTTGCTGTCCCCCAAAAAGGTTGTTTGAACAGGCATTTTTAGGCGGTGTTTCGCTCCTCCGTGCCGCTCTGTACCGTCGTGTTGCTACCCGTCCGGTAGAAAAAGCGGTAGCAGTGATCGGCGCCGCTTCTTCTCGTCCCTCTCGACGGCGGCCCTGCGCGCCGACGACGAAGTCCTTCCTCTTCACATCGCGCAATGGGCACGTTGCCAACCTTGCGAACATTGGTTCAGAGCGCCACCGTCGCTCACCCGACTGAGCTGTCGACTTAACAGCGCCGCTCTTTCGCGGCCTGAAAGCTCTCAACCCAACGAGTCAACCAAACTCTGGGCAGACCCTCATGAACACGTAGGAGTCTGTGGAGTCGGCGCTCGGCGTTCAGCGCATCGATCCCCGAGTGGTGCGCACGAGGACACCCCACGTGGCGAACAGCAATACGACTGCGAACGTGGCGAGAACGAGCCAGTAGGTGCCGGCGGAGTATGTGCCTGCGTCGCCGTAGGACTCGAGCAGCGGGGGCCCTAGTGGCGAGCCGCCCTCAGCGAGGATCCGCCGCGCCCCGAGGTCATGACCGATGACCTCGAAGGCCCACCGCGTTGGGATCACCATGCTGAAGCCTGCGCCGGTCCCCGCCATGAGGTTCACCGGGAGGATGGCACCGGAGAACAACACAGCGGGAAAGCACAGCATCGGTAGGGCGAGCGTCGCCTGAGCCACGTTTCCGACCATCGCGGAAGTGAGCAGGCCGACACCGAGGGCGGCGACCGCGCACAGCACCAGGCCGACCCCGATCGAGGCGTACGTCGGCAGTGGGCGACTGGGTAGGCGATCCAACAGGCGGAGCACACCGAGCATGGCCACCACCACGAGGAGGAGGAACGGCACGAGGACGGTCACCTTCGACGCCACGTAGGCGCCGAGGCTCAGGCCAACGTGACGCTCACGGCGCAGGATCGTTCGCTCGGTGCAAATCTGCAGCAAGCCGTAGGTGAGCCCGAAGAAGAAGGCGGCAAAGACGACCCAGAAGCCGATCATCACCATCGAGCCCGGGCTCGGGTCGTGGAAGTCGAACGCGCGGGGCCGGAAGAGGGTGGCGAACATGCCGATGACCAGCGCCGGTGATCCGACCAGGATCGCGAGTGTCAAGCGGTTGCGCACGAATGTCTCGAGCGTCCGTCGGGTGAGGACATGCCATTGCGTGAGACCGCTCGCCACTGATCGCCCGATCACCTCTCGGGGACCGGCGTCGGGCGCTGGCGCGGCAGTGGCCGCGCCGGCTGTGTAGGTGGTGCCGTCCGGATCGGCGAGGCGGCAATAGAGCTCGATTACCGAGTGGACCCCGAAGTGTTCGAGCGCGTCGTACACGGTCCCGACGAAGGCCACTCGCCCACTTCGGTTCATGAACACGATGCGGTCGCACTGAGCGAGGTCCTCGACCGAATGTGTGGTGAACACGACCGTTGCCGACCGGTCGGCGAGCTGTCGCAGGCGGGCGATCAGCTCCGCGCTGGTGACCGGGTCGAGGCCCGACGTCGGCTCGTCGAGGAAGAATACGTGCGGATCGGTGAGTAGCTCGACGGCGATGCTGGCGCGCTTGCGCTGCCCGCCGCTGAGCGACCCGACCCGGACGTCGGCGTGATCGCTAAGTCCCACGGCGTCGATCGCTCGCTGGACGGCGTCGTCGACGTCGGCCGCGGTCGTCGTCGACGAGAGCCGCAGCCGCGCGGCGTAGCGGAGCGTGCGTCGCAGAGCCAGGTCGGCGTGGATGATGTCGTCCTGCGGCACGTAGCCGAGCACGCTGCGGAATGTCCCCAGGTTGGCGTGCAGGTCGATGCCGTCGAAGCGCACCGATCCCGAGGTTGCCGGGGTGATGCCCGCGATCGCCTCCAACAGCGTTGTCTTGCCCGCTCCGCTGGGACCGACGATCGCGACGAGCTCGCCAGCCGAGAGCGTGAACGACACGCGGTCAACCAGCGTCAGCTCGGCTCGCTTGCCGATCCGGACGCGTCGGGACAGCTCGTTGACGTCGATGCGGACTCTCTGGGGTGCGGCACTTGCCGCGGGCGTCACCGTGGCTTCGGCCGTTCCGTCGAACGTTGCGATTCCGTCCTGCTCCATTTGTATGGTCACTGTTTTCTCCTCGGCTGGTAAGACACTCGCGATATGGCGTCGGGGCGCCGAACGCGACTCGGGCGGCAGCGGCCATAGACGGGCGCTTGTCGCGTCGTCGATGTGATCTCGTCGGTTTGTTCAGAACGCCACGGTGGCGGCGCCGTCGACGAGGGCTTCGGTGAGGTTGGCGGCGGTGACGATGGTCGCGCCGTCGACGAGGTCGTCGGCGGTGATGCCTCGGGGGCCGGTGCAGGCGCCGCATGCCCAGACTCGGCCGCCGTTGGCGACGAAGTTGGCGAGGATCTTGCCCGCGGGTGGGTGGTCGCCGAAGGTGATGTCGTCGGCGTAGCCGTGCGTGGCGAGGCGAACCGCTTCCGAGGTGAGGAACACGACTGTGTCTTGGTCGGCGGTGGCGGCGACGTTGCCGACGATGAAGGGCAGCGTGGCTTTCTCGGGGTTCTCGGCGCCGTGGGTTCCTTGGATGAGGATCTTGGGTGTGGCGGTTGGGTTGTTGGTGTTCATGTCATTGCTCCTTTTTGGCGATGTGGAAGATGGTCTGGTTGTCGGGGTGGGAAGGGACCTCTGTGGTTTGCACGAGGGGGTTGCCGGTGAGGCGGCACCACGCGGGGACGCCGGCTCTGGCGGCGGGGTCGTCGGTGTGGACCTCGAGCACCTGGCCTGGCTGGAGATCGCGCATGGTCGAGGCGATGAGGGGGGTGAGGTCGATGCAGGCCAGCCCGGGTGCGTCGAGGGTCCGATCCGGGGCCGTCACGGCTTGACCGCCCGGAACGTGTGGCCGAACACCGCGTAGGCGCGCGCTTGAGGCTCGCCGGCGGCGCCACCGAAGCTGTCGGTGGGGAGGCCGACGGCTACGGAGTCGAAGCCCGCTGCCATGATCGCCTCCGCCCACTCGTCGATCGAGAGCCCGCCGGCGATGCAGTCGGTCCACAGTTCGATGTCACAGCGGGCCGCCTCGGGCAGGCTCTGTCCGATCGCGATGTCCGCGAACTGGATCACGCCCCCGGGCCGCAGGACGCGGAGGGCTTCTCGGAGGACCTGCACCTTGTCGGCGACGAGGTTCAGGACCCCATTGGCGATCACGACGTCAGCCCAACCGTCGTCGACGGGGAGTTGCTCGAGGATGCCCGCTCGGAACTCCACGTTCCGCAGGCCGAGCTTGGCCGCCTCGTGCCGCGACCGTTCGAGCATCTCGGGGGTCATGTCGACGCCGATCACTTTGCCGGTGGGGCCGACCAGGTCGGCCGCCACCAAGCAGTCGAAGCCGCCGCCGGACCCGAGGTCGACCACGTGGCCGCCGACTGGGATGCGCCCCGCCGTGAAGGGGTTGTCGACGCCGGCGAAGCTGGCGATCGCCGAGTCGGGCAGCGCCGAGAGGATGGCCGCCGGGTAGCCGAGCTTGGCCGCGAGAGGGCGGCCGGTGTGGAAGTGGAAGGCGCCGTCGGGGTTGTTGGCGACCTCCGCGTACTTGCGGCGGATCTCTGCCCTGAGGGCTTCGGGGTCGACCGCGGCTGGCATCGGTGACGTCTCGGGGGCAGTCGGGTTCGGTGAGGTGAGCATTTGGTCTCCCTACGGTTCAAGTGATCAAACGATCAAGCGAGTATTTGAGTTCTACGGGATCAGCGCTCCAATGTCAAGGATTTCTTTGAATAGACGAATGAGTGAAGGTTTGGGGCTATCGTTTGTGGGTGCCGCTCCCGTCGCCGACGCAGCGGCACGGAGGAACGGACATGAGAGACCGGGCGGCAAAGGACGCGCTGTTCGACCGCCTGGCGCTCGTGAGCAAGGCGCTCGGCAGCGGCAAACGTGGCGAACTGGTCGACGTACTCGCCCAGGGTGAACGCACCGTCGCCGAACTCGCGCTCGAGATCGGCCAGAGCGTCGCCTCCACGTCGCATCATCTACAGGTGCTGGCCCGTGCCGGACTGGTGGTCGGTCGTCGCGACGGCAGCCGAGTGCACTACCGCCTCACCAGCGACCGGGTCGGTGAGCTGTGGGCCGCGGTGCGCGACGTCGCCGCCCGTCACGTAGCCGGCTTCGGCGACGTCGCCGAGGCCTACCTGGGGCCGCGAGACGGCATCGCGACGGTCACCCGCGAGGACCTCCTGCGCCGCCTCGACCAGGGGCGCCTGGTGGTGCTCGACGTCCGTCCCAAAGCCGAGTACGACGCCGGACACATCCCCGGAGCGATGTCCATCGATCCCGAACGACTCTACGAGCAGGTACGAAAGGTCCCCCGCGACGCCGAAGTCGTGGCGTACTGCCGAGGGAGCTACTGCGCCTACGCGTGCGAGGCGGTGCGAGTCCTCCAAGCCGACGGCATCGGCGCCAGCAAACTCGAAGAAGGATTCCCCGAGTGGCGCCGCGCAGGGCTACCCGTAGCGTCCTCCAAGACCGCCGAGACCTGACCCTCGCTGGGTCGAATTCGGCAAGCGGCAACATCTTCGGTTCTGAGCCAGAATTTCGACCGACGGCGAAGATCCGTCGGAAGTGGGGCAAGTTTCGTGGCGATCGAACCTCGAATACCGGCTTCCGAAGACGAACTGCGGTTGAGTCGTTTCTATGGCGCGATGACGTCAGTCGATACTGTGGTCAGTGCACTGTCTGTCGAGGGTCTTGATGTCGGTGAGGTCACCGCCGCCGACCTGTACACGCGGGGTCTTGACTGCCATAACCTCGGCGGTTACCCGCAACTCGAAGCGCTCGCCGTCGCGGTGGCAAGCATCGACTTGCCGCTCGCCAATGACACGATCCTCGACGTCGGTTGTGGTTTGGGCGGGCCGAGTCGGTTCATCGCCGACCGGTTCGGTTGTCTCGTCGCCGGGGTCGATCTGTTGCCGGTGCGAATCGACGCGGCGCGCGCGTTGGCCGACATGACGCACGCTTCGGACAAAGTCGATTACCGCGTGGCAGACGCGTTGGCGCTCCCCTCCGAAGCCGCCCGCTTCGCGCAGGTATGGATGATGGATGTCAGCATTCACATCCGCGACAAAGCAGCCCTGTTTGGTGAGATCGCGCGGGTCCTTCGGCCGGGTGGACTGTTGGTACTTCACGACCAACTCGGGCCACTGCCGCG
>DATLFA010000059.1:0-15415 GCA_035525225.1 Acidimicrobiales bacterium
CGCACGCGGGAACTCGCCGGCGAAGCCCTTGATGGCATGCCCGTAGACGAACTCGAGCCTGCCGTTGTGGCGCCGCTCGAGATCCTGCGCCGCGGCGTGGGGATCACCAACAGAGTCATGGAAGACGCCGATGACCCTGACGCGCTCGCCACCCGAACCGCCCGAAGGCGAAGCCGCGGCACTTCCGGCACTCAGCAACCCCACCAGCAGCGCGACGGCCGCCAACGCCGCGAACCAACGAAGCTTGCGCGTCACGTTCATCGGCCCTCCCCGAACTGAAGCGCGCCGGGTTTGATGGAGGGTCTGATTCCACGAAAGGGTGGAGTTATGCCAGCCCCGAGGAAGTACCCCGAAGAGCTGAGGCTTCGAGCGATCAGGCTCGTTGCGGAGGCTCGTGAGCAGGAACCTGAATTGTCGTTGAACGCGGCGGTGCATCGGATCGGTCCGCGTGTCGGGGTGAACTCGGACACGTTGCGGACGTGGTGCAAGCAGCACGAGATCGACGTCGGTCGTCGGCCGGGCACGAGCACGTCCGATGCGGCACGGATCAAAGATCTCGAACGCGAAGTGCGCGAGTTGAAGCGGGCGAATGAGATCTTGTTGGCGAGCGACAGCGGCTTCACCCAGGCCCCGTTCTTCCGCTCAGAACAAGAGGCACGGGCCAACGATTAGTTCTCGTCGCTGTCCCAGTACATGACGTTGTAGGTGCTTCGCTGCACGTCGTCGTAGTCGGATGCGCTTTGAACGCGGTCCGTACTGATCGAGAGGTGAACTCTGTGTTGGTGTCGTCGACACTGCGATCACCCCACCGGGCTTCTTGCCAAAGATTCAGCGCGATATCGACGACCCAGATAAACCAACTGGAGGCCGTCGTCCGATTTCCTCAGCTGTTCGGCGCTCGATCTGCGGAACGCATCGCTCGCCAGGGATCGGCTGGACTCGAAACGTCACCTGATGTTTGTAACGCGTCGGAGTCGGCGCGGGACTACATTTACGCGATCTTGGAGACCGCAGTACGGCAGGTCTGCGGCTGAGCGAGGGAGACTGTGGTATGCCTGGTGTCGAGAACCGAGACTTCACGAAGCCCGACGAAACCCGGACTCCGGCGAAGACCACCGTCGAATTGGTGAACCTCGCCGGCGGACAGATCGGCCGCTATACGTTCCAGCCCGGCTGGAAATGGTCGGAGTGCATCAAGCCGGTTGTGGGCACCGACACGTGCCAGGTCGAGCACATCGGCTATTTCGTGTCGGGCCGGCTTCACGTGACACACCAGGATGGCACCGAGGGCGAAGTGACCGCCGGCGAGGTGTATCGCATCGCTCCGGGCCATGACGCGTGGGTCGTCGGCAACGAGCCGGCTGTCGTCGTCGAGTTCCAAGGCGCGGCCAACTACGCGAAGCCTCACTGACCCAAAGCGTCGGCACACCAGCCAACTCCGCTCGACGTCGCGCGCCAGGCTTGAGGCGCAGATAAATCGCGCCCCAGGAGCCGGCTACGGCGTCGCTTTCGTGATATTGCGAATCGCGATCGCCCAATCCCGCCAACGAGGTGGTCGATCGCCGGCCCGCGGTGATCGCGCAGTGCGAGAACGCCGAAGATGTGGCCCGCGCCATCCGCTTCGGGCGCGACCATGACCTCGAGATCGCGGTGCGGGGCGGGGGCCACAGCGTCGCCGGTATGGCCCTGACCGACGGCCGGGTCGACGACGGGTGTGGGCGGGTTCACGGTGGGCGGCGGATCGGGCTGGCTCGACCGCAAGTTTGGCCTGGCTTGCGACAACCTGAAGGCGGTCGAGCTGGTCACTGCCGCCGGGCGCAGGTTGCGCGCCAGCGCGGATGAGCACCCTGAGCTGTTTTGGGCGTTACACGGTGGCGGGGGCAACTTCGGGGTGGCGACCTCGTTCACTTTCCGGGGCTCCATCGGCTTCCCTCCGTCACCGCCGCGCTGCTCCTGTGGCGGCCCGAGGCGGCCCCTGGGGTGGTGCGGGCCTACCGGGACTTCATGCAGTCGGCGCCCGATGAAGTCGGCGGCGGGGTGCTGTATGTCACGGGGCCACCCGAGGAGTTCGTGCCCGAGCACCTGGCGGCACGCTGACGTGCCTCGCGTCGTGTTGACCTATGCACTGCGACGCGCGATCACCTCCTCGGCGAGGACCGCGCTGCCTTGCCGTTATCCGACATCCACGGCGTCATCGATGTCTTGCAACTTCTCGAGCGCCGAGGCGTCGCGCCTACCGTCGCCGCCAACATCACCCGGCACTTCGAAGAGAAGCAACGACTACCGAGACACGGTGGAGGCGCTATCAAGTCGCCCACATGTAGCGAACGGACCAGTCAACGATGGGCGGTCGAATTCCACTATTGTCTAGCCCCTCCGCGATTGCTCCAAGACCGAGCCGGTTGCCTGAGAACCGATGGCTTCTCGAGCCTCAGCGGCGGGGCACCGACCGCCGGTAAGGGACACTTAAGGGGAGTGGTGTTGGTCGTCTGGCGGTTCTGATGTGGAGTCGGTGTGTCTGTTTTGTTCGTCGTTCGCATACGGGACTGGGTGGTCGCCGCCGAGTTCTGCGAATCGTTCGTTGAGGGCGACGGCGAGCACGTCGCGGTCGTGGGTGGTCGCGACGAGGGCGCCGTAGAGGTAGGCCTCGATTTCCCACGCGGTGCGCATGCCGCCCAGCGCGAAGTACCGCACCCACAGCTCGGCAACGGATAGCCCGAGGTCTCGGCGGGCGATTTCGAGCACGTCGATCGGTTCAGCCATCGCCGCGGCCCTTTTTGCGGGCATTGTTGTTGGTCGAATCGACGACCTCGGCGGCGTGTTGCAGGACGGTGACCGCTGCGGTGCGAGCGGAGCGGTGCAACTTGGCGGCCGCGTCGTCGGAGCTCACGTGCTGGCGGGCCATGAGCACCCCTTGGGCGCGGGCGATGACGTCACGGGCTATCAGGGCGGACGCGATCCGTTGTCCCGTGCGCTCGTCGTTGGCGTCGGATCCCGCGTCGGCCAAGATGGCAGACGCTTGGGTAGCGAACAGCGCGGCGAGTTCCTGTTCGTCAGTTCCGAACGCTCGTTCAGAGTTGGAGTAGATGTTGAGCGCGCCCACCGGCCGCTCCGCGACTATGAGCGGTGTGGAGAGGATGCTCCCGATTCCCTCTTCTGCGGCACGCGACACGAACGCCGGCCAGCGGGTCTCTTCGGCCAAGGACTCGATGTGGAACCAGTGGCCCTCGGCCGCCGCGGCGAGACAGGGGCCTTCACCGGTTTGGTACTGGTCGTTGTCCATACGCAAGACGGTTTCGTTGCTCGACGCCACTGTGGCCGGTTGTCCGTGGCGTTCGAGTGTGACGCTGACGCCATCGGCACCATCGACGGTCGCGGCGGCCAGCGACGTGACAAGGCGCAATGCGGCATCGATCACCTCGTTGTTGGCCCTCGAACCGACCGCGACCAAGTCCGCGGAGAGATCGATTGGTTTGCTTTCGACGCTGAGAGAGCGATCGCCCGAGCGTTGTTCGGCGCCGAGCTCGGCAACATTGGGATCGGACGCCTCGAGAACGACGAGATCGCTCACTCCGGTGATCTCGAGGATCCGCAGTGTTTGGGCGGGCGCGGCGCGCACGGTGAGCGTTCCGGTTGATCGCGTCAGCCGGGCCGAGGTCTCCGCGATGACGCGGAGACCTGAGGCGTCCATGAACGCGAGCGCGGCCAGATCCAGGACTACGTGTTGTCGGTGTTGATCGACGAGAGCGCCCAATAGCGCGCCGAGCGTCGGGGCAGTGGCCAGGTCCACGTCGCCGCGCACGCCGACAACGGCCTCCTCGCCCTCGAATCGGATGTCGATCCCAAAATCCCCATAACGATGCGTGGTCACGTCGCACCCCGCTCGCCCGCACGTGGTATGACCGGCGCCGTCGTCACCCGCGCGGGAGCGGAGTCGAGGCTTCGAGCACGGGCAGACGGAGTCGCCCGTCGTAGCGTGTGAACTATTCTCAAGACCGACAGCCGGAGGCTCTTCACGAGACCACTTTTCCTAGACCGAAGCGCCGGCTAAGCCGCTCGCCTGGTGGAACCCTCGCTGTCGAAAGCTGTACCCAACATACCACGTTCTCGCGACTTGCACCAAAATTTGTGTTAAATGGTGAGGTGCCAAAGGCGGACGAACTCGTTGACCTAGAAACCAACCTGTCCGAAGTCGCGCTCGCACTATTCGCACCCGGGACGGTTCAAGGAACGCTCCAAAGAATCGTCGACCTGGCCGAGCGGGCGGTCGATGGCTGCGACGCGGCGGGCATCCTCGTCGTTGAGCGCGCGACCGTGACCACCGCCGCCGCCAGCAGCGCGCTCGTTGTGCTGGTCGACCAATTACAGATCGACGCCAACGAGGGACCATGCCTCGACGCGACGAGGCGAGGCACGACGTTCTACGCCGCGGACCTCGTCGATGATGCCCGCTGGCCGACCTTCGCGCCCGCCGCGATGAACGCAGGCATCCGCAGCGTCCTCGCCTACTCGCTGCGATCATCGGGACGGGCGAGTGCGCTGAACCTCTACAGTCGGCTCCCCCACGCGTTCGGCGCCACCGACCGGGCACAGGGACAACTCTTCGCCACCCTGGCACGCCTCGCCCTCGACTCCGCCGAAGGCAAAGAAACCGACGACAGGAAGACCGCGAACCTCATCGAAGCCCTCCGCACCCGCGAGCTCATCGGCCAAGCGCAAGGCATCTTGATGGAGCGCGAACGAATCACCGCCGCCCAAGCATTCGACGTACTACGCCGAGCCTCCCAGCACATCAACGTCAAACTGCGCGAGGTCGCCGAAACCCTCGTCGACACCGGCGAGTCACCCGACACCGGTACAACACTCCCGCAGCAGCCCTGAGAGTCCGGTCTCGAATCACGACGATCTTGCCAGTCCGCCGAAGCGACCACAACCACCGCTGACATGGAGTCGACAAAGTAATCCCAACGACCCGGAGGCTGGTCAGCAACGCCGTCAACAACGGTCGGGAATCCGCGCCTTGCGTGCACTCGATGCACGGCGGAAGAGACCGCGAAGCGATGGGAATCGTCACGAACCGGCGCGACGCGTTCGGCTACACGGTGTCGAGCGACGTTTATCATCATGCGTGGGGCAGACGCCTCGGTGGCATCTGATCCAACCCCAGTGCACCTCGATTCACTGAACGCAAGCATCGGGCGAGCACGCGAATTCGTAGCAGACACTCAGTGGACAGCCGCCCAAACATCCGAATCATTCGACGATCCAGACTTCCGTAGGTGCGGCTCCCTCACTGCTCACGCGGTGGGGGCCGCTACGCGTCCCGGACTGCGGCCTGCGTCACGGCGGCGGCCGATCGCCACAGCCTGAACTCGTCTCGGCACCGAGCGACTCGCAACATCACTCGGGCGATGGCGGCTGGGGGTGCAGCGCAAGGAGCACCTCAGTAAGACCAGCCAGCGACACTTTTCGGTCTACGTACTCGTTGCTAACGCTAATCCGGATGGGCGGTTGCGCTGCCCTAAGCCACAACAGTCCGCGTAGGCCCACTGAGTCGATAAACGTGACGCCGCTTAGGTCGAGGTTAAAGGCGTCCCGGTCCCCCACACCGGCGATCTCACGAAGCTTGTCGAACGTCGCCAAGGCTCTGCTGCCGACGAGTTCTCCCGAGACCCGAAAACCCCGAACAGATAGTGATATCAAGCGACCAAGGATCTGGCGAAAGCATGCGTACCCTTTCAGGCGGAATGTCGCTGGAAGGGAAAGTTGGCGAGGTCTAGTAACCAGACCGACCGGTGACCAACCGAACCTACAACACAAACTGTGCGCAGGGTTGGGCCGTGACGACAACCACCCGTCCGTTGGACCCGCGCAAGGGGGTCCAGACCCCCTTGCGCGGTGCTCCTCAGTCGTAGTCAGCCGCCGCTTCTTGAAAGCCGAACGGATTTGGCCGCCGCTTCTTGAAAACCCCGACCGGAAGCCGCACAGTTCTAACCCCATCGGCAGCTTGTTAAACCACACCCCTTGAACTTTGTCTGGCGTCACCGGCCGGAGCTAACCAGAATGCCGACATATCTCGCTTGTCGGCTGCGACCCGCCCACACTCCGCCGCCGCCGGTCCCCACCACCATTGTTCGTCGTTGGCACTTTTCCGGGATGGCGATCAGCAGTGTTGCGGGGTCGCGCCGCTCTGGCAGCCATGAGGCGAACGGTTCTCAGCCGTGCGCACGCACCACTTATGCGGTGCGATTTTCGCGGCGCGTCACCACCAGCGCTCCTGCGAGTCGATCGGACGGCATTTCGTCGCCCTGCCGGCGAAAACCCGGCGAACGGGCACGCTGGCTTGAGATGCGACTCGCAGAACTCGTTATCTCTGAATGTTCGCCGTCCAGATCGCCACCAGAATCGGGATCAAACGCGCGTCACGCAACGCCCGCTGCGACACCGGCCGCCGGGACTTCACCGACCAGTACGTGCTCGGAGCCATCTTGCAGCATGCTCAGTCAGGGATGCTTCCCACAACGGATGCAAAGGACAGTTTCCCGCGGACGAATCTGCGAAACCGTCTCGTCTCAACATGGGGGTTGTCGGAGGGGCGTCTTTAACCCCTATTACACGCGCCGACACTTGGGAAGCGTGGCTAGTCGCCGCATGAAGTACTGGTTCGCAGTCCCTCTACCTCCGCGATGACCGCGTGGAGGCGCTCGCGGCGCCTAGCGTTCGCGTCCTTTGCTGACTTCATGCGGGTCTTCGGTAAAGCTGACAGCGCCGCCTCCGCCGTTTCGTTTGGCGCGGTACAGGGCTGTGTCGGCGTAACCGAGGGTTTGTTCGAACGTCTGGCCATGAGACCACACCGCCACGCCATAGCTGGCGCTGAATTGCGGCAGATTCCCGGCGTGGGTGGCGAGGACCAGAGCCTCCCTCAGTCGTTCACAGGTGGCGAGCGCCTCATCGGTGGTGGTGTCGGCAAGCGCGAGTGCGAATTCTTCTCCCCCATGACGGCACAGCACATCGTTGGGCCGTAGCTGGTCGCGAAGCACGGCGGCGTAGGCGCGAAGGGCGCGGTCTCCGGTTTCGTGGCCTTGGGTGTCGTTGAGCTGCTTGAAGTGGTCGAGGTCGGCCATCACGAGGCAATAGTTGCTGCCCGCGAGGCGTCGTTGCCGCAGTTGGTTCTCGAAGGCTCTTCGGTTGAGTAGGCCGGTGAGGCCGTCGGTGTTGGCCTGAAGCTGCGATTCGCCGATCACGCGCAGCATGCCGAGCCGGGCGCCGAGGGAATTCGACAGAACTTCGAGCTGCGCTGTGGTGGTGTCGTCGCAGACCGCTGGCGAGCCGACGTGGTGAACGATGCCTACGGTGCGGCCCATGATCGATACCGGTACGCAGACAGCCGAGCATCGGCCGATCGGACGGTCTTGGAGGTAGGGACACGCGTCCAATGCGTCGCTGTCGTCGAAAGTCTGGGTTTGCCCTCGGCGCGCCGCGACGCATTGATCAGGCGACTCCACTGCGCAGCCAGCGCCCGGGGTATCTGGTCCGCTGACCAGTGCCGGATGAAGATGTGCGTGGCTGTTGTCGGCAAGGAGCACTTCGGCGCGCTGGTCTCGTGCGAGTTTGCCCAATGCGCGGCCGGCGACGTTCATTACGCGGCTCTCGGTATCCGCCATCTCCAGTGCGTTCGTGAGACGTGTCTCGAACTCGCGGCGACAGGCTTCGTCCCGCAGTTCGCGTTCTCGTGCGAGACTCTGTGAAAGCTGCCGGATCGTGTCGCGGCTCGCCAACAGCGCAACGATGAACACAACCGGCGTCAGAAGCGCCACCGTCACCCCCGTGATCCAAAGACCCAGGCTCAGACCGCGCAGCCCGCTCGCCTGACTCGTCACCAACCAGGTCGCGAACAACTGCACGATCGCGGAGACGGCAAGCGACGCGGGGATCGTCCCCCGCAGACCCGCCTGGATACGAGACCTGACCTTCCCCCGGTTTCCCGGAGGGGTTGGTTGTGGTGATTATGCCGCGGTGGCGGCGTTGGTGTGTAGGGCTTCGTAGTCGATGGGGCTGTGCATGTGGCAGTAGCTGTGCCGGCGGCGGGGGTTGAACCACCCTTCGATGTATTCGAAGATCGCGGAGGCGAGCTCGGCGCGTGTCGTCCAGCGATGGCGGTCGAGCAGCTCGCGCTGCAGGATCGAGAAGAACGACTCGGCCGCGGCGTTGTCGTAGGCGTCGCCGACGGTGCCCATCGATCCCAGCAGCCCCGCGGCGCGTAAGCGTTTCCCGAACGCCCAGGACGTGTATTGCTATCCGTGATCGCTGTGCACGATCGCGCCTTCACCGTCGGGGTGGCGCCGCCAGATCGCCATCTGCAACGCGTCGACGACGAGCTCGGCACGGATGTGATCCGCGATCGACCAGCCGATCACGCGACGGCTGAACGCGTCGGTCACCGCCGCGAGATACACCTTGCCTTCGTCGGTGGGGTGTTCGGTGATATCGGTGATCCACAGCCGGTTCGGGGCGTCGACATCGAAGACCCGCTTCACGAGATCCTCAGACGGCGACGCGTCAGGGTCGCGTCGGGTTGTGCCCTTTTTGCGGCGTTTATGTAAACCGACGATCTGACCCTGGCGCATCAACCGCTCCACCCGTTTGCGGGAACAACGAATGTTCTCGCCGAGGCGCAGCTCCGCGTGCACCCGCGGCGACCCGTAGGTCCCACGCGACATCTGATGGATCTCAGCGATCTTCGCGGTCAACACTTGGTCCTCGCGAATACGCGGCCGAGGATGCGTCCGGTGGTGCCGCCACTCATAGAACCCACTGGTGGACACCTTCATCGCGCGGCACCCGACCGTGACCGGAAGATCCGAACAACGGTCCGCGATGAAGGCGTAAATCATTTTGGGAGGATGCTGTCCCGAGCAAAATACGCAGCGGCGCGGCGCAACACTTCGTTTTCCATCTCGAGGGTCCGGACCTTGCGCCGCAACGCCACGGTCTCCGCGCGATCCGCCGCAGTGACACCGTCGCGGCGGCCCTCCTCGATATCGGACTTCGCGATCCAGTTCCGCAGACACGACTCCGAGATCCCAAGATCTCGAGCGATCTCCGCGATCGGCTTCGCCCGCTCACGGGCAAGTTCAACGGCCTGCAAACGAAACTCTGGTGGATGTGGACGAGGCATCAGTTCTCCGCTCCGAGGAGGACTCCGCCCTCCTCATCGTAGGTACCCGGAGAACCGGGGGAAGGTCAACCTTGCCGTCGCCACATCCGCGTCGGACACGTGAGCATCACCGGGAGCAAAGGTGTTTAACATCTTTTGCCCATCGACATCCCAACGGCAAAGTCAATAGGCCTCGCGGCCCACATCGCGCGCGTTGCCGAGATCGCCGGTCGCTAGCAAGCGAACGACCCGCCACATGGCGACACATGTCGCCGCACGTGTGCAGTCGACAGTCATGCGTGTCTGCTTCCCAGTCCAGACGAAGCCTTCGGTTGTTTCGTACCGCCGGAGATCTTGAACAAGAAAGGCAAACCCACCGACGCGGAGTGGGCGATCCTGCAGAACCACCCGATGCGTGGCGCAAAACCGGTCGCTCCGGTTGAGTCCTGGCCTGGCGAATGGGTACACGCCGCCGGCGGACATCACGAACGGTGGGAACCGGCTACCCGCGTCGGCTGTCCGGCACGACATCCCGCGGGCCGCAGCGATCGTCGCGGTGGCCGATTCGTTTGAAGCGATGACCGCAGTCCGCTCCTACAAATCAGCGATGTCGCTCGCTGACGCCCGCGCCGACTTGACCCGCTGAGGGTGTCCGACGCTCCCTTGTAAGCGAACATGTCCTGCGTGCCGGGCCGTGGACGGTGGCGTATCAGTAGCCGGTTGACGGTGGGGAGCACGGCGACGGCTTCGGTTTCGTGGCCTTGTTCTTCGAGCTTGTTGTGGTAGACGGCCGGATCGAGGAATGTTCCTGTGTCCGCGGTGATGCCGGGGGTCAAAACGGGAACGGTAAGCGACGGACTGACGCCCGTCGAGACGAAGCATTGAGCGGCCGCCGGTCCCACGCGACCGCGGCCAGGGCCCGCTCCGACCCACCAAATCTGGGTCTCACCCCGCGATGAATGCCAAACGGCGTCGGTCACTGGTGATCGACGACCCCTGAGTTGGGGCAGAAGGGGCACACGTTGGGGGGCTACGGACGGGGAAACAGCAACGGCGACGCGGCTGTTCCAGACAGAGAGATCTTGCTGCGTCGTTTCGGCAGTGCAAGGCTTCGCCAAAGTGCACACGCTTGGAGGAGGAAGCTATGTCGCATCCAAACGAAGATCTGGTCCGTCGTGGCTACGAAGCGTTCAGCAAGGGCGACATGGACACGATGGCACAGCTGATGACTTCGGATGTTGTGCATCGGGTGCCCGGCAAGAACCAACTCAGTGGCGAGTACAAGGGGCAAGCGGACGTGTTCGGGTACTATGGCAAGCTGGGCGAACTTACGGACGGAAATTTCCGGGTTGAGCTCCAAGATGTACAAGCCAAGGGTGATAACCAGGTCGTCGCGAAGCACCGCAACATCGGCGAGCGCGCCGGGAAGAAGCTCGATGCGATGGAAACACTCACGTTCAAAATCGCGAACGGCAAGATCAACGAACTTGAGGAGCGGCCCGACGACCAAGCGGTGATGGACGAGTTCTGGGCTTGATCGCGCCGCTGCCATCGCACGCATGTGACCGCTCGTGCGCGGCAGCAGCGGCGTCAGCAATCAGAACGCCGGGCCGATGCAGCGCCGCGGTCGATTCAACGGTGAACCTTGGTGCAGGCGCAGCGTCACAATCGGTAGACCTTCACCTTTGTTCGAGCGCCGAGCGTCGCAATCGCAGTGTCAGCCCGGCAATACTGTCCACTATGAGCGGCTTGTTCTTGTCGAGTCACGAGCTGGACGAACTGCGACAACGCCAGCAGTATCTGCGTTCAGTGATCAGCGAGTTCGTCCACGCCCCGGAGCACCCCTATCCATCGATCGCAGGCTGGCCTGTCGACTCCCGTCGCCTTCTCGAGATCACTATTCGACGCTATTGTGCCGACGAAGGCCAATCGCGCTCGCCGCTGATTGACCGCCTGGACACGATCCGTAGCTACAGGCTCATCGAGCGCGCCATCGACACAGAGACCATGCCCGGAACTCCGACTGGATGGTCTCGCACCGAGGCAGTCGAAATACTCAGATCGGTTATGCCCACCGCACCGGCACTCGACCTTTCCGACGAGGAAGCAGCTGCGCTCAGCCGGCTCGACTATCTCCTCGAGGTCGCCGACCGGTGCAGATAATTCGGCCCGTCTCGGCCGAGAACCACGAGCCCCGCCGACGTGACTGTGAGTTGAGGACAAAGACACGAAAGTGTTTGACCATGCCCTGCGAGGTGCGTCCGAACCGCTCTAAAAAAATTGCGCGTCCCGACGTTTGCATGGTGGTGTTACGGGAAGAATGTTGGTTGCCGACTTGTTGTTGTGGTGCGTCGGGGTTTTCCCCGGCGCTATAGGAAAGGGCAACGCAAACCGTAACCATTGGAGGTGCTCGTCATGTTGATGCGATTCGACCCGTTCCGTGAGTTCGATCGGTTGACCCAGCAGGCGTTGGGCACCGATAGCCGACCGGCCGCCATGCCGATGGACGCCTACCGGCACGGCGACCAGTTCGTGGTGCATTTCGATCTGCCGGGCGTGGATCCGTCATCGATTGAACTCACCGTGGAAAAGAACGTGCTGACCGTTTCCGCGGAGCGGCGCGGGGAATCCCAGGACCAAGAGTTCATCGCCAACGAACGACCGCAGGGGACTTTTAGCCGCCAGCTGTTTCTCGGCGACACTCTCGACGCCGATCGTGTCGAGGCCAACTACGACCGCGGCGTGTTGACGGTGACGATCCCGGTGGCCGAACAAGCCAAGCCACGCAAGATTGAGATCACTTCGGGTGACCAACACGCGCAGGCGATCGAAGCCAACTCCAGCGCTGCCTGAACGGCGATCGCGGCGGCCTCACCGAAGCCCCTCTCCGCAAGTCGGGCCACACGGGGCCGCCGCCCCCGTCAATTCGTTTCCCTCTTTTTCCGCAAGGAGGTTTTTCGTCATGGCTCTGCCTTCTGTGCGCAACCACCACACCAGCGGCGACGCCCCGCAAGATAGGTTGGATGAATTGGATCGGCTCAACCGCCGCCTTGCGACCCTCGTGGAGTCGTGGGCGCGGCTGCCGGAGCTGCTCCACGGACGATCGAGTCCGCTCGCGGATGTGGAAGAAACCGATGACGGCTACGTCGTGGAGATCGAACTGCCGGGCGTCGACCGCGACGATATCGATATCGAAATCGCCGGCCGGCAACTCTTCGTGCACGCCGAGCGCAAAGAGAAACAGCGTGTTGGCATCCTCCGTCGCCGTGAACGGACTATCGGGGAGTTCACCTACGAAGTTATGCTGCCCGGCGCGCTACGCGACGACGCTATCGAGGCCACCATGGAGGCGGGGGTCCTCACCGTGCGCGTCCCCAAGCCCGAACACGAAAAACGCCGCCGCATCCCTATCCAAATGCAACCGCAGCCCTAACGCACCCTGAGACTCTACGCGCCGTGATCTCACGCGAGGGATGGTGAACAAATGGCGGCTATGGCCCGTTGCCGGATGTGCAAAGCGGAATTCGCGCTGGCCCGTCTACTCGACGACTGGGATTGTCGTTGTCCGTCCTGCGCCGCCCCGCTGGCGCACGACGGCCCCACCCGAGCGAGGATTTTGCGTAAGGCAGCCACCGTCGACCGCCTCGAGGCGCAACTCGTCGACAGCTTGAGCGAAATCGCCGCCATCGACAGCAGTTTCGAGCTGTCGATCGGGCCGATCGTCGCGAGGCTACTGCGCGACGTCGAGTGGCAACGCCAGCTACAACACGACCTTTCGTTCGCGCACCGACAAGTCGACCATATCCGCGGCGCCTTGTCCGAGTGGACGACCCGTCTGCACACCCGCCCCGGCGCCGACATGGCCAGCGAGCACCCCGGTGTGCTACCCGACGAAATGCACGAGCTGGCGCAGCGACTCCGCAAAGTCGGCGACTCCCTCGACCACGCCCCCCAGCCACCGAGACGGCCAACGGAAAGCTCCACGGTGCGCGTCGCGGCCTCCTCCCTCGACCACGCCGCGGTCAACCTGGTCGCCGGACGAGGACAACGATCGGAACTGGCCGCGGCGCTCGCCGACGCCGCCGACGCCATCACGACAGCGTCGCGCGACGGTGACGTACCAGCCGACGAATGACATTCTTGACACGACCATTCTGACCGTAGCCCCAAACGGGAAAGGGACCATCATGTGGCGCTATGAATCGTTGGCCGTTTTGACCCCGGGCATCACCGCGGGCACAGGAACGTTTCTCGATCCGGCCGTCTACCTCAACAAACTCGAGGAGCAAGGCCACGAAACCGAAGCCGTCGCCGTGCTCCCCACCCTCAACCGGCTACTAATTCGCCACCGTCCACGGCCCGACGCGCCTGACCGGATCCGTGCTGATGGTCCACAGTCCCCCACCGAGTAACGCCGATCGCGGTTCGATGCGTTCGTAGCGGTCCTCTGGTGCGCGTGTGGCGTATTGATTTAATCGTTGATGCCGAGTTCGACGCTGAGGGCTTCGAAGACGAGGTCGGCTTCGCGGGCGCGATGGTGGTGAAGCGCCTTGAGTAGTGCGCGGAGTCGTTCGCGCACATCGCCGTAGTTCCAGGCGGGCTCGTTGGTTTGTTCGAGCTGCTCCCGTAGTGACTGGACGTCGGCGGCCAATTCGCTTCATTGCCGATGGAGTTGGCGGACCCAGGTCCGCAGTCGAGATGCTCCAGTGCGAGCTCCGCGAGGAGACTGGTCGGATCCTCGTAGCTGGCTTGTTGCTTGGCGCAGGGCGGGTTCGAGTTCTCGCAGGGCGCGGACGACGTCGGACTGCCACTGGCGGTCGCGTCCCGGTGCGGCGCGACCAATCATCGATTCGAGGGCATGCATCGCGTCGAGGGACCGTGTCCGGTCGGCGTGGCTGACGTCGTAGGCGGCCTCGCGTTCGATGTACGACAAGTAGCGCCGTCCCACGTCAAGTCGGGCCGGAAGCTGCGACAGAGTTGCGCAATGATCGTCCGTCAGACGTTTCGTCGCCAACAATCGACATCGACTTGAACGGCGAACCTAGCCATAATGCCATCGCGCCGTGACCCGCCTCACGGTACGCGGCCAGTCGGCGCTCGTTCGGTTTTGCGATCACGGACGGATCTTCGCGATGCAGCTCATGCGAGTCAAGGTTGAACGCACGGCAGTTGCGCCCGGTCGGAACGAGGCTGCCCGCACCAATAGCTCGGCTGCAGCGGAGGTTTGAAAGACGCAACGAACCTCTTTGAGCGAGCGGACACGCGTACTGCCGCGTGACCTGGCGCAACGTTGTAATTTTGGCAACGACCCGTGGACCTTATGGGACGGCTTTCAAACCCTCCCGAACCGGTCGAAACGGTCGTTGACCAGGGGTCCGAGGACTCCGGGCGCCGTCGCAAGGGCGTGAAGACGCCTACTGATTCGGGCCTTTGGGGCACCCTCCCGGTCATTGATGAGGAAACGGGACGGCTTTCAAACCCACCCCGACGACCCGTACAACGCCGCCTCACCGACGTCGAGATCGACCATCTCGTCCTCGAGTATCAGACAGGACGAACACTGGCTGATCTTGCCGCCGTGTTCGGGATCCATCGACGAACCGTCGCTGCGAAACTCGAAGCGCGCGGCATCGCACGACGAGTGAACCGTCGCAAGATGAGCGCGACGACCTCGGGGCAGCCGCCCGCCGTTACGTCGCCGGCGACTCCCTCGCCAAGCTCGCCCTCGCGTTCGATGTCGACGCCGCGACGATTCGACACGAACTGCATCGGATCGGTGTCACGATCCGACCTCGTCGAGGTTGGAGCTGACCCCTCGCCAGTTGAAACTCAACGCGACAGCGGCCAACGCTGACAACCCGAGAACGACTCAACGGGTTCGATCGTCGTCCCGACGCTGTCCAGTATCATCGAACTGTGCGCTACGACGTGGTGGTCGTCGGCGGCGGTGCCGCCGGATGTGTGCTCGCCGCCCGCTTGAGCGAGGATGCATCTCGTCGGGTGTTGTTGACCGAGGCCGGGCCCGATCATCCCGATCCGGTCACATTGCCGCACGACGTACGCGACTCGTCCCAGCCGACCGTCGACCACGATTGGGGCTACTTCGCGGACCCAGAGCTCGACCGAGGGATACACCTTCCTCGTGGCCGGATCATGGGCGGATGTTCGGCCACCAATGCCTGTTTCGCCCTGCGCGGCGCACCGCAGGTGTACGACCAGTGGGCCGAACGGGGCAATCCCGGCTGGGCATTTGCCGAC
>DATLFA010000073.1:0-4172 GCA_035525225.1 Acidimicrobiales bacterium
CTTGCCACCGCCGAGTCGGGAGAGTGGGCACACACTCGCCGCGCTCGGCCTTGAGCGAGCCAATCTGCTGACCTTCCGACGGGCCGCGCTATGTACCAACGATGTACCAGCACCACGGTAAACAGCGGGGAACCACGGTGAACAACGGGGACTCGCCCCAGCACCGCTGAGCAGGTAGAATCCTGTCTACCAGGCAGGTTCCTCATAACCCGAAGGTCGCAGGTTCAAATCCTGCCCCCGCCACTCGATGAAGTGCCCGGAAGCGTTGAGTTTCCGGGCATTTCGCATTCTTCCGCCTGACCGGTCGTCTACCGGGTCGTCTACCGGCTCCGGCGACAGCACGGCCGTGAGCTGGTGGTTCGCGCTGGTGATCCGGTAGACGTCTACCGGCCATCGTCACGCGGTGCGGCGGCGATCATGTTGGCGAAGTCGAGGGCGGCGGTGGCGCTCATGCCGGGGATGAGGTGTTGGTAGGTGGCCATGGTGAACCCGGGGTGGGCGTGGCCGAGTCGTTCGGAGACGACTTTGATCGGTGTGCCGGCGGCGACGAGCAAGCTGGTGTGGGTATGTCGCAGGTCGTGGAATCGGATGCGCGGGATGACGGTGCGAGCCAGGTGCCGATCGAACAACTGGCTGGTCGACTCCGGATGCACCGCACATCCGACGCCGTTGGTGAAGATCGGGTCACCGAGCCCGACGGGGCCGCCATCGCGTCGTTGCTGCCGAAACCAGCGACCGAGGATCTCCTCCGTCTTTGGATCCAGATCGATGCAGCGGCGGCTGGTGCGTGTCTTGACGGCGACCTCGACTGACTTGCCGCCGACGACTTGTCGGCTGCGGGCGATCGAGATGCGGTGGGTGTCGCGTTGCCAGTCACCCCAGCGGAGCCCGGCGAGTTCACCGCGCCGCATGCCGGTGGTCGCGGCGACGTGGAGCGCCGGGTAGAGCCGCAGATGTGCTGCGCTGTCCAGGTAGTCGCGGAGCTGGCCGGCGGTCCATGTCTCTGGTCCGCATCGTGCGCGCGGTTGGGCGCGTGGTGCGCGGGCGAGGAGTGCGACGTTGGACCCGACGAGGCTGCGCCGTGCGGCGTCGGCGAGCGATGAGCGGATGATGAGGTGCACGTCGTAGACCGTCTTGGACGCAAGTTCACCACCGGTGCGGCTGCCACCGGTGAGGAGGTCGTGGTAGAGACGATCGACGTGTTCGACGCGTAGGCCGCGCAGGTGGACGTCGCCGATGCGCGGGTTGATGTAGTTGTCGATCATCCACTCGTAACGGTGCGCGGTCGTGGCGCGTAGTTGCGTGCGTCGGCGGGGCATCCACTGCTCGGTGAGGAACCGGCCGAGCGTCAACGAGCGAGTCGCCGCGTCGGCCGGCGGCGACGCGGCTGCGTCGATTGTTGCAGCGATCGCTTCCGCGTCGGTGCGTGAGGCACCGGCTGGATGCCAGCGTCTGCGCTCGCGACCGGTGAGCGGGTCGATGCCGTCGTAGGCGACGACGTAGAAGCGGTGGTTGCGGGTGACGATGTAGGCCATACAGGTGTCATCGGCAGGTGACCCGTTCGGAGCCAACCCGAAGGTCGCCTCATGCAATATTGCTGGCGGATGCGCGACGGCGGGAGCGTTCATGTATCAGTGACTTCTGCGAGGGCGGTGTTGAAAGCTGCTTCGTCGACGGCTCCGACGAACGTGTGGGTCGTGCCTTCGGGGTCGATGATGACGAGGGCTGACCCGGGCGACGGAAGTGCGCTGCGGGCCGTCAGACCGAGAACTGCTTCCTCGCACGCGTCGCAGGCGCGCAGCCAGGGCGAGGGCCGTTGGCCGGTGGGGGCTTCTGATGCTGTTGTTGTATGCCGAGGCGATCGCCCGCCGATCAGTCGTCGGCGTCGTCGGCTTGCTCGTGGTCGGCGGTCGCGTCGACGACAGTGAAGTTCTTGTCGAGTTGAACATCGACTTGGCTGCCGTCGCTGAGGGTGACTTCGACTTCGTAGTAGCTGTCTTCGTCTCCGACTTCGGTCTCGGTGACTCGGCCTTGTCCGGTGTGGGCGAGCGCAGCCCGGGTGGCTTGCTCGAGATCGGTGCCGGTGATCGGCGAGCTGGTGGCGCTGGTGAACGACGTCGTCGAAGCGGTCGGCGTCAGAGTCGAAGACGACGGAGGCGCCCGACTTTCCTACCCAGCAAGGCTCTGGAGCTTCTCGCAGTTCGCGAATGCCGGGAAGTCCGGGTCCAGGATGAATCGTTCGAGGTAGAGGCCATCGCCGATCGGAATGATCGCGGGTCCGTCTGGAGCCGGGACGATTTTCGCTTGTGGCTTGTCGAAGTCGAAATCGATGAGTAGGCCGTCAAGGTACGGGGTGAGGGAAACGACGCCGCCAGCTAGGACCGGCGCTGCGAAGTTTTTCTTCTGATCGTCCGACAGGCCTGGCGGCACGATCTCTCCCTTGCCCGCACACCACGCACTGTAGATTTCATGGATGACCGCCGATGCTGGCTGCGCCGAGATACCGCTGACGAGTGCCACGGTCAACGCCGCGACAATGAGGATCCTCTTCACTTTGGTGCCCTCCGATTGGTTGGCCCGCCCGCTACACTTATAACACCCGTACTTGTCGCACTCAAGGGGGTCGTCAAATATTCTGTAGGTGTCCGTGGGGGTGGTCACTTCAGCAGTTCGCAATGATCCCCTCGCTCGTGGAAGGTCAGGCTGCTGGACTGTGCTGATGTAGAGCTCGTTGGCGGGCTTCGGCGGGGACGGTGTCGCGGCCGAGGCTGCCGTCGGGTCGATGGTGGTTGTAGTCAATCACCGACGCCATGATCGCAAGTGTGGGCGCGTCGAACGAGACGAAGCCGTTCGGCCCCACGCACTCTCTGCTTTGAGGGTGCGGTAGAGGCGTTCGATGAACGCGTTGCCGACGGGATGCCGGCAGGCGGTCCGTGACAGGGTGATGCCGAACGCTCGAGCGTCGTAGCGGTAGCGATCGGCGGTGAACTGGGTGCCGTTGTCATCTTTTCTCAAGGTGACGGTGACGGTGACGTCGTCGGGGTCAACCGTGCGGCCACACGGTCGACCAGGCCATGTTCACCGCCTCGATCACGTCGACGGCTCGCCAACGCGGGGTGAAGCACCAGCCGCGATCCCCAACGGCCGCCTTGCAGTCATCCCGGGCGAGCATTTGGCCCCGCTCGACAAGCCAGCCCTGGTTGCGGGCCTCGTGCTCGACTTCTTCTCAGAACTCGACGCCCGCAGCTGAATGCGCCGTCAGCGAAACCCACCGTGACGACGCCGGGCGCGCTGGCGGCATCGAGGACGGGCTGGACTGAGGTGAGACCCTCGTAGTGGTCCAGTCGTTGTGCGACTCTGAACAGAGGAGCAACAACGACATGACCAAGAAGCGCCGGCGTCACACGCCGGATCAGATCATCCGCAAGTTGGCCGAGGGCAATCGGCTGCTCGCGGCGGGCCAGGAGCTCGACGAGGTGTGCCGGCATCTGGAGACGACACCGTCGACGTGGCATCGCTGGGTTGCCCAGTACGGCGGCATGAAGGCCTCCGACGCCAAGCGCCTCAAGGAGCTCGAGGCCGAGAACGGTCGGTTGAAGAAGCTGCTGGCCGAGGCCGAGCTCGACAAGTCGATGCTCAAGGAGGTCGCGGAGGGAAACTTCTGACCCCGAACCGCAAGCGTGCAGCGGTGACGATGCTGCGCGCGCGGTTCGGGGTCTCGGAACGACGTGCCTGCAAGCTCGTCGGTCAGCACCGCTCCACCCAGCGGCTCGAACCGCCGCCGATCTCCGACGACGAGCGACAGCTGCGCGAGTTCCTACGCGACTTCTCGAAGCGCCGACCCCGGTGGGGCTGGCGGCGTGCTGCCAAGGCCGCCCGCAAGGCCGGCTGGCAGGTCAACGACAAGCGGGTCCGTCGCCTGTGGCGGGATGAGGGCCTGCATGTCCCGACCAAGCGCCGCAAGAAACGCCTGACCGGGATCGGCACCCACGTCGGTGCGATGTGCCTGATCGCACCGAACGCCCTGTGGGCGTTGGACTTCCAGTTCGACGTCACCGCGGATGGCCGGACGTTGAAGATGCTCAACGTGATCGACGAGTTCACCCGCGAAGCCCTGGCGATCGAAGTCGACCGGTCCATCGACGCCGACGGTGTCGTCGCCGTTCTCGACC
>DATLFA010000093.1:0-4495 GCA_035525225.1 Acidimicrobiales bacterium
TGACGTGATCGACGTCGATGCCACGTTCGGAGAGGAGTTCCTCGAGATCGCGGTACGACAGGCCGAATCGTAGGTACCAGCGCACCGCCAACAGAATCACCTCCGGCGGGAACCGGAACCCAGAAAACGCCGACAGCTCCGCCTCGAACGGCGCAAGCTGGCGAGAACGTTTCATCTCGACACCCTCGCCGCGCCACATGCGGTCGGTCAACGCAACAGTGCCCCCGCCGCCATATCGGGCCAGTACCTAAGTCGCGCACACCGATCAAACAACGCAACAGTGCCGCACCAGGCGAGGTCGTGACCGACCTCGCCCCAGCCCTCGAGTATGTCATCGCGGAACTGCTCCCCGACGTATTCCACAACACCGCTCAGTACGCGAACAACCGCGTCGAATGCGACCACGGAAAGCTCTGTGAAGCGCAAAGTGGGATACTGCTACCAAATCGCGGCGGGTCGCGGTGAGTGTCCTAGGTCGGCGGCAACGACCGACGCGACTGGGAGGTGGTCAACCTGCGTTCGCCATTGTGTGACCTGATCGGCATCGACGTTCCGATCATCCAGGCGGGGATGAGCATCTTCACGTCGCCCGCGCTGGCCGCGGCAGTTTCCGACGCCGGTGCGCTGGGAAGCCTCGGCGCTTGGAACCGTCCGACTGAGCAGCTGCGGCGCGAGCTCGCCGAGCTCCGCGACCTGACGGAGCGTCCCTTCGCAGTGAATCACGTCGTCCCGGATCTCAACGCGGAGGCCTTCGCCGCGACGCTCGAGCGCGGGCCCGCCGTCGTCTCGTTCGCGCTTGACGACGCGGGCGGCGAGCTCATGCGACGTGTGCACGACGCTGGCAGCCTCGTCATGCAACAGATCACGACGGTCCAGCAGGCGCAGCTCGCAGCCGAGCACGGCGCCGACATCATCGTCGCCCAAGGAGGTGAAGCCGGCGGCTACGGCGGCACCGTGAGCACCCTGAGCCTGGTACCGCAGGTCGTCGACGCGGTACGTCCGGTCCCCGTCGTCGCAGCCGGCGGCATCGCCGACGGCAGAGGCATCGCCGCCGCCGTGGTGCTCGGCGCAGCAGGCGTCAACCTGGGCAGTCGATTCCTCGCCTCCGCCGAGTCACCCGTCGGAGAGCGCTGGAAAAAGGCGCTGGTCACCTACCCGTCCGAAGACTGGATCCAAGCCGGGTTCATCAACGCCATGAACCCCAACCCCGGGACACTCGGATACCGGACCCATCTACGGCTCCTGCGCACCGAGTTCGTCCGGCGCTGGGAGGAGCGAGCAAACAAGGTCGAGATCGACCCGGCACCGGTAATGGCCGAACTCGCGGAAGCCATCGCGGCCGGCGACCGAGAAGCACTGCTCGTCGTCGGCGGTCAGAGCGCAGGCCTCATCCGACACGTCGAACCTGCGGGCGCGATCGTCCGCGCGCTCGTCGCCGAGACGCGAGCAGCACTCGCCGAAGCCGCGACGTTCCAGCTCTAATGCTGTTCGCGGGCCGCGATCATTCGTCGTGGAGCGATTTGGCAACGTTCGCGTGGGCGGTTCGAAGCCCGATGGGGATGCCGATAGCAACCGCCGTCGTGAGAGCGGCGAACGACCACAGTGTGATTGAAGCCAGCGGTCGACTGGCATCGGTCGCGACCCCGCTCCTGCGCGTCGTGGCCAGCCATACGCCCGCCCCGCCGACGATACCGATCGGAATGCCGACGGCGAGCGCCAGTCCGGTGACGCTCAGGCTCTGCCACACGACGCAGCCGCTGATTTGGCGCCTAGTGAGGCCGATAGCGCGCAATGTGGCGAGTTCACGACGCCGACGTTGCCGGGTGGTCACGAGCATGTTGGCCAGCGCGGCGATGCCGAGCACTGAGGCGACAGCAGCAAGGACTCGTGGGAACGGACGCAGTCCCGCGAGGCTCTCGACCGCGCCGGGGCGTGACGGGTAGCTGTATTGCGATAGTTGGCCGGGAAAGCGGCGACCGAGGTCTTGAGCGACCGCTTCGAGATTTCGGTCTGCGGCGATGCTCACGGCGACCCGTGAGTTGGAGGACTCGCCGACGTGGCGTTCGAATCCGGGTCCCGAGAATCCGAGCGCGTTATTGAAGTTGCCGTCGTCATCCTCGGGGAACAGCGCGATGCCGACAACGCGCACTGATCCCATTGTGGTTGTTGCCGAGTCGCCTGTGCAGGGACACAACGCGACTTGTGTCGTGTCGCCGATCGCGAGGTGATAGGTACGGGCCGTCTCGGGACCAATGACGACTTCGTCGGGCCCAATCGGCTGCACGCCCGAGCGTAGGGCGTAGCCCACGAAGCCAACTACGGTCCCAAGGCCGTAGGCGTGCACGCCGTCGGCTTCGCTGCCGCGCTGCACGAGCGTGAAGTTGTCTTGGAGCACGCTGACTCCGTCGAGGTCGTGATCGGTGGCGAGGGCCTCCGTGAACGAATCCGACCCGGTGGCCGTCGTGTCCAACATGAGGTCCCAGCCAAACCCCCAACGGTGGGGACTGGTCTCGAGCCGGTCCAAGCTCGCGGTGAACGTCAGCGCACCGACGAGCACGACGATCGCCGAACTAACACCGAGCAGCGCGGAGCGGACCGGCAATGCGGGTGGGCGCCGGTCGAACGCCAGCCGCACGCCGGTGGTGGCCACCGGGCCGACCCCCGCCGACGCGAGCGCCGTCGCAACACTCGAGGCGCGCACCGCCGGGTGACCGGCACGCGGGCCACGAGTGAGCGGTATGGCGGCGAGCAGCGCCGCGCCGACCACGACGAGCACCACCGCGACGGCGACAGAGACCGTGACCACTGGGTCGAAGCGAATGCCGGGATCGGGCTCGATGCGATGCGCGAGACCGACAGGCATCAGCGTCGAGGCCACGTAGCTTCCGAACGCGGCGACCAGCGCCCCCACCAGCGCGGCGGGTGCGACCGTGCCGATGGCGCCACGCACGCGCTGGAAGCGGGTGAGTCCGAGCGCGACGAGCGCGACGTGATCAGGATTCGAGCCGATGACGTGACGGGTCACCGCTTGGTTCAACGCCATAGCTGAGACGACCGCGGCAACGGCCGCGAACACCACGAGCCCAACACTGAGAATGTTGGTGGTCTGCCGGGCCGGCTTGTCCTCGGTGGCAGCATCGAAGACTCCCATAGCGGCGCCCGAGATCGCGCCGTCGACGGCGTCATGGAACTCAGCTGCAGTCGTTCCGCCCGTCCGGCGAACCAACAGCACCCGCGAGGAATAGGCGACGCGACCGCGGTACATGCGATCAAACGCGGACGACGCAAAGATCGCGGGATTGGCCCGACCGACGACATCGCTCGCACCCCGCAAGACACCCACGACGCGCAGTTTTAGTTCCGGGCCAAGCGTGCCCTGATCGAACGCGTTTGGGTCACCAGCAATCAGCTGGAGGCGCTGCGCCGGCGTCAACGTCTCCACCGTCAGCACACTCCCAACATCGACGTGGGCTTGGTCGACGGCCGACTCGTTTACTGCTACCTCGTCGGTGCTCTCTGGCGCGGGAATTCGGCCGCGCAGTACCCGCTCGCGCACGATCTCTACACCGACCGAGTTGTCTTCCGGAGCATTCAGCGAGAACTCCCAGTCGGCGTTCGCAAGCCCGGCGACGTAAGTAACGAGCCCTCCCGCCGACTCGATCTGCGGAAGATCACGGATGCGACCAATCGTCGCGTCGTCGTAATGATCCTCCCCCTCGCCCCCCGGACCAGACCCCGGCGCGTCGATCACCACACCGTGGTCATAGGCGAGTGTTTCGGCGCGCAACCGATCGAAGCTATTAGCCGTGCGACGTGCTCCAGCGAAAGCGGTACCAACCACCGCGAAACTCAAACCGGCCAGAACCGCCAACGCTGCAAGAGATGCCCGCCTCCGCCGCCAATCAGCGCGAATCCACAGCCCGATCGAGCCCCTCACCGATCAGCCCACTCTGTGGCCATGGCCATCTCCCTCAAGCGGAGTGTCTCACCGCGGCTGATGCAGCAAAATGGTGCCACCGCCAGGCCAGTTATGGTGCTAGCCACCCCCCGCGACCGGGCACTGTTGCGTTGGCTGATCGCGTGTTCGGCCGCGAGGGGTGAGATGCAACGTAGTCGTGAGGTGGCGCCGTGTGCTTCGGAGTTGTCGGCGTAAGTTTTTTCCCGACCCGAAATGAAGCGGGGACGAAGGCGAAGGCCGTCTGCGCCCGCTGTCTCGTGTCGAGCGAATGCCTGGATTTCGCACCGGCGCTTGACCGTCGCCTCGACGGTATCTGGGGCGGTACGACCCAAGCGCAACGCGTGCAAATCCTCCGGCACCAAGGACGAGGCCCTCGCAAAGGCCCTCAGTGCGCCCAGGGCTCTGTTGCGTTGGCTGATCGCGTACGTCACCGCGAGGGTGTCGGGATGAATCATCGTCGTCGTCAGGTTGCGCCCTTGGTGCCGGAGTTGTCGGCCTTCGCTGGCTTCCGGTTCCCGCCCGAAGTGATTCTCTTGG
>DATLFA010000082.1:0-62237 GCA_035525225.1 Acidimicrobiales bacterium
GCGGCCACCGTCGTCGGCGACACCGTCGGCGATCCGTTCAAGGACACCGCCGGGCCCGCGCTCAACCCGCTCATCAAAGTGATGAACCTCGTGTCGCTTTTGATCCTGCCGGCCATCATCAAGCTGAGCGAACCCGGCGACAGCGACGTGCCGCGTTATCTCATCGCCGGCACCGCGCTGGTCATCCTGATCGGTGCGGTTGCGTTCTCCAAGCGCAAGGCGCCGGCGATGGTTACGGCTGTCGTGTCATAAACCGTACTCACGGCGGCGCGGGGACGATGGTCTTGGCGCCGTACTTCTCGATGAACGCACGCGCGTTGTGCACGTGATGCTGCTCGAAGAAGCGTGAATCGGGGCGGGAGAACAGCGCCGGTCCAACCTTGCGCCCGAAGAGATAGCCGACCTGATCGCCGATGATCGCGGCAGCGACGACGCACACCACACGATCGGCAGCGCGGGCAACCGGTGGTCGCCGGCGCCGGAAGCCAAGAAGAGGCAGCACGAGCGGGGCAGGTTACAGGGCTCGTACCGATATCCTCGGAGAGTGCGTGCCCGTTCTGACATCCGAAATATCGCGATAATTGCCCACGTCGACCACGGTAAAACGACGCTCGTCGATGCCATGCTGTGGCAATCCGGTGCTTTCCGGGTCAATGCCGATATCGCCGAACGGGTAATGGACTCGACCGATCTCGAACGTGAAAAGGGCATCACGATCCTCGCCAAGAACACGGCGATTCACTACGGCGACGTCAAGATCAACATCGTCGACACCCCCGGCCACGCCGATTTCGGTGGCGAGGTCGAGCGGGCATTGACCATGGTCGACGGGGTGCTACTGCTCGTCGACGCCAGCGAAGGCCCCTTGCCTCAGACCCGTTTCGTGCTGCGCAAGGCGCTCGAAGCGAAGCTGCCCGTCATCGTCGTGGTCAACAAGGTCGATCGACCCGACGCCCGCATCAGCGATGTCGTCGACGAGATCTACGGGCTGTTCATGGATCTCGACGCCACCGAGCAGCAGATCGAGTTCCCGATCGTCTACACCAACGCCAAACAGGGTTGGGCGGCGCTCGAGCAGGGCGCTCTCGGCACCGACCTCAAGCCGTTGTTCGAACTGATCATCGATCGCATCCCGGCGCCCACCTTCGACCCCGAGCATCCACTGCAGGCGTGGGTCACCAATCTCGACGCGTCGCAATATCTCGGCCGGCTCGCCCTGTGCCGAATCTTCAACGGCACCATCAAGCGCGGTCAGACCGTGGCCTGGTGTCGTGCCGGTGGCACGATCGAGCGCGTCAAGATCAGCGAGCTCTATGTCTCCGAAGCGCTCGACCGGGTGGCGGTCGACGAGGCCGGGCCGGGCGAGATCATCGCGGTCGCCGGCATCGGCGAGATCAACATCGGCGAGACGTTGGCCGATGCCGACGATCCTCGCCCGCTGCCGGTGATCACCGTCGACGAGCCCAGCTTGTCGATGACCATCGGCACCAACACCTCGCCGCTTTCCGGACGCGAAGGCACCAAGGTCACCGCTCGCCTGGTGAAGAACCGCCTCGCGGCAGAGATGATCGGCAACGTGTCGTTGCGCATCCTGCCGACGGATCGCCCCGACACATTGGAGGTGCAGGCACGAGGCGAGCTGCAACTCGCGGTGCTCGTCGAGATCATGCGCCGCGAAGGCTTCGAGCTGACCGTCGGCAAGCCCGAGGTCGTCACCCGAGAGATCGACGGCAAGTTGCACGAGCCGATGGACCGACTGACGATCGACGTGCCCGAAGAGCACCTCGGCGCGGTCACGCAGATGGTGGCGACGCGAAAGGCCCGTCTCGAGCAGATGGTCAATCACGGCACCGGTTGGGTCCGTCTCGACTACATCGTGCCGGCCCGTGGCCTCATCGGTTTCCGCACCGAATTCCTCACGTCCACTCGAGGTACGGGCCTCATGCACCATGTGTTCGAGGGCTACGAACCGTGGCACGGTGACATGCGCACCCGACAGAGCGGCAGCATCGTCGCCGACCGCACCGGTGTGACGACTCCTTACGCCATCAAGGACCTGCAAGAGCGGGTTTCGTTCTTCGTCGAGCCGGGACGCGAGGTCTACGAAGGAATGATCGTCGGCGAGAACGCACGGGCCGACGACATGGATGTCAACGTATGCCGCGAAAAGAAGCTCACCAACATGCGGGCATCGGGCTCAGACGCGACGATCACGCTCATCCCGGCGCGCCTGCTGTCGCTCGAGCAGGCACTCGAGTTCATCAGCACCGACGAATGCGTCGAGGTGACCCCCAAGACGGTCCGTCTGCGCAAGGTCGTGCTCAACGCCAACGAGCGCGGCCGGGCGCTGAAGGCCCGCAAGGCCCGCGGCTAGCACAGCCCGTCAGTCCCCCTCGGCATACTCGTCACCACGGGTTCGCGATCCCCCTTCGAGCGGTCGCCGTTGCAAACGGCTCCAGTCGAAGGAATCCCATGTCCACTGTTTCTCCGCCGTCGCGGTCCGAGCTGCTGCGCGAGCTCGCCTCGATGCTGCTCGACGACCAGATCGAGGGCACGCTGGCCGTTGCCCTCGCCGGCTTCACCGACGATGGCGTCATCGACCTCTCGGTGCGTCCGCTGCCCTCGGTCGATCCCATCAACGCGCTCTACGGCTTCCGGGCGCCGGCCGAATGGCTCGCCTTCGGCGTGGTCACCTCGGGGACGGCGCGGCACCTCGACGACCACGACCTCGCGCCCCTCGACGTGCGCGTCGCCCATTTCCTCGATCGGCGCGGGGTCGAGGTCAGCATCGCGAAGACCGGCGAGGGCGCAGCGCCGATGCTCGTCGACCTGTGCGGGCCGCCGACGGTGTCCGGCCGGGTCCCCGATGCGTGCCGGCGCGTGCTGGGTCTTCCGACCAAGCCCCCAGAACACGACCCGCAACTGCTGTGGGCGCTCGATTGGCTCGATCGCATCCTCGCGGTCGTGCTCGGTCGCGATCTCGGCTCGCCGCCGCTCGCGTGGCCCGAGATCGACCGGCTCTACCGCGGCCGCCCGTCCGACAGCGCGCCGTGGTCCATCCTGCGACGCGAGTGCGCGGCGGGCCACCTCCCCCTCGACCTGTTGTTCCCCGGCGAGGCCGATTGGATGGACGACGGCATGTTCAGCCGCCATGCGATCGCCGAGTACTGCGATCTTCGCGAGACCGTCGTCGACCTCGCAGAGTTGTTACCGGACGACACCTGGCAAAACATCGTTGCCCGGCTCCATCAAGAGCATCTGCTGTAACCGGCAGCCACACTTGCCGCGCGGCCGGCCCGTCACGCGCCGATGCGTCTGTTGTAGTCAGTGATGGCCTTCGTCGCATCTGTCTGTGCTTTGCTCTGCGCTTTCGCGACGTCACCGTCGGCCACCACCGACTCGAGCGATGCCTCGAGCGCGGCGCGAAAGCCAAGGTAGTCGCCGATGAGCGCGCTTCCGCCACCGACGGGCACCTTCGAGGCGGCCAGTTGGTCGTAGGCGACCTTGAAGCCGGGGCGCTGCGTCCAGAACGCCTGCACTTCGGCCGATCGCGTCGCCGATATCCGCGTGGGGATGTAGCCGGTGTTCACATGCCAGAACGACTGGTTCTCCGGAGTGTTCAAGAACTTCATGAAGTCCCAGACGCCGGCCTTTTGTTCGTCCGACGTCTTGTTCGACATGTAGAGCGAACCGCCTCCGATCGTGACACCGGCACCGGCACCGGTCGGGCCGGGCAGTGGTGCCAGACCGATCTCGATGTTGGGGAAACTGGGCAGCAATTGGTACACGGTGCCGAGCGCCGCCGAGGTGCCGAAGGTCATGGCGGCGTCGCCGTTGGCGACCGCGAGGAAATGATTCTGACCAGACACATTGCGGCCGGCATTGAGCATCAAGTTCTCTTTGTTCATCGTCGCGATCCACTGCAACGTATCGGTGAAGGTCTTCGAATCGAGCCGCGCCGCTGTTGCCCGTGCGGCGCGCCCGTTGTCGTTGTTGACGACAGCTTCACCGGCTTTCGCCATGAACTGCTCGGGATACCAGGCTTGGATCTCGAGCGCGAACCCCTTGTCGGCGGCGCCATTGGCCTTGCCCGTCGCGACGATCTTGCGCGATGCCTCGAGAATCTCGGTGAGCGTGGTGGGTGGCTTCTCCGGATCGAGTGCGGCGGCCCGGAACGCCTTCTTGTTGTAGTAGAGGATCGGATTCGACAGCTGGAACGGCATCGTCTGCAAGACGCCGGCGAAGGAGTATTGCCCGATGAGGCCCGCTGAATAGTCGCTGAGGTCATAGTTCTCCGCGGCGACGCAGGCACCGATCGGCACGATGCTCTTCGAGTCGATCATCGTCTGCATCGCGGTGTCTGCGGTCTGGATCATGCTGGGGAGCTCACCGCCACGCACACCCGCCACATACTTCTGTATCGATTCGTCGTAGCTGCCCTGAAAACTCAGCGCGACCTTCACCTTGGTCTGCCCGGCGTTGTACTTCTCAGTGAGCTTCTTCAGCGCATCTTCATTGGCGGCGGTCATCGAATGCCAGAACGAGACTTCGACAGGGCCTCTGGCAGCATCGAGTGCCTTCACGGGGCACAAGTTGGGGTCGACGCTCGCCACCGTGGTCGTCGGGATTGCGGCGCCCGAGCCGGAGGTCGTCGGCGCGTCGCTGGTGATCGTCGTCGTCGGGCCGGCATCGCTGTCATCATCCCCACCGCACGACATCGACACCAGCGCGACCGCAAGGAGCATCGACAACGAAAGACGCTTGGCTCGTTTCACATGAACCTCCAGAGTAGGGCCCGAGTGTGGCCCTCAGAGCCGGGAGATGGTGGTCGACCTCGCGACCAAGGCTACGCCACCGCCCGGGCATCGAGCGGGCGCGCTTCACCCCTTGACGGCGCCGGCGGTTATCCCACGAACGAGCTGGCGCTCGAAGGCGATGAGCAGCAGCGCGATCGGCAACGCTGCGATCAACGTGCCGGCCATGACACGATTGAAACTGGCGGCATCGGTGCTCGCGAGTTGCTTGAGGCCGATCTGCACGGTGCGTTTCGAGTCGTCGTTGGTGACGAGCAACGGCCAGAAGTATTGGTTCCACGCCACCAGGAACGAGAACAGTGACAGCGCGGCGATAGCCGGCCGCACGAGCGGCACCGCGACGCGCGTCATGAAACCGAGATGCGTGTACCCATCCATCGCCGCGGCATCGCGCAGTTCGCTCGGTATGCCGAGAAAAGCTTGGCGCAACAGGAACACACCGAAACCCCAACCCAGGAACGGCACGATGAGCGCGGCGAACGTGTCGGCCCAGTGGAGCTTGTTGATCGTGTCGAGGTTGCCGATGATCGTCACCTCGGTCGGAACCATGAGCGTCGCCAGAACGACGAAGAACAGAAACCGCCTGCCCTTGAACCGCAAGAACGCGAAGGCGTAACCGGCGAGGATCGACGTGAACACCTGACCCGCCACGATCGCGATCGTGACGACGAAGCTGTTGCGCAGGTATCTCCCCATGTGACCATCGGTCCACGCGTCGCCGAACGTCGAGAACGAGACGTTCGTGGGAAGCAGCACGCCGAGGTCGCGAAACTCGCCGATGGGCTGAATCGCGACGACGAATGCGGCATAGATCGGGAACAGCACGAAGGCCGCGGCGACGATCAGCAGCACATACCGCAGGGCGTGGCGCAGGCGGTGGCGTTCAGTTCGCATAGTGCACTCTCCTTTCCAAGAATCGGAATTGCACCATCGTCAACAACAGAATGATGACGAACAAGACGACGGCGAGCGCCGCTCCACCGCCGGGGTCGCGCTCTTTGTATACCGTGGTGTACAGCGCGTAGGTCAACACGTTGGTTCGTTCGTTCGGGCCGCCCTGGGTCAGCAGGTCGATTTCGCCGAACGTCTGGAAGGCTCGGATCGTCAGCACCACGGTCGTGAACAACAGCGTCGGCGAGATCATCGGAACCGTCACGTTGCGAAACCGGGACCACGCACCGTGGCCGTCGACCCGGGCGGCCTCGTGAAGTTCCTCGGGCATCGCCTGCAGCCCGGCGATGACGGTGACGAAAACGATGCCGAGGTTCTGCCAGACCGATGTCGCCGAAACCGCGAACAACGCACGGTCGGGGTCGTTGAGCAGATCAACGGGTTCGCGACCGATCGACTTCAAGAATTGATTCACGACACCGATCGACGGCTGCAGCAAGACGAACCACAACAGTGCCGAGACCGCGACCGACGACGCGACCGTCGACGAGAAGATGGTGCGGAACAATCGCATACCCCGCAGTTGGGTATTGGCCAGCACCGCGAGCCCGAGGCCCAGCACCAGCGCGATCGGCACGCTGATGATCACGTAGGTGAACGTGACCTCGAGGCTGTTGTGGAATTGCGAGCTGTCGAGGACTTCGCGGTACTGGTCCAAGCCGACGTATTCGGTGCGCAGCCCGAACGGATCAGAGCGTTGCGTACCCAACCATATGGTGCGTCCCAGTGGGTAGAACACCCAGGTTGCGAAGGCCACGAGCGCCGGCGCGAGGAACACGACGGCCCACGGCCAGTCGCGGCGACGGCGGAACCTACGCATCGAGGCGCTCCGTCGACGAGGCATCGAAGAGATGCACATCGATCGGGTCGACACCGATTTGCACCGTTGCCCCTACCGCGATCGACATCGGTACCGATCCGCCGCCTGTCAACGGTGACCGCATGACGATTGGGGTCCCGCCCGCGGCCACTGCGTGCACGAGTTGCTCGTGCCCGAGCGCTTCGACGAGTGTCACAGTGGCCGCGAAACGCGGGCCGGCCCGCGTGGTGTCGGTGAATCGCAGATGCTCGGGGCGCACACCGACCTCCACCGGCACCGTGGCCCGCGCCGAGAATCGCTCGCACAGCGCGCGAGGTGCAGGTATGGCCGCGCCCGCGGCGGACACCAGCCGACTCGCCGGCTCGAGCACGCCCGGGATGATGTTCATCGGCGGCGATCCGACGAAGCGCGCGACGAACAGATTGGCGGGGCGGTCGTACACCGCTTGTGGCGATCCAAGTTGCTGCAGACGACCGACATCCATGATCGCGACTCGATCGGCCATGGTCATCGCCTCGACCTGATCATGCGTGACGTAGATGAACGTGGTGCCGAGCCGGCGGTGCAATTCGACGAGCTCGGTCCGCGTTTGCGTGCGCAGCTTGGCGTCGAGGTTCGACAACGGTTCGTCCATCAAGAAGACCGCGGGACGACGCACGATGGCGCGGGCCAGAGCCACCCGCTGGCGTTGACCACCGGAGAGCTGCGCCGGTCTACGGTCGAGCAGCGCGCCGAGGTCCAACATCTCGGCTGCCTCTCGTGTCAGTCGATCGCGCTCTGCCTTCGCGACACCTCTCGGTCGCAACGGGAACGCGATGTTCTTGGCCACGGTCATGTGTGGATACAGCGCGTAGCTCTGGAACACCATGGCCAGATCTCGATCTTTCGACTCGACGTCGTCGACTCGCCGGCCGCCGATCGAGATCGTTCCTTCGGACGGCCGTTCGAGACCTGCGAGCAAACGCAAGACCGTCGACTTGCCGCAGCCCGACGGACCGAGCAACACGAGGAACTCGCCGTCTTCGACGCCGAGGTCGAGCCCGTCGACTGCAGTGGTCGTGCCGAAGCGCTTGGTCACCCGAGAGAAGTCGACCGCGGCCACGCCGTAGTCACCTGCTCGGCACCGGCAGATCGATGCCCAACAGTTCAGCGGTCAACATCGACACCGGGTTGTAGACGTCGCCGCCCGGGGTGTAGCTCTGCGGGTCGAGCTCCTTGAACATCCCCACGATGCGCATCATGACGAGCGTGAAGTGGAAACCCGCCACGATCTCGTAGAAGTCGACATGGTCTGCCCGCCGCCCGACCTGTTCCTCCCACAATGCAATGGTCTCGTCGCGGCGCAACATGCCGCCCGGCAACGCGACGCCCGTGCCGTCGGTGTGGAAGCGCTGCAAGAACAGCCACCATCCGAGGTCGGAAACGGCGTTGCCCAACGACACCATCTCCCAGTCCATCACCGCCACGACGCGGCCATCCGCGTACATCTGGTTGCCCGGACGAGCGTCGCCCCAACACAGCTCGACCGGTTCTTCGTCAGGCCAGTGCTCGCTTATGTACTCCCACGCAGGATCCGCGACCAGATGCGCGTTGCCTGCTCGAGCCCACTGCCAATACTTGTCGAAGTAACCCAGGCGCTGCGAGCGGCCAACCGGCCCGTATTCGGTGCGATCGAGATAGCCGAAATCGATCGATCGCCAATCGACCCGATTGACCTTCGTCATCGCGGTGACGCCATCGATGTTGAGCGTGCGTCGCTCTTCGTCGGTGAGCTCGACGTACCAACCTTCGACGGTGTACGGCGGTCGATCGCCCGGTACTTGGCCGTGCAGTCGATCCATGACGAAGAACGGGGTTCCGAGCACGTCTCGGCCGGGTTCGGCCCATCGCACGTTCGCAACCGGTACATCGCTGTGCTCGCCGAGGAGCTTCATCGTGCGGTATTGCTGGTTGATCACGTCGATCTCGGGGAAGACCGCCCACACCTGTGGCTGCGCCCGCAATACGAGCTCGGCGCGCTGCGTCTCGCCGCTCGGGCCGTCGGTCCACGACGCGTCGAAAAGAAACGTTTCATTCGAAAAGCCACTCGATTGGGGCACGACGAGGTTCTCGATCGCTATTTCGTGCGCGCCGGGCATCTGGTGGCCCAGCCAGCCGATCAAAGCGGCTTGCGTCTGTTCCGGATCGCGCTGTCCACCTACTGGCACGAGCCCCCCTGTGATGTGATCCGGCCGGGTTTCCCCGAGCCGGCAACCCGCTCCTGGCGTGCGGATGGTAGCGGCCGAGCCCTCCACGGGTCGAAGATCGAGATTTCCAGGGTACGAGTTTGGGAACCGGGGCAAGCTTTGGCATCCTGAATGTTCTTCGGTGTTGGTGGTGTCCCGGGAGAACCATGGCCTTCAAAGTCGGCGATCGCGTTGTCTACCCTCATCACGGCGCGGCCGTGATCACAAAGAAGGAGAAGCGCAAGGCGCCCACGGGCGAGCAAAAGGACTATCTCGTTCTGCGCATGGCGCACGGCGAGATGACCCTCGCCGTCCCGGTCGACAAGGCCGAAGAGGTGGGCATGCGTTGGCCCATCAGCAAAGAAGACGTCGAAGACCTCTTCGAAGTGCTGCAGCGGCGCGATGTGCGCGAGCCGGCCAACTGGAGCCGTCGTTTCAAGAATCACCAAGAGAAGCTCAAGTCGGGCGACGTCTATCAGGTCGCCGAAGTCGTACGAAACCTTGCGCTTCGTGACGCCGACAAGGGCCTGTCGGCAGGCGAGAAGTCGCTCTTCAACAAGGCGCGCAATGTCCTGGTCTCAGAGTTGTCGTTCGCGCTCAACGTCAGCGAAGACGATGCGTTGAAGCGCGTCGAAAAAGCGCTGGTCTAGTTCCCCCACGCGACTTCGTGGGTTAGCATCGCCCCCTCACGGCTAGGAGGCGGCGTGCCACGATCCAACCGAATCGTCGTCGGTGTCGAGGGCTCCAAGGGCTCCAAGAACGCGTTGAAGTGGGCGCTCGACGAGGCACGGCATCGCAACGCGGTCGTCGACGTCGTCACCGCCTACCTTCCGACGTACGTGCCGGCGGCTCCTGACTTCGGTTATGTGCCCCTCGATCCGGTCGACCTCGTAGAAGAGGTGCGCAAGATGCAAGACGCCGTCATCGACGAAGTCGTGTCGAATTCGACCATCAAGATCGAACGCAAGCTCCTCAAAGGCCGCGCCGCCGACACCCTCATCATGGCGGCCGAAGGCGCCGCGATGTTGGTCGTAGGGTCGCGCGGTCGCGGCGGGTTCCGTGGCCTGTTGCTCGGGTCGGTCAGCCAGCAGATCGCGCAGCACGCCTCGTGCGCCGTGGTGATCGTGCGGCCCGACATCAACGTCGACGACGACTGATCTTCGTCCGCCGGCGATCCGCGCGAGCACGTAGTGGCCAGAGAAAACGAGTTCGCCGGGCGCGTCGTCGCCGTGACCGGTGGTGCCGGTGCCGGCATCGGCGGGGCAACCTGCCGCCGCTTTGCCGAGCTCGGCGCGGCCGTCGCGGTGCTCGACGAGCACGGACCGCGGGCCGAGCGCATCGCCGGTGAATTGCACCGTGACTTCGACGTTGCGGCCTGCGCGGCTGCCGTCGACGTGGCCGACCGCACTGCAGTCGACGCGGCCCTCGCAACGGTCTGCGAGCAGCTCGGGCCCGTCGACGTCTTGATCAACAACGCCGCGATAAACATCCAAGGGTCGATCTTCGACTACGACCCCGATGTCTTCGAACGGGTCATCGCCGTCGACCTCACTGCGTGCTTCTATCTCTCGCGCATGGTGTTGCCGGCGATGCGTGCACGCGGGTGGGGGCGCATCGTCAATGTGTCCTCGGTCGCCGCGTACATGGGCGGCAACGGGCGCGAGCCCGCCTACTCGGTGGCCAAGGCCGGTCTCAACGAGCTCACTCGCGCGGTCGCGGTCGAGGGCGGTCCCCACGGCATCCGTTGCAATGCGGTCGCACCCGGGCTGGTCAATTCGAAGTGGGTCGAGAAGCAGCGCGAACGCTACGACACGTTTCTCGAGGCGACACCGTTGCGCCGCCACGCCGAGCCCGTCGACGTCGCCAACACGATCGTCTTCTTGTGCAGCGACGAGTCGGCCCACATCACCGGCGAGATCGTCACCGTCAGCGGCGGCTGGTACCTCCGCCCCTGACCGTCAACCGATCCACATCCGACCCGACCGCGCACCCCCGCGACCCGTTCTGTTGGCGTTTTATTGGTGTCGACACCTGTAAAACGCCAACAGAATGCGCCCTGGGCGTAGTCTTGATGGCGTGACTGGGCTCGGCTATCTCCTCTTCGACGCCGACAATCACTACTACGAGACGCGCGACTGCTTCACCCGCTACATCGAGCCTCGCTACCGCGACAAGGCGATCCGTTCGGTCGTCGTCGACGGCATAGAACGCATCGTCGTGGGCGACAAGCCGTTCACGTTCATGGACCCCAAGTTCGACCGCACGAACCCGCCGGGCTCGCTCTACGACATGGTGCGCAACCGTGACTCCGGCACCACGTGGGCCGACAGCTACACCGCGGAGAACATGTTGCCGGCGTTCCAGAACCGCGACGCCCGCTTGGCGCTGATGGACGAGCAACTGATCGAATCGACGATCATCCTGCCGACGCTCGCGGTCTGTGTCGAGCCCGCGATGTTCGACGATGTCGAGCAGACCTACGTCAACCTGCGGGCGTTCAACAAGTGGCTCGACGACGAGTGGGGCTTCGATCACCACGGGCGCATCTTTGCGCCGCCGCTACTCTCGCTCCTCGATCTCGACGAGGGTTGCCGCGAGCTCGATCGAGTGCTCGCCGCCGGCGCGCGTGTCGTACACCTGCGCGCAGGGCCCGCATTCGGCCGCTCCCCCGCCGATCCGTACTTCGATCCGTTCTGGGCCAGGCTCGACGAAGCGCGCGTACCCGTCGCATTCCACATCGCCGACTCGGGCTACCACCGCGTGTGGGGGGCCGAGTGGGGCGAGGAGGCCACGCCAAACGTTCGCGAGCAGTCGGCGTGGGCGTGGGCGTTCCTCCATGGCGATCGGCCGATCATGGAGACCTTGGGCGCACTGATCTACGGCAATCTGTTCGGGCGGTTCCCCAACCTGCGGGCGTTGTCGATCGAAAACGGATCAGGTTGGGTCGACTATCTCCTCACGCTGCTCGACAAGAAGAAGGGGATGGGTCGCCGCGGTCCTTGGATCGGTGGTTACTGGTCGGGCCGTCCGAGCGCGGTCTTTCGCGAGCACGTCTACGTCTCGCCGTATCCCGAGGACGACGTTTCCAAGCTCATCGACCGCATCGGTGCCGAGCGAGTGCTCTTCGGCAGCGACTACCCCCATCCCGAAGGCTTCGCGCAGCCCGACGGATTCGTCGAGCTCCTCGAAGGGCGCACCGATCACGAAGTGCGCCGGGTGATGCGCGACAACGCGGTCGAGCTCTTCGCGTTGAAGAATTAGGCGGGACGAACGACGCTGCCGGGACGCGCGTCGTCGATCAACTCGCCGTTGTCGACAACGATCTCACCGTTGACGATCGTGGCGGCGATGCCAACGGGCGCGCTGTAGAACCGCTCGGTCTTGGTGATGCGATCGACGCCGAGCGATCGCTCGCCGATGTCGATGCGAGCGGGATCGAACAGCATCATGTCGGCGAATGAGCCGACCTGCACCTGCCCACGGTCTCGAATGCCGCAGATCGCGGCCGGCACCGCAGTGAGCCGGCGAATGGCGGCTTCGATCGGCCAGCCGCCTTCGTCGAGGCACCACATGCGCAAGAAATACGTCGACCACTCGGAGCCGTCGTCGCGCTCGAGGTGCGCTCCCCCATCGGAAATGCCGGGCAGCACCATCGGGTGGAACTGCACGCGCCGCAGCACATCGCGCAGCGCCGTCGATTCGTTGGACCAATGGAACAGCGTGCGCAGGTCGTCGGCCAGTGCGATGTCGAACATGACGTCGACCGGCCGGCGCTGCTCGGCCGTCGCGATCTCTTGGATCGAGCGGCGCTCGTAGCCCTTGTTCTCCGCGCTGAAGGTGCGGCGCACGCGCAGCCCGTCCCAACTGGGAGGCGTGGTTGCGCCACCCTGTGGCGGCTGCTGTGGATGATCGATCGCATCTTGATACGCGGCGCGCGCATCGGCGTTGCGCATGGCGACGCGGCGTTCTTGCGGGGTGAGTGCCATGAGCGAGGCCCACAGTGGCACGCTCTCGTAGAGCGACGTGCCCTGCGCGAGATGGAACGACGCGTTGCTGTTGCGCATCATGACGAGCGAATAGACGGGCGCGCGCTCGCGGACCGAACGTTCCAGCAATGCTTGGAGGCCGCGCCACGCGCCTTCGGGATCGACCCGACGATTGCGCCCGCCGTAGCCCTGGAAGACCATTGGCACACCGGCCCGCTTCACGTAGTCGATCATCCGGTCGCAGTCGGCGTCGTCGAGACCGTCGACCGTGCTATAGGGCGCGATCGCGAGGGAGCCGATGCCAAAGCGACCGACGACATCGACCAACGCATTGATCTCTCGGTCGCTGGCGAGCCGGCTGGGCACCGGGCGTTCGGCGGCGTCGAAGTGAAGGTTGACCTGTGCGGACGAGAAACCCATCGCGCCGCCGCGCATCGCATCGTCGACGATTGCTTGCATCGCAGTGATCTCGTCATCGGAGGCTTCGCGCTCGAACGAGGCATCGCCCATCACGTAGCGGCGAACTGCCGAATGACCGACATAGCAGCCGAAGTTGACCCCCAGCTTTCCTTCCCGCGACCGGAGGAACTCGGGAAAGGTCTCGAAATCCCAACGGACATGGTCGAACGCCTCGAGGGCCATGCCTTCGACGCGCGCGAACATCTGCGCGAGGTATGCGTGATCGTCGCGGTGACATGGTGCGATCGAAAATCCGCAATTGCCGGCGACCACCGTGGTGACGCCATGACGCACCGACGTATCGCACGACGCATCCCAGGTCACCTGGGGGTCGTAGTGCGTGTGCACGTCGACGATGCCGGGCGCAACGATCAGGCCATCGGCATCGACGACCCGCGTCGCCCGCTCGCCCTGTAGCCGCCCCACCGCGACGATACGTTGATCGCGAACAGCGACGTCGGCCCGCCGCGGCGCCAGGCCCGAACCGTCGACCACTGTTCCGCCGCTCACTAGTAGGTCGTACATGAATCCCCCGCTTGCTCGTCTGTCACCCCACCCTAGCGAGCGCGGACTATCGCCCGTCCGTCAACGCGGCGAGCAGCGGGTTCGGTGCGCGGCCGGGGCCGCGCCTCGGGTGATGGATGCCGGCGGCGGAGATCAACCGCCAGACCCGCCCCTCGTTGCCGGCGAACGGCGCCAGCAATTCGAGCATGCGGGCATCGTCACCTCGCAGTTGTCCGCTCAACGCGAAGCACAGGTCGCGACCGATGTGCCAGTCGTCGAGCGGCACCGCGCGCGCATCGCCGTAGGCGAGATGGCGCACGAGCCCGATCGTCCACGGCCCGATGCCGGGCAACGTGCGCAGTCGCGCGGAAACCGATTCGACGTCGTCGATCGTCGCCCTCAGCCGGCCGGCTTCACGCGCCAGCGCCATCAGCGCACGGGACCGGTGGAAGTCGAGACCGACATGCAACAGGTCGTCTCGGCACAGACGGGCCACGATCTCCGGTCGAGGCGGCGCGGTCAAACCGAGCGGGCCCGGCGCGGCCACGCCGTAGCGGTGAGCAAAGCGAGACCAACTCCGGCGGGCCTCGTGCGCGGTGATGCGCTGGGCGAACACGGCGTGCATCGCGATCTCGATCGGGTCGGTGCCGGCGGTGAGCCGCATACCCGCGAACCGGCGCACCAGCGCGGCCAGGGCCGGGTGATCGGGAGCGAACTCGAGGGGTCGGTCGTGAAGACCAGCCAACGTGGCCGCCCGGGCCAGCACATGGGCGCACCCTTCGCCCCAGGCGTCGACGACCAGCACGTCGTCACGGCGCCGGAAACGGGCGCTCGCCGCGCCACTCGGGGTGTTCGTGGCGAACGCGACGTCGTCGCGGCCGAACACCCGAAACGACGGATCGCGCGAGGACATCCCGATCAGACCCATAGTCATCGCCAGGTCGAGCGGTCCATCGACCGCGAGTTCGACCCGCTCGTGCATTGGGAGACCTCCGTCGGCGACTCTACTGTCTGGGTGTACAAGTGGAAGGAAGTCCAGATGGCGTTGTCGACCAGCGCGCAGGCAGTTCTCGACCAGCTCGCGTTGCTGCCCGCACCACCCGATTTCGCGACGATCACACCGACGCAGGAAGTCGAGTACATCCGGGCGTCGCGGGCCGCGACGGCCGTGGCGCGCGAAGGTGAGCAAGTCGCGCACGTCCACAACGTCACCGTCGACGCGTCGGGTTGCGCGGCGCGGATCTACATCCCCGAGTCCGCGCTCCCCGGTGCCGGCATGATCGTGCACTTCCACGGCGGCGGTTGGCTGACCGGCAGCATCGAGATGTCCGACGACGCGTGCCGCTACCTGGCCAATCGCAGTGGCTGTGTCGTGATGTCCGCGGCGTATCGCTTTGCCCCCGAGCATCCGTTCCCCGCCGCCGTGGACGACGCGTACGCCGCCTTTCAGTGGGCCGTGGCGCACGCTGACCAATTCGGCGCGGACGGCACCCGCGTCGCAGTCATCGGTACGAGCGCGGGCGCGACTCTTGCCGCTGACATCTGCCTGCGCGCCGCCGACGATCACGGTTCTCGACCGGTCTTCCAGGTGCTCGCCTACCCGCCTCTCGACGCGACCTTTCAATCGCAGTCGTACGTCGACAACGCGACCGGCTACTACTTGACGGCCGATCAGATGCGTTGGTTCTGGTCGAAGTACGCGGGGCAGACATCTCGTGAGGATCCGCTGCTCTCACCGGTCTACGCGACAGATCTCCACGGGCAGCCACCGGCGTTCATCATCACGGCCGAGTTCGATCCATTGCGCGACGACGGCGAGCGATACGCCACCAAGTTGCGCGACGTCGGGGTCGCGGTCGAGTTGCGTCGCGTCGAGGGCCAGATCCACAGCTTCATGGGGCTCATCGCGACCGTGCCCGAAGCGCGTGAATGCTGGACGCTCGTCGCCGCGCGGTTGCGGGCGGCGCTCGCATGATCGCGATGCCGCCCTTCGGTCGCGACTCGTTGCTCTTCCTCCACGGCGACGACGGACCCCTGGCCGCTCAGCCATTCGTCGACGCGCTGCGCGCCGGGTTGGGAATACCGGCGGCAGACATCGTCACGCCGACCTGCCCCGGCTGGTCCCAGGAACCGGTTCCGGTGTGGCTGCGCACCGTCGATCAACTCGCCTACCACTATCTCGACGCGCTCGACCGATCGGCGACGGGCCCCGTGATCGCGATCGGCGCGTCGTTCGGCGCGTGGCTGCTCCTCGAGATGGCAACCAAGCAACCGAAGTCGTTCTCCGCGCTCGTGTTGATCTCGCCCGTAGGCGTGAAGGTCACCGATCGCGAGACGCCACAATTCACCGACCTCTTCGCCCTCGACATTGCCGATCGAGCGTCGGCGCTCTATTCCGACCCCGCAAGCGCGCTGCGGCGGATCGCCCTCCTCGACGATCACGAGATCTTGGGACTCGCAGTCGCGCAAGAGGCGCTGGCCCGATTCGGGTGGGAGCCGTATTTGCACAACCCGTTGCTCCACCGCCGTTTGCACCGGGTGAATTGTCCGACGGCCATCGTTCACGGCGCGGACGATGCGTTCGTGGCGAGCCACGACTACTACCAGCGCTTGGCCGCGCTGTTCGGCGGAACCACGTGGCTCATGACGATCGAGGGTGCAGGGCACCGAGTCGAGGAAGACCAGCCGGTAACGCTCGTTCGGTCAGTGCTCGAGTTCCTGCGTGACGTGCGGTAGGAGAACCCAATGCGTGCCTTCGTGTTCACCGAGATGCAGTACCCGTTCGTCGACGAGGACGCGCATGACTCCGTGCGGGTGACGTTGCCCAACAAGGTGTACGACCCTCAGGTCGGTCACGAGCTGTACAAGCGCTACTTCGATCTCTACGAACGCGCCGACCGCTATGGCCTCGACATCATGCTCAACGAGCATCACTCGACGGCGACGTGTGTCGAGCCGGCAGTGCCGCTCACGATGAGCATCCTCGCCCACACTACGAAGAACGCGCGCATACTGGCGTTGGGCAACCCGGTTGCCAACCGGCGCGATCCGGTGCGTGTCGCCGAAGAGATGGCGATGGTCGATGTCATCTCCGGCGGCCGGGCGGAAGTCGGTTTCGTTCGCGGCGTCTCGCAGGAAATCTCACCGGCCAACTCCAACCCCGTACTCATGAAGGAACGGATGTGGGAGGCGGTCGATCTCATCATCAAGGCGTGGACGACGCACGACGGCCCGTTCAGCTGGGAGGGAGAGTTCTTCCACCAACGCCAAGTCAACATCTGGCCCCGGCCACTGCAACAACCACACCCGCCGATATGGGTACCGACGCAGACGCCCAGCACCGCGCGTGAGACCGCGCTACGCGGGTACACCGTAGCCACGATCCTCAACGGGGCCGAGGGCTGCAAGCGCATCTTCGACGCGTATCGGGAGAGCTTCGTGGCGGCGCACAGAACCGAGCCGCCGCCCGACAAGCTGGCCTATCTCGGCTTGGTGTTCGTGGCATCGCGCCGCCGCGAGGCGCTCGAGGGGGCACGCGCCGTGCAGTGGTACATCCAACACAACAAGGTGGCGCCACAGTTCATCAACGTCCCCGGCTATTTCGACGCCGCGACGCGCGCCAAGATGTTGCGGGCGCAGTACGAGACGGGAAGGTTGCCCAGCCCCATCGATCACCTGGCATGGGCGCCGATCGAAGAGCTCGTCGAAGGCGGCTTCTGCTTCGCCGGCGAACCCGATGAGGTGGCCGAACAACTGCTGACCTTCCATAGCCGCGTCGGCGGTTTCGACAACTGGTTGGCCTTGGTGCAGGCCGGTACCATGGAGACCGATCTCGTCGCGCCGAGCATGGAGCTGATGGCCGCCGAAGTCCTGCCTGCGGTCAACCGGGAGCTCGCCTCATGAGCACGACGCTCGACTTCGACCACTTTCACCAAGACCTCGAGACACGCGCACGCTCGGCACACCGTCTCGCGGGCCAGCCGGCAGCGCTGGCTCCGATCGCGTTTCGCCTTCCCGACGGCCGTGCGTACACAGTGGGCGCGGACACCGCCGCGTTCTGGGTGCGCGCTGGGGTCGACGACGCCGCGACGATCGTCGATCTGAGCGAAGCAGACTGGCACGCGTTCGCGATCGAACGTTTCACGCGCTACGGGCTGCTCTTCAATGGCCGGCTCTCGTTCGCGCGTGGCGCGTTCGAGGATCTTTGTCATTGGGAACCACCGCTGCGGGCACTGTTCCACGGCCGCCCCGTCTACGAGCCGCAGTCGATCGTGTTCACGGACCGGCTCGGAGGTGCACTCGACCTGTCGCAATCGTTCACACTCGACGACGCTTCACTCGACCGTGCGCACTTCTTGCAGTCGACAGGCTTCTTGCACGTGCGCAACATGTTCAGCGCCGGCGAAATCGCCGAGCTGCGGGCCGAGGTGACCCGCCTCGCGCGATCTTCCACCTCCGATGACGTCACCACCTGGTGGACGAAGGCCGCCGACGGCCAACCGGCGGTATGTCAGGTCAAGTACGGCGCGCAGCACTCGAGCCTCATCACCGCGCTGCACGACGATCCGCGCGTGCGCGCACTACTCGCCGACGGCGGTCGCGACGATCTTCTCCCCAATCTCGATCGCAACGAGGGCACCAAGATCATCTTCAAGCACCCTGGTGCGAGCGAGGGTATGACCGATCTCCCCCTGCACACCGATTGCGGCATGGGGTTTCATCCGGTTGCCTGCCCGATGGTGCTCATCGGCATCCATCTCGATCGTGGTGACGAGCGCAGTGGTCAATTGCACGTAGCCGCCGGCTCGCACCTGTCGACTACTCCGGACCCTGCCATCGTGGACACCTCGTCCTGGCCGATCGTCGCCCTCACGACCGAGGCCGGCGATTGCACCGTCCACTTCAGCCATACGTTGCACGGTGCGCCGTCGCCCAGAGGTGGGCTCGCGGCCGGCGAGCACGGGCGCCGCACGATCTACGCTTGTTTCGCTCCTCCCTCGTTGTTCGCCGCGCTGCAACCGTATGAAGACCTCGTCGCGGTGATGCAGCGCTCGGACGGAGTCACTATGACAGTTGACGAGAAGTTGGCGAAGATGTGAGTGCAAACATGTCGGCGATGAGTTCGTAGGACCGCAAGCGATCCGTGTGCGCCCACGTGCTCGACGTGATCATCAACTCGTCGGCGCCGGTGCGAGATTGCAGTTCGCGCAGGCCGGCTTCGACGGTGGCCGGGCTACCGACGATGTGCGACCCCGTCCAGCCACGGATCGCGGCGAGCTCGCCGGGCGTGAACGGATACGCCGCGGCATCGGCCGGGCTGGGCACGCGCCCTGGGCGTCCGGTGCGTAGGCGCAGGAACGACAGCCGCCCCGAACCGGCGAGGTACTCGGCATCCTCGTCGGTGGGGGCGCACAGCACGGACACCGCGATCATGAGATAGGGACGGTCGAGCAACGCCGACGGCTCGAAGGTCTCGCGGTAGATCCGCGCCGCGGACATCGTGTTGTTGGGGCTGAAGTGATGCGCGAATGCGTAGGGCAACCCCCACAGACCTGCGGCTTGCGCGCCGAAGTCACTCGACCCGAGCATCCACAGCGCGGGCATGTTGCCGACCGCCGGGGTTGCATGAATGGTGCGATACGGGTGACCGGCGGGAAGCGAGCCCTGGAAGTGGCCGACGAGCTCGTTCATCTGGTCGGGAAAGTCCTCGGCGTGCAGTGAGCCGCCTCGGCGAAGCGCGCTGGCGGTGATGGAGTCGGTACCCGGCGCGCGCCCGATCGCGAGATCGATGCGACCGGGATGGAAGGCCTCGAGCATGCCGAACTGTTCGGCGACGGCGAGCGGCGCGTGATTCGGCAACATCACCCCACCCGCGCCCACCCGGATGGTCGACGTCGCGGCGGCGATGTGGCTGATCAGGACGGGCGGCGACGAGCTGGCAATGCCGGGCATGTTGTGATGCTCGGCGACCCAGTAGCGGCGAAAGCCCCACCGCTCGGCGTGTTGCGCGAGGTCGATGCTGTTGCGCAGCGCATCACCCACCGACGATCCTTCCGGCACCGGCGCGACATCGAGCACCGACAGAGGGACGAAGTCGATCGGAGCGTGAAGGGAGTCGGTCACGATCTGAGGCTAGTCAGCCGCAATGTGATTCAATCAACTGACTATGGGGCCAGAAGAGTTCTGCACGACATTGGTCGACGAGGCGGTTGCGAGCCACTTGTCGATGATCAAGCATCCGTTCATCACCTCGGTTGCCGCGGGCACGGCGACTCGAGACGAGCTCGTCGAGTTCGGGGTGGGCATGTACCGCCTTGTGCTCGACGCCCAACGCTGGACCGCCGCGGGCTATTCGCAGGTCGACGACCAGTCAGTGCGGGCGCGCATGCTCAATTCGATGTACGAAGAAGAGACCGGGCTCTTGTCGGGCACTTCGTCGCACGCCGCGCTCGTGGCCGACTTCGTCGCCGCGCTGGGCCAACCGCATGACGTCACGATCGCTCGTTCTCGAGAGCTGCGACCACATTTCCAGGCGTTCTGCGACTTCCAGGAGTTCCTGGGCCGGTGCCGCCCGTTCTGGTTGTACCGCGGGGTCACATCGCTCGCCGGCGAGGCGCAGTTCACCGATCTGTGCAAGCTGATGGTCGATGTGTTGCCGCGCCACTATGGCATCGACGAGGACGGCGCCCGCTTCTGGTCGGTGCACATCCCCATCGACGAGGAGCACACGTCGACCGCGGTGAAGGTTGTCGGGCCGTACATCGATGATCCCGAAGCACGGCGTCAACTGCGCCAGTACATGTGGCTGCACATGGACATGCGCTATCGGGCCTGGCTCGAACCGTCCGTCTCGTCCGCGCACGCGGCCTGACGGCGAGCGCTATTTCTGTCCGGGTAGGTACAGGCCGAGGACATCGCCGTCTAGCAACTTGTCGACGCGCGCCCGCAGTGCGTCGCGCGATGGCTCATACGGGAACACCGCGAATCGACCGGCCTTGACCGCGTCGATCACGGTGTCGGCAACGTCGACCGCAGTGAGCGCGACGCCTTTCATCGATGCCAGCTTCGACCAGACGTCGTGCATGAACGCGCTCACCGGCGCAGTGTCGTCGAGCGCGGCCGGACGGTTGCGGGCCGACTGCGCAAGGCGGGTCATCACGAACCACGGTGCGACGACACTGACGCCGATCGGATGGCCGGCTTCGATCAGGTCGGCGGCCAGCGTCTCGGCCAGCGCGGTGACCGCCGCCTTCGATGCGTTGTACGCCGCGAACCCCGGCTGATTGATGTAGCCCGCCAACGAACCCGTGATGCACACATGGCCCGGGCGCCCCGCGGCGATCATGCGCGGCACGAACGAGCGCACGCAATTGACGGCGCCGTTCACGTTGACGCTCCACATCCATTGCCAGTCGTCGACGGTGCTCTCCCATGAGGCGCCGGTCGCCGTGACACCGGCGTTGGCGAACACCAACTGCGGTGGGCCGAACGCGTCATCGACCCGGGCAGCCATCGCTTCGACCGCCGCGGCGTCGGTGACATCGGTGCGCACGGCGAGCACTTCGCCGATGGCCCGCGCTTCCGCCGCCGCCTTGTCGAGTGCAGCGGCTTCGATGTCGGCCATCACGACCCGAGCGCCGTCGCGCAGCAGGCGTTTGGTCAATTCGAAGCCGATGCCGCTCGCGGCACCGCTCACGACTGCGGTTGTTCCTCGGAGCTCAGCGATCATCGGCCTCGGCATCGCCGCAATGTATAGATTGCGGCCGTGGCTGACGAACCCGAGATGTCGATCGACCGTCCGAAGACCTCGACCCGCGATCGCGCCGCACTGCGCGCCGGCCTCGAGACGTGGTTGCAGCAGAAGCACCCGGCAGGTGCCGGCGCGACCATCGCCGAGTTCGACGCGCCGTCGACCAACGGTATGTCGAGCGAGACCATCCTCGTCACGGTCGAATGGGACAGCGGCGTGAAAAGCGAGCGACTCGTCGTGCGCTTGAGCCCCGACGCGGCGGCAGTGCCGGTCTTCCCCACCTACGACCTCGACAAGCAGTTCCGCGTGATGCAACTGGTCGGCGACCGCAGCGCCGTGCCGGTGCCGGCCATGCGGTGGTACGAGCCGAGCGACGAGTGGCTCGGGTCCCCGTTCTTGGTGATGGGCCACGTCGACGGTCAGGTGCCGCCCGACATGATGCCGTACGTCTTCGGTAGCTGGTTGACCGAGGCGACACCCGCACAGCGCACGGAGTTGCAGCACGCCACGGTGAGGGTGCTCGCCGATCTGCACGCCATACCGATTGGCGATCACTGCACATTCCTCGAGTACGACGTCGACGGCGCGACACCACTGCGGCGCCACGTCGAAGACCAGCGCCGGTTCTACGACTGGGTCGCGGCCGACGGCGTGCGTTCGCCACTCATCGAGCGCACGTTCCGATGGCTCGACGAGCACTGGCCGGCCGAGCGCGATCCGGTCATCAGTTGGGGCGATTCGCGCATCGGCAACATCTTGTACCGCGACTTCCTCCCTGTCGCCGTGCTCGATTGGGAGATGGTGGGAGTTGCCCCGCGCGAGGTCGACCTCGCGTGGTTGGTATCCATGCATCGCAGCTTTCAGGAGATCGCGGAGCGCGTCGGGGTGCCGGGGCTGCCCGACTTCCTACGGCGCGCCGACGTCATCGCGACCTACCGGGACCTCACCGGCTACGACCCGGCCGACATGGACTGGTACGAGACGTATGCCGCGCTGCGGTTCGCGATCATCATGTTTCGCATCACCCGACGGTCGGCGCACTTCGGTGAGACCGAGATGCCTGCGGACCCCGACGACTCGATCAGCCACCGGGCGCTGCTCGAGCGGATGCTCGACGGAACCTACCTCCCCTGATCCCCCCACCCGACGACCCATTGGTCAGAGGTCGGCGAGCCAGGCGGGCAAGCGCGTCGGGCGGCCTTGCGGGTCGACACCACCGTGGGCGGTCACCGCGGTCACGCGGGTCTCGCCGCCGACGCAGAGCAGATACTCGATCTGAAACATCGCCTTCGAGCGCGTGCCGAGACGCAGGTGCACGGTCACCACATCATCGAAGTAGCACGGACGCACGTATTTCATCGCGACTTCGATCACGGCGAAGTTGACGCCCGACGCCCGAACCGACACATAGTCGTGATCGATGCTGCGGAGGAAGGCTACGCGGGCTTCTTCGAGATACGGCAAGTACGACGCGTGATGCACGATGCCCATCGCATCGGTCTCGGCGAAGCGCACGCGGACGTCGTGTGCGAACGAGTACGTGCTCGGGTCGGTCGACGGATCGACGTTGATGCGCATTCGTCCTCAGACGACCGGGAAGCTCTGTCCGACGAGCGTCTCGGACAAGGCCCACAGCCGTCGCGCCGAATCAGCATCGAGTGCCCAGGGCGCGTGTTGCTCGCTCACCGCGCAGTCCTCGCAGTAGACGCCACCCTGAGTGCCCAGTTCGGGGGAGGTCGCGGCCCAGACCGAGGTCGCCGCGCCCGACTCGACCGACTTGCGTTGTGGGAAGCCACCACTGGGGCTGCTCTTGGCGCGCGCGGACAGCGCCCGGTAGTCGTCGCGCGTCATGTAGCGACCGAGCTCGGTGGCAATCATGCCGGGATGCACCGCATACGAACGAACGCCCCGATCGCGCAATCGCCGGTCGAGCTCGACCGTGAACAAGATGTTGGCCGTCTTCGACTGACCGTACGCCTCGAACTTGTCGTAGTCGCGCCGCTCGTAGTTGGGGTCGTCCCAGATGATGTCGGAACTGCGATGCCCGCCGGACGACAGATTGACCACTCTCGACGGCGCGGCGGCGACGAGGAGTGGGGTCAGCAGGTTGGTCAGGAGGAAATGGCCGAGGTGGTTGGTGCCGAACTGCAACTCGAAGCCGTCGGCAGTGCGTTCGAACGGGGTGGCCATCACCCCGGCGTTGTTGACGAGAATGCCGAGACGGTCGTGACGCGCGGTGAACCACTCCGCGAACTCTCGCACGCTGGCCAACGACGTCAGATCGAGCAGAGCACATTCGACCGACGCGTCTGGCAACACGTCGCGGATGGTCGCTGCGGCGGCTGCTGCCCGCGGCTCGGTGCGCACCGCCAGCGTCACTGCGGCGCCGGCTGCGGCGAGCGCCCGCGCGGTCTCGAGGCCCAGGCCGGTCGATGCGCCGGTGACCAGAGCGACCGTGCCGCGCAGATCGATGCCGGCGAGCACCTCATCGGTCGTCGTATCGAACGCCATTGCGTCTCCGCTCTCAAGGACCGCTCAGGCCCTACTGGGGGTCGACAGTCGCTCAGGCCCTACTGGGGGTCGACAGTCTCGAGCCGGCGGCGCTGCACTGTAGACAGAACCGAACCCAATTGACGGATCTGGGTCCGGGTGAGGTGATCGAGCAGGTGCCGGCGCACGCCTTCGACGTGCAGGGGCGCGGCCTTCTCGAGCTTTGCCATGCCCTTCGGTGTCAGCGAGGCCAGAGTGACGCGCCGATCGTCGGCCAGCGGCACACGCGCCACGAAGCCCTTTTTGACCAACCCGTCGAGACGGCGCGTGAGCCCGCTCGGCGACAGGTGCAGCACCGACGCGAGGTCGCACATGCGCAGCCGGTGTGACTCGGCCTCGGACAGGGCAACGAGCAGGGCATAGTCGCCGCTCGAGATGCCGTGTGACTCGGCCAACTCGGCGCCGAGCGACGCCTCGACATCGGCGAATACGTCGACGAGCCCGCGCCAGGCCCTCATTTCTTCTGCATCGAGCCATTTCGCCACGTCGGTATCCTACCAGGGTGCTTCGTGTCACAACTTTTGTATACGCAAGTATTGTATGCGCAAGCAATTCGGAATAGTTGCGTGCGCAACTATGTTGGAGGTTGTAGCTGGACCAAACCAGGTTCGAATGAGGAGTACACAATGGCAAAGATCACCGAACTGACGCCAGGCACGTGGAATGTCGACCAGTCGCATTCTGCGATCGGGTTTTCCACCAGGCATCTCATGATCAGCAAGGTTCGCGGACGGTTCACCTCTTTCGGTGGCACGATCACCGTGACCGAGGATCCGCTGGCCTCGCAGGTGCACGCGGTCGCCAATACCGCGTCGATCACCACCGGTGACGATTCCCGCGACGGCCACCTCAAGAGCCCGGACTTCTTCGACGTCGACCACTACCCCACCCTGAGCTTCGTGAGCACGAGCATCGAACACGACGGGGATGATTTTCGCCTGGCCGGGCTGTTGACGGTCAAGGACATCACCAAGCCGGTGGTCTTCGACCTGGAGTTCGACGGCGTCAGCACGGATCCCTGGGGCAACACGAAGGCCGGTTTCAGCGCACAAACCGAGATCAACCGTAAGGAGTGGGGTCTCGAGTGGAATGTGGCACTCGAAGCAGGTGGCGTACTCGTAGGTGACAAGGTCAAGATTCAACTCGACATCGAAGCAGTAAAGGCCTGACCATGAAGATTCACGAACTCGGGCACGTCGTGTTGTACGTGCGCGACCTGCAACGCTCACGTCACTTCTACCGCGATGTGCTCGGGTTCCGTGAGCTCCACGCGGTCGACAACGCCGTGGCCGCCTACAGCTCAGGCCGCACGCATCACGAGCTGCTGCTCATCCAGGTGGGCAAGGACGCGACGCCGATACCGGCCGGCCGTCGCGTCGGCTTCTATCACATGGGGCTCAAGGTCGGCGAGAGCGACGACGAGTTGCGCGACGCACTGGCGACGGTCCAAGAGGCCGGCGTCAAGGTGGTCGGCGCGAGCGATCACACCGTGACCCACTCGCTCTACATCGAAGATCCCGACGGCAACGAGATCGAGCTCTACATCGATGTGCAGCCCGAACTCTGGCGCGACGACCCGACCGCGGTCATGGCGCCGGTGAAATCGCTTCGGCTGTAGGCCTTGTGGCGCAACCGCGTGCGCGTCAGGCCGAGTCGTCCGGCGTTACGTCGATACCCATCGCATAGCCGAAGCGAGGACGCGCGGCGCGCGCCAACGCCACATCCGCGCCCACTTCATCGGCCAGATGGAAGGCGTCCTTCAGGTCCTTGAAGCCCAGCCCGATCGTCGCCTTGGCACCGCGCACCGCGGCGTCATCGCGATCGGGATCGAGCAACGTACCCGCGCCGCGATTGAGGACGAACTCTGCGGTGTTCTTGACGTCGGTTTCACGGATGAGGTGCGCGAACGCGTCGAAGTCGATGCCCGCTGCTTGCGCCAACGCGGCTGCTTCGTGCGTTGCGACCCATGTCGTGTACTGCATCATGTTGCGAGCCAACTTGGCCGCCATGCCGGCGCCGATGTCGCCGAAACGCACGACATGGCCGCCGAAGCATTGCAGTACGGGCTTCGCCTCGTCGATGGTGGCCTGGTCGCCGCCGCAGATGAGATACAGCGTGCCCGCTTGCGAACCCGGCTCGCCGCCGCTGATGCCGGCGTCTATGAAGCGGACGCCTTTGGCCACACAAGCCTCGTGCAAGCGGCGCACCGTCTCGGGCGCGACCGTGGAGTGCAACATCACGATCGCGCCCGCGGGCGCGCCATCGAGCACGCCGTCGGGCCCGGCGATCGACTCGAGCGCCTGCTCGTCGGTGCGCACGACGACGCAGACGACTTCGGCATCGCGAGCCGCTACTGCCGGCGTATCGGCGACCTTGGCGCCGGCCTTGGCCCGCGGCTCGACCGCCGGCGGATAGGGATCGAACACCGTCACGGAATGGCCGCCGGCGATCACGTGATCGCACATATGGCCGCCCATCTGACCGAGGCCGAGGAACGCAACACGCATCGAAAGGTCCTTTGAGTCAGGCGAGCGAATCGCGATAGGGGCCGGCGAGGTGCCCGCCATCGATGACGAATTCGGCGCCGGTGCAATACGAACTGTCGTCGCTTGCGAGGAAGAGCGCAAGCTTGGCGATCTCTTCGGCCGTACCCGGGCGCGGGATCGGCTGGCGGGCCATGAGCACCTCGAGTCTGCGCTGGGTCGCCTCGGGCGCATTGCGAACCATCGGTGTGGCGATCACACCGGGATGGATCGAATTGACCCGGATGCCATACTCCCCGAACTCGAGCGCAGTCGACTTGGTGATTCCGGTTACGGCGAACTTGGTCGCGGCATAGCTGCTCATGCCCAACACCCCGGCGATGCCATCGATCGACGACGTGTTGATGACCGAGGCGTTGCCACTCGCCTTGAGCAACCGAAGGCAAGTGCGGATGCCGTAGAAGACGCCATGCACGTTGATGTCGAAGAGTCGGTGATGATCAGCCAGGTCGATCTCGTCGATGCGTACCGGCCCGACACCGATGCCGGCATTGTTGACGAGGATGTCGAGACGGCCGAAGCGTTGGTCGACCTCGTTCACCGCGCCGAGCCACTGGTCGTAGACCGACACATCGAGATGCAGGTAGTGCGCGGCATCTCCGATGGAGTGAGCGACGGCCCTGCCGGCATCGTCGTTGACGTCCGCGACGATCACTTGCGCGCCTTCGGCGGCGAACAGCTGTGCCTCGGCTTCGCCTTGCCCACTCGCGCCGCCGGTGACCAACGCGACTCTTCCCTCGAGTCTGCCCCCGAGCCGCTCCGTCATGGCGTCTGCTTAGCAGAAACCTGCTAATCATTGCCCATGCATCCTGAACTCGAATCAGCCTTCAGCCTTGCCGGACGAACCGCAGTGATCACCGGCGCCGCGAACGGAATCGGGCGCCAAGCAGCGCTCACTTTCGCTATGGCCGGCGCCAACGTCGTCATCGCGGACGTGAAGGACGACCTGAGCGAGTCGGCGCGATTGGTGGCCGAACTCGGCGGCCAAGTCACCGCCCGATCTACCGACGTATGCGACAAGAGCGAAGTCGATGCCCTCGCGCAGCTCGCGATCGATTCGTACGGCGGTATCGACGTGTGGGCCAACGTCGCCGGCATCATCCGCTACTCCAAGATCATCGACACCACCGAGGAGACGTTGCGGTCGATCATCGATGTCAACCTCATCGGCGTCTATTGGGGCATCGCGGCCGCGGCCCGAGCCATGAGCGGCAGGGGAAGCGGATCGATCATCAACATCGCGTCGGCGGGCGGCGACGTCCCCGCACCCACGATCTCGGTCTACGGGCTCACGAAGGCTGCGGTGATGCATCTGACCAAGACCGCCGCAGTCGAGCTCGGCGAATACGGCATCCGCGCCAACGCGATCGCACCCGGCTTCATCGATACGCCCATGGTGTCGCCCTACTGGACGCGCGAGGACGGCAGCATCGACGACAAGGCAAAGGCCGACACCCTGCGAGCCCGCGCATCGGGCTCGCCGCTCAAGGCCACCGGCCACACGACCGACATCACGTACGCGATGCTCTACCTCGCGAGCGATGCGTCTCAGTTCATGACCGGTCAGACGTTGCGCCCGAACGGCGGCGTGGTGATGCCCTGATGCCGGCGGTGGACTGTCGCCGCCAATGTGCCTAGAAACCGACGCGGTTGCGCAGCTCGGTTTCGAGATCGTCGATGATACGGCCCGAGTGGTCGTAGGCGATGGGCGCCTCGTTGGGCTTGGGGCCGTCCCAACCGGGCAGCAGGCCCCGCTCGTGCACGAAGAACTGTGCTTCGATGTTCTGGCCGTTGTACTGATCGGCCTCGGGATCGGTCATCAACCATGCACACATGACGCCGATCACATCGGCCGGAGCCCCGACATTGGGAATGCCGAACTCGGCCATGTCGGCGCCGATGCGTTCGGTCGCGATGAGGTTCGGCTGCACGTTGAAGCAGCGGATGCCTTTGTCGCCGAGCTCGGTGGCGAGGAAGCCGGCGACACGGTGGAACGCGGCCTTCGAGACGCCATAGCCCATGCCCCAGCCGCCCAGGCCAGCTGGTTTGGTCGGGCTGGCGTAACCCGATGCCGACGAGATGTTGATGAGCGTGCCCGATCCGCGGGCGATCATGCCCGGCAGCACGTACTTGTTGATGATGAGCGGTGCGATGACGTTGGCGTAGATCTGCTTTTCGAGCAGCTCGATCGGCGTGTCCATGAAGAGGTCCATGTGGCCCGGCCCGATGTAGCGCCCGTTGTGGACGACGACATCGACTCGGCCCCAACGCTCGAGGACAGTCGCGGCGGCGGCGCCCAACGAGGGTGCATCGAGCAGGTCGGCGGGGACGAGCAACGCTTGGCGCCCTTCGGCGGTCACGAGCTCGGCAGTCGACTCGAGGCTGCCCGGCAGTGGCTTCATGTTGGACTTGGCCAACGTCGACGAGTGCTCTCGCGCTTCGCCTTCTTGGACTGTCCGCGCCGTGATCGCGACGTCGTAGCCCGCCCGGGCCAGATACTGCGCGCACACCTTGCCGATGCCACGGCTGGCCCCGGTCACGAACGCAACTTTGCTCGTCATTGCCTGTCCCCCTAGGTCGCCGTCTAGTTTGCTCACCGTCCGGGCCACGGTGCCAAAGGGGAAGGCAGTGACGGCTGTCCGAAACGACAATCCTGGCCGGCTCGGCGCCCGGTACAACGCCGCGTGGATCGAACTCGAGGGCGGCGGTCGATGACGGGGACGGTTCGCCTCGAAGCGCGTGATGCGGTCGCGACGTTGGTGCTCGATCGGCCGACACGTATGAACGCGATGTCCGCAACGATGTCGCGCGACGTGCACGCCGCGCTGGTCGAGGTGGCTGCGAGCGGCGTACGGGCACTTGTGGTGCGAGGCGAAGGGTCGGCGTTCTCCGCCGGTGCCGACCTCCACAGCCTCGCCGATGACATCGATCTCGACGATGCCGGTGCGGTACACGACTACGTGATGGGCTGGTCGGGCAACGTGCTCGCGCTGCGGGCGTTGCCCATACCCTCGGTTGCCGCCGTCGAAGGCCCCGCGTACGGCGGCGGTTTCAGTTTCGCGCTCGCATGCGACATCGTCGTCGCCGCTGATACGGCGCGGTTCAACACGCAGTACGTCAACATCGGGATCAACCCCGACCTCGGTTCGTCGTGGACGTTGCAACGCGCGGTCGGGCCGGCGCTGGCTCGCTATCTCATGTTGCGCGGCAACGAGATCTCGGGCACCGAGGCCCATCGCATCGGGCTCGTGGCCGAAGTGACCGAGGCCGGTCGGGCGTCCGCGCGGGCACATGAGCTCGCGACCGAGCTCGCGGCGCGTTCGCCGTCTTCGATCGCGTCGATCCGAGCGCTGTTGGAATCCGGGCACGGCAACTCGATCGAAACCGCGATGGCCGACGAAGCCCGCGCCATCGGTGAAGCGTTCGCCACCGCTGACTTCCGTGCCGCATTGGCAACCTTTCGTGCCGGCCGCGCGGGAACCGAAACGGCTTCGTGAGCGAGACCACGCAAGCGCCATCGGTATTCTCACTTCTACGGGACAAACCGGTGCGAACGCTCACGTTCACACAGTCGACGTTGTCGATCGGCATCTTCCTGCAGACCGCGGTGCTGGCGAAGCAGATCTACGACATCAGTGGTCGCGAGCTCGACTTGGGTCTTCTGGGTCTCGCGGAGTTCTTGCCCGCCGCCCTACTCGTCCTCGTGACCGGCGCGGTTGCCGATCGCTTCGATCGTCGGCGTGTCGCGTTGTGCGCAATCGTCGGCGAGTTGATCTGTACCGGCCTGTTCGTCTGGTACGCGACGACCGAGCCCACAGCGGTGGGGCCGCTGTTCGCGATCGCGGCCGCATTCGGCACTGCGCGCGCATTCGCAGCACCGGCCATGCGCGCGATGCCCCCGATGGTTGCACCCGAGGGCTCGCTGCATCGTGTCATTGCGCTCAACTCCGCCATTTTCACCAGCGCGTTCATCATCGGTCCTGCGGCCTCGGGCTTCCTGTACGCGATAGATCCGGCAGTCGCGTATATCGTCGCCGCGGTCTTGACGTCGTTGGCCTTCAGCGGAATGCTGCGAGTTCGCTTTCGCCGCCGGCCCCGCAAGCCGGACCCGTCCGATCGGCCATCGCTGCATTCCGCGCTCGAAGGTCTCCGGTTCATCCGGCGCACGCCGATACTCTTCGCGGCGATCTCGCTCGACCTGCTGGCGGTCCTGTTCGGCGGCGCCGTCGCGCTGCTGCCGTCGATCGCAGAAGACCGCCTGGGGGTCGGCGACGTTGCATACGGTTGGCTACGCGCGGCAATCGGCATCGGTGCGGCGATGATGGCCGTGACCCTCGCCATTCGTCCGATCGAACGGCACGTCGGTGTCGTGCTGTTGTTCGCTATCGCGGTATTCGGCGCAGGGACGATCGTGTTGGGAATGACGCACAGCTATCTCGTGGCCTTTCTGGCCATCATGATCCTCAGCGCGGCGGACATGGTGAGCGTCTACATACGCAGCACGCTCACCCCACTGCTGACGCCAGACGACAAACGAGGTCGCGTTCTCGCCGTAGAGAGCGTCTTCATCGGCGCATCGAATGAACTCGGCGCGTTCGAAAGCGGTGTCGCCGCGAGTGCGCTCGGTACACAGACTGCGGTGGTCGGCGGTGGCGCTGCCACCATCGTGGTCGTCGTCTATTTCTGGTTCCGCTACACCGGCTTGCGCGCGCTCGATCGCTTTCGCGATATCGCGCCGGCGTAGCTAGCACTCTGGGTGACGTCGGTGATGATCCGTTGACACGGCTCTCAGACGGCAGGGGCGATGGTGACGTCGATGGCGGACATCTGCGGTTGGCCGGTGAGCGGATCGACACCGAATGCGCTCACGAGGTTGTTGACGTTGACGGCCACGAACCCGTGCGTCAACGAGACCGCCCCGGGGCGGATCGAATCGTCGACCCGCGCTCGTGCAACGACCGCGCCCGCGTCAGAGCGCAACACCACGAGCATCGCGTCGGCGACACCGAAACGAAGGGCATCGCTCGAGTGCACGACGACATCCGGAGGTTGACCCGCGTCGTGTTGCGGCCGCGTCAAGCGGGCCGAGTTCACACGACGCGATTGGCGCCGGCTGATGAGTCGCAGTCGCGCCGGGTCGATTGCCGTGAGCAACTCGGGGAGACGGCCGACGAGGATCGACGGGGCGATCCGCCAGCGCCCGCCAGGAAGCGCCCGCTCGTGCACCCAGCCGCGACGCGGCTCGGCCATGATGCCGTGCGGGCCGGCGGCGACGAGCCGTTCCAATATGTCGGCACTACGGGCGCGCGGCATTGCGTCGTCATCCGGATCGACTTTCATCACCGTGCCGGCGCCGTCGAAGTTCGAGACGAGCAGTCGCAGCACGTCGTCGTCGGTTGCGGTATCGGGATCGAGACCGTCGAGGATGTCGAACCCGAGTCGGCGCGCCACCTGTGCGTGCATCCACCAACACGGGCGGCGGTCGTGCCCGATCGGCATGACTGCGGGCGTGTACGAACCGCGGTCGCGCAGGGTGATGTCGGCGCGTTCGAGTTGATGGGCCACCGGCAACACGTGCGTGGCCATCGCGGTCAACTCGTTGTCCATGACGTCGATCACCGCGAGCACCTCGAGTTTGCGCAACGACGCGATCGTTCGATGTGGGTCGGGCAGCGCCGTCAAGGGATTCGCGCCGGCGACGAGCAGCGCGCGTAAGCGGCCCGACTCGATCTCGTCGGCCATCGCCGCGACCGGATACTCACCCAGCCACCTCGGCAATTCGGGGCGACTCGGCGGACCGGGCTCGTTGCCGCCTTCGACCGGCGCGGGCGACCACACGGCCCGCTCGTCGAGCGGCGACACGAAGCCGCGGGAGAACCGAAGACCGCCGGGCCGGTCGAGCGATCCGGTGACGATCATCAACAACCACACCAGCCAATCGGTGACCACTGCGTCGCGGCCGAACGTGACACCGGTGCCGGGCATGCAGGCCACGGTGCCGGACGCACGGATCGCCGTCAGTAACTCGACGAGATCGTCCGCGGCGATACCCGACATCGCCGCAACCACGTCGAGCGTGAACGGTGCGAGCGCGGCCCGCAGCGTTGCGACATCGTGCGGATCGGTGTGCCCGTCGAGTTCGGCTTGGTCGGCGCCGTCGATGAGCAGTTCACGGATCAGCCACGCGAGCACGAGGCCGTCGGTACCCGGGCGCACCGCGAAGTGTGTGTCGGCCAGACGAGCCGTCTCGGTGCGGCGCGGGTCGAGCACCCAGAGCAGACCGCCATTGCGACGAAATTCGCGGATGCGCCGGACCGGGTCGGTGATGAACGTCAGATAGCCGTGGGACACGACCGGGTTCTGGCCGATGATGATCGCCACGCGCGGCGAATCCTCGGGCTCCCATACCGGCTGCAGATCCGCGGCGAAACCGGTCATCAACTCCGCTGCTTTGAACGCCGGGAAGATGTCGACCGACGCTGCGGTGTATGCCTGCTTCGTCCCGAGCCTGCCGAAGAAACGACGTTCGGCGAACGTGCCCGCCTTGTCCGGAAACTGTCCGGTCGCGCTGTAGTAGCCGATGCTGTCGGGACCGTGGTCGTCGATCAAGCGGCGAAAGCGACCGCCGAGGTCGTCGAGCATCACTGACCACGTGACACGTTCGCCGCGCATCATCGGATGATCCAACCGATGCTGGTCGTGATAGATCGCGCCCAACGCGCGGCCCTTGGCGCACGAATAGCCCTGCGATGCCGGGTGCGTGGCATCACCGCGCACGTCGACGATGCGATCGTTGCGAACAGTGACGATCATGCCGCACGTCGCCGCGCACAGGCGGCAGATCGTGCGGCGCTCCGAAACGGCGGCCTCAGACTGCATGCACAACCCCCGATCGCCCTCGACACTACTCAGCCGAGCCGGCCGTCCGGATCGTGCCGGGCGGACTCGGCGATGGACGCCCAGGCCAGCGAGGTCTACGCTCATCCGCATACGGAGACGCGAGGAGCCGTGATGTCCGATCAGCCCACGTACCTCAAGTTGTTGCGCGGTATCGCCAACGCCGAGTCCGACGCACATTGCTACTTGACGGCATGGCGCGACACGACGACGAATCCCGACGTGCGCTCGGTGTTGACGACAGTCGCCAGTCGCGAAGGCGAGCACGGCATGAGCTTCGCGAAGCGCGTCGTCGAGCTCGGCTTCGAGTTCGAGCGCACCGAGCATCCGTCGCTCGCCGAGAAGATGGAAGTCGCCCGTTCGGACCGCAGCGACATGGCGAAGGCCGAGTACTTCGGCCTCACGCGCGCCGAGGACACGCTCAGCTTCTTCGACAACGTGTTCAAAGACCATTCCATCGACATCCGCACCGGCGAGCTGCTGGGCCGCTACATCGCCGAAGAACACGACACCGCGCGGCTGGCCAAGTTCTGCTACGACGCACTGTGCGCGGCAGCGGTACCCGTTACGGCAGGGTGAGCCGGGCGTTCAGTTCGCGGCCGCATCTTCGATGAAGATGCATTCGCCCGGACAATCGACCGCGGCGTTCACGACCGCTCGCTCCAACTCCGACGGCACGTGAACCGAGCTGTCCGCGCCGCCGGGATCGTTGCCGACGAAGTCGCCGTAGCGCACGTAGGAGATGCCGTCCTCGAGCAAGACGAAGATCTCCGGGCAATGATCGGTACACAGACCGTCGCCGGTGCACAGGTCCTGATCGATCCAGACTCGCATAGCAGCCTGCCTAGGCGCCCGAGCGGCCATCCGAGCGGAGGCGTTGTCGCGCGTAGATATCATCGCACGCTCATCCGCGCTTTCAACGCCCGCACCGTCGACCACCCGATCATCCGCTCGTACGAGCCCGGCGAAGACTGCTTCTTCTGCTACCCCGACAACTTGTTGTTCGAGCTCGACGGCGCACCGCCGGCTCCGTCGCACCCCTAGCTTAACTCGCGTCTGTGCGTGCCTGTCACGCCTCGCCATCGACGAACTCGAGGAGTTTCACGTGAGTCTTGGTCGTCTGACCTCGTGGTGTTTTCGTCATCGGCGGATCGTCGTGCCCATGTGGATCGTCGCATTGATCGCGATCTCGACGATCTCGGCGGTCGTGGGTGCAGACAGCCGCGACAACCTCGCGCTGCCCGGCACGAGCAGCCAGCGCGCTTACGAACTGCTCGGCGAGCGCTTCCCGACCGTCGCCGGTGACTCCGCGCAGGTCGTGTTGAAGGCCACGACGACCGTCGACGATCCCGCGGCCAAGGCAGCATTCGAAAAGTTGCTCGGCACCCTCGCGCCGCTCGATCACGTCACGGGCGTCGACAGTCCCTACGCACCCGAGGGCGAGCATCGCGTCTCCGCCGATCGCAAGATCGCGTACGCCGATGTGCACTTCGATACGCGCGCCGCCGAAGTACCGGTGTCCGTCGCGAAGACGCTCATCGAGGAAGTGAAGGCCGCCAACACGGACGGGCTGCAGTTCGAGGCGGCGGGCGGGCCGCTCGAAAAAGCCGAGCAGCCCGAGTTCGGCACTGCGGAGATCATCGGCCTGCTCGCCGCGGTCGTGATCCTGTTGGTCGCATTCGGGTCCGTCCTGGCCATGGGCCTGCCGATCATCACCGCGCTCTTCGGCATCGGCATCGGCATCTCGCTCATCGGTCTGATCGGGCACCTTCTCGACGTGCCGTCGTTCGCTCCTCAAGTCGCGTCGATGATCGGCATCGGCGTCGGCATCGACTATGCGTTGCTCATCGTGACGCGCTTTCGCGACGGGCTACACCACGGCAGCAGCCCCGAAGAAGCGATGCGAGTGGCGTCGTCCACCGCGGGACGTGCCGTGGTGTTCGCCGGCACCGTCGTGGTGATCTCGCTTCTCGGCCTGTTGTTGATGAACTTCGCGATCATCCGCGGCGTCGCGATCTCGGCGTCGGCCGCCGTCCTCGTGACGATGTTCGCCTCTATCACGCTGCTTCCGGCCCTCCTCGGCTTCGCCGGGCACAACATCGATCGTTTCCGCATACCCGGCAGGCATCGAGTCAGCGATGGAGAGCGGTCGCTGTCCTACCGATGGAGCCGCGTCGTGCAACACCGTCCATGGCCCGCGGCGTTGCTCGGTGCCTTGGTGCTCATGGTCCTCGCGCTGCCCCTGTTCGGCATGCGCCTCGGCTCGGCGGATCAGGGCAACAACCCCGAGGAGTTCACCAGTCGCCGAGCGTACGACCTACTCGCGGACGGGTTCGGTCCCGGCTTCAACGGGCCGATACTCGTCGTAGTAGATCTCGCAGGTGCGGGGAATTCGACCGTCACCGACCAACTCGTCACCACCTTCAACGGAGCCCAAGGCGTTGCGCAGGCGTTCGCCGGAGCGCGCAACGACGCGGGCGACGCCGCCATCATCACGGTGATCCCGGAGACCGCGCCCCAAGACAAGGCAACCGACGAGCTCGTCAAACGACTGCGCAACGAGGTCGTGCCCGGCACCATCGCCGGTAGCGGTGCCCAGGTCTACGTCGGCGGCATCACCGCCAGCTTCATCGACTTCGCGGCAAAGATCGCGTCGCGCCTCCCGATCTTCATCGGTGGCGTCATCATCTTGTCGTTCCTGTTGTTGATGGTCGTTTTCCGCTCGCTACTCGTCCCGCTCAAAGCGGCGATCATGAACCTGTTGTCGATCGGCGCTGCCTACGGCGTCATCGTGGCCGTGTTCCAGTGGGGCTGGCTCGGCTCGCTGTTCGGCGTCGACCGTACCGGCCCCATCGAGTCGTGGGTGCCGATGATGATGTTCGCCGTGCTCTTCGGCCTGTCGATGGATTACGAGGTCTTCTTGTTGTCGCGTGTGCGCGAGGAATACCTACGCACCGGCAACAATGCGACCGCCGTGGCCGACGGGCTCGCGCGCACCGCCCGCGTCATCACTGCCGCCGCCGCGATCATGATCGCGGTGTTCTTCAGTTTCGTGCTCGGCGACATCCGCGTGCTCAAGCTGCTCGGGCTCGGGTTGTCGACCGCCGTGCTCGTCGACGCCACCATCGTGCGCATGGTGCTCGTGCCGGCGACCATGGAACTGCTCGGTGACGCGAACTGGTGGTTGCCCCGCGTGCTCCAGCGCCGGCTCCCCCATTTCGAAGTCGAACGCGAGGCCGTGTCAGCGAACTGAGCTTCGCGGCGCCGCACCGGGGTGGCGGAACCCCTGCTCGATCAACTCGAGCATGCGCTCGTAGCGCTCCGCGGGATCATCGCCGGTGGCGCGCATCCCTACGAGCTCGAGCATCACGTGGCCGTGCATCGATCCCCAGATCACCTCGGCCATCGCGGCGGGTGATCCCTCGACGTACTGCCCGGCCTCCTGGCACTTGCGCACCCGCTCGACGAGGCGGTGGAAGCTGGTCTGCGAAACGACACGGGCCTCGTCACTGGGCGCGAACCCGGGCACCGCTCGAGCGAACATCACCAAGTAGTACGTCGCGTTCTCGAGCGCGTTGCGCCGGTAGGCCAAACCGCAGCGATGCATGTCCTCGAGCGGATTGCCGCTGTCACCGACTCCGTCGATCGCATCGGTGAGGCGGCGGAAGCCCTCCATGTAGAGGTGGTCGACGACACCGTCCTTGTTGCCGAAGCGGCTGTACACGCCCATCGTCGAGCAACCCGCGTCGGCTGCGATGCGGCGCACCGTCAGCGCGCTCGCACCCTCGGAGGCGAGCAGACCACTGGCCGCGTCGAGCAGCGCTTGGCCCTGTTCGTCGAGTGCTCGCGCCATCGGTCACCTCAGGATCAGAGGGTTGCATCAGTGAAATAACTATGTTACAACCCACGACATCGTCATAACATAGTTATCTCCTCAGGAGGCTGTCATGCAAACGCCCACTTCGATCCACGACCGGCGCTTGCTCACCCTCGGTGTGCTGTGCCTGAGCCTGTTCGTGATCGTGATGGACAACAACACGATCGTCAACGTGGCCCTGCCCACGCTCGTGCGGGATCTCGGCACGAGCACGAGCCAGCTGCAATGGGTGGTCGACTCGTACACGCTCGTGTTCGCCGGCCTGTTGCTCGCGGCCGGAAGCCTCGGAGACCGCTTCGGCCGGCGCGGCGCGTTGAACGTCGGCCTCGTGATATTCGGCGCCGCCTCGACAGTCGCGGCATTCGCGGGCGGGGTCGACGCGCTGGTTGCGGCACGCGCCGTGATGGGCGTGGGTGCCGCGCCGATCATGCCGGCCACACTGTCGATTCTCACGAACGTCTTCACCGACGCCCGTGAGCGCGCCATCGCCATCGCGCTGTGGTCTGCCGTCGCGGGTATTGCCGTGGCCCTCGGCCCCGTCAGCGGCGGCTTCCTGCTCGAGCACTTCTGGTGGGGATCGGTCTTCATCATCAACCTTCCGGTCGTGATGGTGGCCCTCGTCGCCGGACGGATGCTCGTGCCGACGTCGCGTGACCCAGCTGCGCCACGCATCGACTGGGGTGGAGCGGTGCTGTCGATCGTCGGTCTCACGGCACTCGTCTGGTCGATCATCGAGGCACCCGAGCGCGGTTGGACGTCGAGCGGGGTGGTCGCCGGGTTCGCGCTCGCCATCGTCGTGCTGGCGGCCTTCAGCCGATGGGAGCTGCGCCGCGCCGAGCCCTGCTCGATCTCCGCATCTTCACCAACGCCCGGTTCTCCGCCGCCAGCGCGGCGATCACCCTGATCGCGTTCGCACTATTCGGTTTCATCTTCATGGCGACGCAGTATCTGCAGTTCATCCTCGGCTACTCGGCATTGTCGGCTGGCGTGCACACGCTGCCCTTTGCCGGTGCCGTGATCGTCACTGCAACTCTGTCGTCCAAGTTCGTCGAAGATTCGGCACCAAGCTCGTCGTCACGTTCGGGCTGTTGTCATTCGCCGCCGGCATGCTCATCGCGGCGGGAACGACGATCGACTCGACCTACAGCCGGGTGTTCGTGGCGATGGCGCTCATGGGCGGTGGCATGGGTCTGGCCTCGGCGCCCGCGACCGAATCGATCATGGGCTCGCTGCCGAAAGCGAAGGCGGGCGTGGGCTCTGCCGTCAACGACACCACCCGTGAACTCGGCGGGGCGCTCGGAGTCGCCATCATCGGCAGCACGCTGTCGTCGCTCTACGGCGCCCGCCTCGGCGACGACCTCGACGGCACGGTGCCCGCCCCGGCGCTCCACGCGGCCAAGGAATCCATGGGCGCCGCGCTGGCGGTCGGCAACCAGGTCGGTGGTCGCGATGGCGCCCGCATCATCGACGCCGCAAGGGAGGCATTCGTGCACGCGATGACCCGGGCATCGCTCGTCACCGCGGCCTTCGCCGCGGTCGGCGCACTGGTTGCGCTGCGCTGGTTGCCGGCGCGGGCCACCGACCATAACCAGGCGGGCGAGTTCGACCCTATCGACCTCGAAAGCGTCACCGCCATCGACATGTTCGAACCGGCGGCCTGAACGTCGCCGACAACTTCAACCGGACATCTCACTTCGCGGCGAGCAGTCAGTCTCGCCGCGGAGTCGCGATCCATGAAGGATCGAGGTCGTGAACCGACTGGCACCCCAACAACCCCATCGCGTTGTGGAGCTCCTCGCGCAGCAGCGACAGCACGGCATCGACGCCGCGTTCACCGTGGGCTCCCAACGCGTACACATAAGGGCGACCGATCATGACGGCACGTGCGCCGAGCGCGAGAGCGCGCAGCACGTCGCTCCCCCTTCGCACACCACCGTCGAGGAGCACTTCGAGGTCATTCCCCACCGCCGCGACGATCTCGGGCAACGCCCGCAGCGTGGCCGGTGCGCCGTCGAGCTGGCGACCACCATGGTTCGACACGACCACACCATCGGCTCCGTGATCCAGTGCTCGCCGAGCATCCTCGGCAGTCAACAAACCCTTGATGGCGAGCGGCCCCTTCCACTGCCGGCGGATCCACTCGATGTCGGCCCATGTCGGCGGTTCGGCGACGAGGGCTGCCGCGGCTTGGTCCGGTCGCATGGGTGTACCGCCGGGACCGAGCTGGGTGGCATTCGCCAACTCGATCGCCATGCCGTCGCGCACGAAGTTGTAGAACCAGCGTGGTCGAACTGCGACATGCGGCGCGAAGCGAACGATGTTGCGGGCGTTCACGTTCGGCCCTTGCGTCATCCCGTTGCGCACGTCGCGTTCACGCACACCCACCACGTTCGTGTCGACGGTGACGACCAGCGCGCGATAATTCGATCGCTGGGCTCTGTCGATCAAGACCTCGGCACCTGCTCGACCCCCGAGGAAGTAGAGCTGGAACCACAACGGTCCCGGCGCCGTCGCATGCACGTCTTCGATCGACATGCCCGACGCCGTGCTGAGAGTGAACACGGTGCCGGCACGGCCTGCGGCCCGAGCCACCCCCGCGTCGCCGTCGGGATGCACGGCGCGCAGGCCACCGCACGGGCTCACGAGTAGCGGCATCGACGCCGGCACGCCCAACACCGTGGTCTCGGTGACCGGCGCGGAGACATGGACCGCCATCCGGGGGCGAAACGTCACTTCTTCGAACGCGGCGCTGTTGGCGTCCTTGGTGAGCTCACTGCGGGCGCCGCCGTCGACGTAGTCGAAGATCATGCGGGGCAAGCGGCGTTTGGCCAACCGGCGCGCGTCATCGACATTCACGAACAACGGCCGATTCGATCCCAACATTGCCCTGACCTTCCCCCGAATGAGCGCGATCCGATGTCGAATTCTCGTCTATACGAAGCTGCTCGGACCGCCGTCGATCTCGATGGTCTGTCCCATCACGTACGACGAGGCGTCGCCGGCGAGCCACAAGATGCCGGCGGCGATCTCTTCGGGTTCGCCGATGCGGCCCGCGATCGCGATCTGCCCCATCGTCGTGATCTCCTCGGGCGTACGGTTGCGTCGCATCAGCGGCGTGCGTATGGGGCCCGGGGCCACGCAATTCACCCGTACACCGTTGCGCCCATGATCGAGCGCGAGCGCGCGCGTGAGCGCACCGACGCCCGCCTTCGCTGCGACATAGCCCGGGTTCGCGCGCATGCCCCGCAGACCGGCGCCAGACGACACGTTGACGATGGCGCCCTTGCCCCGCTGCTCCATGTGCGGCAGTACTGCGCGGCACATGAGGAATGTCGAGGTGAGGTTCAACGCGAGCATGCGGTTCCACTCGTCGAGCGTGAGCTGCGCCGCCGTCTTGCCCGGGCGGCTTCCTCCCACCACGTTGACGAGCACATCGACGCGGCCGAACCATTCGATTGCGCGCTCGACGAGGTCGGCGACCGCGGCCTCGTCGGTCACATCGGCGACGACCACTCTGGCATTACCGGCAGGCAGGCCGGACGCTGTTTCGTCGACCGCTGTTGCATTGATGTCGACCAACACCAAGTCGTAGCCCGCATCGGCAAAGGCACGCGCCGTCGCTTCGCCGATGCCCTCGCCCGCGGCGGTGACTATCGCGACCATGGAAGAAGATGCGTCTGATTCGCTCATTGCCGGAGTATTTCACAGGGGCCCGCGGCACCGGCGGGTCGTCCGTGAACAGCAGTGGCCGCGAGGAAACGCTCGATCATGGCGTTGACTTGGTCGGCAACCTCGAGCTGGATGAAGTGACCGGCACCGATCGTCTGCGCGACCATCACGTTCGGTCGGTCGATCGCGAGCGAGGTCGGATCGGTGGGTCCACCACCGCGAATGTGCACACAGAGAACCGGCTGCGCACAGTCCAGCAGACGCCTGCGCGGTACCCACGTCTTCAACGCCGCCAACGACGGCAGCGCGACCTCCGCCGGCGTCTGCATCATCGACGCGATGATTGAGGTGGCTCGGTCCTGATCGTCGTACGGCCCCCACAGCACGCTGCGCAAGAAGTCCGGGCCTTCGTGTTCGCGCCGCGGGCCACCGAACAACTCGAGCTGGTAGTCGACGCCCGCGGCGAGAATGGGATCGTCGACCACCGGAGCGTCGAGGGCAACCGCTGCGGGGAACACGTCGGGATACGCGGCTGCGGCCTCGACGGCCACCATGCCGCCCATGCTGTGACCCACGACGACCGGTCGATCGAGGTCGAGGCGCCGGCTGACCCACGCGACATCATCGGCGAAGTCGGCGATGTCATAGGACGCCGCGGGATCGCTCGCGCCGTGGCCTCGCAAGTCGGGAGCGACCACGCGATGCGTCCGCGCGAAATGCTCGATCTGCGGTGCGAATGCCGAGTGATCGCCACACCAGCCGTGCACGAACACCATCGCCGGTCCGTTGCCGGTGACGCGATGGCGAAGGGTTCGCCCGTCTCGGATCAACTCGTCCACTTCGTCCCCCGTTTGCCCGACCTAATCAGCTCGCGGCTCACCGCTGTCGGCGCCCGGTAGCGGGCAACTGTCATGGTCCAGGCGAAGGACTCGCGTGATCCTCCCCATGCCCAGGTGGCGGGCGACGGTAACGGAGAGCTCGAGTACTTCGACAGGTTCCAACGCTGTGCAGAGCCGCTCCATCAACGGATCATCGATCGATTCGTGATCGCAGGCGAACCGCTCGGCGTACTCCAGCACGAGCTTTTCCCGGTCGGTGAGCAGAGGGTTGTCGCGGTAGTCGTGTACCGCGGCGTAGACGTCTTCTCCGATTGCCTCTTCCGCGCCCGGCGGAAGTCGCCACTCGAGTCAAACCGGACATCCGTTCACGTTGGCGACGAGGAACCGGACGAGCTCTCGCTCTCGCACCGGCAGTTGGCTGCGGTCGTAGACGGCGGTGTTGAACGCCCCGACCGCACTTTGGAAGGTAGGTGAGAGATTCCACAGTCGACTGCGTTCGGTCCCGGGCCCATCCGGGATGGGTACTCGCGCCATCATCACCCTCCATGAGCTCGACCGCACAGGCGTTCGCACTGTACGGCCACGTCACGTAGTTGTTCTATTAGTACAAGTTTATTTACTATTGACCGTACTGGGGCCAGATGACGATGGGGGCAGCCATGGGCGCGGAGCCACTACGCATGGCGTGCGTAGAGCCGCGCCCGACGAATCGCGCCGTGCGACCCCGACGCATGGCAGATCTGGTCGCCGACGAGATTCGCAGCCAGATCCTGTCCGGCCGGTTCCCCCGCGACGCGGTCCTCCCCCGGCAGGGGACGCTGCACGACACCTATGGCGTGTCGCCTCCGTCGCTGCGAGAAGCCCTGCGCATCCTCGAAGCGGAAGGGCTGGCGACGACGATCCGCGGAAATGTCGGCGGAGTCCAATTGCACCCGCCACGGCCCGAGAAGGTTGCATATCTACTGGCGATGGTCCTGCAAGACCGAGCCGTGGCCTTCCAGGACTTGGTGGGCTCACTGGGCGACCTCGAGGCGCTGTGCGCGGCTCTGGCAGCGGCGCGGGACGACCGCGAGGAGATCGTCGCCATGCTGCGCAATCGCTTGGATCACTCACGCACCGTCTTCTACGACACCGAGGAGTACGTCCGTAGTGCCAGAGCCTTCCACACCGATCTCGTTCGAGCGTGCGGAAGCGACACGCTCGAGGTGATCGTCACCGTCGTCGAGACCGTGTTTTCCTCGCAGATGTATGAGTTCCTGCACGGCGATGTCAACCAGGCGGCGTTCGCCGACCTCGCAATGCGAGAGGACTGCCTGGAAACTCACACCGCGATCACCGATGCCATCGCCGAGGGCGACGTCTTGCGGGCGGCTCGGCTCACTCGTGAGCACATGCGCGAGCCCACCAAACAAAGTCTGTTGCCGCCGGACTTGATCGTTCAGAGCAACGCGGTGCGAGACGACGTGGCCGATCGTCGCGATCGTCCGGCTCCGCGTTAGCGCCCAGGATCCGAAGGAGCGACCTGTGCCCCAGAGCGACTACGCCGCGGACGCGGCCTTTCGGCTCGACGGCCGAACCGCGGTGGTGACGGGCGGTGGCAGCGGAATGGGCCGCGCGATCTCGTTGACACTCGCAGTCGCCGGCGCCAATGTCGTGATCGGCGACGTCGACGAGGGCGCCGGCACGGAAACGGTCGAGATGATCCGCGGCAACGACGGTCACGCGGCCTTCGTCCGCGCCGATGTCTGTGATCCGAACGAACTGCGGCAGCTGACACGAGCTGCGGTCGACAACTTCGGCGGATTGCAGATGATGTGCAATCTGGGCGGCGGCCCAACAGAGACTCTCGAACTGCTCGACGTGACGGTGGAGCAACTCGACCGCGCCATTGATGGTCACGTCAAGAGCGTGCTCTATGGCTGTCAGGCGTGTGTGCCGCACATGCTGCGGTCGGGGGGCGGCGCAATCCTCAACATGGCGTCCACCGCGGTTGACATGCCGGCGCCCACGAGCGGTCTCTATCATCTCGTCAAGACCGGAGTCGTTGCGCTGACGCGAGTGTTGGCCGCGGAGCTCGGTCCTCGCGCGATCAGGGTGAACGCGATCGGTCCCGGCGTCACGCTCACCAACTTCAGCCGTCGCCACTTCAGCGATGCGGACGGGGTGATCGACGAGAACCGACGCGCCGGATGGATTCAACAGATGTCCGAGCTGGTTCCCCTGCGTACCGTCGGATCGGCCCAGGATCAGGCCTGGCTCGCGCTCTATCTACTGTCCGACGCGTCGCGATTCGTGACCGGTCAACTCATACGCGCCAACGGAGGCTGGAGCCGACCATGAACGCTACGACGGCGGCTCTACCAGCTGGCCCGCTAGCACACGTGGCGCGGCCCACACGAACGTGTCGTCGCGCATCCAATCGCAGAGATGCTCGCGTTTCGCGATGCGCCAACCTTCGGGGGTGCGGACGAGCGCGTCGACGTATCGCAACCCACGGGTACGCATCCGCGGTACGCCTGCCGGCCGGTCGACCAAATGCGCGAGCGCGTAGGTCTCCGTGCGGGCGCTGTCCCCCTCGATCGTGGCGACGTGATTGCCGATGAAGTGCATCGACAGCTGCAGGTCGATGACATCAACGGGCAGTGAGACGTCACTCGCACCGGTGACGAACGCGATGAGGCGGTCGATCCCGCCGGCGACGTGTACGCCCTCGAAGACGGCCGCTACGTCGGGCGTGAAGACGCGATGGAGGGCGGCGAAGTCGCGGCGGTCGATCGCCATGAAATACCAAGTGACGGTCTCGAGGATGTCCATCAGATCGAGAGCGCGGTCACGGGTGGTCATTGCCGGAGTATTTCACAGGCGCTCGTCTCCGACCACACGGTCCAGTGGTGGCTAGCGTGAATCCTTCGAACAGATGGGGAGCGAAGACATGACCTTCACCGCGATCGACGTCGAGCACGAAAGCTCGGTAGCGACGATCAAGATCAAGCCGTTCGAGCGCACGCAGCGCGAAGGCGCAAACCACAAGGGCTACGTCGACGTGCACACCGCTATCGCGGAGGCGCTCGAAACCCTGCGTTGGGACGACTCCGTGCGCATCATCGTGATCACCGGCAGTGAGGACGGGGAGTTCTACTGGGCACCCGGCCCCGGTTACTACGACCAACAGCGGCTCGATCGCATGAACCCGAACAACCGCGGGTCCGGTCGATGGAGCCACGAGCAAGGCGCGGCCCGAGTCACCGAAGCGCTCGCGATGATCGAGAAGCCGGTGATCGCGAGAGTCAACGGCCACGCATCGTCCAATGGTCAGAGCATCTTGTTCGGTTGTGACCTGATCGTGGCGCGCGAGGACGCCATCATCACCGAGAACCATCTGGGCCTCGCGACGGTGACCGATCACGAAGGCGTACCGCACGGCTATCCGTTCCCGATGACGCCGGGTGACGGCGCGGGCGCGCTGGTGCCGCTGTACATGCCACCGACGAAGGCCAAGGAATACCTTTTCCTGTCACCGAAGTACACGGCTAAGCAGCTCGAGGCGATGAACATCGTGAACTACGCGGTGCCGATGGACCAGCTCGACGATGTGCTCGACGATCTGATCACGCGTCTCCTACAGCGGCCGGCACGACTGCTCGCTCGCACGAAACGCGGCGTGAACAAGATGCTGATCAACCAGATGAATCTGGCCTATGACGTGTTGGCCCACTCCGAGGCGCTCGACTTCTGGGAACTGGGTCGCGACAACTGGAATCCACATCTCGGGTTCGAGCCGCAGCCGCCTACAACAAGTTGAACCGGTGGAAGCCGCCGTCGACAGGCACCATCGTGCCCGACAGGTAGGAGCCGTCTTCCGAGCACAAGAACGCAATCACCGCGGCGAACTCGCTGCGTTGCCCGACACGCCCTACGTGCACCCACGAGTCGAGCAGCGCCTGACGCTCGGGATCGCGGTTCGGAAACGGCGCGTTGCCGATGATGATGCCGTTGACGTTGATGCCCTTGGCCGCGACCTCCTTGGCCAGCGAGGCGGTCAAACCTGTGAGCCCGGCCTTGGCCGCGGCGTAGGCCGAACCCGCGATCTGCCCATTGACCGCAGAGATCGACGACACGCTCACGATGTGGCCGCGTTTGCGAGCCAACATCGACGGCAACACCGCACGGGACATGAGGAAAGGCCCAGTCAGATTGAGCGCCAAGAAGCTATTCCAATCGGCGAGGCTGCACTCGGCGACCGTCGACCACTGCGCGCCGGGCAACATGCCACCCGCGTTGTTGATCAAGATGTCGACGCCGCCATGGTCACGCACGACCGAATCGACGAGTGCACCGACTTCACCCTCTGAGGTGACGTCCGCTCGACCCGCCACCGCGCGGCCGGGCAAGCCGCTGAGGGACGCGATGGCGTCGGCGATGCGCTCGTCGTCGACGTCGTTGATGACGACCGTCGCGCCCTCGCTGGCAAAGCGCTGCGCTGTGGCGCGACCGATGCCCCCCGCCCCACCGGTGACTATCGCCACCTTGTTCTCGAATCGCATCTGTTTCCTTTCTTCACGGTCAGGTCGTCAACGGTCAGGCCGCTAACGCGGCGGCGAATTCACTGAAGACCGAGATCGTGTCTGCGATGTCGCAGTCGGTGTGTTGCATCGATACCAACCACTGCGAATCGAGACCCGGCGGCAGCAAGATGCCCCGATTGATGCACCACAGCCACTGCGCCTTGGCGATGGGCGTTTGAATGTCGAGCGTGTCTCGATAGTTGCGCGCCGGCTTCGGCCGCCAGGTGATGCAGCCGCGGGCTCCCATGCGAACGACGTGGCCGGGCAGTTCGTACGTGCCGATCACCGCCTCGCAGCCATCCGCCAATCGGTTCGCGCGCTCGATCACCGCCGTCGTCGCCGCCGGAGTGCAGACCTTTTCGAGCGTCGCTTCGGCCGCCGCCATGGCCAGCGGATTGCCGCTGAAGGTACCCACATGAGTGACGCGCCCCGGACGCACTTCGTTCATCACATCCGCCCGGCCGCCGAACGCGCCGAGAGGCAAGCCGCCGCCGATGGACTTCGATACACAGACGAGATCGGGACGTACGCCGAACAACGTCGACGCGCCGCCCCAGTGCGCGGTGATACCGATCTTCACCTCGTCGAAGACGAGCAAGGTTCCCGTCGCATCGCACAATTCACGGACACCGGCGAGATATCCCGGATCGGGCATGACGATGCCGATGTTCTGCAACGCGGGCTCGACGATCACGCAGGAGATGTCGCCGGCTTCGAGTTCACGGCCGAGTGATTCGAGATCGTTGAACGCGACGACCGTGGTGCACGAGAGGTAGGCCGGGGGAATGCCGGTGGACGACGGGACCGGCACCGGATGGCTCGCCGGACCGGCCTCGCTCAACGGTGGTTTCAGCGACACGAGCACCGAGTCGTACTGGCCGTGATAGGCACCCTCGGTCTTCACGATGCGATCACGCCCGGTGAAACTTCGAGCCGCCCGGATTGCGGGCATGGTTGTTTCACTACCCGAGTTCGTGAAGCGCCACATCGGCTGCCCGAATCGTGCGGACAGCGAGCGCGCAACGGTGGTGTTCTCCTCGCACGGCATCAAGAACACCGTGCCCCGTTCGAGTTGGCGACGGACTGCGTCGACAACGACCGGATGCGCGTGACCCACGAGCAATGCGCCGTAACCCATGTTGAAGTCGAGGTAGTGGTTGCCGTCGATGTCGTCGAGGTACGCGCCTGCCGCGTGGGCGGCGACGAGTGCCGACGACCCGAACACCTGGCCGCTCGCCGGCAAGCCCATCGGCATGTGCGCGCTCGCTTCTCGCGTTGCGGCGAACGAGCGAGCCGTGCGCTGCCGGTACCGAGGTTCTTCGGTTTCGACGAGACGCTGCGCTCGCGCGACGATTCCGTCCAGGCGCTCCGTTTTCTCCCCCATCTGCGGCCCCCATCTCCATTCGACGGCCCGGTGCTTGCCCCGCCAAGTGTCTTCTGCCTATTGTTGCAAGTTTAGTGAGCATTGATGCCTGGGGGCGCAGATGACACCTCGCACACACCTGACCCGTTCGCGGAAACTACCGAGATTCGTGCTGGCGTTGGCCATCGTCATCGGTCTCGTCGCCGCCGGTTGCGGCGACGACAGTGACGACGACACCAGTCAGCCGTCGACGTCGGTCTCGGCGAGCCCGACGACGACTGCCGCGCCGCAACCGAAGTCGGGAGGCTCGCTGACGATCGGAACGTTCAGCGAGACACCGAGCCTCGACCCCGCGACCAACGTCGGCACGGGTGTCACCGGCGGCATGGAACTCGTCGCGCTGTACGACACGCTGATGACCTACGACACCGCGACCGGCAAGTTCGAGCCGCGCACCGCCGCGTCGTTGACGCCCAATGCCGACCTGACCGTATGGACGCTGAAGCTGAAGCCGAACATCAAGTTCGCCGACGGCACCCCGTACGACGCCGCGGCCGTCGTGTTCAACCTCAAGCGCCACAGCACGGCGACTCCCGGGGCCCGGTCGATCGCGCTCGTGAGCAGCATCAGGACATACGACACGCCCGACGCGTTGACGGTGGTCATGACACTCTCCGCGCCGAACTCGACCATCCCCTTCGCGCTCGCGTCCGCTCCGGGCGCGATCGCGTCGCCGGCCGTGATCCAGGCACAAGGTGCGAATTTCGGGGTGAATCCGGTCAATGCGGGCGCCGGTCCGTTCATCTTCTCGAGCTTCAGACCCAAAGAAGCGGTGGTGTACAAGAAGAACCCGAGCTACTGGAACGGCACCGTGTATCTCGATGAGTTGCGCTTCGTGAACATCATCGGGCAGCAAGCGAACCTCGACGCGTTGAAGAACAACACGTTGCAGGGCACCCTGCTGCGCGATCCCGCCGTGCTCGCCCTGGCGAAGGAAGCGGGCTACACCGGCCTCGAGGCGGCGCAATCCGCGGGCAACACCATGACCATGAACAACGGTGTGAGGATCGCGTGTACCGGCGGGCAGCCGGCCTCGGTCTGCGCCGGTCAAGCCGACGGCACCATGGTCGCCACCAAGACGGCCACCAGCGACAAACGGGTGCGCCAGGCCGTGGCCGCCGCGATCAACCTCGAGACGCTGAACACACGCGTCTATCAAGGCAAGGCGCAGCTCGACACGAGCCTGTTCGCCAAGACGTCGCGGTGGAACTCCAACATCGCCGGGCCCAAGTACGACATCGAGCAAGCCAAGCGTCTCGTCACCGAGGCCAAGAACGCCGGATGGGACGGCAACATCCGCCTGTCCTGCCACAACGGATTGCCCGAGTGGGGCATCGCGGTGCAGACGATGCTCGAAGTCGCCGGGTTCAAGGTCACACGCGATGACAACAAGCCGGTCGCGGACAACACCGCCGCGGTGGTCATCAGAAAGGACTTCGACCTCGCGTGCTTCGGCGTGAGCATCCTCGACGAGGAGCCGTTCTCGGCGATCGCGCGGGAGTTCAGCTTTACCGGCTACACCACTCCCGATGTTGCCGCTGCGCTGAGAGCCGGTCCACTGGCGACCACCGACGCCGACAGGAAGAAGGCGCTCGACACCATCGCCACCGCCTACACCGCCGACGTACCGTTCTTGTCGTTGGCCCCCGCGGTCCAGCTCATCGCTTTGGCGAAGAACGTGCAAGGCGCGACACAATCGGTCAATAGCATTGTCTTCTTCGACAAGGCTTGGATCTCATAGGCTTGGATCTAATAGGCACGGATCTCATAGGCAGGGATCTCATAGGTCGCAATAAGTAGGAGCTTCGTGGCGAGCAGTGCCCGAATTCGAAAGAAGCGCCAGGCTCGGCGGCCCCGTGTCGCCGACATGGTGGCCGACAGCTTGCGCGACCAGGTCTTGTCGGGCCAATTGATCGACGGCGCACTGCTCCCACCACAAGATCAGCTCATCGAAGACTTCGGCGTTTCGCCGCCCTCGCTGCGCGAGGCCTTTCGCATCCTCGAGACCGAAGGCTTGTTGACCACGATCCGGGGCAACGTCGGTGGTGCCGAGGTGCAGGTGCCTCGGCCCGAACGGGTCGCGTACCTGCTGTCGATGGTGCTCCAGGCACGGGGCGTGTCGCTCGACGACGTCGCGGTATCGCTCGGCGAGCTCGAGTCGCTGTGCGCGGCGATGGCCGCGAGGCGCGACGATCGCCGCGCAGTCGCGCGCAAGCTTCGTGAGCGGATCGAAGAGTCACGAGCCGCGTTCGACAACACCGACTCGTACATCCGTCTTGCCCGTCTGTTCCACGAAGACCTCGTCCGGTCGTGCGGCAATGCGACGCTGATCATCGTCCTCGGCGCGGTCGAGACCCTGTGGTCCGCACATGTGGACGAGCTGACGAGAGCCACGGGCGAAGTCGCTCCGTTCGAGGATCTCACGTTCCGGTCGCACAGCCTGGCCGCCCACGTGGCGATCGCGGCCGCGATCGAAGACGGCGACAGCGAGCTGGCCGCTCAGCTCGCTCGCAACCACATGCACGAGCCGAACAAGCACAAGTTCATGGACTCGAACTTGATCGTTCGCAGTACTGCAGTACGCCACGCCGCCGACGAAGCCGGCCACCGCCCGATCACCTGAGTCCCGTCGCCGTGGCGCGACAAACGCCGGTTCAGGCGAAGCCGAACAAGCGCTGTGCGTTGCCTGCCAGGATCAGTTGGCGCTCTGCCGTCGGCACGCCCGAAAACGCTGCCTGGATGGTGCGCCACGAGTTGGGCCAGTCGGCACTGATGTGCGGGTAGTCGTTGGACCACAAGATGCGCTCGGCGCCGACGTAGTCGCGGTGCTGGATACCGAAGGTGTCGGTCATGAAGCCGAAGTGGAAGTGCTTTTCGATGTATTCGCTCGGCAACATCTGCAGACCGAACTGGCTCAAGGGATCGAGACGCTGGTAGTTGTTGTCGATCTGCTCCTTGACGTACGGCAACCAACCGAAATCGACTTCGGCGAAGAAGACGTTCAGCGTCGGGTAGCGGTCGAACAATCCCGAGAACACGAGCTCGATCATGCGGTTCGGTGCGTCGTAGAAGCGACCGTAGCCGGGCAGCTTGGCCCGGTGCGAGGCCGGCATCCCGGCAGCAAGGCTCACGTGGATCGACAGCGGCACGCCGCGCTCGGCGAGCGCACCGAAGACTTTCTCGTCCTCGGGCATGATCTCGAGGCTGCCGTTCGGGTAGCGACCCATCACCACGCCGCGCACGCCACGACGACCGAGCACACGGTCGATCTCCGCGAGCGCGGCCTCGATGCCGACGTTGGGCAACATGGCCAACGCACCGAAACGTTCGGGGGCATAGCCGGCATACTCGGAGATCCAATCGTTGTAGGCGCGCACCATTGCGACGTGGTAGTCGGCATCAGGGTTTGCGAATATGGCCTGCGACAATCGCGGTGTCGGGTACAGCACCTCGGCATCGACCGAATCGGCATCCATCTCGGCCAATCGCGCCGCCGGGTCGTAGCCCCCGCGGCGGATCTCTTCGAATCGACACCATCCCCGCATCTCTTCGGGCGCCAGTCCCGCGCACGCGTTCATGCCGAAGTTGATCGGGTCCCTCACACCCTCGATCACCCACGCGTCGCCTTCGCCGAAATGCTCGATACGAGGAGCCCGGTCACGCATCGCGGCCGGTACGCGATCCGTCCAGAGATCGGGCGGTTCGTTCACGTGGCTATCCGCCGAGATCAACCGATACCGACGGCCGGTGGCCGGCGACAGGACGCGTTCTGACATGGGTGCCTCCCTCTATCCTTTAAAACATTACATGGTTAGTGCCGCGGGGCAACCGCTGAACAGGAGACTCCGGTTACAGGTCGGCGGTTGCCGTCGGCCAGGCCGAGTTTGCCTCGGTTGTTCGTCGCGGCGCGAGTATGCGACACGCGGAGACCATCGGTCTCGTTCTCGGCGAGATCGCGAAGCTCCAGGAGTGACCCCTCATGCCGCGCTTCTCGAGGCTTCCCTGGCCCCGGCCCACGGTGCCCGGGCTGCGGCGGTTGGCATCGTGGCGCGACAACGCCACGGGTGACCTCGTTGCCGGTGTTGCGGTCGCCGCCTATCTCGTGCCGCAGTGCCTGGCCTACGCACGATTGGCCGGGGTCGAGCCGGTAACCGGATTGTGGACCGCGCTGCCCGCGTTGGTCATCTATGCGTTGCTGGGGACGAGCCCGTTGCTCTCGGTCGGGCCCGAGAGCGCGTCCGCGTTGCTCGTGGGCGCTTCGGTCGCGACGTTGAGCATGTCAGGCGACGCGGATCCCGCGGCGATTGCCTCAGCACTTGCCATCGCCGTTGCCGGCGTCTCGCTGGTGGGGTGGATCGCCCGTCTCGGCTTTCTCGCCGACTTGTTGTCACGGCCGGTCCTCGTCGGCTATCTCGCGGGCGTTGCCGTCACGATGATCGTGTCGCAGCTGCCGAATCTCACCGGTGTGTCGTCCAGCGAACGCGACACGTTGCCGAAGTTGGTCGATGTCATGCGCAACATCGATCAGGCGCACGTCGCGCCGCTCGTACTCGGCCTGTCGGTGATTACCGCGCTGTTCGCGTTGCAACGAGTCCGCCGTCTCCCCGGCGCGCTCGTCGTGGTACTTGCGGCGACGGCGGTTACTTCCATATTCGATCTCGAACGCCACGGCGTAGCCACTTTGGGTGATGTGCCGAGCGGGCTGCCCAGTTTCGCCTTTCCGTCCATCCCGGCTCATCTGTGGCCCGGTGTATTCGGCGCGGCCGCAGGCATCGCGCTGGTTGCTTTCAGCGGCAACGTGCTCACTGCACGAGCCTTTGCGCGAGACGCGAGCGAACGAGTCGACGCGGACCAAGAGCTCATCGCACTCGCCGGAGCGAATGCAGCGGTGGGCCTACTCCAGGGCTTTCCCGTGTCGTCATCGGATAGCCGCACCGCGCTGGCACGGGCATCAGGCGGGTCGAGCCAGTTCACAAGCCTCGTGGCCGCAGCGTGTATCGCACTCGTGTTGATCGTTGCGTCGCCGGTGCTCGAGGCGTTCCCTCTCGCCGGTCTCGCCGGGCTCGTCGTCTACGCCGCCACTCGACTCATCGACATCGGCGAGATCCGCCGCATCTTCGCGTTCCGCCTCAGCGAGGCCGCGATCATGGGGGCCGCGTTCGTCGGAGTGGTCGCCTTCGACCTACTCATCGGCATCGGGATCGCGGTCGCAGTCGGGGTCGGTGATCTGGTGCGCCGCATCGCACGCGCGCACGATGCCGTATTGGGCACCGTGCCCAATCTCGCCGGGTTGCACGACATCGAGGACTATCCCGACGCGACGACGGTGCCCGGCCTCGTCGTGTACCGCTATGACGCGCCGCTGTGCTTTGCGAACGTCGAAGACTTCCGACGGGGAGTGCTCGGGGCGATCGACGACGAGACGACACCGGTCGAATGGGTGCTCCTAAACATGGAGGCCAACGTCGAGATCGACGTGACTGCCACCGACATGCTCGAAGAGCTGCGCAGCCATCTCGAGTCACAGGGGATCGTTATGGCACTCGCCCGGGTCAAGCAGGACCTCGCGCTCTACCTGCACCGCAGCGGCTTGGATCAACGCATCGGCGCAGATCACATCTTCCCCACGCTGCCGACTGCGCTCGAGGGCTTCCGCTCGCGCTCGGGTCAGTCGCGCGATTCGTCGGATGCGGGTGCAGAACCGCACTGAGCGATCGCGTGCGCGGTGAGCACACCGAGACGCTCACCTGTCGCGGCATCGACGACGGCGATGCGGTCGGTGCCGTGCAGCACCATGAACGCGAACGCGTCGCCAACAGAAGCGTGGACATCGAGGGTCGGCGCGCGTTCATCGTGCGATTCGATCGGCTGGAGCATCGTGCGCTCGACCGGAGTGACCGACAGCAGCAGCAACGCTCGGTCTGCCCCGACGAACGACTCGACGAACGGTGAGGCGGGCTTGGCCAGAAGGTCGCGCGCCGTCGCGTGCTGAGCGAGTGTGCCGTCCTCGGCGAGTATCACGATGTGGTCGCCGAGCTTCACGGCTTCGTCGATGTCATGGGTAACGAACACGATCGTCTTGCGCACACCACCCTGGATGGCGAGGAGCTCTTCCTGCAGCCGGACGCGCGTGATCGGGTCGAGAGCGCCGAACGGTTCGTCCATGAGCAGCAATGGCGGGTCGGCGCCCAGCGCGCGCGCTACGCCCACTCGCTGCTGCTGGCCACCGGAGAGCTCGTGCGGATAGCGGTCGCGGTACACGCCGGGCTCGAGACCGACGAGGTCGAGCAACTCGTCGATGCGCGCCTCCTGGCGGGCGCGGTTCCAGCCGATGAGCCGGGGAATGGTGGCAACGTTCGCCCCGACGGTTAGATGAGGGAACAGCCCGATCTGTTGGATCACGTAGCCGATCCGCCGCCGCAGGGCGACGGGGTCGACGAGCGCGACGTCTTCTCCGTCGATCACGACTCGCCCGGCCGACGGCTCGAGCAAGCGGTTGATGAGACGCAGTGTGGTGGTTTTGCCGCATCCCGATGGGCCGATGAGGACCGTGATCTCACCGTCGAGGATCTCGAGATCGAGTTCGCGAGGGGCACAACGACCGTTTGGGAACTGCTTGGAGACGCGCTCGAGGGTGATCAACGAGCCGATGGTAGCGTCCGGAGATGCTCGGCCAAGTGCGGTCGTACGACGGCGATTCTTGGGTCGACTGGCACTGGGTTGGCGACCACCTCGGCGACATCCGCAACGCCGCGCAGACACACCTTGTGGTCACCGTCGAAGTCGTGATCCTCGGGGTGCTGATCGCGCTGCCGCTCTCCCTCGCGGCAGCGCGGCGCCCTAGCCTGCGGGCGGTCGTGCTCGGTGTGTCGAGCCTTCTCTACACGATCCCGTCGCTCGCTGCGTTCGCGCTGTTGATCCCGTATACGGGCCTCACGTCGCGTTGGACGGTGCTGATCCCGCTCGTGAGTTACACGTTCGTCGTGCTGGTCCGCAACTTCATCAGCGGCCTCGACGCCGTGCCGGCCGAAGTGCGCGCTGCCGCGGACGGCATGGGCTTCTCCAACCGCCAGCGCGTCCTGCGTGTGGAGTTGCCTCTCGCGCTCCCGGCGATCATGGCCGGAGTGCGCCTGGCCACGGTCGGCACGATCGGGTTGGTCACCGTGTCGGCGATCATCGGCCAGCAGAGTCTCGGGTTGCTCATACGCGACGGACTCGAGCGCGACTTCCGCACGCTCGTCGTCGTGGGTGCCGCGCTCGCTCTGTTGATGGCAGTCGCCGCCGATCTGTTGCTGCACGCGTGCTCGCGCGCACTCACGCCATGGCGGCGCGCTCGATGAGCACGCTCGGCGACGTGTTCGAATGGATGACCGACTCCGACTCGTGGAGCGGCTCGACCGGTATCGCACATCGGTTGGTGGAACACACGCGCTACACGCTGACGGCGACGATCGCGGCGTTGGTGATTGCAGGCCCGATCGCGGCGTGGCTCGGACACAAGCGCCGATTCGGCACGATCGGCATGAACATCGCGAATATCGGACAGACATTGCCGACGTTCGCGATCCTCGTGCTCGTCGTGCAGGCGGTAGGAACGGGCGATGCTCCCGTCGTCGGGCCGCTCGCGCTGTTCCTGGCGATGACGTTGTTGGCGATCCCGCCGATCTTCACCAACGTGTACACCGGCATCGCGAGCGTCGATGACTCCTATCGCGATGCCGCACGCGGGCTCGGGATGACGAGTCGACAGCAACTCATGCTTGCCGAAATACCAATCGCGGCACCGCTGCTAGTCACCGGATTACGTATCGCCATCGTGCAAGTGATCGCCACCGCGACGATCGGCGCGTATGCCGGCACCGGTGGTCTCGGTCGCTTCATCATCGACGGCTTCGCCTTGCAGGACTATCCACAGGTCTTCGGCGGCGCTCTCCTCGTCGCCGCGCTCGCGATCATCGGTGATCGAATGCTCGCCGCGGTCGAGCGTCACGTAGGCCCCCATAGTCCACGGAATTAGCGGTTGTTCTCGCGATTTCGACACGATCCGATAAGGTGCACCCGCACTCACCAGCACAGGGGTTTCGATCATGCGCAGACGATTGTTATCTACCGCCAGCCTCGCGTTGTTGCTCGCGTTCGGTGCCGCGGCGTGCGGCGATGACGGAGGCGCGTCCGGGGGCGCGGGCACGCTCGAATTCAAGCCGCTCGACGTCGGTGGTCCGCTCACCAAGGCCGCGCTCACCAACGGCGATATCCAGGTCGCGGTCATCTTCACGTCAGATGCCGACATTGCGGTCAACAAGTGGGTGCTGCTCGAGGACGACAAAAAGCTGCAACCCGCCGAAAACTTGATCCCGGCGATTCGCAAGACGGTCGATTCCGCGGATCTCCGCGCCGCGCTCGACGCAGTGTCCAAGCCTTTGACCACCGCTGAGCTCACCGAAATGAATCGTCAGCAGAGTCAGGACAAGTCCGATTCTGCGGCAATCGCCAAAGCGTGGCTCGCGAAGAACAAGCTCGTGCCGTACACGGGCAACAAATTGACCGCCACCTACAAGGTCGGCTCGACGAACTTCGGTGAACAAGAGATCGTCGCCGAGCTCTATGCACAGGTCATCGAAAGCGCCGGCGGCAAGGTCGACCGCAAGTTCAAGCTCGGCAGTCGTGAGGTCGTCGCACCTGCGCTCGAAAAGGGCGACATCGACCTCTATCCCGAATACGTCGGCTCGTACACGAGCTTCCTCGACAAGGACGCCACCATTCCGACCGACGTGGCCGCGGCGGTGACGCAGCTCTCGACCATCGCAGCGGCGAAAGGTGTCGTGCTCGGCGCTGCCGCTCCGGCCGAGGACAAGAACGGCTTCGTCGTCACCGCGGCGACCGCCTCCAAGTACAACTTGACCAAGACCTCTGACCTCGCCGGTGTCGAGGACACGCTCACCCTCGGCGGCCCGCCCGAGTGCCCCCAGCGCCCGTACTGTGGCCTCGGGTTGCAGACGTCGTACGGCATCACCCTCAAGGTGTAGCGCCAACAGAGAAGACGCCCGAACGCCACTATGCATACGCCCGGCGGTTGAACGCGCGCGGGCGTCGTTCGCCGCGCCCGGGCCTGACGGCCCCCCGTGAAAGGGCCATGAAACCTACTCAGGGACCCCCCTCGACGCGCCGAAGAGAGAGGGCAACACGCAAAGGGCATCGCAACAGGGCGAGGCCACCAGTACAGGAGTCCACCAAATGATCACCAACTACCAATTCCTCAACGCCTGGCTCAAGGCCCACATCAAGAGCGAACGTGGCGCCTCGCTCGTCGAGTACGCGCTGCTCGTGGCCCTCATCGCGGTCGTCTGCATCGCTGCGGTCACCACCCTGGGCAAGAGCGCATCGAGCAAGTTCCAGACTGTCGGCGATTCCATCTCCGCCAGCTGATCCAACCGGATCTCGACATAGTTCCCTCTGGGCGGGCCTTCGGGTCCGCCCAGGTGCGTTTTGCGCTGCTGCTTGGTGCTGCCCTGGCGGAAACAACGCCGCTTCTGGCCGGCAGGCCGGGATGTTCCCCAGGTGAGAGAACGATCGCAACGGGATGTGGCGCAAGCCTGGCAGCGCACCTGCTTGGGACCAGAACTGCCTGAGCGCTGTGCCAAATCCGTTCACTGGGACCACGTCGCGCCATCGTCGAGCGCTGTGCTCGAAATTGGATTGCACGACTCCTGCGGGCAAGCGTCGCCTTCCACGTCATCGCAAACCGAGGTTGGGATTTCGAGTCCCTCCGAGCGCTGAGCTGTCGATCGAGTGCGCGTGGCTACGCGAACAGCGCGCGGTAGCTACACCTCCGCGCGCAGGCAGTACGACGTCGCGGGGACGGAAATACGTTTGGGCCGGCTAGATGTGGGTAAGCCTGGCGCCGAGCCAACAAGGAGCGGACATGGACGTTTTGGAGCATCTCGAGGAGGAACACCGCAAGGTCGAGAAGATGATCGCGAGTCTGGAAGCGACCTCAAACGCCAAAGAACGAGAGCCAATCCTCGCTGACCTAGGCGACGCGCTCGCTACACACATGGCCGTCGAAGAAGAGCGCGTGTATCGCATAGTGGATGAGCGCCTCGGCGCAGACAAGGCTCGAGAGGCGCAAGAGGAGCACGACGCCGCACGCGACGACATGGCCAAAATGATCGAGAAGGTCGACTCCGCAGGCTTCGCCGACGCGCTCGCGAAGTTCAAAGAAGGCATCGACCACCACGTCGAAGAAGAGGAAGGCGAACTCTTTCCGCAGCTCCGCCAGAAAGCCGGCGACGAAATCGCTGCGCTCGGCGACGCCCATGACGTCGAAGACGAAGTCGAAGAAGAACTCGGCGCTGACGTGTGATGCGAAGATCACGAATCTCTGCACCCTGCTAGACGGCTCGCACGAAACACTCAGCAAGGTGCGCTTCGTCGAGCGGCCCGCTCCACTTAATGACGTCGTGGAGAACCCGACGATGTCCTCGTCGTAAACGAGGTTCATCAACACACTGACCCTTCGTCAGCGGGTCCATGAAGGTCCGCGTCATCCGCGGTCCCGCCCATCAACGGAGGCCACAACGACGAATTGATTCCTAGCCGTAACGCCTCGAACGCCCATTGCGCGCGTCGGTCATCTGGAGAAATCCTCGGTGGCTACCTTTGCCGCCGGTGCGCGGCCCCCGCGTCGCTGTCGTTCATCTCGGGGTTGGCGGTGACGCGCGAACAGTTGCGTAGGCACCGTTGTTGAGCGACGCGGTGCTCGCAGCACGGTCGGAGAGCTCGACCGTTTCGATATGCGATAGCGGGGTACGTGTCGCACGACGGCAAAGGGTGAACTTCATGAGCACAATCGCACGAAGTAGTTGCGACCGATGCGGGCCCATTGAAGTCAATGCGTCGGCGGTACTGGTTGGACCCCGGTCGCCGGCTAGGGCAACGCAGCTAACTCGTCGTCTGCGTTGTCCGTCCTGTGGAGTCCTTTTGATCGAGACTGCCGACGGGTTGACGGTGTGCGCGTTGCTCGGTTCGGGCGCGCGGTGGGACGACTGGGACTGGCCGCAAGAGTTGGCCGAGCGACCCGGCAATGAAGTGCCTCCGATTAGCCGAGAAGACGTGATCTGGTCGGTGAAGCGCTGCGGCGGTTGCCAACGGCTGCCCGATAACGTGGGAAGAGCGCGACTGTTCGACTGAGCGCCCGTTCAGTCGCGGATTCGTTGCCATTTCGGAACGCAGAACTGAGCACGATGCGCGAGCGTTGTTGCAAAGAGATCCATGACCGACCGCCGCGTCATCATTGGACATTCGCCCCGATGGGATAGACGCACGGATGGTGGTGGTCGACTCCACCGTAACGAAGTGACACAGGCGACCGAGGTCACCCGACTCCAACGCTCCATCAGGATTCGTCTGGCGCGCCTCGCATCCCGAATGCATCCTCAGCGCGCCGTCGATGGCGCTGTTGATCCTGCGCATCCTCCATTGCGTCGTCCACGTCTTCTGCCGATGACGGAACGATCTCGCCGTTGTCGGCGCTGGATGCGTTCGGTTGCGCTCTCTGTGGAGAACCTTCCACCATGGTGCGAACTCCTCTGTACGATGCCGACGTCGTCGTACCCGGCTGCGTTGCCGTTAAACAGGAAGGGCCAGGCGAGCCTTGCTCATCGAGGGGCGTCCGCGTGGAGCTCGGTCGAGACTCGCCTAGGCCGATCGCTTGAGAGCGCCCATGCGTTACTCGCGCAAGCAGCCATTGCCCGAGAGCGTGCGCAAGGAAGTCCTCGAGCGGCCCGGCGTCATCGACCATGACGAAGTCGCCGGTGGGAACCCCACCAAGAAGACGCCAAAACCGCGCAAGACCCTTGCCGCGCGAGTCAGCCGACGGTTGCGTCTCACAAAGCAGGCCAACGAGTCATGACCCCTGCTCAACGTCGAACGCGCGCTACCATCGCGGCGTTGTCGATGCGTGCTCAAGGCAAGACGAACACCGTCAACGCATCAGCGGCTTTCCTCCCGCCGTTCGAGGCGCAGGTCGACCCTCGACGTGAGCTAAGTGAAGACGAAAGGCTCCGACGTACCGGCTACGCACGGAGTGCATACTTTCGCCGTTTGGCACAGCGCAGTGCCGCGGCTCGAAGCCGTCCTCACAGCTGATTGCCGATCCCGAGTCGGTGATGCGCCGCGCGGGGCTCGTTCCTCAGCGACAGCCGCGCCATATCGGCTGAGCATCTCGCGCGTTGTCCAACCGGCGAGCTTCATGAGATCGCCTTCGTTGCCGCCGCTCGCAAGCCAGTGGTGCGCGAAGGAGTGTCTAAACTGATGCGGGTGCAGCCCGGGAATCCCGGCGTCGTCGCCGCGACGACGGAGCATCGTGACCAAGCCCGACGGCGCGAAACGCTTTATGTCGCGCTAGCCACAGTGCCGGCAGGGTTGCGATCGGTAGCTTGCGTCGAGCTCGCAAGTACCGGTCGATACTGATGCCTGTAGTCGCGCTGAGCGCGACGGTGCGATATTTGCGACCCTTGCCGAATACACCCATTCACGCTTCTCGAGATCGACGTCATCGAGCGTGAGCGCCATCAGTTCGGACCTACGAAGTGCGTGTCGGCGAACAGGCGGATGATGGCTTGATCGCGGAGGTCCTCGAACCGCCTCGAGGAACAGCCGGCAAGTAGCGAGCGGATCTGCTCGATGGAGAGAACTGTTATCTCCTTCGGCGTGACGCGGGGCGCTTCGACGCGGGCCATCGGTTCTGCGCGATCTCTTCTTCCGCGACCAGCGTAGGCTCGAGGCTCAGCCGAAACGAGACCACTTCTGACCAGTCCTCCGTGTAACTTGACATGGCCTCCCCCGGAAATTAGGTGCGCAACCGCGAATTAGGTCGGCACGAAGCGCTGTGTTTGAGCGGATCGGCCTTCAGACGGGACGTTTCCCCAGGTGAGGGAATTATCGAGACGGGATGTGGCGCAGCCTGGCAGCGCACCTGCTTTGGGAGCAGGGGGTCGGGAGTTCGAATCTCCCCATCCCGACCAGAAAAGAGCTGGTCAAGTCACTATGGATCGCATGGCACCTGTGGACAATCGGTTGTTGCGCCACATCTGCGCCACATCTACCCTGCCGATGTGGCGCAACGAAGGCACTTCGGGCATCTCCAGCGCGAGCGTTCGGGCCGCTACCGCGCGTCGTTCATCGATCCCTATACACGCCGACGTGTCTATGGCCCATCGACCTTCGCTACGAAGGCTGACGCCAACCAGTGGTTGTCCACGGTGCAGACCGATGTCGCCCGCGGCGACCATCTCGACCCCGCCGGCAACGACATCCTCTTCGAAGAGTTCGCTACGGCGTGGCTCGCCGACAAGCGAGCGTTGCGGCCGAAGACCGTCGAGCTCTACGGCTACCTGCTCAACCGCCACCTGCTGCCCACGTTCGGTCCACTCCCCCTGGCCCGTATCGATACGACTCTCGTTCGTCGGTGGCACGCAGCGACGCTCTCGGGACATCTGAGCCAGCCCACGGTCGCGAAGACCTACCGACTTCTGCGACAGATACTCGAAACGGCGATCGATGACCATCTGATTCGGCAGAACCCGTGCCGCTTGAAGGGCGCGGCGTCGGAGAAGACCATCGAGCGCACGATCCCGACGTTGGCTCAGGTGCACGCGCTCGCCGACGCAATCGAACCGCGCTATCGCGCGATGGTGTGGCTCGGTGCCCTCGGTGGTCTCCGCAAGGGCGAGTGCCATGGACTCGCGCGGCGACACATGATCGACGACGGTAAGGCGATCTCCGTGCGCGTCGAGCGCGCGCTCGTCGAGACGGAGCGACACGGGTTGCTGATCCAAGAACCAAAGACCGAAGCGGGTCGCCGAACGGTCGCGCTGCCGTCGTTGGTGGCCGAGGAGGTGCGCACGCATCTCGAGCGGTTCGTTGGTGCGCAACCGGACGCGCTCGTCTTCACCGCGGCACACGATGGCGGTCCGGTGAACAAGACGGTGTGGCGCAACGCATGGGAGAGAGCGCGACAGAGCGCTGATGTCGACTGCACGTTTCACGATCTACGCCACTTCGCAGGCACGATGACTGCCGCGGCTGGTGCAACAACAAAGGACGCGATGGCCCGACTCGGTCACGCGTCGCCTGATGCCTCACTGCGCTACCAGCACGTGATTCAGGGACGCGACGCAGCCATTGCCGATGCGGTAGATGTGCTTGTGCGACAACATTGACGATCAGTTGTCGGCCATGACGACCACGTGGGACGACTCTGCAAGTCGGTCGACGTTCAGGCGGTCAAACCTGCGATCGATGGTGCACATTCCACTGGCCCGTCTGCGATGACCGGTCGTGGCCCTCGCAGGTGCAGAAGATC
>DATLFA010000095.1:0-2841 GCA_035525225.1 Acidimicrobiales bacterium
CGTGTCACCAGCGAAACAGCCGCGTGGCCTTGACGACGAAGCTGCGGTTCTCGACGATGGGGAACCCGCGGGTGCGCGTCGTCCGGCCGTCGTTGTAGACGACGAAGAGCTCGCTGCCCGGCAGGTACTCCCAGCGGAACCGCGCGTTGGTGGACACGGTGTTGCTGTCGGAGTGATATTGCACCAGGGCGGCGGTAAACATGCGCGGCGAGAGCGTGTAGGTGATGCGCGTGCTCACCAGCTTCGTCGTCCCCTCGCCCCAGGGCCCGTCGAACCGATTCCACGAGATGTTGGGCTCGACGTAGAGCCGTGATGACAGGTCGGCACGGCCACGCCAGCTCACCTCGCTCAAGTGCCCGCCGAAGAACGTGCCGTGGCTGACGTTCAGCCATCCGCTGATCGGCCGCTGCGGCCCGAAGTTGTAGCTGCCGCGGGTCTGCTCGAAGCCATGCACGCCGTTGGGGATGAGGATGCCGGTGGCGACCTCGAAACCTTTTGCGAGCGCTTCGAAGCTGCGGGTGTGCTCGATGCTCCACGTGTCGCCGCTCTCGAGCTCCATGCGGAACTGCGCCTGCGCCTCACGGGTCTCGAGCGCTCCTGCAGGATCGGTCGTGTAATCGAGGCTGACCTCGTAGAACACTTTGCGGACCGCATCCCAGGCGCGCGGTCGCGGGCTGTACCGCGCCTGCGCGTAGTTGCGGCGGAAGGCTTTGCGGCGGAGAAAGCCCACTTCGGGGTTGAAGTCTTCACCGACGTACAGGTGCTCGAGCTCGAGACCATAACGGTCGGCATTCCATTCATAACGGCCGCGATAACTGGTGTCGTCGCCGGCGAGGCTGGGCGTGTCGGTCTTGGCGAGGTAGGCAGTGAACGACACCGTATCGCGCAGGTTGAACTCGGCGTCGGCGCCGAACGCGTAATTGTCGTGGCCGACCTCGGGCGCGCGTCGCGTCGCCAGCACGCCGATGCGGCTGCGCCGGAGCACGTCGCGATTCATGCGCAGGACGGAGAAGTCCGTGGCGGGCACGCCGAATGCCGGGACGCTGTCGGTCCGCATCGAGATGGCGCCGACCTGGTACGGCCCGGTGCGGCCGAGCAGGCGGCCCCCGGCCACGATCGGCACCATGGTCTGTTGTTCGAGCCCGATGCGCCGGCTGAAGAACAGGATTGGTGTGTTGCTCGGCCCGAAGCCGCCTCCGCCGCGGCCGCCGCGCGCATTGGCGCCGCCAAAGGTGAAGACCTCCTGCCCCTCGAGAAAGAACTCGCGCTTCTCGGGGAAGAACTGATCGAAGCGGGTCAGGTTGACCTGCGCCTCGTCGTCTTCGACCTGGGCGAAATCGGTGTTGTAGGTGAGGTCGGCGACATACTCCTGCGTGATCGCCCAGCGTACATCCACGCCGAACTCGCCGTCGCCGCGATTCGAGAAGGGCGGCGTCGCGAGGCGGTCGGTCAGCATGGAGCCGAGCACGTACGGCTTCACGTCGATGTTGCGCAGGTTGGCCGGCGTCTGCAAGCCAACCAGCGAGCCCGCGAATGACGTCATCACCAGCCCCCGGCGGTTGTACGACGCCGGTATCGGGGTCAGGAACGAGACCTCATTCCGCCAGCGGACCATCCGGCGGAAGTTGATGCCCCACAACGTGCCCCCCTCCTTGAATCGCACGGAGCGAAAGGGAATGCGAAATTCGATCGTCCAGCCGCCGTCGAACGTGCCGGTGCGGACTTCCCACAGCCCGTTCCAGTTGTTGTTGGGCGATTCGTTGGTGATGATGGCGTCGCTCATACCGCCCTGCGCATTGGCGTAGAACATGTAGCCGTTGCGCCGGTCGTAGAACGTGTCGAGCATGACCGCGAAGTGGTCGTTGTTGTAGAGGTTGAACGAATCGCGGCGCATTTCGTTCATGACCCGTCGCTCGGGCGCTGATTCCCAGAGCCGCGCGGCGACGTACAGGTGCTCGGTGTCGAAGAACACCCACGCGTCGGTCTTCTCGGCCGCCGGCCCGCCTTCAACCGGCTCCTGCTGCACGAAGTCGCTCACCGGAGCCACGGCCTGATAGAACTCCTCGTCGAGCCGGCCGTCGAGTGTCAGCGCCGCAGGCAGGGGAAGTGCACGCAGCGTGACACGGCCTTCGGTGTCGCGGGTGACCGTCGCGGGGGGGACTGGCGCGGGCGGGCCGTCCAGTTCGTCGCCGGCAAAACGGCCGTCGCCGTCAGCGTCGCGCGGCGCCTGTGCGGCGGCGCCGACGACCGTGACAACGGTGAAGATGTATCCAAACGTCAGCAGTCGAACAATCCCGCGATGCATCGAGCCATCGATTATAGCGGGATGGGTCAGGCGCTTCGTCCGTCTCGAATTCGTTGTCAGGCCGCCGCCGGGAGCTGGACCAAGTCCCGGCAGTGGGAGACGCAACGCACATTGTTCAGCTTGGCACGGGCGACCGTGTGTCCGGAGGCGAAGGTCAACGGCGCCGGTGTTCGGAACGTAGTCAGCTCGGTGGTCATGCGGCCGCGTCGACTTTCGGGCACGTCTGGCAGGCCGCTGATCGATTGGCTTCCACGCGGGCCCGGCGTGCGGTGGCCGCGCGTGACGTCAGGTTGGCTGGCACCGCGTCCCCGGTGCCGAAGTACATCTCGTCAGGCGTCTGTCCGCGAAACGCGGAATGTGGAAGCACACGGTTGTGTTCGTGCACGTAGAACTCGACCAATCGACGGCCCGTGCTGACGCTGTCCAACGGGTGGAGGAAGAGCCATTGATGTTTCAGGGAGCGCCACCACGCTTCGATCATCGAGTTCGAGCACTTCAGTTCCGTGAAGGCCAACACCCGGCGCAGCACGCCCGTG
>DATLFA010000091.1:0-24093 GCA_035525225.1 Acidimicrobiales bacterium
AAAGAACTCGTCGCGTCGATCAGAACCTGGATCACCAACTGGAACGACCAGCCCAAGCCGTTCGTCTGGCACAAGACCGCCGACGAGATCCTTGAGTCCCTAGCCAACTACTGCAACCGAATCTCTGACTCAGGTCACTAGGTACTTCGCGCGGTTTCTCTAAGTTGTGACCGCGCTCGGCCGATGAGTCCAGTAACGGGTGCTGACATCGCACCCTATTGCTGGTCTGGCGGATGGTGCTCGATTGACGTCGTGCGCATTCCTCTCGGGTCTGTTCAGAAGATCGTTTCGTGCTCTGGGCAATCCTCGGCAGCGGCGGTGCTGCTGGTGGTGATGCCCTTTCGGTACGAAACGAGCTTCGATGCATGCTTCCTCTCGGGTGGGGCGTCTCCTTGCTACGGCGCTTGTCGTGTGCACGTTGGCGGTCGTGACCATCGCGGTCCCGCGTGGCGCCGCCGCCGCAGCGCCCGTCGCGGTCGATCTCGGCGCCGCGGGGCCGTTCGCGATCTTGGCTGGTGATTCGATCGGCAACACCGAGACTGGACCAATCACGGTCGTACGTGGTGACCTCGGCGTCCTTGCTGGCGCCGGTCTCGTTACGGGATTCCCGCCAGGTCTCGTGCATGGCACCTGGCACGCGTCGGGCGCCGCTGCGGTCGTGGCCGCGCACGCCAGTCTTGTCGAGGCGTACGCCGAGGCAGCCGCTCGTGCGAGCGATTTCCCGCTCGCTGGTGACCTCATCGGGCTGACATTGCATCCGGGCGTACACACCAACGGAGGTGCGGTCGCCAACACGGGCACGGTGACACTCGATGGCGACGGAAATCCGGACGCGGTGTTCATCTTTCAAGTAGGCGGAGCGTTGGCGATGGCTGCCATTTCTTCGGTCGTGCTGGCCAACGGTACGCAAGCGAAGAATGTGTTCTGGCAAGTGGACGGCGCCGGCGCGATCGGGGCCGGATCACAATTCGCAGGCACCTTGATGACAGCCACCGCGATCGGCGTTGGCGCCAACTCGACCTTCAACGGCCGCGCCCTCGCCAAGACCGGCGCTATCACCACCGACAGCAACCAGTTCTACTCCGCCCCGCCAACCGTCACGATCGACGGCGGCTCTGCGGCGATCACCACCACCGACACTCCCACTCTCACCGGCCACACGTCTGTCGACCTGCCGGCATCGATCACGGTGACGATCGGGTCACAAGTGTTGACTACCGCGGTGCAGAGCGACGGCGCGTGGGCCGTCACTGCGGCGCTCATGGCCAACGGCGCCTATCCGGTCAGCGCGACTGTCGTCGACGCGGTGGGCAACACCGGATCGGACAGCCAAACACTCACGGTCGACACAGTGCCACCGGTCATCGGCTTCGACGACGGCGCGACACGAGTGACCAACGACGCCACGCCGACGTTCATCGGGTCCTCCGACGTCGCACCGATGTCGGTGGTAACGCTCACCGTCGCGGGCCAGACGCGCACAACACTCGTCCAACCGGACGGATCATGGAACACAACGCCGACCGCGCTCGCCGACGGGACCTGGACCGTCACCGCATCAGTCGTCGACGAGGCGGGAAACCCAGCGAGCGCGACGCAATCGCTGATCATCGACACCATCGCACCGTCGGTGAAATCGGTAGCGGTGGTACCAGTGGGCCCGAAGCGAGTGTTCGACACTCGAATCGGGTCTTCGGCCGGCGTGCTGCGCACCGTTCCGAGGGCCCAGATCGGGCTCACCAACGAACTCGAAGTACAGCTCACGGATCTTCCCGGCTATGTGCCCGCCATCGGTGTCGGCGCGGTGTCACTCAACGTGACGGTCACCAACCCCCAGGACTCGGGCTTCTTGACCGTGCACGCGTGCGGCGAGCGAGAGGCGATCTCGAGCGTCAACTTCACCACGGCATTGACGGTCGCCAACGCCGTCATCACACCGGTTTCACCGAGCGGCACCGCGTGCTTCTACGCGTCGTCGCTCGCGGACATCATCGTCGACATCAACGGCTGGCTACCCACCGGCCAGGCATTCACCGCCGTTGGCCCCAAGCGACTCTTCGACACGCGCATCGGCGCGAACAGTCAGTTGTTGCGAGCCGTGGCCAAAGCCCCGATAGCCAGCGATGGCATGATCGAGGTGAGCGTGATCGATCTCACGGGGCTCGTTCCCGCGACCGGTGTCGATTCGGTATCGCTCAACGTAACCGTGACGAACCCAGCTGCCTACGGATTCCTCACTGTCTACGCATGCGGCACTCGAACAGCCGTCTCGAGCGTCAACTACGTCGCGGGCCAAACTGTCGCCAACTCGGTGATCGCCCCGATCTCGCCACTGGGCACCATTTGTTTGTACGCGCACAGCGAGACCGACGTGATTGTCGACATCAACGGTTGGTTCAAGGCATCAGCCGGTTTCGCGGGTTTCAGCCCGCAACGCCTCTTGGACACCCGCGTCGGCGCACCCGACGCACTCCGGACAGTCCCCAAGTCAAAGGTCGGCGGCGACTACATACTGGAGGTTCGCGCAACCCAACTCCTCGGCGTTGTTCCCAGCACGGGCGTTTCTGCCGTCTCGTTGAACGTGACCGTTACCGACCCTTCCACAGCAGGATTCGTCACCGTCTACGCGTGCGGCGCCCGCGAGGAAGTGTCCTCGGTCAACTATTCGCAGGGACAAACGGTCGCCAACGCAGTCATCGCAGCTGTCTCGAGCACAGGAACGATCTGCCTGTTCGCTCGAGGACCGACAGAACTCATCGTCGATATCAACGGCTGGTTCGCAACGGCCGCCTGATCGCGAACACGCCTATGGACTCAGCGACACTTCAAGGGCCACCCCTGGCCGGCTACTTCGTGATGATCGGACGGTGGCCCCAGAAGCTGGGCTTCGTGATCTGATAGGTCGTCGTGGTCGTCGCGTCGTCGATCCGTAAACCTCCCCAGCCGACCTCGACCATGAAGCCGTCCGGCGTCTGGCAGTAGAACGAGATCATGTGATCGTTCGTGTGGCGTCCCAACCCCATGACGACGGGCACGCCGTGGTCCACGCATCGATCCTGGGCTCGGCCCACGTCGTCGATGGTCGCCATTTCGACCATGAAGTGGGTCAGCAACCCGGGGGCGGGCATTCCGCACCCGAACGCCAGGCTGTGATGACGAGGATTGCACCCGAGAAAGGCCATCGACATTCCGGCGAAGTACCAGGTGTTTCGCATGTGGAAGCCGAGATGGTCGCGGTAGAAATCGATGGACTCGTTCAGGTCGGGAACCTTGATCACCACGTGGCCCAACCCCATCTCACCGGTCACGAAACCCGATACCAGCGGGGTGTGCAGCAGTTCGTGGCTCAGGATCGGACCGTTGAATATCTCGATCGGAGCGCCTGCGGGGTCCTCGAACGACGCGAAACCACTCACCAGCCGGCCCGCCGCCTCTTCGTCCGAGCCGGGCTTCACCGCGACTCCCGCGGATTCGAGCCCCTGCACCAGCGCATGCAGATCCCGATCGTCGCCTACTTCGAAGCCGATCGCCGACACCGACGCCTCTTGCGCGGGCGAGAGCACCAGTCGGTACGGATAGGCGTCCCATCGGTAGTACTGAGAGTCCTCTTCGGGTCCAGAAGTGAGCATCAGCCCGAGCACCTCGGTGGCGAACGTGCGCCAGGCGTCGAGATTGGGGGTTCGTAGGTGCAGATACCCGAGTGACAGAACTGACATGAAACACTCCAATTCAACGTCTGCGGAACCGGTCGTTCCAGATCGACTGCGCCGTGTTCTGCACGAGTGACGCGACAGCGTGCAAGTCGATCCGGGACACGGGACCCGTCACGGACACCGCTGCGATCGCCCGCCCGGCATTGCGCAGGGGCGCGGCCACGCACGCGAGACCCTCGTACGCCTCCTGATGGTCGAACGCCAGACCCTCCATCGTCGTGCGATCCAGGTCGGCGAGTAGCGCTGTGGGCGACGTCAGAGTGCGGCTCGTGCGTTTCGGAAGCTTCTGTTCCAGGACCTCGGCCGTGGCGATGGGATCGAACGCCAACATGGCCTTGCCCAACGCCGTGCAATAAGCGGGTTGCCGCCCGCCCTCGCGGGTGGGCAGCGTGAAGTGGCCGGGCGCAATCCGTTCGAGGTACAGCACATCGGTGCCGTCGAGAATTCCCAGCTGTGTCGCCAGCCCGGTCGACGCCGACAGCGCGTGCAGATGGGGGGCGGCCGATTCGACCAGTCGGTGCCTACGGGTGGCCAACCCGCCGATCTCGAACAGACGCATGCCGACCCGATAGCCGTCGACGTCACGCTCGAGCCAGCCGATCTGTACCAGCTGATCGACCATCCTGTGGACCGTCGACTTTGGCAACTCGGTGCGCTGGGTGAGCTCGTGAAGCGTGAGTACCGCGTGAACCTCGTCGAATGCACCGACGATGCTGTGGACACGGCCCAACACAGATCGAGTCGCGCTGTCGGCATCGGATCCGGGCGCGGAGTCGACGCAAAGCTCACCGATGTCTAACGACGTCCCCAACTCTGTCTCCCCCTTTGTCGGCCGGTCCGAAGCCGGCAACTGACGACCGCGTCACACACCTCCGAGGAGGGTGCGCGACACCTGTCCGTTCACCCCCACGGGTCTGGTGCCGGACAGCGTGATCCGCTCCATCACTCGGTGGTGACCCTCCGGCACGTCGTTCGGTGCGACGTGAGCCGTCGAGCGGTTGTCCCAGAACGCGACGTCGCCCGGCTCCCAGCGGAGCCTGACCGTGAATTCTCGGCTCGCGAGATGCTCGTTGAGGCAGGCGAGAACGTGGTGGCTCTCCCGTCGCGACAGTTCGACGATGTGGCTCGTGTAGTCCGGGTTCACGTACAGGACTCGCTCGCCCGTCTCGGGATGCACGGTGACCACAGGGTGGATTGCGGTCAGGCGCTTGGCCATGAAGGCCTGCATCAGCGGCGTCGGCTCTCCTCGGACGAGGTGCAGCACGTTCTCGTGCACGGCCGTGAAACCGTCGATCATCGACCGCAGCGGCTCGGAGAGCGAGGCGTACGCGGCGACCAGGTTGGTCCACTCCGTGTCCGCTCCGTAGGCAGGTACCTGTACGGCGCGAAGGATCGAACCCATCGGGGGAACCTCGACGTAGGTGACATCGGTGTGCCAGCGGTGGTCGATCGCCGAGCCACCCGGTGCCTCGCTTTGCGGATCCTTCTCGATGACGAGGATCTCCGGCCGCTCGGGAAACCGCGCCGGCAAGGTGGGATGAGCCGTCACCACTTCTCCGAAACGCGAGCCCATCGCGACGTGTGCGTCGCGTGTCAGGTGCTGTCCGCGGAGGATGACGACCCGCCAGCGAAGCAGCGCTTCTCTGATGCGGCGGACGGTTGCATCGTCGAGCTCAGACGACAGGTCGACCCCGCGTATCTCCGCTCCCGTGTACTTGGAGAGCGGCACGACGTCGACTTCCCGGGAATCGGTAACCTGACCGCGCATCCTGACCCCCTGGGTAGCCACGGCGATGGAAACGAAGGTAAGTAAGCAAAATGCTTAGAACCGATTATGACTCTGTTCGCGTTGAAGCGCAAGTACTCCCTCGGCCACGTGAGGTGAGCCGGTAGTGCCCAAGGACTCCACCGAGACCCAGCAACTGCTACTCGACGCGGCCGAGCGCCTGATGGCCGAGCACGGGGCCGATGGGGTGTCGATGCGGGAGATCAGCGTCGGTGCCGGTCAGGGGAACAACAACGCCGCGCAGTACCACTTCGGGTCGCGCGAGGGGATCATCAACGCGGTTCTCGATCGTCGTATGGCACCCATCGATGCCCGTCGCGCGGAGATGATCGCCGCACTCGGCTCCGCGCCCACGCTCGAAGATCTGGTGCGCACCGTCGTCGTGCCGCTCGCCGAAGGAAGTCAGCGCCACAGCCACTACATCGGCTTCTTCGCCCAGCTGCGGGTCAGCCGTTGTTACAGCTACCTCGTGACGCATGCCCGGCCCAGAACCAGCAGTTTCATGGACGTGCGCGACCAGCTCGACGCCCGCCTCACCCACCTTCCGCCCCCCATCCGCAGTCAACGCCGATGGCTCTGCGGCTCGCTGATCGTGCACGCGATCGCCGAGTTCGTGGCCGCGCCCGCCGAGCAGCCCTACGAGCGATGGGACGATCTGATCGAGGGCATCGTGGCTGCGTGCGTTCAGGTCCTCGAGGGCAAGTGAGCGCCGTCCGGCGCCGGCCGATGTGCTGGCTGCGAGGTTCCACTGGGTGGAAGGGCGCAGGTCCCCGCGACGCCAGCGTCGGCTAGAACCGGGTGAGGGGCCAGTGGGCCCGGGGGCCGCGGGGCGGTCTCCAATGTCCAGCAAGATCGTGAGGAGCACCACGTGTCGCACGACGTCCGGATGAAGATCGAAGAGGCGGGAAATTTCCTCGCCGAGAGTGCCGGGGCCGCCGACGAGCTCGGCCGTCTGCCCTACGAGACCGGCAAGAGGCTGAAGGATTGCGGGGTTGTGCGCCTTCTGCAGCCCGCCGATTTCGGGGGCTACGAGGCCGATCCGCGCGACTTCCTCACCGCGGTGATGGACGTCGGCAACTGGTGCCCCTCGGCCGGCTGGATCTCGGGCGTTGTCGGTGTGCACCCCTGGGAGCTGGCCTTCAACGACCGGCGGCTGCAGGAAGAGGTCTGGGGCGCGGACCCCGACACCTGGGTTGCCTCACCGTACGCGCCCAGCGGCACCGCGACGCCGACCGACGGTGGGTACATACTCAACGGCCGCTGGAAGTTCTCGTCGGGAACCGACCTGTGCGACTGGATCGTGCTCGGCGCGTCGGTTCCGGGTGACAACGCCGGGCCGATCGCCATGCTGCATGTCATGTTGCCGCGGCCGGACTACGAGATCGTTCACGACTCGTGGGACGTGATCGGGCTGGAGGGAACCGGAAGCAAGGACATCATCGTCCGGGACGCCTTCATTCCGAGCTATCGCGCGCTCGACGTCGCGACAGTCATGACCGGGCAGGCCGCCATCGCCTCCGGCCGCACCCAGCCTCTCTACCGGTTGCCCTGGACGGTGATGTTCCCGTGCGCGGTGTCGGCGGCGCTGGTTGGAATCGCCGAGGGTGTGCTGAAGCACGCAATCGAGTACCAAAAGGAGCGCGTCAACGCGCTGGGCGTGGTGCAGGCATCGGATTCCTACTCTCGCGCCATCATCGGCGAGGCCGCCGCCGACATCCGCAGTGCCCGAATCCAGTTGGTCTTCAACATCGGCGAGATGTTCGACGCGCTCAGCGCCGGACACGAGATCAGCATGCAACAGAGGGTGGCCGGCCGTCGGGATCAGGTCCGCGCCGCCTGGCGTGCCGCGAAGGCCGCCGACGATGTCTATGCCGTGTGTGGCGGGAACTCCATCCGGCTCGGCACGCCGATCCAGCGGTTCTGGCGCGGCATGCACGCCGGACTTCACCACGGGATCTTCGTGGCCGGCGGGGTCTACGACGGCGCCGCCGGTGTACTCATGGGCTTCCCTCCGCAGGGCCCCGCGGCCATGACCCTCTGACGCTGACGCGCAAACGGCCACCAGGAAGGATCACGATGACCCAGACCCAACTCAGCGCGGAAGCGACAAGTCGGACGCTCGCGACACCGAAGGGCGATCTCCACTACCACGAAGCCGGCGAGGGACCGCCCCTCGTTCTCTTACACGGCTCGGGTCCCGGGGTCAGCGGCTGGGCGAACTTCGGCGACAACCTGCCGACCTTCGCCGAGCGTTTCCGATCGCTCGTGCTCGATCTGCCCGGCTTCGGCCGCAGCTACGCGACCGATCAGAACCCGGTGATGCACGCGCCCGACGCGGTGATCGCGTTCCTAGACGGCCTGGGCATAGACCGGGCGGCGATCATCGGGAACTCGCTCGGCGGCAAGATCGCGGCACTGGTGGCGGCGTCGCACCCGACCCGGGTGACGCGGTTGGTCACCATCGGCGGGGTCGGCATCCCCTTCTTCAGCGCCCTCCCGTCGGAGGGGATAATTCGCCTGGTCGAGTTCGTCGAGGAGCCGACTCGAGAACGCCTCGTGCAGTGGATGAGGTCGATGGTCTTCGACCCCGCCGTTCTCACCGATGAGTTCGTCGAGATGCGCTGGCAGGCGGCGAGCGATCCCGAGGCACTCGCCGGGATCCGGCAGATCTACAGCCGCGAGATGCTGTCGGTTCTCCGGGAGATGATGGTCGGCAACACGGCTGAGTTCGAGATGCTGCGCAAGATCCAAGCCCCGACGTTGGTGACGTGGGGTCGCGACGATCGGGTCACTCCCTTGGACGGTGCCATCGCGCCGATGCGCATGATCCGGAAGTGTGAATTGCACGTCTTCTACGACTGCGGGCACTGGTCGATGCTCGAGCGAAAGCGCGAGTTCGAGAGCGTGGTGATGTCGTTCCTTTCTCGTGACCTCGGGTGATCCGATGAGCTCACCATTCATCGCAGCCATCGTCGGCTCGGGCAACATCGGGACCGACCTGCTCCACAAGCTCTCGAGGTCCGAGCACGTCGTGCTGCGGTACATGGTCGGGATCGACCCGCAGAGCAGCGGCCTCGAGCGGGCCCGCAAGCTCGGAGTCGAGGCATCGGCAGAGGGCGTGGACTGGCTTCTGAGCCGACCCGAGTTACCCGACCTCGTGTTCGAGGCGACATCGGCACCGGTCCATGTTCGCAACGCGCCCCGGTATCGACAAGCGGGCATCCGCGCCGTCGACCTGACGCCCGCGGCCCGCGGCCCGTTCGTGATCCCGCCGGTGAATCTCACCGACCACATCGACGAGCCGAACCTCAACATGGTGACCTGCGGCGGACAGGCGACCATCCCGATGGTGCATGCCGTCTCGCGAGTGACGCCGGTGGCCTATGCGGAAATCGTCGCCACCGTTGCGTCGAAATCGGCCGGTCCCGGAACCCGCGCCAACATCGACGAGTTCACCCGTACGACCGCGTCGGCGGTCGAGGTGATAGGCGGCGCGCAGCGAGGCAAGGCGATCATCATCTTGAATCCGGCAGAACCGCCGCTGTTCATGCGAGACACGATCTTCTGCTCTCTCGAGCCCGACGCCGACCACGAGGAGGTTGCCGCGTCGATCGAACGGGTCGCCGCCGAGGTCCAGACCTACGTTCCGGGCTATCGGCTCCTGCGACCACCGCAGTTCGATCGAGAGTTCACCCCCGACGGGAGGGGAAGGGTCTCGATCTTCGTCGAGGTCGAGGGCGCAGGTGACTTCCTGCCCCCTTATGCGGGGAACCTGGACATCATGACGGCGGCGGCGGCCAAGGTGGGCGACGAAATCGCCCGGTCTGCAACCCTCCTGGAGCGCTGAGATGCCCTACTCGGATTCACTCGACGTGCGGATCACGGACTCGTCGTTGAGGGACGGGTCCCACGCCAAGGGTCACCAATTCAGTGAGCCCGACGTGGAGAGTGTGGTGAATGGCCTCGCGTCCGCCGGTGTGCCCGTCATCGAAGTCAGTCACGGCGACGGGCTGGCCGGCTCGTCCTACAACTATGGGTTCTCCGCGGTCGACGAGCGGCGCCTGCTGGCGACTGCGGTGGCAGCCGCGGCGGGGCGATCGTCGATCGCCGCGCTCATGTTGCCCGGCGTCGGCACCGTCGACGACATCAACGCGTGTCGGGACATCGGTGTCTCGGTGATCCGCATCGCCACCCATTGCACCGAGGCGGACATCTCGGTGCAGCACTTCGGCATCGCGCGAAAGCTCGGTCTGGAAACCGTTGGCTTCCTGATGATGGCGCACAGCCAGCCACCGAACGCCCTGGCTGCCCAAGCGCGGATCATGGCCGACGCCGGGTGCCAGTGCGTCTACGTCGTCGACTCGGCCGGCGCGCTGATCCTCGATCAGGTGAGCGAGCGCGTGACCGCGCTCGTCGAGGAACTCCACGACGATGCCCAGGTCGGCTTCCACGGACACCAAAACCTCTCTCTCGGTGTCGCCAACTCGGTTCTCGCGATCAGATCGGGCGCGGTCCAGGTCGATGCGTGTACGCGGTCGTTCGGAGCCGGTTCCGGAAACACTCCCACCGAGGCATTGGTCGCCGTACTCGACCGGCTGGGGGTGCGCACCGGCATCGATCCCCTCGACATGTTCGACATCGCCGAAGACGTGGTCAGGCCGGTGATGGACGGCGAGTGCGTACTCGACCGGATGAGCCTGGTCATGGGTTATGCCGGCGTCTACTCCAGCTTCCTGCGGCATGCCTATCGCGCCGCGGAGCGCTACGGCGTTTCCGGCGCGGAGATCCTGATGCGCTGCGGGCAGCGCGAGCTCGTCGGCGGTCAGGAAGACCAGATCATCGACATCGCCCTCGAGCTGAGCATGGAAGCCGGGCTCGACCGAAATGGGAGCCCGATGTGACCGACCCTCGAGCACAGTTCGGCGGCCGCATCGGGCGCACCGTGGGCGAGTCGACACCGTGGTGGCCGACGCCCGTGCGACCGGATCCGGGCAGTCCGAATGTGGTGCTGGTCCTGCTCGACGACATGGGGTTCAGCGATGTCGGCCCGTTCGGCTCCGAGATCCCCACGCCCGCGATCGACCGGCTGGCGGCCGGCGGGATCCGCTTCACCAACTACCACACGGCACCCCTGTGCTCTCCGTCTCGCGCCGCGATACAGACGGGTATGAACCCCCATCGGGCCGGGTTCGCGGGGGTCGCCAACTTCGATCCCGGCTTTCCGGGCTGGACGATGGAGATCAGCCCCGATATCGCCACCCTGCCCGAGGTCCTTCGGTCCGCGGGCTACGCCACCTACGCGGTCGGCAAGTGGCACCTCACCCGAGACGCGGCCATGCACGACGCGGCCGATCGCAGCTCGTGGCCGGTGCAGCGGGGCTTCGACCGGTTCTACGGCATCTTGGAGGGTTGGACGAACCTCCACCATCCCCACCGACTCATCCGTGACAACTCGCAGGTCGATGTCGATGCCTACCCGGAGGGCTATTACTTCACCGACGACATCACCGACGAAGCGATCTCCTACCTGAAGAGCCTTCGCGCTCACGACGCCGAGCGTCCGTTCTTCCTCTACATGGCCCACGGCGCCGTCCACGGTCCATTGCAGGCGAAGGCCGACGACATCGCCCGTCACCGCGGCCGTTACGACCGTGGATGGGACGAGATCCGGCGGGAGCGGTTCGAACGTCAGAAGAAGCTCGGGATCTTTCCTCCGACAACGGCGATGCCGGGCCGGAACAGCGAACCGGGCCACGAGGTGCTGCCCTGGGACGACTACTCCGAGGAGGAGCAATCGCTCTTCGCCCGCTACATGGAGGTGTACGCGGCGATGGTCGACAACGTCGACCAGAACCTCGCCCGGCTGCTCGATGTGATCGAGGCTCTGGGCGATCGCGACAACACGGTGGTCATCTTCACCTCCGACAACGGAGGCACCGAAGAGGGAGGGCCGACCGGCACTCGGAGCTACTACAAGCATTTCGGTGGATTCAGCGCGCGAACGGGCTGGAAAAGCGACGTCCCCCGCGAACCCGAGCTGATCGGAGGACCCCGAGCGCTCGTGCACTATCCGCGGGGTTGGGGCATGGCGTCGAACACTCCTTTCCGTCTCTACAAGTCATCGACTCATGCCGGGGGCGTGAGGGTGCCCATGATCGTGTCGTGGCCGCGTGGAATCCCGGCCGGACACAACGGCGAGATCCGAACCCAGTACCAGTACGTGACCGACCTGTTCCCCACGATCCTCGACCTGACCGGCGTCGCGACACCCGATGGCCGAGATGGCTTCAGCTTCGCCCAGGCCACAACCGGCGGCTCCGGTGCGAGCACCCATCCCGACCAGTACTCGGAGTGCTTCGGGAATCGGAGCTTCTACAGCAACGGTTGGAAGCTCGTGGCCCTACACCGCCGCGGCGCACCGTACGACGACACCGAATGGGAGCTCTACGACCTCAGCCGCGATCCGACCGAGACGGTGGATCTCGCCGCGGAGCGGCCCGAGAAGGTCAAGGAGCTCGCCGAGGCGTGGGAACGGTCGGCGCACGAGAACCTCGTATTCCCCCTCGACGACGGCACCGGTTTGCTCCAGCTGTTGCGTCGCCCGGACGACGAGGCGTTCTACAAAGAGCTGAGAATCCTGCCGGGAACGCCGACCCTCGAGAGGTACCGATCGCAGAAGCTCGTCGCCTTGCGGGACTTCGAGATCGAAGTCGAGATGGTTCATCGACAGGGGGATTGCGGAGTCCTACTCGCGCACGGCGATCAGGGTGGTGGCTACTCGCTCTACGTCGACGATGGGGTGCTGACGTTCGCATACAATCAGTACGGCGTGATGCGCTTCATCGACGGGGGCCGTCTGGCGGCCGGGGCTCGGAGCGTCGCGATCAGCACCAAGGCCGGAGCCGGATTCACCTGGGACTTCGAAATCGTGGTCGACGGGGCGGTCACAGGTGCGCTCCAGGGCTGCGAGATGCTGATCGGATTTGCGCCGTTCCAAGGGATCGACGTGGGAATCGACCGCCGATCACCGGTCGTGTGGTCCGTGTTCGAGAAGCACGGTCCCTTCCCCTACACCGGGAACCTGATCGCCGTCACCTACCGGCCGGGAGCGCCGGCGCCGTACGACCCCCAACGCTTGGTCGAGGCCATGCGTTCGGCCGGCCGGCGAGGCCAATAGGGACTTGAACCAGCGCCGGGTCGGTCCATGTCATCGATCGAGCCATGCCTTGTCGAGGAGGAACGTCGAGTTGTCGCCGCGGGTAACCCCCTGAAGGCTCTTCGACGTCACGAACGCGTTCTCGAGCTCGAGAAGCGGCAGCGAAGGGACTTCGTCGGCGAGCACCTCAGCGAACTTGCCGTACGCAGCGGTGCGGGCGGTGTCCGTTGCCGCAGTGCGCATCGCCCCAACCGCGGCATCCATCGTGGCGCTCGAGTAGCCGCTGCGCGTCGCCGCGCCGGCGGTCGAGAAGGTGCGCAGGGCAGTGAGGTAGTTGCCGTCGAAGTTCTCGCCGAAGCCGGCGCCCCAGATGACGAGGTCGTAATCGCGATCGGTGATGACCTTACGTATCATGCTCGGCGGATCGAAGTCCGAGTTCAACTGCGTCGTCATCCCTGCGGCCTGCAACATGGTCGATACGGTGAGACCGAGCGCCTGACCCGCCGAGTCCTTGATCGAGTAGATGCGGATCGAACCGTCCCAGCCCGCCGCCTTCGCTTCGTTCACCAGGCGCTTCGCCAGCTCGGGGTCGTACTTCGGGCCGGCGACATTGGGCGTGAGCGGGAAATCCTTGCTGAACAGCTGCGTACCTGCGTTGGCCTTCCCGCTGTAGGCGCGTTCGTTTACGGCGGATGGGTCCACCGCAGCACCGATCGCACGGCGGATCCGCACATCGCTCCCGGGTGTCGTGGTCCGCACCTTCGTGCCGTCGGGCTTCCCGGCACAGTGCACCGCGGGAGCGCCGCCGGTGCAGGTCACCTCGACACCAGCGTTGATGTCGATGATGTTGCCGCCGGGGATGCGCTCGGCCAACACCGTGAGGTCCTTGTTCTCGCGCGCCTTCGCAATGATGTCCGGTGTGCGCATGAACGTTGCTTGGATTCCGCCGGTGACCATGCCATCAAACCCGCGTTGAGCGTCGGTCATCGGCACGAAGGTGACCTTGTCGAGGTACGGCTTCGCGCCGTAGTACGACTCGTTCCGCACCAACACGAGCGACTCACCCGGCGTGAACGTCTCGACGACAAAGGGACCTGCGCCGGCCTTTGCGGGCTTCGAGTGAAACGAGTCGCCGCCGGCCACGATGGCGGCGGGCGAGGCGATCATGCCGACGTCACGCGCGAACAGCGCCGGGAAACCGGCCCACGGCTGGTTCAGCGTGAACGTCAAGGTCAATGCATCAGTCACCGCGATCGACTTCACCGAGCTCGCCAGGATCGCTCGTGACGACGATCGCGACGTGGGCGCCGTGTGCCGCTCCACGTTGAGCTTCACGGCCGCCGCGTCGTAGCTCGTGCCATCGGTGAACTTGATGCCTGACTTGAGCTTCAGGGTCCACGTGAGGAAGTCGCTCGAAGGCGTCATCGACTCTGCCGTGCGCGGCACGTACGCACCAGTGTTGGTATCCCGGGCGAGGATCGTGTCGTAGATCGCCGTGAGTTCCACGCCTCCGACCGTCCCCGATCCGCCGAGACTGTTCACCGGATCGAAGCCGCCCAGCGGCGAGAACTGACCGATCGTGACCGAACCGCCCGGCTGCGGAGACTTGGCGGCCGTCGTGGCGACAGACGTGACTGCAGGTTGCGTGGTCTCGCCAGCCGTGCTCTCGTCACCCGAGCTGTCGCCACAGCCGGACACGAAGACGGCCACGGCCAGGAGCGCTGTCGGGACGGCGGCGCGTACGCTCATTCTCATCGGATCCCCTTCAGGTACTTACGTACCAGTGAGCCAATCACGAGGAGCGCCCGCAGGGAACTAAGCGGTTCCACTGACCGGGATCTCGCGCTCGGCCACGACATCCTCACCGGTGAACCAGACGAAATCGCCCCCCTCACCGCGATGTTCGGCCCTGCCGCCCCGCCGTCCACACCTGGCCCTGAAGCAGCGTCTGTCAGACACGCTTTCGTGCTGTATAGGCAACGGCGCGTGAAGACCGACTGCTACGAGATGTCGAGGTCGTCCCAGTTCACCTGCGTGCAGAACCGGTGGTATTCGGGGCCGTACCACGGCGCATTGACCTGCATCCGGCCGTGCTCGTTGATGTAGTAGTTCTTGTCGGGAGCACCCTCGTCGTGCATCAGCAGGAGGTCGTTCGCCTCGGCATCGAGCGCTTTGTTGTATCGCTCGTACGCGTCGAGCTTGACCTCGACCGTCGACTTGCCCTGCTCGAGGATCCGTACGATGCAGGTGGCGGCGTACGCCGACCACAGCACGTACCACACCGGCAGCCCGGTCCCGCCCGAGAGCGGTTGCGAGTTCGGGCCATAGAGCATGAACATGTTCGGGAAGTTCGGCACCATCATCCCGAGGTAGGCGCGCGGGCCGTCGGTGGACCAGAAGTCCTGAACGTCGAGACCGCCCTTGCCGGTGTACTGCGCCGGGTACAAGTACTTGATCACGTCGAAACCCGTCGCGGTGATGAGGATGTCGGCCTCGCGCACCGTGCCGTCGTTGGCCTCGATGCCGTGCGCAGTGAGGCGAGCGATACCGTCGGTGACCAACTCGACGTTGTCGCGCGTGAGCGCGCGGTACCAGCCGTTGTCGACGACCGGCCGCCGCGAGAACGGCGCATAGTCGGGGATCAACCGATCGATGAGGTCTTGACGCCCACCGGTCTGCGCCTTGATGTACGCGGTGAGGTCACCGCGCAGCTTGTCGCTCATCGCGTTCCACTTGCCTCCCTTGGCCTGCCACTCCTCGTCCGGGATGAGGAAGCCGTGGGTACCGAAGAGCGCGGCGATGGCCATGTAGCGCCACCAGTTCCAGTAACCCGGGAAGTTGTCGAGCAACCATCGGATCTCGGGCTCGACGGGTGCGCCGTACTTGTCGCGAGGGCTGATCCACTGCGGCGTGCGCTGGTACACGTCGACGTGTTCGGCGGCTTCGGCGATGACCGACACCAACTGCACGCCAGTGGAACCGTTGCCGACAATCGCGACGCGCTTGCCCGTGACGTCGAGATCCTTCGGCCAGCGCGCTGGGTGCACGATCTGCCCGTTGAACAACTCGATGCCTTCGAACTTCGGGTGCAGCGGATTGTTGAACGTGCCGAGCGCGTTTACGAGCACATTGGCATCGAGCGTGACCGTGCCCTCAGGGGTGGTGGCCTCGAGCATCCACACGCTGCGAGCCTCGTCCCAGTTGGCCCGCTCGAGGGTGTGGTTGAAACGTGTGTTCTTCTTCACGCCGTACTTGTCGGAGATGTAATCGAGGTACTGCCGCACCTCGGCGCCCTGACCGAAGTACTCACGCCAGGCGTAGTTCTTTTCGAAGCTGTACTCGTAGGTGATCGAGATCGTGTCCACCCGGATGTCGGGATAGGTGTTCACGCTCCACGTGCCGCCCGCCTCGGGCTGCTTGTCGAGCACCACATAGGGGATGCCGAGCAACTCGAGCTGCACGCCCATCGCGATGCCACTGAACCCGCTACCGATGATGGCGACGCGGAACCCCTCGGGCAGCGCCGGCTTCTCGGATGTCCACGAGGTGGTCCACGGGAACGCCTTGAACGCCGGGAGGTCTCGGCGGGCCTCGAACTCGAGATCGCCGATCTCCTCCTTGGTGGCCAGGTTCAGCAGCACGCGCAGCTCGGCCGCGGGTGGCTCGGGCGGCATGCCCGGGCCGGCGTTGTGCTGCAGCCACGCAACTGCCTTGCCGATCAGCAGCTCGCGTTGTACCCCGTCCAGGTTTGCCGCAGCCGGCAGCGCCGCCAGCTCGGGATCACTCGTGTGCTGGTACAGCGCGACGCGCACCGCGTTGAGATCCGCGAGCTCCACTGCTCGCCGCACGAACGCATCATCCACGGTCGACTTCGCCATCACGGCCCCCTCGAGAATCCGCGGGCCCACGGGGCCCTCCACATTGGCAACAAACATACGATCGCCGCCCGCGCACGAGTAGGGACCTATTGCTCGTTCTGATCTGCACCGGTCGTCTCGCGATCCACACTGCGGTCAGAGGTTGTTGAGACGTTTCGCTGGGGTCGCACGAGCATCTCCTGGGCCACGCTCGTGACGTGCCGACCGTCCTCTGAGTAGATACGGCCGGCGGTGAGCGCGCGACCGCCGACGTAGCGCTCGCAACGGAACGAGTGCAGGTGCCACCGGTCGGACTCGAAGGGCGCGTGGAACCACAACGTGTGGTCGAGGCTGACCGCGAACCAATGACGGTCGAAGGCGGTGATGTCCCCACCGGGAGGTGTCAGTAGGCAACGGATCGAGTCGGACGGCACGTCATCGGAAAGGAAGGCGACCGCGCACGGGTCGTGCCCGACGGCTTCCGTGAACCGCAGCCACACGTTGACCTCGCCACTGCCGAGCTGCGGCGCTTCTACCCGCCGATCTATCCACGACACTGCGACGGACGCGTCCGGACGCCACGTAGTCGACATCGGGACGCGCGCGTGATCGATCCCTTCCTCACCGCGAGTGAAGCTCGCCTCCAGGTTCAAGATCGCGCCCACCGCCTGGCGAGCCACTACCCGCCGCGTCGTGAACGAACGACCGTTGCGCAGCCGATCGACCTCGTATCGAACTGGCTCGGTGTGGTCGCCGGGCCGGATGAAATAGGCACGCAGAGAATGCGGCGGCACGCTCTCGTCCACCGTGTCGCTTGCCGCGCGGAGGGCCTGCGCAAGGATCTGGCCGCCGAAGAGGCCGCCCCACGGGTACTGCGGACCTGTCCCGACGAAGATGTCCGCGCCGTGGTGCTCCAGGCGAAGGATCTCGCGCATCGACGTTCCCGTGATGTGCTCTGGCTTGCGGCCGTCCGCGGTCGTTTGCCATGCGGCCCGCTCCAGCGGCTTCGAGGTCGCACCGTCCAGCACAGAACGACCATACCAGCGAACCATAGCAATCACTATCTATTCCGGATGCCGGCTCACGCCATGAAGACGCCACCGTTGGGACGCAACACCTGTCCGGTTACGAAACGCGATGCCGAGACGGCAAGGTACAACATCGCATACGTGATATCGGTCGTAACCCCAGTAACTCCCAGGGGTGACTGACCCGCCCGAGTCGCGAGTATCCGCTGTTTCGCGTCGGGATCCTCTCGACCGGACTCGTCCGTGTAATACCGGGCGACCATTGGTGTATCCACGAAACCGGGCGCCACTGCGTTCACACGAACACCGCGGGGGCCGAACTCGACCGCCGCCGTCTTCGTGAGATGCATCACCGCCGCCTTGCTCATCCCGTAGCCGGAAAGGGTCGGTGCGGGCATGTCGCCACCGGCCGAAGCCACATTGACGATCGAGCCGCCGGCGCTCATTCGGCGCCCCGCGGCAGCCACTCCCCAATACAGGCCGAACAGATTCACATCCAGTACGGCGCGCAGGTCCGCCTCGGACATATCGACGATCGGCGAGTAGCGGATGATGCCGGCCACGTTGGCCCACACGTCGATCCTGCCGAGATCCGATTCGGCCGCATCGGCGAGGGCTTCGACCTGTTCCCGTTGCGAAACATCGACGCGACGTTGCACGACACGAACGCCAAGTCCACCGACGAGACTCGCCGTCTCCTCCAACCCGTCCGCCCCGACGTCGGCGATGACCACGTCCGCGCCCGCCTGGGCAAAGGTGATCGCGGCCTGCCGGCCGATCCCGCCCGCCGCGCCTGTTACAACAGCAGCGCGCCCGCGCAGGCTGAACGCCTCGGTCAGTTCACTTGTCATTGCACTGTTCCCCTTTCACATCGAGGCGAGGATCGTCACCACGCACGCGGCTGGGTCTTTGCCGAGTGAGCCACCGGAGTTCTGCGCCAAGCCGATACGGGCCTTGGTCACCTGACGCTCCCCCGCCCTGCCGCGCAGCTGGTCGATCAGTTCGGCGATCTGCGCGGCTCCCGTGGCGCCGATCGGGTGGCCACGAGCCAAGAGCCCACCAGATGCATTCACCGGTTGTGTACCGCCGAGAGATGTCGTGCCGTCGCGCAGAAGTCTCGGGGCGTCCCCGGGCGCCGCGAGTCCGAGCTCCTCGGAGATCACGAATTCGGCGGGCGCCGCCGCGTCATGCAGCTCGACGAGGCTCACATCCGGCGGCCCCACCGATGCCAGCTCATAGGCGCGCCGCCCGGTGCGCGCGACGAGATCGGTGTCCGCGTCGGCGCGACCAGAGCCGATGACCGACGCCAGTATCCGCACGGCCTGCCGATCGCCACGCCGAGCGCGCGCCGCGCTCGTGATGACAAGCGCGGCGGCGCCGTCGCCGATCGACGAGCACATCGGACGAGTAAGCGGGGCGACGATGGTCCGGGCGCCGAGCACCTCTTCGACGGTCATCCTCGTACGGTGTTGCGCGATCGGATTGAGACTGCCGTTGAACAAGCTCTTCGCGGCGACGGCCGCGAGATCCGCTGCCGTCGCCCCCGCTGCCTCGAGATAGGCCCGAGCCTCGGCTGCGTAGATTCGCATGAAAACCGGCCCCTCCTCGATCCTTACAGCAGCCTCGGTCTGCGAGGCGGCCTTCGCCGCCCGCTTCGCCCGGCGCTGCGCCGCGACCTCGACATCGATCGCCGTCGCAAGCGCTCGACCGGATCGTCCTCGATCCTCGTGCGTCATCTTCTCGACGCCAACGACCACCACCGTCTCGTGCACACCCGACGCGACCGCGAGCCAGCCCAAGTGGAACGCCGACGAGCTCGACGCGCAGGCGTTCTCGATCGACAGCATCGGCAAACCGGTGAGGCTCGACGTGCTCAACGCAGTCTGTGCCCGAATCATCTCCTGCCCCGTGAGCAGACCTGCGGCGGCGTTGCCCACGACGACGAGGTCGACATCGTCGGCGTGCAAACCGGCGTCCGCCAGCGCTCTGTCCGCGGCCTCTGCGGCCAACGTCCGCATCGACACATCGACGAACATCCCGAAACGCGTGGTCGCCGCGCCGACGACGACCGGATCGTGGTCGTTCATGTCTCCCTTTCATCGAAGCGTTGTTCGGCGAGTAGAGATCGCCTTTGGCGAACAGCCCCCCAGAATATGACAGTACTATCACATTTGGCTAGTCTGAGGCGGCGTGGAACAACGACCTCGAGATTCCCACGACGGGCCATTGCCCGCCGGAGGCGAAAACCGCAAGCTACGAAAAGGGGAACGAGCACGGCTCGATTTCCTCCAGGCGGCCAAACGAGTAGCCGGCGAGCGCGGCTTCGCCGCGGCGTCCGTTCCTGCGATCGTGCTCGAGGCCGGCCGATCGCAAGGCAACTTCTACCAGTACTTCTCCGACAAACGCGATGTGTTCCGCACCGCGCTGCTCGAGCTGTGGCTCGATCTCGAAGCACAGTCCCGTGAGATCTGGCGACCCGACGATCCGGCGGGCAACGTGCGCGCCACCGTGCGCCGTTATGTCGAGAGCTTCGACGAGAACAAGGAGCTATGGCGCCTTCTCGACCAGAGCGCGGCGACAGAGCCAGAGTTCGCCGAGCTTCGTCGCCACAGCCACCGTCGCTTCATCCGTCACGTGCAGCGAGGCCTCGAGCTCTCTGTTGCGCCCACCACCTTCGGTGCACTGAAGCCCGAGATCGTCGCCCAGCTCCTCGGCTCGATGCTGCACGAAGCGTGCCGTCAGAGCTATCTCGAAGGTCCCTGGCAAGAGCCGGCGGTGCTCGCGGACCACATCGCCACCCTCTGGGTGCGCGCCATTCGATTGGAGAGCGAATCATGACCGACCACGAAGGCGACGCCCATCCCGTCGTTCGCTACGAAGCCCGGGGCCGCGTCGGCATTGTCACCCTCGCTCGCCCCGAGGCCCGCAACGCCGTCAATGGCGAAGTCGCAACCGCGATCGAATCGCACTTCGATCAACTCGAGGCCGATCCAGAGATCTGGGCGGCAATCGTGACCGGCGACGGCGGAGTGTTCTGCGCCGGCGCCGATCTCAAATCGATCGCCCGCACCGGCGGTAGGGACGCGTTCACCAAGCGAGGGGGCTTCGCCGGACTCGCGCGACGCGAGCGCACAAAGCCCCTCATCGCTGCCGTCGAAGGACACGCACTGGCCGGCGGCTGTGAAATCGTGCTCGCCTGCGACCTCGTCGTCGCTTCTCGCCGCGCAACGTTCGGCCTCCCCGAAGTGAAACGATCACTCGTCGCCGCCGGCGGCGCGATGTTCCGATTGCCGCAACGCATCCCGAGCGTCGTGGCAATGGAGTTGCTGCTCACCGGCGACAGCATCGACGCGCAACGAGCCTTCGATCTCGGGCTCATCAACCGCGTGGTCGAGCCAGGCGACGCCCTCGCAGCCGCACTACAGCTCGCAGAGCGCATCAACGAAAACGCTCCACTGGCAGTGCGAACAACACGCGCCGTCGCTCTCGCCGCGCAACACACTTCTGAAGAAGAAGGCTGGCGCCTCTCACGCGACGCGCTCCGCGCCGTCGCCCAGACCGACGACTACCGCGAAGGACCCCGCGCGTTCGTCGAAAAGCGCGCCCCCGTGTGGACCGGGCGCTGATCGATCGAATTGAGGCTGGACGAAAGGGCCTTCCAGTGCTACGTTACCATAGTGATAGCTATGGTTATGAGCTTGGGGACCCAATGGAACGCTTGATCTCCTCTGACTCGCACGTCAACCTTCAGCACGACACGGTGAAGCGCAGTCTTGCGAGCAAGTACCACGAGTCCTATGACGCGGCGGTGACCGAGTTCCAGTCGCGTGTGTTCGGCGGCAATGCGGGCAAGGCCAACACCGCGATGATGCGTGACTACACGCATCCCGCGGCGGGGCGTGCCGGGCACAGCGATCCGCATGAGCGTTTGAAGGACATGGATACCGACGGCGTCGACGCCGAAGTGCTGTACTGCGAAGTGAGCGCGTTCCGCTTTCTCTATCTGATCAAGGATGGCTGGCGCGAGTCGACCCGAGCGTTCAACGATTCACTCTTGGCGTTCGGCTCGGTCGACCCGAAGCGCCTCGTGGTTTCGCACCAGATCCCCATACACGACATCGACTTCGCCGTCGAAGAAGTCAAACGAGTTGCCGCGCTCGGCTCCAAGTCGCTCCAATTGCCGGTCTTCCCCAACGAGTTGGGTTTTCCCGAGTACTTCGACAGTCGATACGACCCGCTGTGGTCGACGATCCAAGATCTCGATCTGCCGATCTGCTGCCATATCGGTCTCAACACTCAGCTCGAAGATCTCGCTCGGCGCGACCCCACTCCGCAGCGCGGTGTCATGGTGCCGATGACCGCGTTCTGTACCGCCGAAGCCTTCGGCATGTGGATGCTCTCAGGCGTGCTCGAACGCTTTCCGAGGCTGAAACTCGTCTTCGTAGAACCGGGACTCGGTTGGGTTGCCTGGTACCTCTACATCATCGACGACATGAACACGCGGCAGAGCTACGACTTCCCGGCGATCAGCGAGCTACCGAGCTTCTACTTCCATCGCAACATCCATCTCACCTACATCGACGAGCCCGACTCGATCCAACTCCTGCGGCACAAGATCGGTGTGCGCAACATCATGTGGTCATCCGACTATCCGCATCCGGTTTCGAGTTGGCCGAACTCGCGCGCTCTGGTCGAAAACCAATTCGTCGGCATCCCCGACGAAGAACGCGAACTGATCGTGTCGGGCAACGCCGCGCGTGTCTGGAACCTCTGACACCGTCGCGAGGCTTCAAATCAACGAGGGAGAATCGTGCCAGCAGTGATACCACCCGTGCCGGACGCCGATGACGAGTTCTTTTGGGACGGCGTCGCGCAGGGCCAGTTGCTTCTCCGGAGCTGCGCCGGCTGCGGACGATTGCAACATCCGCCGTCTCCGATGTGCCCGTCGTGCCATTCGTTGAAGTGGACCACCCGCGAGTCATCGGGCCGTGGAACCGTCTACAGCTGGATCATGTCACACCACCCGACCGAGCCCGATGCGCAACCTCGGATCGTGGTGTTGGTCGACCTGGAAGAGGGCGTGCGCCTGGTGTCCAACTTGCAGGGGGTGGCAGTGAGCGACGTTCGCAACGGCATGGCGGTCGAGTTGTGCTTCGACGATTTCGAAGGCGTCGTCCTACCCCAGTTCCGAGCGGTCGAAGCCGGGAAGGCGTGACGCGATGCGCACGCTGAAAGATCAAGCGATCATCGCCGGCATCGGCCAAACCGAGTTTTCGAAGGCATCAGGGCGCAGCGAGCTACAGCTCGCGGCCGAAGCCAGCTTGGCCGCGATCGAGGATGCCGGCATGAAGCCCTCCGACATCGAAGGACTCGTGACGTTCACCATCGATACCAGCGACGAGCTGCTCCTCATGGGAACGCTGGGTATCCCCAAGCTGCGCTACTGGTCACGAACTCCGCATGGCGGAGCTGGTGCACACACCACTGTGCAGCATGCTGCGCTCGCCGTGGCGAGCGGCGCGGCGAAAGCAGTACTCGTGTATCGCGCGTTCAACGAGCGATCGGGGCGTCGCTTCGGGCAACCCAACGCACGCGTCACCCCGCAAGGTTGGAACTGGTACCTGCCGTTCGGTCTCAACACACCGGCCCAGCGCTACGCGCTCCAGTTCCAGCGGTACATGCACGAATACGGCCTCACGAACGAAGACTTCGGGCGCTACACCGTCGTTGCGCGCAAGCATGCCGCGACAAACCCGAACGCATGGTTCTACGAGCGCCCGATCACTCTGGACGACCATCAGAATTCGCGGTGGATCGTCGAGCCGATCATCCGACTTCTCGACTGCTGCCAAGAGAGCGACGGTGGGGTCGCCATAGTCGTCACCGCAGGAGAACGAGCGAACGACCTGCCCAATTCCGCCGTGAGGATCGCGGCGGTCGCCGATGGACATCTCGCCGGCGGCCAAGTCCAGTTCAACTATTACCACCCGAGCCTTGCCGAGTTCCCCGAAGCGCGGTTCGTCGCGGAGCAGCTGTACTGCATGGCCGGCGTCGGTCCGAGCGACATCGACGCGGCGATGATCTACGAGAACTTCAGTCCGGTGGTGTTCTTGCAGCTCGAAGGGCTTGGCTTCTGCGGCCCTGGCGAGGCGAAGGATTTCATCGCCGACGGCCACATCGACCTTGGCGGCTCGTTACCGGTGAACACGCACGGCGGACTACTGGGCGAGGCTTACATCCACGGCCTCAACAACATCCTCGAAGGCGTACGTCAGATTCGAGGGACCGCCGTCAATCAGGTCCCGAACGCGGCGCACGTCATGATCGCCGGTGGACGCAGCGGCATGATCCTGGCGAAGGACTGAACGCCGATGCGTGCCGCCTTCGACGACACGCGGCATGGGGGGTACCAATGAGGGCGATCGGTCAGCGGATGCTGCATCTGGTCGCGGTTTTGTTCCTTGTCAGTGTGGCTGCGTTGTTGCTCGTGGATATCGCGCCGGGTGATCCGGCGCTGGAGGTGCTGGGGCCTGAGGCGACTGACGAGCAGATC
>DATLFA010000092.1:0-31447 GCA_035525225.1 Acidimicrobiales bacterium
GATCTGCTCGTCAGTCGCCTCAGGCCCCAGCACCTCCAGCGCCGGATCACCCGGCGCGATATCCACGAGCAACAACGCAGCCACACTGACAAGGAACAAAACCGCGACCAGATGCAGCATCCGCTGACCGATCGCCCTCATACGCACCGCCCCCCAGGCCGCAACGAGAGCCAGGATGCTACGGCGGGTCGCGCGTTCATGCCAGATGCGACGCGGCGCGGGTCCCGTCGAGTTGCATGACTTCGCGTCTGAGCTCGTCGAGTAAGTCGAGACTGACGTGCACTTGGCCGGTGCGTTCGAGTTCACACGAACACAACGCAACGACGGCCTCGACCATCGCTTCTAGGGGCTCGAACTGATCGTCGCGGATACTGTCGAGGCCTTTCGCGATCGCACCTTCGGTGGCAACGGCAGCACGCGGCTCGATTGTGTTGACGCGCACGCCCGCAGCGTGCAGCTCGAGTGCGAACGCGTTGGTGACACGGTTGAGCGCGGCCTTGGTAGCCCCATAGAAGCCGAGGATCGGCGTCATGCCGCTGGTGGGAAAGGGTGGGCCCGCGACATGTCGCGCGGTGCCCGATGACACGTTGACGATCCAACCCTGACCGCTCTCGCGCATGGACGGCACGACTGCCTGGATCAGATCGATCGGCGCGTTGACGTTGATCTCCATCATCTTGTTTCGGTGCGCGACCGAATATGCGGCCATCGGACGGTAGATGCCGGCAGCAGCATTGTTGACCAAGATGTCGATAGGACCGCCGAGCGCGTCGACAGCCTCGGGCACGATGCGAGCGCGGCTCGCGGCGTCGGCCAGATCCGCGGCGATCACGCCGATACGTCCGCCGTACGGACGCAAACGGGCGGCCGTCGTCTGCAAGCTGCCCGCTGCTCCGTGCGATCCGGCACTACCCCCAGCCGTATCGTCTGCGGTTCGAGCGGTGATCGCGACATGCGCGCCTTCGGCCGCCAGCCGCAATGCGACAGCGGCGCCGATGCCGCGGCTGGCGCCGGTCACGAGCGCACGCTTGCCCTGCAGTTGCTGCGTCACTTCGATCAGGCCTTCGTGGTCCACTGCAACGAATGGCACTCCGGGCACATCGGCGAGGGGGGATGCTGGACGCCCTCCCAGAAGAACTCGTCGTCGCTGTCCGGCAGGAGCGGTATCACTGCTGGCACGGTTGGCTGCCCCCTTGCCGAGTCGCCACGAGCGCTCGGGAACCCGTTATAGCATTTACTATGTAGATGCTTCCCGGCCGATGAACGAAGAAGGTGCCCAGGTGCACGATCGCCTTTCGGCTTGGTTCGGCGAGCGTCTCGACACCGGGGTCGTCGAGATCTGCGACCTCGTCCATCACGCAGACGGGTTCTCGTGGCAGACCTACACCCTGACCGCGCATTGGCGCGATTTATCGGGACGGCAGGTTGCCAAGGGCTACGCGGTACGCCGGCAACCCGAAGACGGCGTCCTTGCTCCCTACGACATAAGCGCGCAGTACTCGCTTCATCGTCGACTGGTCGGCCGCGCCGGAATCCCTGTGCCCGATCTGTACTGGTTGGAGCTCGACCCGACCGTGATCGGTATGCCCTTCTACGTGATGGAGCGCATCGAAGGCGCGGTACCGTCGCCGATGGCTCGTAAACCGTTCGCTGGCGACGATGCCGCGGCGGTCGGCGCGCAGTTCGTCGCCATCCTTGCCGCGGTGCACGCCGTCGACTGGCGCGAGCTGGATCTCGTCGACACGCACACTTCGACTGCGGACGATGCTGTGGTTGCCGCCATGGCCGAAGTCGAGCGGTGGGAGCGATTCTACGAGTCGAGCATGATTCGCGAGGTGCCAGCGATCAGGGCTGCCTTCGCGTGGGCGCGCGACAACCTTGCCTCGTCGGGCAGCCTCGTGTTGTGTCACGGTGACTACCGCACCGGCAACTTCGTGCTGCGCAACGGTTCGATCGTCGGCGTGCTCGATTGGGAGCTCGCACACGTGGGCGATCCGGTCGAAGACCTTGCGTGGGCGGCGCTGCCGGCGTTTCGAGGTCGCTCGGGCATGGTTGGGCACATGTTGTCCAAACGTGAGTTCATCGAGCGCTACGAGCGGCACACCGGGCTGCACATACACCCTGACGCGTTCCGATTCTGGAGCGTCATCAATCACGTGAAAGCAGCGGCGATCTTCCTGCGCGGAGCACGCTCGTTCGAAGATGGCCGCAGCAACGATTTGCGCTTGGCGATGCTCGCACATCGCAGCACACAGCTACTCGCCGATCTGCTTGCCGAGCTTCCGAGAAGGTGATCGCAATGATGTTCAACAGCCTCGACCGACTCCTCGACGGTATCGCCACGACGCTTCGCGATGATGTCGCTCCCCGCGTCGACGACGACTATGTCCGGGCCCAGGCTCACGCCGCCGCAGAGTTGCTCGCGCATCTCGCCGAGCATGTCGAATGGCGTTGCGATCAACTTCGTGCCGAGATCGATGCGGCGCGAGCGGTGCTGCGTATCGACGATGATCCGGCAACACAGATCACCGACAATCACGAACTCATCGTCAGCCACGATGCCTTGCTGGCCGCAGTTGCCGGGATACAGCGGTCGACGTCGGTGCCGACAGTTCGCGGCGACGATGACGCCTCTACGCTGAGCACGACTCTCGACGATTTCGTGCGCAGCTACCACGCCCACGAACTCGAGCTGTTCGCGGCGGCCCGCTCGCGCGCCCGCCGCTCGGCCGTCAGCTCATAGGTTCCAGACCCCTGTCGCGTTGCCCGACACGATCAGCTCGTGTCCTCGGCTATCTCGTGTGGACGCCCTGCAGACGTCACGCTCTGGAGAGCGTGCCGATCACGCGCTGCGCGTCGTCAAGACCGGAAGGACGCCGACGGGCGCATCCGACAGGAGTGTCGCGGCGGGGAGGACGGTCCCCGTGTCCCGTAACGACCTGGCCCTTCGCCGGTCACGTCATGCTCATAGGACACCCCAAACCCGTCCGTGGTCAAGGATCAACCGGACTCTTGTCGGGTTGTAGGCCCAGTAGCCGGCCAACGCGTGCCGGCAATCTGCGAAAGATTCGATGAAGAATCTCACGGTCGTCCGGCGCGATGCGCAGCGCGACGGTCAGGGCGAGAAAGGTCGTCGAAACGATGGCGCCCTGCAGCAAGCTGGGACCGATGGCGTCGTGCGGGGGCACGACGTGTCGGAGCAACATGCCCAGCGCGTAGGCCGCGCCGCCGGCGACGAATGGCTTCCAGAAGTCTCGACCGAACGGGACGAGACGGTCGAGATACCAGACCTCGGCCATGCGGAGAAGGTTGACGAAGCTCGTCGCGACCAGGGCTGCGATTGCGGCACCGAGCACCTTCCACCGCGGGATCAACAGCGCGCTGGCGCCAATCTGGACAGTGATCCATGCGACCGAGTTGAACATCTTCACCCGCACGTGGCGAGCCATGTCGATCATCGAGCCACACACGCCGGTCGCGGCGACGATCAACTCTGAGACCGCCAAGATCACCAAGGCGGTCGAAGCCGAGGTGAACCTCTTTCCGAAGACGTTGAGTATCGCGGTGGGGTAGAGGACCATGAACAAGAAGAACGGCATGTTCAGGGTGATCGCCCATCTCGTCGTCGCGGCGTAGACGTTCGAAAGGCCTAGACGATCGCCGCGTCCGTGGAGGCGCGCGAGGGCGGGCTTCACCGAAACGATGATGGCCCGGTACGCGATGTGACTGATCATGTTGACTCGCGTGACGACCGCATAGATGCCCACGTTCGAAACCGCGGTCAGTGCTCCGAGCATGAGCGTCTCGACGTTGCGGCGAAACTGGTTCAAGATCCCGGAGAGCCACAGCGGCAACGCGAAGCCCATCAGCTCACGGCTTTCGCGGCGGGCCGTTCGGCTGAGTGATCGTGTGAGCGAGTACTGCTTGTTGAGCAGGTAAGTCATGGCGACGGACGAGCTGAGATCGCCGATGGCGAAAATGATCACCGCCGCCCAGAGGTCGATGTCGCGTATGAGCAGCAAGGCCAGCAGACCGGTCTTGACGACCGACTGGATCACGTTCTCACAGATCGCCGCGTAGTCCATGCGCCCAAAACCGCGTGCGGCTCCGAGCATCGTTCGGCTCAACGTGAGGAGAGGGACCATGATAACGAAGAACCGAAGCAATGGGCTCAGGGCGGCTTCGTTGAAGACCGCTTCGCTGATCCAATCCGCGGCAAGGAACACCACGAGGCCCAACACGATCGATGAGGCCATCGACACGGCGAACCCCACCTGGAGCGTGCCCGCGATGCCGTCCTCGTCACGACGATCGGACTGGATCGCGACGTAGCGCACCATCGCGTCATCGAGGCCGAGCGACGCAAGGCCCACGATGATGGCCGAGGCACTGATCGCGAGGTTGTAGAGGCCGAAGTCGTCGGCGGTGAGCGAGCGCGCCAGCACGAACGCGATGACGAATCGGCTCGCCACTTCGATGACGCTGCCGCTGGCGAGGAACCCCGCGCCCTTTGCCACCCCGATGATCTCGCGCCGACTGAGAGTGGGATCAGTTCCCTGAATAACCGTGGACCTCATTCGACGTATCCGACCGCGCGAGATAAGTGATCGTTTGATCATCTTTCCGTAAATATATGCCTCATACAGTCATCGTCGACCTATTTGGTCTAAATTCATTGCTCATAGTGTTACCAGGCCGCGACGTCGATCGGAGGGCGATGAGTGCAAATGCAGTCGGCAGCGGTGAGGGCGTCTGCATCTGGCTCACGGGCCGAAGCGGTGCGGGGAAGACGACCCTCGTCCGCTCGTTGACCCCCCTCCTCGACGCGAGCAACCGCACCTACACGTTGCTCGACACGGTGCCCGCCCTCGCCAAGCAGCGATGGGAGCGAACCAGCGAGAACAAGCTCATGCGCAAGGCGTACGTCGCGGCCGAAGTGGTGCGCCACGGCGGCATCGCGATCTGCGTCACGGTGAGCGCCTCACGACAGGTGCGCGCCGCGGCACGAACGCTGGTGGGCGATGGACACTTCCTCGAGGTCTACGTGGATACGCCGCCTGAGGTCGCGTGGGCCCGCAAATCGAGTCGGGGGCGAAAGCCGCCGCTCGAGAAGCGCCTGCGGGCCCGACTTCGACGTGTTTCCCGCAATGCGACGCCGGGATCGTTCTACGAGGTGCCGACCGCGCCCGACGTCACCGTCGACGCAACGACCAGCACGCCCGACGAAGCAGCCCAGCACGTCTTCGATGCGCTCGTCGCGCGCCGATTCATCGCCCCGACCCAAAACCCCGCGGCACTGCCGCTCTAGGTGCTCCGTGAGCCGACCGGGTCCGATCTTCCTGGCAGGTGTCGATCGCAGCGGCATCGGGCTCTTGGGCGAGCTTCTCGACGCACATCCCGAGATCTCGATCTCCCGCCGCACGAATTTCTGGTCGTTCTACTACGGTCGGTTCGGCCCGCTGGGCATCGACGCGAACCTCGACCGATGCCTAGACAGCCTCGGCCGCTACACGCGCATCCGTGCGCTGACGCCCGAGTTCGATGCCATCAAGCGCGAGTTCGATGCGACCGCCGACAAGTCGTACGGACGGCTGTTCGCCCTGATCCAATCCGAGCACGCGAGCCGGCGGGGAAAGCGCCGTTGGGGCGACAAGTCGCTCGACACCGAAGGCCACGCCGCGACCATCTTCGACGAATATGTGTCAGCCCGGATCGTGCACGTGATGCGCGACCCGCGCGATCGGTTCGCGTCGCAGAGCGATCGCCGCCAGGCTGGCCGCGGCGGTGTCGGGTCGGGCACTGCTCTCTGGCAGTGGTCGGCTGCTCTGGCTGAGTGCAATCGCGCCCGCTTCGGCGATCGCTACCTCGTCGTGCGGTTCGAGGACCTCGTCTGTGAGACCGAGCAGTGCCTGCGTTCGATCTGCGAATTCATCGGCGAGCCCTATTCGTCGGCCATGATCGCGGCCCTCGCCGACGGCGAGCCGCGTGCGCGTGATGGTGCGGAGAAACCACGCCCTACGTTGCGCCGGACGGGCATCGGTCGGTACGAGCGCGAGCTTTCCGCCCGTCAGGTTGCGTTCATCGAATCTCGGGCCGCCCGCCCGATGTCGCGTTTCGGATACCAACCGTCTCACGCCCGAGGCCGCGCCGGGCGGGTGCGCTATGTCGCAATCGATCGGCCGATGTGGTCTGCCGGCGCGGTCGTGTGGCGCCTCCGGCGCAGGTTGGGCGAGCGGTCTGAGCCGTCGCCGAGGCGCGTCGTCGCGAGTTCGTAGCTTCCCCGCCGAAGGGTCGATCGGGCCCCGACACTCTGTGTGACCCCTTGAGGCCCATTGAAATTTGATCGGTATCAACAAGATCGGTTGACAAACATGAAATCGTGCTAGCGTGGATGTGAAGTTACGGTGAATACATAGCAAATACTCTTAGGGATTGAAGCTGGGCGGGAGGCACGGTGATCCAAGGAGAACAGGCACTTGTTGCCGGCGACGCACGTCCACAAGCCGATGCGTTTGACGGCGGGCGACCGTCGGGGGCTTTCGACGTGGTCGGCCACACAGAGCCCTGCTCTGCTCACGCGCGGTGGTGGTATTGGAGGCTCAAGCGCGCGATCGACGTGGCGCTGGTGTTGGCCATCGCTCCGCTCGTAGTGCCGACCATCGCACTTTGCGCCGTGCTGATCAAACTCGACAGCGGTGGCCCGGTGTTCTACCCGCAGGTGCGATTCGGGGGGCGCCGCGAGTCGGGTGAGGGGCGTGTCTTCTGGCGGGTGCGCACGTTTCGATTTTTCAAGCTGCGCACGATGTATGTCGGTGCCGATTCGGCACTGCATCACTCGTACGTGCAGGCGTACATCGCCGGTGACGAGGAGCAAATGGCCACACTCCGCGATGGCGTGAGCGGCACCTACAAGCTCCTCAAGGATCCGCGCATCACTCGAGTTGGCCGAATCTTGCGCCGTTTGAGCCTCGACGAACTACCGCAATTCTGGAACGTGCTCAAAGGCGACATGAGCCTGGTGGGCCCGCGGCCATCGCTGTCGTACGAAGTCGAAAAGTACCGGCCCGAGCACCTCCGCCGGTTCGCGGGAAAACCCGGCCTCACCGGATGGTGGCAAGTCAATGGCCGTTGCACGACCGATTTCGAGCGGATGGTCGATCTCGACGTCTACTACCTCGAGCACCGATCGCTGCGACTCGATTTGAAAGTGATGATTCTCACCGTGCCAACCGTGATCATCGGACGAGGGGCAGGATAAATGACGAAGCCTGTGCGTGTCGGAGCTATCGGTGCGGGCTACTGGGGCCCCAATCTCATTCGCAACCTCGTTGAGCTACCCGAGGCCGAAATGGTTGCCGTCGGCGATCTCAACGAAGCGAACTTGACGCGCATCACGACGCGCTATCCGTCGATCAAGCATGCGGTGAAGGACTATCGCGAGCTGTTCGACATGGGTCTCGACGCAGTCGTCATCGCGACTCCACCAGAGACCCACTACCCGATCAGTCGCGACTGCATGGAAGCGGGTCTCGACATCCTCATCGAGAAACCCCTCACGACGAACTCGCTCGAAGCCCGCGCGATGATCCGGCTGGCCGAACACCTGGGGCGAGTGCTCATGGTCGGCCATACCTTCGAGTACAACCCGGCCGTCTGGGCACTCAAGAAAATGATCGACAACGGTGAGCTGGGCGAGCTGCACTACATCGACGCGGTACGCGTCGGCCTCGGCTTGTTTCATCCGTCGATGAACGTGATATGGGACCTCGGTCCCCACGACGTGTCGATCCTCATTCATCTCCTCGACGCCCGACCACACACCGTTTCGGCTCGAGGTATCGGCTGCGTCCAGAAGGATGTCGAGGACATTGTGTACATGACGCTGATGTTCCCTGGCGACACCCTCGCGCACGTGCGCCTCAGCTGGCTCGATCCGTCGAAGACCCGCCGCATCACGGTCGTGGGCAACAAGAAGATGGCGATCTACGACGACGTGGAGAGCATCGAGAAGATCCGCGTCTATGACAAAGGTGTCGATGCCACGCGTCGCACCGACACCTTCGGCGAGTTTCAGTTCGCGTACCGCTATGGGTCGATCGTCAGTCCCTACATTCGTCTCGAAGAGCCGGTGCGGCTCGAGTGTCAGCATTTCATCGAATGCGTGCGCGACCGCCGCAAACCCAAGACCGATGGCTACAGCGGCCTTCGAGTCATCGAGGTGATCGAAGCGGCCCAGTTGTCGCTCAAGTCCAACGGCGTCCCCGTGCCGGTCGAGTACCTGCCGAAGATCGACCTCGTGCAGGTAAACGGCGATGCGCACCGTGGCGCCGAAACGAACGGCCATGAGCACGATGTCGACTCGAGTGAAAGTGACGAGGAGGCGTTGCAGTACAGATGACGGCCAATGATCTCGTTGCTTCCTTCGTTGTATCGACGCGCCCCGAAGTGGCCTTCGTCGATCTCAGAGCAGCCCATCTCGAGCTTGCACCCGAGATCGAGGCGGCGATCCGTGGCGTCGTCGACCAGGCCGACTTCGTCCTGGGTTCGGCGGTGCACGCGTTCGAAGCGGAATTCGCCGCGTACTGCGGTGTGCGCGCCGCCGTTGGCGTCGATTCGGGGTTCTCTGCCCTCGAGCTGGCGCTGCGGGCATGCGGAGTCGGCGCCGGCGATGAGGTCGTCACGGCGGCCAACACGTTCGTCGCCACCGTCGCGGCGATCGAGAGCACGGGAGCCACGCCGGTGCTCATCGATGTCGATCCGCTCTCGCGAAACCTCGATCCCGCTCATCTCGAGGCCGCCATCGGTCCCTCCACGCGGGCAGTCATCCCGGTACACCTCTACGGGCGTCCCGCCGACATGGACGATGTCACGGCGATCGCCAAGGCCAGCGGCCTCGCCGTTGTCGAGGACGCGTGTCAGGCGCACGGAGCTCGCTACCGAGGGCGTCGCGCCGGATCGTTGGGCGACGTAGGAGCCTTCAGCTTCTATCCGAGCAAGAATCTCGGTGCGTACGGTGACGGCGGCATCGTCGTAACCGACGACGACGAGATCGCCGAGCGAGTGCGGCTCCTGCGCAATCTCGGCTCGCGCGAGCGATACCACCACGAGACCAGGGGCTTCAATCGGCGCCTCGACACGCTCCAAGCAGCGGTCCTCGGTGCCAAGTTGCCCCACATCGACCGGCACAATGCCCGCCGACGCGCCATCGCGCTCGAATACCTCGAACTCCTCGCAGGCATCGATGTCACCACTCCCGCCGAGAGTGACGACATCGAGAGCGTCTATCACCTGTTCGTGATCGAGACCGAAGATCGCGATCAGCTCCAGCGCCACCTGCTCAGCGAGCACATTGCGACCGGCATTCACTACCCGGTGCCGGTGCATCTGCAACCGGGTTACGCCTCGCTCGGCTACCCCGCCGGCAGCTTCCCGGTGTCCGAAAAGCTGGCGCGGCAAGTGCTGAGTCTTCCCATGTATCCCCACCTGCCGATCGAGTCGGTTTCGGTGGTGGTCCGAGCGGTCGAGTCTTTCATGAGGAGCCGTTAGCCAGATGGAGCTCAGGCGATACTTGAACATCGTCCGCCGGCACTGGATGATCGCGATCCTCGGCCTCTTGGCGGCACTCGCAGTCAGCTTCTACCACACGTCGAAACAGGCGCCGTACTACGAATCGAAAGTGACATTCGTGATCCGGCCGCGTTTGCTCGAGACCGACCAGATCGTCCGCGCCAACGAGACCCTGGCGCGCGGCACCGAGATCAACTCGACCTACGCCGCAATTGCCCGGAGCTCATTGATCAAGACCCGAGCAAGAGATCTGACCGATCCGAACGTCATCGATGGAGAGCGGCTCAGGATTCGCAGCGAGGCGGTCCCCGGCACGAGTCTCGTCAGAGTCACCGTCAGAGGTTTCGAACCGAACGCGGTCGGCGCCTTCGCAAAGAGCGTGGCCGATGTGTTCAAGCAGTACATCGACAACCTCAATGACGTGTACACGCTCGCACCGCTCGACGCACCGGTGGTCCCGAGTTCGCCGGCCGGACCCGACAACAACCTGACGATCATCGTCGGGTCGGTCCTGGGAGCACTGCTCGGAATCTCTGTCGCCATCTTCGCCGAGTACATCCGACAGCCGTATCAGACGGTGCGCTCGGTGAACATCATCGATCCAGAATCCGACGCGTTCAATCGTGAGTTCTTCGAGATGCGCTTCGATCAGGAGCTGAGTCGGGTCGAGCACAGTGGCAGCATCTTCTCGCTGGCCGTTGTGCACGCGAACCTCCAGCCGCTCCACGAGGCATCCGAACCAGATCTCGGGTTCCGCAGCCTCCGCGAGGTGCGCGACCAGCTGACAGGCATTCTTCGCCCCGAAGACCTGCTCGCCTACCTCGGCGACTCGACGTTTGCGGTCCTCTTCCCCGATCTTCTCGACGTCGAGACCGAGCGTCTCATCTCGGAGTGGATCGAGCGCGACCTCGACAGTGAGGCGGGGCTGACGTTCGGGGTCAGTCAGTATGGGCGTTCGCACCTTCTCGAGTACCCGGCCTGAGAGACATGGTCGACGCGCTCGTGAACCACGAAAGCGAGTCTGCGGCTTCTGTGCGCCTGTCCCCGCGCGCGGCGAGCGTCGCCGCTCCGCCACCGATCTACATCGGCGGGCTCGATCGGTCGGGAAAGACGACGATGCGGGCGTTCCTCGCGTCGCATTCCAACATCGCCATCCCCGCGGTCGGATCGAACATGTGGACGTACTTCTATCGCCAGTTCGGCGACCTCGGTCACGCGGAGAACTTCGAGCGATGCCTCGCCGCGATGCTGCGCTACAAGCACGTCGCCTTCTTGAAGCCCGACCCCGATCGCCTTCGTCGCGAGTTCGCCGAGGGAGCGCCGACGTACGCGCGAATGTTCGAGCTGTTCCTCGTGCACTTTGCGGAACGCGAAGGCAAACCGAGGTGGGGGGTGCAGACGGGCCTCATCGAGCGCTACGCCGACGAACTGTTCGCCGCACATCCCGGCGTGAAGATCATCCACATGATCCGCGATCCACGCGATCGGTACGACGCTTCGATCGCAAAGTGGCCGAAGGGCAAGGGGCGTGCCGGTGGGGCGGTCGCGCGGTGGCGCTACTCGGCCAAGCTCGCCGAACGCCATGCCCAGCGGCACCCCGATGCCTACCTGATCGTGCGATTCGAAGACCTCATCCGACGGCCCGAGCCGACGGTGCGCGACGTCTGCGCGTTCATCGGCGAGCAGTTCGAGCCATCGATGATGCGCATGGGCGGCGCGGAGAAGCATCGGGCGCTGCTGCTCGACGGCCGGACGTCATCCGACGCGCCGATTCTCTCCGATCGTTTCATCGGGCAGTTCCGGCGTTCGGTTTCGAAGCCCGACATCGCGTTCATCCAGCTGCACACGGCAGGACCGATGCGGGCCCACGGCTACGAGCCGGATCCGCTCGACTTCACACGGGCGGCGCGACTCCGATTCGCCTGTTACGACTGGCCCAATCAGCTCGCGCGGATGGTGGCGTGGCTCACGGTCGAGTCCGCCCAGCAGCGCCTGCCGGCAATCGTTCGCCGTCGTCCCGGCCGTCGGATGATCATCAACCCGTCGCAGGCTCAAGGCGCATGAACACGGTCGACGCCCCCGTCTTCATCGGAGGGCTCGCGCATTCGGGCAAGACGCCCGTGCGGCTCGTCCTCGAGAAGAGTGGCGACATCGCGTTGACGCGAAAGAGCTACTTGTGGCTCAAGTACTTCAACCGGCTGGGCGATCTCGCCGACCCGAGCGTTCGTGCCAACGCGCTCGACACCCTTTTCGCCGACCCGGCGGTCTCGAGCCTGGCTCCCGATGCGGAGCGCGTCCGCCGCGACTTCTCGACCTCGCCACACTCATACGCGCGACTTTTCGGCATCATCCAGAGGCAGCACGCCGAGCGCGTGGGCAAACCGCGCTGGGGTGAGCAGCTGGGTCTCGTCGAAGCGTTCGCCGAACCGATTTTCGAGACGTTTCCCGACGCGCGAATCGTGCACATGATCCGCGATCCGCGTGATCGAGTGGGCTTCCGCCGGTTCACCAAGCGGGGGCGGGCCGGCTGGGAGACGGCCAAGTGGCTCTACTCGGCGCAGCTCGCACGAGACAACGAGCGTCGCCATTCGGGTCGCTACCGCATCGTTCGCTACGAGCAGCTGGTCGCCGATCCCGAGTCGACGATGCGAGAGATCTGCGGCTTCGCCGAGTTGGCGCTCACGCCGCCGATGATCGTTGCGCTCGGAACGATCGCGAACGACCACGCGCTCGTGCCCATCGAGACGAAACGACGGTCGTTCGTCGAGCGGCACACGTCCGAAGCGCTCGCCGACCTGGGTTACAGCTCCCTTCCATCCGGTCGGCGGGGCGGGCGTGCGCTGACCGCACAGTTGCCACTCGACCAGTTGGGCGCGGTCGCATGGCGCGCGACCAAGCAACGCTCACTGACCAAGCAGATAGGGCCTCGCCCATGATCCACCGCCCAGTGTTCGTCGCGGGACAAGAGCGCAGCGGCACGAGTCTCATGTTCGCGTTGCTCACGTCGCATCCCAACATCGCGATGACGCGCCGAACGAATCTCTGGCGCTACTTCTACGGGCAGTTCGGCGACCTACGAGACGATCAAAGCCTCGACACCTGCCTCGACAAGATGATGCGCTACAAGAGACTCGTCGTTCTTCAGCCGAACGCCGAGGAATTGCGGCGCGAGTTCCTCACCGGTGAGCGCACCTATGGGCGCCTGTTCGCGCTCCTCGAGCAACAATACGCCGATCGGCTGGGCAAGCCGCGGTGGGGCGACAAGTCGCTCGACACCGAACGCTTTGCCGGCCCATTGTTCGACGCGTATCCCGATGCCCGCATCATCCACATGGTGCGTGACCCGCGTGACCGCTACGCGTCGGTCGAGACCCGGTGGAAGGTTCGTCGCGGCGGTGTCGGTGCCGGCACCGCCGAGTGGCTGTCATCCGTCGAGCTGGCCGAACGCAACTGCAATCGCTACGGCGATAAGTACCTCATCTTGCGCTACGAGACACTGGTCCGTTCCCCCGAAGAAGTGCTCCGCGACATCTGCGAGTTCATCGATGAGCGGTATGCGCCCGAGATGCTCACCATGAGCGGTGCGCGGTCGTTTCGCGATCAAGGCAGCAACAGCTCTTATGGCAGCCGCGACCGGGGTGTCATCTCGACCGATTCGGTCGGTCGCTACCGCGAGGTTCTGTCGCCGTCACAGACGCGCTTCATCCAGCATGCGGCGCGCCGTCCGATGGAGACGCTCGGCTATGAAGCCGACGAGCGCAGCCTCGGTCCGCTGCGCGCCGCTCGTTTCGCGCTGGGCGATCTCCCACTCGAGTACAGCCGGATGGCGGCGTGGCGGGCTCGCGCCTCGATGCACGACCGACGCGGTCGTGCATTGCCGGCATACCGGCTGGTCAGTCCAGTGGGCACGGCGTGATCATCGGAGCCACCACGAGCGATGCGAGGGCGTCACCGCCGCGATTTCAGACGCGCGAGGACCTGTGGCTTTGCGTCATCGGCGCGCTGGGAGGGGCGCTCGTCGCACTGCTCGTAGTCCACAACTTGGCCCTCGTCGCCATGGCGCTGATCGTCGCGCTCCCGGCGACGGCGCTCATACTCCGGTACCCCTTCGGCGGCGTGCTCATCTGGCTTGTCTTCGCCCAGTTCGTCGTCGAGACAGAAGGCGGAGGCCTCCGCAAGGCGTTCTGGCTCGTGCACCGCGCGCTGCCGATGATCGCGATCGCCTCCATACTCCTCGGTGCGCTCACCGGTCTGCGGCGCGTGTCCTTGCCCCGCCTCGGTCTCACCGAGATGCTGATGGGCGGCTATCTGCTCCTGACCACGGTGTCGATCTTGTACACGTCGGACAACTCTGCCATGGCGTTCTCACACGTGCTCGATCGAATCGCCGCGCCAATGTGCCTCTACCTGCTCGTCCGTCTGGCCGGCCCCGCCGAACGTGACTTCGTCAGGGTTGCCGCAGCGATGGGCGCGGTCGTCGTGTGTCAATCCGCCATCGGCCTGATCGGGTGGACGAACCCTGCGCTGCTGCCCAATGCCTGGCACGATCGCTTGGGCGACCGCACGACCGGGTCACTCGGTCACGCCAACGTCTTCGGCGTCACGATGATTGTGGGCGGGCTCCTCGTGTTCCACGCGATCTCCACCGGGACGCTCACGCGGCGACTTCGCGCGTGCGCCATCGTCGCCTGCCTTCTGTCGCTCGTGATGGTCTTCATGACCTTCGGTCGCGCAAATTGGCTCGCCGGCGGCCTGTGCGTTGCCGGCTTGTTCTTCATCCATCCGCGCCACATGACTCGCGCCACCGTCCTGCTCGTGCCCCTGCTCTTCGTGGTCGTCGGGCAAGGCGCCTTCTCCAACTATCTCCAGTTCGCCGACAGCCGCCTGGTCTCGTCCGAGTCCGAAGAATCCGCGCTCAGCCGGCTGCCCGTCGTCTACGCGTCGCTGCGGATGCTCGAGGCCAAGCCGTTGTTCGGCTTCGGATACGGCAACTTCGATCGCTTCGACCGCGAGTACCAGAGCAATATCGGTGAGCTCGTGGTCGCCGAGAAGGACCACGCTTCGCATAATCTCTATCTCACGATCCTCGCGGAGCAGGGCCTCGTGGGGTTCCTGCTCTACCTGGGCCCGGCCGCGTGTCTCCTCGCGCGGACGTCTTCTCGATCCGCCCGAATACGGCCGACCGGGCTCGTCTCGCCCAGCTTCGTGAAGGTGCTCTGGCTGGGACTGGTCGCGCATCTCGTGGTGACCAATTTCGCCAACATGAGAGGCACGTACGGACTCGGGCTCTGGTGGCTCACGCTCGGCATGGTCGCCGCAGTGATCGACAAGACCGATCTCGATCGAGCGCGGTCATGAGGTCCACCATCGAGCGGAACTGGGTCGCCCTGCGCGACTCCGATGCCTGGCGCCGCGTCGCCAGCCCTCTTTCGAGCACGGTCGTCGCAAAGAACGGCGCAGTCCGCAGCATCGGGACCGCACGGCGCTACGTCGCGACCGCCGGTTCGGTCCTGCGTCCTGCGTCGGCGTTCGCCGACGTGAAGACCTTCGTGCTCTTCATCGGTCATGTGAAGAGTGGCGGGACGATGATGGGCGCGCTCCTCGACGCGCATCGCAATGCGGTGGTCGCCGACGAAATTGACGTATTGCGGTACGTGGCCGCCGGATTCGACATGCAGCAGATCTACCGCCTCCTCGAAAAAGGGGCGCGCCGAGAAGCGATGAAGGGGCGAGTCACCGCCCGTCGTCTCGACCCGTATTCGTTCGCGGTTCCCGGACAATCGCAGGGCAGCCACGACGACGTACACGTGATCGGCGACAGTCGCGCCGGACCGACCACGCGCCGCCTCGGTCGAGAGCCGCATCTGATCGAGCGGCTCGACCGCACGCTCGATGGGGTCGACGTGCGGTTCGTGCACGTTGTCAGGAATCCGTTCGATCCGATCAGCGCGATGGTGCGCCGGGGCAAGCGCACGCACGAAGAGGCCACCGCCGACTACGCCGCGCAATGCGGGCGCGTCGACGACCTGTGCCGTCGCGTGACCCATCAAGTGCTGCGCGTTCACTACGAAGCCTTCGTAGACGACCCCACCAGCGGTCTCCGTCGCCTATGCGACTTCGTCCGGCTCGAGTGCCGCGACGACTATCTCGCGGCGTGCGCCGCGGTCATCCAACGCGACCGTCCCGGCGAGCGCCACACCGTGTCGTGGAGCCGCGAACAGATCGCGGCGGTCGAGCGACTCATCGACGACGTCCCATTCTTGCAGGGCTACACCTACGGGCCGGTGGCGCGATGATCATCGAACTCGTCGGTTGCCCCGGCTCTGGCAAGACGACACTCGTACCCACCATCATCGAGGTGTGTCGTCGTCAAGGAATCGTCGCCCGTCACGTCAACGACGCCGCTCGACCGTTCACGCGCCGCACCGTGCCGGGCCGACTTCTCGCCGTCGTGCCGATACGCGGCGTCGAGTCGCGCCTGTGCTGGGGTCTCTACGTCGGGTACCGAGGCCTCTACGCGGCACGATTCGCGGCGCGGAATCCGAGGCTCGTCCGTCATCTGTGGCGCACGCAGAGAGACAGGCCGTCGGGCGCCGACGCACGAGAACGTCGAGTGCTCCATTGGTATGTCCGCATGATGGGTTCGAGGGCGTTCCTCCGGCGACACGTTCGTGACGACGAAGCCATCGTGTTCGATGAGGGCTTCGTCCATCGCGTCGTCCAGCTGCATGCTTCGGGCGTCGAGGTGCCACATGTCCCCGCCATCGTCGAGTACGCGGGCGTGATACCCGAGCCCGACCTCGTCGTCAACGTGCAGGCCCCGCCGCACATCTGCGTAGAACGGATATCCCATCGGGGCATATGGACGCGCATGGCGCTGCGTGATGGTTCCGATCTCACCCGATTCGTCGACAACGCCCACCGAGCCGTATCCGTGATGGTCGACGAGGTCCGCCGCAAAGGCTGGACCATCGTCGACGTCGACAACGGCGACGACGAACCGGCCATTGCTCGGCGGGCCTTGGCATCCCAACTCGACAACACGGTTCGCCGCGTCAAGTCACAAATCGACGACACCGTGCCGCGAGTCAGGGTTCCGGCATGAGGGCCGCGGCGATCTCGCTCGTGCGGACGACGATCCCCCGTTCGCTCCCAAAGGCGGGCCGTGTCGTCGACCGGGCACGGGCCCGTCTCGACAGTCCGGCGATCGATCGCGACGACTGCGCGACGGTGCTCGGGCAGTACGACCTGCGGGTCACGGGTGCACCGCGCAACATCGGGTATGGGTGGCGCAACGAGATCGTCATCGTCAAGACCAGTGACGGCACCAAGGTGTTGAAGCGCTATCCGTCGCGTTGGAGCGAGGCGGCGGTCCAACATGAGCACTCGATCTTGGCCCATCTCGAATCGGTCGCATTTCCCGCGGTGCGGCTTGTGCGGCGGTCCGATGGTACGACATCGACGACACACGCCGGCGTGACGTATGTGCTCTTCGAGTTCAGCAGCGGCCGCAACGTGACCGGGTGCATCACGTCGCCGCGACAGCACCGCCGTCACCTCGCGTGCGCGGGATCGACCCTTGCTCGGCTTCATCGTGCGCTGGAGGGGTTCGTTCCCACCGGCGTGCATCACCTTTCCGACCACCTCGATGGCGCGAACGACCGCAGCACGCTCGGGTATCGAACCGTCCTCGCTCGCCTCGTCGAGCGCTCCCATCCTTCGAGCGGAGAGGTCCACGCCCAACTCGAATGGTTGCGGGGGCGGGCGGGCCGAGTGCACGAGCGGTTGGAGCAGCTCGACGAGCGTCTCGGGGCCGCACCGCTCAACCGGCACGTGATCCACGGCGACTACGGCCTGCACAACCTCCTCTTCCGCGCCGACGGCACCGCGGTCGTCCATGACTTCGAGCTCGCGAGAGTCGACTACCGTCTCGCCGACCTCGCAGCAGTGCTTTCGCGAAGCGAGAGCCACCCGACGAGCGCCTTCGTCGACAGCTATCGCGCCGAGAGCGCGATCACGGGGCACGAGTGGGATCACCTCTCCGAGGTCTGGGAGCGGCACCGGCTCTGTGGTGCCGTTCGATCGTGGGAGAACTTCAGTCGATATGGCGATCCGCGCCGGCTGCACACGGCCCGACGGCGAATCGACGAAGCCGCCACAGTCCGAACCAGCGGGGTCCCGACATGTCGGTGACAACCCTCACCCGCCGCCGCCCGAGCGGTCCCCGTGTCCTCATGGTCGTTCGGCTCTTCCATCCCTGGGTCGGTGGCACCGAACGGCAGGCTCAGAAGCTCGCCCGCGCCCTCGCCGACGACGGCACCGATGTGCAAGTGGTGACCGGCCGGTGGTTCCGGGGAACTCGGCGCCACGAGGTCATCGATGGCATCCCCGTGACGCGCAACCACACCTTGTGGGAGTTCTTCGGGATCAAAGGATTGCGAAAGCTGGGGGGCTACCTCTACATCGTCACGCTCGTGTGGCATCTCTGGCGCCGGCGGCGCACGTACGACGTCATCCACGTGCACGGCCTGAACTACCACACGTTCGGCGCGACGCTGGCCGCCTCGCTGCTCGACAAGCCGATACTGACAAAGCTCGCCAACAGCGGCGCCGCCAGCGACATCGACAAGATGCGCCATGATCGCCAGCTGAAGTTCGCGCGGTTGATGTTGCGGCGCGCGCTGTCCGGAGATCGCTTCGTCGCGCTCAGCGGCGCGATCGTCGACGAGCTTCGCGCAGCGGGTGTCGATCGCCATCGAATCGTCGAGATCCCCAACGGTGTGCAGGTGAGCGCCGCGACGCGCCCCGGCTACCAGATCGTCGCACCGGCGCGTGTGGTGTTCGTGGGGCGGCTCCATCCACAAAAGGGGCTCGACACGCTTCTCACCGCGGTGCAGATGCTCCTCGCGCGAGACCCGAACTCGATACGCGTCCACCTGGTCGGCGACGGCCCGGCGCGCGCCGACCTCGAAGCGCTCGTGGCTCGCCTCGCCATCAGTCCCCACGTCGAATTCGTCGGCAGTACCGACGACGTCGATGCCTACCTCGACCTGGCAGATGTATTCGTCCTGCCGTCGCGCGCCGAGGGGCTCTCGAACGCGCTGCTCGAGGCGATGGCAAAGGGCCTTCCCGTCGTCGCATCTCGCATCCCGGGAAACGCCGAGGTCGTCGACTCCGGTCGCGACGGAGTCCTTTTCGATGTCGACGATCCCGCTGACCTCGCCGCGACGTTGCAGACGTTGATCGGCGATCAGGCGTTGCGCGAACGACTCGGCCGCGCGGCACGCCGTCATGTGGTCGAGCACTTCTCGTTCGCCGAGGTGGCACGCCGATATCGCAATCTCTATGCCGAACTCTGTTCGGGCGACGGTGTCATCCGGCGCGACAGCGAGATGTCCGAGTCACAAGCCCAGGAGGCAGCGCGTTGAGCGATCCCATCTTCGTCACAGGGCCAGACCGCAGCGGAACGTCACTGATGTACGCGCTCCTCGCGTCACATCCGCGAGTTTCGATGGTGCGCCGTACCAACATGTGGCGCTGGTTCTACGGGCGATACGGCGACTTGAGCGCGGCCGAGAATCTCGACCGGTGTCTCGACGCGATGGTCCGGTACCGGCGGATGGCCGTGCTCGAGATCGATCCGGCGCGGGTACGCAGAGAGTTTGCGCAAGGCGTGGCATCATACGGACGCCTGTTCTCGATCGTTCACGAGCATCGAGCTCAGCGAGTGGGCAAGCCTCGCTGGGGCGACAAGTCACTGCATGCCGAGCACTCGGCCGACGACGTGTTCGCCGAGTTTCCGCACGCCCGAATGATCCACCTGCTGCGAGATCCGCGCGATCGTCACGCCTCGATCTCGAAGCGCTATCAAGACCGCACCAAGGGCGTCTCGAGCACGACGGCGAGCTGGATCTCGTCGACCCGTGCCGGACAGAGGAACGAGCGGCAGTTTCGCGGCCGGTACCTCATCGTTCGCTACGAGGACCTAGCCCGTAGTCCCGAGTCGACGATGAGAGCGGTTTGCGAGTTCGTCGATGAGCCGTACGAGGCGTCGATACTCACCATGAGCGACGCACCCGACCACAGTGCCATCGGCGGCAACAGCTCTTTCGGACAGTTCGAACCGGGCGCGATCAGCACGAGGTCGATCGGGCGGTACCGCAGCGTCGTCTCCCCCGCCGACGTGGCGTTCATCCAACGAAGCGCAGGGAGGTTCATGGACGCGCAGGGCTATGCCAAGGACGACATCGAGATGACCGCCAAGCAGACGCTGCGCTTCTGTGCCGACATGCCCATCAACACGGCGCGGCTGTCCGGTTGGCTGGCGAGCGATGCGTGGCAACGGCGCCGAGGGGCAACGGTCCCGGCAAGTCGGATGGATTGATGGTGACGATGACCAGCCCATCCGATCGCTCCCGCGAGAGCGCGCCACCCGTGACTCCGCGCCTCGGCTACGTGATCGGCACGTATCCCCGTTTGACGACAACCTTCATCGATCGCGAAGTCGAGTTGTTGCGTCACTGGGGGGTCGATATCGATCTCGTCTCGATTCGCCGGCCCGACGGCCTGTTGTCGGCCGAGCAACAGCAGCTGGGCCGCGACGTGCGCTACATCCTGCCGACGACGTTGCGCCGGTTCATCTCTGTCCATCTCTCGTTCGCGCGTCGCAGGAGCTATTGGCGGCTGCTGCGGTTCCTGGTCAGTCGGCCGCATCCGCACACGCGAGCGCGCGCCAAGACCGTGCTTCACTTCGGCGAGGGCGTGCTGGCGGCCGACATGCTCGATCGACGCGGCATCACCCACGTTCACGCCCACTTCATCGACCGAGCCGCGACCGTCGCGATGACCGCGGCCCATTTGATCGGCGGCACGTACAGTGTCACCGCGCACGCGGACGACATCTATGTCGACCCGGTGCTGATGCCCGAGAAGATCGGTCGAGCGAAGTTCGTCGTCACGTGCACGTCGTTCAACTTGCGTGAGCTCGCGCGCCTTGCGCCCGGTGCGAGACCATCGCTGCACCGCGCCTATCACGGCCTCGACGCCAGCCGATATCGATCGACCCGAGCGGCGAACGGCGATCCGCCGGTGGTGCTCGCGGTGGGTCAGCTACGACCGAAGAAGGGCTTCGAGCACCTGATCGACGCGTGCCGCCAGTTGCACGGCGACGGTCGTCGTCTGAAGTGTGTGATCGTCGGCGATGGCCCGTTGCGCGACGAACTGACGCAGAAGGTCCGCGCCCTCGGTCTCGACGGCATCATCACGCTGACCGGCGCATTGACGCAGGACGAGGTCATCGAACAGTACCGCCGGGCCGACATCTTCGCCCTGCCGTGTGTGGTCGGCGCGCGAGGCGACCGAGATGGCATCCCCAATGTGATTCTCGAGGCAATGGCGATGGAGCTGCCGGTCGTGTCGACCGCGACGTCCGGCATTCCGGAGGCGGTGGTCGACGAGCACACGGGTTTGCTCGTCGAGGCGGGCGATCCAGTCGCATTGGCCGACGCGCTGGCGCGGCTGCTCGACAACCCGGCACTTCGCGCGCGCCTTGGTGGCGAAGGTCGTCAGAAGGTGCTCGATCACTTCGATCTCGAATCCAACGTGAAGGAACTGTATGAACTCCTGGTTAGTTGACGCCGATCCCTCGATTCGGCCGCGCGAAGGCGCGCGACCGCTCGCAGGTACGTCGGGCTTGTTCCTCGTCTGGGGTCCCGAGTCGCATGGGCCGCGCAGCGTCGTGTTTGCGCGCGAACTCGGGATCCCCACGGCCTTCATCGAGTCGACCCGGCGACGCGGGTTGCTCGCGGGATTCGTCAAGTACCCGGTGCAGGCGGCGCTGACTGCGGGTGAGCTCTTGCGCCGGAGGCCTCGGGTGATCTTCGTCCAGAGCCCTCCGAGCTTTGCCGTGATGGTTGCGGGCGCCTATGCGTGGCTGTTCCGTCGGAGCTACGTGATCGACGCGCACAGTGACGCGTTCCAGTCGTCGTATTGGATGTGGCCGAGGTGGCTGCACCGACTCTCGTTACGGCGGGCAGTGGCGACGATCGTGACCAACGAGGCGTTTGCGGCCTCGGTCACGGCAGCCGGTGGCACGCCGATCGTTATTCGCGACATCCCGACTTCGTTTCCCGAAGGCGGTGTGTTCCAGGGCGCGGACCGATCGATCGTCGTCGTCAGCACGTTCGCGGTCGACGAGCCGCTGCAAGAGGTGCTTCGTGCTGCTGCGACGCTGCCCGAGGTCACCTTCTACGTGACGGGAGACTCGCGGCGCTACAGGGGCTCGCTCGACGATCTCCCCGCGAATGTTCGGTTCACCGGCTTCCTGTCGAGCCCCGACTATTACGCACTGTTGCGTTCGTCGGCCGCAGTCATGTGTTTGACGACGAGAGACAACACGATGCAGCGCGGTGCCTGCGAGGCGCTGTCCCTCGGCAAGCCGATCATCACGTCCGACTGGCCGCTTCTTCGGACCTACTTCGATCGGGGCACGGTTCATGTCGACAACACGTCCGCCCGAATTGCCGCGGCCGTGAGGGAGGTCCGGGCACGACCGGATCACTACCAAGACGAGGTGAGCCAACTACAGGCCTCGCAGCGGGCGCAGTGGCGGTCGTCGCTGAATGAACTCATTCTCCGGCTGCGCCGGTGCGGACTGGAAGGTGGAGCATGACGCGTATAGCGGTTTTCGGCTTGGGATATGTCGGAGTGATGTCGGCGGCTGCACTCGCCGACTCGGGCCACCACGTTGTCGGAGTCGACTCCAACGCGGTGAAGGTCGACTTCGTCAACAACGGTCGCACACCCGTCGTCGAGGCCGGGTTGGGAGAGATCATGGCTCGGTGTGTCGACTCTGGCACACTCCGCGCCACGACCGATCCGCATTCTGCCCTCGAGCAATCCGATCTCGTCCTGATCTGTGTCGGGACACCGAGCAGCAGCGACGGACGCCTCGACCTCTCGCAGATCGAACACGTCGCCGCCGAGATCGGCACGGCGGTTTCCGTCATCGATCGTCCCTACACGATCGTGTTGCGGAGCACGGTCGTGCCGGGCACGACCGAGAGCGTGCTCATTCCCGCCTTGGAGGCGCATTCGAACAAGGTCGCGGGCCGTGACTTCACCGTCTGCTACAACCCTGAGTTCCTTCGCGAGGGCACTGCGATCGCCGACTACTACGACCCGCCGTTCACCGTCATCGGCACCGATTCTGACGAAGCGGCCGATTCCGTCGGGTGCTTGTATTCGATGCTCGACGCGCCTCGATGGGTGACGCCGATCAAGGTGGCCGAGACAATCAAGTTCGCGTGCAACGCATATCACGCGATCAAGGTTGCGTTCGCCAACGAGATCGGATCCGTCTGCAAAGCGACCGGTGTCGACGGGCAGAAGGTGATGGAACTCTTCGCCCAAGATCGAAAGCTCAACATCTCCGATGCCTATCTTCGTCCCGGTCTCGCCTTCGGTGGTTCGTGCCTGCCGAAGGACCTGCGGGCGATCACGTTCCAGGCGCGCATGCTGGGAGTGCAGACTCCGCTGCTCGACTCGGTCGAGACCAGCAACCGTCGACACGCGGACCGCGCGTTCGAGCTCATCAGGCGGGCCGAGTATCGCAAGATCGGGGTACTCGGTTTGAGCTTCAAGTCGGGCACTGACGACCTGCGGGAGAGCCCGATGGTGGAGCTGGTGGAACGGCTCATCGGTAAGGGCTACGAGGTGAAGGTGCTCGACACGAGCGTGTCGATCGCGCGGCTCGTCGGCGCCAATCGTGCCTACATCGAACGAGAGATCCCTCACATCTCGGCGCTCATGTGTGAGTCGGTGGCCGAACTACTGGCAACGAACGACGTGATCGTCGTCGGTAGTACGGCGAACGAGGTCGACGAACTGTTTCGCCTCGCCGGCGAACGGCACCTGATCATCGATCTCGTCGGCTCGAGATCGCCTCGACAAACCACCTGCCGCTACGTCGGCCTCTGCTGGTGAGCGCACTCGATCGACCACGGCCCTTCTACCGCCCGAAGCGAGGTATCTCGTGTACATGAAGACTATTGATCCCATCACTGACAGGCTCTGGCATCAACTTGTGACAGAGTCGCCCACCACGCTTTTCCATTCTCCCGAGTGGTGCGCGGTGCTCGCCGATACCTACGGCTTCTCGCCCGAGGCCAACGTGCTACTCGACGAGAGCGGGGTTCCCCGAGCGGGGTTCGTCTATGTCCGCATCGAGGACGCAATGGATCCGCGTGTTGTCAGTTTGCCCTTCTCCGATTTTTGCGACCCGATTGTCCGTGACCTGTCCGATTGGGAGGCGCTCTCGAGCGATTTGATCGGCGCCGATCAGCGGATTCATCTCCGCTGCGTGCACAGCGACGTCCCGCTGGCCGACCCGCGGTTCGAGACCGCGGGAAAGGCGCGCTGGCACGCGATCGACGTCGACCGCGACCTCGACGACATCTGGAGTGCGCTCCACAGCGGGGCCCGGCAGTCGATTCGGAAGGCACGCAACGAAGGCGTCGAGATCCGTGTTGCTCAGGACAAGGGCGACCTGCGATCGTTCTTCGATCTCCACCTCGCGGTGCGAAAGCGAAAGTACCGCTTGCTGGCCCAGCCGTTCCGGTTCTTCGAGCAGATCTGGGATCATCTCGTCGCGCGCGACCGTGGCGTCCTCCTTCTCGGGTTGCACAAGGGTCGTGTCGTCAGCGGAATCATGTTCCTCGAGTGGCAACACTCGCTCTTCTACAAGTTCAACGCATCGGACAACTCGCTGCTGTCGGCACGACCGAACGATGTCCTCATCTGGGCCGGGATCGAACACGCTCGATCGCGTGGACTGCGTTCGCTCGACTTCGGAGTGAGCGATTGGGACCAGGAAGGGCTCCTGCGGTACAAGCGCAAGTACGCAACCGTCGAGAAGACGGTCTCGTTCCTGCAACGGATGCCGGAAGGCGCTCCGAGCATGCGAGAACGACAGCTGCGCGGCTTGCTCCCGCAACTGACGTCGGTTCTCGTCGATCCGACGGTGCCCGACGCCGCGACCGAAGCGGCCGGTGACGTGCTCTATCGCCTCTTCGTGTGACTGGTCGCGCCGAGCCGCGACAACCACATCTTGAGGCAGAGCGAGAGGCTTTCGGGCGACTCCTCGGGGAGGAGGTGCCGGCCGCGCATCGTTGCAACGGTGAGGTTCCGCGCTCTCGACAGCGTGTCGTTCGGGACGGATGAAGACATCGCACCCGGTCGACCGAGCACGATGAGCTTGGGGAGATCGGTTTCGCGGAGCCACGTGTTGCCCCGGCGCGCGAGCTCGACGGCCTCTCGCGGCTCGCCTCCGATCGGCAGGGCCCTGAGCGCGGCATAGATCGCATGACGACCACTGCTGGTCGTGGCCCGATACGCGTCAGCGACCTCGGGGGCGAGCGGCCGCAGCGTCTGCGTGTCGATCAGCGTGTCGAACAACTTGCCCGAGTCGACGACGAACTCATGGCCAGCTTCACCTCGCGCCATGAGGAAGATCTCTCGTAGCGACTCGTCGAGGTCTCGGTAACCGAAGGGTGCGACGATGGCCTCGACGAACGCCAGGCCGCGCAACCGATCGCGGTTCTGCTGGGCCCAGTGATACACGACGAAGGGCGACCAGCCGTGCATCACCAGCGTGATGTCGTGCCTGACGCCCACGACGTCGAGGAACTCGGCGAGGTACGACGCGTGCTGCTGCCACGTGAAGTCGTCGGTTGCGACCAGCGCGGCTTGCTCGGTGGGTTGCCCGGACGCGCCCGTTCCGATGAGATCGACGGCGATACAACGATTGTGCGGCAGGAGCGGGAGCACCTTGCGCCACATCCGCGCTGATGCAATGCCGCCGTGGAGGAAGACGACGGGCGGTCCTTTCCCCGCTTCGAGATACGACATGTCGGCGCCGAACACGTGCGCCGTGCGCGCGACCGGTTCGCTTGGGGGGTGGCGACGGCGTCGACGCGCCAGCCTTCGCCGAATACGCGCACCCAGCCATTCGCGACGCGTCGAGCGTGTGCGCCGAAACGGGTTCGGAGCGGAACGGGCGTGTCGCTCGACGGCCCCTTCCAGGACGGGAACGAGGGAGGCGGGGTCGTGCGTGAGCCACACGCGATCACCGACCTGCATGCGGAAACAGTCGTCGTTCTGCTGCTCGACCGAGATCGTGCCCAGGCGAGGACCCAGGACAGTGCCCAGCCGTTTGCGCCGCCGGAAGTCGACGCTGGAAGGAAAGCCTCGGTTTTCGATGTCGATCTCTACCTCTCGCTGCGTGATGAGATATGACACTATGTGTTATTAATTTCGGGTGTTCTTTCGGGAGTTTAGATGATTCGTGTGTTCCTTGCAGGTCTCGGGGCGTGACAGTGTCCCGACGTCGCGGTAGCGCATCATGACTCGGGTCCTCGTGACCGGGACCGCCGGCTTCATCGGCAGCCGTATCGCTGGTGAACTCTTGACCGACGGCTGCCGAGTCACGGGTGTCGACGCGTTCACCGACTACTACGACCCGCAGATGAAGCGCGACAACGTGGCGTCACTCTGCGGGCATTCCGGTTTCGAGTTCATCGAGGCCGATCTGTGCCAACTCGACCTGCGGGCGATCATTGCCGACGTCGACGCGGTCGTTCACCAAGCGGCCCAACCAGGTGTCCGCGCGTCGTGGGGTGACGACTTCGCGGTCTACTGCCGTCGCAACATCGAGGCAACGCAGGCCCTCCTCGAAGCGGCGAGAGGGAGCAAGATCAGCCGGTTCGTGTACGCGTCGAGCTCATCGGTGTACGGCGATGCGCCGCGATACCCCACATTCGAAGACGGTGCGTGCAATCCCCGCAGTCCCTACGGCATCACCAAACTGGCGGCAGAGGGTCTGTGCAATGTCTACGCGGCGAACTTCGGCGTGCCCACGGTCAGCCTCCGCTACTTCACCGTGTACGGGCCTGGTCAGCGTCCCGACATGGCGATGCACCGGCTGATCGAAGCCGCGCTGCGCGGTGAGTCCTTTCCTCTGTACGGCGACGGAGAACAGATCCGCGACTTCACCTATGTCTTCGACGTGGTGAGGGCGAATTGCCTCGCCGTTGAGCGCGACCTGCCGCCGGGCACCGTCATGAACATCGGGGGCGGTTCATCGGCGACGTTGCGATCAGTCATCGAACTCATCGGCGAGCTGACTCGATGCGACATTCAACTCGACCGCAGGCCGCAAAGCGCCGGTGACGTCGCACGAACGGGCGCCGCCATCGATCGCGCGCAACAGCTCTTGGAATGGGCGCCGATGGTCGATGTCGCCACTGGGTTGCGCGAACAGGTTGCCTGGCATCTCGCGCGGACGTCCGTGCCGGTCGCGGCGCCCTGAACGATGGACTTCTCGATGCGCCAACCGCGTGCGAACGCCGCCGAAGGCGCACTGGCGCTGGTCGTCGCGCTCGCAGACGAACTCGAACGCGAGAAGATCAGTTACTGCCATTGGAAGAGCAACGCGGCGATCGATCGCAGTGAGTCCGGCGACAACGACCTCGATTTGCTGATCGCGCGGCGTGACGCGCAGGCCTTCTTCGCGGCCGCGGCTCGCCAAGGCTTCGTGTCGGCGCGCCCGCCCCGGTCACGCGACGTCCCTTCGGTGCACGACCTCTATGCCGTCGATCCGGTCTCGCACAAGGTCGTGCATCTCCACGCGCACCTCCAGATGGTGGTGGGCGACGACATGACGAAGAACTATCGGTTGCCCATCGAAGACGCATACCTGCAGTCGGTGGGTTTCGAACGCCTGTTGCCACTGCCGGCGGTCGACTTCGAATACGTCGTGTTCGTCTTACGCATGACGATCAAGTACGCGCCTCTCGACTCGCGTCTCAGCCGTCGGCATCGATTGAGCGAAGCCGAGACCGCCGAACTCGCGTTCCTCCGGGCGCGCATGACGGCCGATACCGTTGCGCACATCGTGTCGACCCATCTGCCCGAGGTCGGTGTGGCGCTGTTCGCGCAATGTGAGCGGGTGATCGACCGGCCCGGCGCGGTGCGTTCTAGGGCGCGGGCAGCCTGGCGGCTCCAACGCGCGTTGAGTGCGCACGCTCGGCGACCGGCATTGGCCGACACGGCGCTGAAGCTCGCCCGCCGCGCGCATTGGATCGGGTTCGGACGAAAGCGAAAGGGCCGGTACAAGAAGCGACCCGTGAGCGGCGGTCTGATGATCGCAGTCGTCGGCGGTGACGGTTCGGGCAAGTCGACCTTGGTGCGCGGTTTGAGCGAGTCCCTACGCGCCAAGTTCGTCGTGTCGACGATCCATCTCGGCAAGCCGTCGAAAGGCCTGGTGACGCGCTCGGCCCGCCAGATTCTCGGGCTGGGCCGCCGAGTCGGGCTGTTTCGCAACGTGTACGCCGGCTCGCACGAAACCGCCGCCCAGCCGACGAGATTTCCCGGATACGCCTGGCTCGGGTGGAACACGGCCGTCGCCCGAGACCGCCGGCGCGCGTATCGCCGGGCGCGCCGTGCGGTCGCACGAGGGGATCTCGTGCTATGCGACCGGTTCCCGTTGGCCGAGCTGCGCTCGGCCGACGGGTCGCGCACCGCGCCGCTCGCGATCGACAACTGGCCCCGCCGGGCACGGGTCCTGGCCCGTTACGAGCGGCGCCTCTACGCGGGCATTCGGCCGGCCGAGCTCGCTTTCGTGCTTCGGGTCGACCCCCGCACCGCGGTCAGCCGGCGCCCTGAACAGGACGAACAGTTCGTACAGCGCCGCAACGCCGAGATCTGGGTCCGTGACTGGGACAGCTCGCCATCGTTTGTGGTCCTCGACGCTTCAGCGCCCGCGGCCTCGGTCTTGCGCCAAGCGCTCGATGTCATTTGGCGAACGCTGTGACCTGAACGCGCTTGCGAGCACTTTTCGTGAGTTTCTACTAAGTTTTGCGGAGCTACAGGACGACCCAATGCTCTTGATGAGTTCTTCGTTGAATACAGTGCAATATGACGAGATTCAGTCGCCTTGGGACAACGGCTCAGAATCGGGAGGGCAGTACCAGTGATCACGGGTCGACGGGGTGTGCGCCATATCCGGGCGGCGGTTGCGAGTTCGATCGCGGTGGCGCTGGTCGCGATAGCGGCGCCGGCGGCTCTCGCAACACCACTACCACTCGCGCAGACCGGCTTGGCCCGCGCACAAGAAGTGCAGACCGTCTGGACGAGAGATCTCGGCGTCGCGCGACCCAGCGGACTCGCCTATGACCCCAAGCGCCGTCAATTCCTCATTTCCGGCGAGGCCGCGAACGAGACGGTGATCCTACGAATGGGACATGACGAAGAGTTCCGCGGCACTTCACGGGTCGCGAGGTTGGCCAATCCGCGAACCCTCGCGTTCGACGCGACCGAGGACGCGCTCACGGCTGTCGACGGCGCCGACCGTGTCGCGTTCGGCGGCGAAGACATCACGGCGCTCGGGTCATCCCCCCCGAGGCGCACGAGCATCACGTCGCTCGGGCTACGCGAGCCCAGCAGCGCCACCGTCGACCCTCGGACGGGCACCTGGCACGTGCTCGAGCGCGGCGCGAACGCGATCGCGAGTGTGAACCCCAATTCGACGACGGCCACCCGGCGCAGTCTGCCCTTTCCCGCATCGGTGATCGCGTTCAACCCGTCCGACTCGTTGTTGTATGCAATGAGTCCCAGCCGCAACGAGATCCACGGGCTCGACGCCGACGGCAACGTCACGAAGAGCTACAGCCTTGAACTGGTGACGCTCGTCGATCCCGTGGCGATGACGTTCGCGCCAAGCACCGATCCGACTGACGACCCCGACAACCTTAACTTGTTCATTGCCGACGCCGGTGGCCCCCAGAGCTCCGGTGGCGTCACCGAGGCCTCGCTCGATATCGTCACCACAGCGGTCACCACCCTCGACACGGCGACGCTGATGCGATTGACGCACACATCGCAGTGGTCGCCGGCCTCGCCCGATCCTTCTGGCGTCACCTGGATGCCGGGCGTCGATCAGCTCGTGGTCGTCGACTCCGAGGTTGACGAGACCACCGGCGCCGGTTGGCACGACGTCAACATGTGGCGGACCGATCGTCTCGGCGCCGTCGTCGGCACCGGCACGACCTGGGGCCCGAACGCCGCGACCGTGAACGGGTCGGTGGGCTACTCGCGTGAACCGACCGGAGTCGGCTACGACGCGGCCACGAACACGCTGTTCATCTCCGACGACAGCGCCGGCAAGGTGTTCGTCGTGAAGCCGGGCAGCGACAACCGCTTCGGCACGTCCGACGACGTGGTCACGTGGGTCGATATGAACGCCTACGGGTCCACGGACACCGAAGATCCCGAGTTCGATCCCGCGACGGGCCACCTGTTCGTCCTCGACGGCGTCGGCATGGAGATCTACCGGATCAACCCGGTCGACGGCATCTTCGGCAACGGCAACGATTCCATGACCCACTTCGACATCAGCCACCTCGGCCCGAGGGACTTCGAGGGGCTGACGAGGGACCCAGGCAGAGGCACGCTCTACGTCGGCGCCCGCTCTACCAAGCAGATCTTCGAGATCGACCAGAACGACGGCACGCTCATCCGCACCATCGACGCGAGCGGCATCCCCGACCTCACGTTCATCTCCGGTCTGGCCGTCTATCCCGCCAGCGACGGCTCGGGCGTCATGCGCATGGGCATCGTCGACCGGGCGGTCGACAACGGACCGGACCCGAACGAGAACGACGGCAAGCTCTTCGAGATCGCCGTCCCGAACATCGGTAGCGCAGGGCCCCTCCCGAATCAGGCACCGGTGGTCGACGCGGGTGCGGACCAGTTCGTGGTATTGCCCGATGCCGCGGTGTTGAGTGGCTCGGTGACCGATGACGGCCTGCCCGCCGGTGGCACGTTGACCCAGGCGTGGTCGGTGGTGTCCGGGCCCGGGCCGGTGACGTTCGGGGATGCGACTGCGGCTTCGACGACGGCGACGTTCACAACGGTCGGGGTGTATGTGTTGCGCCTCACCGCCACCGACACCGAACTCACCGCCAGCGACGACGTCACCATCACCGTGGCCGAGCAAGGGACGCCGGGGGTGGCGCCGTTGTTCCGGTCCGCGTCGTCGGCGGCGTTGACCGGGGCTTCCGGTTCGGTGCTGTCGCTGCTTCGGCCTGACGGTGTGCAAGCGGGTGATCTGTTGCTGGCGCAGATCCGCTACCGGGACTCCACCTTGGGGCTCACCGCCCCCGCGGGATGGACCCTGGTGGGCAACATCGTCCGCAGCCAAGCAAACCACGCGGTGTACTACAAGATCGCCGGCGCGTCCGAACCGGCCGGATACGCGTTCGATCAGAACACGGATGCGGGCCGTATGGCCGTCGGCATCGGGGCTTACGTCGGGGTCAACGCTGCCGCGCCGATCAACGCCTGGGCCGCCTCGAGCGCTGACCTGGCGACGCTGGTCGCGCCGACCGTGACCACCACCGTGAACAACACGATGGTGTTGCGTTTGTGGGGCTGGCGTGGTGTCTCGGCAACGAACGCGGGGGTGGGCTTCAATACGGTGCCGGCCGGGGTGACGCAGCGTTGGACCGAGCAGGTCGGTCACGCGAACGACGACCGCAACCGCATCCTCGCCGGTGATCAGGTGCAGGCGACCGCGGGTGCGACCGGCACAGCCACCGCAGCCGGGTCGGCCAGCACCGACGAGAACCGCCGCAACGCCTTCACCATCGCCCTCACCCCGATGGGCGGCGGCGGTGAACCGGCGAATCAGGCGCCGGTGGTCGACGCGGGAGCGGACCAATCGGTGGTGCTGCCCAACAGCGCCACACTCAACGGCACCGTCACCGACGACGGCCTGCCCACCGGCGCCACCGTCACCCACACCTGGTCGATGTTCAGCGGACCC
>DATLFA010000020.1:0-17299 GCA_035525225.1 Acidimicrobiales bacterium
GCCGGCAAGCCGAGCCAACCGGCAAACCGGCAGGCCGAAGCCGACCAGCACACCGGCACCAACTGGTGAACTGAGGCCGCCGCAACGTGATAACCCTCAGCATCGCCACAGCAGACGCTTTTCAGCACCCTGCTAGACGAGCTCTACGGTGTCCCCGACGCGGATGGTGCCGGCGATGAGCACCTCGCCATAGCAACCGAGCTGCGCGCCGGCAGATCCCGCGGTGATCGGCCCTTCGAAGCCGCGCCGGCGGGCGAGGGTTCGCAGTGTCGATCGCTGCTCTGCGAGCGCCGGTTGGGCGCGGGTGATCATCACGCAACGTTCGGTGAGCTGATCGGGTACGGAGAGCTCGACCGGGCCGACGCGCATCGTGCGAGCCCGCCAGTCGTCCTCGGGCACATCGGTCTCGAACACCGCGTTCGGTCGGAATCGACGGACATCCCAATCGAGATCGGGGTGCGCGTCGACGAGTTGCTGCAGCGAGACCGTCGCCATGAGGTGAAGAGGGAACAGATCGATGTAGCGCCCGCGCGGGGTGCGCCACCGTATGACCCGCGAACGATCGTCCTCGTTGTCCTGGTGCATCTCTTGACGCAGCGTCGGCGCCTCGTCGACGTGCATCATGCGCACCGGGCGCGCGAGCCACTCGCTCAGCGCGCCGTCGAGCGACGGGTCACCGAGCCGGCCCGATGCACCGGTGGGGAGCGTCGCCACGTCGCCATCGACCGACGCGTACAACAGCGCGCCGACGCGCTTCGCCGACAAGACCACGTCGGCCTCGACGTCATAGACGCCCCATGCGCGGTCGCCCACCGGGCCCTCGTCGGTCAGCTCCATGGTGTCCACAGGTATGCCGGCGAACGACTTGACGGGATATGCCCACAGTTGCCCGACCTGCCCGATCTGCATCCGCGCAGTGTAGTTATGGCGCGATATCTCGCGGTACGTGGCCTGTTCACCAGTGGGCTGCGAGTTCAAACCTCGAGCCGACGAATGGGCGCGTGCCTCAATGAGGGTTCACGACAACCGATCGGTGGGATAGGAAGTTGGTGATGGAGCCTCTGTGAAGGTGATGAGTCCGGTTCGCTGTCGTCTCGTCGGTCGATCGATCACCGCGCTCGTCGCGGTTGTCTTGGCCGCAGCGTGTGCAGACGGAGCAAGCAAGACCGAAGGCGCCGCCCGCGTGGCCGGCACCGAGGAGTTCTCGGCATCGTCCGCGGCGGCGCCGACTACGCCGCGCACGACCACCGCCAGCTACCGCGTCGTGTGGCCGTTCGAGACCAAGGTTCCCCCCGAGATCCTCGATCTCTTGCAGCCGGACGAATGGCTGCACGGTTACGCGATGGTGCCCGGCTCTGGTCTCATCATGGGAACGGCGGTCGGCCGAGGCGGCACCGACTACCGATGCCGAACCTCGCTATGGCAGATCGATCCGTTGACCGGTGCGCGCACGAAGATCGCGAGCGGGATCCTTCCGACGTTGTCCCCCGACGGCACCAAACTCGCCTACGCACAGCAGCGGTCGCCGAACGCTCGCGAACCCGCCGAATGCGGCCTCGACGACATCGCCGTACGAACCGTCGCAACGGGGCTGACGATGACGGCGGATATCCCGAGGTCGGACGACACTCGTCTCGCCGCGTTCGCGCTGCGATGGTCGCCCGACAGCACGCGGGTTCGCTTCTACATCGGCTACGAAAACTCCGATGCGGTCAGCGGGCCGTTGGTGTTCGATCTCGACAAGAACTCCACCATCGCCATTGCCCTCGGGCCATCGGTGCGAGACGAACTCAGCGCAACGTTCGCACCACACATCGCGTCACACGAGTGGGAGGTGGTGAGCGGGGTCTGGCTCCACGATGGCAGCCTTGCCGTCACCGTGAGTTGCGGTATGGGCTGTCTCAGCGAACTTCCACGCGAGGCGCAACCGGCGTGGTACCGCATCGACGCCGACTATGTGCTGGGATCGCTGAACGATCCTGTCACCGAGCCGGCGTTTCTGGCGCAGCTCGAGCGCTGCATCGGCATCACTTATTGCTAGACCGAAAGCGATCCTCGAGCGCGGCACGCATCGAGTCATCGACGAATTCGAATCGCACACCGTGCAGATCGCCGGGCGCGTTGAACCAGACGAAGTTCTCGGAGCGTCCGTAGGGACCATCGACCGCCTGCAACTGGCGGTCGACCGAGACGCCTTGCGATCCGAGCGCCGCGCAATGATTCGATCCGTCGGTGACCCAGGCGCCGATGTGATGTACCCCCTCGGGGTGTTGCAGCCCGAATAGGCCGGACCCGTTCGCTTCGATCAGTTCCAGATAGGGAGGACCTTCGACCGAATAGCAGAGCATCACTTCGTCGGCCTCACCGTCGGCGTAGTTGAGCACGCGCGGCTCGACTGGCCCGAACGAGATACCGAGCACGGCAGCGAAGCGACGGCGCGCCTCGGCGATGTCGCGGACGAGCACTCCGACGTGGTACGCGGGCATATCGCTCACCGAGTGTCCTTCCTCTGTGCCTACCACCATCATGCATCGTCGCGTCGGGCCCTACGAAGTGAGCGCCACCGATCACTCGACGTGAAGGGCGTCGGCGGTCGTTTGCGCCGAAGAACGGCGGCTCACGAACGCTGTCACGATGTTGCCGAGCAACAGTCCGATGCCCACCACCATCGCCGGCACGACCCACGAGTGCGCGGGGCCCGATGGGATGCTGATCTCGTCGGCGAGCGCGCGCCAGACCACCCGGCCGACGACCACGCCGAGGGGCACGCCGACGACAAGACCCGCGCCCACGATCGCGCTACCCGTGACCGCCGCGACGACGCGTAACTGGCCGGGCGTAAGTCCCATCGCGGCCAGTACCGCCAGGTCGCCACGATGGCGATGCACGATCGTCACGAGCGCGTGCACGACGGTGGTCAGCGCGAGCACCGCGAGTAACGCGGCCACGAGCCACGGCACGGTGCGCAGACGCGCGAGGTTGGCCAAGTCGGCTTGTGCCTCGGCGCCGCGCATCGACCCGGAGAACGCGCTCGTCAGCGCGCTCATCGTCGCCGCGCGATCCGCGCGAGGATCGATCTCCACCGCGATGGACTGCGGGGCGAACGGGACCTCCAGACTCTCGAGGAACGACGGCGACACATAGATGCCGTCGCCCGCGGCGCGCTGCGCGCTGATCGGATTCGATATCACGGCGATGCCCACGACCGTTGCTGTCGTCTCGAGCGGTTCGGTGCCGGCGAGGTTGAGCCCGATGGTGACCTCGTCGCCGATGCCCTTGTCCAGCCGATGCGCCGTCTCGCGCCCGAGTGCGATCTCTTCGCGCGCCATGGGAGCGCGCCCGGACGCCACCACCGGAGTGTGCCGCCCGATGATGTCGACCGATGCGTTCATCGGCACGGCCACATCGTCGACGACGGCCTCTTCGTTGTAGAACCCAGCGGCGGTCCGCACGCCGGGAATCTCCTTCAACAGGGCGACTCCCTCTTCGAACGGCTCGATGTTGGAGTACTGCCCGACCGCGACATCCCACCACGCGCCGTAGCGTTCCGGCTGGTCGAGTACCCGATCGAGGCTCCCCACCAAGCAGCCGGCGGCGACGATGGCCGCGACCGCCGTCGCCGTGACGCCCACCGCAGCGCGCGACGATCCGCCGCGCGTGAAGCTGATACCAGCGGCCGGCACCGCACCCCTACGCCCGATCGTGCTGGTGACCCGCGACGGGCCCACCGGTGCAGCCACCGACGATCGTCGTCCGACCCGCGCCGCAACGATGGCTGCGAGGACGACGCACCACAGCGGTACCAACACGAACACGCCGCCGAGCGCGACCGCATCGAAGCGGATGCCGGTGTCGAACTCGAGATTCCGAGCCAGACCGACGGGCACGAACCACGACAGCCCGATCGTGGCGATAACAGCGAGCAGCGCCGCCGGCCCTGCGATCACGAGTGTCCGGCACACGGCCATCACCCTCAGGTCGCGGGAAGTGAAACCCAGCGCGGCGAGTGTCGCCGCCTCGGCGAACTCGCGCCGCAACTGTCGAACGAGGGCCAACCCGACGAAGCAGAGGGTGGCGGTGCCGGCGATCCCCGCGAACACGAGTACCGCTCGCCGTTCGGTGTCGACGACGCGACGGATCGACGGGACGTCGACGTCGCCGAGCGGGAACAGAACGGCGAGCCAGCCCTCGACGCCATCGATGGAATTGCCGAACTCGTCGACTGCGCCGGGCCCTTCGCGCAGGCGCACCACGGCCGCCCCGCCGTATGTCGCCGCAGGTTCCGGGTGCGCGTCGTACCAGCCCGGTGGCATGTACAAGAACGACGGGAGAGCGGTGCCGTCGATGCTCCCCGCTTGCGACGGCTGCAGATCGTCGAGGAAACGGACGATGCCGACGACGCGGCCCTCGATGGGCTCGGTCTGCGGCGGTATGCGCCCGTCTACGCCGGCATCGAGATCAACTTGTCGCCAGGACGCGATGCGCACCACGTCGCCGGCTTCGATACCGGCCATCCGCGCCGCAGCCTCGCCGAGCACGAATTCGTCCGCGGCCGAGGCTTCGGGCACGCGACCGGCGACGAGGATCGGCTTGCCCGCGACGATGGCCACCCCGTCGGTGCGTGATTGTTGCGCCAAGCCGATCCGCCCCCATCCGTTCGGCGCCGTCTCGTCCAACAGCGCGACGACGTCGGTGGTTCCCACCGCCGCCGCCTCAACTGCCGGCAAGGCCTCGAGCACGCGTTGGTACTCGAGGTAGTCGTCGACGCTGCATTGCTCGAGATAGTCCTCCGCCGATCGGAAGGAATCCGGATCGACTCCGGGCGGGCAGGCGCTGATTCCGGTGTCGAACAGCCGGCTCTGCGCGAAGTAGCGGTCGACCGCATCCCCCGACCGCCGTGCGGCTTGCACCGACGAGGCGACCACTGCTGACGACAATCCGGCGACGATGACGAGGAAGATCGTCGCCCGCAAGTACCGGCGGGTGGTCGTGCGCACCCATAGGCCGATCGCGATCATTGAGCCGACTCCGTTCGGGCCCGGCGGCAGGCACCCCGCGACCCGCAATCATTGTCGCGGGCGTTCGTCGATGGCAGAAGCAGGCCAACTCGGCCGCGATTGGGGTGCTAGCTCCCCTCGTCCAACATCGAAATCTGCAACGACGTCGGGTCGACCCACGTCATCGTCGACGTTTCGGTCGACTGTCGACTTTTCGATCACATCACCACTTCGACAACAGTGCGAAACTCAGGCGTGGCGACGCCGATGAGTTCTGGGCTCTCGGGGCGTCTAGTCACTGCGTTGCAGTCCGGCAACCAGCCCTTATGGGTTCTATCGCGATTCCTCGGAGGTTCTTGTGTTCGCACGACTGGGTCCCTGGTGCCACGACCACCGTCGTCTCGTACTCGGGCTGTGGGTAGCGATCCTCGTGCTCGGTGGTGTGTTGTCGGGCACGGTCGGCAGTGCGTTCCGTGACGAATTCAATCTGCCCGACGTCGAGTCCAAGACCGGCCTCGACATCCTCGATGCGGAATTCGGGGGGCAAGGTTCGGGCATCGTCGGCACCATCGTCTTCAGCGCCGACCAGGGCGTCGATGATCCTGCCGTCGAAGAGGCCATGCAGCGTCTGTTCGACAGGGTCGCCACGATCGAAGACGTCGTGCGCGTCGAGAGCCCCTATGCGGAGGGCGCCGACTCGCAGATCGCGGCGCAAGAGCCATACACCGGCAAGATCGCGTACGCGAACGTCGAGATGCCCGACGACATCTCCTTGCCGCGAGCAGGCGAGATCCGCGACGAGGTGCTCGAGAACATTCCCCAGATCGACGGAGTCGAGACCGAGCTCGGAGGCTTCATCTTCGCCGAGTTCGAAGAGCCGTCGTCGGAGGTGCTCGGCCTCGCGTTCGCCATCGTCATCCTGATCTTGGCCTTCGGATCGGTGCTGGCAATGGGCTTGCCCGTCGGCGTCGCGCTGTTCGGCATCGGTATCGGTACCGCCATCATCACGTTGCTGAGCAATCTCCTCACGATCCCCGACTTCGCCACGTTCCTCGGCATCATGATCGGGTTGGGTGTCGGCATCGACTACGCGCTGTTGATCGTCACGCGCTATCGAGAGCAGTTGCACGCCGGCCACGAGGTGCGCGAGGCGATCAGGATCGCCATCGACACTGCGGGACGATCGGTGTTGTTCGCCGGCATCACCGTCGTGATCTCGCTACTCGGCATGTTGTTGATGGGCGTCCGGTTCATCCAAGGCCTGTCGGTCGGCGCGGCGTCAGTCGTGGCGGTCACCGTGGCGGCGTCGCTCACGTTGTTGCCGGCACTGCTCGGCTTTGCCGGCCAACGCATCGAGTTGACCCGCTGGCGCGGTCTCATCGCCGCGGGCCTCGTCGCCATTGGGCTCGTGGGTGTCGGCCTCAAGGTCAACGAGCTCTTCTTGATCTGTATCCCGCTCGCGGTGATCGTCCTCATCGCCGGCTCCTTCGTCGGCAAGCTCGAGCAAGAGGTGCCGCGCCGCACGCCAAAGCCGTTGCGCGAGACCGCCGCGTATCGTTGGAGCCGCGTCATCCAGCACCGCCCGTGGACCGCCGCGATCGTCGGTGCGTTGCTACTGCTCATCTTGGCTGTGCCCGTGCTCGGGCTGCGTCTCGGCTTCTCCGACGAGAGCAACTATCCCGAGGACACGACCACCAAGCAGGCGTACAACCTGCTCGTCGACGGGTTCGGTGCCGGTTTCAACGGCCCGTTCGTGCTCGTCGCCGAGCTCCCCGCGGGCAAAGATCTCGCGTCGCTGGCACCGATCGCCGAAGCAGCGGCGGCCGACCCGGGCGTGGCGTTCGTCTCCGAGCCTCACCCCAACAACGCCGACAACCCGACCGCAGTGGTGTGGAACCTCGTCCCGACGACCGGGCCACAAGACAAAGCCACCACCGATCTCGTGGCACGACTGCGCGACACCGTGTTGCCCCCCGCCGAAGAAGTCGCCGGGGTCGACGTCGCCATCACCGGCACGGTCGCGGTCAACGTCGACTTCGCCGACTTCCTCGCGGGCCGTCTGCCGTACTTCTTCGCGGCCGTACTCGCGCTGTCCTTCCTGCTGTTGATGGCCGTGTTCCGATCGCTGTTGGTACCGCTCAAAGCGGTCGTGATGAACTTGTTGTCGATCGGCGCTTCCTACGGTGTCGCCGTCGCGCTGTTCCAATGGGGCTGGTTGAGCGATCTCACCAACGTGCGGCCGGCTCCGATCGAACCATGGGTCCCGATGATGTTGTTCGCGATCGTGTTCGGTCTGTCGATGGACTACGAGGTGTTCCTCCTCTCGCGGGTGAAGGAAGAGTGGCATCGCACCGGCGACAGCCGTACTTCGGTTGCCGACGGCCTCGCCGCTACGGCCAAGGTGATCACCGCCGCGGCGGCGATCATGGTGGTCGTCTTCGGCAGCTTCTTGCTGGAGAATGACCGTGTCGTCAAGCTCATGGGCACGGGGCTCGCCACCGCGATCCTGCTCGACGCCACCATCGTGCGATTACTGCTCGTGCCGGCCACTATGGAGCTGCTCGGCGACAAGAACTGGTGGTTGCCCCGCTGGCTCGACCGGATCCTGCCGAAGATCGACGTCGAGGGCCACGCCGCTGCGCCGGCAAAAGCCCCCGACGACGACCACGATCCGAGCTACGCCTCCGCCGTGTGACGAGGAGCGGTACCGTTTGGGGATGAACGACTTCGTGTCCCTGGTTCCCGTCGACGAACTCCCCGCCGACCTTCGTGCCAACTTCGACGCCACCGACCGACCGGGTCTGCGCGACTTCATCCGAATGATGGCCAATGCGCCGGATCACTATCGCCGTTACAACGAAGTCTACGGCCACGTTCGCTACGACAACCATCTCGGCGCACGGCTCACCGAGCTCGTGCGGCTCGCCGTCGCGCAGACCACGCAGTGTCAGCTGTGCCTCTCTGGCCGCGATCCCACCGCGCTCGCCGACGGCCTCACCGAAGAGATGGTGATCGAGCTCATCGCCGACGATCGGCCACTGCTTTCGGCCGCCGAGCAAGCGGCCGTCGACTTTGCGTTGAAGTTCGCATCGGATCACACCACCATCACCGAACAAGAGAAGAAGGAACTGCAGACGCACTTCACTGCCGAGCAGATCATCGAGCTCGGCCTCCTCTGTGTCATGTGTATGGTCGGCCGCTTCTCGATGCTCGCCGGTATCGAGGCCGCTTCCTGCGCGGTCTGAGCCGCCTGATCCCGTCACCGCTGTCGCCGCCAGATCGGCGCAAGTACACTCCGTCCGCACTGCAGAAGCGTGAGGGCGAGCCACGTTGTTAGAGGCCACTGAGCGAACCGCGAGCGCCGCATTGATCACGGGAAGGTAAAGTCGCCTTGCGCAAACCTGACGTGAGTCTGGAATGACCAGGTCAAGCGCTCACCCTCTGCGGGCGGCTTCGTTCCCGCTTGAGCTGGGTACCCGAGGTGCCGATGTATAGAGAAATGAACGATCGCGACAAGACCCGCGCCGCCGCGCTCCTGGAGCGAACCGCGTCCATCGGCGCTGTCGGTCAGGCCGATTCGATTGCTACCGAAGGCCGGATCCTCGCCGACCGGTACGAACTGGGTGCAATCCTGGGCCGCGGCGCGACCGGGGTCGTCCACCGTGGACGCGATCGCGTCCTTCGCCGGGATGTCGCGATCAAGTTGCTCTATCCCGATCTCGCGCGTGAGAAGGAAACATCTGCTCGCTTCCAACAGGAGGCCCAACTCGCCGCCCGCATCCACCACGCGAACGCGGTTGCGATCTTCGACACGGGTGTACAGGACGGACAGCCGTTCATCGTGATGGAGTGCCTGCCCGGAGAAACTCTCGCGACGCGTATCGCGACACACCCGCTGCCCTTCGATCAGGTCCGTGATATCGGCGTGCAAATACTGGGCGCACTCGATGCGGCACATCGGCAGGGCGTCATCCACCGCGATATCAAGCCGTCGAATCTGCTCTTGACACCCACCGGTTCGGTGAAGGTCGCCGACTTCGGTATCGCCACCGAGGCCGATCGCCACAGCCTCACGAGTGTCGGCTTCGTCGTCGGCACACTCGCCTACCTCGCGCCCGAACGATTGCGGGGCGTTCCTGCTACGGCACAGAGTGACATCTATGCCACCGGCGTCGTGCTCTATGAAGCGCTCACCGGTCGCAAGCCCTTCGCCGGCGACACTGCCGCATCGTTGTTGGATCAGATCTCCAATGGCGAGCGTGTCGACATCACGTCGGTTCGTCCCGACACGGATCCCGCACTGGCACGAGTCGTAATGCGTGCGCTCGAACGGGAGCCCGGAGCGCGTTTCGCGACCGCAGCGACCATGGCGCAGGCGCTGAACGAATCACGCACGACGATCGCGCCGCCCGTGCTGCCGGCCGCACCGATCGAGCCAACCGTGGCCATGCCGATCGCCGCAACTGCCGGTCACCGCCGCCGATCGGTGCTCGTGGGCGTCGCCGCGGTCATCATGGGGTTGAGTGTGGGAGCGTTCGCAACCCGCGGCGGCGGGCTCTCTGTTCCGCCTACGACGACCGCACCCACGGGTAGTGACGCGCCGGCGCAAGGTCAGGTCGTCGTTCCTACCACCATCGTGACGACCACACTGCGCCCGACCACGACGCGTCCTGCTACCACGACAGACCCCGAGCGCACCACCAAGGGGAAGGAAAAGGACAAGGATGAGGACAAGGATGATGACGATTGAGGAACTCGGACGGTAGGCGAATCTCGTAAGAACGGTCGCCTGCGCGAAACGACCGCCTACGCTTATCCATGGTGAACGACGCCAACAGCAAGTTCAACCTCGACGAGATGTTCCTGCCCGTCAAGCAGAAACAACTTCGTCGCGTGCCGCGGCTCATTCGCGTGGCCTTTCGTATTGTGTGGCGGGCTGCGCCTCGTGAGTTTGCGTTTCTTGCACTAGTGCAGTTCATCGTCGGTGTCGGCGTTGCGCTGCAATTGCTGGCCGGCCGCAAGGTGCTCGCCGAGGTACTCGCTTCAGGCGACGAGGGTCGCTTCGGTGACGTGCTGCCCTCGGTCATCCTGCTCGCGGTGGTCACGGCAATCGTGGCCTTCGCCAATCTGGCTCGGGTCGAGCGCCAGCGCATCCTCTCGGAGTTGGTCGGCCGCTACGCGACGAATCGCGTGCTCGATGTCAGCACCGCGGTCGACCTGCTCGCCTACGAGAGCCCCGCATTCCACGACCGGCTGCAACGCGCCCAAGTGAACGCGGCGACCCGACCTTTGCAGATGGTCAACGGCGTATTGGGTGTTCTCGGTGCGCTGTTCACCATCGCCGGTATCGCAGGAGCGTTGCTCTTTCTCGAGCCATTGTTCTTGCTGCTCGTGTTGGTTGCGTACATCCCGGTGTGGTTCGCGGCGACGCGCGCGAGCAAGGTCGTCTACGACTTCTCTGTCGTGCAGACCGAACGAGATCGGCGGCGTTCGTATCTGTTCCACATCATGACGAGGAAAGAGGAGGCGACCGAGGTCCGCAGTTTCGGTCTCTTCGACTTCCTTCGTCAGCGTTACGATCGACTGTACGACGAGAAGATCGCCGAGCTGCGCGGTGTGGTGCGGCGGCGGCTGGTCCTCGGCCTGCTCGGGGGTCTGCTGACGTCGTTTCTCACTGCCGGCACGATCGCACTTCTCGTGTGGTTCGTAACCTCGGGACGTATGCCTCTGTCGGAAGCCGGCGCGGCGGCCGCGGCAATCGTGTTGCTCGGGCAACGCCTCCAGGCGTTGTCGGGCAGCGCTGGTTCGCTCTACGAAGGCGGGCTCTTCATGGAAGATTTCATCAACTTCGTGGATGCGCTGCCCGCGCTCCGCGCCACGCTACCGACTGGCGTTCCCCCTCATTCATTCTCGACGCTCGACGTGGAAGACGTGAGCTTCACGTATCCGAGCCGCAGTGAGCCCAGCCTGCGGGGCGTGTCACTCACGATCAACCGAGGTGAGGTCGTCGCTCTCGTGGGCGAGAACGGTTCGGGTAAGACGACCCTCGCCAAGATTCTGGCGGGCTTGTATTCACCTCAGCTTGGTCAAGTCACCTGGGACGGGGTCGACCTCGCGACGTGCGATCCCGAACTCGTCCGCGACACCGTTGCCGTGATCTTTCAAGATTTCACTCGCTATCACCTCAGCGCGGCCGAGAACATCGGCATCGGCCGCCACGAACGATATGACGATCGAGCCGGCATCGTTGCTGCAGCATGCCAGGCCGGTGCAGATAGCTATGTTTCCGCGCTGGACCAGGGATACGACACCAAGCTCGGTCCGCAGTTCTTCGGCGGTAGCGATCTATCAGTTGGCCAATGGCAGCGCGTCGCGCTCGCACGCGCCTTCTTTCGCGACACACCATTCATCATTCTCGACGAGCCGACCGCTGCGCTCGACGCGCGCGCTGAGTACGAGCTGTTCGAGCGAATCCGTGAGCTGGGCGCGGGACGTACGGTGCTGCTCATCTCGCACCGCTTTTCGAGTGTTCGCTCGGCCGACCGCATCTATGTGCTCGACGGAGGTGTCATCGTCGAAGAAGGAAACCACGTCGATTTGATGGCTCGTCGAGGACTCTACGCGGAACTCTTCACGCTTCAAGCGGCTGCCTACGCGGACGACGACCCTCGCCCATCCGACTCGATCGGTTCTCGGTGAGCATGAGAATCGTTCGTGTCGCGGTTCGGGACCGCCGCCGTCTCGTGCGCGAGGGTCTCTGCTTGTTGCTCAATGACGAGCCCGGTATCTGTGCGCACGAGTTCGTCGACAGCGAGGCCGACGCGACCGATGTGATCGTCAGTGCCGATGACGGCATCGACGCAACGATCCAATCGGGAACGCGCATCGTCATTCTTGACGACGCTAGCACGATTGACGAGATCCTCGCAGCCGTGTGCGCTGGTTCGCGGCCGCCGTCAGTCGAGACATCGCCGGTTGACGAACGGACATCACCCGCCCCGGCGCCAATGACGACATTGACCCCGCGCGAAGCGGAGATTCTCCACTGTATTGCTGCGGGGCTTCCCGCCAGTGAAGTCTCCGAGCATTTGGGAATCAGCCGTAAGACCGTCGAAGGTCACAAACGGCGCATCTTCACCAAACTCGGTGTGCAAAACCAGGCTCATGCGGTCGCAATCGCCACGCGGGCAGGCATGCTCGAAGGTCGTGGATGACCATGGATCTGCGTGTGCTCATCGCCAATCCGAGCCCGTTGCTCCGGTCGGTGCTGCGGCGCGCCTGCGAAGGCGACGCAATCCATGTTCTTGGTGAGGCAAGCACGAGCGCAGAAGCGTTGGCGCAGTCGCGTCAGAACCGTCCGCATGTGGTGCTCTCGAGCACCGAGTTCACTGATGGTTCCCTGACGAATATTCTGCAGGGGCTACTGACAACTGGGGCTCGAACACTGGTTGTGGGCGATGCACCCTCTGCCTCGCTGCTCAACACATTGTTGATCGCGGGCGTGTCCGGCTATCTGTACATCGACCAAGTCGGAGCGAGCGAGCTCGTTGCCGGCGTGCGCACCGTCGCTGTAGGCGACGCCGCGCTTCATCCGGCAGCAGCAGCGTTGGTCCTACAGCAGTGGAGGGCGTCGCGCCCGACATCGCCCAGCGAGACCGCGGCACCGCGGACCGACCTCACCGCTCGTGAACTCGAAGTGCTCACTGCCATGGCCGAAGGCCTCGCAACCAAAGCCATCGCGATACGGCTAGGCGTCGCCATGAAAACTGTCGAGAATCACAAGGCACGTGTGTTCGCGAAACTCGGAGCCCGCAATCACGCTCATGCGGTAACTCTGGCAGTAGCGCAGGGCCTGCTCTCGCCTTCGTATCAACCCGTAGGCGAGAGCAGGCCTTGACGCGTGCAACAGGGACTTACGAAACGTTGCCGATCGGTTGGCCGTTGATCGCGAAGCCGTCGTCGCCCGTGAAGTCCTTCTCCACGGTAAGCGTGAGCTCATGCAAGGTCCCGATCTCGGTGATCTCGGGCGCTTCGTAGGTAGGGTCAGCCATGGGTCAACCTCTCTTTCTGTTCTTCTGAACGGTAACCAAGATCGTGCCCGGGCGAACCCGAGCAAAGTCCACTAGGGGTGTCGTTGAAACGTGACGCGAATCAAGCCGAGGACTTGCCATCCTCAGCCAATCTGGCCACCTACGGCCTGCGCATCGCGGGCTTGGCTGGCGCCCGCCGTCTACTCGGCCATGCCGCGCCCGACTGGCCAGTGCTTCAGGTCGAAAGGCGCATTGGCATCGCTGAGGTCGACCAGGTGGTGACCGACGAGTGGGCCGACTTCCGCCTCCAGGGTGACGCGGGTTCAGTACACCTCGACCGAGCGACGCTCACCGCACAGTTCGATTTGTGTCGGCCGATCGACGACGAGGCCACCGTGCATCCATTTCTCGCGATGACGGCAGGAATTGTTAGTCGCTGGCTCGGGCGAGACGCGTTTCATGCGGGAGCGTTCGTCGTCGATGACGGCGCCTGGGCGGTGCTCGGCCAAAAGGGTACGGGCAAGAGCACGACCTTGGGTTTTCTCGCCGTCAACGCCACGACGATCGTCACCGACGACGTACTCGTGCTCGACAGTGGTGATGCAATGGCCGGGCCGTCGTGCGTCGACCTGCGGCCCGACGCGGCAGAGTTCCTGGATGCCGGCGAAGATCTCGGTGTCGTCGGTGCTCGTTCGCGATTTCGCGTCGTCGTGCCGACAGCGCCGCCTCGGACGCCGCTCCGTGGTTGGGTGTTCCCGACATGGTCCGACACGCTCGAGCTCGTTCCCGTGCCGGTGTCGCAACGCCTGTCGCTGCTCGCGGCGAATCTCGCTCTCAGGCGTGCACCGCTTCACCCAGATCGGTTCCTGGACTTCGCGGCTTTGCCGTGCTGGGAGCTACGCCGCCCGCAACGATTCGACATGCTTCCCGAAGTCGCCGCGCTGTTACTCGATCGGTTAGCAGGCTGAATGCCCGTACTGTCGAAGCCAAGCTTGTTGCAGAAGGATGAAACTACGCGAATCTGGTTGCTCGCCGGACCACATCGCGCGCAGAACGCCAATGTCGACAACCGATTCATCGACACCAGACCCATCCCATTGAGCGACGAAGCCCCGAGCGTGGCGCTCCCAAAATGCGGCGTTGAAAAGACTCTTCGTCGTCCTCGATAGGATCGGCAGCGGGAGGAGGTCGCCGAACAACCCCTCCATGGCCCGTGTGCGGTTGCGAAACCCGAGGCGCGCACACTCAGCAGCAATGGCAATGAGAAACTCTCGGTCGCACAGCGGATGCACCGCAAGAGCGCCGTCAGCGTCCGTGATCACATGGCCGAGACTGTCGCGGCCGGTCTGTAGGTAGCGACTGCGCCACCAGTATCGGCGGACCGATTCGTCCCAGCGAATCGGCTCGAGGGCCCTCGCACGACCGCGCGCCCTGGCGACTGCACGCCGCGCGTCGGGTTGAAGCCACGGCAACGGCTCTCGCTTCGAGAAATCGCGCTCGTTCAGCCGGCCGCGTATGGCGCGCGGAGCCACCGCCCTCGCGACACTCGGGATGTCTCGCAGCCGCGGTCGCGTCTGCCTGCTGATGATCATCGCCACGCGCCGGTTGGGCCACGCCGACAACAACTCGTCCCCAAAGACGCCGGTGAGTACTGACCCGCCCGCAACCTGCTCGGCAATGGGCGCGTGGAAATGCGTATTGAAGGGCCAGAGCGAACCGTGGCGAAGGAGAACCTGCTGCGCGTAGGGGCCGAGAACGTCGATCTCGTCAGTGAGTTCGACGCGGCACCACTCGTCGGTGCCGAGGTGGGCGATCACACTTTCTTGCCACCCGGTCTCGTCGGCTGTCGCACAGAGTGGAAATCGCAAGGTGACAGGGATCGGGAGCGGTAGACCTTCCCGGCGCGCGACGTGAGTGGCGACCGCCAGCACCGCCGACGAGTCGCGTCCGCCAGAGAAGCTCACCGCACAGGGCGGACGCGTCAAACCGACAAGCACCGCCTGCTCGAACGCCTCTCTCGCCGTGCGGAAGCGCGACACCTCGGGCAATGGCTCCGCGTCGGTGTCCACCTCCCATAACATGCCGCACGCGGTCTCGAGCGCAGTTGGCTGATAGGCCTTTACTGAAGTGGCACTCGATGCCCCGGGCATCATGTCGGCGGCAACCTCACGAGTTCCTCGTACTTCGCCGAATTGGGCGAATCACGGGCAAGATCGACCCACGCGTGCGCGTCAATACCGGTCGCAGTGCGGGTGACGCCAACGATGACGTCGTATGCCTCGCCTTGCGCGGCGAGCCACGCTTGCATCACGAGCGACCGTTCGAGGCACGTGGGTTCTTGTCGGCGCAAGACGGCGTTGACACCACGACCCGCACCCCACGGCAGCTTGGGCGGTGGCGCGATCCTTGCCCGCACGCCACTGTCACGGAGCTCACGCCGAGCGCGGCGTACCGATCGGTACGCCCACCACGCGGCACGAAACGTAGCGGGCGCGTAGCGGGGCGCGAGGGCTCGTCGCTCCGTCGCTATGACCATCTGGCCAGTGTCGGGTGAAGAGGACGACCGGTTGTCGTTCACGGCTCGAGCAGGTTGCGGTCGCGGCACGTGGCAATAAACGCGTCGACATCACGGGCAGCGCGGTCTCGCTCGAGGTCGAACTCAGACACGAGCCGCCCGATGAGTTCGTCTCTACTACTTCCAGTCACGATCGCCGGCCAGAGCACCGTGCCGGCACGATTCAATCCGAGATACTTCGACGACTCGAGGTCGAGCAATATCGTCTCACCATCGATCTCGCGCCACGAGGCTGCTCCCTCGCGGAGTTTGACTCGGTTCACTGCCTCGGCGGCATCCATAGTGCACTCCTCAAGGGCGTCGAGAAAGAACAAGGCTATCTGACACGTACTCGACCTACGGCGTGTCCATACGGATCGGTGGAGTAATGGATGAGCTCGAAGCCTGCTTCGCCGAGCTCGTCGGCGATCTCGTCGCGAGTGAAGTAATGCACATAAAGAGGATTGAGCGCATCACCGGGTTCCAGCCGCTCGCGACGAAGTAGCCGGCGAAAGAGATTACCGACACCGACGACGGCCCGGAATCGAACAGAGGTGCCGCGACGAGTGAAGAACGAGAGGAGAATCGGTGCGCGGTCGGGCAGCGCCGCTCGCGCGCCGGCGAGGAATGCGACTCGTCGCCGGCGGCCGGCGATGTGCATGTACGATCCCCACCCGATCACCGCGGCCTCGAAGCCGATGGCGAGCTTGGGCCACACGTCCCTGTCTGCATGGTGAATACGCAAACCGTGGTCACTTGCGATGGTCAAGTCGTTGCCGAACTCTGCCAGCTTTTCGTTGCACTCGAATCCCACCGCGTCGTGCCCGAGATCGAGGAGCGCGAGGACTTCACGTCCTGATCCGGCGCCGGTAACGGCGACCTTCGATGTGCCCCGAAAGAACGTATCGATCGCCTGCCGCTCCCAATGCCACAAGCCTTGACGGTTGTAGTCCTCGGCCAGGTACATACGCTCACGTCGGAAATACGCGTCGTCGATGGCAGCGATCTGTCGCCTGTCGAGTAAACCAAGCCAGAGACCATCGAACGCTCCGCGCGCAGCGCGAATGCCGCTATCCAGGGCGTGCGTCGACGCGAAGAAGGCTCGGTTCAGCAAACGATCGCCCACACCACTCACAACGGGATCTCCGGTTCACGCTCACTTGGATCCGGCCGTTGCAGTGCGATCCGCGTCGCGTGCCGCCACCGGCGAAGGTAGTTGCGCTCACGGTCGGCCACATATTCTCGCTTGGGCAGGCCCAGTGCCCGCAGGTACGCCAGCTTCGCGACGACGCCGGGCACGACGCGCGTCGACGCGAGGGCCATGCTCGCATAGCTGCGGTCGGTACTCATGTAGAGCGCCAGCGCACGCTGCTCTCGGCGCGTCGGCACGTAGCCGCGTGCCCACTCTGCGAGGGGGTGCGGGGGAAGACCGAACGTCCCCCACACATGGTTGATGCTCCATGCCATTGGTGCGGTGGCGCGCCAAGCCTGCGCGAGTTCGTGAACGCGGCCGAGGTCGAGTTCGCCGGCGACGGCGATCTGCGCGACGTCGCGCATCGGCACCAACCTCGGGGGCCAGTCGCCCAGTGCAGTATGCAGACACACGTGGACGAATGTCTCCTCGAGTCGCATCGTGAAGAGCTTTCGCCCCGCCATGGAAAACTCTCGCGAGCTATTAAACAATTCGTCGACATCTATGGTGTGACCGAACGGACCCA
>DATLFA010000021.1:0-17595 GCA_035525225.1 Acidimicrobiales bacterium
GCCGGCAAGCCGAGCCAACCGGCAAACCGGCAGGCCGAAGCCGACCAGCACACCGGCACCAACTGGTGAACTGAGGCCGCCGCAACGTGATAACCCTCAGCATCGCCACAGCAGACGCTTTTCAGCACCCTGCTAGACGAGAGGCGGGGACGCGCTCTGCGATCGCGCAAAGCTCGTGTTGATTGTCGGCGTCGGCCAGCCGGGTCAACGCCTTGACCTTGCTGTACGACAAGCGGCCATCGGCAAAGCGCCGGGCAACTTCGTCGACGCCGCGCAGCGCATGCCCGATGCGTAACCACTCGCGCACGGTGCACAGCTGCGTGTCGGCGCGGTCAGCGACCCAATGCGCGCAGGTGGGCGCGTTGTCGAACGCCCACTCACCGGACATGTCGAAGTCGACCAACACCGAGATGAACGCCGACATGTCCAACGACAACCGTCGCGCCCCATCGACGACTGCCGAACGCAATGATGACGATCGAGAAGACAACACCGCAACAACCATGACAACCCCAATGACAGCCCCAATGACGGCCCCACCGATCGGTGGGATGGCTTGTTCGGAGTGGCCATGACGCAGGCTCACAAGCTCTCGCGCTTGCAGCATAAACAGGGGGTGAGACAGCCAAACGCGGCGCCGCGAACTCACTTGCTGTGGCAATCACGCGCCCGCGGGCGCGCCCATCTCACCGACAGTGAGGCGCCGCGCCTATCGACCGACGAAACCTCGCGCCACCAGTTCTTCGGCGATCTCGATGGCGTTGAGCGCCGCACCCTTGCGCAAATTATCGCTCGACACGAAGAAGGCCAGCCCATGCTCTTCGGTCGAATCGCGCCGGATGCGACCGACGATCGACGGATCGGTGCCTGCCGCCTTGAGCGGAGTGGGTACGTCGTCGAGGACGACGCCCGCCGCCGAAGCGAGGACCTCACGAGCACGCTCGGGGCTGATCGGTCGTTCGAACGCGGCGTTGATCGACAACGAATGGCCGGTATAGACGGGCACGCGCACGCAAGTGCCCGAAACCAACAGGTTTGGTAGTTCGAGGATCTTGCGGCTTTCGTAGCGCAGCTTCTGCTCTTCGTCGGTCTCTTCGTTGCCGTCATCGACAAGTGAACCGGCGAACGGGATCACATTGAACGCGATCGTCGTCACGAACTTGTGGTTCGGCGGGAACTCGACCGCACGGCCGTCGAAGGTGAGCTCCGTCGCGTTGGTTGCGACCTTTTGTACCTGCTCGTCGAGTTCGGCCACACCGGCGAGACCCGCGCCGGACACCGCCTGGTAGGTCGATACGACGATCTTGCGCAGCCCGGCTTCGCGATCGAGCACCTTGAGCACCGCCATCCCGGCCATGGTGGTGCAGTTGGGATTGGCGACGATGCCCTTGGGGAGATCGGCGAGCGTGTGCGCGTTGACCTCGGTCACTACGAGCGGCACGTCGGGATCCATACGCCATGCCGACGAGTTGTCGATCACGATCGCGCCGGCGGCAGCGACAGTTGGGGCCAAGGCCAGCGACGTGGTCTTGCCCGCGCTGAACAGCGCGATGTCGAGACCGGTGAAGTCAGCCGTTGCAGTGTCTTCGACGACGACCTGGGTGCCCTTCCAGTCGAGCGTCGTGCCGGCCGACCGGCTCGAGGCGAAGTAGCGCATTTCGTCGACGGGGAAGTCGCGCTCGACGAGCAAGCGACGCATCACCCCACCGACCTGACCGGTGGCTCCGAAAACTCCGATTCGCATGGGCGGCAAGGCTACCGCCCCGCGGTCGAGGCAAGAACCGAGTTAGTGGTATCAGCCGATCTGCAACTCGAAGGCGTCGTGCAGCGCAGCGACAGCGCGCTCGGCTTCGTCTTCGCGCACGACACAGGTGAGGCGGATTGCGGAGGTCGAGATCATCTCGATGTTGATGTTGGCCGATGCCAGCGTCTCGAACATCTTGGCCGCGACGCCAGGATGGGTCTTCATGCCGGCGCCAACGATCGAGACACGCGCGATGGCTCGGTCGGTGGTGACACCACCGGCGCCGATCTCGCCGGCCAGGCCCCGCAGTTGCGCTTCGGCGACGTCGAGTTGATCGGATGGCACGGTGAAGGAGATATCGGTCTGCCCTTCGGCGGACACGTTCTGCACGATCATGTCGACGTTGATGTCGCGGTCGGCCAGCTGGCCGAAGATCAGCGCAGCGACGCCGGGACGGTCGGGCACACCGGTGACGGTGAGCTTGGCGTCGCCCATGTCGTGGGTGACCGCGGAGACCATGGCCTGTTCCATCGTTGGATCCTCCTCGACGACCCATGTGCCCGGCTCCCAGGTGAAGGCCGAACGCACATGCAGCTTGACGTTGTAGAGACGCGCGAGCTCGACCGCCCGCATCGCCGGTTTGGGGCACCCCGACGCCGTCATCTCGAGCAATTCGTCGAAGGAGATCTGCGGAATCTTGCGCGCTTGCGACACCACCCGCGGGTCGGTCGTGAAGACGCCCGACACGTCGGTGTAGAGCTCGCAGGCATCGGCCTTCAAGGCGTGCGCGAGCGCGACCGCGGTCGTGTCGGACCCGCCGCGACCAAGGAACGTGACATTGCGCTCGGTCGACACCCCCTGGGAACCGCCGACTACCGGCACGATGCCCTGATCGATCGCCTCGCGGACGCGATCGGGCCGCACTTCGAGGATCTTGGCGTTCATATGGGTGTCGTCGGTGAGGAAGCCGGCCTGTGAGCCGGTGAACGACGCCGACGGCACGCCGGCGTCGTGCAGCGCCATCGCCACCAACGCGCAAGCTTTGCGTTCACCCGCGGTGATCAACATGTCCATCTCCCGCCCAGGGCGGGACTTGGACACGGCAGCGGCCAGCCGCAGGAGCTCGTCGGTCTCTTTGCCCATAGCGGAGACGACGAGCACGACATCGTCACCGCGCCGCCGGCAGCGAGCCACATGATCGGCAACCTCACGGACGCGGTCAGGGTCGCCAACCGAGGTGCCACCGAACTTCTGCACGACCAGGGCCACGGCCAGACACGCTATCGGCCAGATCCGCAGCTAGCGTTCCGCCCTCGTGGGTACCGCTAAACGTGAACGCCAGAAGGCCGGCCGTCAGAGCCGCAGGGTCGAAGCAGAGATCGCCGCCAAGAAGTCCAAGCGCAACCGCAACTTGCGCAACTACGGGATCTACGCGGCCATCCTCGTGGCCGTCGGTGTGTTCATCGTCATCCGTTACGGCGGCGACGACGACAACACCACGACCACAACGGGGACGACCGTTCCGGTGTCGACCGTGCCCACCGGCACCACCGTCTTCTCTTACGGCACCACCGATTGCCCACCGGCAACAGGCGCTACCGAGGCCATGCGGGCGTTCACCGCACCGTTCAAACAGTGCATCGATGTCACCAAGACCTATACGGCGATCATCAAGACCAGCAAGGGCGACCTGACGGTCGAGTTCGATCCGATCAAGGCCCCGGGCACGGTCAACAACTTCGTCAGCCTGGCGCTCAACAAGTACTTCGATGGCATCACCTGTCACCGGATCATCCCCGGTTTCGTGGTGCAGTGCGGCGACCCGACCGGTACCGGCACCGGCGGCCCGGGTTTCAAGTTCGCCGACGAACTGCCCCAGGCCGGCGAGTACAAGCTGGGTTCACTGGCGATGGCCAACTCGGGCGCCGACACCAACGGCAGCCAGTTCTTCATCATCAGCGGCCAGCAGGGCATCGATCTGCCGCCGAACTACTCGTTGTTCGGTCAGGTCACCGCGGGCGCCGACACCACGCTGAAGGCCCTCGACGCCACCGGCACCGCAGCGGGTACGCCCACCGAGGCCGTGCTCATCCAATCGGTGACGATCACCGTCAGCTGAGCGCGTCCAGACCGACGAGCTTGTGATCGCGGAACAAGGTCACCTTGCCCGCGCCGGACACCGACCATTCGCTGGCCGGTGAACGAATCAACGCCGTGCGATCGTCGATACCCGCAACCACCAGCGACGACCCTGCCATGCGAATGGTGCGTTGCGACTTCTCTTTGGACCATTCGTCGTAGCGCGGGATCACGGTGAGCCAGGTGATGACACCGAGGCCCACGGTGAACGCACCGCCCCGCGGGTCGACCATGACGTCGCACAGTGCCGTTGCCGCCTGTGCAGAAGCGGCCAGTACTGCGCCGTCGTCCCACGCCGCAACGAGCGCGTCGACGAGCGGAGTGTCCTTGAGCACCGAACGCAGGTGCGCAGCAGAGCCGTCGGCCAGGTAGATGAAGCGCGCCGTACGCACGGCCTTGACGGCCGCCGGGTCGCTCGATTCGGCGCGTCGGTATACCGGCACGACGCGCACGGTCGCGCCCAGGTTGGCGAACCAGCCCTCCGCCAGCGCGATTGCCTTCGCCGGATTTTCGAACGCAGCGGCCGCGGGAAGCATGGTCACCTCGGTGCCACCACTCATCGCGAGTAGGGACGCGTCGAAATCACATCCGTCGGTCCACTCGGTTCCGCCTACGAGCGCGAGCGGTCCGGTCATCTGAGTCACCTGCTGTCGTCTGGTTTGCTCGGCGAACGTATCCGATTTCGGACGGTACCCTGCGCACGTGCCGATCGAGCCGCCGCCCACACCGTGGGTGTTTCCACCGATTGACTCGGCCGATGACTACGGGCTCGTCGGAGTGGGCGCGGATCTCGAGCCGGGAACCATCCTCGCCGCGTACCGCCGCGGGTTGTTCCCGATGCCGATCCGCAAGCGCGGTCCGATCGGCTGGTGGTCCCCCGATCCGCGCGCGGTCCTCGACCTCGACGACCTCCACGTGACCCGATCGTTACGCCAGGCGACGCGCCGCTACGAGATCCGTGTCGACACTGCGTTCGACCAAGTGATCCGCGCGTGCGGTGACCCAAAGCGTCCGAAGGGCTGGATCGAGGGTCGCATCATCGACGCGTATACACGCCTTTTCGATCTCGGCTGGGTCCATTCGGTCGAAGCGTTCGAGGGCGGGCGACTCGTCGGCGGCCTCTACGGGGTGGCGATCGGTGGACTCTTCGCCGGCGAGTCCATGTTCCATCACGCCCGCGACGCGTCGAAGGTCGCGCTGGTGGCATTGACCGAGTTGCTCCGCGACGGCGGCAATCGCCTGCTCGACGTGCAATGGCTCACACCCCACCTGGCCAGCCTGGGCGCCCGCGAACTCGACCGCCCCGTGTACCTGAAGCGGCTCGAAATTGCGTTGACACAGCCACTTCCGGCCCGCTGGGTTTGACCCTCCGCCGTATCGTTGGCCGCCGCATCCCCCTCGCTGTCACAACAACAGGGTGAAAGCCTCTTGATTTGCCGCTGCGGCGCGCCGATGGAGCATTCGTGAAAGATCAGCACAGCACCGCCGGCGCCGTCGTCGGGGTCACCGGCCTGGCCGCGGGAATCGCCGCGGCCGCCGCCGACCTACCCGTCTTCGCCCTCGTCGCCGGGGCCGCAGCGCTGGTCGCAGGGTTGTTTGCGCTGCTTAGCGGCCGTCACGGCCAGGCCCGAGAAGTCGTCGCGGTCGGTCTGCACGGCGATATCACCGAACTCGAGGCGGCGCTGGCGGCACAGGTTCAGGCACGAATCAGCGCGGAGGAGGCGGTGCGCAGCCTCGGCGAGCAGTTGGCGATGGCGCAGCGTGAATCGCCGGCCAAGGCGGGCCAGCTCAACATGCCCCTCGCCGAACGGACCGGCGACGCACTCACCGATGCCGCCACCGGGTTGTTCTCACAGGAGTATTTCCTCGTCGCCGTCGATGCTCGAATCGCCGCCGCTCGGCGTCACCTTCGCCCGGTCGGCGTCGTGATGCTCGAAGTCGTCGAGGGACTACGCACCGAGCAGCCGCAACCGGCGCATCCGGCGATGGTCGCGGAGGCGGTCAATGCCACGCTGCGCGAGGCCGACACAGCGTGTCATATGCGCGATGGGCGCTTCGCGCTCGTGCTCGAAGACACGAGCGAGAACGGCGCCATCTGGACCGTCGAACGCATTCGCCGCTCACTCAACGAGCAAGCACAGAACTTGACGCTGCGCGCCGGCATCGCCTGCTATCCCGCGCATGCATTCGGTGCGTCGGAGTTGTTGTCGAGGGCGAACGACGCATTGACCTCGGCGCGCGACTGGCAACAAGATCGCATCGAGGTCGCAACGGGCGACTGAGCGGCAATCACGGCCCGAGCGGCCAATCAGTGCGGGCAGCTACGGCCGAGATTGGCGCACGACCGAAGTGCCCGACCACCAACGGCCCGAAAATCGCCACGCCGGTGACACGATGCGCGAGGTGCCGGCAGCACTGACCGGACGCGGCCACAACGCTTCGATCGCGGCAATGACCGCCGCGGCCTCTTCGTCGCTCGGCAGAGGATCGATGCGCATCGTCACAAAGGCACGTTGCCGTGCTTGCGCTTGGGGAGCTCTTCGCGCTTCGAGCGCAGCATCTCGAAACCGCGGATCAATTTGATCCGCGTGTCGGCGGGGTCGATGACGTCATCGACGTAGCCCCGCTCGGCCGCGATGTAGGGGTTCGCGTAACGCTCGGTGTACTCCTCGACGAGCTCGGCCCGCCTCGCCGGCGGATCAGCGGCGGCTTGCAGTTCGCGGCGGTAGATGATCTCGACTGCGCCTTGCGGACCCATGACCGCGAGTTCGGCCGTCGGCCACGCGAATGCGAGGTCCGAGCCCACCGACTTGGAATCCATGACGACGTAGGCGCCGCCGTAGGCCTTGCGCGTGATCACTTGGATGCGCGGCACGGTGGCTTCGCAGTAGGAGTAGAGCAGTTTGGCCCCGTGGCGGATGATGCCGCCGTATTCCTGGTCGACGCCGGGCAAGAAACCCGGCACGTCGACGAATGTGACCAACGGAATGTTGAACGCATCGCACGTGCGGACGAAGCGCGCGGCCTTCTCCGACGACTCGATGTCGAGCACGCCCGCGAGCACCAACGGTTGGTTGCCAACGATGCCGACGGGCCGGCCATTGAGACGGGCGAAACCACACACGATCGAGCGCGCCCAGTGAGGGAAATACTCGAAGAAATCACCGTCGTCGACGATGATCTCGATGAGCTTTTTCATGTCGTAGGGGACATTGGCGCTCTCTGGCATCAATTGGTAGAGCTCTTCGCAACGTCGGTCGGGGTCGTCGCTGAACGCGCTTCGCGGCGGCTCTTCGAGATTGTTGGACGGCAAGAACGACAACAGATACTTGACATCGTCGATACAGGACTTCTCGTCTTCGGAGACGAACGTCGCCACACCCGACTTGCTCGAATGGCTCCCGGCACCGCCCAACTCTTCGAGACTCACTTCTTCACCGGTCACCGTCTTGACGACATCGGGGCCCGTGATGAACATGTGCGACGTCTCGCGGACCATGAAGATGAAGTCGGTCATGGCCGGGCTATAGACCGCGCCACCGGCGCAGGGGCCCAAGATGACGCTGATCTGGGGGATGACTCCCGACGATTGCACGTTGCGGTAGAAGATGCCGCCGTACGCGTCGAGCGAGACGACACCCTCTTGGATACGGGCACCGGCACCGTCGTTGAGGCCGATCATCGGGACACCCAGCTTGAGCGCGTGATCCATGATCTTGTGGATCTTCTCGCCGAAAACCTCGCCCAATGCGCCGCCGAACACCGTGAAATCCTGGGCGAAGACGCACACATGGCGGCCTTCGATGGTGCCCGTGCCCGTGATCACACCGTCGGTGTAAGGCCGCTCTTCGATGCCGGACTCGAATGCCCGATGGCGCGCGAACATGTCGAGCTCTTGGAACGAACCAGGGTCGAGTAGGTACTCGATGCGCTCGCGGGCGAGCATCTTGCCCTTTTCCCGCTGGCGCTGCACCGTACGCTCTGGCGCGGGGTGCAGCGCTTCGTTGCGGCGTCGTTCGAGATCGTCGAGGCGTTCCTTCATCGAATGGGTAGCCATGCCCGGAGACTAGCGGCGGATCATCGCCGCCAATGTGTCGAGTTTCCAGGTCGATGCGATCGGCTCGATCAGCGGGTGTCGGCCCGGTGAGCGCGCTACCTTGCTCGCCGTGCGTGAGCTACAGAGGGTCGGCGTCTTCTGCGGGTCGAGTGCCGGTAGCCACCAATCGATCCATGCACTCGCCCGTCGACTCGGCGCCACGCTCGCGCAACAGGGCATCGGACTCGTCTTCGGCGGCGGCAAGGTCGGCGTGATGGGCATGGTCGCCGATGCGGTCCTCGAGGGCGGCGGCGAGGCCATCGGTGTGTTGCCCAACGGTCTGTTCTCGCGAGAAGTACCCCACGAGAATCTGACGCAATTGCATCTCGTCGACAGCATGCATGACCGCAAGCGATTGATGTACGACATCTCCGACGGGTTCGTCGTGCTCCCGGGCGGTTTGGGCACCCTCGACGAGTTGTTCGAAGCCGCGACGTGGAATCAGCTACGGCTGCACGCGCCGCTCAAGCCGATCACGCTGCTCGACCAGGACGAGTTCTGGTCGTCGCTGCTCGCGTTCCTGGACACGACCGTCGACACGGGCTTCGTCAAGGGCTCCGCTCGGTGCATGTTTCAAAGATCGGTCTCACCGTGCGAAGCACTCGATCAGCTTCGCACCTATGCGTTCCCCTGATTGCGAGGCAAGTCAGTCGTCTTTGACCGTGCGCTTGACCTTGTCGACCAGATGCGCCGGCATGATGTCGTAGTGCGCATGCTCGGCCGTGAATCGGCCGCGGCCGCCGGTGATGGAACGAAGATCGATCGCGTAGCGAGTCGTCTCGCTGGTGGGCACCAGCGCGAGCACCACGTGTTCGCCGTCGCCGAGCGCCTCTGAACCCTGCACCCGACCGCGGCGGGTGTTGAGATCGCCCATCACGTCGCCCTGCTTGTCGCTCGGCACCGTGACCTCGACGCGCGAGATCGGCTCGAGCAACACGGGGTTCGCTTTGGCCATCGCCTCGCGAAAGCCGAGCCGAGCCGCCATTTTGAACGACGCTTCGTTGGAGTCGACGGAGTGGAACTTGCCGTCGTACAGCGTCACCGAGAGGTCGACCACCGGATAGCCGTAGACGCCACCCGACGCCATCGACTCGATGATGCCCTTTTCGACCGCAGGGATGAACGATCGGGGGATCGCACCGCCGACGATGTTGTCGATGAACTCGAAGCCCGCGCCGCGATCGCGCGGTGCCATCTTGAGGTTGCACACCGCGAACTGACCGTGACCACCGCTCTGCTTCTTGTGCTTGCCCTCGGCGTCCGATGTGCCGGTGACCGTCTCGCGATAGCGCACGCGAACGTCTTCGGTATCGACGTTGACACCGAACTTGCGCTGGATCTTTTCGAGCGTCACCGAAAGATGCGTCTCGCCTGTACCGCGCAGCAGCGTCTGGTGCGTCTCTTCGTCGCGCTCGACGACGATGGCCGGATCTTCGTGCTGGATGCGATGCAACACATTGCCCAGCTTGTCTTCGTCGGGCTGGGTCCTGGGCACGATGGCCACTGCCAACGACGGCGCGGGCTGGTCGATGCGCGGCACCACCACGGGCTTGCCCTTGGGTGCGAGCGTGTCACTCGTGCCCGTGTTGCCGAGTTTGGCCACCGCGCCGAGGTCCCCGGCGACGAGCTCGGTCATCTGGACTTGCTCTTTGCCGCGCAGCGCGAACAAGCCGTGCAATCGCTCGTCGGCCGACGTGCGTGAGTTGATCAGATGGAGGTCGGGCTTGATCGTGCCGGATATCACTTTGAAGAGCGAGACCTGACCGACGTATTGATCGGCGATCGACTTGAACACGAACGCCAAGGGTTCGCCGCTCTCATTGGCCTTCACCTCGACCTCTGTTGCACCCGCGCGCACGATGGTCGGACGGTCGACGGGAGACGGCCCGATCTCGCAGATGAAGTCGGCCAAGCGATCGATGGCACTCTCGGTCAAGGCCGAGCCGAGCACGACGGGGAACACGGACGCTTCGGCGACACCTTTGGCCAACGTCGCCTCGAGCTCGAGCACCCCCGGTACGTCGCCTTCGAGGTAGCGCTCGAGCAGCTCTTCGTCGGCGACAACGATGCCTTCGACGAGGCTCTCGTGCACCTGATGCTCGAGGGATTCCATCTCGGCGGGGATATCAGCCTGTGTGGCAACGCCGCCGTCATAGAGGTAGGCGGTGTCGGTCAGCAGATCGGCGATGCCCCTGAACGTCGGACCCTCACCGATCGGCAGCTCGATCGGCGCGATGCCGGCGCCGAATCGCGCCTGGAGCTGCTCGAGGGCCGACTGGAAATCCGCTCGTTCGAGATCGAGCTTGTTGACGAACACCATGCGGGGCACGCCCATCTTGTTGGCGATCTTCCACACGGCTTCGGTTTGTACTTGCACACCTTCGACTGCGCTCACGACGAAGATGGCCAGGTCGCACACTCTCAACGCCGCGATCACGTCACCGACGAAGTCGGCGTAGCCCGGCGTGTCGATGAGGTTGATCTTGTGGTCTTTCCACTCGAGTGGCGCCATCGCCAACGACAACGACAGTCCGCGCCGTTGCTCCTCGGGGTCGTAGTCGCAGACGGTCGACCCCTGGTCGACGCGGCCCATCCGAGTCGTGACCCCCGCTCTGTGCAGCAGGGCCTCGGCCAGGGTCGTCTTGCCGGCACCGCTGTGCCCGACGAGCACCACGTTGCGGATGTGCGAAGGCGAGTAGCGCTTCATCACCGACCTCCTTGCCGGCCCCCCGGCAGCGCGTAGGTGCGAGAACGGTACGGCCCATGCCCGCCACGGCGCAAGGGGGGTTTAACCTCCGGCCGTGCGTTTACCTGTGATGCCACCTGTGCTTCCCATGTTGGCCAAGGCCACCCATGAGGTGCCCGAGGGTGACTACGTGTTCGAGCCGAAGTGGGACGGGTTTCGCTGCATCGTCTTCCGCGATCGTGACGAGATCGAGCTCGGCAGTCGTAACGACCGTCCCCTGACGAGGTACTTCCCCGAGCTCCTCGAGCCGCTCAAGCGATCGCTGCCGCCGCGGTGCGTCGTCGACGGTGAGGTCGTCGTCGCGGTCGACGGACGCCTCGACTTCGACGTGCTCGGCCAGCGCATCCACCCGGCGGCGTCGCGGGTGAACCGGCTCGCAGTCGAGACTCCCGCGTCGTTCGTCGCGTTCGATCTCCTCGCGCTCGGCGACGACGATCTGACATCGCGGCCATTGCGCGAACGCAAAGCCGCCCTCGAAGGACTCGCGGGCCAGTTCGAGCCGCCTGTGTTCTTGACCCCCAGCACCAGCGATATCGACACCGCCCGGGACTGGTTCGACCGCTTCGAAGGTGCCGGCTTCGACGGTGTCATGGCCAAGCCCCCCGACAACCCCTACGTGCAGGACAAGCGGGTGCAGATCAAGGTCAAGCGGCGCCACACTGCGGATTGCGCGGTTGCGGGGTTTCGCTGGCGCAAGGACGGGCAGGGCGTCGGCTCATTACTGCTCGGCCTCTACGACGACGAAGGCCAACTGCATCATGTCGGTGTAGCCGCGTCGTTCACCGCCAAACGCCGCGGTGAGCTGATCGCCGAGCTCGAACCGTTCGCTCTCCAGCGTATCGAAGACCACCCATGGGCCGATTGGCTGAAGCAGCTCGGCGGTGACTTCGAATCGGGTACGCGTATGCCCGGCGCGCCATCGCGGTGGAACGCGAAGAAAGAGATGTCGTGGGTGCCCTTGCGCGTGGGGTTGGTCGCCGAGGTCGAATACGAAGGCTTGCTCAACGGACGCTTCCGCCACAACGGACGAGTGTTGCGATTTCGTCCCGATCGCACACCGGGGTCGTGCACGTACGCGCAGCTCGATGTCGTTGCGCCGGCAGAGATCGCCCAGATCTTCGGATAGCGCTAACGCTTGCGGCGGAGTATGCGATCGATGCGGTTGACGTAGGCGCCGGCATCGATCGCGTGCAGTGCGTCGGCACAGTCTGCGCGCGGTCCCTTCCATTCGAGCTCGTCGACCGACGAGATCGTCGGTGCGTCGGTCTCGATCGTCGCGAGGCGTCGGTACAACATCGCGTCTTCGTAGTGAGCGGCCAGCGCGTTGACCAGCTTCCCCGCGCCGCGGACACCGACATCCCACTTGCCTGCTTCGAGCGGTATGGCTTCGATGTGGCCGTAACGGGCCAATACCGCGCCGGTGGTCTTCGCGCCCCAACCTTGCACGCCCGGGATACCGTCGGCGGTGTCGCCCACGAGTGCGAGATAGTCGGGTATCGAAGCGGGCGGCACACCGAACTTGGCGATCACCGCGGCGAAATCGATGAGTGCTTCTTTGCGCCGATCGAACTGCACGACACGACCGTCTTCGGTCACGCATTGGCCGAGGTCCTTGTCGGGCGTGCAGAGCATCACTCGTTCGACACGGGGGTCGGTCGCGGCAACTTTGGCTGCCGCGCCCATTGCGTCGTCGGCCTCGAACTCGACCATCGGCCACACACAGAAGCCAACAGCCGACAGCGTGTCCTCGAGCAACGTGAACTGCGAGCGCAATGCAGGATCGATCCCCGCACCGGTCTTGTAGCTCCCGAGGAGATCGTTGCGGAACGACTCGATCACATGGTCGGTCGCGATCCCGACGTGGGTCGCACCGTTTTCGAGCATCGACAGCATTGAACCCACAACGCCCCGCGTGCCGCCCACTTCACGGTTGTCGGCTGTCAGATGAGAAGGCACCGCGAAGAAGTAACGGAACAGTTCGTAGGTGCCGTCCACGATGTGCACGATCATGCGGCCAGCCTACGGGCCGCTCGGTTCCGCGCTCAAAGGGCCCCTCGGGCCCCAGCTTCCCGCTCAAAGGGCCGCTCGGGCCCGCGGCTACGCGGCTTCTATGCCGCGGGCTTCGAGCGCGTCATTGAGCTGCTGACACAGCCATTCACGCGCGTCGCGGAGCTGATGCTCGAGCAAGTCGACCACTTCGCGCGAGTCACGGGCTGCATCGGCCATGCTGTCGATGTGATGATCGAGGATCTCGATCTGCTCGATCAACCAGTCGAGGAGCTGCCGGCAGGCACCCTTTTCCGTCACCATCATGTTCTCCACGAGATCATCAACGACACGCGGGGGTCGTGGGTTTACTCCGAGCGGCTCGTCGCGGCGGAAAGATCCGAATGGCCCACTCCTTGTAGTCTTTGCGCATGAGTGACAGCGGCGTCGAGGTTCACGTCGATGACGGCATCGGCTTCGTGCGACTGTCCCGCGCGGCGCGGCGCAACGCAATGGGCCTCGAGTTCATGCAGACGCTCGAAGCGACCATCGACGATCTTGCCGCCGACGCCTCGGTGCGGGTGCTCGTCGTCGAAGCCGACGGGCCGGCGTTTTCTGCCGGACACGACATCGCGGAGATGCTCGACCGCGACGAGCGCTACTACGTCGAGCTCTTCAACCGATGCTCGATGCTGATGCGCGCGCTTCGTCATGCACCACAGCCGGTCATCGCCAAAGTCGACGGTGTGGCCACGGCTGCCGGTTGCCAGCTCGTCGCCGGCTGCGATCTCGCCGTCGCTTCCGATCGTTCGAAGTTCGCCACGCCGGGCGTGCGCATCGGCCTCTTCTGCTCGACGCCGATGGTGCCGGTTTCACGCGCGATCGGGATGAAGCGGGCGCTCGAGATGCTCCTCACCGGTGAGCCCATCGACGCGCAGACTGCGCTCGAATGGGGGCTCGTCAACCGAGTCGTGCCCGCGGGGCAACTCGATGCCGCAGTCGTCGCGCTGGCCGGCCAGATCATGCAGTTCAGTGCCGACACGCTCGCGCTCGGCAAACGGGCCTTCTACGAACAGTTGGGCCTCGACGAACCGGCTGCCTATTCGGCGATGACATCGGTGATGGTCGAAAACGCCCTGCAGCCGGTCGCCCGCGAGGGGATGCACGCCTTCGTCGAGAAGCGCCCGCCCGTGTGGCCGAGGCCCTGACTACCGCGAGCTTCTCTGGCTCTACTGCCCTGTCCCTTCCTGCACGAGTTCGATCAAGGTGCCGAACGAGCCCTTCGGGTGCACGAACGCGACCGTGGTGCCGCGCGAACCGGGGCGGGGAGCGTTGTCGATCGGCTTGCTGCCCGCGGCGACGACGGCCGCGAGGGCCTTGGCACAATCGTCGACTCGGTAGCCAACGTGATGGATGCCTTCGCCCCGCTTGGCCAGGAACGTGGCGATGGGTGAATCGGGACGAGTCGGGGTAGTGAGCTGGATATACGACTCCGCCACCTTCAACAGGGCCTCTTCGACGCCGTCGCGCTCGACCACCTCGCGGTGGTGCACCTGCGCGCCGAAGGCCGATTCGTAGTAGGCGATCGCCGCCTCGAGGTCGTTGACGGCGATCGCGATGTGGTCGATCTCGGTCAGCAGCATGGGATCTCCGATGCGCCACGTTGGCGCGGTCGCGATGGTGGGGGTGCCTGCCCTTGTGCGTGGCAATGGGCGAGTCTAGAGGTGGTCGAAGGACCCAATTCCACGCCAGGGCTTACCCTGGGACCACGCTGAGTGAGATACTAGGACGCGTATTGTGAGGTAAGGGCGGAATGGCAATGACACCGGGCGATATCGAGAGCCGAGCGTTTCGCACGGTTCGCAAGGGCTATGCCCCAGAAGAAGTGCGAGGTTTCCTCCACGAGATCGCGTCGAGCATCGCGGCGCAGCCTCGCCCCGAACTGGTACAGGTCGGGGCCGAGGTGGCGAACGTGCTCGAGAGCGCCCACCGCACCGCTTCGGAGATCGAAGCCAATGCACGGGCCCGTGCGGCCGAGATCATCGCCGAGGCCGAAGCGACGGTCGCGGCGCAGCGAGGCGACATCCAGCGCATCAAGACCCAGGCCGAGGTCGAGTTGACCAACGCCCGCGCCGAATCCAAGCGCATGCGATCCGAAGCCGAGGCATTCGCGACCCAGCACCGCACCAGCGCCGAACAGACCCGCATGGAGGCCGACTCCTTCGCCGAGGCCGAACAAGCCCGCATCAAGCAGCTGTGGGCGAGCCTCAACTCCGAGACCACCACGCGCAAGGGCGAGGCCGAGGATTACGCAAAGCAGGTCCGGGCCGAGGCCGACGAGGCGGCCCGCATCCTGAGAGCCGAAGCCGAAGAGCGCGCCGCGCGCATCACCGCCGAGACCGACGAAGCGGTGCGCCGAGTGCGCGAACAAACCGAGAAGGATGCGCAAGAGTTGGTCGAGCATGCCGAGGAGCGGGCGTCGACGATGGTCGCCGAGGCCGAAGCATCGGCTTCGAGGCTGCTCGACACGGCCAAGGTGCGGGCGCACGAAGAAGAAGTGGCGGCGCAAGAGCGCGCGCAGGAACGCTCGACGGAGATCCTCAACCAGGCCCAAGAGCGCCTCGACCTGATCATCTCGACAGAGCGACGCACCCACGAACGTCTCCTGGCGGCGCTGGCCGAAGTCCAGACCGCGGTCGAGTTGGTGGGGGGTGTGCCCGAGCGAACCATCGTCAGCCCGCCCGACGACGACACCTCCGGCCAGCCGGCGACCCCGCGCCCGGCCCGCACCCAGTTCGACCAGTTCGCGCCGGTCACCGAGACCGAAAGCCCCGCTGTCGACCCCGCTGATCGAGACTCATTGTCACAAATGGTGGGTGACGCAGTGGGGCAGGCGCTGCGGCCCTTTCAGCAAGGCACAGGCTCCTGACCTGGTTCGTTGCCGGAATTGTAACCGAACCGCAAAATTCCTCTTGTCAGCCGATCCGGCCATGTTGTAAAGTAATCGTAACGTTCGGATCGGGGGACGGAGCCACCGCAGCTCCACCTCCCACCCCTGATGCGATCGCCCGAGGTGTCACCTCGGCTAGCCGGTCTAAGAGTCCGCCCGCGCTCGGCTAGTCGAGGTGGCACACCGGGATTCGATTTCAGAACACTTCGGCCAGAGAGCGAAACCCCTCCTCCTTCCCAGGTCGAAGCAACTGCGGCCGGGTCTGCTTGCATCGCAACGGGCCCGGCCGTCATCTTTTCAGTCGACGTCGAGGTCGCGGCGAGATCGCAGGGCCCGGCCGAGGGTCAACTCGTCGGCGAACTCGAGATCACCACCCACCGGCAGGCCGGTGGCGAGACGGGTGACGACGAGGCCGAGTGGCTTGAGCAGGCGGTAGAGATAGGTCGCCGTGGCGTCCCCCTCGAGCGTCGAGTTGGTGCAGAGAATGATCTCGGTGATGCCCTCGCCCGCGAGGCGGCCCAGCAATTCGCGGATACGCAACTCGTTGGGGCCGACTCGGTCGATGGGGCTGATTGCCCCCTGCAGCACGTGGTACTTGCCCCGGAACTCTCCCGTGCGCTCGATCGCGACCACGTCCTTCGGTTCCTCCACGACACAGATCACGTGCCCGTCGCGGCGCTCGTCGCGGCAGATGTGGCACAGATCGCCCTCGGCGATGTTGAAGCACCGCTGGCAAAAGCCGATGCGCTCCTTCAGGTCGGTGATCGCGGCGGCCAGACGGTCCGCCTCTTGCTTGGACGCGCGCAAGAGGTGATAGGCGATGCGTTGTGCGGACTTGGGGCCGATGCCGGGAAGGCGACTCAACTCGTCGATGACGTCTTGTACGGGGAGTGCGTAGTGCGACGCCACGTCACGCACCACCGAGCAGGCCGCCCAGCCCTCCCAAGCCGCCGAGACCGCCCATCATGTCCTGTTGGATGCGTGCCTGGGCATCACGAATCTTGGTGGCGGCGTCGTTGAGCGCGGCGAGGATCATGTCCTCGAGCATCTCGACGTCATCGGGGTCGACCACATCGGGCCGAATCGTCAGCTTCGAGAACTCGAATGCGCCGTTGACGAGCACCCGCACCGCCCCGCCGCCAGCACTTCCTTCGACAAGTTCTTGCGCGGCCTGCTCGGCGCGGGCCATGGCCTGTTGCGCGGCCCCGAGCAAACCGCCGAGATCACCACCCAACAGGCCGCCGAAACCGGCGCCGTCGTCGAGATCGTCGTCGAGATCGTCGTCGAGATCGAACAGTTCGTCAGGGTCGTCATCTGCACCGAACGGCACTAGCTCATCGCCAGGCATGGGTCACTCCTCGATGATCTCGGCGCCGGGGAAGGCGGTGGTCAATTGATCGATGAGCGTGCCCGCCGCGGGCGCGTCTTCGAGTTCGTTGAGATCGATGTGCTCGTCGCTGTCGCCGTGGCGGTCGTCGACCAGACGGATGGCGATGGCGCGACCGGCACTCTGGCTGAAGGCGGACTCGACATCGGCGCGTGCTTGATCGCAACGCGAACGGTGGGTGTCAGTGGCGAACGTAAACACGACGCTGTCGCCGTCGGCCGCGATGGGCACGCCCAAGAAGAGCGCCCGCGTCTTGGCCGACAACGCCGGCAACACCGTCGATGTCCACAGCGAGGCGAGATCACCATTGTCGGGTTCACCATTGTCGAGTGCCGAAGCGTCCAGCGCCGATGGGGCTGCCGGAGCGTCGGCGGCCGCCGGCCGTGGGGGAGCGGAGCGCGTGGGCCCCGAGGGCGCAGGTCGCGAGGTCGTGTTCGCAGGGGCGGAGCGGGTGTTGCTCGTGCCGGGACGACGATTGGACGCCAGTTGCTGTCGAGCCTCGTCCGCCGGGCGACGCGCGCCCGGCGGCGCAGACGCGGACGGCGCC
>DATLFA010000023.1:0-136368 GCA_035525225.1 Acidimicrobiales bacterium
CGCCGTTGGCGAGGCCGCGTTCGAGTATCAGGTCGTAGGGCGGCGGCGGCGTCGCTCCCGAGGACGGCACGCGCGCTGCGACCCGGTAGGTCGCGTCGGCGACGGTCGACTTGGCCAACGCCGCTTTCGCCTCGCGGCCCAGCGCGTCGCGCAGCGTCGGCGTGATCACATCGTCGGGCGCGGCAAGAAGTAACAACACACGGTTGCGCTCCACGGCGTGGCGCTAACCGGCGACGGGCGAATCGACCGCGCCTTCGAGTGCGGTGCCGACGAAGAATGCCGGATCGGCCCGTTGCAGCAATTCGCACACGTTGGTGAACGTGAACTTCTTGAACTGCTCGGGCGTCAGAATGCCCTTCTCGACCATCTTGTACGCCTCGGGGAGCACCGCCGCAAAGTCGGGGACGTCGAAGTGGCTGATGTCGGAACCGAGCATCGGCTTGAACTGTGCGCCGAAGGCATTTGACGGCGAATACGCGTATGCCGTCGAACGATCGTCGGCTTCGCAACCAAAATAGAAGTTCGGTACGAATAGCTCGGCCAGGTCCGTCTTGGTGCGGATCTGCATGGCCGCGAACTCGTCGTGATCTTCCGGTGGCGTTCCGCGCAACGTACAGGCGACGAGCAGTTCTTCGAGATCGCCTTCGACCCCTTCGGTCAACTCCGGCGCATATTGGCGCACCAGTGATGCGAGCTCGGCGACATCGAGCAGCGAAGGGTCGTAGATCTCTTCCACTTGCGCCAGGTTGCGCTTTTCCCAGTGCTCGGTCGTGTCGGCGAGCAAGGTCGGCGCCCAGCCGACGCCGCATTCTTGGAACGCGAACACGAGATTGGGGAATCGCCGAGTGACGCCGCCGAGATAGAGCGACTTGCACGTCGGGTAGGTCATGCCGGCGAACGAACCGATGTGGTTGGCCATCCAACTGGTGATCGACGTGTACAGCCACGTGGGCGGAGCGCCGATGCCTCCGTGCACGGTGACGGCGTAGTTCAGCTCTTCGAACTTTGCCCATACCGGGTCATAGTCGTGCTCGCTGTCGAGGCCGAAGAAATCCCACCAATGCGATTGCCCCGGCAGCAGCCACGGCGACGGCTGGGGTGAGTCGATCGGGCGCAGCACGCCGTTCGGGATGCTGACGACCTTGAGCCCGAGCTGCTTGCAGTGCTCGAGTTCGGCAACGGCTTCTTCGACCGTGTTCATGGGGATGATGCCCGCGACCGTCACGCGATCTTGGAACGGCCCGTAGACGCTGGCGAAGAAGTCGTTGAATCCGCGGCACAAACCGACGCGCACTTCATCGTCCTGCACACCCGCGGAACCCATACCGCTCGTCGGATACAAGATCGCATAGGAAAACCCGAGATCGCCGAGGCGCTCGTGCAGCAGTCGAGGGGCCATCGAGGTCGCGAGGTCGATGGCATGGCGCGACGGCGAGCCCCACCACCCTGCTTGCGGCACGCGGCTCTTGCGTCGTTGCTCGAGCGTCGGGCTGGCCATCGCGGCGCGCAGCGGCGACATCCGTTCGCGATAGCGCTCGAACACGTCAGGGCCCATCGCTTCGCGGAGATACGGCAGCGCCGCCGGCGTGAACTCGAGTATGTGCCCATCGGCGTCGATGATGGGGTGACCGACTTTCTCCGCGACGTCAACCGCTCGAACGTTCATGGTGTGCCTCTCTGAGGGTTCATTCGGGCGTCGCCGAGCGACGGAGTTGGATTGCTTCGGTCGGGCAATCACGCACTACGACGTCGAGCAAGTCGACCGGCGCGTCGCGGTGCGGGATCGTGACCGCGAGGCCTTCGTCGTCGATCTGGAACATCGCCGGCAGGTGATGCACACAGTTCTGCGACCCGATGCAACGCTCGCGATCGATGACTACTTCGATATCCAACGAGTCACCGCTATTTTGCGCCGGGCTGAACCACGACGTCGAGGCGCTCGGGACCGTACTCGAGGAAGTGAGGCATCAGGTGATACTCGTAGTCGGGAGCGAGGCGAAGTTCACCGGGGCCGAAGTGACGGAAGAACTCCTCGACCGCCACTCTGCCCTCCATGCGCGCCATGTGGTTGCCGAGGCACAAGTGTGGCCCCGCACCGAATGCGAGATGTTCGGGGTCCGACGCGTTGAGCCGGAACTCGTTGGCCCGTTCGAACACCGACTCGTCCCGGTTGGCCGACGCGATGCCGGTGACGAGACGGTCACCCGGTTTGATCGGAGTGCCGGCAATCTCCGTGTCTTGTGTCGCGGTGCGGAACAGGAAGAGCACCGGAGGCTCGAAGCGCAGCGACTCGTCGACCGCCACCGGGACGAGCGAAGGGTCGTCGCGCAACGTGCGGTCGAAATCGCTGGATTCGATCAACCGGTAGTAGAGGTTGCTGATGAGGTTGGTGGTCGACAGACCCGCCGACAAGAAGTTGATGGCCAGCGAACGGATGCGCTCAGTCGACAGGTGGTCGCCCTCGATGTCGGCCTCGACCATCTGGCTCACCAGATCGTCGGTCTCGACTTCGCCTTTGCGCCGGGCGTCGATCATGCGATCGAAGTAGTCGGCGAGCTCGGGGGCGGAGCCCGCGATGTCCTTGCCGACATCGGGGTGCTCACGATCTTTGATGCCGTACGCAGGCCAGTCGGTGTGCAAAAGTGCGAAGAACTGCGCCGAGAGCTCTGCAATGTCGGCGAGCGGGATGCCCAGCACGTGACCGGTGACGGCGAGCGGCACGCGGGCCGAGACCTCCCCGACGATGTCACCGCCACCTTTGGCCTTCAAGTCGCTCAACAATTGATCGATGTAGGACTGCGTGAACGCCTCTGCGCCTTTGGCCATGCCCGGGTTGAACGACTTCAACAGCAGCTTGCGCAACCGGGGATGCAGCGGCGCGTCCATCTCGGCGAGAAAGAGCTCGTCTTCGGGGATGACGACACCGGCGGCGCGAAAGCCGCCTTCACAACTGAAGGTGCGCGAATCACGAAACACCCGCTGCGTATCGGCGTAGCGCGAGGTGTAGTAGAAACCCTCGGCAGGCTGCGCAACGGGACACTCGCGCCGCATGCGTTGCATCTTGTCCCACATGTTCTGCGTCTGCTGCGGATCGAACAGATCGAACTCGAACTCGCGCTTGTCCATCAGACGTTGGCCATCTCGAAGCTGATCGGTGCGTGCGCAACGCCACGCGTCGGCACGAGTTGGTTGCGTTCGAGCGCGGACTCGTCGAGCTCCCAATCGCCGATGGTGTCGAGCAACACTTGAATCGCGACGCGGGTCTCGAGACGGGCGACGGCGTTGCCGAGGCAATAGTGGATGCCGTGACCGAAGGTCCAGTTGGTCTTGACCGTGCGCTCGAGATCGAGCACCTCGGGGTTGTCGAAGACGGTCTCGTCATGGTTGGCCGACCCGTAGAGCAACAGCACCTGGTCGCCGGCCTTCATCGTGACACCGTGCAACTCGACGTCGCGCGTCGTCATGCGGGCCAGACCTTGCACGGGCGAGACGAATCGCAAGAGCTCTTCGAGCGCAGTGGACCACAGCGCCGGGTTGGCCTTGAGCTTGCGCCGTTGATCGGGAAAGCGACTCAGCACGATGATGGCGTTGGTAATCATGTTCATCGTCGTGTTCTGCGATGCGTCGTGCAGCAACGAGCAAAACCCCGAGACCTCTTCGTCGGCGAGATTCTCGCCCTCGAGTTGCGCGTCGAGGATCTGTGAGATGAGGTCTTTGGTGCCGCGGTTGCGACGGTCCTTGACGATGTCGCGCCAGTAGGCGTCCATCTCGCCCCACGCCTTCAACGCGGTCGGGCTGGTGAAGTCGGCGGCCCCGAGGGTGTCGAGATTCCACTGCAAGAACTTCTCGCGCTCGGTCTGGGGCAGATCCATCAGCGTGCACATCGTGACGGTGGGAATCAACTGCGCGAACTGCGTCGAGGCGTCGAACGTGCCCGCCCCGAGGCGCTCCTCGACCAGGCTCAGAGCGTAGGCCCGGATCTGCGGCTCGAGGTCGGCGATGCGTTTGGGTGTCAGCACCCGCGAGAGGATCGAACGCAACTCGTCGTGATGCGGAGGGTCCATGTGGAACATGTTGGGCGGCAGGAGCGAGACGTCGGTGTCGACGAGCGTGCCGCCGGCCGAGGAGTAGGTCTTCCAGTCGCTGAGCGCGCTGTTGACGTCGGAGGCGCGCGAGATCATCCAATAGTGCGGCCACACGCGGTGGTTCTCGACCTCCTTCTTGTACACCGGGTACTCGTGGCGCATCGTCGTGTAGGACGGGTACGGATCTTCGAAGAACTTCGGATCGAACGGATCGAAATCGAAGTTGTCAGCCATGAACGTGCCCCCATTTGCAACCAAGTGAGTGCCGCCCACGATAATCGGCACACGCCGTCGCCGCCCAACGAGCAGACCGGTTTCGGGCCTCACGTTGGATGAGCAGGACCGTCGACGCGTTGGCACGCCGCGCAATCGCGCAGGGGCTAGGACGCGCGGACGTCGCGCAGCTCGCGTTTGAGGTCGTTGATCTCGTCGCGCAACCGCGCCGCATACTCGAAGCGCAAGTCGGTGGCGGCGGTGTGCATCTCTTCTTCGAGCGTGCGGATGAGTCGCTCGAGCTCGTCGTGGGGCAACTCGCGCAACTCGAGCTCGACCGCACTGGCCGACCGCCGGGCGTTGTCGCGCCACCGCTTGCGCCGATCGCTGCCCGGTACCGGCGCCCCTTCATCGGGGCGGATCAGCGACAAGATGTCGGTGACGGCCTTGCGGATCGTCTGCGGGTCAATGCCGTGCGCCTCGTTGTACGCGATCTGAACCTGGCGCCGCCGCTGCGTCTCGTTGATGGCTCGGCGCATCGAATCGGTGACGGTGTCGGCGTACATCACGACCTTGCCGTTGACGTTGCGGGCGGCCCGGCCCATCGTCTGGATCAGCGACGTGCCGCTGCGCAGGAACCCCTCTTTGTCGGCGTCGAGGATCGCCACGAGTGACACCTCGGGCAGATCGAGGCCTTCTCGCAGCAGGTTGATGCCCACCAGCACGTCGAACTCGCCGAGGCGGAGATCGCGCAGGATCTCGATGCGTTGGATGGTGTCGACATTCGAGTGGAGGTAGCGCACCCGCAAGCCCATCTCGAGCAGGTAGTCGGTGAGGTCTTCGGCCATCTTCTTGGTCAGCGTCGTGACGAGCACCCGCTCGTCCTGTGCGACAGTCTGGTTGATGCCTTCGATGAGGTCATCGATCTGACCCTTGGTCGGCCGGATCGTGACCTCGGGATCGATGAGCCCGGTCGGTCGCACGATCTGTTCGACGACCCGGGACGACACCTGGAGCTCGTACGCGCTCGGTGTGGCGCTCAAGAACACGACCTGCCCGACCCGGTCGACGAACTCTTCGAAACGCAATGGTCGGTTGTCGGCGGCCGAAGGCAGCCGGAAACCGTGGTCGACCAACGTCTCCTTGCGCGAACGATCACCCTCGTATTGCCCGTGCAACTGGGGCACGGCGACGTGCGACTCGTCGATGACCACCAAGAAGTCGTCGGGGAAGTAGTCGATCAACGTGTAGGGCGCCTCACCCGGCGCGCGCCCGTCGATGGGTGCAGAGTAGTTTTCGATGCCATTGCAATAGCCGACTTCTTGGATCATCTCGAGGTCGTATTGCGTGCGCATTCGCAGCCGCTGGGCCTCGAGCAGCTTGCCTTGTGACTCGAACCAGGCCAAGCGCTCTTGCAGCTCGGCCTCGATGCGCCCGACCGCGTTGCGCAGCCGCTCGTCGCTGGCGACATAGTGCGACGCGGGGAAGACGACGAGCTCGGGGAGATCTTCGTACTTTTCACCGGTGAGTGGATCGAAGGTGACGATCTGCTCGATCTCGTCACCGAACAGCGAGATGCGCACCGCATGCTCGTCGTATGCCGGATGTAGCTCGATGGTGTCGCCCCGCACCCTGAACTTGCCGCGCACCAGGTTGGCGTCGTTGCGTTCGTATTGCATGTCGACGAGCTGGCGTAGGAGGGCGCGCTGGTCTTTGCTCTCACCGACACGCGCCACCAACAGCTGGGACTGGTATTCCTCGGGTGAACCCAAACCGTAGATACACGACACGGACGCCACCACGATGGTGTCTCGACGCGTCAACAGCGCTGCCGTCGCCGAATGGCGCAATCGATCGATCTCGTCGTTGACCGACGAGTCCTTTTCGATGTACGTGTCGGACGAGGGCATGTAGGCCTCGGGTTGGTAATAGTCGTAGTACGACACGAAGTACTCGACGCGGTTCTTGGGGAAGAACTCTTTCAGCTCGTTGGCCAATTGCGCCGCCAACGATTTGTTGGGCGCGATGACGAGAGTGGGCCGCTGCACCTGCTCGATGGTCCAGGCAATCGTCGCGCTCTTGCCGCTGCCGGTGATGCCGAGCAGCGTCTGGCAGGCCTCGCCCGCCCGCAGACCCTCGGAGAGCTCCGCGATCGCCTTGGGCTGATCACCCGCGGGTGAGAAGTCGGACACCACCTCGAACGGGCGCCCCGGCGGCGTCGGCCGGTTGAAGCGCCGGATCGGTGCCGAGTCGAGGGGACGGTGCACCGTCACCATAGGCGCCGTGGGCGCTCTCGACGCCTTGGAAGGGGTGCGGGTAGAAGCAGGACGAGCCACCCCGGCATAGTACTGATCCCCACTGACAATCAATCTCCGGCCTGCGGCCCCGTCCCTTGGCCGAAACGCACTCGGGCGGGCCCGAAGGCCCGCCCGAGGTGATTGACCTTGCGGTCGATCGACGGATCAGCCGGCGGCCGAGATCGAATCGCCGACCGTTTGGAACTTGCTCGACGCGCTCTTGCCGAGGGTGGTGACCGCGGCGATGCATACGACCGCGATGAGGGCCACGAGCAGCGCGTACTCGACGAGCGAGGCGCCACGTTCACTCTTGATGTGGGCCTTGACCCAGGCGTTGAGGAATTGGTAGTGCGTGATCATTTAGGTGGACTCCCTTAGTGCGTGCCGCCGCCGGTTGCGGTGGCCCCTTCCGTGTTGCACTAACTTCTTCGGCGCGGGACCCCGGGTTGCTGAATAGGTTTCTCGGCCCTATTGCAGGTGCACGATGCCCATGCGCACCGCTTGCAGCACGGCCTGCGTGCGGTCGCGGGCGTCGAGCTTCTGGTAGATCGAAGCCAGATGGTTCTTCACCGTCTTCTGGCTGATATAGAGCTTCTCCGCGACCTCGGGTGTCGAGCATCCGTCGGCGATGAGTTGGAGCACTTCTTCTTCACGCTTGGTGACGACCCGCTCTTCTTCCTTGTGCGGTTGATCCCAGCGTCGCACCTCGTTCAGCATCGAGGCCGCGAGTTGAGGCGACAGCGCCGTCTCGCCGCCGGCAGCCATGCGCACTGCCGATGCGATCTCCTCGGTCGAGCAATCCTTCACGAGGTAGCCGGTTGCACCCGCACGGATCGCGGAGGTCAACACGCCTTGGTCCGCGTGCATCGTGAGCATGACGACCTTCGTGTCGGGTAGCTGCGCGCGTACCTGACGGCACGCCTCTACCCCGTCGATCTCGGGCATCGTGACATCCATCAGGATCACGTCGGGACGCACCGAGAGTGCGAGCGCGACGGCCTCTGCGCCGTCGCCCGCTTCGCCGACGATGTCGAATCCCTGCTCGCGCATGGATCGGCTCAGCCCCTCACGGAGCATCCGATGGTCATCGGCGAGCATCAATCGAATGGCTGTCATCATGTCCCCTAGATCTGGCGTCGCCTCTTGGCGATTGCGGGAATTCGGTGATGGCTACCGCAGCCATCACCACCAGGAAGACCATCGGCCCAGCACTGCGCATAGTTAGGTCTTCCGCCCGCGTTCTTGATGCGGGAGGACCATCGGTCGGCGGCCGATCGGCCCTACAGTGCGGAGATTCACTCGCCGGCGAGGACGCAGCGCACCACGGTGCCGCGACCCGCGGCACTCGCGATCTCGAGCGTGGCACCGACCGAAGACGCGCGTTCGCGCATGCCGATGATGCCGTACGAATCGAGGCGACCGGCTTTGCCTTCGGGGAAGCCGGCGCCGTCGTCGGCGACTTCGAGCGCTGCGGCCGATCCGTTGCACCACCAACGGACATCGACGCGACGGGCGTGTGCGTGCCGTTCGACGTTGACGAGCGCCTCTTGGGCGATGCGCCACATCTCACGCTCTTGCAGGATCGGCAGCCGCGTGCCGCGATCTGCGTGCAGGTGGTACTCGAGCGTCGAACGCTCTCTCAGACGATCGATGAATCCTTCGAGCGTCTCGACGATGTCGCACGATTCGGAGACGTCGGTACGCAAATCGTACAGCGTGTCGCGTACTTCCCGGATGACGCCACGGACGTCGGTGCGCAACTGTTGCAACGGCGCGCTGACCGCCTCGCCCTTCGCGTCACGGGCCACGAGCCGGTCGAGCTCGAACGCGAGATAGGCCAGGGACTGCCCGATGCGATCATGCAGATCGCGGGCGATCCGGGTGCGCTCCTCGTCAGCGCCGACGGTGCGCAGGCGGCTGAACCAGCGGGCATTGTCGATGGCGAGGGCCACAGGTTCGACGAAGCCTTGCAGCATCTCGACGTCGCGCCGGGAAAAGTGGTTCTCTTCGCGGTGCTCGAGGGCGAGCAACCCGATTATCGACCCGCGCGCGGGGAGCACCGTGTACAGACCGCAGCGCGAGTTCGACGACAGACCTTCGAGCTCTCCGCGATTGAGGTCGTTCACTTCGATGAGCTGGTTGCGCGCCAATGCCCTCTTGAGGGGCGCCGGCAACTCGGTGGGTCCGAGGCGGGGCGGCAGCCGTACGCCCTCTCGCCGCAATACCTGCCAGTTGGCGTCGGTCTCGTCGAAGATGAAGACGGCTGCCGCGGTGAAGTCGATCAGGCCCCGCAAACGAGCGATCGTCGTGTCGAGCACGTCGTTCATGTCGAGCGAAGCCGGCAACGACTGCGCGACCCGATGCAGCGAGAACAGCAGCGCGTTCGCGTCGGAAAGTCGCGTAAGACGGTCGAATGCAAGGGAGCGTTGGCGGTCGGCTTCACCGGTGAGGCGGCGGGCGTAGCCAGCGATCACGGCGACGAGCAAAAGGATGACCGTCCATTGCACCGTGATCCGGATCTCGGCGCCCGAATAGTCGGGTTCGAGGGCCCACGGGATGCTGATCGCCAGGGCCGATGCCACGCTGATGCGCAGCGCAAAGCCGAATCCACGCGCGAAACCCGCGACGATCGCCGCGGTCGTGAGCGAGAACACGAACGGCGACGCCCAGTAGCCCGTCGACGCGACGGCGGTGACCAACAGGGCAACTTCGCAGACCACTTCGATCAAGCTACGAACGTTGCCCAGATAGCGCAGCGGGCTCAGCGTGCGGATGACGGTGTACGCGAGCAACACGCCGCACCAACCTACGATCCACCAGTCGGCCTCTGCGAATGACTCTGCGGCAAGGGCGACCGACACCATGCTGGTGCCCCAGCGGATCGCCAGCATCGCCGGTCCGTAGACGCGGACACGGTCGATCTGATCGAACAACGCTAATGCGTCGCCGTTGTGATAGCCGTCGCTGGTGCGATTGAGCCGAGCCAGTGGCTGGAACCAAGGGGCCCGTCGTGCCCCGCGGCTGAAGCGGGGGCGCAGCTCGTCGGGCGTGGCGCGCGGAGGTTCGGGCGGGCGCGTCAGCGTCTCGATCTCCACCACCTCCTCGTACCGGCGAGCCTCCCTATCGGCGTGGGTCACCGCGATGTGAACGATTCGTGACAGGCTGCCGCCATGCTCGAGATCGGATTGACGGGGGGCATCGGCGCCGGGAAGTCCACGGTCGCTCAGCGCCTGTTCAGGCGAGGTGCCGTGGTCATCGACGCCGACGGCGTCGTGCGTGATCTGCAACAGCCGGGCGCCGCGGTGTTCGTGCGCATGGTCGAGCAGTTCGGCCCCGGCATCGTCGGGTCCGCCGGCACCCTCGACCGGGGGGCGGTCGCGGCGATCGTGTTCTCGGACAAGCAGCAACTCGCGACGTTGAACGGGATCGTCCACCCCGCCGTCACCGACGAGATGATTCGTCGCCGCCAAGCGCTGGCCGAAACCGACACCACTGTCGTGCTCGACATCCCGCTGTTGATCGAGACCAACTATTTCGATCTCGACGCGGTGGTCGTCGTCGACGTGGATCCGGAGATCGCGATCCGTCGATTGGTCGAACAGCGCAGATTCACCGAAGCCGACGCTCGGGCGCGCGTGGCCAATCAAGCATCGCGGGACGATCGCCTGGCCATCGCCGACTTCGTCATCGACAACAGCGGCTCACTCGCCGAGGTTGCCGGGCGCGTCGACGCGTGCTGGGCGTGGATCTGCTCTCTTCCCCGTCCCGATCCGAGCGATGCAGCGGTCATCCCGATTCGCACTCAACGCCGCCGGCAAGCCGGCCGGTAGGCCAGCCGAACCATTTCGCTTATCGGATCGACCAATCGCGTCGATGCTTGGCGTCAACAACGCTTTTCGGCAGGGAGTCCACCCGTGAACTACGCAATCTCGGCACGCGCGTCGCAACAGATCTCGGCGTTATACGCCTCAGTGGTGCGGCGCAGCAACGAGCAACGCGGCGCCAGCCTCGTCGAGTACGTGTTGCTCATCAGCCTCATGGCGCTCGCGTGTCTCGTCGCCGCGAAGTACCTCGGCACCGCTACCGCTCGCCCCTACGGCGGCGCCGCGAGTGGGCTCGAGGGCTAGGCGCACACGGAGCGCGACCCTACGCGCAGCGAGCGTCACTCGGATGGCAGGCCACGAACCAGTCGTCGTCCTGCCACGCGATCTTCCACCCGTCGGTGAGCCTTAGCAACGACTCGACGGGCGTGTTGCGCTCCCAGACGATGGCGGCGGCACTGTCGAGACCCTTGTCCCAACCGGTGGTCCCCGATGACAGCGTGCGATACCGGCTGATGAGCTCGTCGGAATGCAAGTCGAAGCGGTCGTCGAAGAACACGCCGGCATTGGTGCCGTAACGCATCTCGAGGTAGTTGCCGACGAAGTCTTGGTGCACGAGTTCGATATCCCGGCCCACGTAGCCGCGTTGGTCGAGCCAATCGACGGCATCGACCGGATACATGCCGAGGTCGTACGCAGGCCGGCCGGCCGATGCGGCGCCGATGCACAAGACGGCAGCGGCAAGCCCGATCGGGATGGCTCTGAAGACGGGGGTGCGACGCGCGCCGTCGATCGACCCGAAGCCGTCGATGCCGCGCGCCAGTGCGGGCACCATCACGACAAGGGCCACCGAGATGTTACGAGCGGCAAGCAACGAGCTCGCGATCACGACGATGGTGGGCAGCGCCGAGCGATACGAGGGGCGGCGTAGGAAGCCCACGATCGCACCGACGATGAGGAGCAAGAAGATTCGCGTCCAGAACAGGCTGAAGTCGGGCGAACGCCATTCGACCACCGAGCGGAGCACATCGGATCGACGGAGGAGCTCGAGCGGGAAGAGCAACAGCTTGGGGCCGACGGGGTTCAGCAGCCCGCCGATCACCGTGCCGATCACCGTGAAGCGCAGCACCCGTAGCTCGTGATGCGCATCCTCACCGTCGAGGCGGCGACCGAAGGCAGCCGCGGCGACAACCACGGCCGCCAGTGGAAACGAGCCATGCGCATTCACCCACACCCACATGGCCGGTATCAACCAGCGTGGGTCGACTCGACCTTCGAGCGCGAGCATCACCACGGCCATCAAGACGAGACCGATCAGGAGCGGTCGGGGCGACCACGCGGTCGTGCCCACCGCGACGACCACGCCGCTGACGGCGACACGGACTGTGAACGACCCCGCCGCTCCGGCGAGCTTCCACACGAGCCAGGTCAACAGGGCGGTCGTGACACCGAAGGAGATGCGGAGCCCGGCGCCTCCGCCCACCTCGTCGACCACACCATAGAAGGCAGAGGCCAACCAACTCTGCACGATCCACGACGCTCCCCGGCTCGTGGTCGTGTAGGGGTCGGGCATGCCGTTCCACAGCGAACCGATCTCGCCGTGCACCAGCAGGCGCCCGGTGGCGATGTGCGTCAGCAAGCTGTTGTCGCCGAGGCGCGCCGACCCCATCAAGAAGCCCATGAACGCGAACACTGCGCCGCACGCGGACGCCAGCGATCCCGAGGGCGGGGCAAAGCGCCGGGTCGTCGCAGCTACGGGGAACGCGTCGGGCGCGTCGGGAGCGACGTTGGTCGTGGCTCTCGAGGTGGGCGCGTCGGCGAGCATCGGTGACGGGGCTCCGTCGCGACCGGAGAACCTAGAAATTTTGGGAGATGTTGATGAGCGCGGGGCCGAGAACCACGGCGAACAGGGCCGGGAAGATGCAGAACACCATCGGGATCAGCATCTTGACCGGTGCCTTCTGCGCCATTTCCTGAGCCTTCTGGCGACGGCGGATGCGCAGCTCTTCGGCCTGACCGCGCAAGACACGCCCGATCGAGATACCGAACGTGTCCGCCTGGATGATCGCGAGCACGAACGACTTCACCTCGGGGATGTCGATGCGCTGTTCCATCGCCCGCATGGCCTCGGCGCGACCTGATCCGGCGCGCGTCTCGCCCAGCATGCGCATGAACTCGTCGCTCAACGGGCCGGGCACGGCGACGATGGTCTTGTCGAGTGCCTGTTCGAAACCGAGGCCGGCCTCGACGCTGATCACGAGCAGGTCGAGCACGTCGGGCAGACCGATGCGGATCTGATACTGACGCTCGCTCACACGACGGTTGACTATCGCATCGGGCCCGAGGAACAGACACCCCGTCACCAAACCGAACGTGACCAGGTGCAGAATCCCCTCTTGCCCGAGCGGGTTCAGGATCATGAAGAACCAGAACGACACCGGGATCGCGGCGACCGTGGCCACGCGGATCGCGAGGAAGCGGTCGACGATCTCCGGGTCGGTGTTGCCGGTGAGTATGAAGCGGCGGCGTACACCGTCGATGTAACCGACCGGCGTGAAACGGCGGGCGAGGCGATTGAGCCCGGCGAGCGCCGGAATCAGTGCACGTTCGCGTAGCGGGTTCAGCAGCTCGCGATCGCGTTGGTTGTCAACCACTTCGAAGCCGTCGAGCGCGCGCAAGGAGTCGCGCACGACACGTTTGTCCTCTGATTGCGCGAGAACCGTGTAGAGGACGATGAAAAGGCCACCGCCGATTCCCACGATCGCCAACAGCGCGGTTGTGTCCATGTCTCCAGCCTCAGATCTTGATGTTGATGATCTTGAGCATCCAGGCGAACCCGATCGCCATGCTCAATACCGCCGCCACGAGCATCGCAATGCCGATCGACTCCTCGAACAACACCACCATGTACTCCTTGTTGAGCACGTACATGACGGCTCCCACACCAGGAGGCAAGATGCCGAGGATGATCGCACTCATGCGACCTTCTGCGGTGAGCGCTTTGATCTCGCCCCGCAGGCGCGAGCGGGAGGTCATCGTCTCGGCCACCGTCAACAAGAGCTCGGCGAGGTTGCCGCCGACCTCTCGCTGGATCTTGACCGCCATGACCGCCCACGCGAAGTCTTCGCTCTCCATGCGTTCGGCTGCCGATTCGAGCGCGTCTTCGACCGGACGGCCGAGTTGCGCCTCGCTGACGACGCGGCGCAGCTCGATGCCCATCGGGTCTTCGACTTCTTGCGACACGGCTTCAACACCCTGCATGAACGAGTAGCCGGCCTTCAACGTGCCGGCGAGCAAGCCGAGCGTGTCGGGGAGCTGGTTCATGAACTTCTTCTTGCGGCGCGAGATCTTGAAGTTGACATAGGCAGTCGGCAGCAACGCACCGATCACCGTGAAGATCAGCACCTTGATGGGGCTGCGGAAGAGCACGATCGAACCGAGCAGGACGAACCCGATGAAACCCGCATACACCGTGAGCGCCTCGGCGGCGCGCAGGGGCATGCTCGCCTGATCGAGCTTGTTCTCGGCCGTCGTGAGGAAGCCTCTTCGCTCGGCTATCCCCCCGGTGATGTCGATGGCACGTTGAAAGATCGCACTGTGTTTGCCGACCAATTCGCCGTCCTCGGCGTCGACATACGGTGACAGCGCCGAGTTGAGGCCCGTGTTCTCACGTACGACCGACGTGCCGATGGCCCAGATGCCGAATGCGATCGCCGTGAACATCATCACGAGGCTCAGCAGCTTGCCCGAGCTCGTCTGCAAGAACGGCAGCACGGGCTTCGACTCTTTGAACGGTGCGAGGTTCGCGCCACGAGTGACCGATCCGGCGATGAACCCGACCTCGAGCTGGTTGTTATTGAAGGACATCTGCAGATTGCCGCCGGGCGCCAGCGCATCGCCGATGATGCCGACCGCGTACAGACCGTGCACCGCGTTCGACGCGGCGGAGAAAAGCGGTGGCAGAAGGGTCGGCTGGGATGTGGTTTGCATGAGCCCGCCGGTCTGCTGAGCGAGCTGCGCGAGCGCACCGACCTGTTGGTCCGAGACGCGGCCGCTGCGCAGGGCGATCACGTTGACCGCTACCCGATTCGACAGCGAGCGGCTGATGGCCGACGACAGGGTCGCGTTGGCGCCACTGTCCTGCGACGCGACCAACGCGATCACGTTGTTGACCGCGGTGCTCTCCGAGGCGAGGATGTCGGCGGCGAGCGTGAACCCGCTCCACACCTCGGTGGCACCCACCGGCTGGAGGTCGTTGACGATCTGTGCTGCGATCGCGGTGTTCTTGCCCAAGTGGTACTGGATCTGCGCGGTACCGCCGAGGCTGACCACGGCCACGCTCTCACCCGGCTGGAGTGTGTTGAGGAAGTTGACCGCGGCACTCTTGATGTCCCGGAACGCGAACGTGCCCGAGTCTTCCGAGTTGTCGATGACCAACACTGTGTTGATCCTCGTACCGGCTTCGAGGGCATTCTTTACGCTGGTGACTTCCACCGGTGTCTTGTTGACCACCACCTGCGGATCGACGACCGCTTCCGTCGAGCGGACGATCACGGTGGCGTTCGTGTTGGCGCGGGCGTCGACGGCAACGATGCGCGGCGGCACCTGCACCGTCTGCGGCTGGTCTTGCGCTCCGGCGGGTGACGGCAAGGCCATGACGAGGCATGCACCGACGCTGAGCAGCACTGCCCATCGCGTCCGCAGGCGGGCGCGCATGCTCGCGAGCGAGCGAGGCAACACGGCCGCGGGGTGTTCGGATGTTCGAGAAGACATGCAAAACCTCAGCTTCAGCGCCCGATAGCGGGACGGGATTGTGCGACAGCCCCGCCAGAGTTGGGGTTGAACACTTCGGGACCGAGGCGGATGCCCTGATCGGCGAGCTTCTCGGCGAACTTCGGGCGGACACCGGTCGGCTTGAGCGTGCCCTTGTATTTGCCATTCTCGTCGACACCGGCATGCCAATCGAAGAGGAACACGTCTTGCAGGGTGATGATGTCACCCTCCATGCCTTGCACCTCGGTGATGTGCGTGACGCGGCGGCTGCCGTCGCGGAGGCGGCTGATCTGCACGATGAGATCGATGGCCGATGCCATCTGCTCACGGATCGCTCGCACCGGCAGGTCGAAGCCGGCCATCAACACCAGCGTCTCGAGACGGGCCAACGTGTCGCGAGGAGTGTTCGCGTGGACAGTCGTCAACGAGCCGTCGTGGCCCGTGTTCATCGCCTGCAACATGTCGAGCGCTTCGCCCGACCGGCACTCGCCGACCACGATGCGGTCGGGGCGCATACGCAGTGAGTTCTTGACCAGATCGCGGATCGTGACCTCGCCGCGACCTTCGATGTTGGGCGGGCGGGTTTCCATCGAGAGCACGTGCTCCTGGTGGAGTTGGAGTTCCTTCGCATCTTCAACGGTGACGATGCGCTCGTCCTCGGGAATGAACGACGACAACACGTTGAGCGTGGTCGTCTTACCGGAACCGGTACCACCCGACACGATCATGTTGAGCTTGCCCACGACGCACGCCTGCAAGAAGCGTGCCGCGTGCGGCGTGACCGTACCGAAGCGGATCAGATCGTCGATCTGGAGCGGATCCTTCGAGAACTTACGAATGGTGAGGAAGGGCCCGCCAATGGCGAGCGGCTGGATCACCGCGTTGACACGAGAGCCGTCGGGAAGGCGGGCATCGCACAACGGTGTCGACTCGTCGATGCGTCGTCCGACCTGACCGACGATCTTGTCGATGATGCGCCGCAAATGCGAAGCGTCGACGAACGAGATCGGGTCTCGCGTCAGCTTGCCCTTGCGCTCGACATACACCAGGTTCGGTCCGTTGACCATGATTTCCGAAACTTCGGGATCCTTCAGCAACCGATCGATCGGGCCGTAGCCGAGGATGTCGTCGGAGACGTCTTGGATCAGCTGCGCCTTGTCCGCCGCGGACAACGGCGCGCGTTCTTGCGCCAGCGCCGCGTGAAGCTGCTCGTGCACCTTGCGCTGCAGATCTTCCGGCGCCAAGCGACTGTCGTAGAGGATCGGGCCCAGCTCTTCGATGAGACGCTGATGGATCTTGTGGCGCAAATCGTTGAGCACCGGATCGCGGCCCGCCGCCCCACCGGGCGCGATGGGTGCTTGCTGGACTTCGTGCAGTCGGCGATAGAGGGACATTGACGGCTCCTGGACCGGTGTGCGTGCGATACGGGCTTGGTCTGATTACTTACGACGGCGTTGAGGTTCTGCCTGCGGCAGGATGATCGACGCCAGCTCCACGAGCGAACGTGCGACAGCAGACTTGGGTGCACTCAGCACCACCGGAATGCCCTTGTTGACCGATTGCGGTACGACGACGTCACTCGGGATCAGCGCGTCGGCCGTGATCTGGAGTGTGCGCTCGACTTCACCGACATCGAGCTTGGCCTTGGAGTTGGCGCGGTTGAGAACCAGCCGCAGCTTCTCCTTCGGCGTGTTCAACAAGCGCAGTGTCTGCAAGCCGATCTTGACGTTCTTGATGTTCGGCACGTCGAGACCCGCGACCAGCAGAACCTGATCGCTCACCTCGATCAAGCCGAGCACGACGTCGTTGAAGTACGCCGGAGTGTCGACGATGACGTAGGCGTGCGTCTTGCGCAGCGTCTCCACGATCTTGACCATCTCGGCCGCGCCGATCTGATCGGCGAATGCCGGCTCGAGGGGCGCCGCGAGGACGTGCAAGCCAGAAGGCGGATGTAGCGTCATCAAGCTCTGCAGCATCGTTGCGTCGAGGCGGTCGAGCGATGCGACCGCGTCGACGATGGTGTGTTGCGGAGCCAGCTTCAGCATCACCGCGATGTCGCCGAACTGGAGGTCGGCGTCGACGAGGCAGACCGGCCGATCCGAACGCATCGCCAGCACAACCGCGAGATTCACGGCGATGACCGACTTGCCCGAACCACCCTTCGTAGAGAACACGGTCACGACCGTGCCGAGATCACCGCCGCCGTCGTCCAAGCTCAGCGGCGTGGGCGACGACGGGGTGGTCGGTGCAGCCTTCAACGTGTTGGCAACGCGCTCGACCGCTTCGAAGAGTTGCTCCGAGCTGATCGGTGCGGTCAGCACGTCTTTGACGCCGGCGCGCAATGCCTGCTGCAGCAGAGCGGTCGACAATTCGTTGGCGACGAGGATTGCTCCGACCTCAGCGTGATGTTGCAGCAGCCGGTCGGCCGAGACCAACGAGCCGTCTGCAGTACACGAGGGGCCGAGCACCGCGATCACCGGCGAGCCGTCGAGGCGAACGGCGAGCTCGTCGAGCGTGGCGAACGGGCTGACCCCGCCCCCCAACAAGCTCACGAGGTACGCCCGATCCTCGGGGTCGCGCTCGACCACGGCGACCGCGACCCGCAGCGCGCTGCTCCCGGAGTCGAACCCGGTGGGCGGCGGCGGCGTGCCGGGCGAGCCGCCGAACGGGTCCGCAAACCACGTTTCGGTCGAGTCGTCAGCGAAGAATGTCGACATCAGATGCCTTTCACCTTGTGGTGGTGGGAGCGGTCGAGCCGCTGGAACCCGTGGAAGAGACCGTCGACTGGTCGACGTAACCCGTGGGGCCGTACGGCGTCAGGCGGTTGGCGTCCTCGGCGGGCAGCGGCGTGGCCTTGTCGAACTCCGCGATGTCGATCGGCGCCACGGGTACCGGCTTCCAGGTCTCCGACGGCAGCGTCATGTAGAGGCTGCCCTGACCCGCGGCGAGAAGGCGCTGGGCCACGTCGGGCGGCACGAGGAACACGATCACGCCGCCCTGGGTCGGGCCTTCGGTCGCGCCTGCGGCGGTCGAGACGTTGGCCGTTTCACCGGGCGAACGCAACACGTCGGCACCGATCGCGAGGATGCGCACCTTCTGGTAGAAGTAGCGCACGTCGTTCTCGTAGTTGAGACCCGACGAGCGGGCGGCCTGCACGGCAGCCGTGCCACCAGACGGCGCGGCGCCTCCGGCCGGCGTGGCCGTTGCAGTCGTACCGGTGCCCGTCTCGGCCACGGCGTCGACCATGAGAAGGTTGACCTCGTCGCCCGGCTTGATGTAGCCACCAACCGCGCGCACCGTGTCGAACGACAGTGCCACCGCGACGTTGTCGCCGGTGATCTTGTCCTTGAACGATGTGTTCAGCCGCTGGCTTTCGACGAACATGCCTTGCACCAGGATCTGGTTCGGCTTGAGGTCGATCACCGCCACCTTGCCGTCGAGCTCGTTGAGATCGGCGACGACGGTGTCGGGGCGGTATTCCGCGGGGATCACCGCCTTTTTGATGAGCGTGTTCTTGACTTCCACGCCCGGAGTGCCCCGCTTGATCTCGTCGGAGATCATGTACACGGAAACAGGATTCGGCTTCGCCTTCTCCTCTACTCCCCGGACGTAGTTCAAAAGGACATACGTCGCGAGCGCTGCCACCACGATGGCTGCAACCAAAATGATTGTTCTGCGCGAACTCACTGCCTACCTCGTTCCTCGTGCTGTTTCGAGCCAGTTTCTTGGTCGGACGGTTCCCACCCGAATTGAGGGATGGCGCACAATCTCTGGCCTGCGGCGGGGAACCCTTCTATTGGTCGGCGCGCGAGGGGGCCGCGATTGAGCGACATTTCATCGATCGGCGGCCGAGGGTCCGGTGTTGAGGGCCAAAACGACTACTGCCGCCCGATCGGGCGGCAGTAGTGACGAAGTCGGTTCGTGAATGGCGAAGAGATCAGTCTTCGATCGCCTCGGCCGGTACCTCATCATCGGCGACCTCGTCGGTCTGCGCGGTCTGCGCGGTCTCCGCGGTCTCCGCGGTCTCCGCGGTCTCGCCGCCATGGCCGGGCTCGCCGGGCTGGATGAGTTCGCCGTTCTCGTTGAAGTACTCTTCCCAGGCCTGCTGACCCTCGGTCGCACCCCCGATGTAGTTGCCTTCGGAGTCGAAGGCGTGCTCACCGAAGTGCTCGCGGTACTCGGCGGCCACTTCGCCACCTTCGGCGGCCTGCTTGATCGACAAGCTGATGCGCCGGCGCGACAGGTCGAGATCGATGATCTTGACCCACAACTCTTCGCCCGGAGTGACGACCTGCTCGGGCGCCTCGATGTGATGCGCCGACATCTCGGAGATGTGGACGAGGCCCTCGATACCGTCGCCGACCTGTACGAACGAACCGAACGGCACGAGCTTGGTGACCCGGCCGTAGACCAGTTCGCCGACACGGTGGTTGGACGCGAACTCCTGCCACGGATCCTGCTGGGTCGCCTTCAGCGAGAGGCTGATGCGCTCGCGGTCGAGGTCGACCTCGAGCACCTGGACGGTGACTTCGTCGCCGACTTGCACGACCTGGTTCGGATGATCGACGTGCTTCCACGACAGCTCGGACACGTGGATGAGTCCGTCCATGCCACCGAGGTCGACGAATGCACCGAAGTTGACGACCGACGACACGACGCCCTTGCGCACTTCGCCCGGACGCAAGTTGTCGAGAAACTGCTCGCGCTGGTCTTTTTGTGTCTCTTCGAGGAATGCACGACGAGACAACACGACGTTGTTGCGGTTCTTGTCGAGCTCGATGATCTTGGCCTCGACTTCGCGACCGACATAGGGCTGCAAGTCGCGCACACGACGCAACTCGACCAACGACGCGGGCAAGAAGCCACGCAGCCCGATGTCGACGATGAGGCCGCCCTTGACGACTTCGATGACCATGCCCTTGACGATGCCGTCGGCTTCTTTGACAGATTCGATCTTGCCCCACGCGCGCTCGTATTGCGCCCGCTTCTTGGACAGGATGAGCCGCCCGTCCTTGTCTTCTTTGGTGAGCACGAGCGCTTCGACGTGCTCGCCCAGCTTGACCACCGTGTTGGGGTCGACGTCGTTGCGAATCGACAACTCGCGCGACGGGATCACGCCTTCGGATTTGTACCCGATGTCGAGGAGGACTTCGTCCCGGTCGATCTTGACGACCCGGCCTTCGACGATCTGGCCGTCCTCGACAGTGACGAGCGTGGCGTTGTATGCATCGTCGAGGCCTGCGCCTACGTCATCTTCGGTGATTGCTCGGGGGTGGTATTCGCCGTTCTCGTCGAACGTGCCGAACAACGAGTCGGGTGTGGTGGTTACGGACAAGGGTTGCCTACTTGGGGATGGATGAAAGTCGGGGGAGACTCTTCGCGGTGCTCACACTGCGAGACCAGCGAAAAGCACGGCCCACATCGGGCGGACCGCGGGATCGAGCCTAGCGGGACGGGTTGCTCGACCGCTCTTCAGTGGTCTCGGGCCGGCTGGCCGTGAGCAAGTACTCGGGCTGCTCGAGATCGGGCGCGCTGCGAGCGTACGCGCCCGGCGTCACCGACCACACGGCATCGACGGTCAGTCCGACCGACCCCGACAGCAAGCGCAGTTCTCGCGGCGTGAAGCACGTCGTCCACAACTCGGTGGCCCGCCGCTCCCCCGACTCGTTGCGGATCTCGGTGTGCTCGTGATTGACGCCCGTGGCCGCGTCGAACTGGCTGTCCTCCAGGTGGCGCACCTGGAAATATGCCGAAAACGCACTCACCGCCAGCCGTCCCCCCGGACGTAGGGCCCGCGCGATGCCCCTGAGCACGACCGCGTCGGGATCCCCCTCCGCGCTGAAAGGGCCCCCGCTGAGGCCGAAGGCGCCCTGACACAACGACACCACCGCATCGAACTCGGCGTCGAAGCGCATGGCGCGGGCGTCGCCGCGGACGAACGTGGCCGGCAACGCCTCGGCATCCGCCGACTGGCTCGCCAACGCCACGAACGTTTCCGAGATGTCGAGACCGACGACCTCGAAGCCTCGCCGGGCGAGGGCCAGCGCGTGGCGGCCGGGCCCACAGCCGACGTCGAGTATCCGCATTCCCTCGGTCAGAGCGAGGGCGTCGACGAGGAACTCCACCTCTTGTTCGGTTCCATAGGTGAAGGAGTAGCGGAGATACGCGGGGCCGAGATGAGCGGCGACCGCTTCGAACCAGTGCGCCACGGGCTCAGCCCTTGGCGTCGGCCCACGACTTGCCGACGGCGAGGTTGACGTCGAGGGGCACTTTGAGGGTGAAGGCGCCCCGCATGATCGAAACGGTCATCTCTTCGACCTCGGCGCTTTCGTCGGGCGTCATCTCGATGATCACCTCGTCGTGCACCTGCAACACCAACCGGCTCGCCATCTTGGCGTCTTCGAGCGCATCGTCGAGTCGGACCAACGCGACCTTGAAGATGTCGGCGGCCAGCCCTTGGATGCCGGCGTTCATGGCCTGGCGTTCGCCCGCTTGACGGATGCGGAAGTTGCTCGAGGCCAACTCGGGGATCTGACGGCGGCGGCCGAAGAGCGTCTCGGTGTAGCCGCGCTGGCGCGCCTCGCGGACGGTGTGATCCATGTACGACTTCACGTTGGGGAACGCGCGGAAGTATTCGTCGAGGATCTCGGCCGCATCTTTGGTGGCGACGCCGAGGCGCTGCCCGAGACCGTAGGCCTCCATGCCGTAGGCGAGCCCGTAGGACACCATCTTCGAGAAGTTGCGCTGCTGCGAACTCACTTCTTCTTCCGGGACGTGGAACACCTGCGCCGCCACCGCGGTATGGACATCGCGGCCTTCGGTGAACGCGGCGATGAGACCAGGGTCGTCGGCGAGGTGCGCGATGCACCGCAACTCGATCTGGTTGTAGTCGGCCACCAACAACACGAACCCCGGCGCGGGGACGAACGCCTTGCGGAACGCCCGACCGGATTCGCTTCGCACCGGGATGTTGTGCAGATTGGGCGCATCTGACGACAGCCGGCCGGTGCGGGCGACCGTCTGATTGAACGTCGCCCGGATGCGGTCGCCGGGGCCGACCGCGGCGAGCAGACCCTCGCCATAGGTCGAGCGCAGCTTTTCGACCTCGCGATAGTCGAGGAGGTGCTCGATGATCGGATGCTCGCCCCGCAGTTTCTCGAGCTCTCTGGCGTCGGTGGAATAACCGGTCTTCGTCTTCTTTTGCCGGGCCAGGCCGAGCCGGTCGAAGAGCACCTCGCCGAGTTGCTTGGTCGAATTGATGTTGAAGTCGAAGCCGGCGTCTTCGATGACGCGAAGTCGAAGCCGATCGCACTCGGTGATGAGATGCTTGCGCAGCGCGGTGAGTTCGGCGACGTCGACACCGATACCGACGACCTCCATCTTGGCCAGCACCCTGACGAGTGGCACCTCGATGTCGTCGTTGAGCGTGCGCAACGCTTGCGCGTCGAGCGCCGATTGCATCGGCTCGATCAAACGGTCGACCGCCAACGCGTGCCGGCAGATCAGTTGCACAGCATCGACCGAGTCGTCGCCGAACGACAACTGTCCCGCTGATGCCGCGGTGTCCGTGCTCGGCAGCTCGCAATGCGCGTACCTGATCAGTACCTCGCCGAGGGCATAGCGAGTATCGGCCGGATCGAGCAGGTACGACGCGATTTGCGTGTCGAGCGAGAGCTCGTGCATGTCGATGCCTTCGTCGAGCATCGTGACCATGATCGGTTTGACGTTGTGCGCCGCGATCGCGCGCCCGCCTTTGCCGAACAGGGTCACCAACAAGTCGCGCACCGACGGCTCGAACAGCAGATCGCGCGAGAGCCACGCCACGTCGGCCACCGACGGGTCGACGACGATGGCCAGACCGCTGAACGGGCCGTTGTCGTCAGCGGCGATGGCGAGCGGCCGCTCGATTCCGCCCAACCCTGTCAACAACGCACGAACATCGGCAGCGGTCTCGATCACCCGCATCTCTGCTTCGAGCACGTCGACCGAGCGCAGTTCGGGGGCGACGGCGTCGGCGCCCAGGGCCTCGACGAGCCGGTCGTGCAACGAACGGAACTCGAGGAAGTCGAAGAGCCGGCGCACTTCCTCGGGGTCGGGCTTGCCCATGCGGAGGTCGGCGGGCTCGGGTTCCAACTCCATGTCCCGCACCAGCACCATCACGTCGGCGTTGCGGCGCACGCGACCTTCGAACTCGGCCAGGCTCGCCTTGAGTTTGGGCGTCTGCTCGTCGACGTGGGCAAAGATGCCGTCGATGCCACCGTATTTCATGATGAGCTTCGCCGCGGTCTTTTCGCCCACGCCGGGCACGCCGAGCAAATTGTCGGAGGGGTCACCGCGCAGCGCGGCGTATTGCACGTACAACGTGGGCGGGACACCGGTCTTCTCGAGGATGCCCTTCTCGTCGTAGAGCGCGTAGTCGGAAACACCACGCCGGTTGTAGAGCACCTTGATGTGTGGATCTTCGACGAGTTGATAGCTGTCGCGATCACCGGTGACGATGATCGTCTCCATGCCGGCGTCGCGCGCCTTGGTCGCCAGCGTGGCGATGATGTCGTCGGCCTCGAAGCCGATCTGTTCGATGATCGGGATGCGCAAGGTCTCGGCCACTTCGCGCACCAAGCCCATTTGCTGGCGCAAGATGTCCGGCGCGGCTTCACGCGTGGCCTTGTACTCCTCGACCTGCGTGTGGCGAAACGTCGGCTCGGGTCGATCGAACGCCACCGCGACGTGATCGGGCTGGTGGTCGCGCAGCAGGTTGATGAGCATCGACGTGAACCCGTAGACCGCATTGGTGACTTGACCGTGCGCGGTCGCCATGTCGGTCGGCAGCGCGAAGAATGCGCGGTAGGTCAACGAATTGCCGTCGATCAACATCAGCTTCGCCATGACGGTCACAACCTACCCGGCTGTGCCAGCCAGCGCTCCGCTCTATGCCAGCCAGCGCTCCGCTCTATGCCAGCCAGCGCTCAGGCGCCGTCACCGTCGAGGATGCTCTGGGCGACGGCCTTCATCGTCTGGCGACTCTGCATCGCCGCCTGCTGCACATAGGAGAATGCGGCCTGCTCGCTCATGCCGTCGCGATCCATCAGCAGGCCCTTCGCCCGATCGATCACCTTGCGCGCATCGAGGCGCTCGGCGAGGGTCGCCGCGTGCTCAGAGAGCGCGCGCAGCTCACGGTGACGACTGCGCGCGATCTCGACTGCGGGCACCAATTCGCTGCGTTTGTAGGGCTTGACCAAGTAGGCCAACGCACCGGCTTCGACTGCCTGCTCGATGAGGTCTCGCTGACTGAACGCGGTGAGGATCACGATCGCAGTGTCGCCCTCCTGGTTGATGCGGCGTGCCGCCTCGATGCCGTCCATGCCCGGCATCTTCACGTCGAGGATGGCGACGTCGGGCTTCAGTTCTCGCACCATCTCGACGACGGTGTCGCCGCGACCCGTGTCACCGACCACTAGGTAGCCCTCGTCCTGCAGAGTCTCCTTGAGGTCGAGACGGATGATCGCTTCGTCTTCGGCGATCACGACCCGGATACGACCGGCGCCGTCGGCTGGCGAATTGTCGGTCATCGGCCCTCGCTGGCCAACCGGTCGAGCAACTCGTCCTGGTTCTTCTCGAGGGTGGCGATCTCGGCCAGCATCTCGTCGCGCGACCGGCGTACGAGCTCGGCATGGCGCTCGGCGTCACGGAAGTCGCGTTCGGCGACAGGGGTCTCGGATACGAGCGCACGCAAGCGGGCATCATCGGCTTCGTCGCCGAAGTGCAGCAGTTGTTCGTTGGCGACCGCCAACTCTTGACGCAGCCGCTTGAGACGATCGCCGATATCGATCAACCGTCGCTCTACCAGTCGCCGAGCCATGAATGCGCACTCACCTCCGAGGGCCATAGCTTATTGATCGATGTCGGGCCCCAACGTGAGAATTGTGAGATTGTGCGGTGCACTTTCGGTCGGCTTGGCGCTCGCCGCGGCGTCGCTCGCCGGATGCGGCGGCAAGAGCAACGCCAGTTCCGGCTGTGGCCAACCCTTTCGTGAGCCGCTGAATCCGAATTCGCTCCAACACATCATCAACCCGGCCTCGGCCAAGTTCGACACCGATCCGCCCACCTCGGGGCCCCACCTGTTCAGTTCGCCCGCGCGTGGAGTCGTCGATCGGCAGTTGCTCCCCGCCGAGCAGGTGACGATCTTGGAGGCCGGCGATGTTCTGGTGCAGTACCGCGACCCCGCGGACAAGGGCGCTCTTCAGACGTTGCGCCAGACGAGCGTGACGATCGCACCCAACTCGACGTTGAGATCGCGCGTCGTCGCCACCGCGTGGACCTTCAAGCTCGAGTGCGCCACAGTCGACGAGCCCTCGTTGCGGCAGTTCATCGCCGCGCACAGGGGCAGCGCCGCCCACGCCGGCTGATGGCTTGCGGCAACTGCCCTCAGAAGAGCAGTTCGAGGTCGAACGCCGAGACCGAGCGATCGCGTGCCGCGATGGCCGTGTTCAATGCAGTTCCGGGTTGGCCGCACACCCAGCACTCCGACCGTTGGGGTCCGGACCACGCCACTTCGCAGTGCAGGCAACGTAGACGAACGGGAAGCTCGCCAACGCGGCGTACGGGAAACATCTGGTTCACGCTGAACACATCGGCGATGATGCCGCGCCCATGAGCGAAGTTGAATAAGGCGTTTGGTCCTTTTCGGACGGCGACCGCGCCCAGTGAACTCAGCGGGTACTCGAGCACCGGTGCGCGGGCACCGATACGACGCAATGGCTGCCTCCTCGGTTCCGACGCTTCACAAGAAGCTGGGCCCGGTTCTGCAGCCGGGCCAACCTTCCTCTCGTCGGTCGAACTCGCGAGGGAGAAGAACTACGGATCAGCACTCGCGTTCATTCCCGGTGGGGTGGTCGTCCATACCGTCATCCCCGTGAACGAGTGAGTGGACCGTACTGGGCTCGAACCAGTGACCTCACGCGTGTGAAGCGTGCGCTCTAGCCAACTGAGCTAACGGTCCCGGGCCCCGCAACTCTATCTTCCCGCTCTGCCGGAGGCTGCTCCGGCGTCAGTCCTTGCGATAGCTCTTGAGCTCGATCACGTGACCATCGGGGTCGGCGACGTAGAGGCCCATGCCATATCCCTGGGCGCCCCAGATGCGCATCGGGCCGGCCCGCACGTCGAAGTCGCCCGAGGCCACGAGTTGCTCGAGGTCGACCGACGGGTCGAGCACCAGCGCCACGTGGTCGATGTTCTTGCCCGACGGCTCACCCGGCAACAGGTCGATCACCTGCCCCGCACTGATACGCATCGAGGCGAACGGCGTCTCGCCCCGGCGGAACTCCTCGAGCCTCGCCGGCTCCAAACCCAGCTTGTCGCGATACCAGGCGGCCGACCGCTCGACGTCGCGCACGATCAGCACGACATGATCGATTCCCTGGATCATCGTCATGACGTCACCTCTCGAGCAGCCGGGCCGCGAGGACATCGAGACCGGCGACGCGGCTGCCCTTCACCAGGATGGCGTCGTCGGGACCGGGCTCGCCAATGCGATCGAGCGCCTCGTCGACCGAGCCGACGCCGGCGCCCCCGTAGGCAGGTGCGGCGACCGCGAGCACGTCGATGCCGAGCGAGGTAGCCAATTCGCGCACGGCGCGATGCTGCGCCTCGCCGCCCGCGCCCAGCTCTGCCATCACCCCGAGCACCGCCAGGCGCCGGCGCGCCGGCACTGCGGCGAGTGCCCGCAACGCGGCTGCCATCGATGTCGGATTCGCGTTGTAGGAATCGTTGACCACCCGCGCGCCTCCGCGGGTGCGATGGAGCTCCATCCGCCAGGGCGACCAGCGCGGATTTCGTAGACCGGCCACCGCCGCATCGAGCGCGACACCGGCGACACCCGCGACCGCAAGCGCGGCGAGCGCGTTGTCGATGTTGTGCGCGCCGCGCGCGCCGAGGACGACGGTCGCCGCGCCCCACGGCGTCTTGGCGGTGAACGTCGATGTGAGGTCGTCGTGCACTACCACGTCGCCGGCGACGACATCGCCGCCCTCGCCGAACGTCACCACGCCGGCGCGAGTGCGCCGCGCCATCGCCAGTACACGCGGGTCGGCCGCATTCAGGATTGCGACACCGTCATCGGGCAGCGACTCGATGAGCTCACCCTTGCCTTGCGCGACCGCGTCGACCGAGCCGAACTGCTCGACGTGCGCGTCACCGACGGCGGTGACGACACCGATCGTCGGTCGCGCAATTGCACAGAGCTGCGCGATGTGGCCGAGACCTCGCGCGCCGATCTCGACCACCACCACCTCGACGTCGTCGGGCGCATTGATCAGCGTCAAGGGGACACCTAGTTCGTTGTTGAACGATTTCTCACTGGCGAACGTGCGGCGCGACGCAGCGAACACCGACGCGATCAAGTCTTTCGTCGACGTCTTACCCACCGAGCCGGTCACGCCGATGACCACACCGGGCATGCGGTTGCGAGCCGCCTCACCCAGCGCGGCAAGTGCGTCGCGGGTCGAATCGACGAGGACCGCGGTGGCCGCGACCGCCGCCGACGCGCCACGCTCGCTCACATACGCCGGTGCGCCGGCCGCGACTGCGGCGCCGATGAAGTCGTGACCATCGCGATCAGCGACCATCGCGACGAACAACTGGCCCGCGACCAGAGCACGCGAATCGTGCGTCGCGCCGTCGATGGCGACGTCATCACCGATGACCGCGCCATCGGCCACCGATGCGATCTCTGACGTGAGAAACTTCACCATGGCAGTCTGTCAGACCGCTCCCGGCCGGCCACCCCACACAACTACGCTGCCGTCGTGCCCGATGACCGCATTCATCTGATCGTGCTCTTCGGTGGCCAATCGGCCGAGCACGACGTCTCGCGGTCGACGGCGCGCCATGTGCTGGCCGCCATCGATCTCACGAAATATCACGTCGAGGCGATCGGCATCACCCGCGAAGGGCGATGGGTCCGCGCCGACGACGCGATCGCCGCGCTCACACGCGGCGCGGCGGCGCTGCCAGAGCGGCTCACCCCCGATGGCCCCGCCTACGACTTGTTGCCGGCCGTCGATGACGCGAACCGAGCCGGTCGCACCGTCGTCGTGTTTCCGCTGTTGCACGGCCCGCTAGGCGAGGACGGCACGGTGCAGGGGCTGCTCGAGTTGGCGGGGGTGCCCTACGTCGGCGCCGGCGTGTTGAGCTCGGCCCTCGCGATGGACAAAGCAATAGCCAAAGAGGTGCTCTCGTTCCACGGCATCCCACAAGTCCGTTCGCGCGCGATTCACGAGAGCCACTTCCGCGCCGAGACGGCGGCGGAGTTGGTCGAATCGCTCGGGCTCCCGGCATTCGTCAAGCCGGCGAATCTCGGTTCATCCGTAGGCGTCAGCAAAGCGAAGACGGAGTCCGACCTGCGCGCGGCGATCGATCTCGCCTTCAGCTACGACGAGTGGATCGTCGTCGAAGAAGCGATCGAAGGGCGCGAGATCGAATGCGCCGTGTTGGGCAACCTGCATCCGCGTGCGTCGCTGCCGGGCGAGATCCGACCGAAGGCCGAGTTCTACGACTACGACGAGAAATACGTCAACGACACGGCTGACCTCTTGATACCGGCGCCATTGACACCCGACGAAGTGGCGACGGTGCAGCAACTGTCGATCGATGCCTACAAGGCGCTGCGCTGCGACGGCATGGCCCGCGTCGACTTCTTCTACGAAGAGGGCGGCCGTGGGTTCCTCGTCAACGAGCTCAACACGATCCCCGGCTTCACACCCATCTCGATGTATCCGAAGATGTGGGAAGCATCGGGCGTGTCGTATCCGCAACTGGTCGACCAGCTCGTGGGCCTAGCGATCGAGCGCCATCGCCGGCGACGGAGGCGCACCGATCGGTGACAGCGCGGCGCGCAAGAACGCCAGCAGCTCACGGCGTAGTCGGGCCAGCGAAGCGATCGACACATCGATACCCAGTGCCCGTTGCGCCTCGATGTCGGTGGCGACGCCGATCACCATCGAGTAGGTGAAGAGCAACACGTGTGCCGGATCCGCGCGCCGAACCGTGCCGGCGTTCATCTCCCGTACGAGTGCCGCCTGTGCTCGATCGACCAGCGGCCCGAGCCGCAGGCGGAGATCTGCCGCGCGCCCTTCTCCCAGGCGGCTCACCTCACGCACGAGGCCCAGCAACTCGGGCCGGCGCACGGCGAAGCGAAAGGCGGCCCGCAACACCACCTCGACCCGGTCTTCTTCACGCGACGCCCGGTCGAGTGATCGGTCGAGCGCCTCCGAGAGCTCCGCCGCGCCGCGGGCGACCGCGGCGTCGAGCAGCGCCTGCTTGGAGGGGAACCAGTAGAGGATCGTCTGTTTGGCCAGCCCCAGCTCGTGACCCAGGTCGTCGAGGGACGTCGCGTCGAAACCCCGGGTGCCGAACGAACGCGACGCCACGTCGAGTATCCGCTGGTCAGTGCGCATCGGGGCGCTGAGCGTGGCCATCCGCGCCATACTAGACAACATTGTCTACCATTTGGTAGACACCCTCTTTGGCAAGCTAGCGCACGCAGAAAGCGCGGGGGCCCTGAAAGGCGGCATCGGTTGATTCGGCAACGCCTCTCCGGCAAGCGCATCGCGATCACGGGTTCGACCGGCTTCCTCGGCACCGCGCTCGTCGAGCGACTCCTGCGCACCGTGCCCGATTGTGAGTTGGTCCTCGTCGTGCGCACCGGACGGCGCGGCGCGGGCGACCGGATCGCGCGCGAGGTCTTCCGCAACGACGCGTTCGATCGATTGCGGCGCGAACTCGGAGGTGCCAAAGCGTTCGACGAGATGACCGCCCGCCGCGTGGTCGCGATCTCGGGCGACGTCTCCATCGACGGTCTCGGCCTCGACGACGACGGTCGCCGCGCCGTCGCGAGCTGCGACATCTTCATCCACTCCGCGGCGACCGTCAGCTTCGACTCACCGCTCGACAGTGCGGTCGAGGTCAATCTGCTCGGCCCGGTGCGCATCGTGGCGCTGATGAACGAGCTCGGATCGACTGCGCACCTCGTGGCGGTCTCGACGTGTTATGTCGCGGGCAGTCGCCGTGGCGCCGCACCCGAAGAGCTCATCGACGAGAGCCCCTTCTTCGTCGACGTCGACTGGCGGCAAGAGGTCGACGCGGCACGCCGCGCCCGCCTCGACGCCGAGACCGCGAGCCGCGCTCCCGATCGTCTGGTCAAGTTCCGCAAAGCCGCGCGCCACGAGCTGGGCGCGGCCGGCACGCCGTTGCTGGCAGAGAAGACCGAGTCGCTGCGAGCCAAGTGGGTCACCGATCGCATGATCGCCGCGGGCCGCGCCCGTGCGACATCACTCGGTTTCCCCGATGCGTACGCCTTCACGAAAGCGATCGGCGAGCGGGCGCTCGTCGATGCGCGAGGCGACGTGCCGGTGTCGATCTTGCGGCCGTCGATCATCGAGTCCGCGCTCGCCGAGCCGTTTCCCGGCTGGATTCGCGGCTTTCGGATGGCCGAGCCCGTCATCCTCTCCTATGGGCGAGGGCTGCTCAGCGAATTCCCCGGTGTTCCCGAAGGCATCGTCGACGTCATCCCCGTCGATCTCGTCGTCGCCGCGATCTGCGCGGTCGCGGCGCGCGGTGCGTCCGCGGCCGACCGGCCCGATGTCGTGCAGGTGGCGTCGGGCTCGGTGAACCCGCTGCGCTACGGGCGCTTGGTCGATCTCGTGCAGAGCTGGTTCACCGAACACCCGATCTATGACGATCGGGGCCAAGCCATCGCGGTCGCCGAATGGGGTTTTCCCGGGCGAGGGCGCGTACAGAAGCAACTCGGGCGGGCCAAGTCGGGCATCAGCCGCGCCGAACGACTGCTCTCGCTGTTGCCGGTGCGCGGCGCACAGGCCGAGTTCGGTGCCACCCTCGAAGAAAAGCGCGAACTCGTCGATCGCGCCCTGGGCTACGTCGAGCTCTATGGCGCGTACGCCGAATGCGAGGCCGTCTATGGCCTCGATCGGTTGCTCGCATTGTGGGAGTCGCTCGACGACGACGACCGCGCGACCTATCCGTTCGATCCCCGCGCGATCGAATGGGACTCCTACGTGCACGGCATCCACCTGCCGAGCATCGTGGCGCAGGCTCGCGTGAAGACGACGCCGGGAGCACGGCAAGCGCAATCACGTGGTGATCGGCTGCGCGCGCAGGTCCTCTCCCCCGATCGTCACCTCGCGGCCTTCGATCTGGAGAACACGCTCATCGCGTCGAATGTCGTCGCGTCGTATTCGTGGTTGGCGACGCGCCGGTTGAGTCGCGACGATCGCGCTCGTTTCGTCGCCAAGCAGATGCTCGAAGGACCGTCGCTGCTCAAGCTCGATCGTCTCGACCGCAGTGACTTCCTGCGGTTCTTCTACCGTCGCTACGAAGGCGCTCCGGTCGACCAGATCGACGAAGACGCGGCCGAGATGTTCAGCGATCTCATCCTCACCAAGTCGTTCCCGGCAGCGATACGGCGGGTGCGCGAACATCGCCGGCTCGGGCATCGAACACTGCTCATCACCGGCGCACTCGACTTCGTGGTCAAGCCCCTCGCTCCCCTCTTCGACGACATCGTTGCTGCCCGCATGGGCACCACCGAGGACATGCGCCACGGGCTCAGCTACGACGGTCGGCTCACCTATGTCCCGCCCACCGGCGAAGCCCGCTACCAAGCGTTGGTCGACTACGCCGATGCGAACGGACTGTCGCTGAACGAGTCGGTCGCGTATGCGGACTCGGCCTCCGATCTACCCATGCTCGAGGCCGTCGGCTTCCCCGTCGCAGTCAATCCGGAGACCAAGCTGGCCACCATCGCCCGCAAGCGTGGGTGGCTCATCGAAGACTTCCGCAAGTCCGGCGGCGCGCCGCGCAAGTTGATGCCCATCGCGCCCATGCGCGACCAGGCCGAAGATCGCCTCACCGGTCTGCTGACCATTGCGATGAACCGTGCGAGCGATCGGGCCCGCCGATGAAAGCGCTGGTCTTCGAACGCAAGATCGCCAAATTCGCGGCAGCGACCGTCGCCGGTCGATTCGCGCCGGGCAGTGGCGCCAAGTACGGACCCCTCAAGCTCAAGGACCTCGACGCGCCCGAGTTGCTCGGCCCCGACTGGGTGCGCTTCAAGCCGCGGCTGTCGGGCATCTGTGGCAGCGACCTCGCCACGATCGACGGACACTCGTCGCGCTACTTCGAGCCGATCGTGTCGTTCCCATTCGTGCTGGGCCACGAGGTCGTCGGTGATCTTCCCGACGGATCACGGGCGGTGCTGATACCCGTGTTGCATTGCGCCGTCCGCGGTATCGACCCCGTTTGCGCGGCGTGTGCCGCCGGCAACATCAACCTCTGCGAGCGCATCGCCTTCGGTCATCTCGAACCCGGCTTGCAGTCGGGCTTCTGCAGCGATACCGGCGGCGGCTGGTCGATCGCGATGGTCGCCCACCGAGATCAGTTGTTCGCGATCCCGGCTGATCTCTCCGACGAACACGCCGTCATGATCGAACCAGCGGCCTGCGCAGTACACGCGGCGCGCAAAGTGCATTGCGACACCGTCGTCGTGATCGGCTCGGGCACGCTCGGCTTGTTGACCACTGCCGCGCTGCGTAGCTGCGGCAACGTGCGCACCATCATCGCCACTGCCAAATACCGCGAGCAGCGCGCCCACGCTCACGCGCTCGGTGCCGACGTCGTCGTCGAGCCGGCCGAGCTTGCGCGTACGGTTCGGTCACATACCAAATCGATGGTCGTCGGCACACAGCTGACCGGCGGTGCCGACTGTGTCGTCGATTGCGTGGGCAGCACCGCGTCGCTCAGCCAAGCGCTCGAAGTGGTCGGCCCCGGTCGCGAGGTGCTCGTCGTCGGTATGCCGGCGCACGTCCATCTCGATCTCACCACCCTGTGGCATCGCGAGACGGCCATCCGTGGTTGTTACGCGTACACCCGCGACGACTTCGGTGCTGCGCTCGCGCTCGTGCAGCAGGCAAACCTGGGCTCGTTGATCAGCGCGTGTTACCCACTCGACCGTTACGAAGACGCGATCACGCACGCCGCCAACGCCGGGCCGCGCGGCGCGGTCAAGATCGCATTCGACCTCCGCACCGAGAAGCAACGCAAGGACTACTAATGGCAAAGCATCGACCACCGCGGCCGGGCTTCGTGCTCGACGTCGACAAGTCGACCCCGCCCATCTTGTTCCACCACGGTGACGGTTTCCGCCTCGAGAAGCTGCCGGCCGGGCGATCACGGGTGCTATATCCCGCTGAGCCGTTGGCCGGCCTGGCCGACCCCGAAGGCTCGATCCGCAACGCACTGCTGCATCCGATCGACCACGATCCTTTGCCGGCGCTGCTGCGCCCCGGAATGAAGCTGACCATCGCCTTCGACGACATCTCGTTGCCCTTGCCGCCGATGCGCAAACCCGACATCCGCCAACGCGTGATCGAATGCGTGCTCGACATGGCGGCCGAGGCCGGTGTCGACGACGTGCACATCATCGCCGCGTTGGCACTGCACCGGCGCATGACCGAAGCCGAGTTGCGTCACGCCGTCGGCGATCGCGTCTATGACGCGTTCGCGCCGCGGGGCACGCTGTACAACCATGACGCCGAAGACCCCGACGGCATGGTGATCCTGGGCGAGACCCCGCATGGTGAGACCGTGCAGATGAACCGGCGCGCCGCCGAGAGCGACCTCATCGTGTACGTCAACATCAATCTCGTCGCCATGGATGGTGGTTGGAAGTCGACCGCTACAGGGCTGTCGGGTTACGCCGCGCTCAAGCACCACCACAATGTGCACACGATGGTGCACAGCCGCTCGTTCATGGATCAGCACAAGAGCGAGTTGCACAAGTCCAACTGGCGCCAAGGCAAGGTCTTGCGCGACGCAGGGGTCAAGATCTTCCAGATCGAGACGACGGTCAACAACAACACGTTCGGCTACGACGGGCCGATGGCCTTCCTCCAGAAGCGTGAGTGGGAATGGTCGGCACGCGACCGCGCACAGTTCGTCTCGATGCAGACGGGGCTCAAGGTGTTGTCGGGCCGGGCCAAACGCAAGATCTTCCAAGCGTGGGAAGCACCCTACGAGCTGACCTCGGTACAGGCAGGCGAAGTCGAAGCCGTGCACAAGGTCACGACCGAGATGGTGTATCGCCAACAGCTCGTCTCGATCGAGGGTCAAGCCGACATCTTGACGTTGGGCCTGCCCTACATCTGCCCGTACAACGTCAATTCGATCATGAACCCGATCCTCGTCATGTGCCTGGGTCTCGGGTACTTCTTCAACATGTATCGCAACAAGCCGCTCGTTCGTGAAGGGGGCGTCGTGATCATGACGCACCCGACTCCCTGGGAATTCCATCCCGTGCACCACCCGAGCTACATCGACTTCTTCGAGCAGGTGCTCGCGGACACGACCAACCCCGCGGAGATCGAGAAGAAGTACGAGAAGCAGTACGCCGAGGACGAGTGGTACATCCACCTATATCGCACCTCGTACGCGTACCACGGCGTGCATCCGTTCTACATGTGGTATTGGGGCGCGCACGCAATGGACCACCTCGGTCGCGTGATCATCGTCGGTGGTGACCAACGCGCGGTGCGCCGTCTGGGTTTCACGCCCGCGTCGACGCTGCAAGACGCGCTCGAGATGGCCTCCGATGTCGTCGGTCGCGATGCGACGATCACGCACCTGCACAATCCGCCCATCGTCATGGCCGATGTGAGCTGAGATGGCTTCCAATCCGATCGCGGCCAAGCTCCGGCGGGTGCAGTTCCCCTTTCGCGCACCAATGGTGCCGGGCGGCGTCGAAGTCCCCGACCGCGGTCCCCGGTTGGGCGCCGACTACGACACCGAGTGGGCGCGCTCGCCCGCGGCGCGCATTGCGCGCGCCGGGCTCGTCAACGGTGTCATGCGCCCGCTCGTCTACGCGCTCGGCACACCCCGACGCCGGGGGCTCGATCGACTGAGTGTCATCGACGGCCCGGTGGTGTTCGCTTCGAATCACCACAGCCACATCGACACGCCGACGTTGTTGACGTCGATACCCGAACGGTGGCGCAAGAAGGTCGTCGTCGGCGCGGCGGCCGACTACTTCTTCGGCACGCGTGTCACCTCCGCGTTGTCGGCGTTCGTGATCGGCGCGATCCCGATCGAGCGCACCAAGGTCGGGCGTAAGTCGGCCGATCTGGCGCGTGGCCTCATCGACGACGGGTGGAGCTTGTTGATCTTCCCCGAAGGCGGCCGTTCGCCCGACGGGTGGGGACAGCCGTTCCGCGGTGGCGCCGCGTTCATCGCGTTGCGCGCCGGGGTGCCGGTGGTTCCGATCCATCTCGACGGCACGGGCCGCGTGCTGCGCAAAGGTGGCACACTCTCCCGCTCGCAGGTCACCGTCACGTTCGGTGATCCGCTGCGCCCGCTCGACGGTGAGGACGCCCGCAAGTACGCGGTGCGCATCGAGGCGGCCGTTGCCGCGCTCGCCGACGAGGTCGCCACCGACTGGTGGACCGCCCGGCGCCGCGCGTACAGCAAACAGTCGCCCTCGCTCGGTGGTCCCGATGCCGGCGCATGGCGCCGCGCCTGGGCACTCGGTGCGAAGAGCAAGTCGGTGACACGACGTCGTCGCCGCTGGCCCGAGATCTGACGTAGCTGGTTCGCGCTACTCGACGAGGCGCAGGCCGCTGGGCGCCATGGATGCCTCGGCGTAGGGCAACTCGACGGAGAACTCGGTGAGATGCCCGGGGAAGACGTGCTCACTGAAGAGCACTGCCTTGCCCTCGCGGTCGCGCGTGACGCGTTCGCACACGAGCACCGGTGACCCGGCCGGTATGGCGAGCAGCTGCGCGTCGGTCGCGCTGGCCGCTGACGCACCGATCGTCTGCGTCGCACCACCGAGGGGCACGTCGATCAACTCGTACAACGGCGACGCCTCGACCTGCCGGCGCGACAGACGCGCGCCGAGATGTTCGGGACACCAGACGGTGACTCGCGCGAACGGATCGCCGGCGGACTTCTTGTCGGCGGCGGAACGCCGGGCGAGGTTCAAGCGCTTGACCTCGAGCACGACGTCGACACCGAGCACCGCCTTCGCCTTCGGCGGCGCGGGAACGAACGCAAAGCCCAGGATCTGTCGTTCGGACTCGAACCCGAGCGCCGCGAGTTGCGCTTCGATCGTGCCCAGACGCCCGAGCGATTGTCGCAGGGGGTCGGTCGTGACGAACCATCCGAAACCTTGTCGCGAGCTGACGAGTCCCTCGGCGCGCAGCGCCTCGAGCGCGCGGCGGATGGTGACCCGGCTCGCCTCGTATTGCTGCGAGAGCTCGGCTTCGCTCGGCAACAATCGGCCCGCGAGATACTCGCCCGCCTCGACACGCGTGCGAAGCTCTTCGGCAATGTGCTGGTAGCGAATTGTTCGGTCGGCAGGCCGCCGCGCACTTGTCATATACTTGTATCGTACAGTGCGGGGCTCACCGGCACCGGATTCCGCAGGGGCACAGGAGGACTTTCCGTGGCACTACCAGCCAACACTCCGATCGATCTCGTGCAAGGCGTCTACGCCACGCTCTCCGAGCGGGTTGCGATCGGCCGGCGGCGCCTGGGTCGCTCGCTCACCCTCGCCGAAAAAATCCTGATCAACCACCTCGACGACCCCGAAAACCAAGAGATCGAGCGCGGCCGCTCCTACGCCGATCTGCGGCCCGACCGCGTCGCCATGCAAGACGCCACCGCGCAGATGGCGCTGCTGCAATTCATGACGGCCGGGCTGCCCCAGGTGGCGGTGCCGTCGACCGTGCACTGCGACCACCTGATCTCCGCCCGGGTCGACGCCGAGAACGACCTGGCCGTCGCCGAGGACGTCAACCGCGAGGTCTACGACTTCTTGCGGACGGTCTCCGCCAAGTACGGCATCGGGTTCTGGAAGCCGGGGTCGGGCATCATCCATCAGGTCGTGCTCGAGAACTATGCGTTCCCCGGCGGGATGATGGTCGGCACCGACAGCCACACGCCCAACGCCGGCGGTCTCGCCATGATCGCCATCGGTGTCGGTGGCGCAGATGCGGTCGACGTCATGACGGGCTTCCCGTTCAACGTGCGCTGGCCGAAGTTGATCGGCGTACACCTCACCGGCACCCTCAACGGGTGGGCCGCGCCCAAGGACATCATCCTCAAGGTCGCCGAGATTCTCACCGTCAAAGGCGGCACCGGCGCCATCGTCGAATACTTCGGTCCGGGCGCCAGCAGCATCAGCTGCACGGGCAAGGCCACGATCTGCAACATGGGTGCAGAGATCGGCGCAACGACGTCGTTGTTCGCGTATGACGACGCGATCCGGCGCTATCTCAAGGCCACCGGCCGCGAAGCCATCGCCGACGCGGCCGACAAGGTCGCGCACGAACTGCGCGCCGACGACGATGTCTTCGCGAATCCCGACAAGTACTTCGATCAGGTGATCGAAGTCGACCTGTCGTCGTTGCGCCCACTGATCAACGGGCCCCACACGCCCGACCTCGCCCGCCCCGTATCCAAGGTCGGCGCCGAAGCAAAGCTCAACGGCTGGCCCCTCGAGGTCTCCGCCGCACTCATCGGCTCGTGCACCAACTCGTCCTACGAAGACATCACGCGCGCCGCGTCGATCGCCAGGCAGGCGTTGGCGCACGGCATGAAGGCCAAGACCAAGCTGTTGATCTCACCCGGCAGCGAGCAGATACGCGCCACCATCGCCCGCGATGGCCTTCTCGCCGACTTCGAGAAGTTGGGCGCGGTCGTGCTGTCCAACTCGTGCGGCCCGTGCATCGGCCAATGGCAACGCGACGACACCGTCGAAGGCGATGTCAACACCATCGTCACGTCGTACAACCGCAACTTCCCGCAACGCAACGACGGCCTCAAGTCGACCTACGCCTTCGTCACCTCGCCCGACACCGTCGTCGCGATGGCGCTCGCCGGCCGCCTCGACTTCGACCCGGCCACCGACACGCTCACCGCTCCCGACGGCACCGAGGTCAAATTCGCGCCGCCCGTCGGCGAAGAGTTGCCCGCCAGCGGTTTCGATCCCGGCGAATCCGGTTTCATCTCCCCGGCCGCCGACAGCTCCGCGGTCGAGGTCATCGTGGCGCCGACCAGCGACCGCCTCCAGTTGCTCGAGCCATTCGAGCCGTGGGACGGCAACGATCTCATCGACCTGCCGATCCTCGTCAAAGCCAAGGGCAAGTGCACCACCGACCACATCTCGATGGCCGGTCCCTGGCTCAAATATCGCGGTCACCTCGAGAACATCTCGGGCAACTTGTATCTCGGTGCGATCAACGCATTCACCGGTGAAGCCGGCCGCGGCAAAGATCAACTCGACGGCCAGACCAAGTCGTTCCCCGACATCGCCAAGCACTATCACCATGCCGGTCAGGGCTGGGTCGTCATCGGCGATGAAAATCTGGGCGAAGGGTCGTCGCGCGAACACGCCGCGATGGAGCCTCGCTATCGCGGCGCCAAGGCCGTGATCACGCGCAGCTTCGCTCGCATCCACGAGGCGAATCTCAAGAAACAGGGCATCCTTCCGCTCACCTTCGCGGACCCCGCGGACTACGACATCATCGGCCAGGACGACCGCATCTCGATCGTCGGTCTGGCACTGCTCAATCCCAACGATCCGCTGACCGTGCTCGTCGCCAAGCCAGACGGCACCAGAGTACCGATCGTTGCCAATCACACGATGAGCGAAGAGCAGATCGCGTGGTTCCATGCGGGCAGCGCGCTCAACATCATCCGCCGTGAGATGAATCCGGACTGACGGGATTCACATTGGCGGCGATAATCCGCCGCTTCACACATTGGCGGCGATAATCCGCCGCTTCACACATTGGCGGCGATAATCGGCCGCTATCCCAAAATGCGTTGGCAGGCGAGGCCGGCCCACATCGACGTGATCGGCGACGTGTCGTCGGTGTCCTTGGTGAAGCCTTGGATGAACGGGCCGCCCTCGGGCTTCGTCAGGTAGATACCGGCCTCGTCGCTGCTGCGCGCGCGCGTCACTTTGGTCTCGGGGTAGGCGCGCTCGAGGTCGGAAACCGTCGAACCGACACCGACGCCTTCGGGCGTCACCAGCGTTGCGGACAACGCGCTGTAGCCACCAATGTGCCACTGCTGAAACGTGAGGCTGTCCGGTAACAAGCCGTTGGCACCTTTGGTGAAGACGAGCTCGAGGTCGCCCCAACTGACGCGGCGTGTCGCTGAGCCCTCGCACGTATCGTCGTCGCGCCAGCCGGTGTCGTGGTCCGCGTCGCCCAACGCCGCCGTCAACTCGTTGAGCACCAGTGCACTGTCCTCACCGAACGCGAATACCGAAAATGACGTGGTCTTGACATACACGCCCGTTTCGTACGGGATCACCTTGCCGGTCGCGCGGGGCACGAATGGTCGCGTCGTCGAGCTCATCGTCGTCGACGGCGCTGTGGTCGACGGAGTCTCTGTGCTCGCCGACGGATGACTGCCGTCGACGGTGCTCGGCACCGCGCTCGATGGCGGGTCGTCATCGCCCAGTGCTGCGATCGCCACCAACGCGCTCAACCCGACGAGCAGTGCAACCACGAGCACCACGAGACGTCGTATCCGCGTCATGTCACCACGCCCACCGTTGCCACACCGCGTGGAAACGCGCGATCGAGATCGAAGATCGCTGCCGCCCGCACCATGCGTTCGACGCTACCGCGCGCAAAACCGCAGGATTCGTCGCGTCACGTTGCGCTTCGGTGGCAGAACGATGACGGAACACGACCTTGCCCAAAACGGGAAGAAGCCGGTGGGGGTACCGGCTTCTTCCTACGCCCTGATTCCGACGGGGGGATGTCGTCCTCGGGCTTCGCTGGTGAGCCTGGGGGGAGGCTTCGTCCCAGCGGTATGTGGCTCTCATTGTGAACGCACGCACAAGATCTGTCAAGTAAATCCGAGTGATATGTGGCATCATTACCAGCGATGGACCTTCGACAGCTCCGAGCACTGGTCGCGGTGGCCGATCACGCCAGCTTTTCGGCGGCCGCCCGATCCCTCCACACCGTCCAGTCGAACGTGTCCACCCACGTCGCCCGCCTCGAGCGAGAGCTCGGGGTCATCCTCGTCGATCGCAGCACGGGCAAGCTCACCGTCGAAGGCGAGGCCGTGGTCGAACGAGCCCGCCGCATCGAGGCCGAGCTCTTGGCCATCGACGCCGACCTCGCGTCGAATGCAGGTGAGGTCCGGGGCGTGGTGCGCATGGGCGTCATCGGCACCACTGCCCGGTGGCTGGTGCCGGCGCTCCTGCGAGAGCTGACCGAGCGCTATCCCCGGGTGCAGCTCATCGTGATCGATGCGACTACCACCTCGCTGCTCCCCCAGGTCACGAGCGGCCGCCTCGACAGCGCCGTCGTCAACCTGCCCATCACCGATCCCGATATCGACACCGAGATGCTGTTCGAGGAAGACCGCATCGTCTTGGCGCCGCCCGACCATCCGTTGGCCGCATTCGACGAGATCGACCTGCAGACGCTGTCCGAACACGCCATCATGCTCACGCCCCGCGGCACCACCTTTCGCGACTCGGTCGACCAAGAGGCCGAGAGCGCCGGGGTGCGCCTCAAGATCCACGCCGAGGTCGACGGAATGTTGTTGCTGGCCTCGCTGGCCTACGAAGGCTTCGGGCCCGCGCTCTTGCCGGCCAGCGCCGCTCCGAGCTGGGCCACCGGCGCATGGAGGACCGTGAGCGTCCGGGGCCTCACCCGGCGCACCGTCGGCCTGGCCACGTATCGGCGCAGCGCGCCTGCCGCCCCGGCCCGCGCCGTCCGCGAGAGCCTGCGCGCGGTGATCCCCATCGTCGCCGCCCGCCAGCCCGGTATCCACGTCGCCGCCGCCCCACCCACACCGATCTGACCAACCGGGCCCGAGCGGCCCTTTGAGCGGGGACCGGGCCCGAGCGGCCCTTCGGCCCCGTGCGATTGTGGAAGAGTTGACGGCAATGGCCGCGCTCGCCGTCAACCCCGAACGACTCCCGTTCCGCTCTGGCACCAAAGGTGCGGTTCGGGTGGGTTTCGGCGCCATGGACGACCGGCCGGTGGTCGCGATCTCGATCGACCCCCGGGAGGGCCAAACCGCGCTGACCTCATCCGATGGCGAGTCGCTCGCCGTCGCGGCGCAGATGGCGCTGGAGAAGCGGGTCCCCCTCGTGGCGTCGATCGCGTCATCGGGCTCCGACGTCGAAGAAGGCGTCGCCGCGATGCACAGCTGGGGCCACGCGGCACGGGCCATCGTCCGCTGTTCGGGAATCGTGCCGCTGGTTTTCGCCGTGGATGGCCCGGCAGTTGCGGCGCCGGCCATGTTGCTCGGGCTCGCCGATCTCGTGGTCATGACGAACGATTCCTATGCGTACGTCTCCGGGCCGCACATGGTGCGCCAGTTCACGGGTGAGCAGTTGACCAATGCGCAACTCGGTGGTGCCGCGATGCACGCGAACACGTCGGGTGTCGCCAGCATCGTGGTCCCGGACACCGCGGCGGCGCAGTCGATGATCGGCTCCCTGTTGTCGTACCTGCCCGCCCACTGCGACGAGCTTCCTCCGCAGTGGAGTTCCTCGGATCCGGAGAACCGCTCGGTACCCGAAGTCTGCGACATCATCCCTGAGTCCTCGATGGGCAGCTACGACGTCCGTCGCATCATCGAGACCGTGGCCGATGTCGGATCGTTCCTCGAATTGCGCGCCGGATTCGCGCCAAACCTGGTCACCGGCTTCGCGATGATCGCCGGTCGCTCGGTGGGCGTCGTCGCCAATCAGCCGCAAGCCTTGGCCGGCACGCTCGACATCGGTGCATCGCAAAAGGGGGCACGTTTCGTCGCGATGTGCGACGCCTTCAATCTGCCGCTGCTCACCTTCGTCGATACGTCGGGCTTCTATCCCGGCAAAGATCTCGAATGGCGCGGGATGATCCGCTACGGCGCGCAGATGGCGTTCGCCTACGCGCGGGCCCGCGTGCCGCGTGTGTGCGTAACCCTGCGCAAGTCATACGGCGGTGCCTACATCGTGATGGACTCGAAGTACATGGGCAACGACCTCTCAATCGCCTGGCCCAGCGCCGAAATCGCGGTGATGGGCGCAAAAGGCGCAGTCGAGATCCTGCACCGCCGAGCGTCTGTGGAAGAACGTGCAGAATACGAACTCGCATACGAGGAGCGGCTGCTCAACCCGTACATCGCCGCGGAACGCGGTTCCGTCGACCGGGTGATCGACCCGGCCGATACCCGCGCCGAGGTCGCCCACTCGTTCGATGTCCTCGCGACCAAACGGGAAAAGCTGGCCCGTCGTCGCCACGACAACACGCCTTTGTGAACAGTGGCCGTATTTCTGGTGCCGACCGAGGTCTCTCTTGTCGCCAGCGTGGTTGGCGAGGATACGATCCGCCTCGGAATTCGACTTGCGCGGGCAGCGCGGAGGAGTGGCGGGGACTGTGGGCGAAAGCGTAACCATCACCGATAACCGCACGGGCGAGTCGGTCGAGATACCGATCGTCAATGGGGGCGTCGATTCGGGCCCGTGGTCCAAGTTGCTCCCGGGCATTTGGTTCTCCGATCCCAGCTTCGGCACAACGGCAGCGGCCTCGTCGGCGATCACCGAGCTCGATGGCGAAGAGGGCATCCTGCGCTACCGCGGCTATCCGATCGAGCAGTTGGCCGAGAAGTCGACGTACCTCGAGGTCGCGTACCTGTTGATCCACGGCGAGTTGCCGACTGCCGATCAATACGAGGCGTGGGTGCACGAGATCACGTATCACACCTACATCCACGAGCACATCCGCAAGCGGTTCCTCGAGGGGTTCCACTACGACGCGCACCCGATGGGCATGTTGGTGTCGTCGGTCGCCGCGTTGTCGACCTTTTATCCCGAAGCGAAAGACATCGACGACGTCGACATCCGCATGAAGCAGGTGGTGCGGCTCATCGCGAAGCTGCCGACACTCGCTGCCGCAGCGCACCGATTCAGCGTCGGCATGCCGTTCGTCTATCCCGACAATTTTCTCGACTTCCAAACCAACTTCTTGTCGATGATGTTCAAGGTCGCCGAGCCGCGGTTCGAATGCGACCCGCGGCTCACGCGTGCACTCGACATCTTGTTCATCCTGCACGCGGATCACGAGCAAAACTGCTCTACCACTGCCGCCCGGGTCGTGGGCTCGGCGCACGCCGACCCCTATTCGACGATCGCGGCCGCCTGCGCCGGCCTGTACGGGCCGCGTCACGGCGGCGCCAACGAGGCCGTGCTCAACATGCTGAGCGATATCGGCAGCTACGACCGCATCGACGATTTCATCCGGGGCGTCAAGCAAGGCAGCGGACGCCTGATGGGCTTCGGCCATCGCGTCTACAAGAGCTACGACCCGCGGGCCAAGATCATCAAAGAAGCGGCGTACGAGGCCTTCGAGGTCACGGGCAAGAATCCGTTGCTCGACATCGCGCTCAAGCTCGAAGAGGTCGCACTGGCCGACGACTACTTCGTCAGCCGCAAGCTCTATCCCAACGTCGACTTCTATTCGGGCCTCATCTATCAGGCCATTGGGTTCCCGGTCGAGATGTTCACCGTCATGTTCGCGATTCCCCGCGTCTCGGGGTGGCTGTCGCATTGGCTCGAAGCTCTGCAGCAGAACACGCGCATCTCACGCCCGCGCCAGCTCTACGTCGGTGCCCCCAAGCGCGACTACGCCGGCATCGAAACTCGCGGCTGAAGGGTCCCGTTCTCGTAGCCGAAAAGCACGCCTGCCGCGCGTATTGGCCCGCAGAACGACGCGCCACCGGCAATCTTTGGGTTCTTCGCGCAGTTTCCCGCATATTCGAGGGGGGCATGTTCGAGGACAACTGCGCTAAGTAAGTACGCCTTCACCGCGCCGCCGCGTCAGTTCGACTCGCACCTCTTGCGGATCGGGAGTGCGCCCGACGAAGACATCGTGCAACTCGACGGCGAGCACCGCTCGCTGGGTCGTGCTGGGGGCGGTTGCACCATCGAAGACCACGGCCGAGTATTCGTCGAGGAACGTCGCGGCCGCCTGCACCGCATCGTGACGCACGCGGCCGTCGTCAGTGGAGTAGGCGAAATGCCAACGTTGCGCCTGTTGATCGATGAGCGCCTTGTCGGCATCATCGACGGTGATACCAGCCGCGGGAAACACTCGGCAGTCGTACACCCGACAAGTGCGCGGCCGGTGCTCGTAGATCGAGCACTTGTCGTCGACCAACATCGGACAATGCCCCCGTTCGTCGTAGCCGAGCAACATGTGGCCGCGTGGCATGCGCGGCGCAGGAAATAACAGTGCGGAAGGTATGCGAGAAAGCGTGTCCTCCTCGTCCGGCGCGATGTGGACGAATTGCGACGAGGTGCAACATGCCGTGCAACTGCCGCACGGCACATCAGAACCGTGCTCGCCGCGCAGCGCGCCCTGCATGGTCGTCACCCACGACGCGAAGTCGCCGGCGGGCAAATCTCGATCATCGTTCATCATGCCGGGCACCCAAAACCAGAACCTTGCGAGCATCAGTTGCCCTTTAGCCACATCTCGAGCGTGGCGTCTTCCCAATCATCGGGCCCGTAGACGGTGCGCGGCAGCGGCGTCATGTGGCGTTCATTGCCGCCGGTGACCCATGTGAACGCCGTCTGATCCCACTTGGCGATGCGGTCATCGGCGGCGCCTTCGTCGGACCATCCGCGTGACGTGTAGCGAGCCTTGTGAAACGCCGTGCGCGCGGCGATCGACGTGGCCCACACCACGATCACCTCGTGGCGGTTGTTGCTGACCTCGTACAGCCCGGTCAGCCGGTGGCCGTAGTCCTCCATGATCGGCACGTGCTGCTGGCGCACCGCCGCGAGGTAGTCGGCCTGCGTGCCCGGCCGCACCTCCCACATCTCCGCGACGAACAAGCTGCCCTTTATGCCGGCCGCCGCGATCTCGTCGGTCGTCGGCGAACCGGGCGCGCCGAGGCAGAGCCGGTCGTAGCCACCCGAACGCCACTTGGCCGCAGTGTCCCACCAGTCTCCGTAGAACGCCTTACGCCGCTTGAGGTTGAGCCGATCGGCGTTCGATGCCCAGCCATCCCACCCATTGGGCACGTCCCAGATGATGTGCACCTCGGGCCACCGACCACCGGCCGCACCCAACACGAAGAACGCCCCTTGCAGCTTGAACATGTCGGGCATCTTCTGCACCGGATCACGTAGCAGGTGCTCCATGTAGTCGTACTGGCCTTGCCCGAGGACATCGACCACTTCGTAGAGGTACAGATTCGATTTGGCCATGCCGGTTCCTCGTTGGCTCGGTGCGGATGATTGCTTCACGAACTCGATCGGACGTCGATGGCGATCTTGCCAAAATTGGCATTGGCCTCCATCATCCGATGCGCGTCGGCCATCTCGTCGAGCGAGAACCGCGCGTCGATGACGGTCTTGAATCGCCCTGCGTCGAACCCGGGCACGATCTCGCGGGCGAATCGTTGACTGATCGCGATCTTCTCGTCGAGCGACCGCGCCCTCAACACCGTCCCGACGATGCACGCGCGTTTGGGCATCAACTTGGCGACGTTGATCGTCGCCTTGCCGGAGCCCATAGTGCCCACTTGCACGATCGTTCCCTTCAACGCCAGCGCGTCGATGTTGCGGTCGACGTAGTCACCGCCGATGACGTCGAGTACGACGTCGACGCCCCTCGAATCAGTCACTTCCCGGACAACCTCGACGAAGTCCGCAATGGCATAGTCGACCGCGCGATCCGCGCCGAGATCGATGCAGCGTGAGCACTTGCTCGCGGAAGCGGTGACGATGACGGTCGCACCGTAGGCCTTCGCGATCTGGATCGCCGCCGTGCCCACCCCTGATCCCCCGGCGTGGATGAGCACCGCGCCACTCTGCGCCAGGCCGCCCTGCGCAACCAGCGCGTCGAACGCGGTGATCCACACCTCGGGGATGGAGCCGGCATCTGCGAGCGCCACCGACGACGGAACCCGTATCGCCTGCCGCTCGTGCACCGCGACACGCGAGGCATAGCCTCCCCCGCTCACGATGCCCATGACCTGATCGCCAACGCGCCAATTGATCACGCGGTCGCCCATGGCGACGACAGTGCCCGCGAACTCCAAGCCAGGGATCTCGTAGACGGGAGGAGGCGCCGGCTGCGGGTACATCCCCAGGCGTTGCAGTACCTCCGCCCGGTTGATGGCAGTTGACACCACGTCGACGAGCATTTCTTCGGGCCCCACGACGGGATCGGGAACGTCGCGAACGCGCAACACCTCGGGTCCGCCTTTTTCGTCGAGCACGATCGCCCGCATCGCTCCCCGGCCTTTCCCTAGAACCTGGTCTCTAGAACCTGGGCGCACGTTCGGTGCGCAAGTCGAACGACAAGTGCTCGGTCATGTCGCCGATGAGGTCGACCAGGATCATGCGGATGTCGAACCACCACTCGCCGTCGATCCTCTTGAACGTGTCGTGGTACCGACCCGCGACGATGGGCTGCAACGGCAGCACACTCGTCTGCTGGCAGACGACGAAGTACGAGCGGGCGGTCGCCGTACCCGCGGTGTCGTCGACAGCGATGATGACGTTGCTCGCGATATGACGCGTGCGCAGCGTGCCCGTGTCGGCGTGCACACGATTCGTCTCTCTGTAGAACGTCGCCACGTCGCTACCGCGCAGATCGCCGGACCCACGATCCGAACGAATCGCGCCGTGACGGAACAGGTCGGCCAACTCGTCGAAGCGGGCAAGGTCGACATACTCACCGTAGCGATAGAGCAGGTTCTCGATGTCGTTCTCGTTCGCCAAGGCGGCCACCCCTCGCGCATCATTGCACGCGTGCCACCACCATGTCCGCAGCCCTGGTGATCGCCGCCTTCGCCCGCTCGAGGAACTCGTCGCTCGCTCCGTCGTCGAGAGCCTCGGCGAGATACGACCACACCAAATGGCACTCGGCGCCGTCGTCGCGCAGCGCGGTCGTCGCCTGATAGAGCTTGACCGGCGCACCCGAAGTGATCTCGTACACCCGGCGCCATGGAGCCTCGAGGGTCAACGTGCGCTCGACGAGATCCCATGTTCCGAGACGGAAGTGAACCTCGGCGCCCGGACCATGCGGGGGTGGATCTCCGGGCACCGTGTACCCGTGCGTGACCTCGAAGAGAAAGTCCAGCAGCGCTTGCCAGACGATGTCGCGGGGCGCACCCACGTGTCGTTCGACGACAAAGGTCTTGTACGACGGACGAGGCGGCATCGGGGTAGGACGTTACCTGCCCGCTCTGAGAAGGGCCGCTCGGGCCCTAATGCCCCGCTCTGAGAAGGGCCGCTCGGGCCCTAGCCTCTGGGCGATGTCGACCACGCTCGTCACCGACCCCGACGACCCCCGCATCGCCGCGTTCGTGGGCCTACGCGACCACGAACTGCGCAAGCGACGGGAGCAACCGGGCGGTGACATGGCCGGGGTGTTCATCTGCGAAGGCGATCTGGTCGTCGAGCGCGCCCTGCATGCGGGGTACCAGTTGACCGCGGTGCTCATCGACGCCAAGCGCCGCGCACCGTTCCCCTTCGTGGTGGACGACGAGGTCACCGTATTCGCCGCGACGCCGCCCGTGCTGGTGCGCATCACCGGCTACGCACTGCATCGGGGCATGCTGGCCTGCTTCGTGCGCCGTCCCGAGCTCGACGCGTCGACTGTGCTCGACAACGCACGGCGCGTGGTCGTGCTCGAAGGCATCAACAACCCCACCAACCTCGGCATCATCGCCCGCAGCGCGGCTGCGCTCGGCATCGACGCCATGCTGCTCGACCCGTATTGCTGCGATCCGCTCTATCGCCGCGCGTCGCGTGTCGCGATGGGCGAAGTGTTCAAGCTGTCCTACGCGCGCCTCGGCACGTTCCCCGAGGGTCTCGACACGTTGCACGATCGCGGCTTCGAACTCATCGCACTCACACCGGACAACGACGCCCTACCGATCGATCGACTGCAACTCGGCACTGATGCCCGAGTGGCGTTGCTGTTCGGCGCCGAAGGCCCGGGGTTGACCGACGCCACACTCTCCCGCTGTGATCATCGGGTACGCATTCCCATGCAGGACGGCGTTGATTCGCTCAACATCGCCGCCGCAGCCGCGATCGCGATCTGGTGCGTGAGTCGCTGAGCACAGCGACCAACTACAGTCAGCTCGATTCGTAGGGGGAACACAATGGACGCGCTCGCCGCCGCACACGCCGCACGGGGCCCAGTCAGCGATCTCGGCGGGCGGTTCATGCTCAACCGGGCAGCGTTCGCACGCGGCGCCGAGCTGGGCTTTCAGCCAGGTTTCGAGTTCTACGCACTGGGGCGCTTCGGGGTGTTGGGCCAGGTGCCCGCCGATGTCGTGACCGCGAGCGCGGTCTTCATCAACCCCGACAAGGTCGCCGACACATGGGCCGCGGCCACTGCGATCGCGTCGCCCGACAAAGGTGCCGCGTTATACAACGACGTGTGCCAGGACCACGGTCGCGCGCATCTCGCGGCGGTGCCCGGTCTCGACCGCTTCGTCGCGCTCGCCGAAGCAGTGGTCGCAAACGCGTCGATGATCAATGCGCCCATTGCTGCCGGCTGGCGGGCATTGCCCCGAGCGAAAGATGTCGAGGGGCGCGCGCAACAGCTGCTGCAGATCTTGCGTGAGCTGCGCATGGCGCGCCACGCAGTGTGCATCCACGCCGAAGGGCTCGCTCCGCTGGAGGCCATCATCGCCGGCCCCGGCGGCGAGGCAAACGCCAAGATGTTCGGATGGGCCGAGCCGTTTCCTGATCCGACGCCGCTGTCTCCTCGACGCGCGGCCGCCGAAGCGCGAACCGATCAACTGTCGGCTGTCGATTTCGCAGTGTTGACCGACGCCGAGCGAGACGAGTTCGTGGCTTCACTCGGTCGGATCCTCGAGTATGCGACCAAGTAGGCATCGTCGCGGCCGATAGGCGGGCAGCGACGTGACCGAGCCGGTGCCGCGCCAACGATTGGCCGCGTCGTTCTGGGTGCTCGTCGCCGGCAGCGTCGTCTACTTCGTCGCGCAGGGAATGTTGTTCCCGGTGTTACCCAAATACATCAAGAACGAACTCGGCGGCACCGAGTTCGACATCGGATTCACCGTCGGTAGCTTCGCCCTCGGCGCCATGATCGCGCGCCCTCTCGGTGGTTTGTTCGCCGATCGGGTCGGGCGGCGCGCGGTCACCGTCGTCGGCTCGCTCTTCTGGGCCGCGATGGTGGCGTTGTATCCGATCGCCGGCGCGCAGGGAGACATTCCGGCGCTCATCGCGGTGCGCATTCTCGGCGGGCTCGGCGGCGGCATGCTCTTCGTCGCGATGGCCGCGATCGCCACCGACCTCTCACCGCCCGAGCGCCGCGTGCAGGGCTTCGGCCTTTTTTCGTCGTCGACGCTGATCGGCTTCGCGATCGGGCCGCCTGTCGGCCTCGCCGTTCTCGACGGCGGGCACTTCGGGCGGGCGTTCACCGTGTGTGCTGTCATTGCGGTCGCGCCCGCGGTCTCGATGCTCTTCATGCCCGATACCCGACCGGCCCATGCGCCCACCGCTCGCCCCGCCATCTGGGCGAGCCTGTTCCATCCGGCGGCACGTCGTCTGGGGTTCTCGCTGTTGCTGGGCGGGCTCAGCTACGTCACCTTCGTGGCGTTCCTCCCCGATTATGCCGACGAAGTCGGTCTCGACCGGGTCGGCATCGCGCTCACGTTGAACTCCGTCTCGAACTTGGTCGTTCGGGTATTCGCGGCCCGTGTCGTCGACAGATTCGAACGACGCATCGTCGCCGGCGTGTCGTTACTCTTCATCGTCTCCGCGGCACTTACGTTGGCGCTGTGGGCCGAACCGGCGGGCATTTACACTGCCGCGGCATTGAATGGGGTCGGTAACGCCTACCTCTTTGCGAGCTTTCTCGCGATGACCGTCGATCGCGTCGATGACTCCGAACGCGCACTGGCGATCGGCTCGCTCACCGTTTACAACGACATCGCCATCAGCGGCGGCGGTGCCCTTCTCGGGTATGTGGCAGCGACGGCGAACTATCGAGGGGCGTTCCTCGTAGCGGCCGGCCTCGCGGCGTGTGCGTTCATCAACACGATGCTGACGGGCCGCAAGGTCGCTCCCGCCGCTTGACGTCGAGGCCGGTCAGTGACGGAACCGAGTTGCCACGTGCGCTTGGCGAATCGCTATCTGCGCGCGCCGCTGGTCGACCGTCATCGCCGGCGTCGCGGCCAACAGGTTGTGGATCTGGTCGAACTTCACCAATTGACCGGTTTGTGGCGGCACGTCCGAAGTGCGGATATAGCGCGTGGCGATCATTCCTTCGTGCAGACCGGTGGTGTCGAGCCAGTTGGGCAGTCCGGGATCGCGATGCGCGATGACCACGCGGTAACGACCGTCGTCGTCGATCTGCATCTGGTGCCCATTGAGGCTCGTGACTCGGTTCGCGAAGTCGAGGGACTCCATCCAGCCGAGGTTGTAGAGCATGATGTTCCAGAACCACGCAGTCGGTGGCGCTCCCTCGATCACGTACGCTTCGTCGTCGGCCAGCCGGAAGAATCCGAATCCGTAGGCAATGTCCTTGGCCCCACCTTGCGCGGCGCCCGGTGGGATGACCACGTTGGCCCCCACCTTGCGGTACGCGTTGTCGACATAGCGGTTCCAGTAGTGAAACGACTTGACGATCCAATCGCGGGCCTCGTCGATGCGCCGCGCCATCTCAGCCGGCGTCAACGCCGGTGGCGACAGACCTTCGCCACCGATCCGCTCTATGCGGACAGTGGGTGGCGTCTCGCGCGACCAATCGTTGTAGTACGCCCGCACCGTGATGTTGCCCGCGTTCGAATGCAGCCGTAGCCAATTGCCCTCGTAGCCCGGCGGCCGTTCACCGCTCACGATCAACTCGAACGCGCCGTCATCATCGGTCACGAGTTGGTCGTCCCAGATCTCGTCATACACGCCGTATTGCTCGAGTTGCATGTCGCCTTCGCACTCCGAGATCAAGAACCCGTGCGAAGTGCCGCGCCGACCGACGATGCGGTAGGAATTCTCGGCTCGTACACGCGCCCGCAAGTACGTGTTGTCGACATTGGGGCCGCCCCACTTCGTGACATCGTCATCGTGGCGGTAGAACGCCGGGAAGTCGGGGTCACCGAACTCGACCGCCCACTGCAACCCGATCACCATCAATCGGGTGAGATAACGATAGCCGTCGGTCGTCTCGCGTTCGCTCTGCGGGAACGGTGGGGAGGGCAAGGCCCGACCCAGTTCGCCGATGTGCTCCGAGAATCGGCGCCACGTGTCGTCGAGCATCGTGACCTCAGTGGACATCGTTGAGTACTTCGTTGTCGAGGTAGTCGACGAAACGATCGCGATGCTGCGCCCGGCGGGTAGGGATGTGTTCGCTCGGCCACCCTTCGACGGGCGCGAACGCCTTCATCGAGCGCTCGGCCACGAATGCCTTGTGCACCTCATCGGCGCCGTCCGCAATGCGCATCTGGCGGGCCAGCACGAACATGCGGGCGAGCGGCAGATCGGTCGTCCATCCCAGCGCGCCGTGCACCTGGATCGCCCGGTCGACGACCTCCTGCAACACCTTCGCGCCCCAGAACTTGAGCTGCGCGATTTCCATACGGGCGCGGGACGCTCCCTGCGTGTCCCAAACCCACGCAGAGTGCAACGCCAGCAACCGCAGCGCGCGGATCTCGACGGCCGAATCGGCGATCATCTCCTGGATCATCTGCTTCTGGCCGAGGAGCTGACCCTTGGTCGACCGTGAAACCGCGCGTTCGCACATCATCTCGAAGGCGCGGTTGCACTGACCGACCCATCGCATCGCGTGATGAATGCGCCCGCCGTTCAGCCGTTTTTGCGCGAGGACGAACCCGTCGCCTTCGCCGCCGATGCGATTCGCGACCGGCACACGACAGTTCTCGAGGAAGATCTCGGCGTGACCGCCGGCCCGGAAGTGACCTGGGTAGGGATGGTGCATGTTGTAGACGTTGCGGGCGATGTTGAGGCCCGGAGTCCCCTTCGGGATGATGATCATCGAGGCCGCCTTGTGGGGCGGGTTGTCGGGGTTGGTCACGACCATCATCAGAATGAAGTCGGCAACGGCTGCGTTGGACGCGAACCACTTGTGTCCATTGATCACGTACTCGTCGCCATCGCGTACGGCGAAGGTCTTGATCATCGTGGGATCGCTACCCGAATAGTGCGGCTCGGTCATCGAGAAGCTCGACGTCATCTCGCCGCGTAGCAGTGGCTCGAGCCACTTCTCTCGTTGTTCGGGGGTGGCGCCTATGGCGATGAGCTCACTGTTGCCCGAGTCGGGTGCCTGGTTGCCGAAGATGTTGGGCGCAGGGCCGGAACGACCGAGGATCTCGTGCATCAACGCCAGCTTCACTTGACCATATCCCTGCCCCCCGAGTTCTGGGTCGAGGTGGCATGCCCACAGGCCGCGCTTCTTCACTTCTTCCTTCAACGGAGCGGTGAGCTTGCGCCAATTGCCCGCCGTCATGTCATCGAAGAACAACTCGATGGGCTCGATCTCGTTGATCACGAACTCGCGCATCCAGTCGAGTTGCGCCTGGAACTCGGGCTCGGTTGAGAAATCCCATGCCATTGCGGCCCCCTTGCTAGACACCTGGTTCTAGCACTTCCGGGTTGCTTCGCCGTTTTCCGCTGCGAGGGCCTCTCGGGCCTAGGCTCTCTGGTCATGAGACGCCTCGTCGCGGTCGCGTGCGCGCTGCTCGCGGCAAGTTGTGCGACCGGAGCACGAGCCACGCTGGGGCCACGCGAGGTCGAGGCCGGCGCGCCGGTCGGCAACGCCGTTCGTGCGGTGGAAGAAGTCGCCGCGCCACGGATAGCAGTCGTGCGATCGGCCACGGTCGCCAAGGCACCGATTCGTATCGCGTTCGGAGGCGACGTCCACGGCGAGCCACCGATACGCCAACTATTGGCGCGCGGCGAGAATCCACTCGACGGAGTGCGCAGCGCGTTCGCCGACGCGGACCTCGTCATGGTCAACCTCGAAACTGCGGTGACGACAGTAGGCGAGGCGCTCGACCACGAGTTCATCTTCAACGCGCCGCCGAGCCTGTTGCCTGCACTCGCCGCCGGTGGTGTCGATGTCGTGAACCTCGGCAACAACCACTCGACCGACTTCGGCACTGCCGGTTTGCTCGACACCATCGACCGCGCCGCCGCGGCCGGGCTCACGGTCGTTGGCGCAGGACGCAACAGCGACGATGCCTACAACGCGAAGGTCATCGACGCGCGCGGCGTTCGTGTCGGCTTCCTGGGCTTCGATCGCAACCTTCCCTTCGATGCCGCGCTCGCCGGCCCGACCTCGCCCGGACAGTCCGACGGGCGCAACGCCAAGTTCGCCGCCGATGCAGTGCGCAAGGCGCGCGAGATCGCCGATGCCGTCGTGGTGATGGTGCACATGGGCATCGAGCGAGACGTTTGCCCGACGAGCTCGGACAAGGCGTTCGTCGACGCGCTCCTCGTGGCCGGCGCGACCATCGTGGTCGGCAATCATCCGCATGTCCTGCAAGCGGTAGTCGAGCGAGACGGGCAGTTGGTCATGTACTCGAACGGCAACTTCGTCTTCTATCCCACGACAGTGGACCAACGAAAGACCGGAGTGCTCACCGTCGGCATCGACCGCGACGGCAAGGTCGTGGGCCACGACTTCGCACCGTCGGTGATCGACGCCCAAGGCCGGCCCCAACTCATCGACGGCCCCGCCCGCGAGCGGGCATTGGCCGATCTCGCCTCGCTCGCGCCCGGCGCCGGCCGCTGCTGACTACTTGGGGCGCTCGCCTTCGAGCGTGACGCGGTGCATCACGCGTCGGTGGCCGGTGTAGTCGGGCACAGCGTAGTGCTGGGTGCACCGGTTGTCCCATAGCACGACCGCGTTGGGTGACCACGTGAAGCGCACCTGGAAGTCGGGGCGCTTGATGTGGTCGAGCAAGAAGCCGAGCACCACCCGGCTCTCGTCCTCGGCAAGCTCGCAGATCCGTGTGGTGAAGTTGTTGTTGACGTACAACAACTTGCGCCCGGTCTGCGGGTGCGTACGCACGACGGGATGACGGGCGGGCGGCCATTTGGCTCGGGTCTCATCGACGTTGGCAACGGCGCTGTGCCCGTAGGTCACTGCCTTCTGCAACGGCACCAAGATGTCGTGCAGCGCCGTCGCCCCATCGAGCAACAACTTCATCCGATCGGACAACGCGTCGTACGCGGCGTACATGTTGGCCCAGCAGGTGTCGCCACCGAGCGGCGGGAGTTGCACCGCCCGCAGCACCGAGCCCCACGCCGGCCGTTCCATGAACGACGAATCGCTGTGCCACGAGTTGGCGCCGTCTCGTTCGGGCGTCGTCTGGTCGAGCACGGTCATCTCGCCGTACTCGGGGTGCGGCTTGGCGAAGGGATGGTATTCGAAAGGCCCGAACCAACCCGCAAATTCGATCTGCTGCGCGGGCGTGATGTCCTGGTCGCGAAAGAACAGCACCAGGTGGTCGTAGAGCGCCTGCTCGACTGCCTGCATCACGGGCTCGTCGAGTGGTGCCGAGAGATCGACGCCGCGCACCTCGGCGCCGATAGTAGGCGTGAGTGGAACGACGTCGATGGTCATCGGTTACCCCCTCGGTTCAAGGTCATCCGTCGGTCGCCGTGAGCTCGTAGCGGTTGCCGAACTTGTTCAGGTGCGTCACGTCGGGCACCGGCTTGCGCTTTGGATTGCCGAGCGGCTCGTCGCCATAGCCGAGGAAAACCGCGCACTCCATGAAGATCTGCGGCGGGATGCCCAGCAGTTCGCGGATCTCCGCGCTCTTGAGGAAGAAGAACGTCGTGAAGAGTGACTGCACGCCGAGCGCGTTGGCCGCCAACATCATGTTCTGACACGCCTGGAACAAGCTGACGCCCCGCCCGCCCGGAATCTCGCGCGTCTCACGCAAGCTGCCGTCAGGATTGCGCTCGTATTCGTTCTTCATGCGGATGCCGCGCTCGGGATTCCAACACACGACCACGATCGCCGGTACCCGATCGATGTTCTCCACCGCGGCGCGACCGGTCACCGAGCGGCCCGAGCTGTCGGTGAGCTGTTTCTCTGTCTGCGCGCGCTCGGCGTCGATCCTCGAGAATGCGTCGGCCATGTGTACTTTGATCTGCGACTTGAGCGCGGGGTCGGTCACGACCACGAACTCCCATGGTTGGGTGTTGCCCGAGCTGCACGACATCGTCGCGGCTTGCAGGATCTGATCGAGCACCGGCCCGGGGATGGGTCGGTCGTGGTAGATCCTCGTGGCTCGCAACGTGTAGATGGCATCGAAGAGACGCATGGGGGCATCTGACGGTGTCACCCGCGTGATCGAGTCGGTCATGTCACTCCAGTCCGTAAAGGCGAATAGCGTTGTCTCGCAACAGACCCCAGCGGGTGCTGTCGTCGAGCAGATCGGTGTCGAGCAGGGCCTTGGCCGCGCCGGGGAACGTGCCGTCCGCGTGCGGATAGTCCGACGCGAACAACACGTTGTCGGGATATTCACGAACGAACGCGTCGAGGCCGGGCTCGACTTCTTCGACCGCCACGAAGCACTGCCGCCGGAAGTAGTCGGAGGGCGGCAACGAGAGCGAACCGGGCAAGCCGAACATCTCGAGGTGCTCGTCGAGTCGATGCACGTAGGGCAACGCCCACACCGCGCCGGACTCGAGTAGCGCCAATCGCAACGTGGGGTGGCGCTCGAGTATGCCGAACCCGATGAAGCTGGTGAGCGACATCATCGCTTCGACGGGGAAATGCGTCGCGTGCATCGTCGGGAAGTCGTCGTCGAAACGTTCCTTGTAGAAGTCGTAGGGCACGACGCCCGCAAGACCGGGATGGATCGCGAGTGGGACGTCGGCATCGGCGAGATAGGCCCACAATGGATCCCACGCCCGGTCGTGCACCTTGGGTGCGCCCGGGATCACTTCGGGCCGGCGGAACGCGCCACGAAAGCCGTTGTCCTCGATGGCCCGCCGGGCCTCGGTGATGGCGTCGTCGACGTCGAGCATCGGCAGCGTCGCCACCCCCACCAAACGGTACGGGTCGTGACGGCAGTACTCGGCGAGCCACTCGTTGATCGCCCGGCACAACGCGGCTGCCGCCTCACGATCGGTGACGCCTTGGACCATCAGGCCATAAGTCGGGAAGAGAACCGCCCGCTCGAACCCTTCGAGATCGAGGTCGCGGATGCGTCCCGCGGGGTCGCTCGCGCCCACCGCCATCACCGGCGCATCGGTGCGCTTCGCGGTCTGACCGGGCGCGGCCAGCGTGTCGACCTTGGCCATCATGCGGTAGCTGATGTTGTCGCTCACCGCGATGCGGAAGTGGTCGTCGTATTGCACGATGCGTGGCGCGTAGGACGCGTACTTCGCCGGCAGGAAGTCGCGAAAGGTCGCGTCGGGCTCGACGAAGTGCCCATCGCCGTCGATGATGCGGGCGTCGGTCATGGGTTCATGAGATCCGCGACGGGCGCACCGTATGTCCGGGAAGCGCGCCCGTCGGCAAGCCATCGACGATGACCGGCACACCGTTGACGATGGTCGCCTTGACACCCTGCGCGCCGGCCTTGAAACGACCCGCCCCGCCGGGTAGGTCGTGCACGAACTCTTTGCGTCCGGCACCGATGGTGTCGAGATCGAAAACGAAGATGTCCGCGAACTTGCCCACCTCGAGTGAACCCCTGTCGGCGAACCCGGCGAGCGCGGCAGGTAGCGCGGTGAGACGGCGGATGCCTTCTTCGAGACTCCACACCTCGCGTTCGAGAATCCAGTTGCGGATGAACCACGAACTCCAGTCGGCCCCGTCGTCGCGCGCGAGGTGCGCGCCGCCGTCGGACACGCCTGGCACCATCCGGTAGTCGAGCTGCGCCACCGCGACCGCCGATCGCCATTCGTCGGTCTCCCAGCTCCAGCGGAACTCGGTCTCGAAGTCTTCGGCGAGGGCGAGGTCGAGCATCGCGTCGGCCGGTTCGACGCCGAGCTCTTGCGCGATCGACGCGATGGTGCGCCCGTCGTAGGCGCGATGCGGCGGAGCCTTGACGTGGTCGACGATGACGGTCGTCCACATCGGCGGAGGCGTCGTCGTGCCCTTGGCCGGATCGCGGTTGTAGTTCTCGACCGCTGCACGCAGCTCTGCGCGCGCCGCGTCGTTGCGCAACAGTGCAGCCCGATCGTCATGGGGCAACTGGAGCATGCGATCCCACGACGGCACCGCGAGGAAGTGGAAGTTGCCCGGCGCAACTCGCATCGGCCGATCGGGCGGGCGCGAGATGAGCATGGAGTACACGGGCGTGCCATTGGCAGCGGCGCGGTCGAGGAACTCGACGGCGCGCTCCCACGTGGCCGTGGGCGCATCGACTTTGTTGCGGCCGCCGAGGCCCTGGATGACGACGGGCAGGCCGCTCACTTCGCCGATGCGGATGAGGAGGTCCTCGTCGTTCTCGTCGAGGCCCCCGATCGAGCTGAAGGGCAGGTAGCCGATGGTGCCCGAACCGGTTTCGCCGGCAGCCGCGCACAGCGACAACAACTCTTCGTGGGTGGATTGGCGCGACGGCACCGGGCGGTCGTCGCCGTCGAGATGCGTCGGCGCGTGCGACGACGAGAATCCGGCGGCGCCGCCGCGCATCGCGTCGCGGACGATCTCGGCCATCGCCACGATTTCGTCGTCGGTCGCGGCGCGCTCGGAGCCGGCGTCGCCCATCACCCAACGCCGCACGTTGGAGTGGCCGACATAGCAGGCGAGGTTGATACCGAGGTTGCCTTCGCGCGCTTCGAGATACTCGGGGAACGTCTCGAAATCCCACTTGATCGCGCCCATCGCCGACGGATGCATCTGCTCGACTTTGGCGAACAGCGCCGCAACGAATTCGCGGTCGCGCGGTGCCGTCGGTGCGATCGAGAACCCGCAGTTGCCGGCGAGCACCGTCGTCACACCGTGGTACGACGACATCGTTGCCAGGGGCTCGAAGGTCACCTGCGGGTCGTAGTGCGTGTGTACGTCGACGACACCCGGCGCGACGATCAGCCCGTCGGCGTCGAAGACTTCACGGGCGTCCGACGCATCGATGCGCCCGACCGCCGCAACCCGGCCGTCGCGCACCGCGACGTCGGTGCACCGCGGTGCAGAACCCGTGCCGTCGACGACCGTACCGCCGCGCACCAAAAGGTCGTATGTGGCCATCGCCAACCCCCGCTTGCTTCAGTTCTTGCAACACCGGCCCGAATATAGCTTCCATGGAAGTTACCCACCTGGAAGTCGAACTGCAAACAGGCTAGTCTGCGTCCGTGACCGACACCGCGACGGGTCTGGTCCCCGATTCGGGGCCGCTCGCACTGTTCACGCATTTGGCCCGTACCAGCCTGTTCCTCGAGGCGCTCCAAGAAGAATGCCTCGAGCCGTATGGTCTCAGCTTCGGTGACTACAGCGTGCTGCGGGTACTGCGGTTCAGCGGCCCGCCCCATCGGTTGTCCCCGAAGAGCCTTGCCGACACCGTCGTACGCACCACCGGTGGCATGACCAAGATCATCGATCGCTTGCAACGGGCGGGCCTCGTCGAGCGCCTACCCGACCCCGACGATCGCCGGGCATTGCTCGTCGGTCTCACTCGCAAGGGCATTCGCATCAGCGACAAAGCATCCGATGCCTATACGACCGGGCGCGAGCGCATCTTGCGCCAACTCGGTCGCAGCGAGATCGACGAGATCGATGCGTCGTTGCGCCGTCTGCTCGCCGTATTCGAACACGACCACAAGGGGGAACTCACATGACGGTCATCAATCGGTACGAAGACATCTCTTGGCATGTCCCACCGCCCGATCCAAAAGACCTCGACCTCGACACGCCGCCGAAAGAGGGCGAGGCGGGCCGCAAGTTCTTGGTCCAAGGCGACTCGGGGTTCTACCTGCAGACGGTGTTCATCCCACCGGACTTCGCAGCACCGACACATTCACACGCCCACGCGGAGATCTTCATGGTGCTCGAGGGCGATTGCCTCTTCAACGGTGAACCGATGGGCCCGCTCGACTGCACGGTCGTCGCTGCCGACGAGCCCTACGCGTTCACCTCGGGGCCCAAGGGCGTGCAGTTCCTCGTCACACGCAATGGCATCGCACACCCGCGCTTCTTGGAGGGTTAGATCAATGGGCAAGCACGGCTATCACGTCATCGATGCCGACGGACACGTTTCCGAGAGCGGCACCCGCGTCCTTCCGTATGTCGATCAACCCTTTCGTGATCGGTTGGAACGCCTGATCGAATGGCGCAAGCAGAACATCGGCGCGGGCCACATGAGCCCTGTCGACCTTCCGTACAACGATCTCGCGCAAGGATACGAGCGCACCGGTCGCCGTTTGCTCGGTACTAGCGATGTCGGCGACAACCTCACCGCGTCCTTTCAGATCTTCGGCACCAAGACCGGCTTTCACCGTCAGATGCGAGACGGCGCGGGCAACGATCCCACGGTCACCTGTGAAGATCTCACCGAGCTCGGCATCGACCAAGCGGTGTGGTTCCCGACACAGCTGACGTCGATCGTCGCGCTGCGCGAGCCCGAGTACGAGGCCGCGGTTGCCCGCGGCTACAACCGTTGGATCGCCGAGTTCTGCCAGGTACAGCGAGGACAGTTCTTCGGCGTCGCCATCGTGCCCCACTGCGACCCCGAGCTCGCCGCGATCGAGATCGCCCGCGTCGGCAAAGAAGACTGGTGCGTGGGCGTGACGTCGTGTCTCACCATGCCCGACAAGCTGCCCGACCATCCGTACTTCGATCCGATCTACCGCGCCTGCGAAGAACACGACCTCGCCATCTGCGTGCACTCGGGCACCGACAGGCCGCCCTACGCGCCGGCGCGCAATGAGCTCAGCGACAACTATTTCCTGTTGCACATGACCGGTCATCCGTGGCAGCAGATGCGCGCCATGGCCGCGATCATCGGCGGCGGGGTCTACGAGCGCTACCCCACCCTGCGGTTCGCGCATCTCGAGTCCGGGTGTGGCTGGGTGCCCTACTGGATGGAGCGGATGGATTCGCACGCGGAGAAGCTCGCCTACACGGTGCCCTATCTCAAGGCGAAGCCCAGCGAACACGTCGCCGGCGGCCGCTGCTTCGTCTCGTTCGAGGCCGACGAGGTGCTGCTGCCCGCGTTCGCATCGGTGATCGGTGAGGACCATCTCGTCTATGCGTCCGACTACCCGCACTACGACGCCAACCTCGACGCCGTGCCCGAGCTCGTCGCCCGCACCGACCTCACCGACTCACAGAAGCAGAAGTTCCTCGCGGACAACGCCCGGCGCCTCTTCACTCGGCTCGGATAAGCCAAACCGGCACCCGCGGGCGCTACCGTGAGGCCCCGTGCCTCGTAAGTTTCGCTCCGGCGGTCGTAGCCCGCTGAACCCATGGTTCCGTGTCGGCGAGTTCGACGTCACCACGACGGTGCTCGTCATCGCGGTGGCCGTGCTGTCGTTCATCCTCTATGCCGTCGACAAGGCCCAGTTCCTTCACCTCTACTTGTCGAGCGACGAGGTCCAGCGGGGCGAGGTCTGGCGCATCGTGACGTGGCCGCTGGTCAATCGGCCGAGTTTCTGGTCGCTGATCACGCTGGTGTTCCTCTACATCTTCGCGCGCCAGGTCGAGGCCGAGATGGGGCGGTTCAAGTTCGCGGCGTTGATCGGCTGGATCACCGTCGTGCCGGCCCTTCTGGTGACCGCGTTCAGCCTCCTCCCCCTCACCACCGCCCCGATCGGCAACTTCTCGGCCGTCTCGATGATCTCTGTCGGCGTCCTCGTCGCGTTCGCCGCCGAGTTTCCCGGCGCTCGCTTTTTCTTCAACATCCCGGCGCGGGTCATCGCCGCGGTCCTCGTCGCCTTCCAACTGTTAGGGCTCGTCGGCGATCGATACTGGGACGACGTTTGGTTGCTGCTGTTCGTCGTGGTGACGTCGTTGGTTGCGATGCGGGCCTACGGCTTTGCCAGCGACCTCACGTTCATCCCCAAACTCTCGTGGCCCTTCGGCAAAGGCCGGTCCCGTAGCGGTCCGCGGCCCGCATCCTCCGGCGGTGCGGGCGGCAAGCGCAAGAAGCGCCGCAACCAACCAGATCTCAAGGTCGTCACACCGGCCTACCGGCCGCCCGTCGTCGACCGCGGTACCCAAGACGAGATCGACACCCTGCTCGACAAGATCGCAGCGCAAGGCCTCGACAGCCTCACGAGCGAAGAACGCCAACGGCTCGACCGGGCCAGCCGCCGCCTCCGCGGCGAAGACTGACCCCGCGCCCGCGCCCCGCGCCCCTTCCACCTCTACTCCCCCGTTCTCGCAGCACAACGTCGGACGGTGTCCGACGTTGTGCTGCGAGTTCGGATGGAGAACCGTTCACTTGGGGTCGAAGCGGATCGCTCCGTCGATGCGGATGACCTGTCCGTTGATGTAGCGGTTGGTGATCAAGTGCTCGCACAGCGACGCGAATTCTTCGGGCTGGCCGAAGCGCGGCGGGAAGGGCACCTTCGACTCGAGCGATGCTCGCAGCGCCGCCGGCGCCTTGTCCCACGCCCTCGTGAGCATGGTGCCCGGCGCGATGCTGTTGACCCGGACGCCGATGGCCGCGAGGTCGCGCGCCGCGATGATCGTCATGCCGATGACGCCCGCCTTGGCCGAGCCATAGGCGATCTGCCCGATCTGCCCCTCATAGCCCGCGATCGACGCGGTCGTGATGACGACGCCTCGCTCCTCCTCGTCGGCCGGCGGATCGTGGGTCGCCATCGCCGCTGCGCTCAGACGCAACGTGTTGAACGTGCCGACGAGATTGAGGCTCACCGTGTCGGCGAACAGCGCGAGGTCGTGCGGCTTGCCGCTGCGATCGACCGTGCGTCCCCCGCCGCGCGCGCCGCCGGCACAGGCAACCACGATCCGCAACGGACCCATCTCTTCGGCCGCCGCGATCGCGGCCGCGGTGTCTTCCTCGGACAACACGTCACCGGCAACCGCCACTGAGGGACCACCGAGCTCGGCCGCGAGAGCGTCGGCGCGATCCTTGTCGCTGTCGAAGACGACGACGTGGCAACCCTTGCCGTGGAGCCGACGGACGGTCGCCTCCCCCAGCCCCGACGCCCCGCCGGTCACGAGAGCCACATTGCCTTCGAGTTGCATGTCCGGCCTCCCCATCCCCGACACTAGGCCCGAGCGGCCCTCGCCAGAGCGGAGAGGTTAGGGTCACGAAGTCGACACCGGCGAAGTTGGGGGCGGGCGGATGGCCGATCGGTACGGGTTCACGACGTTGGCGACGACGCTCGACGAGCAGCACATCCTGCGGGTCGAGTTCAACCGCCCCGAGCGATTGAATGCGCTCAACGTGACGATGCACTCGGAGCTACGCGATCTCTTCTTGCGCATCGCCGACGACGACGATGTCGACGTCGTGGTGTTGACCGGTCGGGGCAAGGCGTTCTGCGTCGGCGCGGATTTTGGCACCATGGACCAGAACCTCGAGCAGGGCTACCCCGACGGGCATCCCGGCCTGATGGGCGATTCGGCGACGATGGCGCGCAACATTCTCGCGGTGCGCCAGCCGATGATCGCCGCGGTGAACGGCGACGCCATCGGTCTGGGCGCGACGCTCGCGTTGTTCTGCGACATCACTTACATGGCCGAAGGTGCCCGCATCGGTGACCCGCACGTGCGGGCCGGCATCGTGGCCGGCGACGGCGGCCCCGTGCTGTGGCCATTGCTCATCGGCGTGAACCGGGCCAAGGAATACCTGATGACCGGTGATCTCCTCACCGCCGCCGAGGCCGATCATCTGGGGCTCATCAATCACGTCGTGTCCGCCGACGACCTCGAAGAATCCGTCATGAAGATGGCCCGCAAGTTGGCGGCCGGTCCACAGATCGCAGTGCGCTTCAACAAGCGTCTCGTCAACAAGGACCTCGAAGAGCGAGTGAGCCGGCTCTACGACCTGTCGCTCGCGCTCGAAGCGATCACCTTCGAGACCAAAGATCACCAAGAGGCCGTGCGCTCGTTCCTCGACAAACGAAAACCGGTGTTCGGGCGCGCCCGCGAAGAACGCGATCGGGAGACATAGCGACGTGGCGAACAACAAGCTCTACATCCACGAGTACATCGATATCATCGGGCACAACCGCGCCAACTACATGCACCACATGACGGCCAACTTCTCGCCGATGGCGCAAGTGCAACGCAATCAGCTCTGCTACGGCGTATGGGGCACGGTCGGCTCGACGCATCGGTGGCCCGAGGTCCTCAACATCTGGGAAGAAGACGGCTTCGATGGCATGGCCACGTCGTTCCGTCACGAGTTCGGTCATCCGACGCTGCAAGACCCTGCGCTCGCGGCGTGGTGGGCGCGGGCCGCGCAATTCCGCCGCAGCGGGCGTGACCGCCTGCTCATACCGGCCGAGTGGACACGCACCATCGAAGAGTTGTGCGCCGATGGCGTGCGGGGCGAGACCTACGCGCACGAGTTGGTACAGGTCAAGCCGGGCACCGCATGGGACTACGTCGAGATGGTGCGCCAACACGGCATCTCCGTCTACGAGCGCTTCGGGTGGATCCACGCCGGCGCGTTCGTGACGTCGATGGTCAACGACAGCGAGGCGCTCATCTTGTGGGCCATCCCGACATGGGAGCATTGGGCCGAGTTCGAAAAGGCGCAGCGCACTGATCCCTTGGTGAAGGCCTGGCGCGACCGATCCACGGGGTTGGCCGTCGATTGGATACGCATGTTGCTGGTCGACTCACCGCTGTGCCCGTTCCGCACCGGCCGGCAACCTCGAGAGTCCGACCGCGACAGCTACAAGCTTCCTGACGACCCGGCATAGACGAAGGGATCACCATGCGTGTGCAGTTGTTGTTCGCGGCCCGTGGCGGATGTAGCGACGCGTTGTTCGCCCGCCTCGACGATGAAGGGCGCCGGGCCAAGGCCGCGGCGGGCGCGGCGAGGGTCATCGGGCTGACACAGATGGCCGACGACGTCTTCCCACTGGCCAACCCGCTGTGCCGCCCGTTCGAAGCCGTCCTCGAGTTGCAGACACCGTCGCCCGATGACGGTGACGCGCTCGTCGGCGCGTTGTCGGGCACCATCGATCGCTTCGACGACATCGTCCACCGCGATCTGAGCGGTGTGCTCGTCGGCGTGCCGCACGAGATCATCCCGACGGCACCGACCGCGGTGCGCTACCTGTACCTCATGCGGCGCAAGTCGACGCACACCCGCGCGCAGTACTACGACTACTACTTCAACAACCACAGCCGCTTCGGCCACCGCACACCGGGCATCGCGGGGTACACGCAATTCCATGTCGACGATGCGCGCTCGTGCGCCGCGGCATCCACGCTCGGTGTCGGCACCTGGGGAGCCGACAGCGTCAGCGAGCTCCACCTGAATTCGACGGCCGAGTTCTTCGCCGGTCTGGCCACCGAGCCGACGCTCGGCGACGAAGCCGGCGCCGACGAAGAGACCTTCGTCGACCGCGCCAACTCGAAGTCTTTCACCACCGACACCCGCTTCGTCGTCTAGGTCCCTCTCGCAGACCCGTTCTGTTGGCGCTCTACTGGTGTCGACACCTGTAAAACGCCAACAGAACGGGCGGTGGGGGTCAGGAGTAGGGGGGCTTTTCGGCGAGGGGGATGGCCGGGGAGGAGACTGCTTCGGCGATCACCTTCACCGTGATGCGCTGCTGCCAGTCCTTGTCGAAGGGATAGCGGTCGGCGCCCATGTAGCGCTGCGCGATCGAGTCGATGAAAGACCGATCGTCGTCGGGCGTGAGCACGGCTCGTCCCCGGATCTCGACGTAGCGATTGAGGTTGCCCGGCTGCACCACGCACAACGTGATGCGATCGTCGGCGAGCAGATTGCGAATCTTGCGACGGTCGGCAGTCGCGCTCACACGGACGTGCGTGCCGTCGAAGACCACCGCGACCGGATTCGTCGACATGCGTCCGTCGGGGCGCATCGTGGTCATGAATGCGATCGGCGTGCCCGACAGCAACTCGTGCAGATGCGGTGGAATGGTCAGGCCTTCGGACATGGCGTGCTCCTAGGGATAGCCTCGACACTATGCCGCATGTTCGCACCGAGGACTTCGACTGCTGGTACGCCGACGACTGCTTCGCCCCGCCGTGGTCGTCCCCTACGACGGTGTTGATCCAAGCCGGCTTCGGTCGCAACGGCGAGTACTGGCGCGGCTGGGTTCCCGATCTCGCCCGCGATCGACGGGTCATCCGCCGCGACATGCGCGCACACGGCGGATCGACTGCCGGCGACCGACCGTGGTCGGTCGAACTGCTCGCCGACGACGTCGTCGCGTTCCTCGATGCACTCGGCCTTGACCGCGTGCACTACATCGGCGAGTCCGTCGGAGGCATCACCGGTATCGCGCTCGGCGCCCGCGCGCCGGATCGGTTCCACTCGATCACGCTCGTACAGACACCGATACGGCTCGGGCCGTCGCTGCAAGACGCGATGCGTGGTGACTACCCGACGTGGTCGGCGGCGCTGCGTGAACTCGGCCCCGGTGGTTGGGTCACCAAGAACATGGCGCCCGGCGAAGCGAAGACCGAGTGGGAGCGGGCGCAGTGGGATCGGTGCGACGCCGATGCACTGGCCCGGATGGCGGACGCGACCCTTCACGTCGATGTCGAGCACTACGTTGCCGACGTCCGCACACCGACGCTGATCCTCGCGCCCGCACAATCACCGCTGACGTCGCTCGCCGATCAGTTGTTCCTGCGCACCACGATCCCTCGAGCGCAGATCGAGATCTTCGAGGGGCGCGGCCACAACATCTACAACGACGAACCCGAGCGCTGCACGCAACGCATCCGACGCTTCTACGCCGAGATCGAGTCGGCTACTGTGCGCTGAGTTGCCACTCCAGGGGGATTCATGACCGACGACGAATCACGCAGCGCGTACGAGCAGATCGCGCACCATCAACCCAACGACGTCCGCATCGGCGGGGCGTTGATCACCATGGTCGAGCCCAACGTCGGCCACGAGCGGGAGTACAACCGCTGGTACGAGGACGACCACTTCTACTCCGGTGCAATGCACGGGCCATGGACCTTCGCCGGTCGTCGTTGGGTTGCGCCCAAGGCTCTGCGCGCACGACGTATCGCCGTCGCTGATTCGGCCGTGCAGCCACCCGACGCCGGCTGCTACATCTCGCTCTACTGGATCACCGCGGGCCACGAAGCCGACAACGAAAGGTGGTCGGTGGTCGCGATGCGAGACGAACTGATGCCCTTCGGCCGTGGCTTCACCGAACGCCTACACGTGTACACCGCGTTCGAGCGGTTTCGTTTCGCCGCGGTGCGCGACCCCGGGCCGATGCAACCGCATCTCGCGCTCGATGCCCCCTTCACCGGCCTCGTCGTCGAGGTCATCGATGCGCCCACCGAAGCGGATCTGCCCGCGCTGCAATCGTGGCTGACCGACGTACACATTCCGCGGTTCTTGCCGTCGTCACCGGCCGTAGTCGTGATCGCCTTCACGCCGGTCCCGTTCTCGCAAGGCCGCATCGAGCAACCGGGCACGCCGGCCGTCCCGCCGCCACCGGGCGTCGGCCGCCAACTGTGCCTGTTGTGGTTTCTCGACCGCGACCCGTTCGTCTGCTTTCCCGACAGCTTCACGAGCCATGTCGAGGCGCTCGCGGCGTCGGGCAAAGGCGAGTTGCGGTTCTGCGGGCCCTTCGTTCCTACCGTGGTGGGCACCGACCGCTACGTCGACGAGCTGCGCTGACTTCCCCGCTCGGAAGGGCCGCTCGGGCCCGTCGCCTTCGGCGACTAGTTTTCGAACGAGACCTCGCCGGTGCGCAGCATGTCCTCCCACATGCGCATCGCGGCGCGCGGCCGCTTTGCCATCGTGCCTGCGTCGATGACGTAGGTCTGTCCCGTGATGCACGACGCGAGGTCCGACACGAGGAATACGACGAGGTTGGCCACGTCCTCGGGACGAGCGGCGCTGTCGAGCAGGCGCTCTGACCGGAACGCCTTGAGGTGACGCTCGGAGAGACGTTCGATCGCGACGTCGGTCAACATGAGGCCCGGAGCAACCGCGTTGCAACGGATGCCCGCCGCACCGTGCATGTTCGCGACGTGGCGAGTGAAGGCCAGCAGCGCTGCCTTCGAGCAGGCGTAGGCGAGGTGGCTCTCTTCACCCAGCAACCCCGACAACGAACTGGTGTTGACGATCGCGCCGCGACCACGGGCGAGCATCACAGGGATGGCGTGTTTGCACACGAGCATGGCCCCGCGCAAGTTGACGGCCATCGTGCGATCCCACACGTCGACGTCCATGTCGATCACGTCGCCGTCGCGGCCGAGCACATCGAGACCGAGCGCCGCCGCGTTGTTGTGCACGATGTCGATCTGACCGAGTCGGTCGACGACCGCGCCGACCATCCGGCGCACCGACTGCTCGTCGCTGACGTCCACCTCGACCGCGATCGCCGCGTCGCCGAGATCGGCGGCCGCCGTCGTCGCCCGCTCCCGATCGATGTCGGCGATGGCGACCCTGGCTCCTTCGGACACCATGCGTCGTGCGGTCGCGAGCCCGAGGCCCGAGGCGGCACCGGTGACGATGGCAACTCGATCTTGCAACGACGACGTCGTCATGTCAGAGGATCCACAGCGGGCGTACCGAGCAGCCGGTGCCACCCGGGATGGCCAGCGGCGCAACCACCAGGCCGCCGACCGCCGTCGCGTTCGCCGCTGCGGCCCGCGACGCCGCACCGAGCTCGCAATTGTCGACCAACAACAGACCGATCGCCCAGATCAATCGATGCACGCACACGAACGGCTGTGACGGATGATTCGAGTCGAGGAAGTCCCAACAGAGCATCGAGACGCGGTTGTCGGCGATCCACTCTGCGGCGGTGCGTCCGACGCCGGGCATCACGTGCCCCTCGCGCAGACCGTCGAACGCGTTGCCTTGTTCCTCGTAGCGATCGCGGCCCATGTAGAGCAACAGCGCGTCGCCGCGTTCGAACGTGACGCCGGCCTGTTGCAACGCCGTCTCGATATCGGCCGCCTCGACCGGTGCCTCCGCATCGACCCATTCGGTCGCCCGGACCTTCGGCGCGTCGACGAAGACACCCCTCGTGAAGAGGCCGTGTTCGGCGAGATCCTCGACCGAGGGACCGTCGACGTCGTCGACCGGCCATCCGGCGTACCAATGGCCGCCGATCGCGATGTGATTCAGCGCATCGAGGTGGGTGTTGGCCCGGCCATGGCAGTCGAGCTCGACGTGGTCGGACCCCATACCGATCGGTCCGTCGGTATAGAAGACCTCGACGGAGAACCCCGGCTTGTCATCGCCGCGGGGCGACGGGCTCGGGCGCATGGGTCGCGCCAACGACACCGGCTCGCCCGACACGATGCTCTCGGCAGCTCTGATGCGGGCGAGCGCGTCGATGTAGTTGGCGGTGCCGAGACGGTCGCGCGAGCCGAACCGCGGCTTGGCCGCGTGCGCCGTCAACCAGTCGTCGTACGTTGCCGTCATTTCTCCCCCGTTTTCAATGGAACCAGTTGCCGCCGTTGACATCCAAAGCCTGCCCCGTGATGGCACTGGCGCGATCCGATGCAAGGTAGATCACGGCGTCCGCGATTTCGTCGGCGAGCGGGATGCGGCGCAACGCCATGTCGCGGGCGACGCCGTCGACGACGGTCTGCACCTCGACACCGCGCCGGGCGGCGACTTCTTCGTAGAACGTGCGGAGCTGGTCGGCCCAGATCTGGCCGGGCACGACCGAATTCACACGGATGCCCATGGGCCCGACTTCGTTGGCGAGAACATTGGTCGCCGCCATCAACGCCGACTTCGAAGCCGCATAGGCGCCACGGCGGGGGGCAGTGCGCCGGATCGCCTGCGAGCTGATCATCACGATCGAGCCAGTGCCTTGGCCCTGCATGACGCGCACCACCCCGAGCGTGAGATCCATCGTGGCGAAGACGTTGACCTCGAACGCTTCGCGCCAAGGTTCGACGCCGGTCTCGAGCATCGGCGTCATCGGCCCCATGGAGAACGCATTGTTCACCAACACGTCGATGCGACCGTAGGTGTCGACGGTTCGTTCGATCAGTCGGACGCGGTCATCGGAAGACGTCAGATCGGTGACGACACTCAGCGCCTCGCCACCCATGGCGCGCGCCTCGCCGGCGACCTCGTCGAGGCGGGCACCGTTGCGCGCGGCGAGCACGACGGTGGCGCCGTCGCGTACCAGGCCCAGCGCGATCGAGCGACCCAGGCCAGGACCGATGCCCGAGACGATGGCGATGCGTTGGGTCACGGATGTGCTGTCGCAGGATGCTCAGGCGTGGTCGCTGCGGCGGTCTTCGAGCCAATCGGGCAGCTCGACAGGCGGGTTGGGCAACGCCGTGATGCCACGGTCGGCGAGCACCTTGTGGAACCCGTCGCGATCGGCTTCCCACGAACGAGGATCGCCCATCATCACTTCATAGAGCTCGACGCCTTCGGGGCCGGCGGTGAGTGGACCCAAGGCCGCACCCATGGGCAGATCGATGTGGGTGCCGGCGGGGCACCAGCGATCGCCGCACATCAGTCCCCCACTCAACACATAGACGACCTGGTGGCTGTAGTGACCGTGCCGATGCACGACCATGCCCGGATCCCACCGTGCGTACATCGAGAGAAATTGCGGGTCGCGCCCGATGGTGAACCACTTCTCCCACACCGACTTCTGTTCGTCGCCGTGCATCTGGGTGCGCACCTGCTGCCAGCGCACGTCTTCGAACTGCACGAAGGTCGGTTCGAGATCAGGGTTGTAAGGGCTCGTCGGGTTGTCCACGTCGGCGACGCTAACGACGTCCACTTGGCGCCGTCAATCGCTGCACGAACTCGGCGGATGGTCAGGCTCGTCGCGGCGCGGCTCGGTAGTAGGTTGCCATGATGGACCCCGATTCGCTCGTCTTGCTCGACGTGGCCGATGGCGTTGCGGTGCTCACGCTCAACCGGCCCGACGCCCGCAATGCGCTGTCACCCGAGCTCATCGCACTGCTTCAGCTTCTCTGCGCGCAGTGCGATGCTCGCGAAGACGTAGCGGCAATGGTGCTCATCGGCGCCGACCCCGCCTTTTGCGGAGGCATCGACTTGAAGCGCCTGGCCGCCGGCACCAGCGGCGCGGTCACGCTCATCGGTGACAGTGCGTTTCCGGCGCACCGCAAACCGATCATCGGCGCCATCAACGGTGCGGCGGTCACCGGTGGCCTCGAACTCGCGCTCGCGTGTGACTTCCTCATCGCGTCCGAGCGTGCCCGGTTTGGGGACACCCATGCGCGCGTCGGCGTGATGCCCGGCTGGGGTCTCACGGTCGCGCTACCCCAGGCGATCGGGTTGCGGCGGTCCAAGCAGATGAGCCTCACCGGCAACTACGTCGATGCCGCCACCGCGCACGCGTGGGGGCTCGTCAACGAAGTCGTTGCGCACGAAGAGTTGCTCCCACGCGCACGGCAACTCGCGCTCGACATCGCGTCGATTCGACCCGCGTGCGTGCAGGAGATCCGCTCGATCTACGACGAGGTCGCCCTCCGCATCGGCGACGAGGCGCGGCTCTTCGAGACGCAGCGATCCCGTAGGTGGATGGCCGAACAGTTCGATCGCGACCAATTGGCGACCGACCGCGAAGACATCGTCCGTCGCGGTAGGTCGCAGCTTTCGTGAGCGGGCGATGAAGGTCTATGCCGGCATGGACCCGGCGACCCCGTTGCGCGACGTCGCTGCGTACGCGCGGCGCGTCGAGGCAATGGGATACGACGGGTTGCAGGTTGCAGAGACGGTGCACGACGGCCTTGCGCTCGCCATGCTGGCGCTCGAGCACACCGAACGCATCGTCGTGCGTACCAGTGTCATCTTGGCGTTCGTGCGCAGCCCCATGCTCGTTGCGTATACGGCGTGGGATCTCGCGGCGATGTCGGACGGTCGCTTCGAGCTCGGTCTCGGCACGCAGATCAAGCAGAACATCGAGGGCCGCTTCTCGGTGCCGTGGCGCGAACCCGTGGCCCGGATGAGCGAATACCTCGACGCACTGCGCGCGATCTTCGCCACGTTCGCGACCGGCGCGCCGCTGCGCTTCGAGGGCGAGCACTACCAGTTCACGCGGATGCAGCCGTACTTCAATCCCGGTCCCATCGCCACCCCCGCGCCGCGGCTGTGGCTCGGCGGTGTGAATCCGAAGATCTGCCGTGTCGCGGGCGCGAAGGCCGACGGGTTCATCACGCATCCGACCAACTCCAACCCGCGCTATCTCGCCGAGATCGCGCTCCCCAATCTGCGTGCGGGGGCCGACGGTGTGGCGCGTGATCCGTCCGCCATCGAGTTGGTCGTCGGCAGTCCGTACATCACCGGCTCGACCGCGTCGGTAGTTGCAGCCGAGCGTGAGCATCAACGGCACATGCTCGCGTTCCTTTACTCGACGCCGGCCTACCGGCGGACGCTCGAACTGTTCGGTTGGGCCGATCTCGGCGAACGACTGCAACGCATGACCCGCGAGGGCCGCTGGGACGAACTCGCGACGCTCGTCACCGACGAAGTGCTCGACGCGCTCGTTCCGCAGGGCACCTACGACGAACTTCCGGCCGTCATCGCCCGCTGGTTCGGTGACATCGCAACCGGAGTGCTCGTCCAACCGCCGCGCGACCCCGCCGACGATCCGTTGGTCGGTGACCTCATCCGCGCCATCCGCGCCCTCTGACCGCCCGAGACTCCCCCGTTCTCACTGAAAACTCACCGTTCTGGCAGCACAACGTCGACCTGTGGTCGACGTTGTGCTGCGAGAACGGGCAGAAACGGGGGGTTAGGTGGGGAGGTCGAGGAAGCGCGCGAGGTTGTCACGCATGATGGCGGACACGTCGCGGTCGTTCATGCCCGAGAGTTGCGCGCCGACGTACTGCCGGGGGTACGCGAGCCCTTCGCCGTGGGGGAAATCCGAACCGAACACGATCGGCTCGATGCCCACCTCTTGCACGACGCGCGCCACGTTCTCTTCCGGGAAGGGCGGCACGATGAAGTGGTCGCGGAAGATCTCGCGGGGCCGGCGGTCGAGCTTGCCCCACTTGGCACCGCGGCCCATCGCATAGGCGTGGTCGAGCTTACGCAGGATGTACGGCAGCCAGATCGTGCCCTGCTCGGCGATCAGTACGTGCAGGTTGGGGAACCGCCCGAACAGGTTGTGCATGATCATGCCGGCGACGGTCTCCATCGCGGGCCGGTCGCCCCAGTAGAGCACCCATTGCAGCCCGTCGAAGTCACGCAACACCGCGTCGGGATCTTCACTCCAGTCGGCGCCGTACTTCGCGTAGTCGGTCGGCGCGAGGTGCGTCGCGACCCGCACACCCGCTTCGTTGATGCGGGCCCACACCGGATCGAAGATCGGATCCGCGATCGAACGCCCGCCGCGCGTGTTGTCGCGGCCGCCATGCGCGTGGCCGGGCAAGAACAGGACCATCGGCGTGCCCTCGTCGATCACTCGCTCGACTTCGGCGACCGCCAGGTCGACGTCGGCCAGCGAGATGTACGGCGGCAGGAAAATGCGGTTTGCGTGGTTGTAACCGATCTGGTCGTAGATCCACCGATTGAACGCTCTCGTGTTCGCATAGATGGCATCGACGTCATCTTGGAACTCGACCTCGAGCGTCAACACGATGCCGGGGAACATCACCGCGGCATTGATGCCCTGCTCGTCCATGAGCGCCAGACGCAGATCGCGGTTGCCCCACGACTCTTCTTGATCTCGGAACTTCTCGATCAGGGCTTTGCGGCCCGCTTCGTCGAGGCCCTTGTACGGGTTCAACTTGTGTAGGAACATCCCCGGCGCACGCGCTCCCCCGTCACCGGGCTTCGGCGCGCTCTCGTCGGCACCCACCACCGCTCGAGCCGCAGTCGTCGCCAGTTGCTCCAGGTCGTCATCGTTCTGCGGCACCGAATCACGGGTGAGCGCGGTGGCCGACGGACGGCCGCCGTAGAACAGCGCCTTGCGGCCCATGTCGTCGGTTACGAAACGCACCGCCTTGTCCCGCCACCGGGGCTCGATGTAGCGCTCGTACATGTCGAGTGGTTCGACGAAATGGTTGTCGGCGTCGTTGATCAGATATGGCAGATCATCGGGCATGGTGGGCCCCTTCGTGGTGTCCGCGGCAGAGGCTAACTCCTGTCGAAGAGCTGCAGTCGGTCGAGACGCACGACCGCGTAGACGACGTACAGGCCGAGCGCGACCGCATAGCCGGCCAGTGTGGGGCGAAGCCCGAACAGGTCGCCGAGACGCCCTCCCCCGACCGATCCGAGCGGGATGCCGACGAACGAGCTCATGATGAACAGCGCGAGCACCCGGCCGCGGAAGTCTTCCGACACCTGCGTCTGCAAGGTAGAGGTCGAGGCCACTCCGCCGAGGCTGTGCGCAGCACCCATCAACGCGAAACCGAACAGGCCTACCCCGATGAAGGGCGTGATCACTGCCACGAGTGCGCCGAGCGAATAGAAGGAGATTCCGAGCAACGTCATCCGCGACCGCCGGAACCGGTCGCCGCGCGCCAACAAGAAGAGGCCGGCGGTGCTCGCACCGACGCCGAACGCGGCGATCAAGTACCCGATGCCGCTCTCTGCAGCCTGGTAATCCTCCGCGACCAAGCCGGCGGTGAGTTGCCACACCGATGCACCGAAAACGGACAACATGAACGAGAACACCATGAGCTGTCGCATCGACTGCCGCGAGCGCACATAGTCGACGCTCGTCATGAACGCACGGAGCCACGGCTCGTGTTCCTCTGCATAGACGATGCTTCGCGGTCGCGCGAGCAGGAGGCCGACGATGACGACGAGAAACGACAGAGCGTTGAGCGCGAACGTCGAGCGGTATCCCCAATTCGTCAACACCAAGCTGCCCGCGACCGGCCCGATGACACGAGCGACATTGAAGTTGACGGCATTGAGACGGATGGCCGGCATCAGCTGATGATGCGGTACCAACAGAGGGATCAGCGCGTGTGCAGTCGCGTTTTGGAACCCGGCGCCGAAACCGGCCACGACCAGGCATCCGACGATGCGCCACGGCGTGAGTGCATCGTTGATCGCGAGCAGCCACAGTGCCGTGGCCGCGATGAGCTGCACGATGCTCGACCCGAGCAGGATCATCCGACGGTCCCGCCGATCCGCGAGCGGTCCGACGATCGGCCCCATCAACAGCGACGGGATCATCACGGCAAAGACGCTGGCACCGACCCACGTGTTGCTCTTCGTCAGCTCATACATCACGAACGGCACGCCGACGCCTTGCATGAATGTTCCCGCGTTCGAGACGAACGCGGTCGTGTAGTACACGCTGAAGTTGAAGTTGCGCAGAACGTCGCCGACCGACGCCGGCTCGGCTACGGCTGTAGTCACACAGTGCCGATCAAGGCACGTAGCTGCGGCACGACCTCGGCGGCGAGACGGGTGATCTGGTCACGCGCTTGCGTGGGGGTGACGCCGGGGAGATGGATGCGCAGGTTCACTGCGTCGACATTGATCTGCTTCATGGTCTCCGCGACGCGCTCGGCCACCTCAGCCGCGTCGACCGAGTGGATCGTCTGGTCTGCCGGCCAGTGCTTCTGCGCGGCGTCGTTCGAATAGCTCTCGTAGACCTTGCGTTGTTGCTCCACGATCGCGGCGGGTAGCTCACCGACCCAGACCCGCCGTATCAACACCTTCGACATCGTTCCACCCGCTTTGTCGAACTCGTCGCACAGCTCGCGCTGACGCTCCCTCGACGACATCCCCTCGAGGATGATGCCGGCACCGTGTCGCGCGGCGCGACGAGCGGCCGTCGGGCTGACCGCGGTGCTCAGCACCGGAATGGGGTTCGTCTTGCATCGTTGAAATGCGCGATCGCCCTCGAGTTCGCCGAGCTCTTCGCCCCGCAACATGGCGACGACTTTGGGGAATTCGGCCTTGAACCGCTGGTTCGCGTCTTCGAGACGTAGCCCCATCGACGTGAAGTCGAGATCGAGCGCGCCCGACCCCACGCCGAGGCCGACACGACCGGGATGACGGGCATCGAGCCACGCGATCTCCTCGGCGACCATCGCGGTCGGGCGTAGTGGCAACAGCAGCGGGCACGGCGCTGCCCAACCGCGCTCGGTGTCTTCGAGAATGAAGCTCACCATCTGCAGCGGTAGCGGCATGTATCCGGCGAAGCCCCCGTGGTGCTCGCTGGTCATGATCCCGTCGAAGCCGCCGTGGAGCGCGAGTTTCGCCTGGGCACAGACCTCACGCACGATGCTCGGCGCGTCGAGATCGTTGTGCGGGTACAACCGCAACGAGATCGACTTCACGGCAAATGGCGCGGTGGTGGTCATTGTCGTTCGTTCCCCTTACAGCGCGGTGTAGCGGCCGCCGCTCACGATAAGCGTCTGGCCGGTGACGTAGCGAGCCTCGTCGCTGCAGAGGAACGCGGCGGCCGGGCCGATGTCCGTGATCGGGTCACCGAAGCGACCCAGCGGCACGAGCCCCGATATCCGAGCGAGCAATGTGTCGTCGAGCGCAACGGCCCGCTCGAGCGCTGGTGTGAGCGCCAGCGGAGCGAGACCGTTCACTCGCACACCGGCAGTGCCCCACTCCCGCGCCAAGCTCTTGACCAGCCCCCGTTGCGCCGCCTTGACGGTCGAATACAGAGGGAGATCTTCGTCACCTTCGATGCCATCGACCGACGTCAAGACGACGAACGACCCGCGCTCGGCCGCGAGCGAGCGGTACGTGAGCCGCGCCAGCCAATAGCAGGGACGCAACCCGACCGACACGTGGTCCTCCCACGACGCGTCGTCGAGGGCGCCCAAATGCTCTTTTTGGCTGGTCCGTCCGCTGATGGCGTTGTGGACGACCGAATGGATGCGCCCGAGGCCTGCTTCGATCGACGCCACGGAGACCTGCAGCTGTTGTGGATCGCTCACGTCGCACTCGAACGAGTGGGCGCGTCCTCCGCGCGAAGCGATCTCGGCCGCGACGTCGGCGCCGGTGCTCGCGCGCCGTACGAGCAGCGCCACGACCGCGCCCCGCTCCGCGAGCGCGATCGCGATGCCTCGCCCCACGCCGCCACCGGCCCCGGTCACCAACATCGTGCGCCCGTCGAGGTTCGTCACAGCGCGGTCACCTGGCCGCCGTCGAGGGGGACGGTCAGTGCGGTCACCGCGCGAGTAGAGAGCAGGAAGGGCAGTACCTCACGCAGCGCGGCATCGGTGTCGTACGAGCCGATCGGCGTTCGTCCCCGTCTTGCGTCGCCGAAGCGCACATCGAGTGGATCGTCGAGCAATTCGTGAATGGCCGGACTGACGATGTTGACCCGGATGCCATCGTTGGCCCACTGGCGCGCCGCACTCTTGGCGAGAATCCGTTGGCCTTCGGCAACCGCGGCGAACATCGCAAGGCCGGCTGCACCCTGCAGCGCGATCGTCGGGCAGACGCATACGAGCGCGCCGCGGCTGCGGGCGAGCGACGCATACGACGCCTGTACCACGTGCAGGAACATCCGAAGCTGTTGCTCGCACTGCGCGTCCCATTGCGCGGGGCCGACCTCGACGAACGCCTGCGGTTCGACACACCGCGGATCGAGGTGGGCATAGACGACGCCTCCGACCTCACCGCTCAACGCACTTGCGACTGCGGCGCGGTCGTCGAGATCGACATCGATGGCCACCACCGCGATCCCTGCATACTCGAGCGCCTGCGCAACGCGGCGACCGAATGGGGTCGCCGTGCCGAACACGACTGCGGATGAGGCGTGCATCACCGCGCGTCGGCGCTGTAGCTCTCGGGATCGTCGATCACCGATTGCGGAACCGGATGGCGGAACAGCTCTGCCGCGTTCTGCCAGGTGATACGGCGAACGTCGTAGTCACTCGCGCCGACGAGTTGCTTGGCGAACATCGACTGCGTGTCGGGCCAGCTCGAGTCGAGATGCGGATAGTCGGCTTCGACCATGATGTGCTCGACGCCGATGCGATCGCGTAGACGCATGTTGGATGGATCGTCGAGCACACAATGATAGAAGTTGCGCTGCAGCACCTCGACGGGCGTGATATCGAGATCGACCCACGTGCCGTAGATCTCGTGATAGCGCAAGGTGTGGTCGAGACGATCCATGAGACCCGGCACCCAGGCGATGCCTCCTTCGCTCATCGCGATCTTGAGGTCGGGATGCTTCACCGGGTACATCGAATACAGCCAATCGATGGCGGCGAACATCGACGTACCGAAGAAGAGCACGCCGACGGTATCAGTGGGCGCGTCGGGCGCCGTCGACGGCACCTCGCCGGCTGATCCGATGTGCAAGCAGATGACCGTCTCGGTATCGGCGCACGCCGCGACGAACGGATCCCAGTGACCCGTGTGCAGCGAAGGAAAGCCCAGCTTGTGCACCGCCTCGGGGAACGTTACCGCCTTGAACCCGCGCGCGGCGTTGCGCCGGATCTCGGCGGCGGCGACCTCGACGTCGAGCAGGTACGGAATCTGGATCGGGATGAAGCGGTCGGGATACGCGCCGGCCCACGACTCGAGGTGCCAGTCGTTGATCGAGCGGACGAGCGTCAGCGCCAGCTCCGGGTCTTTGCTCTCGAGTTGCAGGCGCTGGCCACCGAACCCCACGAGACCGGACGGGAAGCACAACGACGCATAGACCCCGTCGAGATCCATGTCGCGCACGCGGGCGTCGACGTCGTAGGCGCCGCGCCGCATGTGTGAAAACCGCTGCGGTTCGAAGGTGCAATCTTCGATCGGGCGCCCGGCGACCGCGTTCATGCCGATGTTGGTGTGCAGCTTTCCTTCGAACAACCACGCGTCAGTGCCATCGTCCTGATGGATCAACTTGGGCGCGCGGTCGAGCCACTTGTCGGGGATTCTCCCGTCGAAGGTGTCGGGGGGCTCGATGAGGTGATCGTCGACCGAGATGATCAGGTACTGCCGCTCCCGGCGTTCCGGTTCGGGCAAGAACATGACCTGAGAGGGATCAGCGCGTTCGATCTTGCGAAAACGCAGCTCTTGCATCGCATCGGCCTTCATCATCGGTCAGTCCTTTCGACCGGCCCGGACAGCTGGTGCGTCCAGGCGATCATTCGATCCCACAGGTCGCGGCGATTGGGGGCGACGTTGTGATTGTGCCCGGCGCCAGCGAGGACATAAAGCGTGACATCGGGTGATCCACGGAAGGCGGTGGGTATCTCGTGGGCCGGCCCGCCGATGTCGGCGCTGCCCACGCCGACGAAGACAGGCACGTCGATGGCAGCCAGCTGACGATCCATGCTTCCCGGGATCATCGACGACAACCCCACCAGCGCCAACAGCGAACTGCTCGTCGCCGCCACCGCGTGCAGCACCGGCTCGGGCACGGCCATCCCCGCCAGCAGCATCGGCGATGTCGCCGTGGTGCCCGGCGGCAACGGGTCGCCGTCCCAGCGCACGCGGGCCAACCGCACGATCTCGCGCGCGAGGCCTTCGGGATCGTGGGCGAAACGCAACTCGTCGGCGCTGAGCGCCTGAGGAAGACCCGCAGCGCCGAAGCCGAGCAGGCACAGCGCATCGAAGCTCGCGCTCGCCGCCTGCTGCGCGCACGTCAGCTTCGCGCCTGCCGAATGCCCGACACCGATGACCCGGGAGATCCGCCGCCCGTGAAGGTCGGCGTACGCACTGCGGCGCAACCCATCGATCACGGCATCGACGACGAACGCGTTCACTGCCGCGACAGTCTCGACGTCGAGCGTGTAGCCGTCGTCCGGACGGCTGCTGTCGCCCACGCCGAGCGGATCGATGGCGACTACGACGTAGCCACGCTCGGCGAAATGGCGGGCCATGCTGTAGTTGCCGAACTCTGCGGGCGCGTCGATGTCCCAATACCGGCGCGACATGCCACCGCCCGGCAGGCAACACAACACCGTGCAGGATTCCGTCGACGGCGCAACCGGCGCGAATACATCGAAGCGCACCTCACGTGCTCCCGCGGGAGCCACGTCGCGGACATCGACCGAATAAGTGGCCGCTCCGATCACGGAGTGCCCAGGGCACACGTCTGTCCGCCGTCGATCACGAACTCGCTGCCCGTGCAATACGAGCTGTCGTCGCACGCGAGGAACAGCGCGAGCCGCGCCACCTCTTCGGGTTGCGCGATGCGGCCGAGCGGCAGGTTCTTCGGTTCGTAGTTGATGCGCTTGGCCGACTCCGATTCACGCAACATCGGCGTGTCGACGCCGCCCGGATGGATCGAGTTGACGCGGACCTTGTGGGGGCCGAGTTCGATCGCCGCGACCTTGGTCAGCCCGCGCGTCGCGAACTTCGACGAGACATACGGCGCCGCGCCGGGGATTGCCCCCAGCCCCGCGACCGACGAGACGTTCACGATCGCGCCACCGCCGCGGGCGATGATCGACGGGGCAACGAACTTGATACCGAGTAGCGGGCCGATCTGATTCACGCGGATGACGCGCTGATAGAGGTCGAGATCGAGATCGATGATGGCGGCGCTCGGGGCCACGATGCCGGCGTTGTTGATCAAGACGTCGATGCCGCCGAAGCGTTGCCGAGCGGCCTCGACGACGGCTTGCCATTGTTCGGGCTCGCCCACATCGAGATCGACGACGAGGCCGGTGTCGGCGAACTCTTGCTCGATCGACGCCCGATCGTCGAATCGAATATCGGCCAGCACCACACTGGCGCCCTCGGAGCGAAACAATCGCGCCTCGGCCAGGCCCTGACCCCGTCCGGCGCCGGTGATCAACGCTACTTTGCCGCCGAGTTTGTCCGTCATCGATCGACCGGTCTAGCCGCGCGCCGCGGCCGATGCATCGCCGATGCGCGCCGGGGCCGCGCCCGTCGCTGCACCGTCGAGCACCGTCGGCGTACCGGCGACCACCGTGGCCCGAAAGCCACCGCTCGGGCGCGTGTAGCGCCACTGTCCGTCGGGCAGATCGCTCACCTTCACCTCGTCGTGCAGCGTGATCTCGTCGAGGGAGAACACCGCGAGGTCGCCTCGCTTGCCCGGTGCGATCACGCCACGGTCGTTGAGTGAAAAGCACGACGCGATGCGACCGGTGAGACCGTGCACCGCTCGCTCGATGCTCGTCACTTGCTTCTCTTTCACCCAATGCGTCAACAGGTACGAATTGGCGCCGGCGCCGCAGAACATGCGCAGGTGCGCGCCCGCATCGGTGCCGCCCATGATGGCGTGCGGATCTTCGAGGTTGCGCCGAACCATTGCCTCGCGACCCTCACTGTCGGGCCCCATCTGAAGGCGCGTGTAGCGCGAGCCCAGACCGTTGGCGATCACCCAGTCAGCGAGCGCATCAGAGGGATGCAGACCGCGCTGACGAGCCAAATCGGCCAGCGACACCCCGGTGGGACCCATGCCGTTCTCGGACTCGCTGAGGATGAACGACCCGAGGTCTTTGAACGAATTCTGTTCGCGCAGGGGATGATCCCAGTCGTGCCGCGCTCGCGCCCGCCAGTCGGCATCGGACAACAGCGGCAACTTGCGTTCGGTCGGGCCGTTGACCATCTGATGCCACGCAGTGACTGCCGCGGTGCCGATCGACGTGTCGAACCCGAGACGGGGCGTCGTCGGCTGATTGCCGCCACCCATACGCCATACGTCCCAGCCTTGCGCGGCGATCAGATCGATCAGATCGGCACCGTGCTCTTCGAAGCTACCGGTGAGGCGCAAGATGCGTATGCCGCGCGGACCCGCGAGCTCGCACATGCGGCGCGCATCGGCGGTCTCGCGCGCGATCAACTGAAGGCTCGCACGCGGATACTGCGCGAGCACATCGAAGAGGGCGGCGAACTCTGCGTCGTCGGCGACCCTGCTCGGGACCAGCTGTCGAGCGCGATCGGTGTCGAAGAAGTTGGTCGACAGACCGAGCGAACCATGCTGCAGCGCGTCGGCGAGCATCTGCGCCATCGACGTGCGCTCGGCTTCGGTGGCCGGTCGATGCCAGGCGTCGGCGCCCATTGCAAAGGCGCGCAGGGCGTTGTGCGCGGTGTAGGCGAACAACGTCGCCGTGACCGGCACTCGCGACGCGATGGCGTGGTACTGAGACCACGATTCCCATCCCCACGGCACGTGGGTATCGAACAGGCTGAAAGGCAAGTCTTCGACGAAACACATCAAGTCGGCGACGGCGTCGCGCGTCGCGGGGCGAATCGGTGCGATGCCGAGACCACAGTTGCCCATGATCGCAGTGGTCATGCCATAGAGCGGCAACGGATCGAGTGAGGGATCCCAGAACATCTCGCCGTCGAAATGCGTGTGACAGTCGATGAGCCCAGGAGTCACATAGGCGTCCGTCGCGTCGACGGTCGGCTCACCGCCTGGAGCAAGACCCGCACCGACTTCGACGATGACCCCGTCTCGCACCCGGACATCGCCTCGACGGGCGGGCACGCTGGTTCCGTCAACGATGAAACCCCCCGTTACCAGCAAATCCCCCATGGGGAATCACTGTAGTCGCGCGCTCGGATCTCAACCCAGTAGTGTCAGCGACAACTCGACACCACGATCAGCAAAGTACGACATCGCCGAGGGGAACAACGTGAGCGCCGCTCCGAAAGCGGTCAAGGTGACGAGGGTCTGCACCGGCTACGTTGCTGTCGCCATGCCGCCGACCAACGCCATCGACATCGCTGCCGTCCGCGCCGACACGGCCTGGTGTGAGCACCGGGCGCATCTCGACAATGCGGGTTCGTCCCTGCCGCCTCGAGCAGTGACCGACGCCGTCATCGAGCATCTCCGCCTCGAGGAAATGTTGGGCGGATACGCGGCCGAAGCCGAGCACCTTTCCCAACTCGAGGACGCGTACGAAGCGTGCGCGGACCTCGTCGGCGCAACACGCGACGAGATCGCACTCTTCGAGAGCGCTACGACGGCGTGGCAGATGGCGTTCCACTCGATCCCGTTCGAAGTCGGTGACCACATCCTCACCTGCGTCGCCGAGTACGCGAGCAACTATTTGGCGTACCTCCGGCTCGCACAGCGCGTGCGCGTCGTCATCGACGTGGTTCCCGACGACGAGCACGGACAGATCGACATCGGCCAAGCGGCCGAGATGATCACCGACCGCACCAAGCTGATCTCGATCACTCACGTCCCCACCAATGGGGGGCTCGTCAATCCGGCCGAGGCGATAGGGGCGATCGCGCGAGCACACGACATCACCTATCTGGTCGACGCCTGTCAATCAGTGGGACAGTTGCCCATCGATGTCGGCGCGATCGGCTGCGACTTCCTCAGCTTCACCGGCCGCAAGTTCTTGAGGGGTCCGCGTGGTACCGGCGCGCTCTTTGCGAGAGCCCGGTCGTCCTCCGGCCAGCCGGCGTTGATCGACCTGCATTCGGCAACGTGGACCGGCCGGACCTCGTATGACCTACGAGCCGATGCTCGACGCTTCGAGAACTACGAGAGCAACATCGCCGCACGGATCGGGCTTGGCGTCGCCGCTCGCTATGCGCAACAGGTCGGGCTCGATGCTTCGTGGGCCCGTATCCAACAACTCGCGGATCGGCTTCGCGGGCGGCTCGCCGATATCGACGGTGTCACTGTACGAGACAAGGGCGCATTGCAGTGCGGCATCGTCACGTTCGACATCGTTGGCATCGACTCCGCCCCGATCAAGGCCGCCTTGGCACGCAACAACGTGGTCGTGAACCTCACCCACCGCCGGTCCACGCTGCTCGACATGACACAACGCGGCATCGAGTCGATGGTGCGAGCATCGGTGCACTACTTCAACACCGACGACGAGGTCGACCATGCCGCCGAACTGGTCGCATCGATCGCCAGAGGTTCAGCGCAGGGGCTGCGCTGAGTAGAGCCGGTTGCGCATGCCGATCTCGATCAGTTGCTGCCACCGTGACATGCGCCGGTGAAAGAGCCGGATCAGTTCGGCATCGGCGGAACCGTCGACTTTGGCCACGAATGCTTCGAGCGCGACATCGCAATCGCGCCACGACACCGGTCGTGCCCCCAATAGCATTGCCGCGTCGTCGAGGTCATCGCGTTCGAGCTGAGGACCGAGCTCGTTGACGCAACGGAGAAACGCGCTCAGCCGCTGGGCGACATCGAGCCTGAATTGCTGTTGCGGATCGTCGGGTGCGATGTCGGCCAACGCCGCGTCGAGCATGACGAAACCGTCGACGAATCGGGTCGCCTCGACTTCGGCAACCGGCGGAGGCTCGAGCGTGATGCCGGCGATCCCGGCCATGATCTCGAGCGCCACGCGCGAAAACTGCACGTACCAGACGAGGTACCGCACGAGATCGATATCGCCCGGCGGGTTGGCCAACACGTGCGAAACCGACATCGGCGTACACACCGCGAATCGCACCGTATGGAAATCGAGGGCGGCGCGATCGATCGGTGTGCCCATCTCGGATTCGTAGTGCGCGAAGGCGGGGGCGAGCGGCCCGAGGGGCTCGGCAAGATCACGCAGCCGCATGCACGCCAGGTCATGGAGGGGGTCGCCGAGGTACGCCAGCTCGAGATCGATGACCGCGCTCACTCGCCCGGCATCGAAGAGGAATTGCCCCGAGTCACCGACGACCAACGTTGGTTCGGCGCGCCGCGCCGGTGGGTCACGGCGCAACCAGCCGATGGCGAACTCGATGAACGGCTCGGGCCGCGCCTTCTTCGCTCGGTAGGTGTCTTCCCATCGATCGAAGTCGGCCATGATGAGGTCGCCGCCACCGACGGAGAGGCCGGCCGCTTCGAATGGGCGGGTGCCGATGCGGTGGATGCGGGCCAGCCATGCCATGTAGTCGTTCAAGATGGCGCGGCGTTCGCCGGCATCGTCCACCGTGAGCAGATTGGCTCGCCCAGCGACGCGCTGCATCGCGATGCCCTTCGGGTCGGGACAGAACCCGTACACGTGGGGCACCGCGATGCCCTCGGCCTCGAGCACCTGGAGCACGCGGTACTCGTGCTCGAGCGTGTAGACCCCGTGATCCAACGAACCACGGTCGCCCCGAAAGTAGACCGGCAATATGTCGCCGTCGCGCTCGATATCGATGAACCACGCCGGTCGCCAGCGCGGCTGTCGCTCGCTGTGTACCGCGCGCCCCCCGGTGGTGCGCTCGATCCATTCGATCATCTGTGGTGGCGCGGACTCCATCGGGGCATCCTAGAAGCCTGCACTCTTCCCGCCGGGAGCCGAGGTGCACATAGGCTCGGGGCATGGACGACCGCTATTCGCCATTCCCCCATCTCGGTTTTGCCCACCCCGCGGACGGCGTGCTCGAGATCATCCTCGATGCACCCAATCTCAACGCGGTCGGCCCCGAGGCGCACGCCGAGCTCGCGGACGTCTGGCTCACCGTTGATCGCGACCCGGACACGTTGGTTGCGTTGCTCACCGGCGCGGGCAAGGCGTTCTCGGCTGGCGGCAGCTTCGATCTGATCGACGGCGTGACCAATGACTTCGCAGTGCGCACACGCGTGTTGCGAGAGGCACGCGACCTCGTGCTCAACGTGATCAATTGCTCGAAACCGATCGTCTCCGCCCTGCATGGCCCCGCCGTCGGCGCGGGACTTGCCGCCGGTGTGCTCGCCGATATCTCCGTCGCCGGACGCAACGCGCGCATCATCGACGGACACACAAGGCTCGGCGTCGCCGCCGGCGACCACGCCGCGATCTGCTGGCCGCTGCTCGTCGGGATGGCGAAGTCGAAGTACTACCTGCTCACCTGCGAGACGCTGACAGGGGAAGAAGCCGAACGCATCGGCCTCGTCTCGCTGTGCGTCGACGACGAAAAGGTGCGCGATACGGCGCTGCAGATTGCCGTCGACCTCGCCCGTGGCGCGCAGTCGGCCATTCGTTGGACCAAGCACACGCTCAACCATTGGTACCGCGCGATGGCACCGGCTTTCGACGCCTCGCTCGCCTATGAGTTCTACGGCCTCGGCGGTCCCGACGCGGCAGAGGGGCTCGCGGCGCACCGCGAAAAGCGCGCGCCGCGGTTCACCGGCCCGACGAGCGAATAGCGCTGTCGGCTCCCCGATCGATCATTCGATGGGTTCGAGTAGGTCGAAGAGCGGGCCGAGAAGCGCTCGCACGAACCCTTCGTCGCAGTACAGCCGCTCGCCCTTCAACAATCCCGTTGCGTCGTCGCCCGGCATCATCGAGATGACGTAGTAGCGCGTCGTCGAGCCGTCGTTCTCGTCGACATCGATGGTGTATTCCTGCAAGGCCGCGATCTCGTTGGTCCATTCGCCGATCACTTCGTAGCCGACCACCATTGGTCCAAAGGCGGGATACTGCTCGCGGTAGAACTTCTCGATGGCCGCCCGGCCGGCGATGTACTTCTTCAACGGGAAGAACTCGAAGCGTGGCTCGGCCACAAGCGTCGCCAGCACGCGATCGACGTCGTACAAAGCCTCTGCCCCCGCGTGCTCATGGCACAAGGCCAGCACCCTCTGCGGATCCATGGGTCCCCCTCTCTCAGCGGATCTCGAGCGAGATCGTCCCTCGAGTCTCGTCGAACTCTCCCACGCGCACCGTGACGGCCAAGTCCCACTTGCCCTTGACGGGAATGACGAGGCCGTTGCTGATGAAATGGGCCGGGCCGGCGCGCAACAGGTTCACCGTCAGTGGCCCGACGTCCTGGCCGGGCTCGCTCAGTTCGGCCCGCACCTCGTCGACGCGTGCCTGCACCGTCGTGAAGCTCCCTATTTCGAACAACGTCACATGCAGATCGACGGGGCCCGCACGGGCGGGGTCGACGAGGATCTCGACGACGTGATTGCCGATCGTCGCCTCGGTGACGATCGCCCCCGCTGCCGTCGCGGCGGCGACGCGCGGCGGGGTGGCATCGACGAGCCCGGCGGTGATGGCGATCACGATCGCGATCAGCACCAACTCGAAGCGCACGGCCCGCGCCAGCGCTCGGCCGGCCACGCCTCCGGTATGGCGGGCGATGCGCCGGCTCTGACTCGCCACGGCCACCACCATCAGCACGACGGCCACTTTGACGAGGAGCGTTCGCCCGTATGTGCTCGACACGAAATCGCCGGGCGAGTTGCCACTTTGGCGAAGACCTTGGACGAGCCCGGACAACGCCAGCAACGCGACCGAGAACAATGCCAACTGTGAGAACCATTGCACGAACGATCGGGCGGGCTCGTCGCGCAACCGCTCGCGCCTAGCCCGTATCGCGATGACGACGAGGCCCCCGACCCATAATGCGGCACTTGCAAGATGCACTCCGTCGGCGACCGTCGCGAGCTCAGGCCAGCGCCCCGTTGCGGCATGTCCCGTCTTGACGACGGTCGCTCCGATGCCGATGATCGCGGCCGCAGCCAAGCCGTTGAGGATCGGCGAGGTGATATACCGCGGTCCGGCGCGGCGCGCGATCGCAACCAACACCACCAGCGCGATCACAAGTGCGCTGCGAACGAGCCATGCCTCGCCGAAGCGAGTGTCGAGCATTTCTCGCCACGTACCGGGACGCACCGCGTCGCCGATGGCCCCGCCTCGCTGGTTCGCACCCTGCAGCCCGATCCCCGCGAGCGCGCTGACGGCCGCGATGGCGCCCGCAGCGAACACCACCCGCCGAAGGGCGCTGTCAGCGAAGCCGTCGGTCCAACGCAGGCGGGCGATGGCGATGACCCCCACCAGCACGAGCAGCGACGAGAATTGCGCGGCACGGGCCGCGCCGAGCGCCACGCCGACCGTGCGGCTCGCCCCCGATTCGGCCACGAACTCCGACACGTTCGGCAGATTCGCACCGTCACCGACAGCGAACGTGAACGCGCCGGATATCGGATGCGAGTCGAGGGACACGACGCGCCAGGTGACGACGTAGCCACCAAGGCCGAGGGCGGGCACGGTGGCGCTCACGATCCCGTCGCTGCTGCGGATCGAGCCGACGTCGATCTCTCGCCGATCGCTGTCGAGCACGCGGATCGAACCGGCCGGCGCCTGCACGGGCTCGCTGAACGTCAAACGAATCGTCGCCGGGGCATCGGCCAGTACCGAGCCCGGAGACGGCTCGACCATGAGCAACTCCGCATGTGCCCATGCCGCACTCGCCCAGAACACGCCGGGTGCCACGATCACCGCGAGTGCCGCCGCGGCGCGGAACCATCGCGGCCTCACCTCGACGCACCCATCAGCACTTCAGTCGCTCGCCGGCGCCGTGTGGTTCCCGCACCGACTGGCCGTCTAGTGCCGTGACCATGAACGTTGGTGGGCGCGCGTCCACCACTTGAGGGTTGGGGCCTGTTTTGATTGGGGGATGACAAAATATCTGCGGGTCCGTCGCTTGACGGATGAAGAAGGTCGTCAGATTCAACGCATCGTGCGACGCGGTGGTGGCAGCACCGATAAGTCGATCGTGAAATGGCGGCGTGCGCTGGTCGTGCAAGCGTCAGCGGGCGGGAACACGGTGCCGGTGATCGCTCGCCTGGTGGCGACTTCAGAGGACCGGGTGCGTGAGATGATCCACCGGTTCAATGAGTTGGGGATGCGATCGTTGGACCCTCAGTGGGCGGGTGGCCGTCCCCGCCTGATCACGACTGACGATGTCGCCTTCATCGTCGCGACGGCCACCACTCGCCCCGAAGCGTTGGGCCGACCGTTCACCCGGTGGAGTATCCGCAAGCTCGTCGAGTTCCTCGCCGACAACACTGAGCGGATCGTGGTGGTCGGCCGGGAACGATGTCGCCAGATCCTCGCCGACAACGACATCACGTTTCAACGAACCAAGACGTGGAAGGAGTCCAACGACCCCGACCGCGACGCCAAGCTTGACCGTATTGAGCACGTCTTGGAACACCACCCGGACCGAACGTTCGCGTTCGATGAGTTCGGTCCGTTGGCCATCCGACCCGTCGGCGGCTGCGCTTGGGCCCCCGCCGGCAAGCCGCAACGCCAGCCCGCGAATTATCACAAGCTCCACGGGGTCCGACAGTTCCATGGTTGCTACTCGGTCGGCGACGACGAACTATGGGGTGTGGTCCGACACCGCAAGTCCGGCGTGAACACGTTGCACGCACTGCGCTCGATCCGAGCGCGACGACCCGACAACGACTGGATCTACGTGATTTTGGACAACCTCTCGGCGCATAAAGGCCAACCGATCCGAAGGTGGGCAGCGAAGAACAACGTCGAGTTGTGCTTCACCGCGACCTACAGCTCGTGGGCGAATCCCATCGAGGCACATTTCGGCCCGCTACGCGAGTTCGTGCTGAACAACTCCAACCACCCGAACCACGTCACACTCACCCACCGGCTCCACGCCCATCTGCGCTGGCGCAACGCCAACGCTCGGGCCCCCGAAGTCCTCGCCGCGCAACGCCGCGAACGCGCCCGAGTCAGAGCGGAGAAAGGCCGACGATGGGGCCGACCCGCCTCAAAAGCAGCATGAACAACCCGCGCGAACCTTTGTGGTCAGAGCACTAGCCGGACTCGGCTTGGCCGACCTGGTGCAGCAAGTCTTCGCGCGCGCGGGCAACGCGCGAGCGGATGGTACCGATGGGGCAGCCGCAGGCGTCGGCGGTCTCCGCGTAGGACAGGCCCAGCACCTGCGTCATCACGAAGGCCTGCCGGCGGTCGTCGTCCAAGCCGGCGAGCAACAAGCGCAGATCGACTTCCCCGCTCGCGGAAGGACTCGCGTCGGGCCTGGCCTCGGACGCCGCCTGGTCGACGAGTCGCCGGCGGCGCACGGTGCGGCGTACCGAATCAGCGCAGGTGCGCCGCGCGATCGACAGCAACCACGCGCGGGCGGACGATCGCCCTTCGAATCGTGAGAGCGCGGGAATGGCCCGCAGGTAGGTCTCCTGCGTCAAGTCATCGGCCTCGACGCGGCCATTCACGTGGGCGCAGAACCGCCACACGTCGGCCTGGGTGCGGCGCACGAACGAGGCCAATGCCACTCGGTCGCCAGCCCCGGCGGCGAGGGCCAACGCGGTCACATCATCCACGTCGCCATTCTGCACCATGGAAGGAACCAACCCGCCCTCGCGAGCGACATCTCTGTATGGACTGCCGTATGCACCGCGAACTCATCTCGGCTCGCCTCGACGACGAGCTATCCACCGTCGAGTCCGATGCGCTCGACGCCCACCTGCACCAATGCGCTGCATGCGCCGGCTTTGCCGCGCGAGCGGCCGCGCTCGTGCCCATCGTGCGCGTGCGTGCCGCGGATGACATACCTGATCTCGTCGCGCCGATCCTCGCGACCGCCAAGGCACCGCGCCGCGACGCACTCCGCCACGGGTCGCGACTGATGTTGGCCTGGGTCGCCATCGTCATGCTCGCCTTCGCACTCCCCGCACTCGTATACGGCGATTCGAATGGCGCCACCTCCCACGTCGCGCGCCACCTCGGTTCATTCGATGTCGCGATCGCCGCCGGCTTGCTCTACGCCGCGTGGCGACCGCAACGTGCGCTCGCCCTCATCCCCGTCGCGGTCGTGCTGGCGGGGTGCGTGATCGTCACCGCGACGTTCGATCTGACCGATGGCTCCACATCGTCCGGTCTCGAAGCACACCACCTCGTCGATCTCGTCGGGTTTGCGTTGTTGTGGATCGTCGCCGGCCGGCCGCTGCCGGGGCGCGGCGCGATGCGGCCTACGTTGGCCGCGTGACGCGGCTGAAGACTTGGTTGGGTGTGACCGTCTTGGCGTGCGCGACGGTCGCCGGTGCGTGCGCGTCGGGCGGCGGTTCGAGTACCGCGACACCGGCCGATCGGGGCAAGGCAATCGCGATGCGGGCCGGCTGCACCAGTTGCCACGGGAAGTCGTCAATACGGGGCCTTGGCCCGACGTGGATCGGTCTGGCGGGATCGACGGTCAAACTGGAAGACGGTTCCACTCTGGTCGCCGACAGCGCATACCTCGAGGAGTCCATTCGCGCTCCTGCGGCGAAAAAAGTGGCCGGTTACACGCTCGCGATGCCACAGCCGACGCTCAGCGATGACGAGATCACCGCCATCGTCGCCTATATCGAGAGCCTCGCCGCGCCGCCCCCGACCACGTCCGCGCGGCAATGATCGCACTCAGCGTCGCTCCGCGCCTCAACCGATTCGTGTTCGCGGTCCTAACGGTGGCTGCAATCCTCGTCGCCACCGCGGCGCCCGCCGCCGCTGATCCGGCGCGCCCGACGAACTACGAGTCGGTCATCACGTCGATGATCCCGGCCGTCAGTGGACTCGAGGCCGAGGTCGTCGGGGGCGATTCGTTCATCAGCCTTCGCGTTCACAACGCGGGTGAGGTGACGGTGCTCGGATACGAAGGAGAGCCCTACCTTCGCTTCGGTGTCAACGGGCTCGTCGAAGAAAACACTCGGTCGCCCGCGGTCGTGCTCAACCAGTCCCGCTTCGGCGCAACCATCGACGAGCAATCAGACGCAAAGGCCCCACCCGAGTGGCGAGTTGTCAGCACCGACGGCGCGTATCTCTGGCACGACCATCGCATTCACTGGATGGCGCGATCGCTGCCACCACAACTCGGCGACAACGGCGCCGGCAAGGTCCTCGATTGGAGCATCCCGCTGCTGGTCGACGGGCAATCGGTACAGATACAGGGCCAGTTGTTCCGCACCTCGCCCCCGTCGGTCGTGCCCTATGTGGCGCTCGGGATCGTGGCCGCCGCGGCCGCCGCACTGGCGATGCACCGCGTCCGATTCGTCGCCGCGGCGCTCCTACTGCTCGTTTCGCTCTTCGCGTTCGCCCTCAGCCTCGTCGAACAGCTGTCGATTCCCGTAGCCGCAGGACGACGCATCTCGTTCTTCGCAATCCCCGCGCTGGCCGCATTGTGCGCCCTCGCCGCGTTCGCACGACCCCGATCGATCTACGCGTTCGTGTTGAAGGTCGCATGCGCGTTGACGTTGCCGTTGTGGGTGTTCCTCAACGCAAGCGTGTTGACCAACGCCTATTTGCCCGGAGATGTCGCGCCGATCGCCATGCGCGCTGCTGTGGTCGTCGCGGCGGCGACAGTGTTCGCGTTCGTGGTGATCGATCTGCCCCGCGAGCTGCGCGCTGCGGCCGCCCGCAACGCGGCGCTCATTCGGCGGGACCTACAAGAGGATTGACAATCGTCGCGCCGTTGGTCATTCGTCGAGCAGCGCGATCAACTTCTTGGGCGCGACCATTCGATACGCGTCTTCGACGATCTGCGAGATCTCATCCCAATCCGGGTCGTTGTCGATGCGGACACCGATCCAGCCGCGTACCCCCACATATGGTGGACTGAAGAACCGCCGCGGCTCTTGGTCGATCATCTCCTCTTCACCGGGCGGCGCGGGGCACCAGAATGCCAAATGGTCCGCGCCGTGGTGGTGATCGTCGAGCGTCGCAACGGTCTTCTTGCCCCGGACGAACCATGCAGGCTCACCATGGCTGAGGCGCTCGCTCATCTCCGGTAGCGCCAGACAGATCTCGCGGAGGCGTTGGACCGGGTCAGGCGCTCGTCCACGCGGCATGGCGAGAGAGAATAATCTCTTGACCCAGGGGGCGAAGCCAATGCGCTACGGAATGTTCATGCAGCCGTCTCACCCGCCGCACCGCGAGGTCGCCGACGGCATCGAGCAAGACCTTCGCATCATCGAATGGTGCGACCAACTCGGGTACTCCGAGGTGTGGGTCGGCGAACATCTGACCGCGCCGTGGGAGCCATATCCCGCCTGCGACCTGATCCTCGCCCAGGCGATACCGCGAACACAACAGATCACACTGTGCGCCGGCGCGTACGTCGTGCCCTTCTATCATCCGGCCGCGCTGGCCTTGCGCATCGCTCAGCTCGATCACATGGCCAGGGGGCGCTTCATCTGTGGCATTGCTGCCGGCTCGATCGCGACTGACTTCGCGCTGCTGGGTGTCGACGCGATGAGCGGGCAGCAGCGCGACATGATGCGCGACGCGATCGAGATCATGTTGAGGCTGTGGGAGGACCCCCAGCACGAATGGATCTACGAAGGGAAGCATTGGACCGTTGCCAACCCGGCTCCCTTCCTCGCATTTCACTCGCACATGCAGCCCTTCCAGCGTCCCCATCCACCCATCGGCATCGCGGGTTTGTCACCGCGCAGCGACAGCATCCGCTTCGCCGGCGAGAAGGGCTTCATTCCGCTGAGCCTTACGTTCAACGCGGCCTACCTACGCGATCACTGGAACGTCATGGAGGAAGGCGCGGCATCGGCCGGACGAAGCTGCGATCGCGAAGACTGGCGGGTCATCCGCGACGTGTTCGTCGCCGAGACCGACGCCGAAGCCAGGCAATGGGTACGGTCGAGTCACTGGGCGGGTATGTGGCTAGAGCAGAACCTGCCCTTGCTCAAGGCGTTCGACTGGCTGCAGTTCGTCAAGCACGATCCCGCGGTCTCGGATGACGATGTCGACATCGACTATCTGATCGACGCGCTCTGGCTGGTCGGTTCGCCCGAGACGGTGGCCGCCAAGATCGAGGAAACGCACGATGTCCTCGGCGGATTCGGCACCATCGTGGTGAACAAATACGACTACGGCGAAACACCCGACGCCTATCGCCGCTCACTGGAGTTGCTGGCTACCGAGGTGATGCCCGGCGTCGAGGGACAGCTATCGAAACAGGTACGGCCATGACGTACGAACAACCAACCGGTTGGCCGCGGGCGCTCAAGGGACTGGGCTCGCGGCTGAGTGTGCGTCAGGAGCTCGCCTGCGCGCTGCGCATCCTCGCGCACAACGGCTGGCAGGAGAACGTCTCGGGCCACATCACGTGGGCCCGTGACGGCGCGAATCAGCTGTGGTGCAACCCGTGGGGCATCTGGTGGGACGAGACGTGCGCGTCCGACATCATGCTGGTGACGGCGGACGGCGAGGTCGTCGAAGGCCCGTGGGATGTGACCGGCGCGGTGTACATCCACACCGAACTGCACCGTGTGCGGCCAGACGCCAAGGTGATCGTGCACGGTCACCCCTACTACGCGACCTTGCTCGGCAACCTCGGGATCGCTCCCGAGATCAGCCACCAGAACTCCTGCATTTTCGACGACGAGATCGCTTTCGTCGACGAATACGGTGGAGCGGTCGACAACGTCGACGCCGGGGTGCGACTCGCCGAGTTGATCGGCAAGGCATCGGGCGTCGTCCTTGCCAACCACGGAGCGATCGTCACCGGAGAAACGATCGCCGAGGCGTGCTACAAAGCCGTCACGTTCGAGCGGATGTGCCACTTCGCCTACGACGCACTCGTCGCGCAACGCCCGCTCCGTCCGGTGCCGTCCTCGATGCGCGGTCTCTTGCAAGAACAGTTGCGGGTCGGTTGCCCCGACGTGTTCTGGCACGGCGCCGTACGCCGCCTGGTGCGCGCCGAGCCCGACGTACTCGACTGAGGGGGACCGGCCGAACAGTGTCGATGTCACTCGAGGACCTGCAGCGATCTGCGGCGCTCGGCGCGCATTTCGCCCCGCAGCGAACCGTCACCCTCCTTCCCGATCCCGAACCGTGCAAGCCATGGGCGACGCTGGTGTCGGTCGACGATCATGTCGTCGAGCCACCCGACGCGTTCGCGGGTCGCGTCGAGCAGCGCTTTGTCGAAGCGGCGCCGCGCGTCGTCGAGTCGGACGACGGCACGCAGGCGTGGCTCTGGAACGATCAGTTGTTGCCCAACGTCGGGTTCAATGCAGTCGTGGGCCGGCCCGTACGCGAGCACAGCATGGAACCGACCCGTTTCGACGAGATGCGACGAGGAGCGTGGGACGTCTCCGCGCGCCTGCGCGACATGGACATCAATGGCGTGTGGGCATCGGTTTGCTTCCCCTCGTTCCTACCGGGGTTCGTCGGGCAACGTCTGACTCTCTGGCCCGACGACGAAGACCTTGCGTTCGCGATGATGCGTGCCTACAACGACTGGCACCTCGAGGCGTGGTGCGCCGCCGATCCCGACCGGTTCATCCCCAATCAGATCCCGTGGCTGCGCGATCCCGTTCGTGCGGCTGACGAGATCCGCCGCAACGCGGCTCGCGGATTCAAGGCAGTCACCTTCACCGAAGCGCCGCACCTCATGAACCTGCCGTCGCTGCATTCGGGCCACTGGGACCCGTTCTTCGCTGCGTGCGAAGAGACCGAGACGGTGCTCTGCCTGCATGTGGGCTCGTCGGGCACCACGCCGACGACGGCGCCCGACGCACCTCCCATCACCGTCGGTGTCCTCTTCTTCGGCTACGCCATGTTCGCCGCCGTCGATTGGCTCTACTCCAAGGTGCCGGTGCGATTCCCCCGCATCAAGATCTGCCTCTCCGAAGGCGGCATCGGTTGGGTAGCCGGGCTCATCGACCGCATCGACCACATCCACCGCCACGGCGACGAGATTCTCGACGACACGTGGCGCGGCATCGAGCCCTCGCCGTCAGACGTACTACGGCGCAACTTCTGGTTCTGCGCGATCGACGACGAATCGAGCTACGCGAACCGCCACCTGATCGGCGTCGAGAACATCCTCGTCGAATCCGACTACCCACACTCCGACTCCACATGGCCCGACACACAGTCGCTGCTGCAACGACACCTCGCCGCCGTGCCGGTCGCCGAGCAACGCCGGATCTGCTGGCAGAACGCCGTCTCGCTCTTTCGCCACACCCTGCCCGTGAACCCGAAGCCCGTGAACCCGAAGCCATGAGGGACGAACCCGCCCACACCTTTGCTCGCCGACTCTTCGCGGGCCTACCGCGCCGTTATGACCTTCTGGCCGAGCTGCTCTCGTTCGGACAGAACCGGCGATGGCGCCGCGCGATGGTCGACCACGCCATCGCCGGCGATCCGTCACTCGTGCTCGACGTCGCGACCGGCACCGCCGGCGTCGCGATGCAACTCGTGGCCTGTTCTCACGCGCGGGTGATCGGCATCGATCTTTCGGAGCCCATGTTGCGCTACGGCGCCGACAAGGTCGAGCGATCACATCTCGGTGACCGCATCGACATGGTCGTCGGCAGCGCGGTGCAGTTGCCGTTCGCGGACGGGTCGTTCGACGCATTGACGTTCACGTACCTCTTGCGTTACGTCGACGACGCGGCCGCAACACTGCGCGAGTTGTCGCGCGTCGTGAAGCCCGGCGGGAACATCGCCAGCCTCGAGTTCTTCGTGCCGCCGAATCGATTCTGGCGCATGTGTTGGTGGCTCTATACGAGGACGGCTCTGCCCCTCGCCGGTGGCCTCGCCGGTCGTGCGTGGTGGCGCGTCGGTCGCTTCCTCGGGCCGAGCATCTCGAATCACTACCGGCGCCAGCCGTTGCCCTCCACAGTCGACGCGTGGCATACCGCGGGCATCGACGACATCGGCGTCCGTCTGATGAGCCTCGGCGGAGGGCTCGTGATGTGGGGACGCAAGCGTGGCGGATGAGCGCACGGCGCGCCCCGCGTTCTATGCGCTGCGGCCGGGGCGCCTACGCGGGTGGTGGACGATCCTGCACCCGCCGTACACCGCGTGGCACCTCGCATACGTCGCGATCGGAGCCTGCCTCGCTCCCCGCGTCGACGGCGTGCGACTCGCGGGCACACTTCTCGCCTTCTTCTGCGCGGTCGGCGTCAGCGCCCACGCCTTGGACGAGGTGCACGGACACCCGCTGCAAACAGGGATACCCGACACCGTGTTGTGGATCGTCGCCGGCGCCGCGCTCGTCGCCTCGGTCGTGCTCGGCGCGCTTGCGCTGTCGCGAGTCGGCCCGGGCTTGCTCGTATTCATCGTCATCGGTGTGGTGTTACTCGTCGCCTACAACCTCGAGTTGTTCGGCGGCCGGCTGCACAACGACGTCGTCTTCGCGGCGGCGTGGGGATCGTTTCCGGTCGTAACTTCGTACTACGCGCAGGCCGAGCGTCTCGACGAAGTTGCAGTGGTTGCCGCGCTGGCGGCCTTCTTCCTGTCGTGGGCACAACGAGCGCTCAGTTCGCGGGCGCGTGATCTTCGCCGGCGCGTCACGAGTGTCGACGGCACGATGACTCACCTCGATGGCACGATCACCGCTCTCGACATTTCGTCGTTGCTTCGACCGCTCGAGGTTGCGCTGCACGCAATGGCATGGGCGATGGTTGCACTCGCGACTGCGATGATGTTGTTCCGTTTCGGTTGAGCAAAACGCTACGAGTGTTGCAGGTGCTTGCCGAGCGCTTCGGCCGTTGCGTCGACGACACGATCGTGCCCCCATCGCATCACGCCGGGCATGACGCGGGCGGCAAAGCGCATCGCCGGCTGCATCATCTCGAGTGTCCACGTCGCGGTGATCTCGGTGTCGGACCCATCACGCTCGAGTCTCAGGTGTGCATCACCGACCAGGTCGCCCGAGACGATCGCGTCGACGCGCGTCGGGCGCACACAGCGCACGTACTCGATGTGGAGCCGCAGTCGATACGGCAATGGGGGCACGACGACACCGTGAAGCGTCGAACCGGTGACCATGTTCGGTCCAACGCTGTGCAGGTCGTGCAACCAACCCCAGAGCCCGATCTGGTCGACGTCGCCGATCGCGTCCCACACGCGTCGCGGAGTTGTCGGATACCGATGGCATCCGCAGTACTCGACGACCACGGGCGAACCCACGCGCCCGAGGTTACGCCTGGATGCCCCCGCCGCGGGAGCGGGCTCGAACCGGCCGAGATCAGCTCAGCTGATCGAGCGGGCGCCACACGGGGGCCCGGTCGGTCGATGGCAGCCCGAGGGCGCCGTCGATGCGCTGGCCGGCCTCGTCTTCGTCGATGCTCCACGACACAGCGAGCTCGGACACCAACGTATGTCGGGCCTGGGCGTACATCGACGTCTCGGCCGCCGACAGCGACGCGTCCTGCTTGCGCCGGGCCAGGTTGCGCACGACCTCGGCACATTCGTAGACGTCGCCCGACTTCAGCTTCTCTTGATGGTTCTTGAAGCGCCGCGACCAGTTCGAGGGCACTCGGGCGTCGGTCACCGCCAGCAGATCGAGCACTTCACCGGCATCGTCTCCCGAGATCGCGGAGCGGACACCGACGGCCTCGGCCTGGTCCTCGGGCAAGAGGACCCGCATACCGCCGAGCGTGCCCCAGCCGTGCTGCGGCACGAACAACACCAGGTAGCGGTACTTCTTTCCGTTGATGACCCGGGTCTCGCGACCGACGATTTCGGCAATCCCGTGTGAGGGGTAGACCACTTTCGTACCGACCTTGAAGGCCACCGCCGAAACCTCCGAGCAAGGTAGATGTCGTCCCAGTGTGCCCGACCAGCGGCCGGGCGCCACCTTCGGCCCGCAAGAATGGTGTGGGATAGGTCACCATTGACCCTCGGACAGCTCTAGAAGAATGGCCAGTCCCAATGGTTGCCCCGCGCATACCACTCGACCAGGTAGGCATTGAGGATGTTGATCTCGACCAACGCTCCCGGTCCCGCAGCGAGCAGACGCTGCTCGGCGGCGCGGAATCGTTTTTCGAGCTCGGCATCGTCCATGCGCATCACCGTGAGCCGCGTCGGCTGCACCAGGTGACGGCCCGACTCGGTCAATCCGAAGCTCGTCGACGGGTTCACCGACTGCACCCCGAGGCCCTGTGAAGGGGAACGGACGTGACCGAGTTGCAACAAGATGGCCAGGTCTTTGGCGACACTCTGCGCGTTGACCCCCGTGCCGGGGAAGGTCTCGGCCACCTGGACCGCCGAGAACCATGCGCCGCCACGGTCGGCGGAACGCTCGAGTTGCTCCATCTGCCCTAGCAACTGGCGAAGCAATCCGTTCAGTGCGCTCAAGATCGCATGCCCTTCATCCGTGTCGCCGGTGCGCGATCGGCAAGTCCGGCGAGCCTGTGATGAGCGTACCGTCACTTCCTCGTCACGAGGGATGGCGGTATGCGACGATGGGGGCGCCGAGGGGGTTCCGCATGAAGTTCTCCATGATTTTCGAAGCTCAGGTCGAATACGGAACGCCCGATGTCGAGCGCCAGGCGATCAGGAACTGCGTCGAGCAGGCCGTCTACGCGGAAGAGATGGGCTTCGACGGTGTCTGGGCGGTCGAGCACCACTCGCTCGTCGAGTACTCGCACATGAGTGCACCCGAGATCTTTCTCACCGCGGTCGCGGCTCGCACCTCGCGCATTCGCGTCGGTCACGCCGCCGTGTGTATGCCGTTCGGCTACAACCATCCGGCACGCGTCGCCGAACGCGCCGCCATGCTCGACGTGATCTCCGACGGCCGACTCGACCTCGGCGCGGCGCGGGGCGGCACCGCGCAAGAGATGGCCTTGTGTGGCGTCGATCCCGAACTCACCGCGTCGCAGCTCGAGGAGACGCTTCGGTTCATCGGTCATTGTTGGCGGGGTGAGACGATCGAATGGGATTCCGAACTGCTGAAGATCCACCCGCCGCCCGGTCGGCCCCCGCACACGGTCGTCCCCCGGCCGGTGCAGATGCCGCATCCGCCGCTGTTCCTCGCGTGCACGAATCCCGAGACGGTCAAGCGCGCCGCACGGTTCGGCGTGGGGCCGATGGTGCTCGGTTTCGGTGGCCCCGAAGCGATCGGCGACATGCGCCGCATGTTCGACGAAGAGCGCTCCACCCGCGACCTCGACCAGTGCGTGTCCCCTGGTCACATCAATGACGAGTTCGTGGCGCTCTGCCCGTCGTTCCTGCTCGACGATCGCGAAGAGGCGTTGCGCATCGGCGCGCGTGCACTGCGGTTCTTCGCCGAGGCGATCACGCATTGGGCCGCGCCCAATGGTGTTGCGCCAGCGCGGGGAACCGACAAGGTCGACAACGTCGCGTTCATGAAGGAGCACCTCGACGCGGCGTATGCCGCGATCGCGCGTGGTGACGCACCTGCCACCGCGGCGTCGATGCTCTACAGCGTCGATCATGCGCTGGGCGACGCGGACACGGCTATCGAGTACGTGCAGCGACTAGCCACAGCCGGCGTCGACAACGTGATGTGTCTCATCCAGATGGGAACACTCACGCAGGATCAGCAACTCAACACCATCCGCATCTGGGGCGAGAAGGTCATCCCCCACTTCAAGGCTCAGTAGGTCGATGTATCTCAACGAGTTCGCCGAAGATCTCTCCCCACGCGACATGACGCGGTCTGCGGAGTTCACCAGTTTGCTGCAGAGCGCCGCCGACCTGGGTATCCCGCACGCACCCGACGTGCGTTATGTGTCGCGCCACACGGTGGTGCGCAGCCAACGGTTTCACTTCTCGGAGTGGGGCGAGCCGGGACGTCCGCAGATCTTGCTGCTGCACGGCGGCAATCAATCGGCCCACTCGTGGGACCTCGTCAGCTTGCATCTCTCCGATCGCTACCACGTGTTCGCACTCGACCAAAGGGGCCACGGCGATTCGGAGTGGAACCGCGAGCAGGACTACTCCATCGACTCCATGGTCGGCGACGCGTTGGCGTTCATCGCCGATCAGGGACTACGCGACGCCATCGTGTTCGGTCATTCGATGGGCGGCCGCGTCGCCCTCACGATGGCAACCGCGTACCCCACGCTCGCACGCGCGCTCGTCATCGTCGATGTCGGACCCGAGATCTCGGCAGAGGGATCGAAGACGATCCAGCACTTCGTCGTGCACAACGTCGAATTCGACGATCTCGAGATCTTCCTCGACAACGTGCAGAAGTACGACCCGTTCCGCTCGAGGGCGCACATCGAGCGAACGGTGAAGTACAACATGTTGCGGCGCGCTGACGGTAAGTACATCAGCAAGGTCGACCACCGGCGCATCCCGCTGCGCAACAAGGACCTGACGCTCGATCACATGCGTACGCTCACTTGTCCCGTGCTGGTGCTGCGGGGAGCCGAATCCAACATCCTCGAACCCGACGCCGCCGTCCGCTTCGTCGACGCGCTACCGAACGGTCAGCTCGTGACGGTGCCCAAGTGCGGTCACAACGTGCACTCGGGCAACACGCCCGGGTTCCTCGAAGCGATCAGCCCATTCCTCGCCGCGCTCGACTGACGATCGCTTCGGCGAGTTACCGCTCGACCGACGTACCCACACCCGCGGCGCCGGCCATCTCCGGCTCGACGCGCAGGCAGCGCACACTGACGCCGCGGATCTGCACGGGGGCGGGGTCGACGGTGAGGCACGTCTCGATGACATCGGGGCAGCGAGGGGCGAAGGGGCAGCCACCCACCGGTGGCGCCTGCTGAGAGCCCGTATCTTCGGGCATCGACATCAAGCGGCGATTCGTGGGATCCATCGACAGCACCGAGCCGAGCAGCATGCGGGTGTAGGGGTGCCGCGGGTTGGCATACACCTCGTCGCTCGGGCCCCATTCGACGACGCGACCGAGGTACATGACCGCGACGCGATCGCTGATGTGATGCACGACTTCGAGGTCGTGGCCGACGAAGAGGTAGGCGATGCCCGTTTCTCGCTTGAGATCGTTGAGCAGGTTGATCACCTGCGCCTGCGTCGACACGTCGAGCGAGCTGATGGGCTCGTCGCAAACGATGAGCTTGGGCTTGAGCGCCAAGGCGCGCGCAATCGCGACGCGTTGTCGTTGACCGCCCGAGAGCTGATGCGGGTAGCGATAACGATACGTCTCGTCGAGCCCGACCTGCCCCAGCAATTCGACGATGCGTTCCCGACGTTCGTCGACCGAGAGCGACATGTGGATATCCAGTGGCTCCGCGACGGAGTCGCCCACGGTCATCTGTGGATCGAGCGACGCGTAGGGGTTCTGGTAGATGACCTGGATGTCGCGCCGCTGCGCCCGCAATGCACTCTTGCTCAACGTGGCGCTGTCGACACCCTCGAACAGCACTTGTCCGGATGAGGGAGTGACGAGGCCGAGCACGAGCCGGCCGACGGTCGTCTTACCCGCGCCGCTCTCACCGACGAGGCCCACCGACTCGCCCGGTTGCACGTCGATGTTGACGTTGTCGACGGCGCGGATCGTGCGCTTGGCCCGGCCGAACACGCCGCCACCGACGCCGTAGTCCTTCGTGAGGTCGCGCACGACCAGCAACGGATCACGGTGCACATTCTCGATTGCGGCTCCCGCCGCGGCCGGTGTCCCCGATCGAACACCTGAGAGCAGGATCTCGCCGACGCGGATGCAGCGCACCTGCGTGCCACCGCGATCGATGAGTGGCGGCGGAGCCTCGACACACGCCTCGATTGCGTACTGGCAACGGGTGTGAAAGCGGCACCCGGTCGGCATCGCGCTCGGGTCGGGCACCGTGCCGGGGATGGCAACGAGCACCCCGCCCTTGGTGTGCGGCCCCGGATGTGACCCGAGCAGCGCCTCTGTATACGGATGCGTCGGCACCACGAAGACCTTGCTGGTGTCACCGGTCTCGACGAGCTGGCCGGCGTACATGACGGCGACGCGATCGCACATCTCCGAGATCACCGACAGATCGTGGGAGATCAGCAGCAGCGACATGCCGTACTCGTCGCGCAGCGAATGCAACAACCGCAAGATCTGCGCCTGCACGGTCACGTCGAGGGCCGTGGTGGGCTCGTCGGCGATGAGCAACTTCGGTTGCGACGAGATCGCCAGTGCGATCATCACCCGCTGCGCCATGCCACCAGAGAACTGATGGGGATAGTCGCCCAGACGGTCACGAGGGTGCTTGATGCCGACGCGCTCTAGCAACTCGACGGCTCGGTCGCGCGCCTCTGTCTTGTTCATGTCATGGTGCGTGCGGATGGCCTCGACCATCTGGTTGCCGATCGTGTACGCAGGGTTGAGCGAGTTCTGCGGATCTTGGAACACCATGGCCATCTTCGGCCCGCGCAACTGGCGGAAATCGCTCGGCGACAACTTCGAAACGACGCGCCCTTCGAACGCGACCGTGCCCTCGGCGAGGCGAACGGAGTGCGGCAAAAGGCTCATCACCGCGCTGGCCGTGAGGCTTTTGCCCGAACCGCTTTCGCCGACCAGGCCGAGCGTCTCGCCCTCCTCGATGGCGAACGACACGTCGTCGATGACCCGCACCCACTTGCCGTAGCGCTTGACTTCGACGCCGAGACCGTTGACCTCGAGCAAGGTCACGCGCCGCCCCCGATCTCTTGGCGCCCGATCGCGTCGCGCAAACCGTCGGCGATCACATTGAAGGCCCACGACAGCAACGTGATTGCGATGCCGGGCAACAGAATCATGCTCTGGCTGCGCTCTTTGTAAGAGAACCCCCGCTGCAACAGGGTGCCGAGACTGGTACCGGGCGGCTTGATCGAGAGACCGAGGTAGGAGAGCGTCCCTTCGGCGAGCAGCGCGAACCCCATGGTCATCAGACCTTGCACGATGATCGGAGCCATGGAGTTGGGCACGATGTGACGAAAGACGATGCGCGAGTCCTTGGCACCCATCACACGCGCGGCTTCGACATAGACGTCGGATTTCGTCGACAACACCTGACCACGAACGAGGCGGGCAAAGGTCGGCGTGAAGAGCACCGACAACCCTATCATCGCATTGCGGAGGCCGGGGCCCAGAACCCCGACGATCGCCATCAACAGCAACAACCCGGGGACAGCGAGAATGCCGTCGATGAGCCGCATCAACAGCGCGTCGACGAACCCACCCACGTACCCACTCAGGACACCGATGACGAAACCGAGGGTCAGCGCGATCGATACCGCCAACAGGCACGCCAGGAGCGAGGTGCGCAGGCCGAACATCATGCGCGACGCCAGGTCGCGACCGAGGTCGTCGGTGCCGAGCCAGTAGTTGCCCGAGAACCCCGCGAACCGATCTTGCAGGTTCTGTTGCGCAGGATCGGCCGGGGCAAGCACTGGTGCAAGCACCGCGATGAGCACCATCACGATCACGAAGCCGAGCGCGACGAGCGCCGACTTGCGTTGACGGAAGCGAAACCAGGTGCGGCGCCAGCCGTGCAGTTGCGCCGCTTTCGGCAACGTCGGGAGCGTGGCGAGGGTATCGAGGCGGGCGACGGAGGTCATCGGACTCGTACCTTCGGGTTGAGGAACGCGTACGCGACATCCACGAGGAAGCCGACGATCAACACGACGGCGGCGGAAATCACCACGACCGCCTGAATGATCGGAACATCGCGGGTCTGCACCGCGGTCAACGCGTACGCGCCGAGACCGTTGATGCCGAAGATGTTCTCCACGATGATCGAGCCGGCCAGTAGGAAGCCGAGGCGTACACCGATGATGGTGATGGTCGGCAAGGCGGCGTTCTTCAACGCGTGGCGGGCGATGATCCGCGTGTTCGAGATACCGCGGGCGCGGGCGGCACGAACGTAATCCTGATCGAGCACTCCGACGAGACCGGTGCGCAACTGTCGCGCCACCTCTGACCACGTGAAGATCGCCAGCGTCAACATGGGGAGGAAGGCGTACTCGAGCCATTGACCTGGCGAATCAGCGAACGACACGTAGCCGAGCACCGGGAACAGTTTCCATTTGACACCGAAGTAGGTGATGAGCAGCGTGCCGATCCAAAACTGGGGTGTAGACAAACCGAGCGACACGAAGAACAGCAACGCCTTGTCCGGTAGGCGCCCCGCGAATGCACCTTGGACGACACCGACCAAGGTGCCGATGAGCACCGCCATGATGAACGCGCCAACCGCAATCGACGCGGTGATGGGAAGGCGACGCTTGAGCTCCGCCGCGACCGGGCGATCGGTGAGGGCCGACTTGCCGAAGTCACCCTGCATCGCATTGCCCAGCCAACGCCCGTAGCGCACGTGCGCCGGGTCGTCGAGATTCAGCCGTTCGCGAACGGCGGCCGCCTCTTCGGGTGTCGCTTCGATACCGGCGATGGCATAGGCCGGGTCACCGGGCAGCAGCCACGTCAACGAGAACGCGGCCACCGAGACGAGGAAGATCAGCGGGATCGCCTGTAGGAATCGACGCAGAATAAGTAGACCCATTGCGAGCTTCCGTCTCGGTGGCCAAATGCTCTAGTTCGTGATTGCTACCTTGCCTTTGGTGATGTACTTGCCCCGCAGGGTCGCCGGGCAGCGCGTGGTGGCGACGTCGACGCCGCCCACGTAGTTCTTGTGGGCTTGGATTGCCGGCACCGTGAACAGCGGGAACCCTTCGAGCAGCGAGTCGAGCGTCAGCTTGGCGGCCTGGCCGTAGAGCCGGACGCGGGTTGCCTCGTCAGTGGCCGCGGCGGCCTGCACGAGCACGTCACGAAGGCCCGGCAACTCGTCCCGACCCACGTTGGTGTTGCCGTCGGACAAGTAGCGCGGACGGAAGAAGGCGTCAGGGTCGTACGTGAGATTGGCGCCCCACGCACCGGCGACGACGCCGCTCTTCTTCGTCGGATCGGTCGGGTAGAAGGTCGGCACCGTCTGCGCGGTGGGCACATACGTGATGTTCATCGTCACGCCGATCAGCTTGAGCTGACCTTGGATCAACTCGTTCTGCTGAATGTACGACGTCGAGGTGTCACCGATGACCGCATTGAACGTGAAGCCATCGGGGAACCCGGCCTCGGTCAAGAGTTGCTTGGCCTTGGCAACGTCGTAGGGGTAGAGGCTGTCGAGGGCGGCGTCGTAGCCCACGAAACCCTTGGGGTACCACTGGGAAACGGGGCCGACGAGACCTTCGGTCATCACGTCGGTCACGGCCTTCCGATCGATGCCGTACGCCATCGCCTGACGCACCCGCACGTCATCGAAAGGCTCCTCCGTGGAATTGATCAGGAACGTGCGCAGCTGGATCGAGGGATCGATCTTGACCACGACGTCGGTCGCATCTTTGAGCCCCGCGACCTGCGATGCCGCATCGATCGGCACGAGGTCGAATTGGTCCGACTTGATGGCGTTGACCAGGGCGTCGACTTTGACCTCGGTCATGTCGATACCACCGAGACGCGGGGTCGTGGTGTCCCAATAGCCATCCCACGAACGCACCGACATCGACTCGATCGGCCGGTATTCACCGGTGATCTGGTACATGCCCGAACCCACCGGACTCTTCCCGAAGAAGTCGGCGGGAGTAGCGGCCGCCTTGAACGCGGTCGGCGAATACATCAGACCGGGGCGGTCGGCGAGTTGTGCCAGCAATGGGCCCCCTGCCGCCGACTTCATCTTGAAGCGCACCGTCGTCTCGTCGACGGCGGTGACCGACTCGAGCATGTACAGCGCGCCCTTGACGTTGGAGATCGCGTCGGTGAGTGCGCGGTCGAAGGCGAACTTCACAGCCTCGGCGTTGAACGCCGTGCCGTCTTGGAACTTGACGCCCGAGCGCAGCTTGACCGTGAGGTTCAGCGGGTCGTCGAGCTTGTACTCGGTCGCGAGCATCGGCTGCAGCTTGCCCGCTACGTCGTAATAGAAAAGCGTGTCGTAGATCAGGCGCATCTGCGTGATCTCGCACGGCGTGCGCTGCAGCACCGGGTCGAGGCTGTTGGCCTGCATCGAGCCGTAGCGGAGGATCGCCGCCGGATCGGCGTCGACTACGGGCCTGGTTGACGCGACGGTGCCACCGGCCGAGCCGAGTGTCGTCGCCGTCCCACCTTGTCCGGTGGTGTCGGCATCGTCTCCGCATGCTCCTGCAATGATTGCAAAGACAGCGAGAAATCCGAGTAATGCAGTACGCCTCTTGGTCATGTAGGCCCCCCCTTGACGACGGCACGCCCCTCGAGGGTCGTTCCGGCGGTCCAGCTTAGTCACAGAGCGGACCCCACCCGCCAAGCCGAGGGGCGGGGACCTACTCCACCGCGGTCGCCTCGAGCTCGACCATGAGCTCGGGGAAGGCGAGGCGGCTCACACCGAGCAACGTGCCCGGCGGCCGCACACCGGCGGCAGCCAGGCGGGGCGAGAAGACCCCCATGGCCTCGAAAAAGGCGTCGACATCGGTCGTGTAGATGTTGAGCCGCACCACATTGGCAAGCGTCATGTCGGCCCCCGCGAGCACCGCCTCGAGATTGTCGAGGGCCATAGAAACCTGCGCCGCCATGTCCCCCGCGTGTTGCGGTTCTCCGTCGGCCGACATCGCGGTCTGTCCGGCGCAGATGAGCTCACGGCTCTTCCCCACCACGATCTCGCCCTGATTGAAACCCATCTCGACCGACCATGGCCAAGGATTCACCGGTGTCCGGCTGACCGTCATCGAAACGTCCTTTCGGCTCTGACCCGGCGGCCATTCTTGTACACATTCATTGGGTTGGCGCCGTGGCGGTGCACCGCAAGGGCAGACGAGCCCGGCCACACGGGCTGCCGTAACTTGTCGCCGGTGCCCACACCGAAACTGTTGCTCGACCACCTCGCGTTCCCCGAGGGACCGCGCTCGCACGACGGCTGGTTGTGGTTCTCCGACCTGACCAACAAGCGGGTCGTGCGCGTCGATATGGAAGGGCGCCACGAAGTGGTGGCAACGTTCGACGATCGGCCCTCAGGGCTCGGATTTCTTCCCGACGGAACGCTGGTCGTGGTGGCGATGACCCAGCGCCGCCTGCTGCGCGTCGTCGGAACGAAGGTCGAACCATACGCCGACCTGGGTGAATTCGGCGGCGACTTCGCCAACGACATGGTCGTCGACGCAGAGGGGCGCGCCTACGTAGGTGTTCGCAGCGCCGCGCTGAAGCCCGGGTTTGCGGTGCCCGACGCGGCTGACGCTCCCGATCTTGTCGTGGTGGTAGATCCCGCCGGCCATGCGTCGATTGCCGCGAATCAGTTGGTCTCGCCGAACGGAACGGTGATCACACCCGACGGGCGCACGTTGATCATCGCGGAGACCTACGCGCACCGCCTCACTGCATTCGATCGCGCCGGCGACGGCACGTTGTCACGACGTCGGATCTTTGCCGAAGTCGACGGCGCATATCCCGATGGCATCTGCCTCGACGTCGACGGCGCGGTGTGGTTCGGCTCGCCCTACACCAACGAGTTCATCCGAGTTCGCGGTGGCGGCGAGGTGACCGATCGAGTACCGGTACCGGGCGGTGTCGCCTGCGCGCTTGGTGGCGACAACCGCACGACACTGTTCCTGCTCGCCGTCGATCCGGCGGCGCTGCCCACGCCGGGCGCATCGGTGAGCAGTTCACCGGTGCTCCATGGCGACGCGACCTTCGACGGCGGCAGCATCTGGACGATGTCCGTCGACCACGCCGGCGCCGGATGGCCATAGTGATCGATGTTGGGCAGGTCGTGGACGACATCGATGCCGAGCTTCGATCGCGAGGGACGAACGAAGCGGGTGTTGCGAGACACCGCGAAGAAGCGCCCCGAGAGTGCCTACTCAAACGCTCGCGAGAAGTTCCTTCGCCGCGCGCACGGCGCCGCGGAGCTCATTCAGATCGCCGGAGAGCGGCGTGTCGAGGATCACCCTGCTCGCACCGGTGTCGAGCAGACGGCGCAGCCGCGAGGGATCGGTGTCGAACTGCACGGTGAGCTCGATCGACGAGACATCCCATCCGCCGTGAACAGCTTCGGTGCGCGCGACGTCGATGAGGCGCTGGATCCGCTCGGGTTCACAGCCGAGTGGGATGAGCCCGTGACCGAGGCGACCGGCGCGCCTCGCGGCCGCGAGGCTGTCGCCCCCGATCGTGATGGGCGGACCGAGCAGCTGCGCCGGCCGCGGTTCGGGATCGACGTCGTGGAACGAGAAGAACCGGCCGTCGAACGAGGCGCGGTGGCCGGCGGTCCAGATGGCCCTCATCACCTCGATCGACTCTGTCGTCATGCCCGCACGCGTCGACATGTCGATATCGAGCACATCTGCCTCGCGCGTCCTGCTGCCCAGGCCGACACCGACGATGACCCGGCCGTTGGAGAGTCGGTCGACGGTCGCGATCCGTTTCGCCAGCACGATCGGATGTTGGAACGGGAGTACGAGCACCGCCGTGCCCAGCTTGAGCGTCGTCGAGTGCGCCGCGACCAGTGTCAACCATTCGAGCGGCGAGGCGAAGAAACGACCACCCTCCTCGTAGCCGAGTGCCGGGTGGTCACCGACCCACACGCTCTCGCACGTCTCTTCTTCGAGCAACGAGGCCAGGCGGCGCACGTAGTCGCCGTCGAGTTGGTCTGACGATCTGTGCGCGATCATCACGCCGAGCGAGACAGGCATCACCTATTCCGCCGCGAACTGATCGATCAACAGCGCATGGCGATCCATCGCCGCAGACACCTCTTGATAGGAAGCAGGCGGGACGCGAAGTATGCACCGGTCGACGCCCATGGCCGCGTACTCGCGAATCGCTTCGATCGTCGGTGTCGCCTGTTGCATTGTGACGGGGATGCGGTCACGGCCCGCTTCGGCCGCGGCGCGCTGCAGATCTGCGATCTTCGCCGCGAGTGCCGCGCCGTCGATGTGGCGGCCCGACGCCAGCCAACCGTCGGCCAGCGCGACGACCTTCTTCACGATCGATGGACCCGCCCCGCCGATGAGGATCGGCGGCCACGGTTTCTGCACAGGTTTGGGCCAGAGCCACACCGGATCGAAGTCGACGTACTTGCCGTGGAACTCCGCCTCCCGTTCGGTCCACAACAACTTCAACGCAGCGAGGCGCTCCCTGAACACCTGCTGCAGCGAGTCGAAGTCGGTGCCATGGTTGCGGAGCTCCTCTTTGTTCCAACCGGTACCGATCCCGAACAGCACCCGACCGTCGGAGATCTGATCGAGCGTCGCAACCTCTTTCGCGAGAATGATCGGGTCGCGCATGGTGATGAGACACGTGCCGGTGCCGAGCATCAAGCGTTCGGTGACTGCCGCCATCGCGCTCAAGCAGATGAGCGGGTCTTCCATGTGCATGAACTCGCGCGGCAGGTCGATGCCGCCTTGGGGATAGGGCGTGGCTCGGTTGCACGGCACGTGCGAATGCTCGCCGAGGACGATCGACTCATAGCCCCTGTCTTCGGCCATGCGGGCGAAGTCGGTCACCTTGACCGCGTACTCCGTCGCGAACATCACCAAGCCGAACTTCACAGGATGCGGCCATTCATCGCGGCATCGTAGACATCCGCGCCCACCCGCTCGCGTGCGATGTCGCTCATGTCGGGTGCTTTGCGCAATTCGTTGCCGCCCTCGACGGCGAAGCTCTGACCGGTCATCCACGACGACTCGGGGCCGGCGAGGTAGCGGATCGCCGGCGCGATGTCTTCGGGTGTGCCGGTGCGACCCAACGGCTTCTCGATGCGGAAGCGCTCCATGAGCGGCTCATTGGCGTGGATGCGCTTGGAGTTCACGCTGTCGGTCTTCACCAGCCCGGGCCGCACGGCGTTGACGCGGACCTGTAGGTGACCGAGCTCGTCTGCCGCTACTCGCACAAGTGCCTCGAGACCGGCCTTGCCCGCGCAGTAGCCGGACATGTTCGGCCACACCATCGTCCCTGCGTCGGACGAGATGCACACGATCGACCCGCCTCCTCCCGCAGCCATCGCGGGCACGCTGTATTTGATGGCGAGGAACGCGGGGACGATCTGCCGTTGCGTGTCATCGATGAACCGGTCGTCGTCGTAGGCAAGGAGCGGTGCAATGTTCGCCGCCCCGCCGACCACCGATACACAAATTGCGTAACGCCCGAGCGTGGCCGTCTCGGCAACGGCGCGCTGCACATCGGCGGCGCTCATCGCATCGCCGGTCAGGCATTTGATCTCAGCGCCGAGTTCGGCTTCGGCCGCCACCGCACGGCGTGCCCTTTCGAGCGTCTCCAGTGTTCGGCCCATCAAGACCACGCTCGCTCCGTCGCGGGCGAGACACGTCGCCGCTGCTCCCCCCAGCCCACCGCCTGCACCCGTCACGAGCGCCGATAATCCTGTCAGTACACCCATCGCGTTAGGTATAGCCCTCGGGCTCTGTGCCGTGCGAGTCTCACCAGAGATCGTCCCCGAAGGCGTCCAGCGGTCCGTCGACGCACTAATTACCGCGCGTTAGCGCGCGCAAGAGCGTCCCCGCTGGGACCTTTCCGCGTCTGTCGGGCATCCCTGTTTGAAACCTGCCCACTGTTGACCGTGGCCAATTCTCACAGGAGAGACGCCAGGTACCCTCCGCGTCAGTCCCACGTTTTCGGACCCGCTCACCCAGCGAGGTCAAACTCTCGTAGCAATCAGCGATGGAACTCGTGGGGCCTCGATGGGCTCCAAGGAAAGCCAGACACCGGGCGCACGGGCTGATGCTGGTCAGCGCGGCCGCGCTCCGGTGACCATGACCGCGACCTGATCGGCGAGGTGCCGACGCAGCACTACGGCGCCGATGCCGCCGGACACGAAGCCGGACTCGCGAGCGGTGACATGCACAAGGCTCGCGACCACCACACCGGCCGCGACTCTCGAGTCTCGGCCCGGCACTTCGGCCATGACCGTGCCGAAAGCCTGCGTCAATGGTTCGAACGTATACCGCTTGATCTCGGCGAAGCGGGGTTCGCCCTCGTCGGCCAACAGGTCGGTCACCCGATATAACGAACGATGACGTTGCCAGAAAACGGCGAGCGCGTCGATGACCTCGAGCGCAGACTCGATCGCATGCTGCTTACGCCATGACCGCTGGGCCACAACCGCAGCAATCTCCTGCACCGTCTCGGCCATCGAGTCCGCACACGCGGCGAGCGCGTCGTTGATGTCCGCGAAGTAGCGATAGAACGCGGGAGCGCTCAGGCCGACGCGTTGGGTGACGATCGCGCTGGTCAACTCGCGAAAGGGAACCTCATCCAAGAGGTCTGCAGTCACGGCCAGCAAGCGCGCCCGCGTCTTCATCGCGCGTGCACCGGGACGGCGAGGCATGCCAGAGCGGGCCGAAAGGCGATCGATCGGCAGCGCCGACTCGGCAACCATCGCATCAACCTCCCTTTGACCTTCACCGACAATCGGTGAATACTATTCACCATGGCGGCAAAACCACTCGATGGGGTCCGTGTCATCGAGGTGGCCATGTTCGCTCCCGACGCCACGGGCATGCATCTTGCCGACCTCGGCGCCGAGGTGATCAAGGTCGAACAGCCGGGCCTCGGCGATCCGGCACGGTTGCTCGGCGTCGCCTATCGAGGCGAGGGCACGGCCACCCGGCGCTGGAACCGCGGCAAGACCAGCATCATGGTCGACCTGCGCACGGCAGACGGGCAAGAGGTCTTCCGAGACCTCGTGCGCGGCGCAGAGATCGTGGTCGAGGGCATGCGGGCGGGAGCGCTGGCGCGGCGCGGTTTGGGCTATGAGGATCTACTGGCGGTGAAGCCGAACCTCGTGTTCGCCGCAGTGTCGGGCTGGGGCCAAGAGGGCCCGTATCGCGACCTCGGTTCGCACGGGCTCGCCTTCGATTCCTTCGCCGGGCTCGCCCTGCCGCGCAAGGTCGACGGCCGAACTTCGCGCCCGTCCGGGCATGTCTGGCAGGGACTCGAGGCAGGGCCGCTGTACGCGGCGCTCGGCATCGTCGCGGCGGTGCTGCGCGCGCGAGCGACGGGCGAGCCCGCCTATGTCGAGGTGAGCCAAGCCGACGCCGCAGCATCGTGGAACGGATGGCGCATCGCATACGACCGTGTCGTCGCGGAGCAACGACACGCCACTGTCCAAGGGACGGTCGATGACGACGACTACGACCTCGCGGCTGCCGCGGCAGCACTCGAGTCGGCCGCCGAGGGCGCGGGGCTGACCGGTGAACACGACATCACCGCGCGCGATGTGCGTTATCAGTACTACGAAGCCGCAGACGGGCCGGTACTGCTGATGGCCACCGAAACGCGCTTCTGGCAGAACTTCTGTCGCGCGATAGACCGGGACGATCTCTTCGAGCGCTGGCCTGGTCGAACCCACGCAGACCACGACTACGGCAACGTCGCATTGCGAGAAGAACTCGAGTTGATTTTCGCTACTCGCACGCGGGCGCAGTGGGTCGAGCTCTTCATCGAACACGATGTCGCAGGCGCGCCCGTGTACGTCGGCGGCGAGACGCACGCCGATCCACACTTCGCGACGCGCGGTCTCTGGCTCGATCCGAAGACGCACGGTCTGCGCCTCGTCGGTCCACCGTTGCGCATCGACGGCGACATCGCCGTCGCCCCACGCGCGGCGCCTTCGGGCGGTCAGCACACCGACGATGTCCTGCGCAACGTGCTCGGATATGGCGACGATCGCATGGCAATGCTGCGCCGGTCCGGCGCCATCGGGGAGCCATCGACGTGACGCGACCGCTCGAGGGAATCACCGTGCTCGCGGCCGAGCAGATGCATTCACTGCCCCACGCCACACAGCTGATGGCGCTCATGGGTGCGGAGGTGATCAAGGTCGAACCCCTCACCGGCGAGGCCGGGCGCACCGGGCGGCCGACGATCACCGACGTCGACGGGCGCGCGACCGGCTCGACCTTTCTTCGCAACAACCTCGGCAAGGCCAGCGTGGCCATCGACCTGAAGCACCCTGGGGGTCGGGCGCTGTTCCTTCGGCTCGCGTCCACCGTCGACGTCGTCGCCGAAAACTTTCGACCGGGCACTGCCGACAAGCTGGGCATCGGTTACGCCGATGTACGCGCGGCCTCCCCGCGCATCGTCTATCTGTCCGTGTCGGGCTTCGGAAACCAGACGGACCCGCAGAGCCCCTATCGCGACTGGGCCGCGTACGCGCCGATCGTCGAAGGCATGGCGGGCCTCTACGAATACGGGCGCGAGGGGGACACGCCTCCTCGCCCCGCGATCGCGGGCGCGCTCGGCGACACCGCGCCCGGCCTCTACGCGGTGATCGGCACGCTCGCCGCGCTACGCGAACGCGACCGATCCGGCAGCGGATGCCATGTCGACATCTCGATGTACGACTCGATGATCGCAGTCGCCGACGTGGTACATCCCGCGAGCGTCGGGGTCGAGCCGTCGCGTGCGCTCGATGGCATCGGCATCCTGCACGCGTTCCGAGCGAGCGACGGTTGGTTCACGATCGAGGTAGTGCGCGAACCGCACTTTCCGCGGTTCGCAACGGCAGTCGGCCACCCTGAGTGGGTCGACGACGCGAGGCTCGCGAACCGCACCGGCTGGTCGACGCACATGGGCGACATCATCCGTCCCGGTGTCGAGCAGTGGGCGTCGACAAGGACGAAGCACCAAGCCGCTTCCGTCCTCGCCGCCCATGGCGTCGCAGCCGGTCCGGTGAATACCGCCGCCGACATCGTGGCCGACCCACACGTACAGTCACGTGACTTCATCGTCGAGGCCCACACACCAGAGCACGACGTCCGCGTCGTCGCCAACCCCATAGCGTTCAGTTGGTCGCTGCCGCCGGGCACGACTGATACTGCAGGCACAACCACTGGTGCCGTCTTCAGGTGGCCCGTACTCGGCGAAGGAACAGAACGCGTCCTGCGGCAACGCCTCTCGCTGGAGCCCGAAGAGATCGCCCATCTGCGCGAAACCGGAGTCATCGCATGAACGTGTCCGCCTCGTACGAGATACGCACCAAGCTCGACCATCCCGTCATCGATGCAGACGGCCACACGAGTGAGTACTTGCCCGCGTTGGCGGAGTACCTGCGCGACGTCGGGATCTCGACCGACTTCAACGAACTGTTCCGCGGCGTGCTGGGCGCCACCGCCGATTGGTACGAGCACACCCCCGAGGAACGACGGCGCAAGCACCTCACCAAATCCCCGTGGTGGACGCGTCCCATGCGCGACGCACGCGACCGTGCTGCTGCCTGTTTCCCGCGCTACCTACGCGAGCGCATGGACGAGTTCGGCTGCGATGTTTCGGTCATCTACCCGAGCACGGGCCTTGCGTTCCTTCAGCTTCCGGATGACGAGGTACGTCGCGGCGCGTGTCGCGCACTCAACCGCTATCACCGCGATGCGTTCGACGGCTGCACCGACCGCTTGATCCCGGTGGCGGCCGTGCCGGCACACACTCCGCAAGAGGCCATCGAAGAGCTCGATTACGCGGTCCTCGGGCTCGGCTACCGCGCAGTGGTGATACCGAGCTATATCCCGCGCCCGATACCCGGCTACGAGGACGCCGCCCCGGACATCAAGCGGTTTGCATTTTGGGTCGACACCTACGGCATCGACAGCGAGCACGACTACGACCCGTTCTGGCGGCGCTGTATCGAGCTCGGTATCTCACCGGGCACGCACACACAAGGCAACGGGATCGGCTTTCGCCGCTCCACGGACAACTGGGTGTACAACCACATCGGTCACTTCGCCGCGAGCGGCGAGGCGTTGTGCAAGTCGCTGTTCCTCAGCGGCGTCACTCGGCGCTTCCCCGAACTGCGGCTGGCGCTGCTCGAAGGCGGCGTCGGATGGGCATGCAGCCTCTACAGCGATCTCATCGGTCACTGGGAAAAACGCAATGTGCGCGCGCTACGCGAGAATCTCGACCCGGCGCTACTGGACGTCGGCGCCTTCGAGGCGCTGGCGGCGACATGGGCCAGCGTGGGGATCGCCACGACCGAAAAGATCGTGGGTGCGACTCTCACCACGCCGGGCCATACATCGCAGGGGCCGAGTGACGACGAGATCGACGAATTCGCGGCGCTCGGCATCGACGATGCTGCCGAGATCCCCGGTCTTTTCCTGCCGAACTTCTACTTCGGCTGCGAGGCCGACGACCCGATGAACGCCCTCGCGTTCTTGCCCGACCGGTGGCCCTACGGCGCGAATCTCAACGCGATGTACGGTTCCGATATCGGGCACTTCGACGTACCGTCGCTGCCCGACGTGTTGCACGAGGCTTGGGAGAACGTCGAACGCGGCTGGATGGATCTTGCGCAGTTCCGCCGGTTCATGTTCGACAATCCGGCCCGCTTCTACCTCGAGTCCAATCCCGACTTCTTCGCGGGAACGGTGCTCGCCGACCAGACCGCGCGTGTGGTGCACAGCTGAACGAGCGGAGGTTTGTCGAGTTGCGCCACGAACACGTCGCCTGCCGTGAAGATGACCTTGCGGAGCGTGAGCGTCGGTTCGATCGCGGACCCATCTCCGCGAAAGCACCGGGACGAGTACCGTCTGCCCGATCAGTCGCGGCTGTTTGATGAGGGCGTAGCGCGCGAACCCCGCGAGGTGTGCGTCGCGCCGTTCGGAGCGCACCAGCACCGACAACCGCTGGCCGATCAAGTCGTCGACCCTCCACCCGAGCAGCACGCCACAGGAGGAGCTCACGAAGACAATACGGTGCAAGTCGTCCGCTACCACCAACGCCGTTTCCGCCTACTGCAAGTCACGCTGCTTATAGGGAGCAACGTGAGCACATCGCCTGGAGACTCGAGATCGTCGGGAAGTTCCCAAGGCGTAGGGCTCACTCCTTCCGCCTGCAGCGCGATTTCGGACAACAGCCACGTCCTGCAGGCTGCCAACTCGGGTATGCCCGCCGGCGTCGCGAGCGAACCTGCCTCTGCCAGTTTCTCGGCGTCGTTGATGCGGGCCAGTCGTTCGAGCGCGGCGCTGCGGGCGCCACGGGCAAAGCGCACTTCGACATTGATCATCGCGATGCCGCGGCCGAGCGCGTCGTCGACGTGGGCGAGGACGGGTGTGAGGTCGATCTGGGGTGTGCGCCATGCGCGGGGATCGGAGTTCGTGCGCATGTCGAGCAGCGCAACCTCGCGCAGCAGCGCGTCGCCGTGTTGCACTGTTGCCCGCACCAGCGCGACAGGCAATCGTTCGAAACAGACGATGAAGTCACGGTCGGAGAAATCGACTCGCACTGCATCGACAGGCGGGGCGGCAGCGGCGCGATCCGCGGATTGCCCGATCTCGAACCACACGACCTTTCCGTGCGGTTCGAGACTGGCGCCCCACCGAGTAGAAACCGCCTCGACCAGTCCAATTCCTCGGCCCGTCGCGGAGATGACGTCGTAGTGCCGGATGCCCGGCAACACGGAGGATCCGTCGCACACTTCGAAGCGCGCTCCATTCGAGAATGGGAAGCACCGGAGTTCGATGTCCGTACCCGCGTGTAGGACGACGTTGGTCACAAGTTCACTCACCAACAACTGGCAGTCGTCGACGAGACGATCGAGACCGTTCTCGCGTAATACGTCCCCGGCAAACGAGCGAGCCTTCGACACACTCCGGGTCTGGCACGCCAGTTGTACTCGGTGCTCGGGGAATGAAGTCATCCTGGCGCCGAAGGCTAAACCATATCGGTGCGTGTTACGACGACGCTGCCCGCTGGCTCGGCGGCTCGGGTCGCTCGTCGACGCCATGGCCCGGATCGATATCGTGGACCGCCGACAGCCGCAGCGGACGAAACTTGCCACCCGCAACGAGCACGGGTTCGAGAATCATGCACACGTGATCGCTGCTTTCGGAGAGCAGCGCGATCCGGCGGCCGACCATTCGATTCGGGCACGCAGTCAAGAGGGGCACGCCGGCGGGGCCGCTCTCCCATTCGCAGTGCGCGAACTTGTCGATCTCATCGCCGGTTGACGCCCCGAAAAGCTCGGCCACCGAGAGGTCCCGCTCGGTCAACCAGTGCACCGCGAAATGGTCCGCATGCAAACCGACCCGGTAGGTGTGGTTGGCTTTCGACAACCAGATCGCCGAGTGCCGCGGACTGATACTGCATTGCGTCTGAAACCCGATGAGACAGCCCGCGCGCTCGTCCCTCGCGGCCGTCGTCACCACAGCGACCGGCGCATCGAGCGACATCATCATCAAGTCGAAGACATCGTCATCACTTGTTGCCGAGTCGTTCATAGTCCCTCGCTACGTGCCCGACACCGACGAATTCCAAACGCCGTAGCGCTGCAGGTCATCCGACGGACAAATCGGACCCACGCTGCGCCATGAACTCGTCTTTCGAGAGGTAGCTCGCACCGCTGCGCGGACGGAAGTTGACGAAGTGCACGCCTTCGGGCCCGGCTCGGAAGCTGTACAAGGTTTGGCCGGCGATGAAGACCGACGAACCGGGATCGAGCACGCGGCTCCCGAGGATCATCTGGCCCGCGACGACATAGATGATCTCGTCGTAGAGATGCGCGTGCGGATGCACGACGGTGTCCGGTGGGAACTGCACCTCGAACAATTCGGGTTCCGTCTCCGAGCCGCGATGATGTTCGCGTGTCTTACCCGCCAGCTCCTCGGGCGTGAGGGTGATGCCCCGCGCCCGGATCGCCTCTGCCTTGGCCTGGTCTGACCCCTGCCATTCGCTCACGTTCTCGTCGACCACTCTGACGGTTCCCACAACGGCCCCTTCGCATCGAACTCGCCCCAGATCCGCGGATCCGGGACCCTACGAGGGCACCCAACGTACCAGAGCTCGCCGAGACGGAGCCCTTGCCGCGTGGGTTGTCGAGTGCGAGCGATGCGAACTACTCATCAACGTCAACATGCACCTAGTCTCACCGGCAAGGTAGGAGGAGACCAGCATGAAGGCGAAGGAACCCGCACCTCTAGAAACCGAGGCGCAAACTACGGCGCAACCGGAATCCGTTCAGGTCGTAGAGGCAGCGGCGCTGGCCGATGCCAAGCTGCCGCTCACGCCGATGACGACGCGGTTTGTCACAAAGGAGAACTCTCGCTTCGTGCTCGGTCGCCGCGATTGGCTTCAGTATCTCGATGCCGGTCTCGAAGAGGCGAGCGGCGGCCGGGTACGGGCCACGCTTTCGACCGCCACCGGCGCGATGGTTACCGAAACCGGCTGGCACTACCACGAATGCGAAATGCAGATCGGCTATATCACCAAGGGCTGGATCGAACTGCAATTCGAGGATGGCACAGAGGTGCGCCTCGAGGCAGGCGACATCTTGTTCGTACCCGGCGGTGTGAAGCACAACGAGATCCGCACCTCCGATGACATCGCCGGCCTCGAGATCAGTATTCCGGGTCGGATGGGCACCGTGACTTGCGCCAAACCGGAGGGCTGGAAGCCGAAGAGCACGTCCGCAGTGTCCTAGGCGCGGTGGCGCGTGACTTCGGGCGATATGGAAGCAAAGAACCTGCGACCGTTCAAGGTCGATGTCCCCGACGCGGTCCTCGATGACCTGCGTGCACGGCTCACCAATTCTCGGTTCCCTGATGCGTTCCCGGGTACCGATTGGCACTTCGGCACTGACGACGCGGTGTTGCGTCTCGCGCGCGACCGGTGGCTCGGGGCGTTCGATTGGCGTGCCCAAGAAGCAGCACTCAACGCGCACCCGCACGTACTCGCCGATTTCGACGGCGCCACTGTGCACGCAATGCACGCGCGCGCCACCGCTCCACGATCGCTGCCGTTGGTGTTGCTGCACGGATGGCCATCGACGATCAGCGAGTTCCGCCACGTCATCGCGCCGCTGGTTGACCCAACAGCCCACGGAGGGTCCGGCAACGACGCCTTCGATGTGATCGCGGTATCGCTTCCCGGCTTCGGATTCGGCGGCCCGACACGCGCGCCGGGTTGGGACGCGCAACGCATGGCCGAAGCGATCGCGGTGGTCGTGCGTGAACTCGGTGTCGAGCGCTACGGCGTCTTCGGCACCGACGCGGGCGCCTACGTCGCCTCGGCGCTGGCCTCCATCGACGAACACGCTGTCGCCGGCCTGCATCTCCACATCGGCGGTGTGCGCATCACCGGCCAGGCCCGCGCCGATCCGTCGGCGATGATCGACCTCACCGACGGGGAACGCAAGGCCCTCGACGACTTGTCGAACTATGAACGCTTCGACAGTGGCTATGCGTTGATGAACGGCACGAAGCCACACACCATCGGCTATGCATTGACCGATTCGCCCCTCGGTCAGGCCGCATGGATCATGGAGAAGTTCCGCACATGGTCCGACCGCAGCGGGGAGCTCGCCACTACGGACTTCGGCGCGATCGCGCTCAACGACATACTCACCATCGTCACCACCTACTGGGTGACCGGCACTGCAAGTTCGGCCGCACGGTTCTACGCCGAGACCGGCGCGAGCCTGGCGCGATCGGGACTACCGACGGTGCGCGCACCGACCGGATGCGCGGCCTTCCCCGGCGACATCGTCACTCCGTCGCGGCGCTGGGCCGAACGGGCGTACCCGAACATCGTCCACTGGACCGACATGCCTCGCGGCGGACACTTCAGCGCGCTCGAAGTACCTCAACTGCTCGTCGAAGACCTCCGCACCTTCTACCGCCCACTGCGCTGACCGCCCACTGCCGGCCACTTGGTGCGGGCGCTCACATCGCCGTCATCTTAGTCACGTCATACGGCGCAGGAGCCCGTCACGGTTCACCAACTCATGTTTGAGCACCACACCGACGTGCAGCGCGAGGACCACGAAGAACGCGATATGGCTGGCGATGTGAACGCCCAGACTGTTGTCATCGTCGGCGGCGACGAGTAGCAACCCGCTCGCCGGGATCGCGAACATGAGTAGATACAGGGCTCGTTCGGTCCAGTGGGCCAACACTCGCTCGAATCGTGACAACGTCAGCGCCCATGGCGGCAGAGGAGTACTGATGCGCCACACGAGACGGACCGTCGCAAGCACCAGAATCGTGACCCCGAGTACGACGTGCACCGTGAGCAAACCGTCGTCGAATGGTTCATAGCCTCCTCCCCTCCCGCGCCCTCGCCCGGACTCTCCTCCTCGACCCCGTCCCCGACCTCGTCCACTTTCGTCCCCGTCGAGGAGGTAGCCAACAAGGAGCTGAGCAGCAATCGCAACAACAACGAGCCAGTGCAACGACTTGGTCACGAAGCCATAGCCGTGAGCACCGTTGCGGAACCGATGAATCGTCGTCACAACCCGAGTCTCACACCGGACGGGTCGGACCACCGGCGAGAGCGAACAGAAAGCATCAAGCGGTCGCGCTACGGCGACGTTCTAGTGCAAAACTCGTGATCATGCATGCGGTGTACGAAGCAGCGGCGGCAACCATCCGGATGACAACGTATGACGAATGAGCCCCAGCAAACGAACCGATCGGACGATCGGTCCGACGTGGCGTGGGAGATTTCCGAGCACATTGTCCGCGCGACGTACGCCGACCTCGGCGACGCGGACATCACGGCCACACGCGCGATCGTGCTCGACACGCTCGCGACGTTGATCGGCGGTTCGGCCGAGCTCCCTTTCGCCGACCTCGTCGACTTCTACGTGAACGAAGGCGGTCGCCGTGAAGCGAGCGTCATGGTGCACGGCGCACGACTACCTGCGCGAAACGCGGTCACGCTCAACAGTGCGATGGCACGCGCGCTCGACCTCGACGACGCGCACGAACAGGCGCTCGTGCACACCGGTGTGCATGTGGTGCCGGCGGCACTTGCGATCGCGGAACGCGAGGGTGGGATCAGCGGCAAGGATCTCATGGTCGCGATCGCGCTCGGGCAGGATCTCATGATCAGGCTCTCGCTCGCCTGCGCAACCCCACCGATACTGCGTGGTCGCCCTGGCACATATGTCTTCGGCACGTTCGCCACCGCGGTCGTCACCGCCAAGCTCCTCCGCCTTGGGGTCGAAGGTGTCGTCGACGCGCTCGGCAACGCATTCACGCGTTCCGCGGGGACGACACTCGGCTACCACGACGGAGCGCTGGGGCAGCGGCTCCTCCAGGGACTGTCGGCAAGTGACGGTGTGCTCGCCGGACTACTGGCCGCGCGAGGCATCGGAGGGATCCGCAATTGTTTCGAAGGCGACGCCGGCTACTTCGCACTGCACGAAGGTGGGCGATTCGACCGCTCTGCCCTCACCTCTGACCTCGGTCGCGTGTTTCATGGCACGACGATTGCGTTGAAGCTCTACCCCGTCCATCGGGGCGCGATCTTCGACATCGAAGCTGCTCTTGCCGCGGCGACGGATCCGCTATTCGATGTCTCGCGGATCGAACGAGTCGTGATGCGCTATCCCGCGCGGTTCGAATCCGGGCACCGCCACATCGGCGCGTTCGCTCCCGAACGCGCCGACCCCAAAGGTTCGGTCGAACCGCATTTCAGCAACACGTGGGCGGTAGGAGTCGCGCTCGCGCAGGGTTCGCGACTGTCGACGACTTCACCGAGGCGGGGGTCGATCGACTACGTGCACGAGTCGTGCCGATCGCGCGTACGGTCGTAGGTATCCCTGACCACGCACTCGATCGCGAGTGCATCGGGCTCGGCCCACGCATCATCGAGGTGGAACTCGAAAACGGCACGGTGATCACTCGCCGGGTGGGCCATGCGTCGGGCGGGCCCGACAACCCACTTCGATGGGAACAGATCGTGTGGAAGCTGCACGACTCCGCGAGCCGCGCGGCGGTGCCGCTGGGTGGACCCGTTCTCGATCGCGTTGTGGCGATGGTCGCTGCGCTGGACGACATCGATGACACAGCGTTCATTCCGTCGGCCCTGGCGTAGCCGATCCCCACAATCGGGTCACTTCGCAGGGTTTTCGCCCGGCGGGATGTGGCGGTATCCGCGCTCTCGCTCGTCCGCGCGGAAACACGAGTAGCAGAGGTACACGACCTGTACGCCGACGATTGACAACTGTGTTCCGCGCGACTTCTGAATAAACGGTCGGCTGATGGTCTGGATGTCGTGCTGAGTGCCGCAATCACGGCACCGAGGGCTGGGATTACGATCCCACGCGAGCCCGCAGGCAGTGCAGACGATGTGAATGATTTCGCCATCCCGAGTGCCCTCGAGGTGTTCGTCGGTATCGCAGGTGGGGCAACGCAGCTCGTCGTTCACGGTCAGTCCTCGAGAATCGGGTCGAGCGTCAGGTGCGGGTGTCGAGCGGGAGACGCTGTAGCCAGACCGCTTCGCCGATGGTCGGGCCGCACCAATCCTAACGTTACGGAAGGGTTGGAACGTTGCAAGTGCCACCGAGCGCAATCACGTTTGCGACCGCGGGGTTGTCGCGGCACGACTGGTGTTTTCCGGCTCGACCTGCTTGACCGCTCGTCCCAACACCTCGGTGAACTCCACCGCAAGGGCGAGGCGCTGTCGCAAGCGGTCGCACCGCTCGACCGCCAACGAGGCGTACACCGCCAAGCGATGACGCGACGACTCGTCCAAGCCAGGCCGGTCGAGACGATCCAGGAGAAGAAGTACTTCTCGGATCTCCTCCAGCGAGAGGCCGAGGGGTTTCATCCGCTTCACCATGCGAAGCCGGTCGACGTCGCCGTCGGTGTAGAGGCGGAAGCCACCCGCCGATCTGGCGGACGGCACCACGATCCTCACTTGTTCATAGTGACGGATCGTTCGAAGCGACAATCCCACCGCGTCGGCAACCTCGCCGATCTGGTGCACGCGCGCCGCGTGCGACTCAGGTTTCACGCCAGAAACCTACCCGACGCGAAGGAAACCCGTGGGCCTCCTCGGCACGTATCGGGGATGAGCCAGCCATTCACGGGTTGCTGATCTACTCTTACGTAGGGGTAGAGTTGGACCATCTTCCCCCAGGTTCCCAGTGCAGAGTGAACGCCGCCATCGAATAGGTGATTCACGTCCGGCCTTCAGCCCTCGTTGGCGCGCCGCGGTCGTGGGATCGACCGGCGAATACCGCGCGGTGCACGCTTCTGACGCAGTCGCCGCGCTTCGGGTAGTCAGCGCGCCTGCCATCGACCATGACGCCGCCATCGATGACTACTCGATAGCGACGCATCCCGTACTCGAGGTCCGCCAGCGGAACGCGACGATCATCGTGGCCTTCGCCGAACTTGTGTTGCAAGGTGACCTCCGCGCCCGCATCCACGATGGCAGCTGGATCGCCGCGCGGATGGTCGTTTTGAGCTGCACCGACCTTTCTGGTCACTCCGATGGCCCACGGTACGAGGCCGACCGCATCATGATCACGACGGTCGGTGCCGCCGATCACGACACTGTGGTTGCCGTACAAACGTCGCTTGCGATCATGGCGCGGCGATCTATCTCGGTTACCGCTGACGGCACTCTTTGCGGCTACATCGAGGCTCCCGTCGAACTGTCCGTCGGCGAGCGCACTCTGGGCGTCGATCTGCTGCGCCCAATGGGCTCGCACTGATCGGCGTCGGGGCGAGAGTCCATCGGCGTCGCGCGCGCTCGACGTATCGGCTCGCCGGCGCGCTACGTTCCTGCCGCGGCTGACGCGCCCGCAGCCGTTACGTCTTGCGATGCGAGACGCCAGAGCGATCGCCAGTGCATCACCACCAGGTACAGCTCGGTGATGATCGTCGCGATGGCCGCGCCCCGCCACGACATACTCGGGATCAAGATGAGGTTGAGCACGATGTTGAGCACCGCCGACGAAATCGTCTGATTGAGACGGGCGCGGTGATGGCCGATGCCGCTGAGCGCGTTGCCGGCGAAGACCTGCCAGGCGCTTAACAGCGGCACAAATGCAACCCAGCGCAGCACGTCAGCCGCCTCCGTGTACGAGTCGCCCATCACCCGAACGATTGTCGTTGCGCCCAGCATCATCGCAGCCCCGCCGATGCCATTGATCACCAGCGCCACCAGGGCCAACCGCTTCGCCAACGCAATCGCTTCCTTCGCGCCGGACGCGGAGAAAAAGCGCGCATAGGTCGCGTCGCTCAGCGCGATGTTGGGTACGGTCGCCAACCCGAGGATGCGATAGCCCGCCGAATAGACACCATTCGCCGCCGCCTCGTTCATGCGAACGAGCAACCACTTGTCCGCGTCTATCTTGATATTGGACGAGCTCACGTTGAGGGAAAAGGCCAAGCCATCGCGAAGGTCTCTGCGATTCGGGAACGCGACACGGACACGATCGCCGACCATCGACCAGATGATCACTGTCCCCACCACCGCGCCGATCATTCCACTCAGCGCATAGAAGAAGCCCCAGCCGACGATCGTCGGATTCGGCCGCAGACCCAGATACCAAATCACGAACACGACGCGTGAGACGCCGAACGACACGGACATCGCCGGTGCCAACCAAAGCTTGTCGATGGCTTGACCGACGAATCGATTCACTTGTACGACTTGTTGGAACAGGAGCTCCGCAAAGATGATCTCCACCACAAGCCACGGCGTGGCCTGCGGAATCACGAAGACGCGCAGGCTGATCAGAGTCGCGCCGAAGACGACCGCTCCGACGATTACCGTCGTCCATGCCCGCAAGATCGCGGGCACGAGCGCCTCACCCTTGGCGACGACGCGCTGCACGACGAGGTATCCGGCGCCGAACGACGAAAAGGGACTGACGAACAGCGCCAACGAGACCACACCCACGAAGACGCCGTACACATCGCTTTCGAACGTGTGCGTGATGAAGATGAACATCACCAATTGCGACGCGAGGGTGACGAGCTCACCGGAGAGCACCCACCCGGCGTTGCGCGCGATCTTCGAGTCTCGAGTCGCGCGAAGGACGCCGGAAAGTCGCGTCACGTCATGAGCCTCAAGTATGCGTCCATCGTGACGTCCTCACTGCCGACATCGAGCAGGCGAGTCTGCGCCGCGAGGTGGTTGCGAAATGCACGGTCGTGGACGGTGCGCCGCATCGCATCGATCCACCCTGCGAGGTCGTCGCCGTCGATGTAGTGGGCGGCGGTACCGGTCACCTCGACGTTTTCCGGTATCGGCGTCGCGAGGATCGGGAGCCCCGCGGTCGCGGCCTCGAGCAACGACAATGGCCGTCCTTCATACCGCGACGGAAACACGAACACATCGGCCATCGCGTACACGTCGGCGATCTCATCGATCGGAACCCGGCCGATCAACCGCACTCGCTCGCCGGCAGCACCGGCCGCCGTTTCCAGTTCGGCGGCGAGCGGTCCGTCACCTGCAATGACGAGGATTCCGTCGGGGATGGCGGACATCGCAGCGATCAAGATCTGCTGATTCTTCTGCTCGGTCAGGCTGCCTACGTTGAGAAACACTGTCGTGTCGGCCGGAATCCCGAATCGAGCACGCCCGGCGACGCCGTCACCGGCTTCCAGCGAGACCGTGTTCTCGATCACCGAACTGCGATCCAAGAACCGGCGCGGCAAACCATCAGCAGAGCGACGAGCCGATTCACCGACAAAGACGATGTGCCGGTACACGCCGAGTACACCCAGCGCCGTATGCATGTATCGCAGCCTCTTGACGAAGATTCCCAGAGCGAGATGGTTGACCACGATGCGTTGGCGCACTCCGGCAAGAATCGCGGCCGGCGCGCCGATGACCTGCGCGAAATCGCCATGCAAGATCACCGCCGCAGGACGCTCACGACGCAACACCCTGACAAGGTGGACGAAGCAACCGACGTTACCTAACGATGACGGCCGCTTCGCGTACAGAATCTCGAAATCAGCCGTGCTCGTCGTGACGGGAGACTCGCGGTACACGCCGACGTTGTGAGTGGGATACCCCCGTTCGCGAAAACCCTTCGCGAGCCGATGCGCGACGACCTCGCCGCCACGGTCCTGCACCATGTAGAGCAACTGGACGATACGACTCCCCTGCGGCAACTTGCCCACAGCAGATCCGACCATCGTGTCAACTGCATCACGCCCGGCTTGGCGTGCCTGGTGAATCCCACAGGCGTGCTCGATGTAGCCGCCGAATTGCCGCCGCAACGCAACCTGGTCGAGGAGCGGCTCACGGATGTCGTCGGCGCTCTCGAGCAATTCGACCATGTGGCGCCCGAGATCGTCGATGACCTGCTCCGGATCGAGCACGGGTACCAAGGGCATCAACGCGGGTCGGTTCACGTACTCCTTCATCGCCCGAGCTCCCGGCACGTCGAGCGCGACCACTGGGACTCCCACGACAAGCGCCTCGGCCAGCGCCATCGACGCAACGTCGGAGATAGCCGAGTGCACGAACCCCTTCGAACCACAGAGTCGACGCAACATATCCGGGCGACTCACACCGTCGATGAAGTTGATCCGCGACTCCGCTCCATACTGGCGCACGATCCGCTCACACTGCGCTCGCATCTGACCCCTCCCCGGCGGCGCCACCACGAGCCGCACCCGTGGGTTGCGCGCTGCCGCCTCGATCGCGAGCAACGGCCCCTTCTGCGCACGAAGCGCCGACGTGAAATAGAGACAGTCCTCACGTTCGATCGGCTCATCCACCGGGGGCACGTCAACCAAAGCGGTCTGGACAAAAACCTCCGTCGGCGCACTTCGCGCCTTACGCACCTGCGCGTTGTCGAGCGCCAACAACATGAGATCGACCGATTGCAGCGATCTCCGCGTCGAGGGAAGCCGCGAAAAACACCAGGTCGACAAATTGTCGAGGACATCACGCACTCGGCTACGCGGCATCAGCGCACCACGAAGCGGCCCCGGAACCCGATCAGCGCCGGTGCACGGCCCCCACACCGTCGGCAGGTGGTGCACGTGCCGCAACGGCGTTGGCAGCCAAGCGGGAGAATACGTCGCGTGCCACACCACACGGAAGCGACCGGTAGCCGCAAGTTCAAGTAGGCGGGGCGTCGCACGACGCAACCACAACAAGTACGAAATGAATTGCGTGTAGTGATGCACGCGATACAACGCCCTACCCAGAGCCGAGTCGTCCACCGGCACGACCGTCACACCCAACTCATGATGACGGCGCGACCACGCCTCGAGCGATGCGGCGTCAGCGGTACCGACCAGCACTGTGCACCGTGCCACCTCGACCAAACCGCTCAAGACGGCGAAACCGGCGCCCGACTCCGAACCACGGTCGGGACTGCACTCATACGCGAGCACGAGAATCTCGGGACGAAATGACGGATCGCTCATGTCGAGTTTCAAGTTCGAGGTTCCGCGCTAGCCGGGCGCGCTTTTCTCGAGGCGGTGAGAAAGCATCGCAGATGGCTGAGTGTGCGCCCGGCGGCATTGGGAGTCAACCCGTTGCGTGCGAAGTACCTCGTTCGCGGGAAGCCCGGGAGCACGATGGTCGAGGTGAATTTCGTGTCGGTGAGTTCCTCAGATGGCGCTCGACCGGACGAGACGTGAATGAGAGACCAGCGGTCCGCGCCGACATCACGCAAGAGGCCCACGCCCCCAAACCTAACCTTACGTGAGAGTAGGGTCTAGGGGTATCCTGGACCATTCTGTTGGGGTCACTCGTTGCGCAATGCCACCGACAATGACACCAACGCTACTCGCGCGAAAGGGTAGAGTTTGCTGCCATTGGCGGCCCCAGGGGATTGCGGCTCGTGAGCCGTCGTCTACCGCGGGGCTCCATCGATCGCCTCGTCGATCTGTGTTGCTCGTCGATCCCCGCTCCGTTTGGGCGTGTGACTTCTCTGAATACTGAAGGGGTTTGAGCTCTTGCGAATACTCGCGACCGCGTATGCGTGCCGTCCGGACAGAGGGTCTGAAGAGGGCAACGGTTGGCATCTGGCTCATCAATTGGCTCGGTTCGGCGAGGTGTGGCTTCTGACGCCGTCGCACAACCGCGAGGCGATCGAAGCGGGTCGCTCGTCGCAAGTCACGTTCGTGTATGCAGACGTGCCTGGATGGCCTGCCGATTCGGGAGCGGCGGCGCGGATTCGCCGCACGCATTACAACCTCTGGCAGCTTCGTATTCTCGCGACCGCGAAGCGGATGCACCGTCAACTCGGATTCGATGTCGTGCACCATCTCACCTATGCGCAGTACTGGACTGGATCGTGGATGGGCCGTCTGCGGATTCCGTTCGTGTGGGGTCCTGTTGGCGGCGGAGAATCCGCACCCGCCTCGGTCATCGAGATGTTGCCGCCCGAGGGACGCAGATTCGAACGCAACCGCGACCTAGCACGCTGGGTAGGTCGCCGGTCTCCGGCCGTTAGGAGCGCGGCCCGCACCGCGACGCTGACTTTGGCAACGACAGAGGAGTCCAAGCGCGCAGTCGAGACGCTGCAACGGCGCGACTACACCCGCCGGGGTGTGCGGAAACCCGGCACGACGACCAGCCTCGCGTCCAGCGTGGCTGTGTTGTCCAACTGCGCACTACCCGAGAGCGAACTTGACGCGCTGGCTCCATCGACACGTAGCACTGCTGCCTTCCGCGTGCTCTGCGTCGGGCGTCTCGAGCATTGGAAGGGCTTCCAGTTCGCAATTCAGGCCTTTGCGTCGCTCCTACCCGAAGTCCCGCACGCCGAGCTCCATATTGTGGGAACCGGTCCGGCGGAGAGTTTCCTGCGCGATCTCGTAGCGTCGCTTCGGTTGGAGCGCAATGTGCACTTCGTCGGCCCTCTACCTCGGCCTGAAGTGCTCGAGCGACTTGCGGAGAGTCACGTGCTCGTCCATCCGAGCCTGCACGATTCGGCAGGATGGGCGACTCTCGAAGCCTCAGCGGTGGGACTACCGGTCGTCTGCCTCGACATTGGTGGTCCGGCGCTGCAAGTAACAGACGAGACCGGAATCAAGGTACCCGTCGAACAGGCCCATCACATCGTCCCGCTCATGGCGAAGGCCTTGACGAGGCTGGCCCGCGACCCGCAACTCGCTTCACGTCTCGGCGCCGCAGGGCGGCGGCGAGTGGAAGCGAACTTCACCTGGAATCGGATCGGGGATCAATTGGCCACGATGGTTCCTTACAAGCTCTCAGCCTGTTGAGGATCGACCATTAGGGCGAACGAGCCGAGGCAGCGACGGTCAGTGGCCGGCGCCGAGGTTACCGCCGAGTTCGTGCCATTTGGCGCTGGGCTCGTTCATACCGACGATCACCACGTTCTTGCCCTTGTTGTGGTACTTGAGCACGATCGCATCCAGCGCGGCGACGGTGGACGAGTCGTAGATCTGGGCCTCGGAAAGGTCGATGATCACGTTCTGCGGGTCGTGGGCGTAGTCGAACTGGTAGACGAGGTCGTTGCTCGACGCGAAGAACAGCACACCACGCACCGCGTAGACGCAGGTGTTCTCATCGGGGTGGGCGACGGCGACGACTTCGGTGAAGTGGGCGACGCGGCGGGCGAAGAAGATCGTCGCGGTGATCACGCCGAGGATCACGCCGTAGGCGAGGTTGTGGGTGAACACGGTGACGGCGACGGTGACGGCCATGATCGCCGTCGCGCTGAACGGCATCTGCTTGAGTGTTCGCGGATGGACGCTGTGCCAGTCCATCGTGCCGACCGCCACCATGATCATCACCGCGACGAGCGCGGCCATCGGGATCTTGGCCACGATGCCACCGAGACCGACCACGAGCACGAGGAGGAAGACGCCGGAAGCGAAGGTGGAGGTCCGGGTGCGGGCACCGGAGGTCTTCACGTTGATCATCGTCTGGCCGATCATGGCGCAGCCACCCATCCCACCGAAGAACCCGGTAACGATGTTCGCGACACCCTGCCCCCACCCCTCGCGGGTCTTGTCGGAGTGGGTGTCGGTGATGTCGTCGACCAGCTTGGCCGTCATCAGCGACTCGAGCAGCCCGACGATCGCGACTGCGAACGCGTAGGGGGCGATGATGCCGAGCGTGTCGAGTGTGAACCCGCAAGGCTCAGCGCTACCTGCAGCACACCGGCCAGCAAGACCGTGGCGATCAGGTAGTCGAGTCCGCACTCCTCGACCACGGGATGGATCACCAACGCGATCGCCCCGGTCGCGCCGGAGATCATCGCCCGTCGGCCACCGACGAGTCGTCGAACGCCAACGGATCATCGAGCGCGAGGGCAGACGGGTTGAAGAACACAGGGCTCCAATTCGAGGGGAGTTCGAGGGGATTGGTTGGGGTCGACCTTGCGGAGGCACAGGGACCCAGCAACGCATCACGTGCCGCGACAGCGGCTCCATGACCCTACCCTTACGTAACGCTAGAGATGCCAAAGGTCGTGGCGAGACATCCGTCACGACCGACCTCGGCGCCGTCGTTCACACGCCGAGGAGGACGGTGAGCAGTGCGTGGGTGGCTGCGACTGAGACGAGGCACGCTCCGCGCCATCGCGGCACCACCCCTGCCGGAGTCGGGACTACAAGGATCAACGCAACGAGGCACGCTCCGACCGCGAGCACGACTTCTGATGCTGCGGCCTGCACCGGGCTGATCAAAGCGACGATGCCGACGATCCAAAGGTTGTTGAAAACGTTGCTGCCGAGCACGGTGCCCACACCGATTTCGCTGTGACCCCGTCGACGCGAGATGACCACGGTCGCTAGCTCGGGGGTCGAGGTCCCCACGGCAACTAGTGTCGCGCCGACCGCGAACGGATCGAGACCCAGATCGGCGCCAATGCCCTTCGCGGCGATGACGATCAACCGTCCGGCGAGGATCAACGCAGCGAGGCCCGCAAGCGCGACGACGATCACCCGCCAGCCGGCGCTGTCGCCCAACACCTCCTCGACGGCGGATCGCTCGCGCATCGCTTGGCGGCCCACGGCCACCAGCCAGCCGCCGAAGATCACGAGCAGCACGACTGCCTCGGACCGAACCAGGCGCCCGTCGGCCAGCGCCAAGAGCGTGAGCAGCGGTGCCGTTGCTGCGAGGGTCAGGTCACGGCGAAGCTCGCGACGCGAGGCGGAAAGCGGACCCATCAGGAGCAAAACACCGAGGACGAGCGCGATGTTGACGACGTTGCTGCCGAGGGCATCGCCGAGCGCAAGTTCTGGACGGCCCGTGGCGCTTGCCTGCAAGCCGACGGAGAGCTCCGGGGTTGAAGTCGCGAACGCGGCCACGGTCGCGCCGACCAGCCCGGCCGGGACTCGGGCCCATGCGGCGAGACCCACTGCGCCACGAACGAACAAATCGCCGCCGACCGCCGCGGCGGCAACGCCCGCCGCGAGCACGACGACATGGGTCAACACGGCACGGACGCTACTTGAGCCGCTCCATCAGACCGGTGGCGACGCCAACGAGCTGAGGCAGCGATCGAGCGATCCCGGGTCAGGCCAACAACGCAGCGACCGCCAGCAGCTTCGGGTCAAGTCGTGGGCCGACCCCGTCGTCGGCGTACGGGGTGCGCACCAACCGGCCGGCGACTTCGCCGACCGCGACACCCGACGCGCCGTCGGCGAGCGCGTCAACCGCTTCGACCCCGAGTAGGCCGGCGAGAATCCGATCCGTGGCTGTCGGGGCGCCGCCCCGTTGGATGTGACCCAGCACTGTCACCCGGTACTCCAAACCCAACCTCGCACCCACATATTCAGCGACCACCCGAGCGCCGCCTGGTCGGGTGCCTTCTGCGACAACAACGATCGCCGAACGCTTCCCCCGAGCGATGGCCTCGCCGATCTTTCCCGCCAGTCGTTCTTCGTCGGTTGTCGTCTCCGGGATGAGCACCGCCTCTGCGCCCCCCGCCACTCCAGACGCGAGCGCGATCGCGCCGCAGTGGCGTCCCATCACTTCCACGAAATGCAGCACCTCATGAGATGTGGCGGTGTCACGGATCCGGTCGATCGCCCACAACGCCGAGTTCACTGCAGTGTCGAACCCCAACGACCGATCGGTGCCGACCACGTCGTTGTCGATCGTGCCCGGCACCCCCACCGTTGGCGGACCGCCAGCACTCTCCAAGGCGGCGCCGCCGCGAAAGGTTCCGTCCCCACCGATCAGCACCAGCCCGTCAATGTCAAGATGGCGCAATATCCCCACCGCGTCGATGCAACCCTCAACGGTACGGAACCGTTCCGAGCGGGCCGTACCCAGTATCGTGCCGCCGCGATGCACGATGTTCACAATTCGGGCTCGGTCCAACACCTCGACCTCTCCGGCCAGCATCCCCTCAAAACCCCGCCGGATGCCGACCACCTCGAGTCCCCGCTCGAGACCAGCGCGTACCACCGCACGAATACACGCATTCATGCCGGGGGCGTCGCCCCCGCTCGTCAACACACCGACTCGTCGCATCGTTCGCGCTCCCGATTCCGCAAGCTCTTGCTACCACGAGGAGACCCATCATGTTGGTGTTTCAGGATGTCCGGCGCCGACGCGAACAAGGAGATTCGCACCGAGCACGGAAACGAGCAGTGCTGCACCGAGTAGCGCAAGAGCGAAGCCGTCGAGCGGTTCGAGTCCGAGCACCGTACGAAGCGGTGGCAGCGCGACGGTGAGCGCTTGCAGGAGCACGCTCATGCCGACGATCCAGTTCAGAATCGTATTCCTCGCGGGGTGATCCACGGTGTGCCGAGCCGGATATACGAACGCCAACTGCGCGAGCGACTCATACAGGAAGACTGCGGTGCGCGTCTGCTCGCCCGTGTAATCGAGAGCGATGAGCCCGAAGAACAGCCCGATGCCCAGCGTCGCTTTGAGCACACCGCTCGCGAAGATGAAGCGAATCGCCCCGGGGTCCAGCAGTGGCGCATTCGGCGACCGCGGCAAACGTCGCATGACCCCGGGATTACGGTCGAGGCCCAACGCGAGCGCAGGAGGACCATCGGCAATGACGTTGATCCACAACAATTGTGCCGCGGTGAGCGGCACAAGGAGATCGCCGGCTCCATCCCGAAGGTCCGCGATCGCCGCGCCGACCACACCGACGGCGACGAGGAGGACGAGCGCGACGTTCGTCGAGAACAGGAACCGCAGGAACTTCTGGATGTTGTCGTAGATCCCCCTGCCCTCTTCGACCGCGGCGACGATCGTGGCGAAGTTGTCATCGAGCAGCACCAGGTCCGCGACCTCTCGCGTGACGTCGCTGCCACGCTGACCCATCGCGACTCCCACGTCGGCACGCTTCAGCGCCGGCGCGTCGTTGACTCCGTCTCCGGTCATCGCGACGATCTCACCGCGATCCTTCAGGGCGTCGACGAGCGCGAGTTTGTGTTCCGGGTTGACACGCGCGAACACATTCACCGAGTGGATCACGTCGGGAATGCCACGCTCGCCGAGCAAGTCGAGTTCCACTCCCGTTACGGCTCGCTCCGCGGGTATGCCAAGCTGCGCGGCGATCGCCCGTGCCGTCGCCGGGTGATCACCGGTGATCATAAGCACCCGGATGCCGGCGGCCTGCGTGGCGGCGACCGCAGCGGGGACCTCCGCGCGCGGGGGGTCCCATAGCCAGACCGCGCCGAGCCACGTCACGTCGTCCTCTCGATCGTCGGGTGACCACGCGAGGCCCAGGACCCGGTAACCGTCAGCAGCGGCTGCTTCGATCCGCTCGGCCCAGTCGGTCCTTTCCCCGTCGTCGAGGAGGCTTCGCGCCAGGAGCACCTCGGCCGCGCCCTTCAGATACGCGATGGGTCGGCCGTCCTCGTTCACGGTGACGCGCATGAACCGCCACGCCGCGTCGAACGGCCGTACCGAGACGCGGGGGTGCTCCATCCGGGTCACGACCGGATCGACGCCGTGATCGGCCGCGTACCGGTACAGACCGATCTCGAGCGGATCACCGGTCGCGCCCTCGGGTTCTGCGTCGGCGGCCAGGACCATCGCCTTCAGCGCCCGCCCCGGATCCGACGAATCCAACCGATGCACCGTCATGGTGTTCTCGGTCAGCGTGCCGGTCTTGTCGGTTGCGATGACGGTCACCGAACCGAGCGTCTCCACCGCGGACAGCCTTCGGACCACAGCCTTGCGAGTCGACATCCGCTCGGTGCCCAACGCGAGGGTGAGGGTCAACACCGCCGGCAAGCCCTCGGGGACGGCCGCCACCGCCACCGCTACCGCGAACAGCAACATCTCGCTGAACTGGTCGATGCCCTCGACCTTGACACCGGTGACTGCCAACACCACGGCGATCGCGGCGACCCACCGCGCGATCCGATGACCGAGATGCTCGAGCCGTCGCTCGAGAGGTGTTCGCTCGGTCTCGACCGAAGCGAGCATCGACGCGATCCGGCCCATCGCCGACGAGGATCCGGTCTGGCTCACCGCAATCCACGCCAGCCCGCGCACCGCCAACGTCCCCGACATCACCTCATCACCAACGGCCCGTTCGACGGGAACAGACTCGCCGGTGAGGATCGACTCGTCCACGAGGATGCCCTGCTCGCCGACGAGGGACCCGTCGGCTGGGATGCGATCGCCCGCTTCCACCCTCACGACATCACCCGGCACGAGGCCGGCGGCGTCCGTTTGCACGAGGTTCCCGTCACGCAACACCCAAACCCGGGGTGCAGCCATCTCACGCAAACGCGCCAACGCGTCCTCGGCCCGGTACTCCTGCCAGACACCCATGCCCGTGTTGAACACCAAGATGACCGCGATGGCGATCGACTCGAACGGCCAACCGTGCGCACCCTCCGAGACCCACACCACGACGTCGAACGCAAGTGCGAACAACAGGATGTAAATGATGGAGCTGCGAAGCTGTCGCAGCACCCGGGACCACCACCGTTCCGGCGGGTCATCCGGGAGTGCGTTAGGGCCGAACTCCCGCAGACGCGCGTCGGCCTCGAAGGAGGTAAGACCGAAGCGACCCCCGCCCGTGTCCTGACGCAACTCGTTCACGAACGGCTCCAGTACCTGGAACGCGCAAACCGAGACACCGCAGTGACGCCCCAGCTCCAGGCACACGACCCGTGCCCTCGCCGGCAAGTTATCTCCTCGCCATCCGGCAAAAGCTACGGCCTCGCAGGGGGCGTGGTCAGGTCGTCGCGACCGTCACAGGGTGAGCACCATGTGCCTGGCCACATCGCGATCATGTGGCTTCAAGGCCCGTCGCGTCACCCCGTGTCCGTTCCGCAATCTCACCGCTTGTCGCGTTGCTCACCACGAAGACCGGCACGGGGCAATTCCGCGACAACGCCTGAGCAGTACTTCCCAACAACGCCTTCGACAAGCCGCGTCCACTCCCACCAATCACCACCAAACCGAAGCCTTCGTCACCAGCAAAACGAGCCAGCGCATCCGGCGGGTGGCCCGCCAACAACACCGTCTCGGGCTCGATCCCGGTTCGCCCCGCAGCCGCCAAAGCAGCCCCGCGAAGCGCGGCGGTGGCCCTCGTACGTTCCGGGCGCTCGGTCTGATCGAGCGCCGTGTCGTAATCGATCACCTCGGCCACCGTGAGTCGGCCAACGCGCCCGTCGAGCACATCGACGACGAACCGCAACACAGCGAGAGATTCCGCCGACCCGTCCACCCCGACGAGCACATCCACCGGTCCGTTGCCGATCCGACCCGCAGACGTCCGCTCAGGCCCAGCAGCGCTCTCGCGCAGGCGGTCGGCGCGGGCCATGCCGAACGTAAACGGGCCACACACAACACCCAACGCCAACCAGGCCGGCAAGAAATGACCGCGCCGGGCGGTCCGAACTGCCGCCACGAGCCCCAGCGCGACCCAGACCACCGCGACGATCGCTGAAACGACGCCTCGGCTCACGGCCGCACCTCGAAACACACACCGGAGACAGAAACCAGACAGACGGTAGGGAAGCACCCCAGTTCACCTAGACCAACAACGCGACGCATCGGAAAACCTCCATGGGTATCAACGCGTCAAACCGACACGTGCCGACCAGGCTTCCCGGCGCTCCCGCAGCAACTCTACGGCATCAGCCCACCGCAACCCGGGGGCAGAACCCGACGTGTCAATGGCGATCTTGCTAGTGGCGACCCGCTCGCCCACTACGGCGCAGCTACTTCAGACTCCCGCGATCGTGGTTGGCCGACCCCGGCATAGAGCGCGGCGCCTCCACCACCGACTCGGGGCCGCCGTTCTCCAGTGCACCGCCCGAGTCGGGCGTCCGCAGGGCCGGTTCCTCCTCGTTCGGTTCGGAGTCGTCGGACGACGTCCTGACATCTTCGATGGTTTGCCGGTCAGCGAGTCCTCGAGAGGGAAGCACGGTCACGTCCCCCGTCACGGCGGCGATCCACTTTTCCATTCCCATGTGCACGACGAAGGTTTCTGATTCGGTGCGCTGCCAGGCGCCGGCTTCGCGATCCGAGACCACTCGTGTACCGGCCAGCCAGTCGGCGATTGAGCGCCGCTCGCGCCCAAGAAATGACGGTAGAGCGTTCGCGGCCAGAACCGCGACCGCAGCAGCTGGCGGCAGCGCGAGCGCGAGCCCGGGCACAGTCCAACGACGCACCGCGTGCCTGAACTTGACGGGCCCACCGTCGAGAGTCTCGACACGGATGCCGAACAGATACTTACCGGGAGTTTGACCGGACAGGCTCGTGAAAGTGACATCGATGACTCCCGCGATCACCGCGGCGCTGGACTAGCCACGATCGACCATCGCTGCTCGTGCGCATTTATGCAGGCGTTCGAGCCGGCAAACAATGCAACTGCGATCAGGCTGACGAGCAACATCTTGCTGTGTCGTCTCAGCGTCGAGTCCCCCATCATCCGTGAGCCGCCCGCAGTTCAGCGTGACGGCAATAACAAGTTACCAAAGATCGAACGCCATAGGTAGTCAGTCCTAACGCGAGGAGCCACGCTGCAGTCGCCGCGTTGTTGGGGCGCCGAGCCTGCGGCCTGCGCCCTCACACACCACAACGCGAGGGACCTAGGTCACGATCTACGACAGGGGGCCCTGAGTTGAGGATTCGGTGGCGGGGCGGGAACGTCCGCGCGTGGCCCGGCGACGGAATCGATGGAGATGCTGGCATCGACGATGCCTTGGGCGACTCGGGTGAGGCCGA
>DATLFA010000067.1:0-21257 GCA_035525225.1 Acidimicrobiales bacterium
GGCTGGATCCGTCTTCAGTCCGTCGACCCCCTCGCTCCGCCCCGAATTCACCTCGCGCACTTGAGCGACCCCGCCGATCTCGAGGCAATGGTCGATGCGGTCATCGAGGCACGGCGAGTTGCCGAGAGCGAGGCGATGGCGTCATGGATATCGGGACGCGAGTTGTCACCGGGCGAGGGCGTTACCGGCGATGACTGGACCGCGCTCGCAGCGTGGGTTCGCAATAACGCTTCGACGTTTCACCACCCGTCGGCACATGCGCGATGGGCCCCGACCCTGCGACCGGCGCGGTCACCGACGCGCGAGGTTCGGTTCATGGCATCGAAGGGCTCACGGTCGCGGACGCCTCGATCATGCCGATCATTCCCACCGGCACAACGAATCTCCCAACGATCATGATCGCCGAACGGATCTCGCGAAACCTCCGCGCGTGAGTCCGGGCTTGGCAAGGAACACAGCACGCGCGTGCGCGACAACGGCGGCAGTGACCGAGGTGGATGGCGAACTCGGTCGGGGAACTCGACATGGCCAAGCCCTAGCAGCCGCGCAGTTGATGGGGGTCGGGGGATTTCTGCGGTCAGGCGAGTCCCTTCGGTTCGGGTCAGGTTGCCGTTGCAGGTTCGCTGAGCGGACGACCTTGGCTGCGGTGAGCGGAGTAGACGGCCACGAGGAGCATGCCGGCAGCGACGGTCGCGAGGTTGGCCAACATGTGGTAGCCGACGGCGCGTCGCACGAATCCGGATGCGAAACCGGCCATCCCCCCGCAGAAGCTCATGAGCAGATCGGCGCTTCCCTGGACACTGACGCGCTCGTTCGCTGGGACGCTATCGATGAGCAGACTTGATCCGCCGATGAGTCCGAAGTTCCAGCCGAGCCCGAGCGCCCACAGCGAGGGGAACAACAACTGCTCGACGTCACCGGACAGTGCAGCCAAGGTCGTCGAAGCGACGAGCATGATGCTGCCCCACAGGATCGCCGGGAGACGGCCGCGTCGGTCGCTGTAGCGTCCGACGATCGGGCTGAATGCGTACATGCCGGCGATGTGCGTCGACACCACGTACTGACTTACCCCCTCGTGGCCGTGCAACTTCAGATGCACCGGCGTCATCGCCATGACCGCCACCATCGTCACTTGCGAGATCACCATCGCCGCCAACGCCAGGCGCGCCCGCGGGCTCGCGGCGATGACCCGCAACGCGTTCGCCAGGCGGGGCTGGGCGTCCCGATCGCCGCCCGGTTGTCGGGTGCCCCCCGCGACAACCAGCGGGTCCGGCCGTAGCCGCAGCGCCGTGTTCAGCATCGCTGCCGCGAAGAATACCGTGCTGAACAACCACGGCCCGGTGTACTTCTCCAGGCCGAACCACTCCTGCCCGGCATGTTCGGCCGGACCGATCAGCACCGGGCCCAACACTGCACCGAACGTGGAAGCGAACACGATGCGGCTCATCGCCCGGCTGCGCTCATCCGGTTCGGCGAGATCAGTCGCCGCATAGCGCGCCAAGAGGTTCGCAGCCTGACCGTTGCCGTACAGGAACAGCCCGACGAGGAACACAGCCAAGTGCTCGCGCTCGGCGCCGAATGCTGCGATCAGGCCGCCGACGATGGCAAGCCCGTACCCGAGTTGCAGACCGGAACGGCGTCCACGGTTGCGCATACGTCGCGACAGCATCTGCGACATGAACGCCGTTCCAATGGTGACCGTCGCCGTCGCGACACCGGCCCAAGGGGTCTCCTGACCCAAGATCCCCTGCACCACAAAGGCGCCGACCGTCACCGCCGACGCGAGTGCCGCAGCACCGACCACTTGGCCAACGGCCAGGACGCGCAAGGTACGGTGTTGCAGCGCGGCCCGTGAAGCCGGGTCGAGGACCGGTTCGGGAATCACGGGCGGACCTTTCTGCTGTTGGAGTCGGAGCGAACAGTGAAGCGAGGTGTCCTACTAGCAGCCCCCAGCGTTGCATGCGCGGACATGCTCGGGGTGGAAATTCTCGCAGCACGCCAGTCTGTGCCCCGCACCGTTGTTCCTCACTTCGCCGCGCGCTATCCCGCCGTGGGCATCTGGTGCGACTATGACGAACCGACACTGGGCCGCGCGCTGCGCTCAGCGTGGCACTGTTGGCCATCCGGGCTCGAGTTGCACCCCCGCACTGTTCGCTACCATCGACAGCATCGTGTAGTGGCCGACGATGAAGACCATCTCGAGAATTGCATCGTGGTCGAAGGCTGCGGCGAGTTGAGTCCATGTGGCTTCGCCGATCGACGCGTTCTCGTGGAGCTCATCGGCCGCGCACAGCATCGCCCGCTCGATCGCGTCCCAGAGCGTCGCCCGAGGGCCGTGCGCGACCGCACCGATCTCGTCGTCGCTGAGGCATCTGCGACCGAGTGCGTATTGGGTGTGCGCGCCCCATTCGAAGTCGGATTGGCAGAGGTAGGCGGTGCGCAACGCGAGGATCTCGTTGTGTCGCGGCGACAGCACGCCGTCGAGCGCGATCGCTTTGGCCCAGCCGAGGTACGGCCCCAGATACGTCGGGTGGCGCGCTATCACGCTCGGTAGGTGGATCGGCCGGGCGACGCCGCCGACCTCGACGACGTCAGCGAGCGCAATTCGAGTTGCCTCGCTCCACTCTGCGGGAGGTTGGGGTGGGATGCGCACGGGCCGGTTGGTCATGCCCGAATACTACTCGCGAGAAAGTAACGCTATACTGAGCTATCTGCCCGATGGGGTCGGGCGGCACAAGGGGGCAGGGTATGAGCACCGACGTAATCATTTCGGCCGACTCGCACGTCATGGAACCAGCCGACTTGTGGACCAGCCGGCTTCCAAGGCCATTGCGCGCCGACGCGCCAGAGGTGCGGAAGAACGAGGATCGCCCCGGCTGGTCCTTTCACGCTCCGGGTCTGCCGCCGTCGACCGTGTCGGGCTCCTGGGGCGCCGGCGTCGACCGCGCGAAGTTCAAGGAGCACCTCGAAAACGCAGGCTACGAGTCGGCACGACCATCCGGATGGGACCCAGCAGAACGGTTGAAGGACCAAGATATCGACGGCGTACACGCGGAGGTGCTCTACGGCACGCTCGGGATGCGGCTGTTCCGGATGACCGATCCCCACCTGCAACGGGCTGTCTTCGCCGTCTATAACGACTGGTTGGCCGAGTTCTGTCGCTACGACCCGAGGCGACTCCACGGTCTCGGCCTCGTCTCGTTGTGGGACGTGGACGAAGGTGTGCGCGAGCTCGAGCGCTGCGCCGACCTCGGTCTGAAGGGTGCGATGATCTGGGCGTCGCCTCCAGCCGATCGCCCATATCAAGACCCGATGTACGACCGACTCTGGGCCGCGGCGCAAGACCTTCAGGTGCCGCTTTCGCTGCACATCGTCAGCGGCATGGGCGAAGAGAGTCGAGTCGACTTCCGCCACGCGGCTATTCGTTACATGCACATGATCCACGAAGTGCAGCGCTCGATCTCCGCCATCGTGCTCGGCGGCGTGCTCGAGAAGTTCCCGCGCCTTCACATCGTCGCAGCAGAATGCGAAGTCGCGTGGCTCCCGCACTGGATGCAGCGCATGGACCATGCACATGACAAGTTCGGGGCGATGATGGATGTTCCGCTGACGATGCCGCCGAGCGAGTATGTGCGACGGCAGGTCTGGCTCACGTTTCTTGACGACGTGCTCGGCGCGGAGAGTGCAGTTCGCGTCGGGCAGGACGCATTCATGTGGGGCAGCGATTTCCCCCATGGCGACTCCACCTGGCCCCATTCGATGAAAGTGATCGACAAGAATTTGGGCGCCGTGCCGCGCGATGTCGCGCGCAAGATTCTGCACGACAATGCGGCGCGGCTCTACCACATCGACTTTTGACCGAAGTGACGAACCCAAAGTCGAATGCCGGTTCGGTAGCCCGTCCCAAATGGGCCGACGAGGTGTACCTCGCCGAGGTCGGGCTCGTAGCCCGGCTCCTGCGTATTCATCTGCTCTTTGGTCGATTGCTCGACGAGGTCACCTCGAGAGAGGGGATCAGCGACACCGACTACTTGGTGCTCGCATTGATCCAGCGCTCGCCGGGAGCAGGCTCCCCGACCCACATCGCCGAGGTCCTCGGTCGTAGCACCGGTGGCATGACGCTGACCGTCGACCGGCTCGCGTCGATGGGGTGGGTGACCCGATCTCCCGATCCCAATGACCGCCGCCGTGTGCTGCTGCAGCTGACCCCGGATGGACTCGCGATCACGGTACGGGTGCGGGCCGCGTTACACGGCTGGGAAGACGATCTTCAACTCGACGACGAGGCTGCCACCGACGCGTTCCACAAAGCCGACGCATTGTTGGATCTACTCGCGAGGCCTCGCACCACCGACGACCATCGCGAAGCCGGATGGCGGTCGTCGGCCGTGTGATCGCATCGGCGAACCGGCTGCGCGGGGCCGATCGTGCTCACTCTGCTCGCAGTAACCGGAGCAGTTCCGTTTGGGAGTGCACGCCGACTTTCTTGAAGATCGCCGATAAGTGGTTCCGCACCGTGCTTTGGCTGAGGTACATCGATTGGGCGATCGCGGGAACTCGTTGTCCACGCAGCAGCCGAGAGACGATCTCCCACTGACGGGCAGTCAGATTGTCGAGACCCTCAACCTGCGCGAACTTCGGCAGCTGGCCGAAGCCCTCGAGCATGCCGGCGGCTTGTACTTCCTGCGCGATTCGTTGCAGTCGCTGCTCGAGCTCAGCAATGCGTTCCGCGTCGTTCACCGACGGCGAGTCACCGACTGGAGTCAACATGAACCCGAATCGCTGATTTTCATGACCGATTGGCCTAATGACGAGGCGCAGGCGCCGCCATGCGCCTTCGCTGTTGGCGAAGCGGCCCAGCAACGTGACTTGCGTGTCGTCGTTCGCCGCCTTCTCGAACGCTCGCACCAGCGTGGCGGCATCGTCGGGATGGACAATGTCCAACAGCGAGACGAGCAGCAATTCGTTCGTGGTGCGTCCGAGCACTTCTGTTGATTCGGAGCTGACGTGTTCGATTCGATGGGCGTCATTCATCGTGCCGGCGAAGCGGGTGATCTCGTCGGGCCTTGCGTCGAAACCCTCCGGTTGACCGAATACGGGCGCTAGGACCGCGACCGCATACGCCGCGCTACCAACGCGGCGGACAACACGCACTGAGACATGTGCCGTGATCGGCTCGCCCGTTGTCGAGCACAGCTCACCGCGGGCTTGGTAGCCGTCGAGGGCGCCCTCCGCGACTAGCTCGAAAGCCTGCTGAACTTCGTCAGGCTTTGTGACATAGGCGAGTGCGTTCAGTTCAAAGAGGTCGTCGCGCTGGTCGACATCCAGGAATGCAGCAGCTGATTCACTCAGCGCGAGCACCCGGCCGGAAGGAACCTCGAGCAGGCTCACAGAGAGTTGCGATCTGTCGACAGCCCGACGTAGGTCCTCGACGTGTTGATCTGGAGGAGGAGTCGCGCGCTGCGATTCCATCGTTATGGGGAGTCCTTCAGTGGACGCGTGTCCGGCTGATCGTTTGGAGTTACATTCATCGGGCCCCCGGGGCTGTCCCGCATCCTATGATTCGTCGACGATCTGCTGCCAGTCCGCTGCTCAGATTGCCCCCGGGCACGCGGCGCACTCGCGCGTCGTGGGGTCATTCCGCGTACGCGGGTGGCCCGACAAGGTGTTGTGATACACCGCTGGCGCGGCGTGACACTTCGCCTATTCACATCGATGGTGCGCGACCGATGGTGACATGGTCGGAAGTCGTCGGTAAGAAGTCGTCGGTAAGGAGCATCGAGATGACGCAGGTGCTCATGGCGCAGGCGGAGCAAACGGCCGCAACCTTGTTGGTCAAGACGTGCGGGGCGGCCGGGGTGGGAGGCCTTCCCTCGGACTTCGGCCGAACCGAAAATCGCGACTCGCCGGCTCGCTGCATCGTCGTGGTGGGTGGCTCGCCAAGGCGGCAGGACAAACTCAGAAGCGCGCTTGACAACAGCAGGCAGCCGCGCCAACCACGATGGATCAAGTCGGTGCGCGGCGTCGGCGACCGCCTTGAACCTTCCTACTGAGGGACGAAAATGGAAGGAGATTGTGTCAACGGCGATCGTGTATCCACTCGCCATGACTGGTTGCCAATCCACGGGTCGCTCCAGCTGCCGTGGGGGGTGTTCGCGAACGCGCAAGACCCTGCAATTGTGCTTCAGTCGATCCGCCAGCAACCACGTATCGTGGTGATGAACTCGGCGTTCATCGCGTTGGCCGGCTCTCGTTCCAACCGTATGGTGGGGCGTTCGTGGGAGGTGCTGTTCACATCAGCGACACGCGACGTCGCCGCCGGCGCCCTGAGTTGTCTCGACCACGAGCCGGTGCGCTGCGACGTGGCACTGCGAACGGGCTCCGCGGGGATGGCGACACCGGTGGAGCTCGAGTTGATTCCGTTGGTAGACGCGGTGCGCGGTGATCGGTGCATGGTCATCTTGCGGGATCTGTCGGAGCATCACAACGCGAAAACACAAGCAGCGCGATCGGCTGAGCGGCTGCGGTTGGCGACCGACGTCGGACGTATCGGCACCTGGGAGTGGAACCCGCGGACCGGGGAGTTGCTGTGGGACGAGATGCTTCGCAGCATTCTCGGCGTCAGCTCGGCCGAGGCGGCGTCGCACCATCTATGGAGCGCGTTGATCCACCCAGACGATCTCGTCGGCGCGGCACGCGATGCGCGAGCGCTGCTTACGGGTGAGCTCGACGAGTACGAGTCGCACTATCGAATCCGACGGCCCGACGGATCGTTACGCCATGTTCTGACCCGCTCGCGCGTGAACGAGCGCGACGACCTCGGCGATGCCACGCAACTGCTGGGCATGCTGCTCGACATTACCGAACTGCAGAAGGCCACCGAGCAACGTGAGACATTGTTATCTGCGGAACGGGCGGCGCGAGCGGTAGCCGAACAGGCGAGCGCGCAACTCGCGCGCATGGCGGCTATCGATCCGCTGACCGGTCTGGTGAACCGGACCGAACTCTATCGTTGGGTCGCGGGCGCGCTGGGCCGTCACGAACGCGTCGCGGTGCTGTTGTTCGGTCTCGACCATTTCAAACTGGTCAACGATTCATACGGTCATTCGGTGGGCGATGTCGTGCTCATAGAACTGGCGCATCGCCTACAGAACCACATACGCGACGGCGACCTCGTCGCCCGCTTCGCCGGTGACGAATATGTCGTCGCGACAATCGTCAACTCCGCCGGCGACGCAACCGTGCTCGCCGAACGGCTGATGACCGCGATCAGCATGCCGATTGTCGTGTCCGAGGCGCGCCTCGAACTGACCGCCAGCGCCGGTCTCGCGTTGAGCGCGGCGGACGGTACCACCGCCCCAGAGACGATGTTCGCGGACGCCGACCTCGCGAAGCACCACGCGAAAGGACGCGGGCGCGGCCAGGCATGCTGGTTTGACGCCAGTCTCCGGGCTGCAATGACGCACCGCCGCCATATCCAATCCGAATTGCGAGAGGCGATCGCAACGAACCAGCTCCGCCTCCACTTTCAACCCAGCTACGACATCAAGGCCGGTCACTTGATGAGCGTCGAAGCCTTACTGCGGTGGACCAATCCACGACTCGGCACCCTCGGCCCAGGCGAGTTCATCCCGGTCGCCGAGGAGACCGAACTGATCCAATCCCTCGGACGCTGGGTCATCACCAACGCCGCCCGCGCACGCCAACAGTGGCGAGCGCCGCGCACCGACTGCCCCCTATTCATCAACAGCTCGCTGCGCGAACTCAACCGCCCCGGCTACGCGGATGATGTCCTGACGATCCTCGCCGACATCGCGCTCAAGCCTAGCCAACTCGGCATCGAAGTGACCGAGTCCATCTTCTCCGCCGACAACAGAGGCCTTTGCGAACTCGCCCAACTGCACGCCCACGGGATCAAGATCGCGTTAGACGATTTCGGCACCGGCTACAGCTCGCTGTCGCGCCTATGGCAATTCCCGATCGACATCATCAAGATCGACCGAACCTTCATCGCCGAAATGCACAACAGCGCCTCGGTACGCGCGATCGTCAGCACGATCGTCGACCTCGCCCAGACACTCGGGAGCAAGACCATAGCCGAAGGCGTTGAAACACTCGACCAACTCCAGATACTGCGCGACATCGGTTGCGACCAGGCCTCCGGCTATCTCCTCGGAGCCCCGGCCGCCATCCTTACCCAACAACCCGAAAACCCGGTACTACGACCCCGATCCGCAGCACACGTGCGGCTCTCATCGGTGACACCATCGCCCGATGATCGTGTGAGCGATCGGTGAGTGTCGTGGTTGGTTTTCGCCGACTGTCGGCAGTCGCAGCAAGTTCAGTTCTCGTCTCCGTTCCGGCGGCGCCGAAGCCGCGGTAGCGTCCGCTCCGAGAATTGGCATGCAGAGGTGTGGGCGGATGTCAGTCAGCGAACGGCAAGCTCGAGAACTCGATTTATGGGGTTCCGAAAACGTACTGAGGCTGTGACGACACCTGCCCGCGGCAGCGGGCATCGCGCGACAATGGTTCGTCCTCGCAACCTCGTATTCGCCGCGCCTCACGATGATCCACGCGCACGTCGTCCGGCTGATGTGGCCATGCTCGTGGTTACCTCGATTGTGGTCGTGGGTGCAGCGACGGCTTACCATAGGAACAACGACCTCGACCATCGTGTACTGCGACTATTCGAGGGGCCACTTCCCAGCTGGATCAGCGGCACCTTCACGCTCGGTTATCTTGTCGGCGCTCTGTACATGCTGGCGCTGTTTGTCGGCATCGCGCTGTTTGGGCGTGGGAGAGGCGCTGTTGCCCGCGACATGGTGGCCGCGGCGGCGTTGGCGGCCGCGTCCGCGTCGGCACTGGGGTGGATGGCCGGCCCCGAATGGCCCGATGTGCTTCCCGTATGGATAGAACGCGATAGCGTTCCGTCGTTTCCCGTCGTCGAGCTGAGCCTGGCGGTCGCGGTCATCGACGTCGCGCGCCCATACCTCGCAGTTCAAATGCGCCGGCTCGGCAACAGGCTCGTGACCCTGACGGCCGCCTCCGCGATTGTGATGAGCTACGGCACCTTGTCGGGCACCATCGGCGCGGTTGCCCTCGGCCTCGCCGCGGCAGCGGCGATTCACCTGATCTTCGGCTCAGGCGCAGGCATCCCGAGCAAGGACCGCGTCAGCGCTGCCCTCGCCAACTGCGGTATCGATACGGTCGGCGTCGAATACGTCGACCACCAACCCGTCGGAGCAACGCACGTCAAGGTTCATCTGGTCGATGGTGGCAATGCGTTTGTCAAGGTCTATGGACGGGACGCTGCTGACGCGGCCTTTGCCTTCCGCTTGTGGCAGAGGATCTGGTATCGCAACAGCCAGCACTCGCTCACCGCGACCGGACTTCAGTTGGTCGAGCACGAAAGTCTCATGCTGCTCGCGGCCGCACGCGCGCATGGGCCGGCGCCCGCACTCCTCGGGTGGGGACGCGGTGAGGCCGGCGATGCAATCGTCGCAACGGCGTGGCCCGATGCGCCGACGTTGACGCACCTCGATGCGGCAGAGATCAGTGACGCGCAGCTCGACGCCATGTGGCACGCGCTGACGCGGCTTCACAACGCCGGCATCGCACACTCTGCCATCGATGGCCGACACATCCTGGTGAGGGGCGAGGATGTGATGTTCGACAATCTCTCCGTTGCGATCGCCTCACCCGACGCTCCGACAGTCGCTGCCGATCGCGCGCAACTCCTCTCCGCGACAGCCGTCACGGTCGGGCGTGAAAGAGCGATCGCCGCGGCGCAGCGCAACGTCAACCGCGACGATCTCATCACAATGCTGTCGCTACTACAGCGCGCGGTGCTGACCAGCCGACTCGAACGCGACGTACACGACGCCCGGCTGAAACTGGCCGACCTGCGCGGTGACCTCGCCATCGCACTCGGGACGGAGCCGCCGCAACTCGCGCAGCTGAGGCGTGTGACGTGGAAGCACGTCGCCAGTGTCGTGTTCTCGGCGATCGCGGCCTACGCGCTCATCTCGAAACTCGCCGATATCGGGTTCCGCACCATTGCCGATCAGATGGCCGCCGCAGACTGGTCCTGGGTAGGGATCGCGTTCGTACTCGCGCAGCTGACCAATGTCGGCGAGTACATCAGCCTCACCGGAACAGTCACGCGCCCGCTGCCATTCGGCCCCACCATCATGTTCCGGTACGCGAGCGCGTTCGTCGGCCTCGCAGTCCCCGGGGATGTCGGCGGGATCGCGATGAATGCGCGCTACATGCAGAAGTTGGGCATCCCCACCGCGCGAGCCGTCGCGCAGGGTCCGATCCTGCTCATCGTCTCGAGGGGCTTGGACGTCATCCTGCTCGCGCTGTCCGCTCGTTTCGTCGGCAAGGCCGTTGACGTCGATGTCCTCAGCACGGGGGTCGTGTTCCGGCTTCTCGCCTGGACAGCCATTGTTGCGGCACTCAGCGCAATCGTGATGTTCTCGGTTCCGAAGCTCCGCAACCGCCTGGTGCCGCCGATGAAGGAAGGCCTCGGCGCGGTCAAAGACTCTCTCACCGATCCGCGGCAACTGCTGCGTCTCATCGGGGGCACGTTGCTGCAGAAGATCCTGTTCGCCACTGCGCTCAGCGCCTCGGTGGCGGCATACGGCGGCCATCTCGACTTCGGACAAGCTGTCTTCGTGAACGTCGCCGCATCACTGCTGACCGGACTGGTGCCCGTGCCGGGCGGCGTCGGCGTCGGCGAGACCGCCCTCGCCGGCGGCCTGACCGCGGTCGGCGTGCCCGCGGAGGTCGCAGCCGCCGCCGCGATTACCCACCGCCTCGCGACGAGCTACTTGCCACCCATCTTCGGTTTCTTCTCATCACGTTGGCTCACCGAACGCGAGTATCTCTGAGGGACGCGAGCGGGCCTTTTTGAGCCGACGCAGGCCGATACCGAACACCACGAGCGCGATCCCTGCCATGGTCACGCGAACACCCAGTAGAACGGCGAGTACGGGGATGGTGGCATCAGGCCACGCAACGGCGAGCACTCCCGTCACGATCGAGACGACCGAGAGCAGCACTAAGAGCCAACGATTCGGCAGCGCGTGGTGGAACTGGTACACCAACACCAATTCTGCAACGCCGGTGACGATGAACCCGATGCCCACGACGGCGGCGAGGGCCCACAGCGTGATGTCGGGCCAGGCAACCGCCCAGACCGAGGTGGCGAGGTACGCGATCCCGAGCACGTAGCCGGGCCATCGCGGCCGGTACCTCGGCGCGTTCGCGATCTGCTCGAAGCCCTCGAGCGCGAGGGCAACAGCAACGAGAAGGGCGAGTGTCTCCACCGCATCGAAGATGTCGATGAGCAGCAACACCCCGAGGACCGCCATGGCGAGCCCGGCCAGCAAATACCACCACCAACGACGCGTGATGCGGCGAGCCGCCTCGTCGAGGTCCTCTGGTCGGATCTTGAAGTTCAACATCGTCGTCACCCGCGATCTCAGTGATGGAGTCCGAACATGACCACCGGTTTCGGCCATGCCCGATGTGTGCATCAGGACCGGACCGCTCCGACCGGTGCCCAACCGAGCAAACACCTCCTGTTGTTCGATGTCCAGGGACGAAAGGCCTGCGGCTTCGAGGGCCGGCGAGTGGCAGTGTGTTCATGCGCAGGCAATAGCCCATGCTGTGCACGACCCGTGGGTTTGGTGGCATGACAGCGGCAAAGCGGGCAAGCTGCGGGCATCGCCGAGCAAAATCGATCGAGGCACTTTGGGTGCGTCGCTGGCTGAGCCTCGGTCGAGGATCCAATTCGCATCCCCGGTGAGCGGGGCGGCCATGAAGGAGTGATCCATGCCGGCATTGCCCGCCGCGTTGGTGCGCCACCACGAGCGACTCGATGAAATCGGCCAGATCCTCGCGAAGTACGGCTTTGCCGGCTGGGTTCAGCGTGGGAGCGCGCTCGTCAGCGCACGCGTCGTGAAGGGGCTCGTGGACCGCTTCGTCGACCCTGGGATCGTCGCGATGTCCGATGGTGAGCGGTTGAGGCGGGCGTTGACCGAGCTTGGCACCACCTGGATCAAGTTCGGGCAGATGTTGAGCCTGCGACCGGATGTCGTCGGCGATGACGTCGCGGCGGAGCTGACGCGTTTGCAGGCGACGGTCGCCGCTGATCCACCGGGTATCGCGCAGGCGTTGGTGGAACACGAACTGGGCGCCGCCGTGTCGGATCTCTTCGGCTCGTTCGAACCGGAGCCGATGGCGTCGGGGTCGGTCGCGCAGATTCACCGCGCGACACTGCATGACGGGACGGCGCTGGTAGTGAAGGTACTCCACGACGGCGTAGAGCGCGGTGTCCTCGAGGATCTCGAGCTCATGGACGCGATCGCGACGTTCCTCGAGCGCGAGGATCCTGGGCTTGCGCAGCTGCGGCCCACGGTGATCGTCGGCGAGTTCTCACAGATGCTGCACGACGCCATCGACCTGTCGCAGGAACTGCGCAACCTCCAGCGCTTCGCACTGAACTTCGCCGACGAAGCCGACATCACGATCCCGACGCCGTATCCGGAGTACTCACGGCGACGAGTGCTCACCATGAGCTTGATCTCGGGCGCACCGTTCACCGACCGAGCAAGCGTCGAGGCGACGGGATGGCACGTCGAGACGCTCGTGCGTCGCACTGCCGACATGTACCTCGAGATGATCTTCCGGGATTCGCTTTATCACGCCGACCCCCAGCCGGGGAACCTTCTGCTCCCCGACGGGACGCACATCGCGGTCCTCGATTTCGGGGACGTCGGCCGCATCTCGGGGATGCGCAAACGCCAGCTCGAGGATCTGGTGATTGCTGCGGGAACCCACGACCTCGATGGCTTCATCGACGCCATCGTCGAGATCACGACGCCACCGCCGACCGTCGACATGGACCGGTTACGATCGCAGATCGACATGTGGCTGAACCGCCACCTACTCATCGGGGTCGGACACCTCGACATGACGACAATCATCAAGACGGGCATGCAACTGCTCCACGACAACGGGCTCGTGCTGCCGGCCGACCTGTCGTTGCTCTTCCGGGTCCTGTTGCAGCTCCAGGGACTCGGTCGTGTTCTGAACACCGAAGTCCGGGTCACCGAGTTGCTCGAGCCTTACGTCGAGAAGTTGCTGGCCGAGCGGTTCCAACCGCGGCGTCTGGCCCGGCATGCGAGCCGAACGGTTCGAGGCTGGGACCGTCTGGCTACTTCGTTGCCCGGCGACATCGAGGAGATCATCCACCAGATCCGCGCGGGCCAGTTCGGCTTCGACTTCCGGGTCCACGATCCCGATGGCGTCGTGGATCATCTCGTCGACGGCCTCGTTGCTGCCGCTTCGGTGGTCGCGTCTGCTCAGCTGGTGTCGCGTCGCACCGGCCCGACTGTCGGGCCGATCTCGTTGCCGGGGGTGATCGCCGGCGGCGTCGGTGTGCTCATCTGGCAGCGGCTCGTCCGACGCCGCCGCGAGCACAAGACATGGGTCAGCCGTGCCCGCGAACTGGCCCAGCTACGCGGACAAGGCGCCAGATCCTGACACCCCAACGTTTGCTCGCCACCGGCTTCCTGCCCGAGGATCCAAAGCTGACCTCCCCTGCAAGCTGGGTCCCGGGACTTTCGCCCCTGGAGATCCACAAACCCGAGCACGAGGATGAAACCGTTTGGTGCGCGCTCCTCGTCTGCGAGTTGGCGCCACAGACATGGAGGCTACAGATCCCCGGCCGAGCGCCGGTTCAACCGCACAATTGTGAAGGAGCTCGAAATGACCCTCTCCGACGATCTCACCAAACTCGCCGCCCGAGCCAAACGAGCAGAGGATCGCTTTGCTGTCGCACAACGCGAGGCGCACTCCAACGTGCAGCATGACGTCCAGCGCGCGCGGGACTCGCTCGAGAAGCACACGGATCAGCTGCGTCAGACCGCCGAGGCGAACCGAGGACAGGTCGCGCAATGGTGGAGCGACGTACAGAAGAGCTGGGACGACCAGATTGCCTCGATTCGTCGCGACGTCGACTCGAAAAAGGCCGAGCACGACCTCAAGGTCGCGCAACGAAAAGCGGACTCCGCGGAGAAGGACGCCGAGTTCGCGATCGCGTACGCGTACTGGGCGGTCGAAGAAGCCGAGTACAGGGTGCTCGACGCCCACCTCGCGCGAATGGACGCCGAGAGTCTTGCGCGGTCCGGCACCTGAAGACAGTCGGTCATGTCGACGTCCGCACCGTGGAGGCTCGCCGTGACCGGCTGCGTCTCGGCGCTACTCGAAGGAACACGTGAGATCTCGGACGCCGGCTTTCGCCATCATGCAAATGCCACCTCATCGGCAACAGCATCTTGACCGGCCGATGCGATCACAGCGGGTCGAAGTCCTGGGTTGTTCACCGACCGAAGTTGACCCCAGTGGTCCACCCCCTTCGAGGAGTTGACGAGCATGGCAAAGCACAAGCAGGCGAAGAAAACCGGACAAGCCACCCGCCAGTATCAGCCGGACTCGGCCGCTTCGCCCGGAACGGTGGAACCGCGGGCCGTCCCGCCGGCGAAGATGAAGGAGAAGGCGTACCAGCATGAGCTACGCAGCTTGCATGGCGAGCTCGTGGCGATGCAGGAATGGGTCAGAGCGTCGGGGGCCGAAGTGTGCATCGTGTTCGAAGGGCGGGACACCGCCGGGAAGGGCGGGACGATCAAAGCGATCACCGAACGCGTCAGTCCGCGCGTGTTCCGTGTCGTCGCGCTGCCCGCGCCGACCGAGCGTGAGAAGTCGCAGATGTACTTCCAGCGCTATGTCCCACACTTTCCAGCCGCGGGCGAGGTGGTGATCTTCGACCGTAGCTGGTACAACCGAGCGGGCATCGAACGGGTCATGGGCTTCTGCAGCGATGAGCAGGCCAAACGGTTCCTCGATCAGGTACCGGCAGTCGAGAAGGCGATGGTCGACTCAGGTATCCGGCTCATCAAGTACTGGCTCGAGGTCAGTGCCGACGAGCAGACTCGCCGACTCGAGAGCCGCATCGACGATCCCCGCAAGACCTGGAAGCTCTCCGATTTGGACTTGGCGTCGTACACGCGCTGGGACGACTACTCGCGTGCTCGCGACGAGATCTTCGCATCTACCGATACCGCGTGGGCGCCGTGGTACGTGGCGCACACCGATGACAAGAAGCGAGCGCGCCTGAACGTCATCACGCACCTCCTTAGCCAGATCCCGTACCAGCCGCCCGAGCACAAGCGGGTGACGCTCCCGGAGCGTGTCGTGCGCGATCACCGTCATCCGAGGGTCACAGAGCCTCGATACATCCCCACCCCATTCTGAACCCCCCGGGCGCACACGAGCCGCCAAGGTCTCCGGGCTCGTACCGGGCGTCGATCCGTTCGAAGATGGCGTTGGCGGGTTGGGCCGGGTTTGCCAGTGGTCTTTCCAGGAACTCGAGTTGCAGCTCGAGTGGTTATCCATCTGTGCGTTTAGTCGTTTCCCCTGCCTCCGTTGTCGACACCCACGGCTCTGTCAACACCCACGGCTCTGTCGGCAGCTGGTCGGGGTCGAAGCGTTGGAGCAATCGTGCCATCGACACCGGCTCGTCCAGCTCCGCAAGGCCGAGGCTGGTAGCGATTCGGCCCCGTACCTGCGCCGGGGTCACGCCCTGGGCGGCCAGATCCCCCAGAGTGACCGACCCATGTCGCTTGGCCAGTCGAGCGCCGTCCGGCCCAAGGACCAATGGCACATGGGCCCAGGTGGGGCGCGGGCGGCCCAGCAAGTCGAGCAGGTGCGCCTGGACCGGGGTGACCTCGAGGAGATCGTCGGCCCGCACGACTTCTTCGACACCTTGGTCGTCGTCGTCAACGACGACGGCAAGATTGTAGGCGGGCACTCCGTCGTTGCGGCGCAGAACGATGTCGGTGATGGGCTGCCGCACGATCCCACGCAGGCGGTCTACGATCGTGAGTTCCTCGCCCGAAGTTGCGAGACGTAAGGCGGGAGCTCGGCCGGACGCTTCTCGCTGAGCAGCTTTCGCGCGTGACAAGTCGCGGCACGTACCGGGGTACCTGCCTGACGCGACGTGCGGTGCGGTGCTCGCATCGCGGATCTCCCGCCGACTGCAGTAGCAGGGGTAGATCAGGCCAAGCGCGCGCAGCTTTGCCAGCGCTGCGTCATGCGAACGACGTGACACCGACTGGTACAGGACGGGCTCCTCCCAGTCGAGGCCGAGCGCAGCGAGGTCGTCGAGCTGCCTGCGCGCATGCTGGGGCTGGCTGGTTTTGGGGTCGAGGTCCTCGATGCGAATCGAGAACCGGCTGCTCGTCGCGCGAGCGAAAAGCCAGGCGATCAACGCGGTCCGCAGTCCGCCGACGTGCAACGGCCCCGACGGCGTGGGCGCAAACCGACCGGCCGGCATCACGTAATCATACGACCGGCTTCGCGGCGATCGCATCGCCACCCGGTCACACCGAAATAAGCACCCCGACACGCCCAGGCGAATTCTCATGAATGATCGGGGTTGACCTTCTTTACGGTGGACCTTATGGGAACGGCTTTCAAACCCTCCCGATTTTCCGGGAACGGCTTCTGACCAGGGGTCGAAGCGGTCGCGGCGCCGAAGCTCGAACGGTGATTCGTGTGGTGATCCGGGCCGTCGAAACGCGGACGACGTCGTCGATGAGGATGCGGGACGGCTTTCAAACCCGCCTCGCGCAGTTGTGCAACGCAGACTCAGTACTGCCGAAGTCGATCAAGTGGCGGCCGATTACTTGGCGGGGCGCTCCTGCGCGAGATCGCCGCCGCGCGCGGTGTCCATCGCCGGACCATCGCAGCGCATCTCGAGAACCGCTGGATCCCGCGCCGGCCAAGCGGTCGCAAGCTGACCGACCGACAGGTGGCTACAGCCCCGCGCCGCCATCTGTCCGGCGACTCGCTGGCCACAGTCGCCGAGGGGTTCGATGTGGACGCGGCGACCACAACCGACCGGAACTGCACCGTGCCGGCGTCGCGATTCGGCCTCGACGCGGCGAGCGTTTAGGCGTCACTGGAGCTGTCGGGTAGTTGGCTCCTCACTGTCTTCATTGAAGGCCTTGTGGGGATCGTGCAGATCCGCACTCGACAGCGGGGTGAGATTGTTGCTCGTGATGCTCGGTTCGAAGCCGCCTCGGCGGCAAACGGCTCGCTCGCGCACAGGTACATCGAAGTCCTATCTGTAACGGTGTAAGCATCTCGTGTGCCGGTGATCCTGCGCGCGGCGTATGGGCCGAAGTAGAGCGCCTGCCCGCCGGCCCACGCCGGGGTATCGAGTGGTCGTTATCGGGTGCCCCTGACCGGCACTTGGTGGACGCTGGCTCGGTGCCCTAACGCTGCCGGTTGTGGGTTCTCGTCGAAGCCGCTCAGTTGCGCGCAGGACTTGCGGAGCCAATGGGATCTCCGATCCGCAGCTCGTGGCTGGCGCAATCCTGCTGCGTGCGTTTCGGACCGGAGGACGCGTCGCTCTCCGGACGTGCAATGAGGGTCTCGGCCGCTGCCGAGACCCTCATTGTTCAGGCGTCGGTGCCGGAGGCGGGGGCCGCGCCTCTGGCCCCAGGTCACCTGGCGAGTTGCGGGGTGAGTCCGTCCACGTGCATCTCGTAGTACTCGTTCTTCGCCCAGGGTCCGACCGCGCCCTCGACCACGTCACGCACCGCGTCGACTGACTCGCCTTCCCAGATGCAGATGCCGAGTCCGTGGTCGTTGGTGGCTGCGTGGATTGGCAACGCGACGTGGGGAGGAAGCCCATTCTCCAGCGCCTTGGCCTCGGCGGCCTGGAAGCCCTCGGGGTCGTGAATCCTGTGGATGACCGTGACAAACATGGGGAACCGTCCTTTCTTGTCGGGATGGCCGTGTGCCATCCAAAGGAGAGGCGTTCGTTTCCCATCGCCGCGTGGTTCGTTCCTAACGAACCACGCCTGGGGTCAGGTCGTCCAGACGATCTTGGCCCGCGGCTCGTAGCAGCACGACACGCCGGTCACGATCGATTCGTCCAGGTGCGCAGCGAGCTCGGGGGCGCGAGCAGCGAGGTCGGTGATCGCGTGGCGGATGGTCCGGGTCACGTTGAGGCGCGCCTTCTCGGACGGTGAGCCGGACCGCCGCGCCCTGCCGCCGAGCCCGGTGGCCCGCTTGAGCTCCGCGATCAGCGCGTCGCGCTCGGCCGCTCGCTCCTCCACTTTCGCGGCGTCGCCTCGAAGTGCGGCGTGATCGAGTTCGTCGTCGAGCTCGACGAGGCGCCGTCGATACTGTCTGAGCGCTTCGCGATCGAGCATGGGACCTGTGCCACCGCTCGGAATTGGCTCGTCGCTCGCTGCGCCGATGAGCGCGAGGGCAGATACGAACTCAGCCGGGCGGTTCACGAGCTCGCGGAGATGCCACAAGCCCTTGAGATCCGGCACGTGCACGTTGATGTCGTTGAAGCCAACGCACCAAACGCCGCCAACCGGCCGAAGCGTCGCGCGCTGGGTGGGCTCGGTCTGGGACGTCTCTCTGAGGAGCTGGACCATTTGTTGCGCGGTGTCGAGCTCGCGCATCTCCTCCGCGATCGGAATGCCCTCGCGCAGCAACTTCGACGCAGTGGCCAGGTCTCCCTGCTTGGCGGCCACACGCGCGACGGCGAGCAGGCCGGTCGGCATCGAGCCGTGCACATGGCCGATGCGCACTGCGCCCAGGTCCCGACGAACCTGGAGCGCGCGCTCCCAGAACGTACGAGACGTGTCGAGGTCGCCGCGTGCCTCCCAGATCTCGCCCAACGAGTTGCAGCCGACCATGTCTGCGATCCCGAAGCCGTTGGCCGCGGTCAGCGTGATCATCTCCGTGAAGAGCGCAACCGCAGCGTCCTCGTCCCCGACGACCAGGCGCGCGTAGCCAGCGTTCCACAAGCAGAAGGCCCGACCCCACGTGCCCAGGTACCGGGACGAGATCTCGAGCCCCGTTTGCGTGCGAACCACGGCGGACGTGGGATCGCCGTTGAAGACGTCGCACTCACCGCGCAAGCAGTGCAGCATGCCGAGGATCAAGGGAGGCTCGGCAGCGTCGACGACCGCGTCGATCCCGACGTCGAGCAGTTTCGCCGCTGCGTGCCAGTCGTCGGTGTCGTGTGCGACGAGGAAGGCTTCGCAGAACAGGCTCATCGCCCGGAGCTCCGCCGGCGCGTCCGGTGCCGCCGCGCGTCCCCGCTCGAGCCAGCCGATGCCCTCTCGAAGCTTGCCCTGCGTCCACCAGTAGATGTTGAGGCTCGCTGCGAGCGCCAACGCCGATTCAGGATCGATCGTGAGGAGCCGTTCGAGCGCGACGCGGGTGTTGTCCTCGATCCGACGCAGCACGTCGAGGTGGGGTCGCTCGGGACCGGCGAGCGTCGCACCGGATTCCTCCAGTGCGATCCCGAGATAGAAGCGGGCGTGGCGATCGCGGATCGCCTCCAGCTCTCCGGCGAGACCGAGCTGCTCGACGGCATACTGGCGGATCGTCTCCAGCAGCTGGTACAGGCCGGTCTCGTCCTGCTTGAGCAGGAGCGACTTCTCCACGAGCCGCCCAGTGAGGCCCGCGACGCTCGCCGCGCTCTGGCCCTCGCTCGCACACACCTCCTTGATCGCCGCGAGGTCGAACTCGCCGGCGAACACCGCCATCCGTCGCAGCAGGCGCCGTTCCTCCTCGCTGAGCAGGGCGTCACTCCACTCCACCGTGGCCCGAAGCGACCGTTGCGCGCCATCGGCGCGCCGCGTCGCTTGCGGGAGCAGGTCGAACAGGTCGTCGAGATGAGCCGAGATGTCCTCCAGATCGAGCCCGACGACCCGCGCCGCGGCGAGCTCGATGGCGAGCGGGAGGCCGTCCACGCGCCGGCAGATCTCCCCGAGGAGAACGCCCGCGCGGTCCGTCTCAAGCGCGGCCCGCGACCGTGCACCGGCTCGCTCTCGGAACAAGCGCACCGCCGGACTCGCATCGATCTCCGCACGGCTCGCGTCCGTACCGACCACGGGCAACGGTGCGAGCCGATAGCTCTGCTCGTCCACGGCCCACAGCGGCTCTCGACTCGTTGCCAGCACCCGGAGGCGAGGCAGCCGAGCAGTGAGGCCTTCGACGAGATCGGCCACCGCCGAGACCACGTGCTCGCAATTGTCGAGCAACAGCAGCACATCGCGTGCTCCCAGCCAATGGGCGAGCGCATCCTCGTAGGACTGACCGCCGAGCCTCGGCAGTCCGACCTGGGCAGCCACCTCTCCGGGAACGTGCTCCGCTGACCGCAACGAGGCGAGCCAGACCACGAACACACCATCCGGAAACTGCGCCTCCGACGCGGCCGCCACGGCAAGTGCGAGCGCCGTCTTGCCCACGCCGCCAGGGCCAGTCACGGTGGTCAACGATGACAGCGTGATGCTCTCGATCACCTCGGCGATCTCGCGATCCCTGCCCACCAGCCGACGCCCGCGCAATGACGTCGCGCGAGAGCCGCGCTCGGTGCCGACGGTCGCTTCTCTCTGCCCCGGAGCGTTGCTCGCCACGCGCAAAGCCTCCCAAGCCCACACGACCTTGGCAAGACGCCCACCGCCCGGACCGGCCACCACCCGTCCGCACACGCGCACCTCGCCGCGAAGCCACGCGAGCGTCCCCTACCGATGCTCCTAGGGGTTGTCAAGCGCGGGTTGTGGTTGGGGGAGATGGTGGTAGATGTCGCGGGCGATGTAGCGCTTGAGGCAGCGGAATGCTTCTTTTTTGGTGAGGTGTGCTGGCGATGTCGGTGCCGACACCGACGAGCGCAGGGAGCTCGGGCGCGGTCTCGGCGACAAGGTGGAGGGCTCTCGGCGCCGTCGCAGGGGCGTGACGACGCCTCGTGATTCGAGCTTCGGGGGCGACCGCGCTGCCATCGATGAGGAAACGGGACAGCTTTCAAACCCGCCCCGACGACCGGTGCAGCGTCGCTTGACCGATCTCGAAATCGACGAACTCGTCAACGGCTACCAGACGGGACGGACACTGGCCGATCTCGCCGCTGTGCTCGGCATTCATCGACGGACCGTCGCTGCACACCTCGCAGCGCGGGGCATCGAGCGACGAGTGAACCGTCGCCAGATGACCGACGATGACGTCGGCGAAGCAGCCCGCCAGTACCGCGGCGGCAGCTCCCTCGCCAAAGTCGCCGTCGCGTTCAATGTCGACGCCGCGACAATTCGACGCGAGCTACATCGATCGGGCATAGCGATTCGACTCCGGCGTGGCTGGAGCTGACCACCTCGCTTGCT
>DATLFA010000072.1:0-11345 GCA_035525225.1 Acidimicrobiales bacterium
CGGCCGGTGCGGCAGTGGGCGCGGACGGCGCCGGGGGCGCGGACGCGGCCGGGGGCGCTGCGGCAGCGGGCGGCGGCTTGGGTGGGGTCGCAGGCGGCGCCGGTGGGGCAGCGGGCGGCGAGTCAGACGGTGCGACGCCGCGTTCGAGACGGCGCTCGAGACGCTCGATGCGATCGACGAGCGCGTCGAGTGACGTGTCGGAGGCGACGCGGGTCAGTTTGACCAGAGCGACCTCGAGATCGATGCGGGGGTCGGGGGCCTGTCGCATGTCGACCAACGCCGTGCCGACGATCTCGAGTGCGTGCGTGAGCGAACCCGGTGAGAGCTGCGTGGAGAATTGCTGGGCGCGTGCCCGCTCGCTCTCGGTCAGCTGCGCGGCCGCTGCGCCCATCGAGATGAGGAACACCGACCGGAGCGCGTCGATCAGCGATTCGCCGATGACCCGAGGGTCGCGCCCGATGCGCGTGGCTTCGGCGACCGTCGCGATCGCGCGGGCGGCATCGTGGTCGGCGAGCGCGCCCAACAACTCGTTGACCGTCGAATCGTCGTGCGCGATGCCGCCCGCGGCGATGACCTGATCGAGCACCGACAACGTGTCGCGCACTGAACCGCCGCCCACCCGGATGACGTAGTCGACCATGTCGTCGTCGACGCCGAGACCGGCATCGCCTGAGATCCAGCGCACATGCTCGGCCATCTCGTCGGCCGAGAGCAAGGTGAGCTCGAGATGTTGCGTGCGGCTGCGAATGGTCGAGACGACCTTGTGCGGCTCGGTCGTGGCGAGCACGAAGACGACGTGATCGGGTGGTTCTTCGAGCGTCTTCAACAACGCGTTCTCGGCGCCGGACGAGAGCATGTGCACCTCGTCGAGCAGGTACACCTTGGTGCGTCCCGGCGTGCCCAAAGCGACCTTCGACAGCAAGTCGCGCATATCGTCGACCTTGTTGTTGGAGGCCGCGTCGAGCTCGTGGAGGTCGAACGACGTGCCCGCTTCGATGGATTTGCACGACGGGCATTGACCGCACGGTTCGCCGTCGGCCGCCTGCTCGCAATTGAGCACTTTGGCGAGGATGCGAGCGAGCGTGGTCTTGCCCGTGCCCCGCGGCCCTGACAGCAGGTAGGCATGGCCGACCCGGTTGTCGCGCACCGCGTTTTGCAGCGCGCGGATCACGTGATGCTGGCCTTTGACCTCAGCGAACTGCTGTGGCCGGTAGCGCCGGTAGAGCGACTGGTAATCCATTGGAGGGCGAGCCTACCGGGGCGCACGGTCGCCTTCGTTTTGGCGTGACGGCCAGGCGATCTGCGGCACACCAGCGGCACCGCTGAGAGCTGCTGCCTCCCGGCCCTGACTCGGTTCACGGTCGCTTGTTGCACAGGACCCGACCGTCACACCAAAACGAAGGCGACGTCGGCCACGAACGATAGCCTGACCATCCGGTTTCTCCTCGCCTCGCGAGGGGCCACCCGGAGAGCTGGCCGAGCGGACGAAGGCGCACGATTGGAAGTCGTGTGTGGGGCAACTCACCGTGGGTTCGAATCCCACGCTCTCCGCCAAACGACCCGGCATAGCCATCAACTGTGGTGGTGGCGCGCCGATGGGGCGGGGTGAAAGAAGGCAGCCGCACCCGTTCGCACGTCGGGCTGGCGTTGGCACTCCTGGGGCCTTCGCTGATCTTCGTCATCCTGCGAACCAACGACAGCCTCGACGCGTTTACCGCGATGTGAACTTCCACGTGATCGTGGTCAGCAGCATCGCCGCCTGCGCCCTCGTCGTCGCGTTGGTCTCCACCCGCGCCGCGGCTCGAGCCGACCATCCGGGACCGGTGTGGCTGGCGACCGGTTGCGTCACACTCGGACTCTTCTTCTTCTGCCACGGGCTCGTGACCCCCGGTGTTTCGGGACGGCCGATGAACCTCTGGGTGTCCCGTACGCCCTACCTCGCGATCACGAGCTTCGCGCTGGCGCTGGTGCTCGCCAGCCGGCCGCGATCGACGGCAGCGTCGCGACTCGCGGCTCGACACCCGTGGGCCGTGCTCGGTACCGCGATGGCCGTCGTGACGGCGTTCACGGGCGCGCTCGTCGCCGACCCGACGCGGTTCCACGGGACTCGGCCGATCGCCAACGAAAACCGGTTGTTGTGGATCCTCGCCGGCGTCGACGCCGCGCTGCTCGCGATCGCGGCGCTGGTGCACTGGAATCGCTGGCGTCTCGGTCGCGACCCGGTGCAGTACGCATTGCTCCTCGCGGCGTCGATGGCAGCAGCCGCACTGCTCTCGTTGCGCGCGGGGCAGCTCTGGCACCTGTCGTGGTGGGACTACCACGGCTTCCTTCTCGCCGGATTTGCGGGCGCGGTCTACGCGGTGTGGATTCGCTACCGGCGCACCCGCGCCGTCGATCGCGTGCTCGCATCGACGTTCGAGACCGATCCGATGGTGCACATCGTGGCGGGCTATCCCGAGCAACTACAAGCACTCGTGCGCGCCGTCGAGAAGAAGGACGCATATACCCACGGACACTCGCAGCGGACCGCGCTCGTCGCCGTGCAGCTGGCTCTGCGACTCGGTGTCGATGAAGACACGCTGCGCGCCATCGCGCATGGCGCGTACCTGCACGACGTGGGCAAGATCGGCGTGCCCGACGAGATCCTCAACAACCCGGCGCGCTCACGCCCGACGAGCGCGCGGTGATCGAGACGCATCCACAGCTCGGACATGACCTCGTGGCGCCGGTGGCCGCGCTCCGCGAGGGCCTGACCGCGATCCTGCATCACCACGAGCGCGTCGACGGCACTGGTTATCCACACCGCCTGTCCGGATCGTCCATTCCGTACATCGCACGCGTCGTCGCGGTTGCCGATGTCTGGGACGCGTTGACCTCCGATCGTTCGTACCGACCGGGCTGGGCTCCGGAAGAAGCGCTCGCCCACATCCAGGCGGGCGCCGGTTCTCACTTCGACCCTGCGGTCGTCGATGCCTTCGTCAGCCTCGCTGCCGATTGGGGTTACCGGTCTGGCGACGACGGTGACGCCGATGAAGCATGGAGGGCGGGCGAGACCTGTCACGAGGTCGCCGGCAGTCGCACTTACTAGCACGCGCGGCCGAGCCCGCTAGTTTGCGGACATGCCCACGTTCTCCGAGCTCGATCGCGAGCTGATGACGATCGCGCTCGAAGAAGCGCGCGCGGCGCAGGCGCACCATGACGTACCGATCGGTGCGGTGGTCGCCGTGGGCGATCGCGTCATCGCTCGGCGACACAACGAACGTGAGCTCACGGGCGATCCCACGGCGCACGCCGAGATACTGGCGCTGCGCGACGCTGCCGGCGCACTCGGCGGGTGGCGCTTCGACGGCGCGACGATGGTGGTGACGATCGAACCGTGTGTGATGTGCGCCGGGGCCGCGCACCAAGCTCGATTGTCACGGGTGGTGTTCGGCGCCTTCGACCTCAAGGCCGGCGCGCTCGGATCGCTCTACAACGTGGGCGTCGACGCGCGGCTCAATCACGAGTTTGCTGTCGACGGCGGCCTGATGGCCGACCAGTGCGGGGCACTGGTCTCGCAGTTCTTCACGCGGCTACGGCTCGATCCTTAGCAACTTGGTTGGGTTGACCCGCAGGCACCGCTACAGTCGCCGCCGGAAGGTTGCCAGAGCGGACGAATGGGACGGTCTCGAAAATCGTTGTGGCCTCCGGGTCACCGAGGGTTCGAATCCCTCACCTTCCGCCACACCGTCCGCGGCGGGTCGCCAAAGTCCGCAAATATCCGGACTTGCGGCACTCTGACCAGTTGAAACGTCCGCTCGGATCCGCCGACGTCCGCTGACGTTCTTGGAGCGTTGCTCCCCGGTTGCTCCCTTTTCCGTTTGCGTTGCTCCCCCGGTTGCTCCCCTTTTCCGGTACCGTCACCGACACCTCCGATGGGTTGAAGGGACCGCCGTGGCACGCAAGGCACGCGGCAAACGCGCCGCCGGCGCGGTCAGCGTGCGGGGCAAGGTCGCCAACGGCGAGGGATCGCTCTATCAAGAGCCCAACGGTCGTTGGCGAGCGACGTATCGGGTGCCCGGTGATACCAAGCGGTACAAGGTCTCGGGTCGCACCCGTGAAGAAGCGCTGCGCAAATTGGGCGAACGGAAGGCACAGATCGCCGCGGCGGGTGTGCCATCGAGGCTTGATCGTTCGACGACGGTAGGGACACTTGCAAACTGGTGGTTGACGACGGCGCTCGACATCGAGTGCGTCCATCCTCCTACCGCAAGTACACGGCCCGCGTCGCTCGGATCGAGGCGTCACTCGGATCACTCGCCGTCGTCGAACTGCGCAGCGAACACGTCGCGACATGGCAGCGCGAGCTCCTCGACAAGGGACTCGCCGCGAAGACCGTCGCCGACACGCGCACGACCTTGAAGCAGGTGCTCTCGGAGGCGGTCGTTCACGGGCTCATCCTCACGAACCCAGTTGATCGTGTGCGACCACCACGACGAGAGCGAACCACTGCTCGTGCGCTGCCCTCGACCGACATACGATCACTCGTTGGGGCAGCTGCCGACCATCCCTTGGCGCGGCCGTAGCGCTGCTGTTCGTGCAGGGATGGCGCGTTTCGGAAGTGCTCGGCCTCGCATTGACCGATATCGATTTCGACGCGGGCACCGCGACTGTGTGTCGTGCCGCCGTCTACGTAGACGGTCGGGGAGTCGTGCTCGGGCCGCCAAAGACTGCGGGCGTCGAGGGCGTCCACTTCTTGGCGCCAACCGTTGTCGAGTTGCTGCGCAAGCGTCGACGCGCTCAAGCAAAGGACCGGTTGGCTGTTGATGAGGCGTGGCAGATGCAGATGCAGACCTTCAATGGCACGCCGATCGATCTCGTGTTTACGACCGGCGATGGCGGTCTCGTCGCGCGCCAAACCGTGGTGAAGGCCGTCAAGGGTTCAGCGCGCCGCGCCGGGCTCTATCCTCTCGGCATCGCAACCCACACCGGGCGTCGCAGTGTTGTGACCGCGCTCTACTCCGAAGAAGGTGTCGATCTTGCCGACATCGCTCGCCATGTTGGACACGGCAGTCCCGCCACGACCGCCGGCTACGTGCAGAACCTTGGCGCTCGTCCTCAACGAACGGCCGCTGCGGCTGCGCGGCTTTTAGACCCGTCGGTCATCGACGCGGGTAGTGCCGTCGGTGCAGCGGACCGCTGACTCTGAGCGAACGTTTGCCTCGTTGGTGGCGCCACGGCCCGGCGTTCCGGGACGCTCCGGTGAGAAGGGCTGGCGCGCGTTGGGGGCACACCTTGGCGCGCGCCGACGTGCCGACCCCGGAGCGGTCGCAGGTCAGCTCCGGAGCGTGAATATCGAGCGGTTCAAGGCTGTCGCGGGCGACCGGCTTCGCCGGTCCGTAGCGAATCGCTTGACGTCGTGCGCGGTGCGATTTCCGAGTGGCGCCTGCCTCTCAGGTCAAGATGGCGGTGGCCTCGACCTCCACCATGAAGTCGGGCCCGGCGAGAGCGCTGACGCCGATCCCGGTGAGCGGCGCAAGCGGGGTCACGTCCAGCGTCGCCGCCGCTCGTGCGATCCCTTCCGCGAACAGTGGCATCTTGTCGGCAGTCAGGTCGACGACGTAGACGGTGAGCTTCACCACGTCGTCGAAGGAGGCGCCAGCTTCGGCCAAGGCTGTGGCGACATTGAGGTAGCACTGCTCGACCTGAGTGGCGAGGTCACCCACGCCGACTGTCTCGCCGTCGGCGTCCACAGCGACCTGGCCGGCAATGAACACCATCGTTGATCCGGTGGCGACCGCTACCTGTCGATACAGGTCGACAGTTGGTAGTCCTTCGGGGTTCATAAGGTTGATGGTCATGCGTTCCTTGTCGTGTCGGGGTGTGCGGTGTGCGGGGCCGCAGAACCCCACGACTCGATGGCGTGGACTCGACGCGCTGTCGTACAGAAGGCTTCTCGAAACGCACGCTACTCGACACTGTTAACGAGGCCAGGCAGTGACCCGTGGGCAGTTGCAGGGAAACCAGTGGAGCTCCTCCGCGGTCCCGCGGCCCCGGAGAGTTGGCCTCCCTCGCCAATTGGTCGCGAGCAGTCGACGAGATTATGAACGCGAACGATGACGCCTGGCGACGTTGGAGGTCATTCGCAGGACGTCATCGACAAGGAAAGTTTCAGCTATCCGATCGGGCATATCTCAGCATTGGACCCGCCTCCCTTTATTGCACTGAACAGTCCATCGACCTGGGTGTGCCTTTCAACCGCTGACGTCGTTTGGGCTCTGTCGGCCATCATCCGCGGCGCTCGACTCTTGTGCCACTGCCCTAGCGGTCGATGGCGAGTGTTTGTTGGTGGTCGGTGGCCAAGGTGTGGACGATGCGTTGCTCGGGACCCTGCTCGAGGCGGTGGGCGTGTTCTCGTCGGGTGGGTTCGGTGAGGTATGCAGCCGAGATTCGTCGGGACTTTCCGTGGTCGGGTCGGATGGTGATCTCGCCGCTTCGCCCATGGATTTTGGTGATGGTGGCGAGGGTGCCGTTGCGGACACCGAGGTGGTAGTCGTTGCGTAATGTCACGACGCAAGCACCGCGCTGCAACCATGTCCCGTCGACGGTGAGCACGACGCCGCGCAGCGTGCCGTCGTCTGCGAGTTGTTGGCGTGCCAGCATGTTGAGTTGGTCGACGTCGCTGCGCCGTGGGGCGAGCATGATGGCGTGGTCGCCGTTGCGGGGTCGCGGTGCGCCAGGCGCCGACGAGTTGACGTTGCGCGGTGTCGCGGTCGGGCGCGGTGTGGATGTGTCCGTGTTCTGCGTAGGCGGTGAGCGCCTGCTCGACGTTGCCGTGGCGGAGCTCGATGAGCGCGTGGCGTTCCCAGGGTTGGTGTTGTCGCCGGTTCTCGGTGAGCTCGACCGGTGCGATGCGGGCGGCGAGGCCCCGGAGCAGTCCGCCGGCTTCGATTTCGGGGAGTTGGTGGTAGTCGCCGACGAGCACGACTTTCGCGCCGGCCGCGGCGGCGGCGTCGAGGATCGGTGCGAGTTGTCGTGTGCCGGCCATGCCGGCTTCGTCGACCACGATGACATCACGTGACGTGAGCGGTCGCCGCGAGAGTTCGCCTACGAGTTTGGTGATGGTTTGTGAGGGGATGCGGGTGTTGGTTTCGAGTTCTTGCGCGGCTCGTCCGGCGAGCGCGGCGCCGTGCACGCGGTAGCCGGCCCGTCGCCACACCTCGCGAGCACAGCCGAGCGCATAGCTTTTGCCGGTACCGGCGGCGGCGACCACGACGTCGACGCCGTTGCCTGACGTGGTGAGCGACGCGACGAGGCGGGTTTCGATGTCGAGGAGCTCCCGTGTCGAAAAGCGGATCGTGTTATCTGTCGTTTCGAGCGTGACGATGTCGCGGCGGCTCGTCAAATGATCGTGCACCAACTGGACGTGGTGCTGCCCGAACTCCAGCGGCGCAGCACGGCCGACAATCGCGTCCAGTTGCGCAGGACCGAACCCGACCTCGCGTGCCTGCTCACGCCATTGTGCGAACAAGGTGGTTGAGTCGATGTCGAGCTTCGCGCCGCGAGTGTCGAGCACCGCGCGTCTCGCGGCGGACGGCGACGTCTGACCGAGGATCTCGAGTCGTTCTTCGATCTCCGCGCGACGCGTCGAGAACTCCCGCAGCACCGCTACGGGGATGCCTTCGACTTCGGCGCTGCCGCGCTGCACCGGCGTCCATCCGACGCCGAGAACGGCGTTGAGCTGGTGGCGGAGCTCGGTTTGGTAGAGATAGCCGGCGGTGCGGGCATGACGATAGAGGTGCCGGCCATCCAGGGTGCCCCACCGGCCATCGACCCCCTCCACCATGTTCGGCACCAACACATGGGTGTGCAGTTGCGGGTCGCGTTCATCACGCTCGAGACGCCACCAACGACGACGGTTCCGCCCGTCACCACGGTTCCACCGACCACAGTGCCACCGACCACGGTTCCTCCTGTGACCACGGTTCCGCCCGGGCGCGCTCCCCCGCGTCATGGAAAGCACCGACGACTCGAGGCCAGTGCGACGTCGTCACAGGATGGCGCCCGACAGCTTCAGTGCGACGATGTCGTCCCAGCTGTAGCCGAGAGAACCGAGCACTTCGTCGGTGTGCTGACCGAGATCGGGACACGACTGCAATGCCGCAACCTGCTCGTCGAACTGCACGGCGCCGGCGGTCGCAGCTCCGCGTCGTAAGCGACCCGCTCTCGGCGGCGGTGCAAGAGACTGGCCTGCCCATCTGTTTGCACATTGGTCTCGAGACGGGGCTCGAAGACCTGGCGCAGCGCGATCCGACACCGCTGGGTCGCGTGGTTCCTCAACAGTCTCGACGACAAGTGGTGCGGCGCGGCTACCGCTATCCCGCACTCTCCGAGTTGCCAGCTTCTACTTCCACCGCAATGTCTTCTTGACCTACATCGACGAACCCGATGCCGTACAGCTCCTGCGCCATCGCATAGGCGTCGAGAACATCATGTGGTCGTCAGACTACCCGCAGCCGGTTTCGAGCTGGCCCAATTCCCGCGCGATGGTCGAGAAATCGTTGAACGGCGTTCCGGCCAACGAGCGTGAACTCATGGTGTCGGGCAACGCCGCCCGCGTTTGGAATCTGTGACGTCTGCCGCTGGCGCGTCGGTTTCGCGCTACGGTCGGCGCGATGGAGCGCGTCGTCGAGTCGAGTGCGAAAGCCCGATCGCTCAATCCCGAGGCCGTTGTCGCCGCCGCAACAGAGATCGCGGACCGAGAGGGCATCGCCGCGGTCACGTTGGCCCGCGTGGCCCGTCAGCTCGGCTGCCACGTCACCTCGCTCTACACCCATGTCAGCTCGATCGACGACCTCCACCGTCGTATGGCGTTGGTGACGCAGCTGTCGCTCGCTCAGCAGCTGTGGGAAGCGGCTCTCGGACGCTCTGGCGTCGACGGTCTCCATGCGTTGGCGCACGTGTACCGCCGGTTCACGAATGCCTATCCGCTGCGAACCCGCTTGCTCTTCTTCTCACCCTCGGATGATGACGCCGAGTTCGAGGACGCGGGACGCCGGTTGGCCGAGCCGATACGAGCCACGCTGCGCAGCTTCGGCCTCGACGATGACCGCGTGCGCCACAGTCACCGTGTGTTCAGCGCGGCAATGCGCGGCTTCATGTTGGCCGAGGCGCAAGGTGCCTATGGCGGCGGCGAGGCCGACGAGACGTTCGAGCGTCTCGTCGACCTGTTCGTCGCCGCACTCGTGGCGGGTGACTGGCCGAGACCGTGACACCCGTGAACTAGGAACCCGTCCTACTTCTGGATCCAGATCTTGTCGAAGAAGACGCCGCCGCCGTCTTCCCACATCTCGATGCCCTGCACGCGATCCTTCTTCGTTGTCAGCGCAGTGACGGTGCGACTGGTGAGGAGCATCGGGATGCCGTCATCGATCAGTGCCTTCTGGACGGCGGTGTACTCGACCTTGCGAGCAGCCGTCTCGGTGGCGTTGCGGGCCCGTACTAGCGCGGCATCGACGGCAGGGTTGCTATAGCCGGAGAAGTTGCGTGTGCCCTTCGAGTGCCACGAATCGTAGAACTGCGGTTCGGGATCGGCGCCAAGATACGCGTATGGGATCATGTCGTAGTTCTTGGCGCGCAGGTCGGCGGTCGTTTGGGCTCCCGGCTTGAACGCGGTCTTGACACTCACTTTTTGCAGCTTGTTGAGCGCGGCGGCGATGAATTCGGCAATCTTCGGGTTGGCGCCGGCATCGCTGGTGGTGAGCGTAAATTCGAGGTTCTTGCCTTTTTCGGCGACGTACGCGTCGATCAACTTCTGCGCTTCGGCAGCGTTGAACTTGGGAAACAACACTGCTGCATCGTACCAAGGCGTGGTCGTCGGGAACCACGACGTGATCGGTTCGCCCAGCCCGTCGGTCGCAACTTGATTGAGCTGTACCGAATCGACGGCAAGTTGCACGGCCTTGCGCACGCTGGCGTCGTTGAAGGGCTCTTTCGTGAGGTTGAAGTTGAGACCCGACGCGCCCACGCCGTTGACTTGTTGCGTCACCAGTCCCTGATCCCTTGCGAGCTTTTGGACCGGCAGCGTGTTGAGCCAGGCGAGATCGGCTTCACCGGTAGTGAGGCTGTTCATTCGTTGTTGTTCGTCGGAGAGCACGCGGAACTCCAACTCGTCGAGATATGGCTTGCCCGGCTGCCAGTAGTTGGGATTCTTGGTGAGCACCATCCTGGAGTCGCGTGTCCACTCCTTGACGATGAACGGCCCTGCGCCGACGATGTTGGCGGGAGTGTTGCCGTAGTCCTTGCCTTTGGCCTTGGCCGCGGTCGGCGACACGGACCACGCCAGGTTGGACGCGACGTTGCGGGGGAACTGACCGTTCTCCGCGTTCAGCGTCACCCGTATCGTCAACGAATCAACGACTTCGATCGACTTCATCGTCTGGATCAGACCACGCGCCGTCGAGTTGTTCGCAGGATCGTTGTGGCGGTCCCAGTTGAATTTCACCGCTTCGGCGTCATACGCCGTGCCGTCGGAGAACTTGACGTTCGGACGCAGCTTGAGCGTCCACACGATGCGGTCGGTCGTCGTCAACGACTCGGCCAGTGCCGGCTTCACCTCGCCGGTCTTGTTGTCGGTCAGCATCAGTGCGTCGTAGACGGCGTACATGCGTGGCGGCTCGCCGCCGAGGCCCGACGAGCCCGTGACCGCGATCGGATCCATGCCGCGAGTCTCTGAGGTGATCAAGACCGCGAGCTTGCCGCCGGTGACCGGTTGCAGTGAGGTCGTCGGAGCGGCGCCCGTGCCGGGCGTGCCCGTCTGGCCGGGTGCGGTGTCACTTTCGCTCGAGTCGCCGCATGCGCCGGCGAACAAGGCCGCAGCCACGAGCACAGATATGAGAACACGAAAACGTTTCATCAACCCCCCCAAGGTCTGTCTGAAAGAAACTAGCAAACCTATGGTGTTGGGGTGAGAACCTATGGGACAGGGCACGACGCGGGCCAGAGGTCGACCCAAAGCTCCTCGAGGATGCTCTCGATCGCTGCGTCGATGACCCGGCACCAGGTCAACTCACCATCGCGCCGCCGCCGACGGGTCTGACCGGGTCGATACCACATATCGCGGTCGTCGCAACTGGTAGCAAGCAATGCCGCCGCGACAACTACGAGTATTCGACGTTGCCAATTCGTAGCCGCTGCTGCGGTGTCCACACGCTGTTCGAGGTCTCAGCTTTCGATGTCGCGTAGGCCGAGTCGGGCGCGGGCGCGGTCGCCGACGGTGTTGAGTGAGAAGACGGTGAGTAGTAGGACGGCGCCGGGTACGAAGACGAGGTGGGGTGAGGTGGCGAGGTTGGAGCGTCCTTCTGCGA
>DATLFA010000016.1:0-56358 GCA_035525225.1 Acidimicrobiales bacterium
TTCGACCATCGTCGCGGCGTCGACCTCCCCGTCGACGAAACGGCGCAGCTGATCGGGATGCTCGAGCAACACCAGCAACGCTTGCGCGATCAGGTTGCGGGTGGTCTCGGTGCCGCCGAGTAGGTAGTTGACGGCGAAGCCCCTGAGATCGGCTTCGGGCAAGGGCTCGCCCCCCCGGCGCACAAGTAGGAGGTTCGAAAGCAGGTCGTCGGTCGGTTCACGCCGCCTCGCTTCGAATTGCTCACCGAGATACTCGCCGAGCGCATCGTTGGCCTCGCTCGCCGCGTTGGGCGTGGCGCGGTATTCGGGATCGGAGTTGGGTGCGATGGCATTGCCCCATCGCATGATCATGCGCTCCGCCGCACGAGGTACGCCGGTGAGCGCAGCCATCACACGAAACGGGATCGCCGAGGCGACATCGATCACGAAATCGCCTCGACCGCTGCGGGCGAAGTCGTCCACCGCTTCCTGGGCGATGTCGCGCACGTCGGCTTCGATTGCGGCGATCGAACGAGGGACGAACGACTTGATCACCATGCGCCGGTATTCGGTGTGCAGCGGCGGGTCCATCGCCAAGAGCACCGCCGGGTTGATATTGGCGCCGGTGGGCGGCACGATCCCGCCTTCGCTCGAGTAGGTCTCGAAATCACGATTCATCTTTTCGACGAGGTCGTGTGTCGTGACGACCCAACACGAACCCTCGGGCCACCACCACACCGGGTCGTGCTCGCGCAGGTAGGCGAGCGTGTCGAACGGAACGCCTTCTTCGAAGCGCGAGTCGCTCAGATCGATCGAGACCGTCTGCATTCGTTTGCTCCCCCTTGTCAGCGCCATCACGGCTCACGACATCGTAGGCTCCCCGGCTGTGACCGACGATCCGCTTCCGGCCAGCGCCGACGCCATCGAGCCCGCGTGGTTGAGCAGCGCCCTCACACCGCGCTTCCCCGGCGTGCGCGTACAAGCGGTCGAGATCCTCGAGCGCCACGAGGTCACGAACAGCCACGCTCGCCTGCGGATCCACTACGACAATGCCGCAGGCGCGCCGTCGATCATGTTCGCCAAGTTGCCGCCGTCAGACCCGGCACGACGCGAGACGATCGCGAAAACCAACATGGGGCGGCGAGAGGCACTGTTCTATGCGACGCTCGCGTCGACCCTGACCCTGCGCGTCCCCGACGCCTATGTCGCGTTGCACGACGAACGAGACGGCTCGTTCCTGCTGCTGCTCGAAGACCTGGTCACTACCGGCGCAGCAGTCTCCGACGGGACATGGGGCATCGCACCCGAACCGGCCGCGAGGGCCCTCGACGAATTGGCAGAGATGCACGTTCGCTTCGCGGATCCGGCGCGGCGCGAGGCCCTCGCTCCATGGGTGCCGCGGGCGTCGCACGGCAGCAGCTACGGCGCCACGATGTTGCGCTATGGCCTCGACCATCACCGTGATCGGCTGAGCGACGACTTCGCGGCCGTCGCCGAGATCTATATCGATCGCAGCGACGCGTTGCACGCCTTGTGGCAAGAAGGCCCGGCCACCGTGATTCACGGCGACCCGCACATCGGCAATCTCTTCGACGACCACGGACGCGCCGGTTTTCTCGATTGGGGCATCATCAACGTGAGCACACCGATGCGCGATGTCAGCTACTTCCTCAACATGGCGATGTCGATCGAGGACCGCCGCCGCCACGAGCGCGATCTGCTGCGCCACTACCTCGAGCGGCGCGTTGCGGCCGGCGGCAGTGAGATCACTTTCGACGACGCGTGGCACGCGCACCGCATCCACGCGGCGTACACCGTGCCGGCATCGTGTCAGGTGGTGACGTTTCCCGACAACGCGACACCGCGTCGCCGCGTCTTCGCCGATGCGTTTCTCGCGCGCGCCGAAGCTGCCCTTGCCGATCTCGAAGTCAGGAGCGTCCTGCGCCAGACGGCAGGGCTGTGAGGCCATAGAGCCGAGCCCAGTTGTCCCACAAGATCTTCTTCTTCGATTCCTCGCTGATCGGCAGCTTCAAGAAGCTGGTCACCGCCAGCGGATACTTCGAATCGCCGTGCGGATAGTCGGTGGAGAACACGAGGTTGTCGTCGCCGAACCAGTCGATGAAGTACTTGGCGGTGCTCTCGTCGGACTCGACGCTGAGATAGCAGTTGGTCCGGAAGTACTCCGACGGCGCGCGGTCGAGGTCGGGCGCTTCTCTGTTGCCCAGCCACTCCCAGTGCTCGTCGAGCCGCTGGAGTAACCACGGCGCCCAGCCGCAGTTGCCCTCGAGCAGGCCGACGCGCAGGTTCGGAAAGCGTTGCAGCACACCGCCCCCGGCAAAGCTCACCGTCACCGCCATGATGCCGAGCGGCTGCCCGAAGGTGTGCCACATCATCATGGTCTCGAATATCTCGAGTGAGAAGTCGGGACGCAGGTAGTTCTGCCCGCCGCCGTGGAAGCTGATCGGCACCCCGAGACGCTCGCACTCACGCCACAGCGGGTCGTAGCAAGGGTCGTGCCACGCGCGCCGATTGACGCACCCGGGATACAACATCACGGTCTTGAAGCCGAGCTCCTCGACACAGCGGCGGGTCTCGGCGACAGCCGCGTCGATGTCGTGCGGCGCCAGCAAACCGGCGCCGAGCAAGCGGTTGGGGTCTTCCGAGCAGAAGTCGTGCAACCAGTCGTTGTACGCGCGCGAGATCGCGGTCGCGAACTCTGGCTCGAGGCCATCGGTGCCCATCTGCTCCGCGCTGTCGAGACCGAGGACGAACAGACCGCGGCTCGGGAACAACACTGCGACGTCGAGGCCTTCCGCGTCCATGGCCTCGAGCTGCGACACTGCGTCCCACCCGCGGGCTTCGGCGGGGCCATAGGCGGAGTCCTGCTGCGGTTTCCACCCCACGGTGGCGTCAACCGGGTTGGCCCGCACCGGGCCGGTGCGGGTCAGGTTGTGGTTCTTTACGCGCACCCGCATGTCGCGGTGCAACTCGTTGAGCCCCACGGGCGCGGCATGGCGCCATGCGGGATTGATGTAACGCGTCCACAAGTCCGGCGGTTCCATCAGGTGCATGTCGCTGTCGGCGACTCGCCAACCGTTGACACTCATAGCGGCTCCTTTCCCCCTGGTGCTGCTCGTTGCAGTATCCCACGCTGTCGAGGAACAGTGCCGAAGTTCGTCACGGCCCCGGAAATGCCCGCTTGAACGCATCCGCCAGCGGTAGGTTCCCGGATCGCTCGATGGATCCGTCCGGTGGACGCCCCAACAGAAGAGCGAGTAGGTCGCGTCGGCTGGCGGTCAATCGGCAGTCCGAGCCCGTGTCCGCACCGGCGATGTACGCGTGCACGTCTGCACCGTCCGCGACCACAAGCCAGTTCGCCCGCCCATCGGACAGCAGCCACGAACCGGCCACCGACAGGTCTGCGTCGGGACGGTGTCGCGAGCGGTCGAGCCATGCGAGCCTCAGCGGTAACACCACCTCGACGAAGCGCTCGTCCCATGTGTCGACCGCCGCGAAGCCTAGATCGGTACCGTGAACCTCGGTCTCGGTCAGTCGCAGTACCAGCAACTGCGAGAGCGGAATCGGACCGTGATCCGGCTCGTCGATACGCCGCCGCCAGTCGTCGAGCGACAACGTGTGCCAGAGTCGTTCGAGTGCTGCGGTCTCGGCGTGGAGTGACGCAACCAGTGCCACCGCCGATTCGCCCGCCGCAGCCACGATCGTGTGCGGTCGCAGGTTTGCGCGCCCGCCCGGGTACATCGGCTCGGAACGACCGGCGAGCGCCCCTTCGGTCATGCGCCGCATCGCGGACGCGACATACCGCAGATGGGCGAGCACCATCAGCCTCGACCAGCCCTCCAATGCTGATGGCCGGTCGAGTTCCGCGGCCACCTTCTCGAGTTTCGTGCCCCCGCTGTCGCCGACCACCACGGCATGCTGTCACGGCGAACCGAGGCGTCACGCCGAATTCTCACTGTGTGCGACGCAAGCTCGCCCGCGGGCGCGTGTTCGCCACGCAGAGTGAACCGAGCGAGGACATCGGTCAGTGTGAGCGTCGGCAGGTGGTTTCGGTTCGCGGCCACTGCCGACGAAGTTGGCCACCGTTGACGAAACCGACCATTCGGTAGCGTGCACGCTGTCAACCATGCCCGCGACCAACACCCGTTCTCCGGGCCGAAAAGCACGCCCACCGTGCTTTTCGGCTACGAGTTCGTTCCGCGGCGAAGCCGCCGCGCGCCGCTCACGTGTACATGAGCGAGCCGGGGGTCGTGAGCAACTCACCGGTCTCGAGCCACGTCTTGAGCCCGGAGAGGATCATCGGCCAGCCACCGTAGAGCTCGTCGTTCGCTCCTTCGCGCAGTTGGTCGTGCGTGACGACGAGGCGGCACGAATCACCCACGGGCTCGATTTCCCACGTGACCCTCGACGTGCCCTCGCTCTTCACGTCGTCGCTCCACAGCGCCACCATGCTCTGCACGAGCCGGCGCGGCGGATCGACTTCGAGGTTCACACCCTCGCCCACGAGGGCGTAGCCATTCGGACCCATCTCGAAGCGGGAACCGGGCGTCCAGTCCGACCTGATGTGGCTACCGAATTGGTACTTACTGCGAATCTCGCTGTCGGTGATCGCCTCCCAGAGGCGTTCGGGCGTCGTGCGAATGTAGATCTCGAAGATCTTCTCCATGGATCTCTCCAGTTCGTGTTTCAGACCACTGAGCGCGGCGGCCCAGGGCTCGGCGTACTTGCTCACCCACCGGTCGTGGACGAGCCGGATCGGGACAGGGTTCAAGAAATGGAGCTTCTCCCGGCCCCGCCGTCGAGTGACGATCAGGCCCGCTTCTTCGAGTTGCTTCAGATGCTTCATCACGCCGAAGCGAGTCATCGAGATGCGTTCTTCGAGCGCACTCAGCGTCTGGCCGTCCTCACGAAACAACTCGTCGAGCAAGCTGCGCCTCGTCGGATCGGCCAGTGCCTTGAACACCTCGTCCACGCCAGGCACCATACGTGACCATATAGTCACATGTCAACCACATAGCCGTAGACCTCGTCCGCGGCGGCGGGAGAGACTTTGCGCGCGCGCAGGTCCGCGGCAACCGCGGCGGCCGATCGCCGGCGGGGGTCGCCGACACCACCGCCGCCGGAGGTCTCCATCACGAACGCATCCCCCCGATCGAGCCGCACGTTCACCGCCTTGGATCCGATGTCGATGCACCGGCCATCGGCAGTCATCCGATAGAAGGCACCCGCACGCGCCGAATGACCTCCGTCGATGCCTTCGGGCGGAGAATGGAAGCGATCGGTGCGGACGCTGATCAAACAGTCGTCGAGCAAGCGGAACACCGTGCGTGCACCGAGCCCACCGCGCCACTCCCCCGCACCGCCCGAATCGACGATGAGCTCGACGGCCTCGACACGCAGCTTGCACCGTCGCTCCACCGGTTCGACCTGTGGGATGCCGTTGCGCCCCACGCCGAAGTGCAACCCGGTCGCATCGACGCCGTCCTTGCCGACACGTGCGCCGACGCCGCCGAAGTCATAGGAGTTGTGCAGCCAATACGTCGAGCCGATGCCGGCTATCGAGAAGCCCTGGAGGATGCCGGAGCGAGCGATGCGCCGCGCCGGCACCGCGACCGACAATGCGTCGATGATGGCATCGACGATCGCGTACACCGCCATCATCCGGCCGCCGCACGGATTTGGCGGATCGGGGTTGAGCAACGAACCACGCGGGAACAGGGCGGTCACCGGCCGGAAGCTGCCCGAGTTCGTGGGGATGTCCTTGTCGAGAAAGCACCGCACCGCGAACATCGCGGCGTCGTACGCCTGCGAGGCACTCGAGTTGATCGGCGCGCGGACCTGCGGGCTGGTGCCGGAGAAATCGAGCTCGATCTCATCGCCCGCCACACGCACCTCGACGTGGATTCCATACGTGCGACCCGGGTTGATCCCGTCGTCATCGATCACGGCACTGCCGCGATAGACCCCGTCGTCGATCGATCGGATGTCGGCGCGCGTACGGGCCTCGGTGGCATCGAGATACCGCTCGACGATCGCGTCGAAGGGCTCCGCGCCGTGGTCTCGTATCATCGCCTCCACACGATGAGCGGCAACGAGCGTGCCCGCCGCTAGTGCATCGATGTCGCCGATCGTCTCGGCCGGCGACCGGCTGTTGAGTGCGATCAGGCGCACCAGATCGTCGTTGCGCACTCCCGCGCGCTGCCAATACAGCGGGGGCAACTGCAGCCCCTCTTCGAAGGTCTCCAACGCCGACGCATTGATGCCGCCATGAGCCGACCCACCGAGATCGAGCACGTGTATGAGGCTGGCCGTGAAATAGCGGACTGTCCCATCGACGAACACCGGTCGACAGACCATCACATCGTTTGCGTGGACCCCGCCGCGATAGGGATCGTTGGTGATGAAGACGTCGCCGGGTTGCATCGTTTCGATCGGGATGTCGTCGGTGACCGCGGCGAGCTGCTCGACGATGCCGCCGCTGTGCAGGATCGATGTCGCGGCCGCTTGCGCGATCAGCTGGCCCCGTCGATCGAGGATGCCGATGCCGGCATCGGACCCTTCGACGATGAACTGCGAGTGCGCAGCGCGCACCACCGCGATGGCCGCCTCTTCGGCGGCCACGAGCAGTCCGTAGCGGACGACATCGTCCTCGACCGCGTCACTCACAGGTTCTTCTCCATCACCACCGCGCCGCTGGGTGCGACGACGGCAGTCCAGCCGGGCGGTACGAGCACCGTCGATTCGGGCGCCTCAAGCAGCGCCGGTCCCACGATGGGAGCGCCGGGACGACACTCGCCGAGCTGGTGTACCGGGGTGGCGACGAACCCACCGCGCTCGGCGAACCACGCGTCGCGGGTCGCCCCTTCGGGGCGCGCACCACCCGTCGACGACGGTCGAGAGAAGATGGCGTGCGCGACCGCCTGCGTCGCCCGGACGCGCACGTTGACGACCTCGATCGCACCCGATGTACCGACGTCGAACGCTTCGCGGTGCGCGCGGTAGAAATCCTCGCGCATCTTCGCGAGAACCTCCGGCGTCACGTCGTCACCGGTCAACACGACGTTGAGTTCGTGCGACTGGCCGCGGTAGCGGACGTCGACCGACCGGCGGAACTCGACTGCGGCGCCCGCGGTCGGCGCGACATCGGCCGCCGCCTCGCGTTCGAGCGCGTCGAAGCGCTCAGCGATGTGCGCAACCGAAATGTCGGCGTCGTCGAGATTGACGGTGCGGACACGGTCGGCGCGAAGGTCCGACGCCAACAAACCGAGAGCCGAAGCCACTCCGCACGCGGGCGGTACGACGATCGACGTAATACCGAATCGCTCCGCGATCCGCGGAGCGTGCAGTGGCCCCGCACCACCCGATGTCACCAGTACGTAACGCCGCGGATCGACGCCTCGCTGCACCGTCACCACATGGATCGCGCCGGCCATCGTCGCGTTGGCGATCTCGTGCACCGCGGCCGCTGCCCGTTCGGCCGAGATCGCGAGTGGCCGCGCCAGTTGTTCTGCGATCGCGGCTCGACTTGCGGCCGCGTCGAAGGGCAGCGAACCCGCGGCGAAACCCTGCGGATCGAGGTAGCCCAGCACCACGCTGGCGTCGGTCACGGTGGGCTCGGCGCCGCCGCGGCCGTAGCAGACCGGGCCGGGGTCCGATCCGGCCGAGCGAGGGCCCACGTGCAGCGCACCTTGCTCGTCGACCCACGCGATGCTGCCACCGCCGGCGCCGACTTCGGCGAGATCGATCGTCGGCGCCTTGATCGGAATGCCCGTGCCGGAACGGCGACTCCCGAAACTACCTTTGCCGCCAACCTGGAACTGATGTGTCACATCGGGTTCGCCGGCAGTGACAAGTCCCGCCTTGGCCGTCGTGCCCCCCATGTCGAACGCGATCACGTTGTCGTACCCGTGATCGGCTGCGGCGACCTTCGCCGCGATGACACCCGCGGCAGGCCCCGACTCGATCGTCGACACGGCACGACGGCGCGCCATCGTTGCCGACATCACCCCACCCGCCGACTCCATCACGAACAACGGTGCGTCGACCCCGATCGCGTGCAGGCGAGTCTCGAGGTCGGTGAGGTAGCCGGACATGATCGGGCCGACGAACGCCGACATCACCGTGGTGGTCGCCCGCTCGTACTCGCGCACCTCGGGCCAGACATCGCACGACAACACGACTTCGACCTCCGACCCCAGCGCATCGCGCAATATCTCGCCTATGCGCTGTTCATGTTGTGCGTTCACGTAGGAATGCAGCAGGCACACCGCCACTGCCCGCACGCCCAGCGCACGTATACGCGGCGCCAACTCCATCACCGCAGCTTCGTCGAGCGGCTCGATCACCTCACCGGTGGCGCTCATGCGCTCGGCGACCTCGAAGGTGAGCGCTGCTTCCACCGGCGCGGCCGGTGATTCGAACGCGAGGTCATAACGCTCGTCTTCGACACGCGCGTGGCGGCCGAGTTGCAGCAGGCTGCCGAATCCGCGCGTGGTGAGGTATGCGACCGGCACATCTCGGCGCTCGAGTATCGCGTTGGTGGCCAGCGTGGTGCCGTGCACGACGCGCGTGATCCGCGCCGCTGCGATGCCAGCATGCGCCAGTGCGGTCTGCGCACCCGTCACCGCGGCATCGGCAGGCTGTTGCGGTGTAGTCAGTTGCTTCACCACAGAGACCACGCCTTCTGGACCCGCGATGACGATGTCGGTGAACGTACCCCCGATGTCGATCCCGAGTGCCAACGCGCCGGCCACCCGCACCACCTCCCCGCTCTGAAGGGCCGCTCGGGCCCTAGCCTTCCCGCTCTGAAGGGCCGCTCGGGCCTAGCCGATCGCGCCGCGCTCGTCGCGAAAGCGTTTGGACTTTGGTGACGTCGCGAACTCGGTCAGATCGTCGATCTCACCAGGACGCACCACCACAGCGGCGATCTTCACGCCGAGCTGCTGCTGGAGGCGGCGTTCGATCTCGGCCCGCAGGTCTTCGAACGCGGCTGGATCGCGGTCGCTCACGACCGAGATCACGAGTTCGTCGCGGTTGTTGTCGCGGATCGCGCGGACGAAGAAGTCGGGCAGCGTTCCTTCGACCGAGCACGCGATGTCGCCGACGGCCTCGGGCCAGATGTTGACGCCGCGCAACTTGACCATGTTGTCGCCGCGACCGGCGAAGGGACCCATGCGCCGCAGCCAGCTGCCGCACTCGCATTGCCCCGGCGGATAGAGATAGGACAAGTCCATGATGTTGTAGCGGAACTGCGGGCTACCGGTCTTGCACACCTCGGTTGCGCACACCGACCCGAGCTCGCCGTCGGGCATGGGTTCGCCGGTTTCAGGGTCGACGATCTGCACGATGAACGCGTCTTCGAAGATGTGCAACCCGTCGTGCACATGGCACTCGACGGCGATGTTGCCCACCTCGTGAAAACCGTAGGTCTTGAAGTACTCGAGACCAAAGGTCTTCGTCAGCAGCTCGGCGTCACCGATGTTGGGTATCGCCCGCAGTTTGAGATCTTTGATCGGGTCGTAGCCCATCTGCTTGGCCACGTCGACAAGGCGCAGCAAGAAGTCACCGGTCGTGAGCACCGCACTGACGCCATATTGGATGGCCAGCTCGACTTGCTTCTCGCTGCTCGTCACGTTGCCGGTGCTGGTCGTGATGACGACACAGTTGAGCCAGTCGTAGACGGCTTCGTCGAAGCAGAACGCGCCGTTGTGCAAGCCGTAGGCCCAAGAATTGAGCACGACATCGCCGGGGCGGATGCCCTGCATGTAGAGGAAGCGAGCGTTCATGACCGCCTGCACCTCGCGGTCCCACGCGGTGTAGAACGTGGGCCGGGATTTCCCCGTGGTGCCGCCCGACATGTAGACCCGCATCGGTTCCCGCCGGGCCAACTCGGGCGTGACACCCTGATAGTCGCCATAGGGCGGGTGGTCGTCGATGCTCTGGCGGATGTCGTCGACGGTATAGAACGGTGCCTTCCACAAGTCGTCGAGCGCCTTGATGTGCGTCGGATGAAAGCCGGCTTCATCCCAGCGACGCCGGAAGAACGGCACCTCGTAGGCGGTCAATGCCCGCTCTCGCAACCGGGCCAATTGCCGGCGCTGAAGCACCTCGGGCGGGTCGAACCAGGCGGTCTCGAAATATTCCGGTGGGGGCGGGAACATCCGCTCGATCGCGGCATAGTCGACGGCTTCGTGTCGGCGTCTGATCGGGCCAGCCATGATGCGGACCGTAGCCGCGTCCTTCGCCGCGGGCGACTTCGATCAGATGCGTCGCACCGGTTTGGTCACCGAGTTGGTACCGCCGAAACAGAACTGGCTGCGGCCCGCCGACGCGCCGACCACGAAGAACTCGAAACATTCCGGTGACGGATTGACGGTGACCATCGTGTCGGGCGCGTCGAGCAACCAGAGAAGCTCGGGGTGCGACGTCTTGAAAGCCTCGTACTCCTGGTTGAGCATGATCTCGCGGAACGTGAGCTTGGTCCTGCGGTGAATCGCTTGCTTGATGTCGTCGGGTGACCACCCGGCGTTGGCGAACACGTTGGCGTGATCGGGAGCCATCAACAACAGGTTCGAGAAGGTGCCGTGGAACGGGTACCCCGCTTCGAGCGGCGCATTGACCTTGATCAACCAGGCACCGGCCGCCGGCGTCCCGCATGCTTGCGATGTCAACGTCGACCACGTCTCTATGAGGAGCTCGGGATCGGAGTTCTTGAAGTCGAAGAACTCGGTCATGCCGTACGGCACGTTGACCGTGACCGTCGAGTCGTCGAGTCCGAAACCCTGTTGCACGCGCCAGGGTGCCCATGGGGTCTTCGCTTCGTTCTCGGCCACGCACGCCGAGAACTTCATCGGTGTGCCGATGGTGTCCATGTCGCTGATGCCCGGATACGACAGGCCGACGTTCATCATGATGAGTCGCAGCGCGCGACCGATCGAGACATTGACCTGCGAAATCGAACCGGGGCCGAGGGCACAGATGCCGCGGTTCATCCCGATCTCGTCCGCGATGGCGCCACTCACGAGCACGATGGGCGCTTGAGGGCCGGTCGACATCGCCCAGGTGCGCAAGCCGATCGACGGCTCGAGCACGCAGTCCATCATGGCCATGATCACCGGCATCGACTCGGGCTTGCACCCCGCCATCACCGCGTTGGCCGCGATCTTGCGCACGGTGCCGATGCCGAAACCCGGCGCGAACAGGCCGACCACTTCGCTCCCGTCGCAACCCGACGCCGCGATCATGGCTTCGACCTTTGCGTGCGTCGGCGGGACCAGCGGTAGCCCATCGCTCCACCCGTTGCCGACGAACGACGTCTGCATCGCGTCGAACGCGTCGAGGAGGTCGCTGCCGCGGAAGACGAGCTCGGGTGCGCTCTCGAGCACCATGCGGGAGAACTGCGGCAGCTCGGTGAACAAGGTGCGATCGCGTGTCAAGTATTCGACGACGGTGCCCATCGCGTCGTCGACCATGTCGGCGATCTGATCGGCTGTCTTGTTGGAGAAGCATTCGGGAACGATCACCGGGCACGCTTCGGGCACGCCGAAAGTCTTGAGGCTGAAGCGGGCGTCTTCGTCGAAGATCGCCGCGGTGTAGCCGACCGCGGGGATGCCCCGCCGTTCGAGCTCGCACAGATCGCGCATGAGCCACGAACAACAGCTGCCGCAGTCGGCAGACGTGCACACCGCCACGTCGACCTCGGCTTCGAGCATGTCGAGTTGGCCGGGAGAAAGATAGCGATTCGTGCCGCCGAGCTCACCGGTCAGCTCGACGAAGCGAATGTCGTTGAACTGCTTCGTCAAGTGCTGCTTGGTGCGGTCGAGCGCGTCGAGCCCGTTCTGCTTGCCGTTCCAATACAACGCCACGGTCTTGCCCTCGAGCGTGGCCGGACGAGGTGCCGGCGCGTAACGATCGGCATCGTCGTCGTGGGCCTGGGGCTCGGCGACGGGGTTGACGATTGTCAACAGTGCCGGTTGCTCGCTCGATCCGTCCATCAAGTCCCCCTTGTTTTCAGCTGACTATGTTTCAAGTGACCAACTCGACCACGACGCGTACGTCTTTCGTACGGCGGGCAAGGGTCTCGGCCATGAGTTGCTGCAGTTCGAGGTGAGGCAGGATGCACGAGCCCTCGTCACAGGTCGGATCGATGCCCGGCTTGTAGCCGACGCGGATGACCTCGCCGTCGGCGCCGAGTAGCGACAACGAACCCCCGTCGCGCTTGACCATGCGGTCGAATTGGCGCACGAGGGTCTCTGCGGTGTCCGAGATGTCCATGGCTATTTCCTATCGTACAACGGGGCCTCGCCCCCGCCGCCGCTCAAGTCGTGCGATACACCGGGGGCCGGCCCTCGGCGCGGGCCTTCTTGAACTCGGCGAAATCGTCCGACCTGTAGATGAGCATCTGCGCCGACAACTCGTCGTGCAGCGATTTGGTCACCAGCGGCATCGACATGTCGAGCAGGTTCTGGCGCCATGCCCGCACCGCGAGCGGAGGGGCGGCGGCGATCGCTGCCGCGATCTCCCTCGCCTCGTCGTCGAGCCGGTCGCGCTCGACGATCCTCGACACGATGCCATGGCGCAGTGCCTCGTCGGCATCGAGGGTGCGCCCCGTGCACACGAGATCGGTGACGAGGCCGTGACCGCACATCTGGAACAGGCGAGCAGTGCCTCCGGAGTCAGGCACCAACCCATGGGCGAGTTCGGGTAGCCGGAACTTTGCGTCGGGTGACGCGATGCGCAGGTCGCACAACAGCGTGCGTTCGAAGACACCGCCGATGCACCAGCCCTGTATCGCGCACACCACCGGCACCTTGGGCGGCACGAGCAGACGGTGCGTGGCAACGTGCCCGCGATGAATGTAGTGGTAGTCGCTCTGACCCGGCGCGCGGTTGCCGAGATCGTTCAGGTCACGACCGGAGGAGAACGCGCGGCCCTCGGCGCGCCACAGGATGCAACGCACGTCATCTCGCGAGGCGATCTCGTAGAGCGCAGCGAAGAACTTGTCCTCCATCGCGTCGCTCATCGCGTTGAGCCGATCAGGTCGGTCGACGGTGAGCACGGCGACGTGTCCTTCGTGGTCGACTCGCACCGACCCTTCGGTGGTCGTCATGCCACCCCGGTCTTGTGTAAGAACGGCACGCCAGCGCCGAAGCGAAGCAATTGCCCCGACGGTGCGCCGGTTTCGGCGTCGTCTTCGATCGTCACCGTGCCGTTCACGAGCACGTAGCGGTAACCCTGCGCCCGCTGCACACGGCGCCAGTCGCCGCCCGGCAGATCGTGTACGACCTCGGTGTCAGTGATCGAGAGATTGTCGTAGTCGTACACGATGATGTCGGCCGGTGCGCCGACCACCAGGGTGCCACGGTCGCGGAAGCCCGCACACATCGCCGGCAACGTGGAGAGTCGCCAGTGCGCTTCTTCGAGTTCGCACAGCCCGTGTTCGCGCACGAGACGGGTGATGAACTCGGTCGGGTAGCGCCCCGAGGTCGCGAACTTGGTGTGAGCGCCACCGTCGGACACGCCGGGGATCGCCCACGGATAGTCGATGATGTCGCGCAGTGGCTCGATCTGGTGCGACATCGTGTCGACATAGAAGGTGGTCTTCAGCTGGTCGCCCGCCGCGATGTCGAGGAACGCGTCGATGTGGTGCTTGCCGAGGATTCGGCCGATGTCGGCGACCGTGTGGTTCTCGAAGCGCTTCGCGTCGGGTGCATGCGCGCGGATCACCACGATGCTGTCGAGCGACGCGGTGCCGGCGTATGGCAGTCGGCTCTTGAGCGCCTCGCGGCGCGACTGGTCGGCGACCTTCGCCAAGCGCTCGTCCACGCTGCCGATCAGCATCTCGCGCCACGGATCAGCGTCGTCGAAGAGATTGAAGTCTTCGAGGGTGAAGGTAAAGCCGAAGTCCGACGTCGTTGCCTGACCGTAGACCCGCAGGCCCTTCTGCCGGCAGCGCTCGAGCCACGCGATCGTGTCGAGGTGCGAATCGGGCGCACGATCGACTGCGCCCAACACGTTGAAGATGACCGGGCGGCCGCTGATCGCCGCCATCTCCTCGAAGCGCAGCCGATCGGCGTCACGGTCGCCCGACGACACCGTCATCTGGATGAACCCCTCGCCGCGGCGAGCGAGGACGCGCGCCAACACTCGGCACGTCTCGTCGTGCATGACGTCAGTCGGCATAGGCGTGCCGTCGTAGTCGCGCTGCAACGCCATTGTGCCCGTCGGCATGAGACGCTGCGCCGACCAGCCGCATGCTCCCGCGTCCATCGCCTCGTCGAGCAAGCGCGCCAGTTCGTCGTGTTCGGCGTCGGTGGGCAGTGCACCGGCCTTCGCTCGTTCGAGGCCCATCACCCAGACGAGCAGCGGGGTCAACGGCACGTAAGGCAACAGGTTGACCGACTTCGCGGTGCGGTCGAGGCTGTCGAGGAAGTCGGGGAACGTCACCCAGTCCCAGGGCATGCCGGCCCGCATGGCGTCGAGCGAGATGGCTTCGTTGCGGGTCATCGAGAGCATGGATCGTTCACGCAACTCGGGCAACACAGGAGCGAAGCCGAAGCCGCAGTTGCCGATGACGACCGAAGTGACGCCGTGCCAACCCGACAGCGAGCAGTACGGATCCCAGAAGACCTGCGCGTCGTAGTGCGTGTGAAGGTCGACGAAGCCCGGCGCGACGATGAGGCCGTCGGCGTCGATCACCCGGTGTGCAGCGTTGTCGGCCAGCCGGCCCAGCGCCGCGATCCGTCCGTCCACGATGCCCACATCGCCGCGATATCGCGGCATCCGGGTGCCGTCGACGATCGTCCCGCCGCGCAATACAACGTCGTACATGGTGCGACCCCCAGTCACTCCCCAATCCGGCGCACTGTAGCCCAACGGAATTAAACACAGCCATAACTTGTTCTATTCGATCAGCCGATCGAGAGGAGCGACAGATGCATCAACAACGAGCAGAGCGACAGGGACAACGAGCAGAGCGACAAGGACAACGAGTCGCGGTCATCACAGGAGCGTCGCAGGGATTGGGGCTGGCGCTGGCGAGAGCGCTCGCCGCCGACGGATGGAGCGTCGTCATCGACGCCCGCGACGCCACCCGCCTGGCGGAAACCGAAGTGCTGCTCGCCGCGGCCGCATCCGCGGGCGCACGAGTGCTAGCGGTTGCCGGCGATGTGAGCGATCCAGCCCACCGCGACGCACTGGCCGCGCACGCGCGAGCGCTCGGCCCGGTGCAGCTACTCGTCAACAACGCCAGCACCCTCGGTGCGTCACCGCTCCCCGCCATCGACGAGATCACCGTCGACGTCTTGCACCGGATCTTTGCCGTCAACGTGATCGCGCCCCTCGCTCTCGTACGCACCCTCGCCGGCGACTTCGCACCGACGCCGACCGTCATCGACATCACCTCGGACGCCGCGGTCGAGCCCTACCCCGGCTGGGGCGGATACGGAGCGTCCAAGGCTGCCCTCGAGCACGCCAGCGCGATCCTGGCGGCCGAGCATCCCGAATGGCGCGTGCTCGTCGTCGATCCGGGTGACATGCGCACCGAGATGCATCAGGACGCGTTTCCCGGTGAAGACATCTCTGATCGGCCGCCGCCCGACGACAGCGTGCCCGGGCTCATGGCGCTGATCGACGGCGACTTTCCCAGTGGCCGCTACCACGCACGGGGGGTCGTGTGATGCAAACACTCGTCGTTCTCGACTCCCACCATGCGGCGCACGAACCACGTGAGGCCCGTGGCGTCGCCCGCGACAACGTGGCGATGTTGGTGTCGCCCGGGTCGCGCCCGCCCGTGCATTCCACTTTTCGGGCGCTGCCCGAGTTCTTGTCTCCCGGTGACCTCGTCGTTGTCAACACGTCGGGCACCGTTCCCGCTGCCATCGATGCCCAGCTCGCAACAGGCGCGACCTTCGTGTTGCACGTCTCGACCGAACTGCCGGGCGGACTGTGGATGGTCGAACCCCGCCGGCTGATCGCGGGCGGCGCGACCGAACCATTCGCACTCGCCGCGAGCGCGATTCGCATTCGTCTCGACGGCGGGACCGAGATCGACCTCCTGCGGCCCGCACCGGGATCCGCTCGCCTCTGGCTGGCCGCCGTCGTCGGCGACGAGGTGCTGACCGCGGTCCTGCACGCCCGTGGTCGACCGATCCGCTATCGATATGTCGACCACGACTGGCCGATCGATGCCTATCAGACGATCTTCGCCGACAGGCCCGGCAGCGCGGAGATGCCGAGCGCGGCTCGCCCGTTCAGCGACGCACTCGTGACAAGCCTTGTTCGCCGCGGCGTCTCGCTCGCGCCGATCACGTTGCACACCGGCGTGTCGTCGCTCGAAGGCCACGAGATGCCGTACCCGGAGCGATTCGATATCCCCACGTCGACCGCGGCCGCCGTCAATGCTGTTCACGCGAGCGGTGGCCACGTCATTGCCGTCGGGACCACGGTGGTACGCGCACTAGAGACCGCCGTCGATGCCCGGGGCACCGTGCACCCAGCTGCGGGATGGACCGACACCGTCATCACCCCTGAGCGCGGTGTGCGTGCGGTCGACGGGCTCATCACCGGCTGGCACGAACCCGATGCGTCACACCTCGCGATGCTCGAGGCCGTCGCAGGACGCGCCGCGCTGGTCGAGGCCTACGCCGAGGCGTCGTCCGCCGGTTACTTGTGGCACGAGTTCGGCGACAGCCACCTGCTGCTGCCTTACGCTGACCGACGATGAGCAGAACAGGGTCGTCGCCGGGCGCCGTCACCGTGCCCCTGCCCCTTCCCACGGGTCGGCGTGCCGTGCTCTACGCCGTTCGCAACGTGGGCGATGCGACCGTCGACGAAGTGGCCGAATACCTGGGCATCACCGTCAGCGGCGCGCGCCAACACCTGACCGCGCTCGTGCACGAGGGGCTCGTCGCCGCGACCGAGCCGGCGGCCGACCGGCGAGTACGAGGTCGCCCGCGGTTGACCTATCACACAACCGAGCTCGCCGACGCGATCTTCCCCAAGGCGTACGCCGCACTGACCAACGAGCTGCTCGGGTATCTCGCCGAAGAGAACAGCGACACGATCGACCGGCTGTTCGCCCGCCGGCGCGATGAACGCATCGCAAACGCGGAGCAGCGGCTGGCGCCACGACGGAGCCTGGGCGCCAAGGTGGACGAGTTGGCGCGCATCCTCGACGAAGATGGCTATCTCGCCACCGCCGAACGGATGGGCCGTGACCATTTCCGGCTCATCGAGCACAACTGTGCGATCACCGCGGTTGCGCGCCGTTACGGGCAGGCGTGCTCGAGCGAGATCGACTTCATCCGCGCCGTGCTACCCGACGCACGGGTCGAGCGCACCAGCCACATGATCGACGGGGCGCGCCACTGCGCGTACGACATCACGCACCGCTGAACGACCGGCTCAGGTCTTGTTGGTCTTGTTGCGCTCGACGAACGATCTGACGCGGTCGCGGTACTCGCTCGTCGACACGATGATCCCGGCCGTGAGGCGCTCGACGTCTCGGCCGCGCTCGGGACCGAGCTCCGCGCACACGCCGATGGTGATCTTGGCCAGGCCCACGGCCTCTGTCGGCAACGCGCAGAGTTCGTCGACGAAGCTGCGCACGCGCTCGTCGAATTCGTCCGCGGGATAGACCTCGTGCGCCAACCCCATCGACAGCGCCTGGTCGGCAGTGATCACGCGGCCCGCCATTGCGAGCCAGCGGGCCCAGCCCGTGCCGACGAGCCGGGTCAACCGGCTCACTCCCCCGCTGCTCGGCACCATGCCGAGGCGAATCTCCGGCAGGGCGAATGTGGATTGTTGCGCCGCGAGCCGGAAATCGCACGAAACGGCCAACTCCAGACCGGCGCCCCAACACGGGCCTTGCGCGGCGAGGACGACCGGCTTTTCGACCGCCTCGATTCGATCGAACACTGCATGCATGCGGCGACCGTTGCGCCGGGCGTTGGTCGCGTTGGCGTCCGCGCCCATCGGCATCGACGCGCCGATGTCGACACCGGAGGTGAAGTAGCGCCCTTGCCCGGTGATCACCAACACCTTCAGGTCATCGCGTGCTGCGAGTGCGTCGACGGCATCGCCGATGGCCTCGATCATCTCCGGCGTGAGCGCGTTCAATTTGTCAGGGCGGGTGAAGCACAACGTGATCACGCCCTCGCGTTCGCTGCGGCGCGTGGTCGGCGCTGTCGTGCTTGCATCCCCCGTGCCTGTACTGCCCGTGACTTCACCCATCCGGCGAGCCTACCGTTGCGGTCGGGCACCAGTAGCCTGCGATTGTGCTCGAAGGTCCGCCAAGACTCCTCGCCGACGAACTGCTCGAGCAGCAACGGCTGACACTTTCGAGTCCGAGGCGTCGCTATGCAATCGCGGCGCGGCTGCTGTTCATCGCGATGGACGCGCTCTACGGTCGGCACCGGTCCCTCGCGAAGTTCAAGGTGCTCGAGATCGTCGCCCGTGTTCCCTATCAGGCATGGGAGCAGGTGGCCTACATCGCGTTGACCCACCGCTACACCCGGCTCGACTTCGCGAAGCGCGTCTTCGATCGCGTCAACGAATCGCGCGCACAACAGGACAACGAGCAGTGGCATTTGTTGATCATCCAAGAGCTTCTCGACGAACGCGACGAACCCGACACCTTCGTTCGCCACCGGCTCGTTCCTCAGGCGATCGCGTTCCTCTACTACCAGCTGTCCGTGCTGTTGTTCATCGTGCGACCGCGATGGAGCTACCGGCTGAATGCCGACTTCGAGGATCACGCCGAACATGAATACGCGAAGTTCGTCGATGAGAACCCGTGGCTCGCACAACGACCCTACGACGGGATCTTCGCCAACGACTACGGACGTTTCGCGACGCTCGCCGACCTGTTCCGCCAGATCGGCCACGACGAGCGCGTTCACAAGGTCGAGAGCCTGCACCGCATAAGCGAACCCCGATTCTCGTGAATCGGGTTCAAATTCCCGGCTTCACGATCCCGGCCGGTCGAGCAACCTGAGCAGGGTCAAGAGCTGGGGCTCGGCGTCGGGGCCATACGCCGACACGATGATGCCGGTCGCGGCGCAGGCCGGGCAACGCACCGCAATCACGATCGTCGAGTCGCCCGGGTCGCTCGCGCCCTCGTAGCGAAAGGTGCGCTCGACAACCAGCCGATCGGGCGCGTGCGCGCGATTGCAGCTGCGGCAATTGAAACCGTGGTCGTCCAAGAAGAACCCGCTGTCGTAGCCGGTTGCTTCGAGTAGCTGTACGGCCTCGGTCACGGTCTCGGGGGTCTCCACGACACAAGCATAGGGCTCGCGCCGGGGTCAACCTTTCGGTTTGAACGGGCTGTCGGAATGATTTGTTGGTCATGGCAGACACCGTGCGGGGGAGCGTCATGGTACCGACTCTCCTCTAGGGTTGGAATCACCACGCTCCCTGCAGAGGAGGCAAATGGTCGACGTACGTGACAATCCGTCGCTGCTGCGCTTCGAGATCCACGACGACGGTCATCGCGCCGGTCGGGCCCGACACGGCGACATTGAATCCGCCGAAGACACCAGCAACGAGACCCGCGACGATCGCGGTCATCAATCCCGCTTCGGCACCGAGGCCCGTAGTGATGCCGAACGCCAGAGCCAACGGCAGGGCCACCACCCCGACCGTGATGCCCCCAACGATGTCGCCCCGCCACGATCGGCGCAGCCCGGAATAGTCGGCGCGGCTCGGTATGTAGCGGGCGGCGACGGCGGGCAGCCGCAGCATGCGGTAGGCGCCACTCACCGTTCGCCGGTGGCGCTGCGCAGATCTGCGAGCAACTCGCTCGATCCAAAGAGCGAGTTGATCAAGATACGCTTCGCGACGGCCAGCAACTCGACGGTCGCCGCGTCGCGAATCGCGTAGTACACCGTCGAGGCTTCTTTGCGCGTCGAGACGAGGCCGGCCCGCCGCAGTACCGCCAACTGTTGCGACAGGTGCGACGACTCGATGCCCACGAGCGGGGCCATGTCGCCCACCGACCGCTCGCCTTCCGCCAGCACCTCGAGGATGCGGATGCGGGCAGGGTGGGCCAGTGCCCGAAAAAGATCGGCCGTTATCTCCGAGATCGGTACGTCGCGCATCGGACAGTTACGGTTCAACCTTTGCGGGTCGAAGGGTTGTGATATTACGAAGGTGTCAGATTGTCATATGGCTCGGACCGCCAGAACGTCTGGCCTCCGACGCGTCGGCGCCTAGCATTGCCACCGTCCTATGAATGACGGACACGATGATCAACTCGAGCGCCGTGTGCGTGACTCGCTCGATGGCCTGTCGGCCGACTACGAGATGGTCGAGTGCGATCCTTCGCTGGCCGACACCGCCGCCTTCTGTGCCCACTACGGCTATGCGCTCGACGAATCCGCGAACTGCATCGTGGTCGTGGGCAAAGGAGCGCAGCGTTGCTACGCCGCGTGCCTCGCGCTCGCTGACACCCGCCTCGATGTCAACGGGCTCATCCGTAAGCGGTTGGGGGTCAAGAAGACCAGCTTCGCCAGTGCCGAAGAAACGGTCGACGCGACTGCGGGCATGCGCATCGGTGGTGTCACTCCGTTCGGGCTTCCGCCCGATCTACCGATATGGATCGACAGCCGCGTCGTCGATCGGGCGCGTGTGATCGTCGGTGGCGGTAGCCGACGGTGCAAGGTCTACGTCGCGACGGAAGCGTTCTCTACACTCCCCCACGTCGAGATCATCACCGATCTCGCTCGGCCGGTGCCTGCTGCCGGCGTTGAAGAACAGTGAAAGGTTCCACTGTGCCCGTGCGATTGGTCATCACCGTGCAAGCGCATCCAGGCAAAGGCGACGAACTGGTACACGCCATGAAGGACTACTGCCTACAGGCCAGTCGAGAGCCGGGGTGCGAACAGTTCGAGCTGTTCCACAGCGCCCACGAGCCCGACAAGATGGTCGTGCTCGAGCTCTGGGCCGATCAGGCGGCGCTCGACGCGCACGCGGAGCGCAACGCGGCGAACCCGCCACAGATCCCTCCCGGACTGCGCGCGAGCGGCTCGCGGGAGGACTACCACTTCGAGCGCACGACCTGAGACGGGCCCAAAACTGACGAACCGCCGGCGATGCCGGCGGTTCGATCGAAGCTGGTTGCGAGTGAGTCAGATCACACGAACGTTTTGCGCTTCTTCACCCTTGCGACCGGGGGCCACGTCGAATTCGACGCGCTGACCGACGTCGAGCGTCTTGTATCCATTGCCTTGGATATTGGAAAAGTGAACGAACACGTCGTCACCGGATGTGCGGGAGATGAAGCCGAAGCCCTTCTCGGCATTGAAGAACTTCACAGTACCTGTAGCCAATTTATTTTCTCTCTTTGTGTTGAGCAGATCCGTTTGACCCACTCGTGAAGCCAGCCTAGGGGATAACCGCCCCCGCGACGCACTCAGCGTCGGCATTTACCCGACATGCCCCGTTTTGCGGGCTGGTGAGGGGTGGATGCGGTCGGTCACCGTCTCTGCGCTCACCCGCAAACGCTCGGCAACTCGGGGCATGTCCTCCACGAGGAGCTCGTGCGGAAACGCCATCACCGACAATGTGGCGAGCACCCGCTGGTCCGCCCCGAAGACTGGCGCGGAGATCTGCGACACCGGCTGGTCGGCCTGATGCTCGATGTCGACCATCACGTATTCGTCGTGGGCGAGCGTGTCCACCAGTTGATCCCGCCGAGCCCGGGCCTCGGGCGATCGCACCGCGAGGTCGAGATCGCGAATGGCGTCGGCCAGGCGAGCCCGGCTGGTTCGATCGAGCGTGACGCAGTAGCCCAGACCGCGCACGACGGCGGCGGCTCGACGCAACCGGTCGACGTCCTGGGCCGCCAACGTGTCGGTGCTGCGCCGCAACCAGCGCTCGAACGCATCGTCGTCCCACGCCACGAAAGCCAGCCCGAATGGTGGCACGAACGGCACGGTGAGCCCCACGTGCAGTGACGGAACGAGCGTGCGGTCCGGGCCGACACGAGCGACTACCACCATCTGATCGTCGGTCTTGACCGACGCCACCGCCTCGACACCGAACTCAGCGTGCAGCGAACTCAACTCCGCTTCGACATCGTCGAGGAACGGCAACGCCGCCAGTGCCGCCTGCCCGGCCACGATCGCCGACGAACCGAGCGAGTAGGCCTTCTCCGCGGTACGCCGCACCCAGCCCGCCTCTTCGAGCGAGAGCAGGACCGACTGGCAGGTCGTTCGGTTCTGACCGAGGGCGCGCGCCAGCTGTGAGGTCGTGAACGAATCCGTGGGCCGGCCGGCGAGGAAGTCGAGGATCTCGACGACACGCGCCGCGGTTGGCGATGGTGCAAGGCTCATGGACACCCACTGCTCGAGTCGGTAGAATACCAACGTTCCTGTTGGCATTTCAACGCCGGTCGTCGAGCGGTGCACAGGGCACGGTTCTGGGGGGAGGCTCCTCGATGAATCAACGAGTGGTGGTGCGTGGTGGCCGCGTGGTCGATGGCAGTGGTCTGCCCGGCTACACGGCCGATGTCGAGATGCGCGACGGACGCATCACTTCCGTCGGACGCGTGTCGACCGCCGGCGCGCAGGTGATCGACGCCGACGGGCTCGTCGTGGCCCCCGGCTTCATCGACGTGCACACGCACTACGACGCGCAGTTGCACTTCGAGCCCACCGCGTCGCCGTCGTGTTGGCACGGCGTCACCACGGTGATCGTCGGCAACTGTGGCTTCTCCCTCGCGCCGTCGAAGCCCGCCGACCTCCCGTGGTTGCTGCGCATGCTCAGCCGCGTCGAAGGCATGTCCGAAGACGCGCTCGCCGCGGGCGTGCCCTTCGCCGGCGGCTCGATGGGCGACTTCCTCGACGGGCTCGAAGGTCGCATCGGCGTCAACGTCGCGGCATACGCGGGGCACGCCGCGCTGCGTCGATTCGTAATGGGCGATGCGGCGTCACACCGCGTCGCGACCGGCGACGAGATCGCGGCGATGTGCACACTGATGCGCGAGTCGCTCGAACAAGGGGCGATCGGGCTGTCGACATCGCAACTCGATTTGCACCGAGACCACGAAGGCAACCCGGTGCCGTGCAACCTCGCGACACGCGAAGAGCTCATCGCTCTCTCCGGGGTGCTGGGTGACTTCCCGCGCGGCGCGATCGAGATCTTTCCTCGCACCTTCGGCAACTTCGACGGGTACGACGACGACGATGCCGAGCTGTTGTTGCAGATGGCCGAGGCGTCGGCCAAGCCGATCCACGGCAACGTGCTCGGTGTGTTCCCGGCGTCGCCCGACGGATGGCGGCGCAACCTCGCTGTCGCGGAAACGGCGGCAGCACGAGGTCTGCGCATCTATCCGATGCTCGTTCTCAATCCGAAAGGCGTGCACTTCTCGTTCGATTCGACGTTCATCTTCGACGAGTACACGACATGGCGCGAGATCCTCACCTCTCCTATGGCGACGCGCATGGCGCGCTTGCGCGATCCGCAGGCACGCGAGCGTCTCGTCGCCGAACTCGGCGACCCGTCGATGGGCAGTCTCAAGCTCACGTGGGACCAGGTTGCGGTGGTCGCGACGCGCGACGATCGCCATCGCTCGTACGAAGGGCGCACGATTGCCGACATCGCGCACGAATCCGGCACCGCGCCGATCGACGCCCTGCTCGACCTCGCCGTGGCCGAGGGCCTCGAGACCATGTTCGCCATCCGGCGCAAGATTGCCGAGCGCGAGCGCGCGGTGATCGAGCAGCTCGTCGATCATCCGATGCTGATGGCCGGCAGCAGCGACGGCGGCGCGCATCTCTTGACCTTCTGCGGTGCCGACTACACGACGCGTCTCCTCACCGACTGGGTGCCGTCCCGGCTGACGCTCGAACAGGCAGTGGCCAAGCTGACCTTCCTGCCCGCGATGTCGATGGGACTGTGGGATCGTGGGCTCATCCGTCCCGGGATGGCGGGCGACCTGGTGGTGTTCGAGCCCGAACGGCTCGGTGTCGGCCCGGTGCGGATGGAGCGCGACTTCCCTGCCGGTGCATCGCGGTTGGTGTTCCCCGCGGAGGGCTACCACGCAACACTGGTCAACGGTGAAGTGATGACCCGTTACGGTGACTCGACCGAAGCCCGGCCGGGTCAGGTCCTGAGAGGCGGTGCACGATGAGCACGAAGACCAACGACGAGCAAAGCGGGGCGCCCGACGACCCGTTCGCGGCCAAGGACGAACTCTTCGGCGTCGGCGTGATGCGCGATCCGCATCCGCGGTTGCACGAGTTGATGCAGATCGGTGCAGTGCATCACGGCTCGATGTCGGGTCAGTTCGACATGATCGGCCCGGACAACTTGATCTATCCCGAGGACGACCAGGTCTCGGTCGTCGGCTTCTGGGCGGTCGACGAAGGCTTCCGCGATCCCGATCGGTTCTCCAACTCGTGGTACCAACCCGCCTTGGGCAATGTCATCGGCCGCACCATCCTCGAGATGGATCCCCCCGAGCACTACCGCTTCCGGTTGTTGCTGCAGGGAGCGTTCAGCAAGAAGGAGATGCAGCGGTGGGAGCGCGAGTTCGTCCGCGACATCGTGCGCTCGTACCTGCTGCCGCTGGTACCGCGTGGTCGCGGCGATCTGGCGACCGAGTTTGCCTTCCACTACCCCATCACCGTCACTGCCGTGGCGGCCGGACTGCCGGTCGCCGACGTGCCTGCGTTCTACCGCCAGGCCGCGTTGCTGACCAACATCTCGGTGCCCGAAGAAACGCGCCTGAACGCGGCGCGCGAGCTCGGTGAGATGGTGCAGGTGTTGATCGACGAACGTCGGCGCGAGCCGAAGGGCGATCTCATCGGCCTGTTGGTGCAGGCCGAGTTGAAGCAGTCGGTCGACGACGACAAGAAGAAGTTGACCGACGAAGAGATCGTGGCGTTCCTGCGGCTCTTGGTGCCGGCCGGCGCGCAGACCACCTATCGCTCGTTCACCAACATACTGTTCGGGTTGCTCTCGCATCCCGAACAGCTCGAGGCCGTGCGGGCCGACCGCTCGCTCATCCCGCGCGCGATCGAGGAAGGCCTGCGGTGGGAAGCGCCGCTCTTGTCGTTCGGCCGCACGTGCACACGCGACACGACGATCGCGGAGCAGCCCATCGCGGCGGGCACCCATGTGAACCTCTGCGTGCACGCCGCGAACCACGATCCGTCCCGCTGGGATCACCCTGACGAGTTCGACATCTTCCGCGCCGAGCTCGGCCATATGGCGTTCGGCCAGGGCAACCACATCTGCCTCGGCATTCACTTCGCCCGCATGGAGTTGCGTGTCGCGCTCGAAGAGATCCTCGACGAGCTGCCGAATCTGCGCCTCGATCCCGACGCAACCGATGTGCATGTCACCGGACTCGGATCGCGCACGACCATCCACCTACCCTGCGTGTGGGACGTCCCCGCCCCCTGACCGCGAGTTCTCTGCACAACCACCGTTCTCGCACAACCACCGTTCTCGCAGCACAACGTCGGACTGCGTCCGACGTTGTGCTGCGAGTTCGGGGGTCAGAGCACCTGGTGGACTTCGATGACGGTGCCTGCGGGATCGAACACGAAGATCTGGTACCAGTCCTTGACGGCCCAGACGCCGTAGTCCGCATACGGCACGCCGTGCTTGTCGAGGCGGCGCTTGACCGCTTCGATGTCGTCGCAGCGAAACGCAACGTGACCTTGCGCGACTGGGTTGACGGACTGGCCGTAGCGGGCACCGAGGTACGAATCGTTCTTGCAGAGGTGGATCTGCAGCTCGTTCTTGTCGGGGCCGGCACGAAGGAACGACGCGGGGTTCTTGACGCCGCCGCTCGACGTGTCGCTGAAGCCCTTGATCGGAATGAGGGGCAGATCTTCCATCTGCTCGAGGCCGAGCACCTTTTGGTAGAAGTCGTCGAGGCCGGGCAGATCGGGGCTGACGATGTTGACGTGATGAAGCCGCATCAAGTGTGTCCTTCTTCGTTGGTAGTGGCGTGTTGCCTACATTCGCTGCAGTCTCCCCCATCGCGACGCTCGCTGGTCGTCACGAGATTTCTCGACAGATCAGCTCCGCCGCAGCTGGGGTGTTCAACCGCGTCCCGGCAACACGACCAGCGGCTGGTTGGTCGCCGGGTCGATCTCAAAGCTGTCGTAGAGCTCGAGTTCACGCGCCATCTCGCGCACCGCGGGGATGATCTCTTGACCCATCAGGCGAATGCTGCGCATGGCGTCGTCGTGGGTCATCGCGCCGTCGCCGTCCCAGAAGAAGATGTGGCCGGGGCGCAGCGTCTCGAGTACGTGACGGATCTTCGGGATCACCGTCTCAGGCGTACCGGTGATGATCGACATGGTGTCGAGCTGTGCTTGGTACGACGCGTCACGCGTCGCCTTCTCCTCGGGCGTCTCGGGTGCCTTGATCGGCAAGCCCGAGAGCACCGGAGGCGCGATCGCACGGGTGATGTCGCGATCGACATCTTGACGCCCGCGCGACCAGCTCAGCTCGAACACTTCGCGCGTGGGCAACAGTTCGGTACGCGAGGTCATGCCCGGCAAGTTCTGCAGGATCGGGTTGACCTTGCCCCGGCTGCCTTCGAGGAAGATGTTGGGCGGACCTTCGAGGAACTTGCGCGCAGTCTGCCAGGCGAGCTCTTCGGTCTCGTCGACGTGCACCTTGAAGAGGTAGCCGCGGTGCTGTGTTCCTGCCTCGTAACCGCACTCGCGCGCCACCGAGTCGTAGTACTCGAACGATTGCCGGGTGGGTTCGAGCCGCGTCGCCAGCATTACGTAGGGGATGCGATTGCGGGCGCACCACTCCACCGTGTTCTTCGACAGAAGGCCCGGAATCCAGACCGGCGGATGCGGCTTCTGGTACGGCCGCATGCCGGGGTTCACGTACCGGTAGTGATAGTGGTTTCCCTCCCACCGGAACGGCCCCGCAGTGCTCCAGGTCTTCATGATGAAGTCGTGCGCTTCTTGGAAGCGCTCCCAGTTGTACGGACCCTGCGCGTTGTGCGCAACGCTCTCACGTCCGGTGCCGCGCACCCAGCCCGAAACCAGCCGGCCACGCGAGATCACGTCGACGATGGCCAACGTCTCGGCCAGCCAGAGTGGATCGTCCCATATCGGCAACACGTTGCCCATCAAGACGATCTTGGCCTTGCTCGTGACGCGCGCAAGGATGCACGCCTCGACGTTCAACACGCCACCGAGTTGGAACGGCGTCGAGTGATGCTCGTTCAGCATCAACATGTCGAAGCCCACCTCTTCGGCATAGATCTTCTCGTCGATGTAGCGATCGAAGAGATCGGCCGACAGATCGGCGTCATAGATGTCGTTCGACAGGTCGAGGTCGGTGAGCGTGACACCCATGATCCGCGGGTCTTGGTACGGACGCTCGGTGAAATATCCGATCTTCATCGCGGTCCCCTGACTATTTCGGCAAGTGCTTCGGGTTGCTCGAGATCGACCCAATGGCCCGCATCGTCCACGAGGTGCAAGCGAGCGTCGGGCAGGCACTCGACGTATTGATGGCCGATGTCGATGGGGAAGAGCTGGTCGTGCTCGCCCCACACGACCGCGGTCGGCACCGGCACACCGGCCAGCAGGTGGGGCAACTCGAGGCTGAACATCCACGGCTTCCAGCACACCCGGGCCGTCATCTCGGTGGACAGGTCCCACAGCTGATACAGCGCATCGGGAACGTCGTCGACCTCTTCTTCGACGATGGCGAACACCCGCCGGAACGAGGCGGCATCGCGGAATCCGCCGAGTCCGTAGCGCAGCGCTCCCCGCAACATCTGATCGGCAATCTCACCAGCGCGCGGCTTGATCCCGGCGGCCCCGATCAAGATCAACCGCTGCAACAGTCGGGGATCCATCGTCGCGATCTCGGCCGCGATCCAGCCACCAAAGCCGATGCCGGCCAGCGTAACGTCGTTGACGTCGAGTTTCGCCAGCAACTGGGCAGTCAAGATCGCAAGGTCGCGTGCGCTGCGCGCCCACGTCGGGCACTGGGACCCACCGAACCCGGGGAGGTCGGGGACGACCACGTCGAACGACGACGCCAGGTCGTCGAACAGCGGCAGCCAACCAATGTTGCCGAGCGAGTCGTGCAGGTAGACAAGCGGCGGGCCGCTGCCCTTGCGCAGATAGCGCAACGGCAATCCGCCTACCGCCACCGTGCAATCGTCGACGCCTCGCGGCACCACACCGACTTCGAGCGCACCCATCACCACTCCTCGCAATCGTCAGCGCAGGTACGCCTGGCCACCGTCGGCCATGATGGTCGTCCCCGTGATGTAGCTGGCGTCGGGACCACAGAGGAAGACCACGATACGGCCGATGTCGGCCTCGCTGTCACCGATGCGCTGCAGCGGAACCGTCGCGACGAACGCCGCTGCTTCTTCGGGCCGCGCCGCGGACCATCCTTCGAACGCGGACGACGACGCGAGAGGCAAGAGGTTGACGACGCGCACGCCCTGCGGTCCCCATTCGCACGCCGCGGTGCGGGTCATCGAACGCATCGCTTCCTTCACGGCCGAGTAGACGCCGTAGTTGTTGCCATCGGGTCGCAACGCGGCCGACGTGACGAGGTTGATGATCACTCCGCCACCACAGAGATGCGGATGGCACGCCTTCATGAAGCTGAATGCCGCGAGTGGGCCCGACAGCCACCCCGACTCGAAATCGCTGCGCTGCATCTCGAGCAGCGGACCGAGGGTCACCTCTTGCGCGTTGTTCACGAGGATGTCGATCGTCCCGAAATGGCCCACAACGGTCTCGACGGTTCGCGCGATGTCGGCCTCGACCTTGACGTCGCCCGGGATGGCAATGGCTCGACCGCCGCGGCCCGCGATCTCGGCCACGGTGGCGTCGAGCTTTGCCGGTGTGCGCCCGGTAATGGCGACGGCCGCTCCCTCGGCGGAGAGCGCGAGCGCGATCCCGCGGCCCACGCCTTGTCCCCCACCGGTGACGATCGCGATTTTGCCTTCGAGTGTCGGCATGGCCCCCCTGTCGCCCGGCCCGAGCAGCCCTTCGAGTGCAACGTTTGCGCGACACTACCCAAAGTCCGGGGAGGGGTGGCCATGAGCGGCGACGAGGTAACCGAGCGCAACCGTCGCATTGCGATTGCGGTCAACGCGATGACCGGCATGAGCGATGACGCGACGTTCGTCGCGCATTTCACCGACGACGCGGCGTGGCACCTGAACCGGCGCAGCATCCATGGCCACGACGGATTGGCGCAGATCTCGCAGCGGGCCCGCGAAGCGTTCCCCCATGGGATCGAGCGCGAGATCCGGTCGGTCGTCGCCGAGAGTGACCGCGTGGTGATCCAGCACACGAACCAGGCGACGACGAAGGACGGTGTCGACTACCTGAACGAGTACGTGAAGGTCTTCGAGTTCGCACCCGACGGGCTGATCCGCTCTGTGTGGGAGTACCTCGATTCGCGGTACGCCGTCGAGGTGCTCTCGGCCAAGGCACCGCGATTCCCCGCGGAGTGGCAGGCAGCGTTCGATTGGGTCGAGCACACCACCGGTGGGCGCATCGTGCGATGGGAAGTACAGCCGCGTTGGCGTCCCGCCTGCTTTATCGATGTGGATGTCGACGGCACAACCGTGGCGCTCTACTGGCGCGGTGCGCGCGGCGCACTCGATCACGGCATATCCGACCTTCGCTATGAGTACCACGTGCTCCAGGTGCTCGAAGCGCACGGCATACCGGTGCCGCACATCTACGGATTCTGCGACGAACCCGAAGGTCTGCTGCTGGCGCGGCTGCCCGGGCGCACCGAGATGGTCGACGCGGCCGACGACGGCGAACGGGTCGCACTGCTCGACGAGTACGTCGAGATCATGGCCCGTATGCACGCCATACCGGTCGCCGACTTCGAGGCGAGAGGTATGCAGCGCCCGACCACCAGCGACGAGCTCGGCCTCGCCGACTTCGATGCGTGGGAGCGCGTGTACCGGGCCAAGAAGCGCGGCCCCGCGCCGATGGAGGAGTTCGGCATCCGCTGGATCCGGCGCAACATGCCGCCGGACCGCTCGAAGGTGTGCTTCGTGACCGCCGATTGCGGGCAGTTCCTTTTCGAACACGGGCGCATCGTCGCGCTGCTCGACTTCGAGTTTTCGTACCTCGGCGACCCGGCGTCGGACCTTGCCGGCCTGCGTTGTCGCGACGCCGCGCATTCGCTCGGCGACATGCGCCGGGCGATCGCCAAGTACGGAGAGCTCACGGGCGATCATATCGATCCGCGCATCATCGACTACCACACGGTGCGCTTCGGGTGGGTCAACCCGTTGTCACTCGGTTGGATGTGCGCCGACCCACCCAGAGAGATCAACTATGTCCAGTACAAGGCGTGGTACGTGCTGTGTTCGATGTGGTCGCTCGACGTGCTCGCCACCCTGACGGGGGCGACCGTCGACCCGCCCGCCATCCCCGACGCCGCACCATCGCCGCGCGCTCCGGCGCACCAGCTCATGGTGGCCGCACTCGATCCCGCGAACGCCCCCGATGCGGCGCGTGCGTACGAACTCGATGCGCTGCACCGCGTCGCGCAGTACCTCGAGCAGTCCGACCTCTACGGACCGGCATTCGAAGCCGACAACATGGCGGAGGTTGCGGAGGTCCTCGGCCACCATCCCGCCACCTGGCAACAAGCAGAAGCCGAACTCGAACGATTCGTACTGGCCGCCGGCCCCGAGCACGATGCCGCACTGGTGCGGCTGTTCCACCGCCGCCTCGCCCGCGAAAAGGCATTGCTGCACCCCGCACTCGGCTACCTCACCGGCTCACGGATGACGCCCATCGCCTGAAAATCCTCACCGACTGCCGAACTCGCAGCACAACGTCGGACGCAGGCCGACGTTGTGCTGCGAGAACGAGGGGGGGTGGTCGTCAGGAGGGGGGTGGTCGTCGGGAAGAGGGGCGGTCAGCGGGGTTTGCAGTCCTTGACTTTTTCGAAGAGGGCTTCGGCCTGCGTACGGAAGGCAGGATCCGTGCCGAAGATTTCGATCTTCGTCTTGAGTGCTTGGGCGTCGGGGGTGTCGGCGAGGCCTTCGAGGCGGGCGCGCAGGTCGTTGCCGATGGCCTCGAACTTGGCTTTCAGCTCCGCGTCGTTCGCGAGCGGAGCCATGCCGGCCTCGAGGTCGTCGAGCAGCTTCTGGCGCACCGCCGGGTCACTCAGGTCGGGTCGGTTCGCCGGGTCGGCCAGCCCTTCGAGGCGGGCACGCAGCAGCGGCAGCGCCAGCTCGATCTTGGCCTTGGTGGCCGGGTCGTCGGTGATGGCGCGGATGCGGGGCTCGAACTCGGCGAACACCACCTTCAGCTCTGCGAGCAACGGCTCGAGATCGGCCATCAACGGACTCAGCAGGTCACGAATCGCACCGGCTTCGATGCCACACGCGGCCAACGGGTTGACGGCGGCCAGACCACCGCCGGCGCACAGCTTGTCCATCATCTCTTGCATCGCACTCGACGACGACGTGGCACCCGATGCGTTGGCGCACACGTTCGCGAGCGCAGCACCGATCGAGGGCACGGTGGTCTCCGGCGCCGTCGCGCTGTCGCCTGCGGCGGCGCGCACAGTCTGTGGCTCGTCGCCTCGGGTCACCACGAGCGCCCCGACACCGACCAACGCGAGCACGCTCAGCGCCCCGGTTGCGATCAGGCGTCGTGAGCGGGATGGGCGCGGCGACGGAGGCGGCATCCCGAGGTCGTGCGTCGTGGTCGTCTGTTGTGCCACCTGACGAAACGTCGAGCGCAGTTGCTCTTCGAAGGGGTCGTTCATTGCAGCTCCTGCCGTAGTGATGCCAATCCGCGATGGATGAGTGACTTGGCTGTGCCGACACGGCACCCCATCACCTTCGCGACGTCTTCGATCGAGAGGTCTTCGTAGTAGCGCAGCACCAACGCGACACGGCGTTTGGGGCTGAGCGTCGCAAGCGCGTGCCACGTCTCGTCCATCTCCGGTGCGAGGTACAGGGGCGGCACCGAAGACACCGAGGCGTGACGCCGCTCGACGGCGCTGCGGCGGTGATGGGCACGACACAAGTTGACGACGATCTGCCGGAGATAGGCGCGTGGATCGGTCGCACTGCTCCAGTTGCGTTGAAGACGGATGAAGGCCTCGTGCACGATGTCGCACGCTGTCTCGTTGGACCCGCACATGAGATGAGCGAGGCGCACCATGCCGGCCCGTTCACGCCGATAGAGGTCGCTCAGCGCCTGGGGGGCCGGCGACTCGGGCGCGAGTGTGTGGTCGAACGCGGCAGAGACCGCGGCGGCCTGGTCTCGATCCACGACGTGTTGCGACATGTGAGTACCAAGATGCCTCGTGGCCGCAAAAGGTTGCACGCGGCCCGCAGATTTCTTTCTATTGGTACGACACGTAGATCGGCGGGGGGTCGAGCGCCCTGACCTCGACCGGGCTCATCAGCCGGGTGTCCTGCTGCAAGAAGAGCTTGAACCCGCTCGAGAAGGGGGCCACCGCATACAGCTCGCGGTACTTGGCCAGCTTGGCCTCGGGCGAACCGAACCCGTCGAGCTGGATCACGATGTCGAGCTCGGCCCGCGCCGCGAGCCGCTCACGTTCACGAATCATGAACGGCGTGAACTGGTGCAACACGACGACTTTGCGGGGCAGCTGATGCACTCGGACCAGGTCCGCGACGTACTGGGTGGTGGCGTTGACCTCGTCGACGCCGACAGAGCCGATGATGGTGCCGGGCACCTCGTTGGGGCCCATGCGCCATTCGGGATCGAGCGCGACGTGCACGTCGGGCTCGAGCAGCAGGCTCTCGTAGCGCCGCAGTTCGGACACGAAGTCGCTACGTCCGGGCTGGATGTCGAGCAACATGATGCCGCCGACCGACCGGATACCGTCCAACCACGCGAGCAGCGTCGCGGGATCCGACGGCGTGCTGTGGTCACCGTCGGCCCCGGCACCGACGGTCGCCACGCTCGCGATGTAGTTGAACGCGGGGATGACCGGCAGGCCGAAGCCGGTCCATTGCACCGCGCGGGCCCGTACTGCGGCGGCGGCGTCGAACGGGGCCTGCGTACCGAGCACGCCCAGTCGGGTGTCGAACCCTGAACCGTAGTGCGCCACGATCAACGCGCCCGGCAACACACCGGCGAGCCCGTTGGAACCGCCGACAGAGACGTCGCGGCAGCCGATGAGACTGTTGGAGCCGGCCCCGACGTTGATGCCGTAGACGCACACCACGTTGATGCCGGCGCGGGCCGGCACCGACACCGCGTAGCCGTGCCGATCACCGAACGACGGAAACGCCGCCGCCACATCCACGCGTGAGCGATCGGCCACAGGACCCGCATGGAGCACACCGTTGACATAGACGTGCACCTGGATCGGATCGGACGTCTGCCGATCGATCGCCCACCCCTGCACCAACACCGAATCCAGCCCGGCAAGAACATCGATCCGGTCGACATGGCCGAACGGCGCTGCGTCGGCGCCATCTTGGCCTTCGACCGCATCGTCCGAGGTGACCACGACCGCACACACGATGGCCAGGAACGCGACCACACCGAGAAGTCTGCGTCGCCGACTCTTCGATTTCGCCACGACCGCTTGGTTATCACATCCGAGACGATGGGGCGGGTCAATCAGTGGCCGCCGACGACGATGTCGAACTCGTTGCCCTCGGGGTCGGCCAACGTCACCCACTGCGCACCCGACTCGTCGAAGTCGCCGATGCGAGTCGCGCACAGTGCGACGAGACGCATCACATCCGCGTCGAGGTTGCTCGACGCGAGATCGACGTGAAAGCGGTTCTTGGTCTTCTTCGGTTCGGGAACCTTGATGAACATCCAGGACGGCTGCGTCGCGGCTGTCTGCCCGATGCTGGCGAAGTCGCAAGTGTCGTCGGGGTCGACCGGCAGGCCGAGTACACCCGACCAGAACTGCGCGAGACCCGATGCGTCGGCACAATCGAAGGTCAGCGCGGTGAGGGACAGTTTCATGATGTGACTCCTTCTCTTGGTGCTTCGCACAAGCGCTTACGCCTGTGGTTCTCGCTTATCGGCTATTGGCCAGCACACTTCGGTGCGATGTTGTGACACGTCATCGGTTTCCGTTTCGGTGACGACGTAGTGCTCTCGGATGGGGCCCTCGATACCGATCCCGCGCTCAGCGACGATTGTTCCGAGCGCGCCGTACGTGCGGTCGATGTCCGCAAATGATCCGTAGTGCGTCATCACCGCCAGATCCGAGGCCTGCACTTCGAATAGCTGGGCGCGTCCCGGGAAGGTCCTGGCGCGGTCGCCCCGAATCGGGACGAATGCGATCACTTCGCCGATCTCGGCCTCGAAGAACTCCTGCGCGTAGAGCGCGCCCGACGGGCCCACGATGTCGATGTGCGCACCAACAGCCGTGTCGTACAACTCTGAGTACGTCGCACCGAGCCAAGTAGCACATTCGTCGAAGCCGACCCGCTCGCGAATGGCCAGTGCCGAGGTCGAGTCGACCGACCGATATTCGACGGCCGAATGCGACAGAGACTCTTGGAGCAGCGCGCGGAGTGATGCCACCGTCGCCTGCGTCTGCTCGAGGCGGTGCTCCATGCGTTCGAGGTGTGCCGCGATCGCGGCGTTGCGGGCCGCGGTGTCGGGCGCCGCGAGCACCGATCGCACATCATCGAGGGGCATCTCCAGATCGCGGAAGCGGCGGATGAGTTGCGCCGTAGGGATCTGCGCGGCCGAATAGAGGCGGTAGCCACTCGCATTGCCGACATCGGCCGGCTCGAGCAACCCGACCTCGTGGTAGTGACGCAGCGCTTTCACGCTCAAGTGCGTCATGCGGGAGAACTCGCCGATGTTCAGCAAAACCTTCATGGCGCCAGCATCCACCCTCCCCCAACGGGAGTGTCAAGCGCGCAGTGCCTTCTCTTTCTGAGTGATCAGCTCTTTCTGGGTGACCAGCGAGGCGAATGTCGTGGAGTCCCCGTGCTCGTCGAGTGCCAGCACGATGTCGACCATGCACCGCGCCTCTCGCTCACCGATACCGGCCAGTTCGACGTTGGCCACGAACTTCTCGACGACATCAGCAACGCCGATCGGACGCTCGACTGCCCCCCGATTGACCTGCTCGCGGTGGCGTAGCTCGCGCCCGGACTTCGTGCGGACGACCACCTCGCCCGAGTAGGCATCGGGGTAGCCACTGCGGGGGTCATCTTCATGGGTGATCCGCGACGCGAGCTCGAGCACACGCGGATCAACTAGAGCCTCGTCGCTCAGTTCGTTGAGCGAGAACCGACCGTGCACCAACGTGGCCGCGACGACGAACGGGAGGCTGAACTTCGCTTCGTAATCGGTCTGCGGAACGAGCTTGCTCGGCCGTGGTTCACACACCACCGGCACCGCGTCGCGATGGATGAGACACGTGATCGCATCGACGTCGTCCCCCACCAACGATTCAGTCCGCATCAGTTCGACGGTGGCGTCGACGAACGCGTGAGTGAAGTGGCATGACGGATAGAGCTTGACCGCAACGCCGGGGATCTGCCATCGATCACCCAACCCGCTCGTGAGCGCGTCGAGGTCGGCATTCTCGCTCTCGGGCAGATGGGTGCGGAACAACCCATAGCGGCCCTCGTAGACGTGCTCGGGGCTCACGAAGCCGTGGCGGGCGAACGCCGCTGCCGTGATCCCGCAGGCCGCGGCCCAGCCCGCGTGGGCTCGCTTGGTCCACGCGCCGCGTTCGGTGAACTCCATCGTGCCCGAGGCGAGGCTGCCGGCGAAACCCTGGGCGGTCGCGATCTGCTCGGCCGTCATGTTGTCGAGTCGAGCCGCCGCGACTGCGGCGCCGAAGGCACCAGCGACACCGGTCGGGTGGAACCCCGCGCGATGGAAACCTCCGGCGGCCGCCGCACCGATGCGACCGGCAACCTCCACCGCGAGGATGTAGCCCAACAGCAGATCGCTGCCAGAGAGATGTCGAGCCGACGCCACGCCCATCGCGGTTGGCAGCGCGGAGGCCGATACGTGCACCACGCCCGCGAGATGCGTGTCGTCGTAGTCGAGCCCGTGTATCAGCAGTCCGTTCAACATCGCGGCATCGCGCAGGCCGAGCCGCAGCGCGAGACCGATGACCGGTTGGTCACCTTCGCCGAGTGACTTCATCGCCGCCGCGGCGCTCGTCGCGAACGGAAATGTCGTCGACGCCCACGCCACGCCCAACGCGTCGACGAGGAGCAACTTGGCCTGATCGACCACTGACCGCGGCACATCTTCGAACCGCAAGCCCGCGGCGAAGTCGGCGAGCACACGAGACCGCGGCGACGCGCCGGTGCCCGTCACGGCGTGCGTCCCAACCTCGCCAGATAGTCGAGGTACACCTGGGGCAATTCGTCGATCTCGATCTTCTCGACGTCGTCGGGATGAGACGAACCGTAGGCATCTTCGCCATACGCGAGGCCGTCCTCGTCGAAGCTCCACAAGATGTTGGTGCGCGCCCGCATGAGGTAGTGCGCGTTCTCGTCGTCGATGTTGTTGTACCCGCGGGCCTTGGCGATCTTGCCGGTGCCGAGCGTGCTGATGATGCCCTCGTGCGTGATGCTGTGGTCATCGACCACGATGCGCTCCTTGAGCGAAGTCAACACAGCCGCGCCGCTGGCAACGAAGTCCTCGTAGTACTTGCGCACACCGTCGTAGCCCTTCGGCCCTTGATCTCTCCCGTCGCGCCAGAAGTGATAGTTCGGTTCGGGCACGAGCGTCTTCATCAGGCCGTCGAGGTCGAAGTCGGCTTCGGCCTTTGCGTGCGCGATGACCGTCTCGATCAACTTTCGCTGGCGTGGGCTCTCGGTCACCGCCAGGCGCTCTTCGAGGTGCTTCCACCCGATGCTCTGGTCGAACGTGATCATGGCGTCCCCCTTTTTTCTGTCACTGAATGAGTGACTGGCCGGTCGGTATCGTCACCGAACGCTCCCGTGCGGCGAAGCTGCTCTATCTTCTCGCGTCCGTATCCGAGTTCGCCGAGCAGCGCCATCGTGTGTTCGCCGCGAGTGGGTGCCGGCAGGTACACCTCACGCTCTGGATCCACGCGGATCATCGGCCCGGCGTGACGCACCGTGCCGAAGCGGGGATGGAGCGTCTCGATCTGCTTGCCGCCACTGGCGCGGTGCGCGACCAGCCCCTGAGCGACGTTGTTGACCGGCGCGCACGGCACGCCCGCCGCGGTGAGTACGTCGAGCCACTCCGTCGTCGAGCGACTTGCGAGGACGCTGCGCAATGCGGGCAAGAGCACGCCGGCGTGCCGGCGCCGGGCCTCGAAGCTCGTGAAGCGATCATCGGATGCGAGGTCCGCGCGCCCGATCGCCGTGCACAGCCGCTGCCAGAACTTCTCTTTCGCGCAGGCCACGACGATCCAGCCGTCGGCGGTCGCGAAGTTCTGGAACGGCACCAGACTCGGGTGCGCACTGTGTTCGGTCCGTGCCGGTTCATATCCCGCAGTGAGATGCCACGTCGCGAGATAACCCAGTAGGCCCACTGCCGTGTCGAACATCGTGACATCGCAATCACCACCGATGCCGTCACGACGGGCGGCGTGTACCCCCGCCACCAGTGCGAGCGCCGCGTTGAGTCCCGCCGCGAAGTCGACCACCGACGGACCGGTCTTTGTCGGTGGCGCGTCGGGCTCACCGGTGATGCTCATCCAACCCGCGAGGCCCTGCACGAGGTAGTCGTAGCCAGGGTCGCCGGCGCGAGGACCGTCGAGCGCATACGCGGTGAGTGCACAGCACACGATCCGAGGGTTCACTGGTGCGAGGTCGGCATAGCGCAACCGCAGACGCGCGGTCGCGTCGCCGCGCAGGTTGCTGAAGACCGCATCTGCCCCGCGCACCAGATCTTCGAACACCGCGCGACCACCGGCATTGGTGAGATCGAGGCTGATGCTGCGCTTGCCCCGGTTGAACGCCTCGAAGAAGAGGCTGTCCTCACCTTCGGCGAACGGTGGAACACTGCGCCCGACATCTCCACCGGTGCCGGGGTCTTCGATCTTGATGATGTCCGCGCCGAGGTCGCCGAGTTGCAGGGTGCCGAATGGCCCTGCGCCGTATTGCTCGACGGCGATGATGCGCACATCACTCAGCGGTCTCATCGCTGTGTCCCCACCTTGAGCAATCGGAAGGGCACGTCGCGGTCCACCTGTGGCTCGCGCGGTAAGCCCAACAGGCGCTCGCCGATCACATTGCGTTGGATCTGCTCGCTTCCGCCTTGGATGCCATGCGCGGGTGCGATCGTGATGGTCTCTGCGACATCGCCGCCGTCGAGCATGGCATGGGGCCCGCAGATATCCGCGACGAGATCACGGTAGAGCCGCACCACCTTGACGCCGCCCAGATAGACGATCGAACTCTCGCCCCCCTCCCGACCGCTGCGTTCTGCGACCTGGCCACGCACACCGGTGAGCCGCAGTGCCTCTGACAGCGCATGCAGCCCCGCGATGCGCTGTCGAATCGTCGCGTCGCCCAGACGATCGAAACGCCGTGCGAGGGCGATGACCGCGTCCACGGTACTGATGGGCAAACCGTTGGCCATGTTGGCCATCGAACGCTCCTCGGCGAGCACGTCGGCGACGACGCGATCGAGATGGCCGAACTTGGCTCCCCCTTCGACGCTGCGCAATATCGTCGCGCTCCCGCCGCCGGCGAACGTGGCCCGTTCGTGGGTCAGCACGGCCATTGCCACCGACCATCCTGCGTTTGCCGCACCGATGCGATTGGCGTCGGGCGCGCGCGCATCGGTGAGGAACGCCTCGTTGAACTCCGAACGTCCGTTCATCTGCTTGATCGGACGGACTTCGACGCCGGGCTGATCGACTTCGAGGATGAAGAACCCGATGCCCTTGTGCTTGGGCACATCGGCGTCGGTACGGGCGACGAGCAGCGCCCGATCGGCGAAGAGTGTGCCGCTGTTCCACACCTTCTGCCCGTTGAAGACCCACTCATCACCGTCGCGGACACCACGGGTTTGCACGCTGGCGAGATCAGATCCCGCGCCTGGTTCACTGAAGAACTGCGCCCAGTATTCCTCGCCATAGGCGATCAACGGCATCCATCGCCGCTTCTGCTCGTCGCTGCCGAAGAGGAACAGCGTCGGTGCTCCCATCGACGGGCCGGCACCTTCGGGAGGACCGAGCACGCCCGCCCGCGCCAACTCGTCGTACACGACCGTCGCGGCCTCCGCGCCGAGTCCGCGACCGAACCACTCGCGGGGCCACGTCGGAAACCCCCACCCGCTGTCGGCAAGGCGGCGCCACCACTGCCGCACGGTCAGACCGGGATCCCAATTGTCATCGATCCACGACCGGACCTCACGACGAAGGTCCGCAACGCCTGGGTCCTCGCCCGTTTCGATCATCTCGTCGACCTCGTCCCGACCCCGATCGGGGTCAGGCGATTCTTGCCGACGCGGTCATCCATGGCTCACCGGCCGGTTCGAGGACGCGTCGCTGCTGGCGCGCGCCATAGGCCGCCGCGGCGAGACAGGCGATGCCGCCCGTGGCCAGCGCCCAACGCGGGCCGACGTGTTCGCCGATCCAACCGATGATCGGACCGCCGACCGGGGTGCTCCCCATGAACGCCACGGTCCAGAGCGCCATCACCCGTCCCCGCATCGCGGGGTCAGCGGCCAGTTGCAGCGTGGCGTTAGCGCGTGCGATGAACGCGATGTTCACCGCGCCCATCATGACGAGCGCCACCAACGCGAAGGCCAGATTGGGTGCGATCGCGACAGCGAGGATGAGCGCCCCGAATGCGGCGCTCGTCGAGATGAGCGTGTTCAGGCCGTGGCGCTCTCGCGACGCAGTGACGAGCCCGCCCGCAACGGCACCGACGCCCATAGCGGATGTCATGAGGCCGTAGGTGCCTCCGTCACCATGAAAGGTGTACTTGGCCGCGAGCAGGAGGCTCACTTGGAATTCATAGGCCAACGTACCGATGAGCGCCATCATGATCAGTGGCGTGCGCAGGCCTGGCGTGCGATTGACGTAGCGGAAGCCTTCGCGCACTTGGCCTCTGGCGCGCGGAGCACGGTGCTTTGGGTAGAACTCGGACGAGCGCATCGCGACCAGGGCCGCGATGACGAACAGGAACGTGCCGGCGTTCACGACGAAGCAAGGCCCGACGCCGACCGTGCTGATGATGACGGCGCCGATCGCAGGACCGATGACGCGGGCCAAGTTCATGTTCACGGTGTTGAGCGTGATGGCGTTGGTCAGGTGCTCGGGGCCGACGAGTTGCAACGAGAACAGTTGACGAGCCGGGTTGTCGAATACTTGCAACAAGCCCGTAGCGGCAGCAATGGCGTAGACCATCCACAGCCGCACGTCGCCGGTGATCGTCAGCAACCCGAGACCGAGCGCCAGTACCGCCGACACACCCTGCGTGAAGAACAGGACCTTCCGCGTGTCGAGCCGGTCGATGAAGACCCCGCCGAGCGGAGCCAGCAACAAGACCGGGATGAACTGCGCCGCGGTCACCAAGCCGACCGACGTGCCGCTGCCGGTCAACTCCAACACCAACCAACCGAGGGCGACGGTCTGCATCCACGAACCTGCCAGCGACACGCCTTGGCCGGCCGCGTAGAGCCGGTAGTTGCGCGAGATCAGCAGCGCCCGGAAGGTGGCGTCGAAGCGTTTCCTCATACTTCGTCCTCGGCCAGCGCGGCCAGGACGGGCAACGCGGCGCGCAGCACCGCGAGATCGTGGTCGTCGAGTCGTTGCAGGCGCTGCTGCAGGAACGCGGTGCGATTCGATCGGATACGGCGCAGCGCGGCCCGGCCCGCGGCGGTTACGGCCACGCGGGTCGCCCGGCGATCTTCGCAGTCGTCGGTCCGCGCGACCAGCCCCAGCTTCTCGATCGCGCCGACGATTCGGGTGGCGGTCGGCGCGCTCACGCCTTCCGCGGCAGCGATGTCGCACAAGCGCGCCCGGCCGATCTGGTCGATGGTGACGAGCGCCGACAGCTGCGATTGGGTCAAACCGCTGGTCTCGGACAGCCGCACCTTGCGGGCCAGCCGGCCGACAGCCAGCCGGAGGTCGGAGGCGATGGTGGGCGTGGAGGTCTCCATATACTTAGCAAGCCTAAGCAATATTGTGCCGCTGCGGAACCCCTGACGCCGAGACATTTGACACTCGGCACACGAGCACCGAGGCTTCCGCGCGATGGCTCAGCGCCCCCACGGAGCGGAGATCATGGCACGCGTCCCTTACCTCGAACCGGAGCAGGTGCCGCAGCAGTACCGCAGCCTGCTCGCGCGTCCTGCGACACTCTTCAAGGCGCTGGGCAACAGCCCTGAGGGCCTGCGCGCCTTCGGCCGGCTGGGCAGCTTCATCCGCAACGACAGTACCCTGAACCCGCGACTGCGCGAGATGGCCATCCTGCAGGTCGGCTACCTCACCGGGACGGCCTACGAGTGGACCCACCACATCGATCTCGCGATGGAACACTTCGGCGTGTCCGCCGATGACATACGCGCGATCGGCGTCGAGACGGCGGGTCACGCCTCTGCGGTGCCAACCCTAGATCGGGCGGTGCTTCGCGCCGCACGCGAGATGACCAGTGATCTCAACGTCTCCGACGAGACGTGGGCCGAGCTCGCGCGCGACCTGTCAGCCGAACATCTCGTGGATCTCGTCTTGGCCATCGGCTTCTACAACCTCGTCGTTCGCGTGTTGCAGACGCTGGAGGTCGACCTCGAGCCCGAGTACCAGCACTACCTCACCGAGTTTCCGCTGCCGCGGTGATCGCTGCAGCTGTCCTGCTCTGTACGGGAAACTGCGCTAGAAACACCCGCGCCATGCGCGAGATGACATTGCACGTGAACGGTTGTCGACACAGGGTCGTGCTCGATCCGCAGACCCCGCTCGTCTATGCGTTGCGCAACGACCTCGGTCTCGTGGGTATACGCTTCGGGTGCGGCCAGCAACTGTGCGGTGCGTGTCATGTGCTCATCGATGGCGCGGTCACGGCCTCGTGCGAACTACCGACGGCGAGCGCCGAGGCCGGCGTGATCACGACGGTCGAGAGCGCAGACGATCCGCGTCTCGACGCGCTGCGCCGGGCCTTCGTCGCAGAGCAGGCGGCGCAGTGCGGCGCGTGCTCGTCGGGAATGTTGATCAGCGCGGCCGCGCTGCTCACGCATACCCCGGCGCCCGACGAAGCCGACGTCCGCCGCGCACTGAACGCCAACATCTGCCGGTGCGGCACTCATCAGCGCATCGTGCGGGCCGTGATCCGAGCGGCGCAGGAGCTGCATCCGTGATTGAGCTGCCGGCTGCGCTGCGGGGGACACCGCGACTCTCGCGATGGATCGAATTCGTCGCCACCGACACGATCATTGTGCACACCGGCAAGGTGGAGATCGGCCAGGGCATCCTGACCGCGCTCGCGCAAGTCGTCGCCGACGAACTCGATGTCGACTTGCATCGAGTTCAGGTGCCGCCGGCGACCACCGCGTCGAGCGTCGACGAGGGCTATACCGCCGGCAGCATGTCGATCGAGCAGTCAGCCACCGCGCTACGCCTCGTGTGCGCGGAGATCCGCGCGGTGTTCCTCCAGGCAGCCGCCGCACGACTCGGCGTCGACGCGAGCGGGATCGAACTCGACGACGGCACGTTCACGGCCCGGCTTCCCGGCGCCACCTCGAGCACACCGGTGACCTATTGGCAGCTGCGTCCCGACGTCGACCTGGACCACGACGCCGCCGGCACCGTTCAACCCAAGCCTTCGAACTCCTGGCGCGTGATCGGCACTTCGACTGCACGTCGCGACCTTCCGTCGAAGATCGCGGGCGTCGCGGTCTTCGTTCACGACTTGTCGTTCGACGCGATGTTGCACGGCCGCATGGTCAGATCGAGCTCGCCCGGAGCACGACTCGTCGATTGTGACGAGCACGTCGCTGCGGGCATTGCCGGCGTCGACGCGGTCGTACGCGACGGAGGGCATCTCGGTGTGCTGGCGGCACGCGAAGAGGTAGCCGTGCGAGCGGCACAACGACTGCGCGAGTCGTGCACGTGGACCCCCGGCGCGCGCATCCCGGACATGCGGCATCTCGTCGAGTGGCTGCAGGATGGTGACGTGGCGACACGCGTCGTCGACGAACGGGGCGCTCCTCCGACCGCAACCGATCCTGACCAGATACGGCGCATCTACACCCGACCGTTTCTTGCGCACGCGTCCCTGCTGCCTTCGTGCGCGGTTGCCCGTTGGCACGACGAAACGGTCGAGGTCTGGACGCACAGCCAGGGCATTTTCGCCCTGCGTGCAGTCATCGCCGAAGTGTGCGACGTCGACATCGCCGCGGTCACCGTCCACCACGCCGAAGGCGCTGGCTGCTACGGCCACAATGGCGCCGATGATGTGGCGGTCGACGCAGTGTTGCTCGCGCGCGCCGTGCCCGGACGGCATGTTCGGGTGCAATGGTCTCGCGAAGACGAGTTCGCGTGCGCGCCGTTCGGCCCCGCGATGGCAGTCGAACTCGCCGCGAACGTCTCCGGCCAAGGTGACATCACCTGGTGGCAGAGTGACACGTGGAGCAACACACACGTGACAAGACCGGGCTACGCGGGGGTCTCAGGCATGCTCGCTGCACGCGAGACACTGCCCGATCGCGCCGCTGCCGACACCGACGACCGCGGTGGCATCGCGCGCAACGCGGTGCCGCTCTACGACTTCACGGCGAAGGTCATACGCACGCACACGAAGCTCGACATGCCCATACGGACATCGTCGCTGCGTTCACTCGGAGCTTTCGCCAACGTCTTCGCCATCGAATCGTTCATCGATGAGATCGCCGCGACGAGCGGCGTCGATCCCCTCGACTTGCGTATGCGCCACCTGAAGGACGAACGGGCACGGGCCGTGCTGACCGAGGCGGTACGAGCGAGTCGATGGGGCGAGCCGTGCGCCGATGCGATCGGCCGGGGGCTGGCGGTCGCTCGCTACAAGAACGTCGGCGGCTGGTGTGCGGTGGTCGCCGAAGTCGAAGCGATTGATCGGGTCACGGTGCGAGAGTTGACCGTCGCCGTCGACGTCGGCTTGGTGATCAACCCCGACGGGCTCGTCAACCAGATCGAGGGCGGCGCGATTCAGGCCACGAGTTGGACGTTGTTCGAAGAGGTCGGTTTTGCCGAGGGATGCGTCGCCACCACGACATGGGACGCGTACCCCGTGTTGCGTTTCGAAGATGCACCGCTCGTCAACGTCGTCGTCGTGAACGGGCCCGACGAGGTGCCCTTCGGAGCGGGCGAGATCGCCCACGGCCCGGTCGCAGCAGCGATCGCCAACGCGGTCTTTGCTGCGACCGGGCTCCGCGCCCGCGATCTCCCGCTGACGCGCTCGCGCCTCACCGACCTGGCGGCCGGCACCGACGGCTCCACACGCGAAGGAGCCTCTACACGATGACCGTCGACGGCTCGATCTGCATCGATACCCACAGTCACTGGATGCCACGTGTCCATCTCGACGCGGTCCATGACCTGATCCGTGAACAGCCCGCGTTGGGCCGCGACTATTCGGGCATGCTCTCGACCGCGCAACAACCGGACGCGCCGCTGGTCGCACTGGAACGACGCATTACGGAGATGGATGAATGCGGTGTCGATGTCTCGGTGATCTCGTTGCCCCCTCCCGCCGCGACTCTGGGATCCGCGGCAACGGCGCGCCGCGTCGCCACGACCGCGAACGATGCGATGCTCGAGGCCGCGGAGCGCCACCCGGGTCGGTTCTCGGTACTGCTCGCGCTGCCCCTACCCGATATCGACGACAGCGTGGCCGAACTCGTTCGCGTGGCGGCGCATCCCTTGGCGCAAGGTGTGAGCGCCCTCACCAACGCCGAGACGTGGACCCTCGACGAGCCACAGTTCGAATCGTTGTGGGCCGCGGTCGCGCAGTACAAACTGCCGCTCGTGCTGCACCCGGCCTTCGATTGCCGACCGGCGAAGTTCACCGACTGGACGATCGGGGGCAGCTTGCACGCGGTCATGAGCAGCAGCCTCGGAATCGCGCGCCTCGTGATGTCGGGCATGCTCGACCGGGTCCCCACCCTCGACGTCATCGTGCCGCACTTGGGCGGAACGATCCCTTATCTCACGCAGCGGTTCGTCGACATGGGCCGGGGCGACGCAGACCACGACCTCGCGCACTACCTGCATCATCGCCTGTATCTCGATACGTGCTCGTATCACCCGCCGGCATTTCGGTGCGCTCTCGACACGGTGGGTACAGACCGGCTGGTGCTTGGCACCGACTATCCCTTTCGCGGCTCGCTGCGGCGCGCGGTCGACGATGTAATCGAGAACGCGCCGACCGCCGAAGCGCGCGTCGCTATTCTCGGCGGCACCGCATCGCGATGGTTTCGCGGAGCTTGACCGCCGCTATCGCACTGGCAACTGCGCCACGGGATGAACGTGCACCGCGAGCCAGCGGGTGCCGGCGGCGGTCTCGAGTACACGGTGTCGGGTGTGCGCAGGGATCAGCACCCACTCGCCTGCCGCAAGCGCCACGACATCACTGTCGACATCAAGTTTCGCTGTGCCCTCGAGGACCACGACCCACTCGTCGTGCGGTTGCCAGTACTCGAAGGTGTCCGGCATCGCCGAGCTGACGATCTCTTCGATGACCACGTTCTGCACCCGGACGAGCTCGCGAAACTCTTCGCCCACCATCGGCATCGGTGACGCCGCGAGCGAACCTCGTTCGAGCATCGCGTCGCTCAGCCGGCCCGGACGAGGTTTGGGTAGCGCTGAGCCGCCAACTTGCGGAAGCCATCCTGCCAATGGACGTCGCAGTTGCCGATCAGCGAGAGGCGGCGCGTGTTGTCGAACGCGCGCCCGGGAATGCCCTGGTCGGTGTACACGAATCGCGGGGTCTCGCCGATCAGCGACGCGAGGAACGTCACGTACTCCTCGGTGCTCACGGCATCGTCACCACCCCAGTTGCAGATGGTTGCGGGCACCGACGCGACCGAGAGCAGCTTCGGCACTTGCGCGTTGATGTCGGCTTGGTCGATCGGGTTGAACCACGCGCCGCCCGTCATGACCGGCACTTCGAGCCCATTCACGATCATGTCGAGTTGATAGGCCGGCAGCCCACCACCGGGGCTATACGACACGTTCATACGGGCGATCGTGGTGGGTAGACCGAGGGCGCGTGCAAGTCCGCGAGCGACGCCCTCCTGCGCGATCTTGGTGATGCCGTAGGTCGGCGAATAGGGCGCGCGGTTGTCGCCCAAAAGATCGGTTTCGAGGTAGCGGTGCGCGCCGTCGGGATTGTTGTCGTAGACGGCCGCCGACGACACGATCAGCAGGGATTCGGCGTTGGCGAACCGGTGCATCAACAACGCCGTGCCCTCGGCGTTGACGGTCATCGCATAGTCGTAGTTCGCGTCCAGCGATTGATAGATCGCGAGGTGCAACACGTGATCGAAACGGTCGGGCAACTCTGACCAGTCGGGCGCGGCGAGATCGACGATACGAGTGATGCAGCCCGTCGCGTCGACGCGCTCCCGAGTGGCCGGATCTCCGAAGCGGGCAATACCCCACACCTCGTTGTCGCGGCAAAGTTCCTCGACGAGCGGGAAGGCGATCTGACCCGCTGGTCCGGTGACGAGGATGCGCTTTCCTCGCAGTGTCGACATGGTTGACCTTCGTGTGGGAGAGGGCGGTGGAGGTAGGGACAACCCTACCCAATAGACGCCAGGCCACCGGATGGTGGGTACGGGGCGCTTCTCGTACGGTGGACGTCGTGATAGCTCCCCTATTCGCCCCCTGGACCACGACTCGAACTTGGCGTGCCCTCACCCACGTCATGCTCGGCATCCTCCTCGGGTCGATCACCTTCTCGATCACCATCGCGCTGCTCGCAACCAGCGCGGGCCTGGCCATCACCTTCCCCCTCGCGTTGCCATTCGCGTGGTTGCTCTTCGTCTGCGTGCGGGGCTTCGGGCGCTTCGAACGTTCACGTTTCTCGGCGCTCCTCGACGTCGACATCGCCGATCCCCATGACCCGTTGCCAACAGGTTCGTGGTTCAAGCGCCTCATGGCCCGCGTCAAGAGCACCAGCCGGTGGCGTGAGGTCGCGTACTTCCTCCTGGCGCTCCCCGTCGGCGCGCTCCAGTTCGCCGTCGCCACCGTCGTGTGGAGCGGGTCGTTGGCGCTGATCGCGTTGCCGCTCTATGTCAACGTGTTGCCGGGCGACACTGCGGAGTTCGGCTTGTTCGACATCAGCGCGGGCACCGGCGCGCTGGCCATGTGTGCGCTCGGTGTCGTCGGCCTCGTTTTCATCGCCCCGTGGGTCACCCTTGCGATGGCCGACGTCGACGCGGCGTTGGCTCGCAAGTTGATCGGTCCGTCACAAGAGCGCCGTCTCGCGGGCGAGGTACGGCGGGCCGAGGAACGACGGGTGTCCGCCGTCGACAGCGCGGAGGCCGAGCGCAGCCGCATCGAGCGCGACCTGCACGATGGTGCGCAACAACGGCTCGTCGCGCTGGCAATGGATCTGGGCATGGCTCGCGAGCGCTTCAACGACGACCCCGAGCATGCACAACAACTCGTCGCCGAGGCGCACGAAGAAGCCAAGGCGGCACTCGTCGAATTGCGCGACCTCGTGCGCGGGTTCCACCCCGCCATACTCCAAGACCGAGGGCTCGATGCCGCACTCTCGGCAGTCGTGGCGCGGTCGCCCGTACCGGTGCGACTCGACGTCGATGTGTCCCCTCGACCGGCGGCCACCGTCGAGAGCACTGCGTACTTCATCGTCGCCGAAGCGCTCACCAACGTAGCCAAGCACGCGAACGCGACCCAGGCGCGAGTCAGCATCGCGCGACACGGTGACCGCCTCGCGATCGACGTGACCGACAACGGCACCGGTGGGGCCGACCCGGCACTCGGCACCGGCCTCCGCGGCCTGAGCGAACGGGTCCACGCCCTGGGTGGCTGGATGCAAGTGCTGAGCCCGGCCGGGGGCCCGACCTCTGTTCTCGTGGAGTTGCCATGCGCATCGTGATCGCTGAGGACTCGGTGCTCTTGCGGGCCGGCCTCACTCGGTTGTTGAGCGAAGCCGGACTCGATGTTGTCGCCGCGGTCGGGGACGCCGTGGAACTACTCGACACGATCGCCCGGGTGCAGCCCGACCTGGCGGTCGTCGATGTCCGTATGCCGCCCACGTTCACCGACGAGGGGATCAGGGCCGCCGTCGAGATCCGCTCTCGCTGGCCCTCGACAGGGATCCTGGTGCTCTCGCAGTACGTCGAAGAGCGGTACGCCACCGATCTGCTTGCCGGCGACACGGCGGGTGTCGGCTATCTGCTCAAGGACCGCGTCGCCGACGTCCGCGACTTCGTCGATGCGGTGCGCCGCGTGGGCAACGGCGGGACCGCGCTCGACCCCGAGGTCGTTGCGCAGCTCCTCGCGCGCAGTCGCCGGCGCGATCCCCTCGAGCGACTGACGCCGCGCGAACGCGAGGTGCTTGGCTTGATGGCCGAAGGTCGCTCCAACGCCGCCATCGCAATGTCGCTCGTGGTGAGCGACGGCGCGGTCGAGAAGCACGTGCGCAGCATCTTCGGCAAGCTCGACCTACCGCCGACCGAACTCGACCACCGCCGAGTGCTCGCTGTCCTGCACTGGCTCCGATGAACGAGAAGACACCATGATCACGACCTCGACCCAACCCTCGACCTCGTCAGCACCACCCTTACCACCATCGCCTCGTTCCGCGTGGATCGTCGCCGGCAGTGTCTTCTGTGTGCTCGCTCTCGCCTACGGGGTGTACAGCGTGGTCGATCTGCTGTCGTTCGGGCGCGACCACTTCCAGCGCACGTTCACCGACGCGATCACGACCGTCGAAATCCACAACAGCGCGGGATCGGTGCGCATCGATGGCGCCAGCGGCAGCGAGATCGCGATCGACGGCTCGATACGCCGGGGGCTACGCCAGCCGAACCACACCGAAACGATCACCGGCGACCGACTCGTGCTCGACGCGAAATGTCCCACGCTGTTCACCAACATGTGCAATCTGAACTATGCCGTGCGCGTACCCGCCGGCGTTGCCGTGGTGATTCGCAGCAACGGCGGAGGTGTGCGCGTGAGTGATGTGTCGGGCCCCATCGATGCGGCGAGCTCGGGCGGCGGCGTTCGTGTGTTCCGCACGAGCGGTGACCTGCGATTGCGATCGAGCGGTGGCGGGATCAGCGGCGAAGGTGTGCGTTCGGCCAACGTCGACGCATCGTCGAGCGGCGGCGGCATCCGGCTTGCATTCGCCGCGGCGCCGACCTCGGTCGTCGTCGATTCGAGCGGCGGGGGCGTCACCGTCGAATTGCCGAACACGACCGACGCGTATCAACTGCGCGTCTCTTCGAGCGGAGGCGGTGTCTCGACGCCCGTTCGTTCGGATCCCACGAGTTCGCGGATCATCGACGCTCACTCCTCCGGCGGGGGCGTGACGATCCGCTATCCGAACTAGTGCCGTGCCCGGAAAGCGGCACCTACCTCGTATCCGTTTTGAGAAGTCGACCACAGTTACCAGTGGGCAGGTTTCCAAAACAGACATGCCCAACGGACGCGGAAAACTTGATCAGAGGTCGGGCGTGACCAACAGGTGCCGGCTGACGTCGCCGGGCATGTGCTCGGACATCGTCTTGGACTCGAAACGCCAGACACCGTCGACGCGTCGGAACCGGTCTTCGTAGCGGTTGCTCCACACCGGCTGCAGCGCAAACCCCTCGATCTGTTGGAACACCACGACATAGGACCGGCACACTGCGGTACCGGCCGCCTCGTCGATCTCTACGATCGGGTTGGTGATGACGTGGCGCGTATGCGGCGTGCCGGTGTCGTCGTAGCGGCGAGTGTTGCGCTCGTACATCTCTTGGATAGCCGCGGCCCCGACGTACGGTGCGCCATCGCCCGCATCAATTGTGGCATCGGCGAAAAGTCGGCCGATGCCCTCGAAGTCACCTCCGTCGATGAGCTCGGGATAGCGATAGACGAGATTCAAGACCGCGACATACGCCTCGCCGAACCCCATCAGGTACACCTCATGGCAATAGCGCCTGCGCGTGCGGCAGGACCTTCAGGAAGTTCTCGTGGTAAAAGCGTTGCTCCGTGATCTCCGGGGCGCGCTCGAGGTTGTTGCGAAACCGGCCCAGCGGGTTGCGGCCCCCCTCGACGTGCGGGTAGTCCGACGAGAAGAGGTAGAGATCGTCAGCCGACTCGTCGATCAACGCGGCGACGTCTTCGAACGGAAACGGCGTGAACGCCAACTGATCGCGCACCTGTCGCGACGGGGGCCGGGTGAAGCTGCGAACATCGGGCGCGAACTTTGCGAGGTTGTCGACGGCGTGGTCGAGGCGGCGCAACATGCTGGGAACCCACGTCGCTCCCAACTCGATCACACCTCCGCGCAGTCGGCGATGGCGCTCGAGGACCCCATCGAGCACCAACACCGACAGAAACTCCTCTGACGACTGGTGCAACAGGGGGAAGTCTTTCAACCGCAGCGCTTCTCCCCCGCCTGCCCACCCCGGTGCAGGCGGCCGTCCCGTGTTCATGTACTCGTCGCGAATCTCGATCGGTTGCGCACCGACGTGGAGCATGAAGGGCACGTCGGCGTCAGCGAGCCGCGTCCAGATCGGGTCGAGGTCGTCGTGACCCGGTGAGCGTCCGCCGCATGGCTCGGCCGGGACCCACACGGCGGTGCAGCCCAAATCGAGCGCGACGTCGATCTCGCGCAGCGCCGCGACCGGATCGGCGAGCGACACGACCGCGACCGCCAGCAGACGATCATCGATGGCACAGAACTCGGCGATTGCGCGGTTGAACGCTCGGCACCCCCCATAGCGGACGCGCAGGTCGTCATGGTGCAGAAACGACGCGAGCGCGAACGATCCGAAAACGAGCTGTGCGTGGAAGCCCAACAAGTCGAGCGCATAGGACCGTTCGGCGGGATCGAACGCGCCGAGCGCCTCGTACGCCTTTGGACCGCCGATGACATTTTGCTCGAGCACGGCGATCTGTTCGGTCGAGTGTCGCCGGCTCTCCGCATAGCGGATCGCCCCCTCGCCCTGTGCACCACCCGATGCGGTCGACAGTGGAGGCAATTCATCGAGCAACCAGCGATCGGCATGCCGGTGCAAGAAGTCGGGGAGCTCCATGATGTGGCTGTCGGCATCGAAGAACGTGCCACCGCTGGCATACGGCATGCCGCCGATGCTACCTACGATCGCCCCGGCGGTCGATCGGCATTGGTCTCGGCGAGAAGTCCTTCGTACCCGTCGGTCCCGGCTGTCACGGTCCTGGTCATTGCTCCCCTCTCAGAAACGTCTCGTTGCGCCACGCGAGCGCGGCGGACAAGCCCTTCTCGCGCAGGACGCGGCTCCATTCGGCGACCGCCGGACTCTCGCGCGCGGTGGCGTTTGCCTCGACCCCGAAGCTCTGAAGCTGTGCCCGCCCCATCAGCTCGATCGATCGATTGACGACCGCCTTGCTCTGCGCCAACAACTCGGGCGGCAGGGCGGCCATGCGGCGGGCCAACGAGTCGACGGCCTCATCGAGGTCGGCGTCGGGAAACGACTCGAGGACGAGCCCGATGCGCGCCGCGGTGCGACCGTCGATCGTATCCCCGGTGAGCAACAGGCGCTTGGCCCACTGGATCCCCAAGTGATAGATCGCGGTGACCGAATCAGGAAGCCCCGAGCCGTTGCGCACCGAGGGGAAGAAGAAGGAGCAGTCGTGCGATGCCAGCACCAGATCGGCATGCAGCGCGATCTCGAGGCCCCACCCCACGCAATAACCGTGTGCCTTCACCACGATCGGCTTCGGTAGGGTCCACAGATACAGCCACCGGTCCGCCGCCCTCGAGATCTCGGCCATGTCGTCGCGCATCGTGTGCGCTGACGGATCCTGCAGATCGGGCCGATCGTCGACGTCGACGCCGGTGGTGAATGCGCGGCCGTTGCCTTTGAGCACCACGACGCGTACCCGAGGATCGACCTTCGCGTCCTCGAGCACAGCCACGAACGTGTCGCACATGGCGAAGGTGAGCGCGTTCAGCTTGTCGGGCCGATCGAACGTGATCGTCGCGACCCCGTTCGCGACGTCGTATCGAACCCGCTCGTCACCAACCACCCCTATGGCTCCTTCCGATTGCGCGTCCCGTGCGGGAAGCTCACGTGTGGACGTCGACCACGGTTCGTCCGGTCGTGCGCCGCTGCTCATGGTCTTCGAGGGCCGCGCCGACATCTTCCATGCGAATACGCCGGGAGACCACTGGCCGAATGCCTGCCTGGGTCACCAGATCGCAAAGCGCGGCGTGCACTTCGTCGCCCGTACTCGACGGGAACGGGTTCAGCCCGGCCCGGCGAACTTGCAGCGGCACTTCGCTGTACGAGAGCAACACGCCGACGACGGAGAAGTTGCCGGTCGACACCTTGCGCAACGGTCGCCCGGTCAATCCGGACTGCAGGTCGTCGTTGAACCCGACCGGCAAGTAGCGACCTTCGCGCGCCACGCAGGTCCACGTGGTTTCGACCAGGTCGCCGCCGACGACATCGAACACGACGTCAGCGCCGCGATCGTCTGTGTGGCTCATGACGCGGTCGAACATGTCGCCGGTCGCCGGGTCGATGACCAACGACGCACCGAGTTGCTCGCACACGCTCGCCTTGCCACTGCCCGCCACCGCGATGACATCGAGCCCCGCCGCGACGCCGAGCTGAATCGCCGCCGTGCCGACTCCACTCGCGCCGCCGACCACCAACAGCGTTTCGCCGGCGGCGATCCGGGCCCGTTTGTGCAGGGCCAAATGGGACACGTGGAACGGCAATGTGAACGCGGCCGCCTCGGCGTCGTCGAGTTCGGCCGGCGCCGCGAAGACACCGTGGACCTGGGCCAGCGCAGACTCGGCGATGCCGCCGAGCGCCATCGCGGTGATCGCCACGACACGACGGCCGAGCCACTGTGTCGCGCCGTCGCCCGCGGCATCGACGACGCCGCAGACATCCATGCCGAGCGTGAAGGGCGGCGGGATCATGACGCTCGAGATAGTGCCCCTGCAGCGCGCCACATCACCGAAGTTCAACGACGCCGCCGAGACCGCGATGCGCACCGCGCCCGGGCCCGGTTCGGGGACATCGACGTCTCGGATCTCGACTGCCTCGACTGGCCTACCATGCCGCACGACCTGAGCTGCTCTCACGGCGGCTCAACGTACACGTACACGGGGGCCCGAGTATGAAGGCATGGCGAGTACATCGTGCGGGGCGTCCGTCATATGCATTGCGGCTCGACGACATCGCCAAACCGCAGCCGGGTGAAGGCGAGGTGCTCGTCCGCACGCGGGCCGCCGCATTGAATTTCAACGAGATCGACGGCTGCCACTGCCGCTACGCAACGATCAACCCGCCGCTCCCCTACACGCTCGGAATGGAAGTTGTCGGCATCGTCGAGGAGGCCGGACCGGGCGCGGACAGTTGGATCGGCCGCCGCGTCATGGCAACCGCAAAAGGTGCGTTCGGTGGCTACGCGCAGTGGGTTGTGGCGCCCGTCGACATGGTGTTCGATGCGCCCGCGTCGCTCGACGATCACGAGGCGGCGGCCTTCTACTTCCCCTTCCACCTCGCGTGGCTCGGTGTGCACGAACGCGGCCGGGTACAACCCGGCGAATGGGTCTTGGTGCACGCCGCGGCCGGAGGCGTGGGTTCGGCCGCGGTGCAACTGGCCACGGCGGCCGGCGCCCGCGTGATCGCGACCGCAGGTGGCGCCGACAAGGTCGCGAGTTGTCTCGAGTTCGGGGCCGAGATCGCCGTCGACTACCGCGCGGACGACTTCGTCCTGGCCGTCCTCGAGGCGACCGGTGGCGCGGGGGTCGATCTCGTCTTCGACGGCGTCGGTGGCGAGACAACCGTGCGCTCGTTGAAGTGCATGGCGCGCAACGGACGGCTCATGATCATCGGCTTCGCCAGTGCGATCGAGGCCGAGGACGAACCGACGGTCACGCCCCGAGCACTGTGCTTCGGCAACGTCTCGATCGGAGGCGTCTTGCTGTCCTACCGCAGCGACGTCGCGCAGACGAAGCGAGCGACCGGCTTCAACGTGGTGCCCCGCAGCGTCGGCGACGGGATCCAACGCTCGCTCGAATCTCTGCTCGCCGCGGGAAAGATCCGACCGATCATCGGCCGCACCGTTGATTTCGAGGACTTGCCCGGCGCGCTCGACGACATGGAGGACCGCAAGACGATCGGCCGCACCGTCGTCGTCCTGTAACCGATCGGAGGTTCCGGGTGTCGACGACAGGAGAGATCCTCACTGGACTCGTGATGGCGATCGGTCTCGTCGGCGTGCTCCTGCCGGTGCTGCCCGGTCTGCTCCTGATCGCCGCCACGGCAGTCGTCTGGGCGGTCGCGGAGGGAACGGTGACCGCGTGGATCGTCGCCGCGATGATGATCGCCATTCTCGGGGCGGGCACGTACCTCAAGTACCGGGTTCCAGGACGGGAGCTCGCGGCACAGAAGGTGCCCGCGCGGACATGGGTGTTGATCGGCGTCGGCGGCGTCATCGGGTTCTTCGTCGTCCCTGTCATCGGCGCGTTGGCGGGCGTTGTCGCCGGCGCATACCTCGGTGAGCGAGTCCGCTTCGGCTCACACGCGTCGGCGTGGGCCTCTACCAAGCGCGTCATCGTCAGCATCGGCAAGGGCGTGGCCTTGGAGTTCGCCGCCGGAACAGTGGCGATCGCGGTGTGGGTCGCCGCCGTGCTCGTGAGCTGATTGGGCGGGCAACCTCCAGGGAGGCACCAAATGACAACGACCGTAACCACCCATGGGTTCCTGTCATCGACACTTGTTGTTTCTCGACGAGGTGAGGACTGATTGAGGACTGAAAGCGACTTCACAACGCCACGCCGGCACACTCAGCGCGCGCACGGCCGCCTTGCTACGAGCCTGCCTCCGAGCGCTTGGAAATCCAGATACGCGAGTGACCCCGTGCCCGCTTAGAACGAGGCGAGGACCTCGCGCACTTCGACGGTTCTCACTGTGATTCCGGCCGGAGCGCCCGGCATGGGTGCTTCTCCAACTCGAAATCGCTCCGCGAGCTTCCGTGCGGCCTGTTCGGAATCAAACAGGACCACTGCGACGCCTCGCCCGCCCTGTGGCGCAAGCCAATAGCCGGCCTTCGCACCGCTTTCACGTGCCCCTGGCACAGCCATGTTCGGAAGAAACTCCCTCGCCGCTGCGACATGCGACTCGTCAGCGTCGACCTCGGTAAAAAGTGCGAACACGAGCGCCTCCTTTCGGGGGCTGTAACCCCGACAGCGAAAGCCTAGACGGACTCAAGGGCACAATTCACGAGAGCCGGTCCTGCGCCCGCGTGCGGTCCCGGCTCAGCGAAGGAATGGCTGTCCGCCATGCGCGAGACTTGGCGAATGGTTGACCCTCGTCAGACAGTCGTGTTTCGTTGGCTTGCCGCCGGTGATGCGGGCGACCTCGACGCCTTCGATGCCCTGCTCCATCCCGACGCGGTCGTGCACGCCCCACTTGGTCTGTCCACGACAAGCGCAGCCGACGAAAAGGCAGTGTGGGCCGAAGCGCGAGCAGCCATGCCCGACATCCGCCACCATGTCGAAGAGGTCGTCATAGACGGCGAAGTCGAGATGGCCCGCGTCATCGTCACCGGCACCATGACGACCACCTTCGCTGGCGTCACGGGGACAGGGCGCAGCTTTCGCATCGATCAGGCGGTGATCACCCACCTCCGCGATGGCAAGATCGTCGAAGCCTGGGAGATTGCGGACATTGCAGCCCTCAAAGCGCAACTCGCGGAGCCCTAAAGGCAATTCGAACAATTCGTTTCTCGCTGACTCGCTGCGAAGCGACTGTGCGTCAGCTCGTGATAGCGAGGACCACGATGACCGCGATCACGGTCAGCGCCACGATCGCTAAGGCGACTATCCACCAGGTTTCCGAGGCGCTTTCGTTACGGAGTGCGACCAGGTCAGGCGCTCCATCCCCGCACCGTACTGAACACATGTGCGTAGCGCGTGAAGTGTTGACGCGAAGGAGCCTCGCCTACCGTTGTTAACTCCCGACAGGACTGCGCATCTACGGGTGAAGGCACGGCCCTCGCTGCTCAGGCGGTATGGGCTTCTACGCGTCCATCGCTTGTTCGTGAATTCGCGTCGAGTATGAGCCAGGACAGATCCGTGATATCCAGCACTCGCTGCACCTGCGGACTCACCGCGTCGACGCGCAGCGACAGGACATCTCGCATCCGTAGAAGTTCCTTGATGCCGCACGAACCCATAAAGGTGACCCCACTGAGATCGAGCGCAACTTGCCCCTCCGCGGCAGCCTCGAGTCGCAGAATCGACTCGGA